>NZ_VWVV01000028.1 GCF_009830945.1 Nocardiopsis sp. FR4 | reverse complement strand
ACTCCAGGGTCCAGCCGTTGACCGGGTCGCCGACGTTGGTGATCTCCACGTCCGCGGTGAAGCCCGAGCCCCAGTCGTTGAGCCGGTAGTCGACCTCGCAACCGGGCGCCGCACTGGCGGGTGAGGACGCCGCCACGGCGAGGGCGGCGCCGAAGATCAGGGATGTGGTCGCGGCCAGGCCGCGTCGTACGCCCGAGGGTCTGTCGGGAGCACGCGGGATTCTGCTCATCTCGTGCGTTCCTCATGGTTGGGGGGTGGTGCCAGAGGACTTCAGAGGTGTCGGCGACGCCGGGTCTGCCGACTGACGCGTGGAATCCGAGGGGAAGAGGGGAGATGTGGCGGCGCGCGGGACACGTCGGCCTCCGGGAAGGTGGTCTTCGGGGAAGGGGGTCGAGGTGCCTGGGAGCGCTCCCAGGCAGAAGGACGGATCAGGGCGACCGGAAGGACTTCAGGCGGGGTGGACGTTGGACACGTGCGCTCCGCCGCATGTGACGCAGCTCATTCGGGAGCGCTCCCATGAGAATAACTACCGGGGAGTCAAGTGTAAAGTCCTTGTAAATAGGGCGTTCCGCGACGCGAGACGGAACCCCGGCCCCGAGCGGGAACAGATCCGCGCCGCGCGCGGTTTCCGGAGATAGCCTTAGATTACTTCCCAGGAAGCTATTTTCAGGAGGGCCGATGGGGACCCGCACACTGGTGACCGTCGCGGCCGGGTTGAGCACCCCGTCCTCGACCCGCCTGCTCGCCGACCGGCTGACCGAGGCCGCTGTGCGCTCGCTGACCGAACGCGGGGAGCAGGTGCGGACCCGCACCGTGGAACTGCGCGAGCTCGCGCACGACATCATGAACGCGATGACCACCCGCGTGCCCACCGGTGACCTGCGGTCGGTGCTGGAGGACCTCGACGGCGCCGACGGCCTGGTCGCGGTCACCCCGGTGTTCAACGCCTCCTACAGCGGGCTGTTCAAGTCCTTCTTCGACGTGGTCGACCCCGAGGCGCTGGACGGGATCCCGGTGCTGGTCGCCGCCACGGGCGGCAGCCCCCGGCACTCGCTGGTGCTGGAGCACGCCCTGCGGCCGATGTTCGCCCACACCCGCTCGGTGGTCGTGCCCACCGGCGTGTACGCGGCCTCGGAGGACTGGGGCGCGGGAGAGGGCGGCGGCCGCGAGCTGTCCGAGCGCGTCGACCGCGCCGGGCGCCAGCTGGCCACCCTGGTCGGCGAGCGCGTTCCCGGGGCGCCCGACCCCTACGAGGAGCCCACCCCCTTCGCCGACCTGATGTCGGGTCTGGGCCGTTGACCAGCGGCTCCGGTCCCCCGCGGCCTGGAGCCCTCAACCCCCGTACTCGGCGCGGATCCGGTCGGCGAAGCGAGCGAACTCGGCCCCGCGCAGGAAGGCCGAGCGCATGGTGGCGTGGTCGGCCACTCCCCCGCCCGCGATGTCGAAGGCCGTGCCGTGGTCCACCGACGTGCGCAGGATCGGCAGGCCGACCGTCACCGAGACCGTGCCGTCGAAGTCGGCGGTCTTGGCCGCGATGTGCCCCTGGTCGTGGTACTGCGAGAGCACTCCGTCGTAGTGGCCGTTGAGCAGGCGGTGGAAGACCGAGTCCGCAGGAACGGGACCGACCACGTCCGCACCCGAGGCACGCGCGCGCTCCACGGCCGGGGCCAGGTGGCGGATCTCCTCGTCGCCGAAGGCCCCGCCCTCGCCCCCGTGCGGGTTGACCGCGGCCACCGCCAGGGTGGGCTCGTCGTGGCCGAACACGCGCAGCGCGGTGAGCGCCTCGGTGATCGCCGCCACCTGCTGTTCCTCGCTGATGCGCTCCAGAGCCCCGCGCAGCGGCACGTGACGGGTGGCGAAGAAGATCTTGGCGCCGCGCACCACGAACATGGTGTTCTGCCGGGTCGCGCCGGTCAGCTCGCCCAGCATCTCGGTGTGGCCCAGGTGGCGGCTGCCCGCGGCCCAGATCGCCTCCTTGTTGATCGGGCCGGTCACGATCCCCTCGACCCGCCGGTCCAGGGCCGCCCGGGTGGCCACCTCGATCGCGCGTACCGCCGCAGCCCCCGCGCGCGCGTCCACGGTGCCCCAGGCCAGTTCGGCCCCGCCCGGCTCGCCGATGTCGAGGCAGTCGACCACCCCCTCCTCCTCGGCGGGCAGGTCCCAGGAGGACAGAGCGCGCACCTCCACACCCAGCCCCAGGAGCGCGGCGGCGCGGCGCAGCACGGCAGGGTCGGCGACGACCACCCCGCGCGCGGGGGCCCGGTCGCCGAGTTCGGCCAGCGTGCGCACGGTGATCTCCGGTCCGATACCGACGGGGTCCCCGACGGTGAGGGCCAGGGTCGGGCGTGGGGCCATCTTCTCCTCCTGAACTCGGTGCACCGCTGACCCTGCCCCGCCCGGCACCGCGCCACGCGCGTCCGCGGCGCCGCGGACCGGTGCGGCCGGGGACGTTTGGGCCGCCCCGCGGGGGGCTATGTCGCATACGGCGCCGCCCACCGCGAGAGCACGGAGTCCTCCCTTGAGACGACAGTTCATCAACGACCCGGGCGAGGTCGTGAGCGAGGCCCTGGAGGGGTTCGCCGCCGCCTGGCCCCGCCACGTGCGCTGGAACAGCGAGCCCGGCTACCTGGTCCGGGCCAGCCCCGCCCGGGACAAGGTCGCGCTGGTCTCCGGCGGCGGCTCGGGCCACGAACCCCTGCACGCGGGCTTCGTGGGCGCCGGAATGCTCGACGCGGCCGTGCCGGGGGCCGTCTTCGCATCCCCCACCGCCGTGCAGATCCGGGAGGCCTCCCTGGCCGCCCACACCGGCCGGGGCGTGCTGCACGTGGTCAAGAACTACACCGGAGACGTGCTCAACTTCCGCATCGCCGGTGAGCTGCTGGCCGACGAGGGCGTGGCCAGCGACATCGTCCTGGTCGACGACGACCTGGCCACCGACACGGCCGAAGGTCCGGGCCGGCGCGGCACGGCCGCGGTGGTCGCGGTGGAGAAGGTCTGCGGCGCCGCGGCCGAGGAGGGCGCGGACCTGGCGGCGCTGGCCGCGCTGGGGCGCCGGGTGGTGGCGGGCAGCCGCACCCTGTCCGTGGCGCTGGCCGCGGGCGCCCATCCCGGCCAGTCCCGGCCCTCGTTCGATCTGCCCGACGGGGAGGTCGAGTTCGGCGTGGGCATCCACGGCGAACGGGCCCGGGAGCGGCGGGCCTTCGCCCCCACCCGCGAACTCGTCCCCCAGCTGGTCTCCCCCCTGGTCGAGGCCCTGGAACTGGGGCGCGGCGAGCGGGTGATCACCATCGTCAACGGCCTGGGCGCCACCACGGACCTGGAGCTGTACGGGGTCTTCCGCGAGGTTCGCCGCCTCCTGGCGGAGGCGGGCGTGGAACCGGCCCGTGCCCTGGTGGGTTCCTACGTGACCTCGCTGGACATGGCGGGCTGCTCGGTCACGCTCGTGCGCGCCGACGAGGAGGTCCTTCGGCTGTGGGACGCGCCCGCGGCCACCCCCGCCCTCACCTGGTAAACCGTCCCTCCTCCCGTACAGGAGCACCGGCATGGCCGACCACCTCAGCACCGCCCGCGTCCAGCGGTGGGTCCACGGTTTCACCGACGCGGTCGAGGAGCGGGGCGAATACCTCACCGACCTGGACCGGCGCAGCGGCGACGGCGACTTCGGCACCAACATGACCACCGCGCTGCGCCGTGCGCGCCGGGCCCTGGCCGAGGCTGACACACGGGCCGGGGCCGGGTCCGCCTTCCAGGTGCTCGGCGAGACCTTCCTGGGGCACAGCGGCGGCACCAGCGGACCGCTGTTCGGCATGTGGTTCCGCGACTTCGGCAAGGTGGGCGCCGGGTCCGGGGCGTTCAGCCTGCCGATGCTGGCCGAGGCCAGCGCGAACGGGTGGGCGACCGTGACCCGGCTGGGATCGGCCCGGGTCGGGGACCGCACGATGGTGGACGCCATCGCCCCGGCCTCGCGGGCCCTGGACGAGGCGGCCGAGGCGGGCTCGCCCCTGGCCGAGGCGCTGGAGGCGGCGGCCGCGGCCGCGCACGAGGGGGCCGAGGGCACCAGCGGTCTGCTCGGCCGCCGGGGGCGCACCAGCTACGTGGGCGAGGCCGCGCTGGGCAGCCCCGACCCCGGGGCGGTGACCATCGCGCTGTTCTACCGCGCGGCACGGGAGGCGCTCGACGCCTGACCGGGGCGCGCGGGCCGCCCGCCGGGTGTCCGCCCTCACACGGGCGGGTGCTGTGACCTGCGATAGGGTGGAGCGTCGTCGCGTCGAACGCCGAGGGACCGGGAGTGCTTCCTCGTCTCCGTCGTCCCGGCTTTCGTCGGCGCCCGGCGGGGCCGTGGTCGTACGCCCCGCCCCGCTCCGCGGTGTGCCTGTCCGCTCGATGGCCCCGAGGCCGGGACCCGTTCCCGCCGGTGGCCACGCGGGCACGGTGCGCGGAGCTACCAGATACCGGCTGGCGTGTCCCGGCTGGTGCTTCCATTCGAGGGGTTTCCTCTTCTCCATGTTCTCCACTCTGCGCTCACGCGCGTCCGCGCGAGGCAGACGTACCGATCCCTGGGTCATGGGTGTGAGCGGTGCGCTCATGACGGTGTTCGTCCTCTGCGCACTCCTGGCGCCCGGTCCGGTCGGCACCGCCGTGGACACGGCCTTCACCTGGTCCGCGCGCTGGTTCGGCGCCTACTGGCAACTGCTCATGCTGGCCACCTTCCTCGTCATCACCGTGCTGGCCTTCTCCCGCTATGGCAGGGTCCGCATGGGCGGTGACGAGGCCCCCGCCTTCGGCCGGTTCACGTGGATCGCGATGATCACCACGACCCTGCTGGCCGCGGGAGGGGTGTTCTGGGCGGCGGCCGAACCCATCGCCCACTACGCCTCCGCGCCCCCGCAGTACGCCGACCGGGCGGGCGGGGCCGACGGCGCCGCGGTGGCGATGGCGCAGAGCTTCGTCCACTGGGGCTTCATCGGCTGGGCGGTCGGCGGTTCGCTGGCCACCCTGGTCATGATGCGCGGTGTGCAGAAGGGCATGCCGCTGCGTCCGCGCACCCTGCTGTGGCCGATCATGGGTGAGCGTGTGCGCACCCACTGGATCGGCACCGTCGCCGACGTCAGCTGCGTGCTCGCCGTGGTCGCCGGGACCGTGGGGCCGATCGGCTTCCTGGGCCTGCAGATCTCCTACATCGGCTCCGAGCTGTTCGGGCTGCCCGACACCTACGCCGTCCAGGCGATGGTCATCCTGGGTCTGACCGCCGTGGCCGCCGTGTCGGTGCTGAGCGGGGTGCACCGGGGCATCCAGTTGCTGAGCCGTGCCAACGTCTGGGTGGCGCTGCTGCTCATCACGGCCATCGTCGGCATGGCCTCACTGCCCTTCGTCCTGGACCTCTTCGTCCGGTCGAGCGTGGTACACGCGCGGGAGTTCCTGCCCATGGCCCTGTACCGGGGCGACGAGCAGTGGCTCGGCTACTGGACCCTGTTCTTCTTCGGCTGGTTCCTGGGCTTCGGGCCCATGATGGCGATCTTCTTCGCCCGCATCTCCCGGGGCCGCACCGTGCGCGACATCTACGTCGGCGCGACGGTGGTGCCGTCGGTGGTGACCATGGTCTGGTTCACCGCGCTGGGCGGCACGGGCATCTGGCTGGAGCAGCGCGACCCGGGGGCGATCACGGGCCCCTACGCCGAGGACGGACTTCCGGCCGCGGCCCTGTCCATTCTGGAGGCGCTGCCGATGACCGCGCTGCTCGGCGGGCTGATGGTGCTGGTGGCACTGATCTTCCTGGCCTCCACACTGGACTCGATGTCCTACGCCATCTCGGTCTCCAGCATGCACGAGGGCGAGCCCTCCGGACTGGTGCGCGCGTTCTGGTGCGTGGGGATGGGGCTGGCCGCCGTCGCGCTGCTGATGGTGGGCGAGGGCGGGGCCCAGGCCCTGCAGTCCTTCATCGTGGTGACCGCGGTGCCGGTGGGCCTGGTCATGCTGCCCGCGGTGTGGACCACGCCCGGTCTGCTGCGCGCCATGGCCGTGGAACAGGGCATCGTCGCCCCGCCCTCCCGGGGCGGTGCGGCCCCCGTCGCGGAGAGGCCGGTGGAGGAACTGGTCGGTTAGCGCGGGGCCGGGGTGGCCGTCGCGCCCGCCTTTGCGGGGGCGTCCTCGGCCGACCCTCCCGAGGGCGCGCAACGCCGAGCGCCCGTCCCGGTGACCGGGACGGGCGCTCGGCGTTGCGCGCGGACCGCGGGCGGTCAGTCGGCGGAGCCGTTCCGCCCGGCGGCGAGCAGTGAGGCGTGGGTGGGCGCGTCGGGCACGTGTGCGGGGCGCCCGGCGGCGAACTCCCTGCGCAGCACCGGCACGACCTCCTCGCCGAACAGGTCCAGCTGTTCCAGGACGGTCTTGAGCGGCAGGCCCGCGTGGTCCATGAGGAAGAGCTGGCGCTGGTAGTCGCCGAACATCTCCCGGAAGGTCAGCGTGCGGTCGATGACCTCCTGCGGGCTGCCGACCGTCAGCGGGGTCTCGCGGGTGAACTCCTCCAGGGAGGGGCCGCCGCCGTAGACCGGAGCGTGGTCGAAGTAGGGGCGGAACTCGCGGACGGCGTCCTGGGAGTTCTTCCGCATGAACACCTGTCCGCCCAGGCCCACGATGGCCTCCTCGGCCCTGCCGTGGCCGTAGTGCTCGAAGCGGCGGCGGTACAGGGAGATGAGCTTCTTGGTGTGGGTGGCGGGCCAGAAGATGTTGTTGTGGAAGAAGCCGTCGCCGTAGTATGCGGCCTGCTCGGCGATCTCCGGGCTGCGGATGGAGCCGTGCCAGACGAAGGGCGGCACGCCGTCCAGGGGGCGCGGGGTGGAGGTGAAGCCCTGCAGCGGGGTGCGGAACTTGCCCTCCCAGTCGACGACGTCCTCGCGCCAGAGGCGGTGCAGCAGGTTGTAGTTCTCCAGGGCCAGCGGGATGCCCTGGCGGATGTCCTGTCCGAACCAGGGGTAGACGGGTCCGGTGTTGCCGCGGCCCATCATGAGGTCCACCCGGCCGTCGGCCAGGTGCTGCAGCATCGCGAAGTCCTCGGCGATCTTGACGGGGTCGTTGGTGGTGATGAGCGTGGTGGCCGTGGACAGGATGAGGCGCTCGGTGCGCGCGGCGATGTAGCCGAGCATGGTGGTGGGCGAGGAGGGCACGAACGGCGGGTTGTGGTGCTCGCCGGTGGCGAAGACGTCCAGGCCCACCTCCTCGGCCTTGAGCGCGATGGCGACCATCGCCTTGATCCGCTCGGCCTCGGTCGGTGTGCGGCCGGTGGTGGGGTCGGTGGTCACGTCGCCGACCGAGAAGATTCCGAACTGCATGGCCCGCTCCCCTAGATAGCTTCCAAAGAAGTATTTTCCGATTAAACTATCACGTCGAACGCGCCGCCTCCCGGGCGCATTCCCGTCCGCCCCGGGGGCGCTGACACCACCCGGGTACGGCCGGTCAGCACACTCCCGCCGCCGGGCTCGTCCGCCGAGGAGTCCGGAGCATGCCAGGGCACGCGCGGACACCGGGGCGTCCCGTGGCGGACGCCGCCGGTTCGTGGCCTCCACCGTGGCCGACGCGATCGGCGGCGGCGCGTGGAGGCCCTCCGCCCCGCCCTTCCTCGTGCACGGGCAGGACCCGTCACCCGTCGGGTCCGGCACGGCCCTGACCGCGGGCCGGCTGCCCGGCCCGGTCCCCGTTCTCCCGGCGGGCAGCACCACCGACCGCGTGGGCCCCGTCCCCGCGCTCATGACCGGCAACGCGCTGTGCTTCCCCTGCTTCCTGTGCTACCCGTTCGCCACGACGGCATGGCGGGTCGTCGCGGTCTCCGTCTTCACGGTGTCGGCGACCGGCTCTTCTGGACGGTCGGCGCGCCGTGAGGTGGGTCGGCGTTCATCCACAGGCACGCTCCGTATCGGCCGAATGTCACCTGTGCCTGGTATCCCTGGAGACGATGGCACCGGAACGGTCACCGGGCGTCACGGAGACCGGCACGGCTGAGTACGCGAAAACGCGAAGGAGGAGGGCGCGCACCCCCGGACGGCGCGCCCGCAGCCCCATGGCCACCACCCTCGACCCCCGACGACACCTTCCCCACCAGGACCGCGACCGGACCGACCGCGAGCCCGTGGTGCTCGCCGACGCCCTCGGCGACGTCATGGCCGCCCTCACCGAGGTGGACCCCGACCTGCTCCTCGTGCCCGAGCCCCGACCCTGACCCGCCGCGGCGGGTCACCTCCGCGCGCCGTCTCCCGGGACGGTTCCCCCGCATGGTCCGGCAGGAAGGAGCGCACCAGCACGATCGGCCCGCGCAGGTGGGCGTTGAACTCCGCCAGCTCCCCGGCGGGCACCCACAGCTCCAGGATCGTGCGCCCGCCGACCTGCCGGACGGGGTAGCGGGAGACGAAGTCGGCTTCCACGTCGAACCGTGTGACGTGCCCCTCACCGTCGCGCGGCAGATTCCACTCGCGGGCGATACGCGCGGCGTAGTCCTCGTTGAGCACCGGGTAGAAAAGAGGCTGCTCAGGCAGGCGCGGCGGCCACTCCCGCCAGCCCGAATCCCGCACCAGCGCCAGTTCCGCGGGCCCGGTGGGCCGCCACAGGGTGCGCGTGCCCGGCATGGGTTCCCCCTTCCTGGGTAGAGCGTGGTCAGGGAGCTTAGAAAAACGGGACCCAGTCCGCACCCGCTTTTTACCGGACAAGCCGAAAATCGGTCCGGACAGCGGGAACACTGGACCCATACGAAGCGTTCTCTCAGATGAAGCGCCCCGGAACCGACCCCGACCCCAGCAGTACCGCACCGCCCCTGAGGCTCTGAGAGGCGCTCACCACAATCCATGCGCGGATGCACGCGCTCGTGTCGGTAATGGGGGTTTCCGACACGTACTCAGTCGCTGCATCCGCCCTCCCAGCGGCCAGACCGCACTCAGTGCACCCTGGCCGCGCACCCCCCGCGACCGTTTCCCCGTGAGGCCGCCGGAGCGGCCGCGAGCCCCGGCAGTACCATGCGGCCTACGACCACGCGACCGAGGGGACACCGCATGCCCGAGCCCGCGGGCGCCGCCCGGCGCCCCACGATGGCCGACGTGGCCGCGCACGTGGGGGTCTCCCGGCAGCTGGTCTCCCTGGTCCTGGCCGACCGCCCCGGACCCAGCGCCCGGACCCGGGAAAGGGTCCTGAGCGCCGCCGAGGACCTCGGCTACCGCGCGGACACCGCCGCCCGCCTGCTGCGCCGGGCGCGCAGCCGCCAGTTCGGGGTGCTGTTCGGAATGGGCTACCCCATGGACGGCCACCTGGTCGAGGAGCTCTACCCGGCCGCCGCCGAACTCGGCTACGGCCTGGTGCTGGGCGCGATGGCCAGCACCCGCGACGAGCGCGCGGCGATCGACGAACTCGTGGGCCTGCGCTGTGAGGCGCTGATCCTCATCGGCCTGGCCGCCCAGGCCCCCGCGCTCCTGGCCACGGTGGCCGAACAGGTCCCCGTGGTGGAGGTCGGCCAGCGCACCGGCGCCCGCAACACCGACAGCGTGCGCACCGCCGACACCGAGGGCGCTCGGATGGCCGTGGACCACCTGGTGGGCCTGGGGCACCGCGCGATCGTCCACGTGGACGGCGGCGGCCTACCGGGCTCCGACGGGCGCGCGCGGGGCTACACCGAGGCGATGCGCGCGCACGGCCTGGACCGGCACACCGAGGTCCTGCCCGGGGGCTACTCCGAGGAGTCGGGGGCGCGCGCCGCCCGCGCGCTCCTGGCCCGCGACGCCCCGCCCACGGCGGTGGTGGCGGCCAACGACCTGTGCGCGCTGGGGCTGGTGGCGACCCTGGCCCGGTCGGGGGTGAACGTGCCCGGGGACGTGTCGGTGGTGGGCTACGACGACAGCCGCACCGCGCACCTGTCCTTCCTGCGGCTGACGTCGGTGCGCCAGGACGCCGAGCGGATGGCGCGCCTGGCGGTGCGCTCGGCGGCCGAGCGGCTCGACCAGGGCCGCGCCCGAAGCCGCCACCTGGTGCTGGAGCCCTCCCTCACCGTCCGGGACAGCACCGCTCCCCCGCGCTGAGCGCCCCCGCAAGACAGATCACACGCCCGAGGGGTTGGCACGCCCCGGGGAACACCCGACACTGGAATTGGCACGTGCTAAGTCACTCTCCGCCCTGTCGGGCCACCCCCGCACCGTCCGCGCGAAACCCGTCCTTCGAAGGGGGCCCACCCATGCCCTTGGCCCTGCTCGCCCTCGCCCTCGGTGCCTTCGCCATCGGCACCACCGAGTTCGTCATCATGGGGCTGCTGCCCGAGGTCGCCGCCGACCTCGGCGTCCCGGTCCCCTCCGCCGGACACCTCATCTCCGCGTACGCGCTGGGCGTGGTGGTCGGCGCTCCCCTGCTCACCGCGCTGAGCACCCGGCTGCCCCGCAAGACGGTCCTGCTGCTCTTCCTCGGGCTGTTCCTGGCTGGCAACCTCGCCACCGTCCTGGCGCCCTCCTTCGGGGCCGTGTTCGCCTCCCGGGTGCTGGCCGGGCTGCCGCACGGCGCCTACCTGGGGGTGGGATCGCTGGTGGCCGCGAACATGGCGGGTCCCGGGCGCCAGGCCACGGCCGTCTCGCGGATGTTCCTCGGCCTGACCGTGGCCAACATCGTCGGGGTGCCCGCGGGCACCTTCCTGGGCCAGGCGCTGGGCTGGCGCGCGGCCTTCCTGGTGGTGGCCGTCATCGCCCTGCTCGCGCTGGCGGGCGTGGCCGCGTTCGTGCCGCGCCAGCCCCCCGCGCCCGGCCGGGGCCTGCGCCAGGAGGTCGGCGAGCTGGCCCGGCCCCAGGTCGCGCTGGGCCTGACCACCGCCGTGTTCGGCTTCGCCGGGGTGTTCGCCGTCTACAGCTACATCTCGCCGATGATGACCGAGCTGGCCGGGATGTCGGCCGCCGGCGTCCCCCTGGTCCTCGCGCTGTTCGGCACCGGCATGACCCTGGGCTCACTGGTGGTGGGCCCCCTGGCCGACCGCGCGCTGCGCCCCACCGTCTACGGTGCGCTCGCCGCGTTGGCCCTGGTGCTCGCGGTGTTCACCGTGACCGTGCACAACCCGTGGACGGCGGCGGTGTCGGTGGTGGTCCTGGGCGCGGTGGGCTTCGCCGTGGCCACACCGCTGCAGGTGCTGGTGATGAACAAGGCCAGCGCGGCCCCGACCATGGCCGCCGCCTCCAACCACTCGGCGTTCAACATGGCCAACGCCGCCGGGGCGTGGCTGGGCGGCGCCGGCATCAGCGCGGGACTGGGGTACGCCTCCCCCGCGGCGATCGGCGCGGTGCTGGCAGTGGTCGGCCTTGGCATCGCCGTGCTGGCGGGCCTGCTGGACCGCGCCGGCCGACGGGACGCCCCCCGCGAGGCCGCGCTGCGGGCCGCCGCGACCGGCTGAGCCGCCGCGGTGCCAGCGCCGCCCGAGGCCGTGGGGCCGGGAGGCGCCGCCCCGGCCCCACGTGTCATTCGTCCGCCACCGGTAGCGCGGTCACAGCGGCAGGAATCCGTACTCGAGCGCGAAGAGGTCCTCAAGCAGCGCCGCGCCCTGGTAGACCTGGGCGAGCTGGAGCCCTCCCGTCCAAGGACGGTCGACCCCGGCGGCGCTCCCGGCCGCCCCGATCACCACGTCGCCGTCCGCGTGCCAGGCCCCCTCACGCTCGACAGTTCCTTCCCGGGAACTGTCGACGTAGAGGGTCAGCGTCCCGTCGGTGTGGTCGTAGGTACCCGTCAGGTGCACCCACTCGCCCACCGGTGCCGTCGTGGTGGAGGCCACCCGGTGCACCCGTTCCTCTCCGCTCTCGTCCCGGACCGCGGTCTCGAAGACCCACCGGCCGAGTGCGGCGTCGTAGCCCAGGGCGAACCCGCTGGTGTGCTCCCCGCTCTGGGAGAGCGCGACGGCGTCCGCCCCCGCCTCGTCCAGGCGCACCCACGCGGCGGCGGTGAAGCTGTGGTCGGTGCGTACGGCCGCGCCCTGTGTGCGCAGGTGCTCCTCCCCAGCCCCGTCGAGCAGAACGGCCGGCTCGTAGAGCCAGTCGTTGAACGCCCCGTCCCACACGGTGGCGGGGTCTCCGTGCAGGGTCGCGTCGAGCCCGTGGTCGGAACCGTCCGCGGCGGCCTCGCCGTCGCTCTCGTCCAGGCGCCACACGCCCTCCTGGGCCAGCGGCCGGTTGGCGCCGTCCCAGAGCTCGGACCTGCCGCTCCCGGTCTCGGTGGTGTCCTGTTCGAGCAGCGGACGATTCCACAACTTCACGTCGTCGACCGCGCCGGGCCAGGAGCGGGCGAACCCGCCATGCTCCTGACCGCCGCCGATGACGAGGGGGCCCTCGGCGTTCCACGACCGGTCCCGCTCGGCTTCACCCTGGCGGACGCCGTCCACGTACAGGGCCAGTTCCCCCTCTTCGGGGTCGTAGTGGCCGGTGAGCTGAGTCCAGCGCCCGGTCCGGACGGGAGCCGTCGAGACCACGCGGTGGTCGAATCCGGCCCCCGGCACGTCCTGGGCGGACTGCTGGAAGACCCAGGCGTCCTCGGAGGAGTCGTAACCCAACTGGAAGCCGCTGGTGTGCTCACCGTCCTGGGAGAGCGCGACGGCGTCCGCGCCGGTCCCGTCCAAGCGCACCCACGCCGAAACCGTGAAGGCGGCGGAGGTGTCCACGACGGAGGCGTCCGTGCGCAGGTGGCCGCCCGAGGTGTCGAGGGCTGTTCCCTCCAGCCGGTAGGAGGCGGACTCGCGCGCGCCCACCCGGCCCCGGGTCCAGCCGACGTCCCCGGTCCCCGAGGCGGTGCGCCCCGCCTCCAGGAGGTCGTGGGCGTCCGTGCCCTCCCCCTCGTCGAGGGGGAAGTAGGCGACGGGGTCGGCCAGTGGAGCGACCATGAACCGGTACACGACCTCGCAGCGTGAGGAGTTGCCGTGGGCGTCGACGGTCCTGGCGTAGATCGCCCGGGGACCGGACCTCTCCGGTGTGATCGTGACGGTCACCGAACCGCCCGGCTCCTCCGTGTCCACCCGCGTGGTGCACGACCCGCCGCTGGCACCGTCGTAGTAGTAGGCGACCGCGTCCTCCACGCCGTTGCTGCTGAAGGTGAACTCGCCAGGCTGGTACGGGCCACCGTGGGAGCGGCCGTCGTCGGGGTAGTCCTCGGAGGTGATCTGCGGCGGTGACTCGGGCCTGCTGGTGCTGACCTCGATCCAGCAGCGTTCGGACCACTCACCCCAGTCCTGACCGTCGTGGGCGCGCGCCCGGTAGGCGATCAGGACCTCCTCGGGCAGGTCCTTGGCCGTGACCGAGAGGGGGTGGACTGTGCGGTCCGGGTACTGCCAGGAGTAGGTCGTCTCGGCACTGCCCAGGGGCTTTCCGCCGTCGAGTTTCCACTCGAACTCGCCCTTGACCTGCTGGGCCACCGTCTCAGTGTCGGGATCGGTGAACACGCCCCTCAGGGTGAGCGTGGTGTCGTTGAGCAGGGTGGGGGCGTCCCGGTCCGTGGAGCAGGACTCACCGCGCGCGCTGAGCGTGGCGGTCTCGGGACGGCCCGGGGGGCGGTTGTCCTCGGCCAGCGCTGGCGAGGCGGAGAAGAGGGACAGGAGCAGCGCGGAGGCGGCCGCGGCCACCGTCGGTCGGAACAGGGGATGGCGCATCAGGGGATGCCCGTCTAGTCGAAAGTTCGCTTTAGCAATAAAAAGGGACGAACACGAAAAACCTACTCATATGAGTATTCAGACAACAAGCCTTGCTTTTCATGCTCGCGACTCACGCCGGGTACGACCTGGCGACAAACGCGGATGGCCGTATGCGGACACCGGAGTCGCCCCGTCGGACCCGACGACGTCACCGCCCACACCGACGCGGCCCGGACACGGCCGGTTCCCACGGCTGCTCCCCCGTACGAGAAAGGGGCCGCACCCGGCCGGACACGGCACGGGTGGCGGCCCCGTCGGGGGCGCGGTGCTTCAGCCGCGCGGGGACAGGGTGCGGCTGCGGCCGCGGAACTCGGCCACGACCTCCTCGCCGCGGCGCACCGTGACGTCGTAGAGCCCGCTGCGGCCGAACACCGTCCGCTCCTGGGCGGTGGCCACCAGCAGGTCGCCCTCGCGGGCCGAGGCCACGAAGGTGACGTCGGCGCCGGAGGCCACGGTCACCCCCCGGCCGTCCACGTTGCACGCGCACGCGAACGCGGTGTCGGCCAGGGTGAAGACGAACCCGCCGTGCGCGATGCCGTGCCCGTTCAGCATCAGGGGCCCCACCGTCATCTCCACCACCGCACGGCCCTCGGTGGCCTCGACCAGGCGCATCCCCAGGTTCTTGGAGGCCCGGTCGGCCTCGAACATCCGCCAGGCGGTCTCGTTGCGCGCGCTCACGAGTCGAAGTCCACGGTCACGGCGTCGGTCTCGGGCAGCGCCTGGCAGGAGAGCGCGTACCCGGCCTCGACCTCGGCTTCGGTGAGCGCGTAGTTGCGCCGCATCCGCACGCTGCCCTCGCACACCCGCACCCGGCAGGTGCCGCACACCCCTCCCTTGCAGGCGAAGGGCAGGTCGGGCCGGTAGCGCTGCGCGGCGTCCAGCACCGGCACATCCCGGGGCAGGGCCAGGGTGGTGGTGCGCCCGTCCAGCACGACGGTGACCTCGCTGGCGGGCCCCTCCACGCCGGGTTCCTCGTGGCGGGTCTGCGGCGGAGGCTCGTCTCCCTCCACGAAGAACAGCTCCTGGTGCACCCGCTCGCCGGGCACGCCCCGGCGGGCCAGGACCTCCTGGGCGTCGGTGACCATCCCGTGCGGTCCGCACAGCCACCAGTGGTCGACCGCGTCGGCGGCCACGACGGTGTCCAGCAGCGCCTCCAGCTTGGCGCCGTCCAGGCGTCCGGTGAACAGCTCGGCCTCGCGGGGCTCGCGGGAGAGCACGTGCACCAGCTCGAAGCGGGGGCCGAAGGCGTCCTTGAGGTCGGCGACCTCGTCGGCGAACATCACCGTGTCGCTGCGGCGGTTGCCGTACAGGAGGGTGACGTGGGATCCGGTGCGGCGCAGCAACGAGGAGGCCATGGACAGCACCGGGGTGATCCCGGACCCGGCGGCGACCATGACGTGGCGGGCGGAGGTGTCCAGGTCGGGGACGAACCGGCCGGTGGGCGCGCCCACCTCGATCTCGTCGCCGGGGCGGACCTCGTGCACCAGCCAGCTGGAGAAGAGGCCGTCGGGGACCAGGCGCACGCCCACCCGGGGCGCCTGGCCCACGGGGGCGCACACGGAGTAGCTGCGCCGTTCCTCCACGCCCCCCACCTCGCGGCGCAGGGTCAGCGACTGCCCGGGGGCGAACGCGTACTCCTCGGCCAGGTGGTCGGGCACGTCGAAGGTCACGGCGACGGCGTCCTCGCACAGGCGCTCGACGGCGGCCACGCGCAGCCGGTGGAACGCGCCGCGGCGGCGCGGCGGCGCGGTCTCGGTGACGGGTGTGGTCACGGTCAGATCTCCTTGACGTGCTCGAACGGTTCGAGGCAGGACCGGCAGCGGTGCAGCGACTTGCAGGAGGTCGCCCCGAAGCGGGACAACTCCTCGGTGTCCTGGGCACCGCACCGGGGGCAGCGCGGGACGGTGCGGGTGGGCAGCAGGGTCAGCGGTACGGGCCCCGGTTCGCGCCGGGGGGCGGGGCCGGGGGGTGAGACGCCGTGCTCGGCGAGTTTGCGCCGGCCCCGGGGGGTGATCCAGTCGGTGGTCCAGGGCGGGGAGAGCTCGGTGCGCACCCGGACCCGGTCGAACCCGGCGGCGCGCACGGCGCGGTCCACGTCGGCGCGCATCTCGGCCAGGGCGGGGCACCCGGAGTAGGTGGGGGTGATCCAGACGGCGGCGGTGCCGTCGTCCTCGATCTCCACCCGGCGCAGGATGCCCAGGTCGGCCAGGGTGAGCATGGGCAGTTCGGGGTCGGTCACCGCGGCGGCGGCGTCCCAGGCGCGCTCGCGCGCGGCGGTGGCGGTTACCATGTCGCCTCCGGGTGGGCGCGGGCCACGCTCTGCATCTCCTCCAGCAGGGGGGCCAGTTCGGCTGTGTGGCGCCCCTCGCGTCCGGCCACGACGGGGTCGGGGAAGGGGCCGGGCGCGTCCAGGGTGGCGGCGGTCAGCACCTGGGTGAGCACCTCGTGCACCTCCTGGCGCGCGGCGGCCGGGTCCACGCCCACGCCCTGGGCGGCCAGGCGCTCCTCGACGGGGCAGGCGGCGAAGAGCTCGCCGGTGAGCGGCCACACGTCGGCCACGGCCGCGGCCGCGCGCTCGTGCGAGTAGGGGGTGCCGTCGCCCAGGCGCAGGGTCCAGGCGACCGCGTACTCGCGGTGGTAGGCGAGTTCGTTGACGGCCTTGGCGGCCACCGCGGAGAGCACGGGGTCGCGGCTGTGGGCCAGGCGGGTGAACACGGCCAGGCGCGCGCTGGAGAGCACGAGCAGGGTGAGGACGGCGCGGGCGAAGTCGCCCCGGGGCGCCTCGGCCAGGTGGACGTTGCGGAACTCGGCGGGGCCGCGCCGGTAGGCGAAGGCGTCCTCGTCGCGGCCGGAGCCGTCGGCCTGCCCGGCGCGGGCCAGCAGCGAACGGGCCTGGCCGAGCAGGTCCAGGGCGATGTTGGCCAGCGCGACCTCCTCCTCCAGCTCGGGCGCGTCGGTGACCCAGCCGATGAGCCGCTGGGCCTGCACAAGCGCGTCGTCGCCGAGCATCTGGCAGTACAGCGCCAGGTCCTGGCCGTCCACGCCCTCGGGCAGGGTGGTGTCCACCCCGGCCAGGGCGTCGGTGAAACCGGTCCCGAAGGCCCAGCGGCCGTCGCCGCCGTGCTCCTGGGCCAGGACGTCGTAGATGTGGTCGCCACTCATGGGTTGTTTCCTTTACACCGGGTCTTCGCGCTGGTCGTGCCGTCTAGATGTGCGGCACGTCCTCGGGGATGGGGTAGAAGGTCGGGTGGCGGTAGACCTTGTCGCCGCTGGGCGCGAAGTAGGGGTCCTTCTCGTCGGGGCTGGAGGCGGCGATGTGCTCGGCGCGCACCACCCAGATGCTCACGCCCTCGTTGCGGCGGGTGTAGAGGTTGCGGGCGTTGTGCAGCGCCATCTGGTCGTCGGCGGCGTGCAGGGAGCCCACGTGGACGTGGTTGAGCCCGCGCTTGCCGCGGATGAAGACCTCGTAGAGCGGCCACTCCGGGCGGGCGGGGCTGGCGTGGGTGTGCTCGCTCATGCGGTGGTCCTCCCGGCGCTGTGCTTGTCGGCGTAGGCGGTGGCGGCCTCGCGGACCCACGCGCCCTTCTCGTGTGCGGCCCGGCGGCGCTGGATCCGCTCGGCGTTCTTGGGTCCGGCGCCGGAGATGACCTGCTTGAACTCCACCCAGTCGGGCTCGCCGAAGTCGTAGTGGCCGCGTTCGTCGTTCCAGGCCAGCTCGGGGTCGGGCAGGGTCACGCCGAGCTTGCGGGCCTGGGGGACGGTCATGTCCACGAACTTCTGACGCAGCTCGTCGTTGGTGTCGCGCTTGATGCGCCAGGCCATGGACTGCCGGGTGTTGGGCGAGTCGGCGTCGGGCGGGCCGAACATCATCAGCGAGGGCCACCACCAGCGGTCCACGGCGTCCTGGACCATGGCGCGCTGGGCCTCGGTGCCCTCCATCATGCGCATGAGCAGTTCGTAGCCCTGGCGCTGGTGGAAGGACTCCTCCTTGCAGATGCGCACCATGGCGCGGGCGTAGGGGCCGAAGGAGCTGCGGCACAGCGGGACCTGGTTGCAGATGGCCGCGCCGTCGACCAGCCAGCCGATGACGCCGACGTCGGCGAAGGTCAGGGAGGGGTAGTTGAAGATCGAGGAGTACTTCTGGCGGCCCTCGATGAGGCGCTGGGTCAGGTCGGCGCGGTCCACGCCCAGGGTCTCGGCGGCGGCGTACAGGTACAGGCCGTGCCCGGCCTCGTCCTGGACCTTGGCCAGCAGGATGGCCTTGCGGCGCAGGCTGGGCGCGGAGGCGATCCAGTCCCCCTCGGGCTGCATGCCGATGATCTCCGAGTGCGCGTGCTGGGAGACCTGGCGCACGAGGGTCCTGCGGTAGCCCTCGGGCATCCAGTCGCGCGGCTCGATCCGCTGGTCCGCGGCGATCCTGGCGTCGAACTCTGCCTGCTGGTCCGCTTCGGCGCCGGACGGCGCCGGGGCCGTCTGCGTGGTCATGGGCTTCTCTCCCCCATTCATAACCGAACGTTCGGTCAGTAATTAGTATCCTCGGAATCCCCCGCCCGGGCAAGTCCGCGGGCGGGGGAGGCCCAGCTCAGCTTCCGGTGAAGGTCGGTTTGCGCTTGTCCAGGAACGCGCGGACCGCGCCCGCGTGGTCGTCGGTGCGGCCCAGCTGGTTCTGCAGGTCGGCCTCCTCCTCCAGCAGCTCGGCCAGCTCCCGTCCGCCCACGGCCGCCGCGCGCACCTCGCGCTTGGCCGCCGCGAACGCGCGGGTGGGGCCCGCGGCCAGCTGGGCGGCGAGCTCGCCGGCGCGCCGCTCCCAGGCGTCGTCGTCCACGACCTCGGTGACCAGGCCCAGCTCCAGGGCGCGGTCGGCGCCGAAGACCGTGCCCAGCAGCATGAGCTCCATGGCGCGCGCCTGGCCCAGCGAGGCCACCAGGCGGTAGGCCAGCCCCGAGTCCGAGGCCAGGCCGATCCCGGTGAAGGCGGTGCCGAACTTGGCCCGGCGCGCCGCCACGCGCACGTCGCCCGCCAGCGCGAAGCCGAGCCCGGCCCCCACGCAGGCGCCGCCGATCCCGACCACCA
Organism: Nocardiopsis sp. FR4; assembly: GCF_009830945.1. Lineage (GTDB taxonomy): Bacteria > Actinomycetota > Actinomycetes > Streptosporangiales > Streptosporangiaceae > Nocardiopsis. The sequence goes on along the minus strand of NZ_VWVV01000028.1, from coordinate 78,764 downwards.
CCGGCACCCGGATCTCCTCCAGGGCCAGCACGATGGGGTTGTAGTGCTCGCGCACGGTGTCCAGTGCACCGGTGGGCCGCTCCTCCAGGCCCCGGGCGTGCTCGGCCAGGTCCTGGCCCACGCAGAAGGCCCGGTCCGAGCCCAGCAGCAGCACCGCGCGGGCGGTGGTGGACTCCGCGGCCCGCCGCAGCGCCGCCAGCAGGTCCTCCTTGGCCCGCACGGTCAGCGCGGGCGTGCGCAGCCGCACCGTGGCCAGCCCGTCGGCCTCCCCGAACTCCGCCGCCGGGGTCGCGGTCGCCGTGTCCTCACTCAACGCCTCAAACTCCTTCCCAGGTGTGGAAGCCCTGGCCGCTCTTGCGGCCGAGCCTTCCCTCGGCGACCATACGGCGCAACAGCTCCGGCGGGGTGAACCGCTCCCCCAGTTCGGCGGCCAGGTACTCGGCGATGGCCAGGCGCACGTCCAGGCCGACCAGGTCGGTCAGGCGCAGCGGTCCCATGGGGTGGCGGTAGCCCAGCTCCATGGCGGTGTCGATGTCGGCGGGCGAGGCCACCCCCTCCTCCACCATGCGGATGGCCTCCAGGCCCAGGGCCACGCCCAGGCGGCTGGTGGCGAACCCGGGCGCGTCGCGCACCACGACCTCGGTCTTGCCCAGGGCGCCCACCCAGCCGCGCGCCGCCGCCACGACCTCCGGGTCGGTCTCGGGGGCGGTCACGAGCTCCACCAGTTTGGAGGCGGGCACGGGGTTGAAGAAGTGCGTGCCCAGGAAGCGCCGCGGGTTCTTCAGCGCGGCGGCCAGCTCGGTGACCGACAGCGAACTGGTGTTGGAGGCCAGCACGGTGTCCGGCCCCACGGCCGCCTCGGCCGCGGTGAGCACCGCGATCTTGAGCTCGGGCTTCTCGGGGACGGCCTCCACGACCAGCCCGGCGTCGGCGGGGATCTCGGCGGGGGTGGTGACCGTGCCCAGGCGCTCCAGGTAGTGCCCGGGATCGGCCTCCACCTTGCCGCGCTCGCGGGCCTTGGCCAGCCCGGCCGCCACCCGGGCGCGCCCGGCCTCGGCGGCCTCCCCGGTGGCCTCCACGAGCACGACGCGGGATCCGCAGGTCAGGAACTGCTGGACGATCCCGGCGCCCATGGTGCCGCCGCCGATCACGGCCACGGTGGCCGGAAGGCCCTGCTGGGCGGTACCGGCCGCATCGGAGGTGGTCAACGCTTCTTCCTCTCCAGGAAACGGGTCATGCGGTCGTGCTTGTCGGCGCTCTCGAACAGCACCGCCTGCGTCAGGTCGTCGGCCAGCGGGTGCGGCCCGTCGGCGTCCAGGACCATCTTGGTCATGCGCAGCGCCAGAGCGGAGGAGGCGGCCATGCGGTCCAGCAGGGCGTGGGCGCGCTCGCGCAGCTCCTCGGAGGGCACGACCTCGGCGACCAGGCCGTGCCGCAGGGCCGCCTCGGCGTCCAGGCGGTAGCCGCCCAGCAGTACCTGCTTGGCCACCGAGGCGCCGACCAGCTCCCGCAGCCGCCAGCACGCGCCCGCTCCGGCGATGATGCCCAGGCCCGGCTCGGGCTGGGCGAACACGGCGGTGGGGGTGGCGATGCGGATGTCGCAGGCGTAGGACAGCTCGGCGCCGCCGCCCAGCGCGTAGCCGTCCACGGCCGCGACGGTGGGTGCCGGGAGGCGGTGCAGGCGCTCGAACAGGCGGCTGTTGATGCCCGCCAGGGCCTCCTCGCGGCCGCGCTCGCGCAGCTCGGCGATGTCGGCGCCGCCCGCGAACACGGTGCCGTGCCCGGTCAGCAGCAGCGGCCGGGGCTCGGCCTCCAGGCGCTCGCACACCCCGTGCAGATCCCGGATCATCCGGGCGTTGATGGCGTTGCGCGCCTGGGGCCGGTACAGCTCGACCACGACGCGGTCCGGGCGCCAGTCGACGTTGAGCGTGGTGGGGTCCTGGTCGGTCACGGGCGCTCCACCAGAAGCGCGGTGCCCTGGCCCACGCCCACGCACAGGGTGGCCAGGCCGCGGGCGGTCCCCTCGCGTTCCATGCGGTGGAGCAGGGTGACCAGGATGCGGGCGCCCGAGCTGCCCAGCGGGTGGCCCAGGGCGATGGCGCCGCCGTCGGCGTTGACCCGGGCCTCGTCCAGTTTGAGCTGGCGCATGACGGCCAGGGACTGGGCGGCGAAGGCCTCGTTGAGCTCCACGGCTCCGACCTCCTCCAGCGCCCACCCGGCGCGGTCGAGCGCCTTGCGGGTGGCCGGGACCGGTCCAAGGCCCATGAGCTGGGGGGCCACGCCCGCCGAGGCGGCGGCGACCACGCGGGCCCGGGGGGTCAGGCCGTGGCGGCGCACCGCCTCCTCCCCCGCCAGCACCAGGGCCGAGGCGCCGTCGGACAGGGAGGAGGAGTTGCCCGCGGTGACGATGCCGCCCTCGCGGAAGACCGGGCGCAGCTTGGCCAGGCTCTCCAGGGAGGAGCCGGGGCGCGGCCCCTCGTCGGCGGCGACCTCGTGGGTCTGGCCCTTGCGCCCGTGCACGGTGACCGGGACGGTCTCGGCCTCGAAGCGGCCCGCCTCGGCGGCGGCCACGGCGCGCTCGTGGCTGCGCAGGGCGAAGGCGTCGCACTCCTGGCGGGTGAGCCCCTCCAGGCGGGCGACCTCCTCGGCGGTCTCGCCCATGGACAGGGTGTAGCGCAGCTCCTCGGGGGCGGCGTCGGCGGGGACGTCGGCGTCGTGGGCGGAGAAGCGGGGGTTGGTGAAACGCCAGCCCAGGGAGGTGTCGGCGACCTCGCCCGGTTTGGCCCAGGGGGTGCCGGGCTTGGCCATCACCCAGGGGGCGCGGGTCATGGACTCCACGCCGCCCGCGACCACCACGTCGGCCTCGCCCGCGCGGATGGCCTGGGCGGCCGAGGCCACGGCGGTCAGGCCGCTGGCGCACAGCCGGTTGACGGTGTAGCCGGGCACGCTCGGGTCCAGCCCGGCCAGCAGCGCCGCCATGCGGGCCACGTTGCGGTTGTCCTCACCGGCCTGGTTGGCGGCGCCGAGGATGACCTCGTCGACGGCGTTCCCGGGCACGCCCGCGCGGCGCACCGCCTCGGCCACGGCCGTGGCGGCCAGGTCGTCGGGACGGACGGCGGCCAGGGCGCCTCCGTAGCGCCCCTGGGGGGTTCGCACCCCGTCGACCACGTAGACCTCGCTCACGTGCGGCCTCCCAAGATCAGGGCGGTGACCCGCGCCACCGCCACCTGTGAACTCATCGACACTTCTCCTTGACACCGCTGTCCGGAGACTGCGTTAATGCATTAGTAACCGAACGTTCGGTCAGTAAGCAAGTCGGTCCGCCCCGTGACGGACCGTGCCGACACCATCCGCGCGCACCCGCCTCCCCGGCCAGGGGACCGGCCCCGGCGGGTTCCGCGCACAGTACACGGAGAGGCCCATGGCAAGCCACGACGCCCCCACGCTCGCCGCCGGCGGCGCCACCCGCCTGGGGCGGGCGCCCGAGCCCGAGCTGCTGGACCCGGCCGAGCGCATGAGCGTCGACGAGCTGCGCGCCCTGCAGCTCACGCGCCTTCGCTGGACCCTGGAGCACGCCTACGCCAACGTGCCCCTGTACCGCCGCAAGTTCGACGAGGCCGGGGTGCGGCCCCAGGACCTCAGGGAACTGGAGGACCTGCGCCACTTCCCGCACACCACCAAGGCCGACCTGCGCGAGAACTACCCCTTCGGGATGTTCGCCGTCCCCCAGGACCGGGTCAGCCGCGTCCACGCCTCCAGCGGGACCACCGGCCGCCCCACCGTCGTGGGCTACACGCGCGAGGACATCGACACCTGGGCCGAGGTCGTGGCCCGCTCCATCCGCGCCGCGGGCGGACGCCCCGGACACAAGGTGCACGTGTCCTACGGCTACGGGCTCTTCACCGGCGGCCTGGGCGCCCACTACGGCGCCGAGCGGCTGGGCTGCACGGTCATCCCCGCCTCGGGCGGGCAGACGGCCAAACAGGTCCAGCTCATCCAGGACTTCGAGCCCGACGTCATCATGGTCACCCCCAGCTACATGCTGACACTCCTGGACGAGTTCGAGCATCAGGGAATCGACCCGCGTAGCACCTCGCTCAAGGTCGGGATCTTCGGCGCCGAGCCCTGGACCGAGAAGATGCGCGCCGAGATCGAGCGGCGCTTCGACCTGCACGCCGTGGACATCTACGGCCTGTCGGAGGTCATGGGCCCGGGGGTGGCCAACGAGTGCGTGGAGACCAAGGACGGCCTGCACGTGTGGGAGGACCACTTCTACCCCGAGGTGGTCGACCCCCTCACCCAGGACGTGCTGCCCGACGGGGAGTACGGCGAACTGGTCTTCACCTCGCTGACCAAGCAGGCCATGCCCGTCATCCGCTACCGCACCCGCGACCTGACCACCCTGCGCCCGGGCACAGCCCGCCCCATGCGCCGCATGGACAAGGTCACCGGCCGCAGCGACGACATGATCATCCTGCGCGGGGTCAACGTCTTCCCCACCCAGATCGAGGAGATCGTCCTGGGCCTGGACGGGCTCGCCCCGCACTTCCAGCTCGTGCTCACCCGGGAGGGGCGCCTGGACCGCATGGCCGTGCGCGTGGAGGCCGCCCCCGGCTGCACCGCCGAACGCCGCGCGGCGCTGGCCCGGGAGATCACCGCCACCGTCAAGGACCGGGTGGGTGTGAGCGTGACGGTGGACGTGGTCGACCCCGAGCGGATCGAGCGCTCGGTGGGCAAGTTCCGCCGCATCATCGACCAGCGGCCCCGGGACTGACCCGGAGCCGCGGAACCGGCCGCCGCGGGGAGACCAGGGGAGGTTCCCGCGGCGGCCGGGGCCGTCGGGCACCCGGCCGGGACCAGCGGCTCCCCCACGCTCAGTTTCCGCCCGCCCGCGCCGCCCCGGCGCGGGCGGCGGCGTGCACCAGGGTGTCGTAGGTGTCGGTGGTGCGCTCCAGCCCAACACCCAGCGAACGCACCCAGGTATCCAGGGCCGTCTGTGCCGCCGGGCCGTCGCGGTCGTCGTCCACGGTCAGCTCCACCTCCAGGAAGACACCGAGGCCGCGCAGTTCGTCCACGCACACCGCGATCTCCCCCGCGGCGCCCGCCCGGCGCGTCTTGACGATCCGCACCGCCGGGACGTAGCCCATCCGCACCAGGGCCCGGTGCATCTGCTCGCGGTCGGCGACGGCGGTCTCGTGCTCCACGCACTCCATGGCGTTGGCCGCGGGGGTCTTGGTGGTGAAGACGTGCCGACCGCACTGAGTGCGCAGCCGGGCGAAGGTACGGCCCGCCTTGGGCATTCCGAACTCCCAGCCCGCGGGGGCGTAGGCCTGGTCGTCCTGCCCGACGGGCTCGGCCAGGCGCACCCCGGCCCTCCGGAGGGCGGCCAGGAGGGCGTCGCGGTCCGCGACGCGGTACTTGGCCTCGATCTCGCGCATGACCGACTCCCGGGCTGCTCGGTGTCAGGGCTCCCTCCGGGAGCGTACCGAGCACCGCCCCGCGGCGGGCGGAGTTCGGCGCGAGCTCCTCCCCCACCAGCGCATAACCTGACGGACGTGCCCACACCACACCTTCGACCGGGCCCGGCGGAGGCCCGACCGCGCCCGCCCGGTGCGCCGCATGAGCGGCAGGCGGACAGGCGCAGGCTCCCCCTCTACGGCGCCGGTGAGATCGACGTGCCCTTCGTCGTCCTAGGCAGTACCGAGGTCATCCCCCGGGACACCTTCTGGGAGGAGCACTCCCACCCCACGCACGAACTGCTGTGGAACCACCGGGGCGCGTCCTCGGCCACGGTCGGCGCCCGGGTGTGGACGATCACCCCCACGGTCGGCCTGTGGATCCCGGCCGGAACGCGCCACAGCGGCTGGACGCCCGCGGGGACCTGGCACCGCGCCGCCCAGTTCGGGGTGCACGCGGTGCCCCCGCTCGCCGAGCGGCCCGTGGCGGTGGAGGTCACCCCGCTGCTGCGGCTGCTGCTCGACCGGCTCGACACCGAGGGCCTGGGCGCCCAGGAGCGCGCGCGGACCGAGGCGATGGTGCTCGACCTGCTCGCCCCCGCCGAGCACCAACTGCTCCTGCACATGCCCGAGGCACCGCTGCTGGCCCCCATCGTCGAGGCCGTGCGCGCCGACCCCGCCGACACCACCACCCTGGCCCGGTGGGCGGTGCGGCTGGGAGTGAGCACCCGCACCATCACACGGGCCTTCCGCTCCGAGACCGGCCTGGGCTTCAGCCAGTGGCTGGCCACCGCGCGGGTGCAGCACGCGATCGCGCTGCTCGCCTTGGGCGAGGAGATCGAGGAGGTCGCCGAGCGGGTGGGGTACCACTCGGCGAGCGCGTTCGGCGTGGCCTTCCGTCGCGTCACGGGGATGAGCCCGGGCCGGTTCCGCACGCAATGACCGCGGTGACGGTGATGCCGGAGCAGATTGTCCGTTTCACTACAGAAGATGTCGCAAACACACGATTGCACAGCGACCAAGGGCACCCTAAATTCGGCTAGGCAAACCTAACCTCCCGGCATCGCCGTGGCCGGTTCGACGTGCGCCCCTGCCCCCCGGGCCAGCACGTCCACCCCCACGGACCCCTCCCAGGCCGCGCGCCCCCGCGTGCACGCCCGGGCGACGCCGGAGCCGGACCATGGCACCGCCATGGCCGAGGCCACACGGCCGCAACGGGAAGGAAACCATGCCCCGCCCCTCCAGGATGGCCGCGCTCTCCACGGCCGCACTGCTCACCGCCGGACTCGCCGCCTGCTCCTCGTCCACCGCCGACACCGCCGACACCACCGGCGGCGACGCCCAGGACTGGACCCCCGTCACCGTCGAGCACGCCCTCGGCACCACGACCATCGACACCAGGCCCGAACGGGTCGCCACTGTCAACTGGGCCAACCACGAGGTCCCCCTCGCCCTGGGCGTCGTCCCCGTCGGCATGGCCGCCGCCAACTTCGGCGACGACAACGGCGACGGCGTCCTGCCCTGGGTCGAGGAGAAGCTCAGCGAACTCGACGCCGAGACCCCCGTCCTCTTCGACGAGACCGACGGCATCGACTTCGAGGCGGTCGCCGACACCCGGCCGGACGTGATCCTGGCCGCCTACTCCGGGCTCACCCAGGAGGACTACGACACCCTGAGCGAGATCGCCCCCGTCGTCGCCTACCCCGAGACCGCCTGGGGCACCCCCTGGCGCGAGACCATCGAGATCAACAGCCAGGCCCTCGGCATGGCCGAGGAGGGCCGGGAACTCATCGCCGACCTCGAACAGCGGACGGAGGAGGCGCTGGAGGAGTACCCGCAGCTCCAGGGCCGCTCCGCGATGTTCCTCACCCACGTGGACACCACCGACCTCAGCGAGGTCAGCTTCTACACCACCCACGACACCCGCGCCCTCTTCTTCGAGGACATCGGCCTGACCACCCCCGAGAGCATCGCCACCGCCTCCGCCGGGACCGACCTCTTCGCCCTCTCCCAGAGCGCCGAACAGGCCGACGCCTTCGACGACGTCGACATCATCGTCACCTACGGCGGCGACGAACTCGTCAGCACCCTGGAGGCCGACCCCCTGCTCTCCCAGATGCCCGCCGTCGCCAACGGCGCGGTCGTCAGCCTCCCCGGAGACAGCCCCCTGGGCACCGCCGCCAACCCCACCCCGCTGTCCATCTCCTGGGTCCTGGACGACTACCTGTCCCTCCTCGCCCAGGCCGCGGACCAGGCCCGGTGACGGCCCACGACGCACCGCCCGGCCGGGGCGCCGCACGCGGGCGGCGCCCCGGCCGCGTGCGGTCCCTGTGGCTGCTCCTCGTCCTGGCCGCCCTGGTCGCGCTCGCCCTCACCTCCTTCGCCGTCGGCTCGCGCACCGTGACCTGGGCCGACATCATCGCGGCCTTCGGCGGATCCACCGAGGGCTTCGCGCACGCCGCCGTCGCCAAACGCATCCCCCGCACCCTGCTCGCCGTCGCCGTCGGCGCCGCCCTCGGCGTCTCCGGCGCGGTCATGCAGGGCGTGACCCGCAACCCCCTCGCCGACCCGGGCATCCTGGGCGTGAACATGGGCGCCTCACTCGCCGTCGTCACCGGCATCGCCTACTTCGGGCTCGCCTCCGCCACCAGCTTCGCCTGGGTGGCCATCCTCGGCGCCGGCCTGGCCGCGACCTTCGTCTACGTGGTCGGCTCCATGGGACACGGCGGCGCCACCCCGCTCAAACTCGCCCTCGCCGGAGCCGCCACCTCCGCGGCCCTGGCCTCCTTCGTCAGCGCCGTCGTCCTGCGCCGCGGCGACATCGCCGACGGAGCCCGCTCCTGGCAGATCGGCGGCGTCGGCGGCGGCACCTACGACGACCTCACCCAGATCCTGCCCTTCCTCACCGCCGGCTTCCTCGTCTGCCTGCTCTCGGCCCGCGGACTCAACCTCCTCGCCCTGGGCGAGGACCTCGCCGCCGGCCTGGGCCAACGCGTGGCCGCCACCCGGCTGACGGCCGCTCTCGGCGCCGTCGTCCTGTGCGGAGCGGCCACCGCCGTCACCGGACCCATCGCCTTCGTCGGCCTGGTCGTACCGCACGCGTGCCGACTCCTCGTCGGCGTCGACCACCGGTGGCTGCTGCCCTTCTCCGCGCTCGGCGGCGCAGCCCTGCTCACCGCCGCCGACGTGGTCGGCCGTATCGCGGTGCGCCCCGCCGAGATCGACGTGGGCATCGTGACCGCGCTGATCGGCGCACCCTTCTTCATCTACATCGCCCGCCGCCAGAAGATCCAGGCCCTATGAGCACCACCACCGTCGCCACCGTCGCCCGCGGCCGCCAACGGCGCGCCCGCCGACGACGCACCGTCGTCACCGTCCTGGCGGTCCTGATCGTCGCGGGTTTCGCCGCGACCCTGATGTTCGGGCGCACCTTCTACCCGCCCGCCGACGTCGTCCGGGTCATCCTGGGCCAGGAGGTCCCCGGTGCCACCTTCACCGTCGGACGGCTGCGCCTGCCCCGCGCCACCCTGGCGGTGGCGTCCGGGCTGTGCTTCGGGCTCGCCGGCGTCACCTTCCAGACCATGCTGCGCAACCCCCTCGCCAGCCCCGACATCATCGGCATCAGTTCGGGGGCCAGCGCCGCGGCCACCTTCGCGATCGTGGTGCTCTCCCTGGACCGGACCGGAGTGTCGGTAATCGCGATCGTCGCGGGTCTGGCGGTGGCCGTGCTCGTGTACGCGCTCTCGTTCCGGAGCGGCGTGGCCGGAACCCGACTCATCCTCATCGGCATCGGCGTCGCCGCCATGCTCGACAGCGTCACCAACCACATCCTCAGCCAGGCGGCCCAATGGGACCTTCAGGAGGCCCTGCGCTGGCTCACCGGCAGCCTCAACGGAGCCACGTGGGACGAGACCGTCCCGGTCCTGCTCGCCCTGGCCGTCCTCGCCCCGGTGCTCCTGCACCAGTCCGGCAGCCTCGCCGCCCTCCAGCTCGGCGACGACACCGCATCCGCCCTGGGCGTGCGGGTCAACCTCACCCGGCTCATCGCGGTCACCGGCGCGGTCGCGCTCATCGCCTTCGCCACCTCCGCGGCCGGACCCATCGCCTTCGTCGCCTTCCTCTCCGGCCCCGTCGCGGCCCGCCTGGTCGGCCCCAACGGCTCCCTCCTGCTGCCCTCCGCCCTGGTGGGCGCCCTCCTGGTGCTGACCGCCGACTTCTGCGGGCAGTTCCTCTTCGGCACCCGCTACCCGGTCGGGGTCATCACCGGCGTCCTCGGCGCCCCCTACCTCGTCTACCTGATCATCCGCACCAACCGCGTGGGAGGCTCCCTGTGACCACGGCACACTCACTCCTCGTCGAGGAGCTCACGCTCGGGTACAAGGACCGCGTCGTCATCGAGTCCCTCGACCTCGCCGTCCCGCCCGGACGCATCACCGTGATCGTCGGCGCCAACGCCTGCGGCAAGTCCACCCTGCTGCGCTCGATGTCGCGCCTGCTCACACCCCGCGGCGGACACGTCCTGCTGGACGGCAAGCAGGTCCACCGCACGCCCTCCAAGGAGGTGGCGCGCACGCTCGGCCTGCTCCCGCAGTCCCCCATCGCCCCGGAGGGCATCACCGTGAGTGACCTCGTCGGCCGGGGCCGCCACCCCCACCACGGGGTGCTCTCCCGCTGGAGCACACAGGACGACGAGGCCGTCGCCGCCGCCCTGGAGGCCACCCGCACCGTCGAGCTCGCCGACCGGCCCGTCGACGAGCTCTCCGGAGGCCAGCGCCAGCGCGTGTGGATCGCCATGGCCCTGGCCCAGCGCACGGACCTGCTCCTGCTGGACGAGCCGACCACCTTCCTCGACGTCAGCCACCAGGTCGAGGTCCTGGACCTGCTCACCGACCTCAACCACGCCCGCGGCACCACGATCGTGATGGTCCTGCACGACCTCAACCTCGCCGCGCGCTACGCCGACCACCTCATCGCGATCGCCTCCGGCCGGGTGCACGCGGCGGGCGCACCCGAGCAGGTCCTGACCCCCGAGACCGTGGACGCCGTCTTCGGCATCCGCAGCCGGATCATCACCGACCCCACCTCGGGCAGACCCCTCATGCTCCCCATCGGCCGACACCACGACGCGGCCGCGAACGGCTGAGGGGCGAAGGTCAGGCCTTGCGAGCCACCCCGCCGTACTCGGCCACCGGGCGCGCACCGTCCGCCTCCGGACGCCACAGCGCGCAGGAGACCACGCCCGGCTCCAACAGCTCCAGACCGTCGAAGAGCGCGGTGATCTGCTCGGCCGTGCGGACGGTGAGCTTGGGGGTGCCGTGCTCGTTCCAGGCCGCGGCCACCTGGTGGGCCCGCTCGCGGTCCAGGTCGTCGGTGGGGTGGGAGACCACCAGGAAGCTGCCCGGGGCCAGCGCACCCAGGAACCGGTCCAGGAGGGAGCGGACCTCGGCGTCGTCGGCGACGAAGTTGACCACGCCGAGCAGCATCAGGGCCACCGGCCGGGACAGGTCCAGGGTCCGGGCCGCCGCGGCCAGGACGGTGTCCGGATCGCGCAGGTCCGCGTCGACGTAGTCCGTGGCGCCCTCCTCACTCCCGCTGAGCAGGGCGCGGGCGTGCGCGAGCACCAGCGGATCGTGGTCCACGTAGACCACACGCGCATCGGGGGCCAGAGCCTGGGCGACCTCGTGGGTGTTGTCGCGGGTGGGCAGGCCGGAGCCGACGTCCAGGAACTGCCGGACACCCTCCTCCCGGACCAGGTGGGTGACCGCGCGCACGAGGAACTCCCGGTCCGCGCGGGCGTTGTCCACGATCTCGGGGAAGAACGCGCGGATCCGCTCGCCCATCTCCCGGTCTACGGGATAGTTGTCCCTCCCGCCCAGCCAGTAGTTCCAGATGCGGGCGTTGTGCGGGACGGAGGTGTCGATCCGGGGGTCGGAGCCGGGAGGGGTCTGTTCGGTCACGGGCCTGCTTCCTGTGCGCGGTTCCACGGTCGGCGAAGGGGCGTACCCGACAGAGTCAACGGTGTGCGCGGCCCCCTGGCAAGGCCCGCCCCGGGAAAAAGGAGGCGCGGCGGCGGCCCCGTTCCCGGTAGGTTCCAGGGGTTGCCCGCCGACACCACAGCGCACGGGAGCCGCCGGTGAAGCACTCCACCCCCGAGTTCGCCCGGATCGCCCGGGAGGCGACCGTCCTGCGCTGCCGGGTCGGCTCCGAGGTACACGGCGTCACGGTCGACCAGCAACAGGACCGCGACGAGATGGGCATCTGCGTGGAGCCGCCCGAGTACGTCATCGGCCTGCGCGCCTTCGAGCAGTACGTCTACCGCTCCCAGCCCGACCACACCCGCTCCGGCCCGGGCGACCTGGACCTGACCGTGTACTCCCTGCGCAAGTGGATGCGCCTTGCCCTGGACGGCAACCCCACCGTTCTACTGCCCCTGTTCGTCCCCGAGAGCCAGGTCGTCACCATCACCCCCGTGGGCCGCGACCTGCGCGCCAACGCCCACCGCCTGCTCTCCCGGCGGGCGGGCCTGCGCTTCCTGGGCTACCTGCGCGCCCAGCGCGACCGCATGGAGGGCCTGCGCGGCGGCAAGCACACCAACCGGCCCGAACTCGTGGACGTCCACGGGTTCGACACCAAGTTCGCCTACCACATGGTCCGCCTGGGGGTGCAGGGCGTGGAACTGCTGGAGACGGGCCACCTGACCCTGCCCATGCCCGAACCGGACCGCACCTGGCTGCGCGAGCTGCGGCGCGGAGAGCACAGCCGGACCGAGGCGCTGGAGCGCGCGGGCGACCTGGAGCAGCGGCTGGCCGGGCTGTGCGCGACCTCCGACCTGCCCGGGGAACCCGACACCGCCTGGGCCGACGAGTGGCTGGTGCGCACCTACCAACGGGTCTGGGCCCGGCGCTGACCGGCGGCCGCACCGGCGTGGCGGCGACCACGCTGGTCAGAACGGGAACCCGGCGCGGCGGGCACCCGTGCCCGGGATAGGGTGTTGCCCCGAAGAGGTACGCGCCGTCCCCGGCCACCGGGCGACTCCGGCGCGCCGGGCGCCGCACGGCGTTCGGCAACGACGAAAACCGAGGGAAACACCATGGTCGGAACCGCCGCCTTCGTGATGATGATCGTGGGGCTGGTGATGATGCTCGCCACCGGGATCATCGCCGCGGTCATCAAGCCTCCGCACCACTAGCCCGTGACGGGTGCGTCCGCACGGTCGCACCCGTCAGGCGTTCTCCGCCCGAAACCCCGCACCGGGTGTCCCGAACCGGCACCGCCCCGGTGTTCACGTCCGCTCCGGCGGGGGTCCGCGGACCCGCCGTCCGAGCACCGCCGGTCCCCTCGCAGCGCCATCGCGGTCTCGCAGCGCGCTCGGCCCGGATGCCGCGCCCTCTCCCCGGGTCGCCCCGTCCTCCGTGGTTGGACCGTTCCCGGTGTCCCGTACCGGGTGAGAGGGCGCCGGTCACGCGCGGTCCGCGTGGGGGAGCACGTCCCGTCCTCCGTGGCGGGCGACGACCGGGCCGGTGCGGGACGTCCGTCCACGCCGCCCCGTACCGGTCCGGCGAGCGCGATCGCGCGGCTCCACTCTACGGATCCGGGTGAAACGGGAGTGAACCACTACACGAACTTATGTGGATAAAACCGAATATCCACTTTTACGATGTAGATCCTGATTTGTGCACGGCGGCAGAGCCCCGGTACGGGGTTCGAGGGCCGCCCCGGGCCGCCTGGCACGACGGGCGTGCCCGCGGCCCGGTCGGCCTTGGTCCGTTCGGGTTCGCAGGAGAGGGTCGGGGCTCATTGGCGCGGCTGGTCTGGACGCGACACGTCCGAGAGGAGATTCCAGGACCCGGGGGTGTCACCACGGGGGTCCCCGGGTCTGGAAGCAAGGGGCTCCACCTCCGATCGCCGACACGCTTCCACCCAGCCCCACCGGTCCGGTAGGCGCCGTCAGGATCCAACGGCACACCCGTTCAGAACAACCCCACAGGCACCCCCGGACACACGGGCCACGCCCCGCTCCGCCCGGGAAAGGGCACGCTGAAACGGCGTCTTCCCTGTTCACGGCGCCTCAGCTCCAGGGAGCGAACCCGCGTGGCCACAAACGGCACCGGGGCGCCCGGTACCCGTCGGAGCGGCAACGCGGACACCTCCTCCCCCACTCCCGGCACATCGCCTACCACCAATCCCACGCCTCCTGTACGGCCCCAGAAAGCACCTGAACCCCACCCATCACCTCTTGCGGAACGGCGGAGTGAGACGGCGGCGGACGGGCATGAGGCAAGCGTCCCGACCCCCGGCGGAAGGCAGCCGTGTCCCCGCGATCCCGACGCACCTCCCCTGTCCGCCTCCTCCTCATCGGCCTGCTCGGCGCGCTCGGGGCACTCGTCCTGGTCGCCACCGCCGCGATGCTCCACCCCCCGACCGCGGAGCGGGTGGACGAGGTACTGCCCACCACCGAGACCGTGCGCCTGCGCGTCCTGCCCAACGCGTCGGGTGAGGACCCCGGCCCCGAGGGCACCGCGCTCACCGCCGCCCTCCTCCAGCGGCACCTGGACGCCCTCGACGCCGCCTGGACTGAGGCGACCCCGATCGGCGAGGACACGATCGAGGTGGCGGTGCGCTCCGGAAAGGGCGCCGAGAGGGTCGTGGAGTTCCTGCGCGGTTTCGACTCGGCGCGGGAGCTGTACGTCCACCCGGTGGTCGGCGCCCCCGGACACGCCGCCGAGCCGACGGACGCCGACTCCACCGGGCCGACCCTGCCCGACCAGGACGGCGTCCCGCTCCGCCTCGGTTCGGCGGCGCTGTTCGGGGGCGACGTCGAGCGCACCGGGGTCGAGCACGTCAACGGCGAGTGGATGGTCACGGTCGACCTGACCGAGGACGCGGTCGCGGCCTGGCGCGAGCTCACCGCCGAGGCGGCCTGCCACGAACCCGGGGACCCCCGGCGGCGGATCGCGGTCGTCCTGGACGGCACCCTGGTCTCGGCGCCCGAGATCGGCCCGGACGCCACCTGCGGCACGGGGCTGGAGACGGCGAGCCTGAGCGTCCTCTCCCCCGGCCTCACCGAGGAGGCGGCCACCGCGCTGGCCCGCGACATCCGCGCCGCCGCCCTGCCCCACCCCGTCGAGGTGGTCGGGGACCCCACGTCCTGACCCCGCGAGGAACGAGGAAGGCCTCCGGCGCCGGCATCGCCCTGCGGGGCGGGTGGTCGACCACGCTCCCTCCCGCCATGGCCTAGGGAGACCAGGAACCCCATGCCGCGTGTGGGACTCACCCGGGACACCCTGGTGTCCGCGACGCCAGCCTGTACGCGCATGTTCGAGGCCTGGCCGACCTGTTGGAGAGCGTGGGCCTGCTGGCGCACGACGCATGGGCGGACGCCCTGGGGCGGCCGGACGGTCCGGCCACGCGGCCGTCGAAGACTCCGCCGACGCCTACCGGGCGTCCGGGCCGACAGAGCTCTTCGCCCGCCCCACAGACCCGCAACCGGTGTTCCTGGAGCACGTCCCGGTCCCGGTCACCGCCCACGGGCTTGACCTGGCCGTACTCGGCGCGCGGGCCGACCGGCTCGTCCCCGTGGCCGGCGTCGACTCCCGCGGCCAGCTGCCCCACCGGACCGCGGACGCGCCCAAGGCGCTCCTCGGAGCACCCCGACCAGAGGTTTCACCGCGCCTCGACCGAGGCGGGCCGGACACAAAAAAGACCTGACGGGACTTTTGGGGCATAGGTGGCGGGTTTCGGCGTTCTCCGGATGCGACGGGCGCGGCTTCCCTAGGCTCGCTCGGAACAGTCCCGAGGAGTACTCCATGCCCGAACCAGCGGAACACCCCCTGCCCAGGAACCCGTATCGCAGCCTGGTACTTCTCTCCTTCCTGGCCCTGTCCGGCAGCCGACCCGCGCACGGCCTGCTCGAACAGGCGCACCGGCTGGTCACCGGGGCCCTGCCGCACGGACGGCTGCACCCGCGTCCCCGCGCGTATCCGCGGGTGCGCCGCCGGGTCCTGCGCCGCTCCCTGCGCCCGCACCGGTGGCACCCCCGGGGCGGGACGGGGCTGCGCGTCTCCCCCGCCGAGGGCGCGGGGGCCGAGGCGCGGGCGCTGGCCGCGCTGGCCGGCCTGGACGCCGAGGCCCGGGCAGCCTACGGGCTGCTGCGGGTGGAGGGCCTGAGCCCGAGGGAGGCCACCGGCCTGCTGGCGTCGGCGGGCGCGCACGACGCCATCGGAGCCACAGAACGCGCCCGGGCGGTCCCGGCCGAGCACCGGCTGCCCGACCCCACGCTGGTGCGCGTCAACGGCCGCGGCAGCCTGCTGGACCGGCGCGCGCTGTCCGGCACCGCGGTCCTGGCCGGGCTGGCGGTGCTCGCCGCGGGTCTGGGCACCGCCGACCCCGGCGGCGGGCGCTCATCGCTGGCGGCGCCGGTCGCCCTGGCCCCGGCGCCCGCCGAGGACGTGTGGCGCGAGCGCTTCCGGCTGGACCTGACCGCCTGGCACCCCCGGGGCGGGGCGGTCGGGGACGACCGGCTCGTCCGGCGCGCCCTGGACCTGTGGTCACGGCGCGGCGCCACCGGGGAGGGCCCGGACCGGAACGCCGCCGTCACGAGCGCTGCCGGGGAGGAGGCGCTTGCGGCCCCGCGCGCGCCGCGCCTGGTGTTCGCCGGGCAGGTGGGCGGACAGGACGTGGTGGTCTTCCACGACGCCCCCTGGGCCGCCCGCTACACCGCCGACGCCTCCGGGGAGCGCGTGGAGGTGTTCGCCGAGCCCGTTGCGGGGGCGGCCAACTGGCCCGCGCTGCGGCTCGCCGACACCGAGGAGGGCACCCACTACCTGCTGCCGCCCTGGGTGACCGAGGCCGACACCGCCCCCCTGGGCGGGGACGAGCCCGACTGGCGGGAGGTGGAGCACACCGACGGCGTGACCGCCGCCCTGCCCACCGGGGAGCACTGCGGGGTGGGCCCGCTGTTGCGGCTGCGGGCGCCCGAGGTGGCGCACGGCCAGCCGTACACGGCCCTGGACCTGGGCGGCCCGGATACCGCCCACCTGGGGTACATGCCGCCTCCGCCCAGCGAGATCCGCCGCCTGGGGCCGCACGAGGTGCTCGACGGGGACAGCGGTTTCGACCTGTGGGGCCTGGTGGCCTGTGCCGGACCGCCGCCCGCGGGCCCCGTGGGCACGGCGACCGCGTGGGAGTTCGCCCGCCAGGAGCTGCCCGACGGCGGCACGGGCCGGTGGGTGTGCGTGCGCTACGGCGGCCACGACGGCGGGGGGCTGGCCCGCACCGTGCTGGTGACCGCGGCCGGGGAGGACACCGACACCGTGGTGGCGGGCGGGCACGCGGGCGGCTGGGGCTGCAGCAACCTCAACCGCCAGGTGGCGGCCGGTACCTGGTGGCGGGACGGCGACGGCCGGTGGCACTACCTGGCGGCGGCCTCCCGCGAGGCGGACCGGATCACGGTGCGCGGAGGCGCCAACGGCTCGGCGGAGGACGGCGAGCCGCTGGCCGTGGCGGGCCCCCGCGGCGAGGCCCCGCCCGCCGAGGCGGTCGAACTCAGCGCGGTGGACGTGCGCGGCGAGGAGATGACCGTGCTCGCCCGCTGACCGGTGCGGCGGGCACGGCGCGTGGCCGGTTCCGGCCAACGCGCCGGGGAGCCGATGCGCGCGTACCCGGTACCAGGCGGTGGTATCACTGGGTTACTCCCCGCGCGCACCGCGGTGCGCGCCAGGGCCGGACTCCCGGCCCGGGAAACCGTGGACCGCTCCGCCCCCGTGGTGCCGCGGCCTTCTTCCGGCTTCGGCCGTAGTGAGGTTTGGTGTATGTCGATCTGGTCTCGTGGCGACCGTACCGGGAGGGTCGAGGAGGCCCTCCTGATGTTGCAGGGACAGGAGATCATCGACGACCTGGAGATCGTGCCGGATGAGCCCAAGCCGTACCGCGTCCACGTGCCCGCGGGCATCGTGCACATGGACGAGGACGAGGCCTCGATGTTCGCACTCGGGGCCGTGGTGGGCGCGTTCGGCGGGGTGGCCCGCGAGCAGGCCTAGGCCTCCTGGCCCTCCCACTGGGCGGCGAGTTCGCCGATCCGGCGCGCCCGGTGCGCGCTGAGGAACTCGCGGTACCAGTGGTAGCTGTCCTTGGGGTGGCGCTCCAGGCGTTCGTAGTCGACGCGGACCAGCCCGAAGCGGCGGTCGTAGCCGAAGGCCCACTCGAAGTTGTCCAGCAGCGACCAGACGAAGTAGGCGCGCACGTCCACACCGGCGTCGATGGCCCGGGACAGCGCCTCCAGGTGGTCGCGCAGGTAGGCGATGCGCTCGGTGTCACGGACCCGGCCGCTCTCGTCGGGCCGGTCGTCCTCGGCCGAGCCGTTCTCGGTGATGAGGATGGGCGGAAGGCCGGGGTAGCGCCGGTCGAGGTCGATGAGCAGGTCGGCGAAGGTGGCGGGGACGACGGGCCAGCCCATGGTGGTGTGCCGGACGCCCTCGATGGGCACCTGCTCGGTGCGCACGTCCACGGCGGTGCGTGCGGCCGGGTCGGCCTCCTGGTGGGGGGCGTCGCGCAGCATGATGGGCCGGTAGTAGTTGACGCCCAGGAAGTCCAGGGGCTGGCCGATGATCTCCAGGTCGCCCTCGGCCCGGTAGGAGCCGTCGGCCATCCCGCCCCAGACCTCGTCCTCGTTGTCGGGGTAGGCGCCGGTGAACAGCGGGTCGAGCCACACACGGTTGTGCAGTGTGCGGGCCCGCTCCACGGCGGCGCGGTCGGCCTCGGAGTCGGTGGCGGGCAGCAGGTGGTCGGGGTTCAGGGTGATCCCGACCTCTCCCGCGGCGGCGGCGCGCAGCTCGCCGGTGGCCATGCCGTGCGCCAGCAGCAGGTGGTGGGCGGCGGCCAGCGCGGGACGGCCCTCGCGGGTGCCGGGTGCGTGGCGGCCCACGGCGTGGCCGACGAAGGCCGAGCAGAAGGGCTCGTTGAGGGTGATCCAGCGGCTCACCCGGTCGCCCAGGCGGTCGGCGACGATCCGGGTGTACTCGGCGAAGCGGTAGGCGGTGTCGCGGACCCGCCAGCCGCCGCCGTCCTCCAGCGCCTGGGGCAGGTCCCAGTGGTACAGGGTCAGCACCGGTTCGATCCCGGCGCCGAGGATGGTGTCCACGAGGCGGTCGTAGAAGGCCAGGCCCTCGGGGTTGGGCCGCCCGGTGCCGGTGGGCTGGACGCGGGGCCAGGCCACGGAGAAGCGGTACATGTCCACTCCGAGGTCGGCCAGCAGCGCCACGTCCTCGCCGTAGCGGTGGTAGTGGTCGCAGGCGATGTCGCCGCTCTCGCCACGGGCCACGCGCCCGGGGGTGCGGCAGTAGGTGTCCCAGATGGAGGGCCCACGGCCGCCCTCGTGCACGCCTCCCTCCACCTGGTAGGCGGCGGTGGCGGTACCGAAGAGGAGACTGGCGGGCAGGGTCGGCTCTTCCATGACCTTCCTTTCCTGGGAGCGCTCCCAATCATAGGTGATGTGACCCGGGACACCAATCCCTCCGCTGTGGTCGCACCTGCACCCACCGTGAAGAACGCGCGATCACGGTCGGCGCCGGAACCGCGGACCCGACCGGAACGTCACACCGCGCGGCTCCGACACCCACGCCGAGAGGACCTCATGGCCGGCTGGATCGACTACTCGCGGAACCGGAGGATCCGGGGCCCGAGGCAAACCTGGACTCGGCGCAGTACGGGATGGCCGCTGTGCCTGGCCTCCGTCGCGGGGGCCGGGGCCGCCTGGGCGTTCGACCGGCGCGACCGCGCCGACGCCGCGGCCCTCGCCGAGCAGCGGTTCCCGGGCCCACGCCACGGAGCGGCGGAGGCCGCGGAGCGGTGGCGTGGGAAGCTACTGGCCTCCCAGGAGCACGCGGTCACCGCCGGGCGGGAGGCGGAGGGGATCCGCCGCCCGCTCGCGTGACGCCGGGCGCCCGAAGACCGGAACGAGAACGAGAACGAGGAAGCATGGGGCTGTTCAGGAGGAAGGCCGTACTGCGTACCGACCCGCACGGGTTCTTCCAGGGCCCGTTGGCGCACGCCCTGGCCACGGGCGCGCACCTGCCCACCGCGAGCGGCGGCGTCTGGAACGCCGTGCCGGCCTCGTGCGCCTGCTGTGACGCCCGGGAAGAGCGGGACAAACTCCGCGACTCCTGGGGGATCACCGACGCCGCGGGGTGGGACCGCGCCCTGCGCGCCCTGGTGGAGGGGCCCCACCGGGGATCGGCGGTCGCGACCGTGCTGGAGCTGCGCGGACAGGCCGCGTCCCGCACTCCCGGACAGCCCTTCGACGCGGGCACCTGGCCGGACCTGATCGCCGCCTGGTGCTGGGAGCGCGGCGCCGGGCCCGGGCTCTACGAACAGCTGGTGACCAGTGCCGCCCAGGTCTGGGAGTACGAGGAGCGGATGGTCAGGGACGGGGTGCTGCCCCGGGGTGTGCCGGTGCGCACCGTACGGGCCTACGACTTCGGGCGGGCGGTCAACCTCGCCCGCTGGGGCGTCAACGCGGGGTACGCCGACGAGCGGGCCGCGCACGCGCACATCCTGCGCGCGGGCGCGGCGTCCATGCACCACCACGGGTCGTGGGAGGAGATGTCGGCCGGCTTCGTGCTGGGCCGGGCGATGGCCTTCGACGAGGGCGCGTTCGGCTCCTACTACACCGACTCGGCGGCGGCGCACCGGGTGCTGGTCAGCGACCCCCACAGCCCGTGGCGCAACCTTCCCTGGCGGATGTGACGCGGCCCCGGCACGGGCGGGCCGCGACCGGGTCAGGGGGCCTCGGGAACGGGCTCGGCCACGAGCACCCGCATCTCCAGGGGCAGGCCGAGGATCCGCCGGGTGGTGAGCCCGACCGCCCCCAGCAGCGCCTCGTACTCGCTCTCGGTCCGCTCGGCGCCGGTGGTCATCACCATCATGTGGGCGTCGAAGACCAGCGACAGCCAGGGCCGCTCCTCGTCGGGCAGCACGCGTTCGACGATGAGCACCCGCCCGTCGGGGGCCATCGCCCGGCGGCAGTGGCCCAGCACCGTGCGCGCGTCCGCGTCGGACCAGTTGTGCAGCACCCGGCTGAGCAGGTAGACGTCGGCCCCCTCGGGCACGCTCCGCAGGAAGTCGCCCTCCACCAGGTCGCACCGGCCCCGCTCGACGAACCCGGCCAGGCGCGTGCGCGCGGCGGCCAGCGCGGGCGGGCGCTCCAGCAGCACGCCGCGGGCCCCGGGGGCGCGTTCCAGGACGGTGGCGAGGAGTTCCCCGTCTCCCCCGCCGAGGTCGACGACCGTGCGCGCTCCGGTGAAGTCGTACACGTCGGGCAGGGCGCTGGCGAAGCGGCCGCCCGCGGCCATCCCCGCCGTGTACAGCGCCGCCTCCTCGGGGTGCCGCTCCAGGTAGGTGAACACGTCGGTGCCGTGGGCGGCCTCGAACGCGGTGCCGCCGGTGCGCACGGCCTCCGGCAGGCGCGCCCACGCGGCGGTGAACATGTCGCTGTCGTAGAGCGCGGCCAGGTCGGCCAGGCCCGAGGGGTGGTCGCGGCACAGCAGGGCTCCGACCGCGGTGGACCGGTAGCCCCCAGCCTGCTCCTCCAGGACGCCGACCGAGGCGAGCAGGCGCAGCAGGCGGCCCAGCCGGTCGGGGTGCAGTCCGAGCCGGGCGGCCAGGGCGGCGGCGCCCTCGGGTGCGTCGGCGAGGCGGTCGAACACCCCCAGTTCGACCGCGGCGGCCACGGCCCGGGCCACCCAGGGCCCGGTCAGCAGGCGCAGGAGCTCGCGTTCGGCCCGACCCTCGACCGTCATCGGTCAACTCCCTCGTCTCAGAGCCACCCGTTGCGACGGAAGACAACATAGAGGGTCAGACTCGACAGCGCCATGGCGGCCAGGCTCAGCGGCCAGCTGAACACCCAGGAGAAGCCGGGTTGGGGCGGGATGTTCATGCCGTAGACCGAGGCGATGAGGGTGGGCACCACCAGGATGCCGCCCCAGGAGGAGATCTTCTTCATCGCCTCGTTCTGCGCCTGGTCGATGAGGGCGCTGTTGACCGACATGATGTTGTGCAGCAGCTGGCGGAAGCCGTCCACGCGCTCGCGCACGGCCGCGACGTGGTCGGCGACGTCGCGCAGGCGGTGGTGCAGTTCGACGCGCCGGTCCTGGGGGATCCGGAAGGGGGCCGCGGAGGCGATGCCGTACCGCCGGGGTTCGTCGGAGGCGGGTTCGCCGCGGCGGGCCAGCGGTTCCATGAGGCCCTCCAGGACCGCGCCCAGCGGGTCCACCGCGCGGGCCAGGGCGATGACCTCCCGGGCCAGGCGGTAGGTGCGCCGCGAAGCGCCGGCCCGGCCGTCGAAGACCTGGCTCTCCACCTCGTCGATGTCGTCCTGCAGTCCGGCGACGACCGGCGCGTAGGCGTCCACGACCCGGTCCAGGACGGCGTGGACCACGGCCAGGGCGCCGTGGGACAGGGCGCGGGGCTCGGACTCCAGCAGGTCCCGGACCTCCTCGAAGTCCACCTGGTCGGTGTGGCCGATGGTGACCACGAAGCCGTGTCCGGCGAAGACGTGGACCTCGTCGACCTCCACGGTCTCGCCCGCCTCGTCGTAGCGGGCCGGGCGCAGGACGAGGAAGAGGACGCCGTGGTAGACCTCGGCCTTGGGGCGCTGGTGGGCGACGATGGCGTCCTCCAGGGCCAGCGCGGGCAGGTCGAAGAGGCGGGCGAGCTCGGTGAGCTGGTCCCGGTCGGGCGCGGTCATGCTGATCCAGACCACGGTTCCGGTCTCCCCGCCGACCGCGCGGCGGGCCTCGGCGAGGGTGGCCGCCTCCCCCGTCCGGTGTCCGTCGCGGTAGGTCACGGCACGCACGGGTCCGGGTGCGGCCCGGTCCGCCAGCGCCGCCCGGCGGTGGCCGAGCGCCATGACGCGTTCGGGCGGGGGTTGGTTCATGCTTGCCCTCCTCGGAGTGCCGCGCCGCCCGCGCGGGCGGCCGTCTGCCAGTGGTCATGCCCAGGGGACGGTCGTGTCTCGCTTCCGGCCCACGGCCCAGGCACCCCTGCCCCGACACGCCGGGCCGGACGGCGTCAGCCGCTCAGACCGGAGGCCCGGATGGTGATGTTGAGCCGTCCGTCCAGGCCCAGGGCGGGCGGAGCGGTACCGGGCCTGGTGCGGGGCACCCCGTGGTAGGCCATCCGCGAGGGGCCGCCGAAGACGAACAGGTCCCCGCTGCGCAGTTCGACGTCGGTGTACGGGCGGGTGCGGGTCTCGGTGTTGCCGAAGCGGAACACGCAGGCGTCGCCCAGGCTCAGGGAGACCACGGGGGCGCGGGAGGCCTCGTCGCGGTCCTGGTGCATGCCCATGCGCGCCCCGGCGTCGTAGAAGTTGACCAGCGCCACGTCGTAGGGGTCGGTGTCGGGCGGGGCGCCGTAGGCGGCCTCCACCGCGCGGGCGGCCAGGTCGCCGAGCACCCCGGGGAAGGGGCGCACGGGCGTGCCGTCGGGCAGGGTCCGCGCGTAGGAGTAGGGCTGCCAGTGCCAGCCCAGACTGAGCATCCGCACGCTCATCACCCCGCCGCGCGGCATGGTGTGCCTGCGCATCCCGGCGGGTCCGCGCGCCCAGGCGCGGCAGCGGCGGACCAGGTCCGCCTGGGTGTCCTCGTCGAGCCACCCGGGGAGGTGGACGGCGCCGGGCGCCACCTCCACGGGCGGGCTCCCGAACAGGGCGTCGCTCATGGACCCATCGTGCCGCCCCCGCCCGCCCGGGGCCAGGGTCAGCGGCGCAGCAGGTCGCGGATGTTCACCACGAGCAGCAGCACCACGATCACGGCGATGGGCACGGTGATGGCGATGCGCCAGTTGACGATGAACGCGGCCACGATCCCCACGGCGAGTCCGACCACCACCGCGATGACCGCCAGGCCGATGAGGTACTGGACGAACTTGCGCCGGGCCACGGAGTCGATCGCGGCGAAGGCCACGACGACGCCGATCATCGCGTAGAGGGTCTGCTGGCCGTTGAGCAGGAACAGCGGCAGGGCCAGCGAGAGCAGCAGCAGCGGGGTGCTCAGCGCCACCCACAGGTGCAGGAAGCGGGTGGAGCGCTGGGTTCCCGAGGAGTAGGGCAGGTGCGGTGCCTTGAGGTGGCCGGTGGGCTCGGGCACCAGGGGCGTGTCGCTGGCCAGGGCGCGCAGGTGGGCGTCGCGCTCGTCGGCGGTCAGCACGCGGCGTTCGTAGACCTCGCCCAGCTCCATCTCCAGGGCCGCGACGCGCTCGGCGTACTCGCGGGCGAGCGGGCGGGAGTGGGCCTCGCGGTTGAGCACCATGCGCGCCGAGTCGAGCTGGCGCAGGCGGTCGCGGCGGCTGAGGATCTCGGCGTCCAGGGCGCGCAGGCGGTCGTCCAGGCCCTTGACGTGCGAGCGCAGCTCGGCGCGGGCGGCGGACTCGGTGGGGGCGACCTTCTGCAGGCCGACCCAGGCCAGCGGGTCGGCCCAGGAGCGGCGGATGGTGCCGTCGCGTTCGTAGCGGGGCCCGCTGGGCGCGCGCTCGCCGTCGAAGAAGTCGCCGGTGTCGCGTCCCCACAGGCCGCGGAAGCCCTTGATCCAGGGGGTGTCGTCGTCGATGAGGACGGCGGTCCACTCGCGGTCGCCGCCGGGGCCCAGGCGGATGCCGTCGCCGCGCGCGTAGTCGACGAAGGGGACGCCGATGCCGTGCCGGTTCAGGGCGCTGTCGGCGCGGAAGATGCGGTGGGTCAGGCGCCGCCAGGCGCGGATGGGCCCGCGCAGGAAGGCGGGGTCGACCTGGATGAGGTAGTCGCCGGGCAGCATCTGGTGGGAGTGCGAGCCCGCGCCGACGTAGACCACGGGGTGGTCGCCGTCCCGGTGCAGGCCGGGGTCGGCCCAGCTGCGGCGCAGGTCGTCGCCGTGGTACTCGTGCGAGGAGGCCCCGACCCAGACCGGCCGGGTGGTGCCGTCGGAGTTCTCCACCAGGTAGACGGTGACGCGCTCCCAGTCGGCCTCGTGGTCGTTGACGCCGCCGTAGATGGTCCGCCAGTCGTTCATCGCGTAGAAGAACCAGTACTGGAGGATGGTGTAGCCGCCCTCGCGGGTGACCCGGCCGTAGTAGGTGGCGCCTCCGTTGTCCACCCGCTCGCGGTAGCGGGTCACCGCCGCGAAGGTGACACCGCCGGGGACCGCGCCGCGGATGAGCAGGGACAGCTTCATGAGGATGTCCAGGACGCGGCCCAGCACGCCGACGGCGGCCAGGCGGCCGCTCTTGGGGATGACGGTGCGGGCCACGCCCCGGTAGCGCCTGGCCTCCTCGCGGAGGGTCTCCTCCTGGACGAAGCGCAGGTGCTTGTGGCGGTGGGGCCACTCCTCCTCGGCCTGGGAGAGGCGGTCCAGGGTGAGTTCCCCGACCGGGACGATGACGCGTTCGCGTCCGCCCGGCTCCTCTATCCACAGGCTGCAGTTGCGTACGTAGGCGTCCACGTCGGTGGGGAAGAAGAGCTCCCCCTCGGTGCACATGAGCACGGGCTCGTAGGCACGCAGGAGTTCGAGATCAGTTTTCGCGGCCATGATTCGCACCAAGCTAGTGCATCCCGGGAGGCCCCCGCGCCGCCGTTCCCGGGGAGGAGGGCCGCCCGGGTGGGTGCGTACACCGTCACCCTCGTGCTGGCTCCTCCGTCTTCGGGTGCTAGCTGTACTGACCTGAGAGGTTGGTGACGCGGGCGGCGTTCGGGCGACGCGTACGGGCGCTGCGCGACATCGCCTCGGTCGGGGCCGAGCCGGGTTCCGTCCGCGCCCTCCAGGTGCTCAGCTGACGGCTGCCCTGTCTGGGCCCCGCCGGGCCCGTCACCACCCCCGCGGGGGTCGTCGTGGTGCGCGCCTCGGACTCGCTGATGACCCTCGCGCCGCCTCCCGGGCAAAGGAGCTTCTGCTTGTGGGGTAAAGGAGCTCTACTCGCGGTCGTCAACGGGACGCCGCCACGGCCCGGTCGGCCCGAACCCGCGCCCGGTCGGCCGCGGAGGGCCGGCGGGCCCGGTCGCCCCGGGCCGCGCCCGCCCCCGCGACCACCACCAGGGCCATGCCCACGACCTGCACGACGGCGGGCGCCTGGCCGATGACCACCAGACCCATCACCAGGGCCACCGCGGGCTCCAGGCTGGAGAAGGTGCTGTAGGCGGTGCGGCTCATCCGCTGCAGGACGACCATCTCCAGCAGGAACGGCACCATCGGGAAGAGGAGCGCGATGAGCAGTGTGAACGCGATCAGGTCCGGGTCGGGGGCCGCGATCACGGCCGGGGCGCCCAGCGGGGCGCTGACCACGGCGCCCACGGTCATGGTCAGGGCCAGGCCGTGCACCGCGCCGAACCCGGCGCCCACCCTCTGGGTCAGCACGATGTAGCCGACCACGCACAGGGCCCCGGCCAGGGCGAAGCCGACCCCCGCCAGGTCGAGCTCGCCCTGCCAGGGCCGGGTCAGGCACAGCACGCCCGCCACGGCGGCGAGGATCCACACGAGCTCGCGGCGGCGGCGCATGGCGGCCACGGCCACCACGAGGGTGCCGAGGAACTCGATCGAGGTGGCGGTGCCGAGCTCGATCCGCGCCGTCGCCTCGGAGTAGAACAGCATCATCCCCGCGCTCGCTGTGCCCAGGATCACCACTGCTCCCAGTTCACGCGCCGACGCCGCGCGCACGGCGCGCCACAGGGAGCGCCCGCCGAAGGCCAGCAACAGGGCCGCGGCCCAGCTGAGCCGGAGCCAGGTGACGGTGGCCGGAGCCGCCTGGGCGAAGGCGGTCACCGCCAGGGCGCTGCCGGTGTGCAGGGTGAACATGCCGATGAGCAGCATGAGGGGCGCCGGGACGCCCGCGCGGGCACGGCGCTGCGGGAGAGAGGGAAAGCGGATCACCCGACCATTGGACCGACCGCGTTTATTTCTGTCCACGGACCATGGGTTGATGGACCGTGTAGTTTTGGTGGATGGATTTCACCCGGCTGCGCCTCCTCGTCGAACTGGAACGTCTGGGCACCATGGCCGCGGTGTCCGAGGTCACGGGCATGAGCACCTCGGCGGTCTCCAAGCACTTCGCCGTCCTGGAGCGGGAGGCCGGTGTCCCGCTGCTGGCCCCGGACGGGCGGCGGGTGCGCCTGACCCCGGCCGGGAAGCGGCTGGCCGAGCACGCGGTGGACATCCTGGCACGGGTGGAGGCCGCGCGGGCGGAGTTCGACGGGGAGGGCGACCCCGTGGGCCGCGTCGAGCTGGTGATGTACACCTCGGCGGCGCCCCTGGTGCTGCCCGCGCTGCGGCGGCTGCGGCGCGACCACCCGGGGATCGAGATCCACCTGACCGAGTACGAGTCCGAGCACGCGCTCGACCTCCTGCAGGACGGCGGAGCCGACCTGGGGGTGGTGTACCAGTACAGCCTCCTCCCCCGGGTTTTCCCGGGAACGCTGACGGTGCACCCGATCGGCAGCGAGGACCTGCTGCTCGTCCAGCCCTCGGAGGGCGCCGACAGCCGCACGCTGACCCGGCGGCGGCTGCGTGAGCTGGCCGACGCCGCGTGGGTCGCAAGCCCCTACCGCGGCGACGAGGAGGCGCTGGTGCGGCGCATGTGCGCCGACGCGGGGTTCACCCCCCGCATCGTGCACCGCATCGACAACCTGGAGCTGTTCGAGCGGCTGGCCGCGGAGGGCGTGGGGGTGGGGATCGTGCCGCGGCTGTCGGCGGTGACCCGGCGCGGCGTCGCGCACGCGCCCGTGGGCGAGATCGGCGGGGTCCGCCGGGTGTACCTGGCGGGCCGCACCGGCGGCTGGGCGTGGAAACCGATCAGGGTGGTGGCCCGCTACCTGCACCGGGCCGCACAGGACGTGCTGGACGACGTGCCCGCCTTCCCGGATTCGCCCTGAGGCGGACTACCCCGCGATGGCGAAGGGGCCCACGGAGGGGACCGGGACCTTGCTTGCGGCCTCGCGGACCGCGGTGAGCAGCGGCTCCGGGGTGGCCCCGGCGCGGGAGAGGGCGATGATGTGCCGCCGCGCGCTCTGGCGCACGCCGCGCACCACGATCCGGGGGGTGTTCAGACCGGTCCAGGCCAGGCGGGGCATCAGCGCGACGCCCAGGCCGGCCTGCACCAGGGCGAAGACGGCGCTGAAGTCGTCGACGGTGTGCACCACGCGCGGCTGGAAGCCCGCCTGGTGGGCGGCACCGGACACGCACTCGTGCCAGGCGGTGCCGGGCGCGGACAGGATCCAGTCCTGGTCGGCGAGGTCGTCGCCCAGGTGGAGGCTGGTCCGGGCGGCCAGGGGGTGCTGGTAGGGCAGGATCGCGTCGAAGAGCTCGACCATCACCGGGTCGGTGCGGAAGTCGGGGTCGCCGGTGGCGGGCAGGTGGGCGGTGGACATGGTCAGGGCCACGTCCAGACGCCCCGAACGCACCATCTCGGCGCTCTGCTCCGGTTCGGCCTGCACGACCTCGAAGGACCAGCCGGGGTGGCTGGTGCGCAGCCGCGCCAGGGCGGGGGCGATGAGGTCGCTGATGCCGGTGGCGAAGGAACCGACCCGGATGACGCCGCGGTCGCCCCGGGCGTACTCGGCCAGGTCGGCGCTGGCCCTCTCCATCTCGGCGAAGATCACGGGGGCGCGCTGGAGCAGCACGCGGGCGGCCCCGGTGAGCAGGAAGCGGCGGCCGTTGCGTTCGACGAGCGGGACGCCGGTTTCCTTGGCCAGTGCCGAGAGCTGCTGGGAGACCGCCGAAGGGGTCACGTTGAGCGCCTCCGCGGTCGCGGCGACCGTGTGGTGGTGCTCGAGTGCCTGGAGGAGCTGCAGCCGCCGAACGTCGATCATGCCCACCAACTTATGCCAGTACGGACTGGTTTCCTGGTGGTTTCGCCTCCGTTGCCCCGGTTAGGGGAGTGATTCCCTGCACACTCCCCGCAGTGGGAGAGGCACGCCACACCCACCGGGAAAGCCGCGAGAAAGATTCACCGTTCTTTCCCTGAAGATATCTCGCGCAAGTCTTTCCCTGTGTCACACCCACCCCGACTGGTACCGGCACGTACAGTCGGTTCCACAGCTCAATCAAGGGTCCTGGAATCGGGGACCGTCGGGGGATCAGCACCCAATGCTGCTGGAACGGGTGAGAAGAACATGCAAAATTCGCTGATGACCAAACCTCAGCCGACCGACGTGGGCGTGCTGCGCTTCCGCTACCTGGGCGCACACGAGGTGGAGGAACTCGCGGACCTGTGGGGTGCCCTCCACCAGCAGCACACGGTGACCGCTCCGCACCTGAGCGACATCATCAGCGCCGTGAGCCTGGACGAGTCCTGGCGCAGGCGCCGGGCCCAGTACGTCGCCTGGCTCGCCGACCCCGACACCATGGCGATCCTGGCCGAGAACGGAGACGACCTGGCCGGGTACGCCATGGTCACCGTCCGCGAGAACGCCCAGGGCAGCTGGGACCGCGGCGAGCGGGTCGGGGTCGTGCAGACCTTCGCCATCGACCCCGAGTACACCGGCACCGGTGTGGGCTCCAAGCTCCTGGAGGAGGTGCGCCGCCAGCTGGCCAGCATGGGGGTGCGCGAGATCGAGTTCTCCGCCCTGGCCACGGCCTCCGAGGACATCCGCTTCCTGGAGCAGGAGGGCTTCCGCCCCTTCGTGACCACGATGGTCTGCCGCGTGGACGGCTTCGGCGCCCACGACTGAGGCGTTCGGCCCGACCGCGCGTACCGAGAACGGCCCCGGCCCCGGGGGCGGGGCGGCGCCGCCCCGCCCCCGGGGCCGTCTCCGTACACTGACCGGCACGGCATGCCGCACCGGTGAACTGGTCCTCGGCACCGCCGACCGCGACCGGGGCGCCGAACCGGAGCGGCTGCTCGCCCGCGGCGCCAGACCCGTCGACGAGGGCTGGCACGTCCCGGCCGGGCCGCAGGGCAACGGGTTCCGCCTCCCGCGCGCCCGGATCCCACCCCTCTGACCGCCGGCCCCCGTGCCGTGCGGCGGCGCCCCGGCCCCCGCGCAGGGCTCGTCCGCTCCGCGCGACACACCCCCGCGCCCGGAGCGGACGAACCGCTACGCTCACCCCGTGGCCTCCGACTCCAACACCTGCAACTTCCCCGGCTGCGACCGGCCTGTGCCCCGCGCCTCCTCCCCCGGTCGTCCGCCCCAGTACTGCGATCTGCCCGAGCACACCCGCTGGCGGGCCTGGAAGGAACGCCAGCGCCAGGCCCAGGAGGCCGAGGAGCGGACCCGGGCCGCCCGGGAGGGCGAGGACCCGGTGCCCCCCGAGGCGGTACCGCCCGCCGAACCCGTCACCGCCGCCCGCCTGCGCGCCGACGACCTGCTCACCCGCTTCGCCGTGCAGAGCGAACAGCTCACCGAGACCCTGCGGGCGGCCACGGAGGCCTTCGCCACCATGACCGATCCGGCCGCGGCCGAAGCGCAGGTGGAGGCGGCCCGCCTGGCCGGGGCCCGGCACGCCGCCGAGGCCGACGGAGCCCGTCTGGAGGCGGAGAACCGCCGCCGCGAGGCCGAGCACGCCCGCCGGGTGGCCGAGGACGCCGCCGCCTCCGCCGTGGCCGCCACGCAGGAGGCCGAGCGCATGGCCGAGGAGGCCCTGGCCGCCCGGGACGCGGCCGAGGCCGAGCGCGACCTCCGGCGTGCGGAGGCCGAGCAGGCGCTGCTGGAGCGCGACGCCGCCGTGGCCGAGGCCAACGCGGGCCTGGCCGCCGCCGAACGCCGGATCGCCGAGCAGGCCGCACGGGCCCGGGAGGAGCGCGAACACGAGCGGGCCGAGGCCTCCCGGCGCCTCCAGCACGCCCGTGCCGAGGCCGACGGGCTGCGAGCGGAGGCCGCCGAGCACGCCCGCCGGTGCGAGGAGGCGGCCCTGGCCGCGACGGGCGCCCGCGACCGGGCCGAACGCGCCGAGGAGCGGGCGGACCGGGCCGAGCGGACCCTGGCCGCCGAGCGCGAGCGCTTCGACGCCGAACTGGAGCGGGCTCGCGAGCGCCTGGAGTCGGACCGCGCCGCGGCCGCGGCCGAGCGCGAACGCCTGACCGCGGAGCTGGAACGGCTCCACGCCGCGCTGGAGTCCCAGCGCAGGAACGCCGAGACCACCCTGGCCGAGTCCAGGGAGGCCGCCGCCGCGCGCCTGGCGGTGGCCGAGGAGGCCCGCGACCGGGCGCTGGAGCGCGCCGCACGCGCGGAACGGGCACTGGAACGCGCCGGGGCGCCCGGGGAGCCGGAGGGGGCCGGAGGGTCCGAGACCTCCGTCACCCGGGCGTGATCCCGCCCAGACATGGAGCCTGTCTGTTTCGTCCCCTTCTAGGATGGAAATCGTGCGAGATCTGGGAACCACTGGAGACACCGGGCCGATGGACCCGGGTGGTTCCCCGGGCGAAGGCGCCGAACGCGTCCGGGTGGGCGAGCGCCCCCGGCCGCGGGTCGACCTCAAAGCCCTGTTCGGCCTGCAGTCCGGCGCCTGGGCGTGGACCACCGCGGTCCAGGCGGCCCTGTCCATGTCCCTGTCCTTCGCCCTGGCCACGTGGGCGTTCGGCTCCGAGGTGGGCACGCTGGCCGCCCTGGGCTCGATGACGGTCCTGTACGAGAAGAAGACGCCCTACGCCTACCGGTCGGCCGCCCTGGCCCTGGTCGGACTGGGGTTCGTGGCCAGCGTGGCCCTGGGCTCCCTGGCCGCTGCCCTGGCACCCTGGGCGCCCGTGGTCTCCATCGGGCTGACCGCCGGGATCGCCACCTGGGTGTGCGCCGCCTGGCGGGTGGACCGGCCGGGCCCGCTGTTCTTCGTGCTGGTCGGCGCGATCTCCACCATCGCCCCGGGCGGCGTCGCCGACGTGCCCTTCCACGCCGGGGTGGCCGCGGTCGGCGCGGCGATCGGCTGGGCGGTCTCCATGTCCGGCGCCCCCGTGCGCGCCCGCCACCCCGAGTACCGCGCCGTGGCCGCGGCCTACCGCCAGCTGGCCGCCCTGCTGCGGGCCGTGGGCACCCCCGACCTGGACCACGCCCAGCACGAGGCCTCGGTGGCGGTGGCCGAGGCCTGGCGGATCGTGCTGCTCGCCCAGACCCGCGGCTACCGCACCACGCCGGAGGCGGCCCGGCTGCGCTCCCTGCTGCGCTGGGTCTCGGACGTGCACCTG
This sequence comes from Nocardiopsis sp. FR4, assembly GCF_009830945.1. GTDB lineage: Bacteria > Actinomycetota > Actinomycetes > Streptosporangiales > Streptosporangiaceae > Nocardiopsis. The sequence goes on along the minus strand of NZ_VWVV01000028.1, from coordinate 47,178 downwards.
GTCACCACCCAGGTGTGCATGGCCCGCCCCGCCCGGCTGCCGGGAGAGGCCGCCGACTTCGCCGACCGCATGGCGTCGGCCGTGGCCGCCCCCTCCCGGGCCCCCGACCCCGAAGAACTCGACGAGCTGCGCAGGGGCCTGCGCCCGCGCTCCCTGGAGTCCAGGCTGTACGGCCAGCTGGCCCGAGCGGCCCAGGCGGTGCGCCGCACCTCCCACGAGGACGACGAGCGTGCGGCGACGCTGCACGACCAGCGCTATCCGGCGCTGTGGGACGCGCTGCGCTCCAGCCTGGGGCGGGACTCGCTGGTGCGGCCCACGGCGCTGCGCATGTGGATCACGGTGACCGCGGCGGGCGCCTTCGGCCTGTGGATGGGCCTGGACAACTACTACTGGATCGGGCTGACCACCACCGCCGTGCTGCAGGCGGGCAGCGTGGTGCTGACCATGAACCGGGCCCTGCAGCGGTCGCTGGGCACCATGGTGGGGGTGTTCCTCGGCGCCGCGGTGATCGCCCTGCACCCGCCGCTGTCCGTGGTGATCGTGCTCGCCGGCCTCTTCCAGGGCCTGACCCAGCTGGTGGTGGGCCGCAACTTCTTCTACGCCTCGGTGATGGTGACGCCGATGGCGCTGCTGCTGTCCTTCACCGCCGCCCCCGAGCCCATCACCGACCTGGCCCAGTCCCGGATCATCGACACCGTCGTGGGCTCGGTCTTCGGGCTGCTCGGCTCGGTGCTGCTGTGGCGCCGCGCCTCGGCCACCCGGCTGCCCCAGGCCATCGTCAGCGTCCTGCGGACCGCGCGCGAGTGCATTCTGGAGGTGCTGGACCAGGACGTGGAGATCAGCCCGGAGCGCCGCTACCGGCTGCGCCGGGACATGCGGGCGGCCCTGGTGAACCTGCGCGGGGTCTACGACAGCGCGATCGGGGACGCCCCGCGCGCCTCCTCCACCCTGCCGCTGTGGCCGGTGGTGGTGGCCACCCAGCGCACCGGCTACCTGGCGCTGTCGGCGCTGGCCCGGGACAAGCCCGAGCCGACGGGCATCATCACCCTGCAACGGGTGGACCTGGCCTTCCGCGAGCTGATCTCCTCGTTGGAGGAGCGGCGCACCCCGCGCATGGGGGCCCTGCCCCGGCTGCCCGCCTACCCCCGGATCAACATGGAGCTGCGGGCGCTGTCCAGCGCGATGACCAGCGCCGTGGCCCAGGACGAGCGCGCCGCCCGGCAGGAGGCCGAGCGCCGGGCCCAGCGCGAGCGGCGCCGGGCCCAGGGGGACGTGGACGCCGACCTGTGACCGCGGGCCACCCCCTCCCCGGCCTCCCCGGCCGCGGGGTCAGTCGGTGAGGGCGAAGGCCCGCACCGGGAAGGCGGCCATGCCGCGGACCTTGGCGGGGACCGCGAAGAAGGTGAAGCCCTCCTGGGGGAGCTGGTCGAGCAGGCACAGGTGCGAGACCACGGGGATCCCGGCGGCGAGCAGGACGGCCAGCGCGGGCCGGGCGCCCTCGGTGACGGGCGCGGTGTCGTCCACGCCGACCGAGTCGGTGCCCACCAGGGTGGCCCCGCCGTCGACGAGGGCCTTGGCGGCCGCCTCGGTCAGGTACGGGTGCTCGGCCTGGCCGTAGGCCTCGGTCCGCCAGTGCCGGTCCCAGCCGGTGCGCACCAGGACGGCGCGTCCGCGCACGTCCAGGCCGGAGAAGGCCTCCGGCCCGATCCGCCCGGAGGCGTCCACGACCACGCCGGGCAGGTCGGCCACCCGGTCCAGGTCCAGGTCGGCGAGGTCGGCGCCGTCGCGGTAACGGTGGGCGGGCATCTCCACGTAGGTACCGGTGGCGCCGACCATGGCCACGCGCCCGGTGCTGGTGTCGCGGCCGGGGACACCGCCCGCGACCGAGGTGCTCTCCTCGACGGCCGGTTCCGGAAGACCCGGAAAGGTGGTCATCCCGTCGGTGATCTGGTGGCTGACGTCGACCAGTTTCGGCATGGCTGTTCTTCCTCGCTCACGCGTCCGGGTGGGACCCCTGACCTGCGCCAGAGGTCTAGACCAAACTCTAGCGGCTGTGACCTGTGGCACGGCAGGGCCCCGGGGGACAATCTCCCCCGGCCCTCTCCCCCGGCCCTCCGGCGGGAGCGGCTTCCGCCGACCCGTGGCCACGACGGGCACCGCCCGGCCCCGATAAGCTCGGAGGCCACCCGCCCGTCCCCCGCCACCAGCGAGAAGAGCCGACCAGTGTCACTGTACGGAGCCGCCAAGACCGTCATCGCGCCCGCCACGCGCCTGGTGTGGCCCCAGAGGGTGGAGGGCGCCCACCACGTCCCCCGTAGCGGACCGGTGATCCTGGCCGCCAACCACCTGGCGCTGATCGACCCCCTCTTCATCGGCGTGGCCTGCCCCCGGCCGGTGCGCTTCATCGCCAAGCAGGAGCTCTTCGACGAGGGGACCCTGCCCCGGCGGCTGTTCACCCGGGCCCTGCGGGCCATCGGTCAGCTGTCGGTGGACCGCCGCCCGGGCCAGAGCGCCCAGGAGGCCATGGACAACAGCCTCAAGGTGCTGGAGGGCGGCGAGGTCTTCGGGATCTTCCCGGAGGGCACGCGCTCACCCGACGGGCGCCTCTACCGGGGGCAGACCGGGCTGGCCTGGCTGGCGCTGACCACGGGCGCCCCCGTGGTGCCCGTGGCGTTGGCCGGAACCGACCGCATCCTCCCCCACGGCCGCAGGGTGCCCTCCCTCAACCGCGTGGGGGTGCGCTTCGGCGCGCCGGTGGACCTGTCGGAGTGGCGGGGCCAGGCGCACCGGGCGCGCCCGCGCCGCGCGGCCACGGACGCCGTCATGGACGCCATCGCCGCGCTGTCCGGCCAGGAGCGGGTGGCCCGGTTCGCCGCCTCGGTCAAGGCCGAGCTCGACCAGGGGTGAGCCAGCGCCCCGGCCTCCGCGCCCGGGCCGCGCCCGGGAGCGGAGGCGCGCGGCCGCTGGGGCCCCGGGCCCGCCGCGGACCCGTGACCGCGTGGTGACTTTCCCCACAGCCCGATCGGAACTCAAGCACCGCTGACCGGGCGTTGACCCCTGGTTGGAGGCCCCTACGGCACGCCTGCCGGGGGCCACGGACCCGCTCCCGCCTGGGAGGGCCGCTCCGGACCGGTTTTCGGGGGCGCCGAGAGCCCCTGGCACCGCCCCGGCAATTCTCCACCTTTATAGTAGGTTTTCCCGGTGCCGACACCGGATAGATTAGGCAAGCCTTACCTTTTGATGGCGTCCGACTCTGGCGCGAAGACTTGGAGCTGTGCGATGACGCGACCACTGCGAGTGGGAATCGTGGGTGCGGGCCCGGCGGGCATCTACGCCGCGGACCTGCTCACCAAGGACGAGACCCTGTCCGCGTGCGGCACGTCTGTCAGCATCGACATCCTGGACAAGCTGCCCTCCCCCTACGGCCTGGTCCGCTACGGCGTGGCCCCGGACCACCCCCGGATCAAGCAGATCCAGGGAGCACTGCACAAGATCCTGGACAAGCCGGAGATCACCTTCTACGGCAACGTCGAGTACGGCGTGGACCTGAAGCTGGAGGACCTGCGCCACCACTACGACGCTGTCGTCTTCGCCACCGGCAGCGACCGCGACCGGCCGCTGGACATCCCCGGCATCGACCTGCCCGGCAGCCACGGCGCCGCCGACTTCGTCTTCTGGTACGACTCCCACCCCGACGTCTCCCCGTCCTGGCACGTCGAGGGCACCAGCGTCGCCGTGATCGGCGCGGGCAACGTGGCCGTCGACGTGGCCCGCATCCTGGCCAAGAGCGCCGAGGACCTGATGGACACCGACATCACCGACAACGTGTACGAGGGTCTGCGCGCCAAGCAGATCACGGACGTGCACGTCTTCGCCCGCCGCGGCATCGCCCAGTGCAAGGCCACGCCGATGGAGCTGCGCGAGCTGGACAAGCAGCCCGGCGTCGAGGTCATCGTCTACCCCGAGGACTTCGACATGGACGAGGGCAGCCTCCAGGCCTGCGAGGAGTCCAACCAGGTCAAGACCAACGTCAAGGTCCTGCAGAACTGGGCGATCCGCGACCCGCGCGGCGCCGAGCGCCGTCTGCACCTGCACTTCCTGCACAGCCCGGTGGCCGTGCTGGGCGAGGACCGCGTCACGGGCCTGCGCACCGAGCGCATGGAGCTGACCGGCGACGGCAGCGTCCGGGGCACCGGCGAGTACGTCGACCACGAGGTGCAGGCCGTCTACCGCGCCATCGGCTACCTGGGCTCTCCCCTGGCCGACCTGCCCTTCGACGAGGAGCGCGGGGTCGTCCCCAACGCCGCTGGCCGGGTCCTGGACCTGGACGAGCAGCCCATGGACGGCGTGTACGCCACCGGGTGGATCAAGCGCGGCCCCGTCGGCCTCATCGGCCACACCAAGGGCGACGCCCTGGAGACGGTGACCAACCTGGTCGCCGACCGCGGGTCGTTCACCCCGGCCGCCGAGCCCGACCCCACCGCCTTCCGCGCCCTGCTGGAGGCGCGCGGGGTGCGGTACACCACCTGGGAGGGCTGGCAGCGGATCGAGGCCCGCGAGGAGGAGCTGGGCGCCGAGCGTGGACGCAAGCGCCTGAAACTGCTCTCCCGCGAGGAGCAGACCAGCATCGCACGCCAGGAGCGGTAGGGCGCGCGAGCTTCCCGGCCGGTCCCGCGCCCCTCTGCGGGACCGGCCACCGTATTCCCCGCCGGTCCGTCCGCGCGGCGTGAGATTGCGCATGCGCCCCGTCCCCGGACGGCGGAACAACGGCCGGGTCCGATGGGTTAGAGTCACTGTTGGTCGGTGTGGTAGCAAGTGTCCCCCGGGCCTCAACTATTGCCTTCGCGGAATACCGCGTGCGGCCCCGCCTCCGGGCGGGGACCGTACGGCCAGGAGCCCCGTTGTGCCCCGCGCCGAGAGGCGACCGCCATGCCGACCCTCATCCTCGTGCCCCGCTCCCACCGAGGTGGGAGCGGGGCATTCTGGTATTCACCGCACACCCAGCAAAGGACGGTCAGGCGTGGACGAACGGTCCCCCCGGCAGCCGGATTCCTCCGGGCCGCCCGAAGAGTCGGACGAGACGGCGGCGCGCGCCCCGCGCCCCGAGAACCCCTACCGCATCCCCCAGCGCCCCCCGGGCCCGGCACGGACCGACACGGGGGGCTTCGGCGGCTACGGGCCCTCCGCGCCAGCGGCACCCGCGCACGACGCGCCCCGCGACCAGTCCGCTCCCGCGGGCGGGGAGTCCTCCTCCGGAGGCGGGACATGGGGCGGGCCCCGGCACGGGGCGGGTACCCGCGGCTCCTCCGACTCCTGGGACACCCCGGGGAGGCCCTGGGAGGATCCGGCGGCTTCACGCGAGAACCCGGGCGGCTCCTGGGGCGCCCCGGACACCTCCTCGGGCACCCCGCAGGACTCCTGGGACACCTCCCGTGGGTCCTGGGACGCTCCCGGCCAGCCCTGGAGCGCCTCCGACGAACCCCGGGAGACTCCGAACGACTCCTGGGGCGCGCCGAGGGACTCCCGTGACGCCCCCGTCGAGTCCTGGGAGACCCCGCGGGACCCCTGGGACGCCCCCCGCGACACCTCGGACACCCCGGGGAACTCCTGGGACGCCGACCGCGCGGGCCAGGCCCCGTCCGAGGACTGGGACACCCCCTACCCCTCGGCGCAGGGGCCCTCCGGAGGCTGGAGCGGTACCGGATCCGAGGCCCCCGTTCCGGACCCGTGGCAGGAGACCCCCGACCAGGACTCGTGGCAGGAGGCCCCCGGCCAGGACCGGCAGTCGGCCGCGGAGGCCGGAACCCGGGACTGGGACCGGCCCGGCCCGGAAGTACCGAGCGGACACGGGGAGGCCTGGGACGAGGGCCCCCGACAGGACGACCCCTACCACGGGGAGCCCTACCAGTGGGGCGACACCCCCTACCCGGGCACACCCTCCTACCCGGACCCGGGTGCGGCCTCCCATCCCCGCGAGGCCCCCCACGAACAGGAACCCCGCTACTCCCACGAGGCGCCCGAGGACGGGGCCGCCCCCGGCCAGCGCCCCCGGGAGGACTACGCGTACCTCTACCACGGCGACTCGGGCCCCGGCGGCCCGGACGACCCCGACCACCCGGAAGACGACTACTACGACGACGCTCCCCCGCCCCGGCGCGCGTCGCGGCGGGGACTGGTGATCGGCCTGGTCTCCGCCGTGGTGGTGCTCCTGCTCGTGGGCGGCGCGGCGTCCTGGTACGTCCTGACGCTGCCCCAGCCCGAGGAGACCACCGCCGAGTACGAGGCCGCCTGGGAGGCCCAGGACTACGATCGCCTGGCCGCGGTGACCACCGGCGGCGACGCCGCCGGGGTCATGAGCGGTATCGACGCCGGCCTGGGTGTGGAGTCGATCGACGTGGAGATCACCGCGCCGAGCACCGAGGGCGGCAGCGGCAGCGCCTCCTACGAGGTGACCGTGGACCTGGCCAACGCCGGCGACTGGGGCTGGGAGGGCGAGCTCCCGCTGGTGCGCGAGGACGGCGAGTGGTGGGTGGACTTCTCCCCCGAGGTCGCCTACCCCGGGCTGGGCGAGGGCCAGGTCCTGGTCCGCACCACCGTGTGGGGCGAGCGCGGTCGGATCCTGGCCGCCGACGGCACCCGGCTGGACACCCCCGACGTCTCCGGTTCGCTGCAGATGATCGTGGGCTCCCTGGGCGAGGCCACCGAGGAGGACGTCGAACGGCTCGGGCCGGCCTACAGCGTCGGCGACACCGTGGGCGTGGGCGGCCTCCAGAGCACCTACGAGGAGCGCCTGGCGGGTGAGGCCGCCACGACCATCCTCATGGTCGACGCGGCCCAGGCCGAGGACCCCGACTCCCTGGAGGCCACCGAGGAGAACACCGTCGCCTCCCTGGACGGCTCCGACGGCGAGGACATCGTCACCAGCATCGACATGGCCGTGCACAACGCGGCGGCCAACGCGATCATCGACTCCGCCAAGCCCGCGGGCATGGTGGCCGTGCGCGCCTCGACCGGGGAGGTCCTGGCCGCGGTGAACGTGCCCGGCGGGTTCAACCGGGCCTTCGAGGGACAGTACGAACCCGGTTCGACGCTCAAGGTCGTCTCCTACAGCGCCCTGCTGGACAGCGGCATGACCATGGACACCGTCATGGACTGCCCCAAGGAGTTCGACCCGGGCGGCTGGAACTTCCGCAACGCGGGGGGCGCGGAGTACGGCGCCCAGTCGGTGACCGAGGCCTTCGCCACCTCCTGCAACACCGCCCTGGTGCAACAGGTCGTCGACCGGCTCAGCCCGGACGCGCTGCGGGCCAGCGCCGAGCAGTTCGGCATGAACGCGCCGCTGGACATCGGCGTGCCCACCTTCGAGCCGTCCTTCCCCACGCCGGACGGCAACGTCCTGTTGGGCGCCCAGAGCATCGGCCAGGGCCAGGTGCTCACCTCCCCGCTGCACATGGCCACGGTGCCCGCCGCGGTGGCCGACGGCTCCTGGCGCCACCCGGTGCTGGTGACCGACCCCGTGCGGGAGGGCCTGCCCGAGCCGCGGGCCGTCGCCAACGCCGACGCGCTGCGCACGATGATGCGCGCGGTCGTCACCGAGGGCACCGCCAAGGACGTGCCCTTCCAGGGCGAGGTGTACGGCAAGACGGGCACGGCCGAGTACGGCACCGCCGAGGACGCCGACGAGAACGGTGAGCTGCCCAGCCACGCGTGGATGATCGGTTTCAAGGGCGACGTGGCCTTCGCCGTCGTGGTCGAGGGCGGGGGCGGGGGCTCGGCCGTGGCCGCTCCGCTGGCCGCCAAGTTCACCAACGCCCTCTGAGCCCGCCCGCGGGGCCGAACGACGGCGCGCACCAGCCCGGCTGGTGCGCGCCGTCGGCTTTCCGGGGGCCGCGCCTCCCCGGCGGGGCCACGCTGGACGGAGGGCATTGTCGCCGTTTCCGTCGTCGGGGCCACTGTGAGCGGGGAAAAGCAGCCCCAAAACGACCAATTATTACTTTGAGTTATTTGACTAATACTAAGAGTTAATAACATGTCACTCGGGGGCAGATGTACGGATGGCGCCAGGTGAACGGTTCCCCCGAGGGTCGAGATGGGGGGACCCGCGCCATCGGACCGGCAGAGCGCTGGTCCGCCTCGAAAGGACACAGGATGAACCGCAAGTCTCTCACCCGGATCGCCTTCGCCGCCGTCGCCGTCCCGGCTCTCGCCTTCGGCGCCCCGGCCGCGGCCATGGCCGACAGCTTCTTCGGCGCCGAGGCCACCGCCGCCGGCGTCCACGGCGCCGCCAACCACAGCGTGACGGCGGCCGCCTTCGACGGGCACGGCCACCGCCACGGCGGTGGTGACGGCAAGGGCAAGGACGGCGACCACTGGGGTGGCGGCTCCTTCTACCACAAGAACTCCAGCTGGGCGGGCCCCCACGGCGCCGCCTCCCACAACGTGTTCAGCGCCGCGTACTAGGCGCACCGGTCCTGTCGGGCGCGGTGGCCGACCGGGCCGCCGCGCCCGACAGGCGTTGTCCTACCGTTCCGAGAAGGGGGAAGGACCGATGGCCCTACTACGACGAGGCCTGTCCCTGACCGCCGTGGCGTGCGGCCTGGCACTGGGCGCGCCCTCGGTCGCGATGGCCGACGCGAGCTTCCACCACGACTTCGGCGCCGCCAACGCCAGGGGCGCCACCATGACCGTGGTCCGCAGCCACGTGGACGAGGACGGCGGGGTCACCTACGAGTACGTGACCTACACCGCCACGGACAAGGGCGCCACGGTGGACCGGACCAGCAGCGCGGCCGAGTGAGTTTCGGGGCGGGCGGCCCGCGGGCCGTCCGCCCCTGGTGTGCGCGGGCACGGCCCGAGGAGGGGGTTCCCGCGCAGGAGAGGGAAGAAGACATGCGAAAGCGCTTGGTGCGAGGATCCGTTCTCGCGGCGACGGTGCTGGCCCTGTGCTGCACCGGTGCGTCGGCGGCGGCAGCCGACCCCGACGTGTTCGGGGAAACCGGCGCCCCGGCGTCCGTCACCGCGCCCGGGGCGGCCCCGCCCCCGCTCGGAACGGACGTGCCCTCGCCGTGGGGCGACCTGACCGGGTACGGCGACCCCTGGCCCGAGGCCGAGGCAGCCGTCGTGCGCCTGGTGAACAAGGAGCGGTCGAAGGCCGGGTGCACAGCGCTCAAGGTCGACACACGACTGGCCGAGGCGGCCCGTGAGCACAGCCACAGCCTGGCCCGCGACGGGTCGGTCTCCATGACGGGCTTCTTCCCGGGGAGCTCGGCCCGGGACCGCGCCCACGGCAAGGGCTACTCCCGCACCGCGGGCGAGATCGTGGCCAGCGGCTTCGAGACCGCCGAGGAGGCCGTGAAGGCCTGGACCCGGCACACGGGCCCCGGCAACAGCCTCACGAACTGCGACGTCAAGGAGACCGGTGTGGGCGTGGTGGTCACCGACAGGAGCACCTACTGGACCCAGATCCTGGGCTACGGCTCCTGAGACCGCTCCGGGGTCGGCGGCTCCGGAGCGCGGTGTGCCGGCGCCGTCCGCGGTCGCTGCGGACGCACGCTCTCCGGGGCGCCCGCCCGTGTCCGGGGAGGCGGATCGAGAGCTCCGGCGGTCCCGGGACACGACGGCGGGCGGTGCGTACCGGGTCTCGGTGCGCACCGCCCGCCCTCGCGTGTCGCGGGTGGGTGCGGCCCGGCGAAGGGGTCCCGGTTCCGGTCAGGGGGAACCGACGGACTCGGCCGGGTCGGCGTCCACGGGGTCGGGATCGGGCACCGTGCCGCCGGTGGTCTCCGAGGTCCCGGTGGGCACGGGCGTGGCGGGCTGCGGGGTACTCGGGGTCAGCACGAAGAGCAGCACCAGCAGGCCCGCGGTGACCGCGGCGATGAGGCCGCACGCCACCCACGGCTTCCAGCTGGTCAGTCCGGGGTCCACCGGAGCGTCGGGGTCCCCCGAACCGAAGGACTCCATGCGTCCGGCAAGCTCCGGCTCCTCCTCGCTGAGCTGGCGCTCGATCTCCTCGAGGATTCTTCTCTCGTGCTCTCTCAGGGACATGGCACCCTCCTCAGCCGCTGGGGGAAGGACTGTCGTCGCCAGGTGTCCTAACAGTCTCCCCAGCGGCAGGGGGAGATATCCAGATGTGCACAGGTTTTCCAGGACTGGTTTTATCTGCTGTCACTGGGTAGGTTTATGCGGCTTTTCATCGCTTTGGGACCGCGTCTCAGCCCGGATAGCACTCCACCTCGGCGGCCTTGACCTGGGCCCATACCCGGTCCCCGCGGGTCAGGCCCAGCTCGGCCAGGGCCGCCGGACTGATGTCGGCGGCCAGGGAGGGCCGCCCCGCCAGGTGCACCCGCACCTGGTCGCCGAACCGCTCCGTGCCCTCCACCGTCAGGTGCCAGGCGTTGCGCGGGCTGCCCTGCGGACGCCGAGGGTAGAGCGCCACCGCGCGCGGCGGGAAGGCCACCAGGGCGGGACCGTGGTGCGCCTCGTGCACCTCCACCCGGGCGGCCCCGGCGTCCTCCGGCGGAGGAGCGCCGGTGCCAGCGGAAACGGCGGGAGCGGCCGGGTCCAGGGTGACGGTGGTGCCCTCGGCGGTGCCCCGGAACAGGTTCAGCCCCACCAGCCGCGCCACGTAGGCCGTGCGCGGGCGCCGGGCCACGTCGGCGGGCGGCCCCTGCTGGACCACGCGGCCGCCCTCGACCACCGCGATCCGGTCGGCCAGCACCATGGCGTCGAGCGGATCGTGGGTGACCAGCACCGTGGCGCCGTCGAACCCCTCCAGCAGGGAGCGCAGCCGGGCCCGTACGTCGATGCGGGTGCTGGCGTCCAGGGCGGCCATCGGTTCGTCCAGCAGCAGCAGGCGCGGGCGCACGGCCAGGGCGCGGGCCAGCGCCACCCGCTGGGCCTGGCCGCCGGAGAGCCGTCGGGGGCGGACGCGGGCGTACTCGGACAGGCCCATGTGGGCGAGCAGCGCGGAGGCCCGCTCGCGCGCCCCGGCCCGGGACAGGCCCTGGCGGCGCGGACCGAAGGCGACGTTGTCCAGGGCGCTCATGTGCGGGAAGAGCAGGTAGTCCTGGAAGACCACGCCGACGGGGCGGCGCTCCACGGGGGTGGCGGTCTCCTCGCGCCCGTCCAGGCGCACGTGGCCGCCGGTGAGGGGTACCAGACCGGCCAGGGCGCGCAGGACCGTGGACTTGCCCGCGCCGTTGGGGCCCAGCAGGGCGAGGATCTCCCCCGGCCCGACCTCCAGGTCCACGTCCAGGCCGAAACCGTCCCGCTCCAGGCGCAGGCGGGCGTCGAGCACGGGTGGCGGGGACCGGTCCGGGCCCGGGGTGCGGGGTGCGTCGGGCGGGGCCATCAGGTGTTCGTCCACCTCTCGCGCAGGGCGGCCAGGACCGCCAGGCACACCAGTAGCAGGATGAGGCTGAGCACGACGGCCGCCTCGGGATCGTGCCGCATGGCCACGTACACCGCCAGCGGCATGGTCTGGGTGGTGCCGGGGAAGTTCCCGGCGAAGGTGATGGTGGCCCCGAACTCGCCCAGGGCCCGCGCCCAGCACAGGGCGGCGCCCGCCCCGACGCCCGGCAGCACCATGGGCAGGGTGACGCGGGTGAAGACGGCGGCCCGGCTGGCGCCCAGGGTGGCGGCGGCCTCCTCGTAGCGGCGGTCCGCGCCGCGCAGCGCGCCCTCCACGCTGATCACCAGGAACGGCATGGCGACGAAGACCTGGGCCAGGACGACGGCGGCGGGGGTGAAGGGGACGGTGACCCCGAACCAGGCGTCCAGGTGGCGGCCGAGGATCCCGTTGCGGCCCAGCACCAGCAGCAGCGCGACGCCGCCGACCACGGGAGGCATCACCAGGGGCACCGTGACCAGGGCGCGCACGAGGCGGCGGCCGGGGAACTCGGTGCGGGCCAGCAGCCAGGCCAGCGGCACCCCCAGCAGCAGGGAGCAGGCGGTGGCGGCGGTGGCGGTGGACAGCGACAGCCCCAGGGCGGTCAGCACGGCGGGGTCGCCGAGGCGCTCTCCCATGGTGGACCAGGGGGCGCGCACGACCAGGCCGGTCAGGGGCAGCACCAGGAGGGCCAGGCCGGTGAGCGCGGGTAGGACGAGGATCCAGGGCGAGCGTCCGGAGCGCACGCGCCGTGCCCTCCCCGCGGAGGCGGCGGGGTTCTCCCGCGGCCGGGGGCCGCGGGTCACGGGGCACCGAACCCGGCCGCGGCCAGGGCGTCCCGCCCCGCCTCCGAGCGGACCAGGTCCACCCAGGCGGCGGCGAGGCCGGGGTCGGCGGCCCCGGCCAGGACGGCGATGGGGTAGGCGTTGACCGCCGTGTCGGCCTCGGGGAACTCCAGGCCCCGGACGCGGTCCCCGGCGGCGGCGACGTCGGTGGCGTAGACGAGCCCGGCGTCGACCTCGCCGAGTTCCACCTTGGTCAGGACGGCGCGCACGTCCTCCTCGTAGGTGACGGGGGTGACCTCGACCCCGGCGGCGTCCGTGGCGGTGCGGGAGGCCGCCCCGCAGGGGACCTCCTCGGCGCACAGGGCGACCGCGACGTCCTCCTCCGCCAGGTCGGCCAGGCCGCCGACCCCGGCGGGGTTGTTCGGGGGCACGGCGATGCGCAGGGTGTTGGTGGCGAAGACCGCGCCCCGCTCGCCGTGCTCGGCGGCCCAGGCGGGGTCCACGCCGCCCTCCCCGGCTACCCGCGCCATCGTGGCGGTGTCGGCGGCGGCGAAGACGTCGGCGGGGGCTCCGGAGGTGATCTGCACGGCCAGGTCGCCGCTGCCCGCGAAGTTGAGGGTCACCTCCGTCCCCGGGTGGGCGTCCTCGAACCCCTCGGCCAGGCCGGTGAAGACGTCGGTGAGCGAGGCGGCGGCGAAGACGTGCAGCCGCTCCCGCTCCTCCCCGGCCGCGCAGGCGGTGGCGCCGAGCGCGACCGCCGCCAGGACGCACAGCGACCGCCGGGCCGACTCACGCATGGCCGCCCCCGGCGGTCTCGACGACGACGTTGGTGGACTTGACGACCGCCGTGGCGACGGTGCCCACCCGCAGTCCGAGTTCGTCGGCGGCCTCCCGGCTCATCAGGGAGACCACGCGGTGCGGACCGGCCTGGATCTCCACGCTGGCCATCACCCGGTCGCGGACGACCTCGGTGACGAGGCCGCGGAAGCGGTTGCGGGCCGAGGAGACGCCGCGGCCGGGGTCCTCGTCGGCCCCGGCGCGCATGAACGCGGCGAGGTCGGCGCCGTCGAGCAGGCGCCGACCGGACCCGTCGCGGGTGGCGGCCAGGCGTCCGGAGTCCACCCACCGCCGGACGGTGTCGGCGCTGACGCCGAGCAGGTCGGCGGCCTCACTGATCTGGAAGGTCGGCATGGCACCAACCTAGCTCCCGCACAAGCTAGCCGGAAATAGACTATCGGCTGGCACATGCCGCCTTCCTACGAGTGAAGGCTGGACGTTGCGACGAAGAGGCCCCACGCGGGCGCTCCGGGCGGCGCCCCGGAAGCGGTGTCGGCCGGGAACCACGGCCGATCAGGGTCCAGCGGGAACCGGGGCCGATCGGGAGCCCGCCCGACCGTCGGCCGGACCGCCTCCGGCGCGGACCCCTCAGCGGCGCACGTCGGCGACGGCGCTGGGCGGTCCCTCGGCGCGGTAGTCGTCCAGCGCGGTGACCACGTACCCGGCGCCCCCGTCCAGCGGAGCGGTGTCGGACAGCTCCGTGCGCCCGGTGACGCCCACGAGGTCGGCGGAGGCCAGGGCGGCGCACCGCGCCTCCCCGGGGCCGGACGCGGTCCGGGCGAGGTCCGCGGGCAGCCGGTAGACGGCGTAGAAGCGGGCGCCCTCGGCCTCCTCCCAGGCGACGTCGACGCGGCCGTCGGCGTCGCGGGCGGTGACGTCGCCGACCGCGCCCGCCAGCGGCCCCCGCTCCCCGGGCGCCTGGGCGCGCGGCGGCAGGGCGGGCTGGCCGTAGTGCGCGGCGGAGAGCGCGGCGTAGGCGTCGGCGGCCTGTGTGCGCAGGTTCTTGATGGAGAAGTAGACGTCGCCGCCGACCCCGGGGAGGGCGCCGGAGTAGTCGAGCTGGGCGCTGAGCGCGTCCCGGCCGGTCCAGCCGTCCTCGCCCACCCGGTAGGCGGCCTGGCCGATGTACAGGTCCACGCCGGTGCCCTCCACCTCCGCCGACCACCAGTCGGCCAGCACCTCGTAGTCGGCGGTGTCGAAGCCGCGGTGCCAGTACAGCTGCGGCGCGACGTAGTCGACCGTCCCCTCCCGGATCCAGGCGCGGGTGTCGGCGTGCTGGGCCGAGTAGGACTCCAGGCCCGAGGTGGCCGAACCGGTGGGGTCGCTGGTGTCGTTGCGCCAGATGCCGAACGGGGAGATGCCGAAGCGCACCCAGGGCTTGGTCTCCTGGATCCGCTCGTGCACGCCCGCGACGAGCCGGTTGACGTTGTCGCGGCGCCAGCCGTCGCGGTCGTCGAAGCCGTCGCCGTGCTCCCGCCACGTGGCGTCGTCGTCGAACTCCTCCCCCGCCTTGGGGTAGGGGTAGAAGAAGTCGTCGAAGTGCACGCCGTCGACGTCGTAGCGCTCGACCACGTCCATGATGACGCCGGTCACCCATGCCCGGACCTCGGGGTTGCCCGGGTCGAGGTAGGCCTCGTCGCCGTAGCGCACCATCCAGTCCGGGTTGCGCCGGGCGGGGTGCTCCGGGACCAGGCTCTCCACGTCGGGGTCCTGGAAGCCGACCCGGTAGGGGTTGAACCAGGCGTGCAGCTCCAGGCCGCGCTCGTGCGCCCCGGCCACGGCGTACTCCAGCGGGTCGTAGCCCGGGTCGCCGCCCTGCTCGCCCGTGAGGTAGCGGGCCCACGGCTCCAGTTCGGAGGCGTAGACCGCGTCGGCGGTGGGGCGCACGTGCAGGAACACGGCGTTGAGGCCCAGGGCCGCGGCGTCGTCCAGGTAGGCGTCGAGTTCGGCGCGCTGCTCGTCGGCCGGCAGGCCCGGTTCGGAGGGCCAGTCGATGTTGCGCACGGTGGTCAGCCAGGCCCCGCGCATCCGGTGCCGGTCCGCCTGCTCCTGGCAGGGGCCGGCGGACGCGCCCGGTTCCCGCCCGTCCGGGGAGTCGGCACCCTGGAGGGCGCAGGCCGTCGACAGGGCGGTGACCGCGACCGCCGTCGCCGCCCACCGGGCCGCGGTGCGCGGCAGGGCACGTGCCACGTGCATGGTTCTGGTCCTCCTCAGCGGGGTGCCGCGCACCGCCCTCAACCCCGGCGCCGCGCCGCGAACCAGGGTAAGGGAGGGCGCCCGCCCCCGGACCCGGCCGGGGACGGGCGGAGGACGGCGGACCGCCCTCCGCGCACGCCCCGAGCACACTCCCGGAAAGGCCGCACGGGACACCGGCGCGCCCGGCGGCCACCGCTGTGGACCGCGCCTGTCAACCACGGCGCCCCGACAGAACACCCCGTACCTCCACGAACACCCCCTATGCGCCGATGCCGACACGTCGGGCACAATGCGGATCCCCGGGCACGGTGCTCCCCGCAACGTCGCCACCTCGGAGGATCCGGACACACCGCCCCAGACGAGGTCCTAGACTCGGAGACCGTGAACGCCGCCCTGAGCCCGCCCAAGCTGTTCGTCCGCACCGTCGCCCTGCGTGACCTCACCGGCAGTCTGGTCCGCCACCTGCCCGCGGGATCGCCGTTGGCCTGGCTGACGGGGGACGAGGGGATCGTGGGCTGGGGCCGGGCCGCGCGGCTGGACCTGGGCGGCGCACCCGCCGGCGCCGAGCCCACCGACACCACCCGCTTCACCGAGGCGGCCCGCTGGCTGGACTGCCTGCGCGAGCACGCCGAGGTCGAGGACGGGGTCGGCCTGCCCGGCACCGGCCTGGTGGCCTTCGGCACCTTCACCTTCGCCCCCACCTCCCCGGGCTCCTCGCTGGCGGTGCCGCGCGTGCTCCTGGGACGGCGCGGCGGACGCACCTGGCTGACCACCGTGGCCGACGAGCCCGGCGCCCACCCGCCCGAGCTGCTGCACCCCGCGCCCGAGCCCAGACCCGTGGGCCCGGTCTCCTGGAGCGGGGGCTCGCTGTCGCGGGAGCGGTGGGCGTCCGCCGTGGCCGACACCGTCGCGCGCATCCGCGCGGGCGGGCTCGACAAGGCCGTGCTGGCCCGCGACGCCCTCGCCGACGCCGACGCCCCCATCGACGTGCGCACGCTGCTGGAGCGGCTGCGTCTGCGCTTTCCCAGCTGCTTCACCTTCTCCGTGGACGGCATGGTGGGGGCCACCCCGGAACTGCTGCTGCGGCGCGAGGGCGACCAGCTCACCTCGCTCGTGCTGGCCGGAACGCGCCCGCGCGGCCAGGACCCCGACGAGGACCGGCGCCTGGGCGAGGAGCTGCTGGCCTCGGCCAAGGACGTGGACGAACACCGCATGGCCGTGGACTCGCTGCGCACCGCGCTGGAACCGCTCACCGAGGAACTGGACGTGCCCGACCGCCCCCGCCTGCTGGAGCTGGCCAACGTGCAGCACCTGGCCACCCCCGTGCGCGCCCGCCTGTCCCCCGGGGTGTCGGCGCTGGAGGCCGTGGCCGCCCTGCACCCCACCGCGGCCGTGGGCGGCACCCCGACCCCGGTGGCCATGCGCCTGATCGAGGAGGTCGAGGGCATGGACCGCGGCGGCTACGCCGGTCCGGTGGGCTGGCTGGACGGCGCGGGCAACGCCGAGTGGGGCATCGCGCTGCGCAGCGCCCGCGTGGACGGGGCGCGCGCCCGGCTCTTCGCCGGGTGCGGCATCGTCTCGCGCTCGGAGCCGCACGCGGAGCTGGCCGAGACCGAGTCCAAGTTCCGGGTGATGCGCGAGGCCCTCACCGACTGATGGTCGGGCCGGAAACGTCGCTGGTGCGACGAGAGAGGCCCAGCACCCGATGACCTCGTACTTACGGCGAATCTGGGCGCCGAGCAGGGTTTCACATGATGGAAACACGGCGTCGCTAGCGTGACACCCATGCACATCGACGAAGTCGCCTGGGACGATCCCGACGCCCGTGCCCTGCGGGCCGCTCAGCGGGCCGAGATCGCCGAACGGTACGGCACACCCGACTCCGAGCCCGGCACGGCCCCCTCCGCCGCGGACGTCGCGGTGTTCGTGGTGGCCCGCGACGCGGAGGGCGCGGCCGTGGGCTGCGGCGGCCTGCGCGAGCTCGGCGACGCCGCGGGCGAGGTCAAGCGGATGTACGTGCGGCCCGAGCGGCGCGGGTCGGGCGCCGCGGCGCTGGTCCTGGCGGCGCTGGAGGACCGGGCCCGCGAGCGCGGCTGGAAGTGCCTGCGCCTGGAGACGGGCGACCGCCAGCCCGACGCCGTGCGCTTCTACACCCGCTCCGGCTACGCGCCCATACCCCCGTTCGGCGCCTACGCCGACTGCCCCTCCTCGCTGTGCTTCGAGAAGGTGCTCTGAGGGGCCGCCCCTCCCCCGGCCCGCCTCCCCTCGGACCCGCCGGGACCGGACGTGACCGGTCCGGACACGGAGAACCGGCCCCGACCTCCCCCACGATGGAAGCCGGAGCCGGTGGTCGCTCCCTCCCGGGCGGGAGGGCGGGGCCGGGGCTACTTGCCCACGTCGCGGCCCTTGGAGTGCCAGATGCACACCACGGACGGACGGGGCATGTCGCCGTCGGGCCAGGTGCTGGTCGGCGCGTCGAAGGTGCCGTTGTCACCCGGGTGCTGCGGGGCCAGGAAGACCGTCTTGTTGTCCTTGGTGATGAAGGGACCGCAGGCCTCGGCCCGCACCGGGACGGTGGCGAAGGTCTTGAGCTCGCCGCGGAAGCGGCCCTCGACCGGCATCACGTGCAGCGCGTCGTTGATCCCCAGGCTGCCGGGCTGGCCGTCGGTGGAGATCCACAGGTTGCCGTCGGCGTCGAAGGTCAGGTTGTCCGGCGCCGAGATCGGCATGACCTTGGACTTGTCGAAGCCCGCGTAGTAGGTGCTGTCGTCCTCGGGGTCGCCGCACACCAGCGGCACGTTCCAGGAGAAGGAGGTGGCCGCGGCGTCGTTGCCGTCCTCCACGAGCTCCAGGATGTGGCCGTAGCGGTTGGGGCCGCGCGGGTTGGGCTCGTCGGCCTGGCCGGGCTCACGGGCGGAGTTGTTGGTCAGGGCGAGGTAGACCTTGCCGGTGACCGGGCTGGGCTCGAAGTCCTCGGGGCGGTCCATCTTGGTGGCGCCCGCGGCGTCGGCGGCCAGGCGGGTGTAGATGAGCACCTCGGCGACGCTGAAGCCGTCGACGAAGCTCTGGGTGTCGGTGCACAGCGGGATCCACTCGCCGGTGCCGTCGAACTCGCCGTCGGAGGGCAGGGCGCCGGAGCCGTCGAACTCCTCGGCGGGGCTGTTGCCGCTCAGGCGGGCCACGTACAGGGTGCCCGAGTCCAGCAGGGTGAGGTTGTGGCGCCGCGAGCCCTCGACGTACTTCTTGGCGCTGACGAACTTGTACATGTAGTCGAAGCGCTCGTCGTCGCCCATGTAGGCGACCACGCGGCCGTCCTCGGCCAGGCGCGTGGTGGCGCCCTCGTGCTTGAAGCGGCCGAGCATGGTGCGCTTCCTGGGCTCGGAGCCGGGGTCGAGCGGGTCGACCTCGACGATGTAGCCGAAGCGGTTGGCCTCGTTGGGGTGCTTGGACAGGTCGAAGCGCTCCTCCACCCGGTCCCAGCGGCGGCTGGGCAGCCCGGTGCCCAGGCCGTAGCGGGAGGTCTCCCGGGTCCCGGCGGCGCCGCCGAAGTACTGGTTGAAGTTCTCCTCGGCGGTGAGGAAGGTGCCCCACGGGGTCATGCCGCCCGCGCAGTTGTTGAGCATGCCCCTGACCAGGGTGCCGGTGGGGTCCTCGGCGGTCTGGAGGAGGGGGTGCCCGGCGGCCGGACCCGTCAGGCGGATGGGGGTGTCGGCGGTGATGCGGCGGTTGAAGGCGCGCTCGCCCTTGGACACGACCCACTTGCCCGTGCGGCCCTCGCGCTCCAGCTCCACGATGGAGCCGCCGTGGGCGGCCATCGCGATGCGGATCTGCTCCTCGGTCGCCGAGGCCCCGTTGGTGTAGCCGGGGAACATGATGCCCTCGTTGGTGTACTCGTGGTTGACCCACAGCAGGGCGCGGTCGTCGTCGAGCTGGTGGAAGCCGACGTAGTCGCAGTTGTAGCCGAACTGCTGGGCCTGCGACTCGGGGGTCTGGTTGTACACGTCGAACTCGGGGGCGCCGGGCAGGACGGGGTCGCCCCAGCGGATGATGACGTGCTGGTCGTAGCCCTGGGGGATGGTGACCTTGTCGTCGGTGTTGGGGAGGACGCTCTTGAAGGTGGGGCGCGGGGCGGGGTGGGGGCGGTTCCCGCCGCGGGGGTCGGCGGCGGCGGGGCTGAACGCGGCCAGGCCGAGGGCTCCGACACCCGCGGCGGCCGCACCGGCGCGGAGCGCGGTGCGGCGGGAGAGGGCCTTGGCGAAGATGTCGCCGAAGTAGGCGTTGTCACTCGTGTTGGGCGCGGGGTGGAAGCACGCGTCGCCACAGCGCAGCTTGCACGTTGCGCGGGAACGGCCTCCTCCGACCTCGCCGATCAACGGCAGCGGACGGCGGCGGGGCGCGGATTCGGGCACACCTTCTCCTTGGGGATCGTGCTGCTTCCGCGTGCTCCGTACGGTACGGGTCGCTCCGGCGCGCGCGGATTGTCCTGGTCCGACGGGTTTGATCCCGCCGGTCGGTCTCGACCTTGGCCGAGGTTCCGCACGCGCAGGTGAAACCGAGGTGAACGCGCCTACAAATCCCGCGCATTCCCTGGTGCTTTCACGCTGGAGATCGGTACGGTTACCTAGGGTCGGCACTGGTCGCGATCATGACCTATCCGGATCCGACCGGTCTACGCGCCACGCCCGGAACACGCCCGCCATGGGGCTTTGCTCCCACGATTCGGTTTTCCGTCCGCGCCCTCCTCCGCACGCGGGGGGCACGCGGATCAGGAGGACCGGCCGCTGCGGCCGACCGGAACCACCATGGGGCCACCGGTGACCGGGTCCTCCACCACGACCGCCTCCAGGTCGAAGGCCTCGCGCAACAGCTCGGGGGTGAGCACCCGCTCGGGCGGACCGCAGGCCACCACCTGGCCCTGGCGCATGGTGATGACGGTGTCGGCGTAGCGGGCGGCGAGGTTGAGGTCATGCAGCACCATGACGATGGTGCGGCCGCCCTCGCGGTGCAGCTCGCGCACCAGGTCCAGGACGTCCACCTGGTGGACCAGGTCCAGGAAGGTGGTGGGCTCGTCCAGCAGCAGCAGGTCGGTGCCCTGCGCCAGGACCATGGAGATCCACGCGCGCTGGCGCTGCCCGCCGGACAGCTCCTGCAGGGGGGCGTCCGCCAGCTCCAGCAGCCCGGTCCGCTCCAGGGCCGCGGCCACCGCCTGGTGGTCCTCGCCCGACCACTGCCGGTACCAGCGCTGGGCGGGGTGTCGGCCGCGGGCGACCAGGTCGGCGACGGTGAGGCCGTCCGGCGCCACCGGCTGCTGGGGCAGCACGCCCAGCACCTCGGCGACCTCGCGGGTGGGCACCCGGTGGATGTCGCGGCCGTCCAGCTCGACCAGGCCCGCCCGGGGCTTCATGAGCCTGCCCAGGGCGCGCAGAAGGGTGGACTTGCCGCACCCGTTGGGGCCGATGACGCAGGTGACGGTGCCCTCGACGATGTCGGCGTCCAGGCCCCGCACGACGGTGTGGTCGTCGTAGGCCAGGGTGAGGCCGCGCGCGCTGAGCCGGGCCGGGGCGGTGGCGGGAGCGGAGTCGGTGCGGGTGGTGGTGTGTGGGATGGTCACGCGTGGGCCTTCCGGTTGCCGCGGACGAGCAGGTGGATGAGGTAGAGGGCGCCCAGGCAGCCGGTGACGATGCCCACCGGGAGCTGGACTCCGGCCAGGTTGCGGGCGAGCAGGTCGGCTCCGCTGGTCAGGGCGGCGCCGACGAGGGCGGAGAGCAGGACGGGCGGGCGCGGCGTGCGGGCCAGGCGCAGCGCGATCTGCGGGCAGGCCAGGGACACGAAGAGGATGGGTCCGGCGGCCGAGGTGCCGAAGGCGGCCAGGAGCACGGCCAGCACCAGCGTGGCGGTGCGGGCCCGCTCCAGGCGCACGCCCAGGCCCGCGGCGACGTCGTCGCCGTAGGAGAGCGCGTCCAGGGTGCGGGCGGCGACCAGGGCCAGGGGCAGCAGGACGGCCAGGGCCACGGCCACCGGGAGGGCGTTCTGCCAGGTGCGCATGGACAGGCTGCCCGCGATCCAGACCATGGCGCGGCCGGTGTCGCTGACCTCGCCCAGGGTGAGCATCCACAGGGTGAGGTTCATCAGCACCGTGGACACCCCCACGCCCACCAGCAGCAGGCGGAACCCGTCGATACCGCCCCGCCAGGCGAGGGCGTAGCACACGGTCCCGGCGGCCAGGCCGCCGACCAGGGCCAGAGCGGGGACGCCGACACTGGCCAGCGGGCCGCTGAGGATGCCGTAGCTGCCGCCGAGGGCCATCACGCCCACCACGCCCGCGCTGGCGCCGTGGGTGACGCCGAGCAGGTCGGGGCTGGCCAGGGGGTTGCGCATGATGGTCTGGGTGATGGCGCCCGCGGCGGCCAGCGCGGCCCCGGCGAGCATGCCCACCACCAGGCGCGGCATGCGCACCCGCCAGACGGTGAAGTAGTCGTCGTAGGTGGTGCCCACGATGTTGGCCCAGACCACGTCGGGGGGCAGGAAGGTCGCGCCGATGGAGAGGTTGAGCAGCGCCAGCACCAGCAGGACCAGGGTGGTCACCAGTCCCACCGCTACCAGGCGGGGCCGCAGCGGCAGCGAGACCGGGCCGAGCCGGACCGCCCGGCGCGCGGCGGCCAGGCGGTCCAGGGCCCGCGCGCGGGCGCCGTCGGGGGAGGGGGTGGAGGTCATAGGGCGAGGAGTCTCCGGCGGCGGACGATGTGGACGAAGAAGGGTGCGCCGATCAGGGCCAGGACCACGCCGACCTGGAGCTCCCCGGGCGGGGCGAGGAAGCGGCCCAGGACGTCGGCGAGCAGCAGCAGGCTCGCGCCCATGAGCGCCGAGTAGGGCAGCAGCCAGCGGTAGTCGGCGCCCACGACGCCCCGGGCGATGTGCGGCACGATGAGGCCGACGAAGGCGATGGGACCGCAGGCGGCGACGGTGACGCCGGTGAGCAGGGTGATGGCGACCAGCCCGGTGGTGCGGGCCCGGCCGATCCGGAAGCCCAGGGCGCGGGCGGTGTCCTCGCCCAGCGCCAGCGCGTTCAGGGCCCGGGCGTTGGCCAGGGCCATGAGCGTGCCCGCGGCGACCACGGCGACCATGGGGGCGAGCACGGAGGGGTCGCGGCCCACCAGGGAGCCCACCCGCCAGAACCGGAAGTTCTCCATGGTGGTCTGGTCGAGCAGTACCAGCCCGGACACCAGTGAGTAGGCCAGCCAGCTCACCGCGGTTCCGGCCAGGGCCAGGGTGATGGGTGTGGGGCCGCGCCCGGGGACGGATCCGATCGCGTAGACCAGCACGGTGGCCGCGGCGGCGCCCGCGAAGGCGAACCAGGCCTGGGTGTACAGGGTGGTGACGCCGAAGAGCAGAATGCCCAGCACCACGGCCAGGGCGGCGCCGAAGGTGACGCCGAGGATGCTGGGGTCGCCCAGGGGGTTGCGGGTGTGGCCCTGCATGAGGGCGCCGCCCAGGCCCAGGCTGATCCCGGCGAGCAGGCCGAGCGCGGTGCGCGGCAGGCGGATCTGGTGGACGATGATGTCGGCCTCGCTGCCCGCGGTACCGGTCAGGGCCAGCCAGACGGTTCCGGGGGTCAGGGCGCGGGCGCCGACCAGGACGCTGGCGGCGGTGGCCAGGCACAGCAGCGCGAGCAGCAGGAACAGGCCCGAGATTCTGCGTCTCCGGCGGGCCGCGACCGCGTCGCCCGCGGCGGCCGCCAGCCCCGACGCCGTGGGGGTCGTCGGCGTCCCGGTCGTGTTCCTCACCCGTTCTCCCTACTCATGAAAGAGGCCAGGCCGACCTAACTTAGGTTTGCCTAGCCACACCCGGATGATCTAAGTTTGCCACGACTCGGCCTGAGACGACACCTCACCTGGTGAAGTGTGCTGTTTCCGTGGCCGCGGACTCCGTTTTCCCCTGCAACTCCCGGGAGCCCCCAGCATGAACACCCTCGCACACCTGCGACGCACGGGCCTGCCCCTGGCCGTCGCCGCATCCCTGACCCTGGTGACCGCCTGCGGCGCGAGCGGCCCCGAGGAGGAGGCCGGCTCCGCCGCCGGAGGGGAGACCGCCGGGGGCTTCCCCCTCACGGTCGAGCACGCCATGGGCGAGACCGAGATCCCGGCCGCGCCCGAGCGCGTGCTGCCGCTGGACTTCACCTACGTGGACGCCACCCTCGCCCTGGGCGGAAACGTCGTGGGCTTCACCCAGATCGCCGAGGGCCAGGACACCCTGCCCGACTACCTGTTCGAGAGCGACTGGAACAAGGGCAGCGCCGAGGAGGCCGAGTCGGTGGGCCTGCTGTGGGAGGTCGACCCCGAGCGGGTCGCCCAGGCCGAGCCGGACCTGATCCTGTCCGCCGAGGTGCGCCACGGCGACGGCTACGGCCAGCTCAGCGAGGTCGCCCCGACCGTGATGTCGGAGACCACCGGCGCCTCCTGGAAGGACAACCTGCGCCTGACCGGCGAGGCGATGGGCATGGCCGAGGAGGCCGACCGGCTGGTGAGCGAGTTCGAGGAGCGCGCCGCGGCCATCGGCGAGGAGATCGCCGAGTCCACGGACGGTGAGCTCCCCACCGTGTCGGTGGTGCGCTTCGCCGGTGACGCCGACGGCGTGCGGCTCTACACCCGCAACTCCTACATCGGCGTGATCATGGACGACCTGGGCCTGCCCCCCAGCGAGAACACGGAGACCGACTCCGAGGAGATCGCGACCTACCACAGCCCCGAGCGCCTGATGGACCTGGAGGCCGACCACATCCTGGTGGCCACCTACGACGACGGCGAGGCCGGTGAGGTGGCCGAGGACAAGGAGCGCTACGTCACCAACCCGCTGTGGGGCGAGCTGGAGGGCACCAAGACGGACGTGGACGACGCCTACTGGATGTCCGGTGTCGGCCTGATCTCCGCGCACGCCGTGCTGGACGACGTGGCCGAGATCTTCGGCGTGGACCCGCAGCGCTAGCGGCCCTCCCCCGGGGCGGGGCCGCCCCGGCCCCGCACCCGCACCGACGTCCGGACCACATACCCCGCGCGCCCTCCCGGAAGGGGTTCCATGGAACCGCCCCGCTCCTTCGACCACGCCCCCGCCCTGCCCGCCGAACGGATCCCCGAGCGCGTGCGCCGGGCGGCCCTGGAGCTGGCGGCCGGTTCCGGCTCGGGCTACGTCTACGACCCGGCGCTGGCCGCCGAGCGCGCCCGCACGCTGCGCGGGTCGCTGCCCTCCTGGGCGCGGGTGTACTTCGCGGTCAAGGCCAACGGCTTCGAACCGGTACTCGCCCACCTGGCCGAGGCGGTGGACGGGTTCGAGGCGGCCTCCCTGCGCGAGGCGCACACCTCGCTGGCGGCCCTGCGCGGACGGCGCACGGGCCCCGGCGGCGCGCGGATCGCGGTGAGCGGGCCGGGCAAGACCCCCGAGCTGCTGTCCGGGCTGGCCCGCCTGCGCGCCGAGCGGGGCGCGGACGTGGTGGTCAACGCCGAGAGCGAGCTGGAGCTGCACCGGATCTCGGCCGCGGCCCGCGAGGCGGGCACGGTGCTGCCGGTGGCCCTGCGCGTCAACCCCGAGCGCGTCCCGGTCAGCGGGGCCCTGGTGATGGGCGGTACCCCCGGCCCCTTCGGCGTCCCCGAGCCGCTGGTCCCCGAGGCCGTGCGCACGGCCCTGGCCCTTCCGGGGCTGGACGTGGTGGGCTTCCACGTGCACGCGGTCAGCGGCAACACCGACGCCGGAGCGCACGCCGCCTACGTGCGCTGGTGCCTGGAGTGGGCGGACAAGACCGCCCGCGAGCACGGGGTGGACCTGCGCCTGGTGGACGTGGGCGGCGGGCTGGGCGTGCCCTTCGAGGAGGGCACGGCCGACTTCGACCTGGCGGGGTTCGGCGCCGCACTGTCCGGACTGCCCGACCCGGGCGTGGAGGTGGTCCTGGAGCCGGGGCGCTGGATCGCGGCGCCCGCGGGCTGGTACGCGGCCCGGGTGACGGACGTCAAGGCGGCCTACGGGGAGCACTTCGCGGTGGTGCGGGGCGGGATCAACCACTTCCAGCTGCCGACCTCCTGGGAGATCCGGCACAACTTCGCGGTGCTGGAGGGCGGACCGTGGCCCGTGGGGGTCCCCCGGCCCGCGGCGGCGGGGGTCTCGGTGACGGTGTGCGGGGAGCTGTGCACCCCCGAGGACGTGCTGGCCCGGGACGTGCGGGTGGACGCGCTGCGCGCCGGTGACGTCCTGGTCTTCCCCAACGCGGGCGCCTACGGGCACGAGTTCGCGATGCCCGCGTTCCTGGGCCATCCGGCGGCTCCCCGGGTGAGCGTGGACAGCCGCACGCACTGAGCGGCGGTGTGCCCCGGGTCACTCCCCCGGAGACCTTGACACACTTAGGTAAGCCTGCCCTAATTATTATGGCTTTTCCGTGCGCACCCCCCGACGAAGGAGTTCCCGTGCCCGTATCCCCCGCCGCCCCCGCCGCCACCTGGCGGGTGGACAACCTCACCGGCGCCGAGGTCCTCGCCGACCCCTCCCCCTGGGTCGAGGCCTACGAGGCGGTGTACGCCGACGTCCTGCACCTGCCCGACCACAGCGACCCGCCCTTCGGTGAGCGCCTGGCCTTCAGCGCCGCCCGCCCGGGCTTCAGGCTCACCGCGTGCAGGGCGGACGGGGAGCTGGCCGGGTTCGCCTACGGCTACACCCTGCCCACCACCACCGGCTGGTGGGACGGACTCGCCCCGGCGCCGGGCGTGGACGCCGACGAGGTCACCGCCGAGCGCCCGGGCCGCACCTTCGCCATGTGCGAGGCGCTCATCCACGCCCCCTACCGCGGCACCGGGATCGTGGAGCGCGCGCTGCCCTTCCTCCTCGCCGGACGCCGCGAGGAGCGGGCCGCCGGGCTGGTGGCCCGGGGCAACACCCGCGCCCGCGACATCCTCCTGCGCAACGGCTGGCGGCACGTGGGCGACCTCGCCCCGCACGAGGGCTGGCGCGCGCACCACTGCCTGGTCCTGCCGCTGGCCCGCTGACGCCCTCCCCAGGTTCCTCCCCGCCGGGCACGCCCCGGCCCCACCCCGAATCCGCGTGCCCGCGACCGGCCACGGCAGAAACCGGAGCCCGACTTCCCATGACCATCACTCCACGTGTCGACCCCGTCACTCCAGGCGCCTGTGTGTCCGGACCCCCGACCCCGCCCGCGCTCCCCCACGCGGTCTCCCCGCTGGCCGACGTGTTCGCGGGGGCTCCCGGCGGCCCCGCCGTGGTCGCCGCCCTGGTCGAGGCGGCGACCACGGCCCTGGCCGAGGCCGGAGCCGCACGCGGCGGACCGCTTCCGGCCCGGACCCCCCGGCAGGTCGCCGACGCGGTCCGCGAGGCGCTGGGCCCCGCCGGCGCCGCCGGCGGGCTCGCCGTGGACGTCCTGACCAGGCTGACCCGGGTACTGGCCACCGGGGCCGCCGACCCCGCCCACCCGCGCTGCGCCGCACACCTGCACTGCCCGCCGCTGGCCGTGGCGGTGGCCGCCGACACCGTCGCCTCCGTCCTCAACCAGTCCCTGGACTCCTGGGACCAGGCGCCCGCCGCCACCGCCATGGAGACCCAGCTCGTGGCCGAACTCGCGGACCTGGTCGGCTACCGGGGCGAGAGCGCGGGCGGCGTCGTCACCTCCGGCGGCACCGAGTCCAACCTCACCGCCCTGCTGCTGGCCCGCGACTCCGCCCTGGGCGGGGAGGGCGGCCGCGACGCCAGCCGCCACGGCGTGGCCCGGGCCGCGGGCGGCGCCCGCCCCCGGATCGTGTGCGGCGCGGTCGCGCACTTCTCCGTGCAGCGCTCGGCCGCCCTGCTGGGCCTGGGCGAGGACGCGGTGGTCACCGTGGACGTGGACGCGCAGCACCGGATGCGTCCGGCCGCGCTGCGCGAGACCCTGGCGCGCCTGCGCGCGGAGGGGGACCTGCCGGTCGCGGTGGTGGCCACCGCGGGCACCACCGACCTGGGCGGCATCGATCCCCTGGCGGCCGTCGCCCGCGTCGCCCGCGAGTTCGGCGTGTGGCTGCACGTGGACGCGGCCTACGGCGGCGGCCTGCTGTTCTCCCGGCGCCTGCGCGGGTTCCTCGCCGGGCTGGAGCGGGCCGACTCGGTCAGCATGGACCTGCACAAGCTCGGCTGGCAGCCGGTGGCGGCCGGGATCCTGCTCACCCGCGAACGCGCCCTGTTCGCCCCGCTGTCGCGCTCGGTGGACTACCTCAACCCGACCGACGACGAGGAGGCCGGATACCCCAGCCTGCTCGGCTACTCCCTGCGCACCACCCGCCGGGCCGACGTGTTCAAGATCGCCGTCACCCTGCGCGCCCTGGGCACCGACGGCCTGGGACGCCTCGTGGACGCCTGCCACGACCTGGCCCTGCGCACCGCCTCGCACGTGGTGGCCGCCCCGCGCCTAATCCTGGCCACCGCCCCCTCCCTGACCACCGTCGTGTTCCGCTACGACGCGGGCGAACACAGCGACGCCGTCAACGCCCGACTGCGCCGCCGCCTGCTGGAGCAGGGCCGGGCCGTGATCGGGCGCACCCAGATCGACGGCCGCGTGTGGCTCAAGCTCACCCTGCTCAACCCCGACACCACCCCGGACGAGACCGCGTCCCTGCTCGCCGAGGTCGTCGCCGCGGGCGACGCCGAGGCCGCCGCCCTGAAGGAGTCCCGTTGACCTCCGCCCCCGGCCCGCTCCCCGGCCCCGTACCGCCCTCCCGCTCCGACGACGACCGCGTGCACGACGTGGTGGGCGTGGGACTGGGCCCGTTCAACCTGGCCCTGGCCGCGCTGGCCGACGCCGTCCCGGGGCTGGACCCCCTTTTTTTGGAGGCGCGCCCGTCCTTCTCCTGGCACCCGGGCCTGCTGCTGGAGGGCGCCCGCCTGCAGGTGCCCTTCCTGGCCGACCTGGTCAGCCTGGTGGACCCCACCAGCCGGTGGTCGTTCCTGTCCTACCTGCGCGAGCACGACCGCCTGTTCCCCTTCTACTTCGCCGAGCACTTCCACGTGCCCCGCCGCGAGTACGACGACTACTGCCGCTGGGTGGCCCGACAGCTGCCCTCGTGCCGCTTCGACGCCCTCGTCACGGCCGTGCACCACGAGGACGGCGTGTTCACCGTGGAGTACGCCGCGGCGGACGGCACGCGCGCCGCCGCGCGCGGGCGGGCGCTGGTGCTGGGCATCGGCACCGAGCCGGTGCTGCCCGAGCCGCTGGCCGACCTGGTCGGCGAGCGGGTCTTCCACGCCGCCGACTACGCCGACCGCGCCCCGGGGCTGGCCGGGCTGGGCGACGTGACCGTGCTGGGCTCGGGGCAGTCCGGCGCGGAGGTGTTCCTGGACCTGCTGCGCTCGCCCGCGCACCGCGACGCACACGTGCGCTGGCTGACCCGTTCCCCCGCCTTCGCGCCGATGGAGTACTCCAAGCTGGGCCTGGAGCACTTCACCCCTGACTACACCCGCTACTTCCACGCCCTGCCCCAGCAGGTGAAGGACCGGGTCGTGCCCGCGCAGTGGCAGCTGTACAAGGGCATCAGCGCCGACACCATCGCCGAGATCCACGACGTGCTCTACGAGCGCGGCATCGCCGGGGCGCCGGTGGGCGCCAGCCTGCGGGCGCAGTGCGAGCTGCTGGGTGCGCGCGCCGACGGGAACGGCTACGAACTCACCTTCCGCCACCGCGAGCAGGACCGCGAGTTCAGCGTGCGCACCGAGGCGGTCGTCGCCGCCTCCGGCTACGCCCAGCGCGAGCCCGGCTTCCTGGCGCCGGTGGCCAAACTGCTGCACACCGATGACCGGGGCCGCCCCGTGGTGGGTGAGGACCTGCGGCTGGCCGCCGACCCGGAGCTGACCGCGCCCATCCACGTGCAGAACGCCGAACTCCACACGCACGGAGTGGGCGCGCCCGACCTGGGCCTGGGGGCCTGGCGGGCGGCCACCATCCTCAACAGCCTGGCCGGGCGCACGGTCTACCGGCTGCCGGAGCGCACGGCGTTCACCTCCTTCGGAGCGCCGTCCCGGGAGGGGCGATGACGGCTCCGGCCTTCCGGCGCCTGTACCTGCTGGTCGTCCTCCTGCACCTGGTGGGGGACGTGGCGCTGAGCCCGTTCTACCCGCAGCTGTTCGAGCGGCTGTTCGGGGTCACCGACCCCGCGGCCACCGGGACCTACATCTGGGTGTGCCGGGTGGCCGCCCTGGCGGCCATGCCGCTGTGGGGGCTGGCCGCGCGCCGCGCCTCACTGCGCTCGCTGGTGGTGGGCTCGCTGGCCGTGGCGGCGGTGCTGGAGCTGGTGCTGGCCGCGGCGCCCTCCTACCTCGCGTTCCTGGTGCTGTCGGCCGCCTCGGTGGTGGTCACCATGGCCTTCACGCTGGCCTATCCGGCGTTCGTGGGCACCGGCCGCGACCGCGTACGCGACGTGACGCTGTTCGCCTACGTCGTCAACGGCGGGGTCGTGGTCGCCACCGTGCTGGGCGCCGCGATCATGGCGCTGCCCGAACCCCGGTACGGGATCGCGGCGTGCTCCCTGCTGTACGTGGCGCTGGCGGTGCTGTGCCACCGCCGCCTGCCCCGCTCCGCCGACGGCCCGGCGCTCACCCCCGGGGGCACGGACCCCGACGGCTCCGAACCCCCGAACGCCGGCCCCGCCCCCCGGCGGGGGCGTACGGCCCTGGTCGCCCTGGCGGCGGTGTGCACGGCCGTGCTGGCGGCCGAGACCGCCCGCCTGGTGGTGCGCCCCTTCTTCACCCTGTACGCCGAGGACGGCGGGGCGGGCACCACCGCGGCGGCGCTGCTGTTCCTGCTGCCGCAGGTCACGGTGCTGGCGGTCCTGCCCCTGGCGCACCGGGCGCACGCCCTGCTGGGCCGGTCCCTGCTCCCGGTCTCCTGCGCGGTGGCCGCCCTGGGCCTGCTGGCGCAGTTCCTCACCCCCGACCCCGCCCTGCTGGCCCTGGGGCGGGTGGTGTTCGGCGCCGGGCTGGGCCTGGGGCACGTGGCCCTGGACCTGCGGGTGTTCGAGGTGACCGGGGCCCGCGGACCGGCCTTCTCCGTCGTGGCCACCGTGCGGGTGGGCGCGACCCTGGTCAGTCCCGTGCTGGCCACGGCCCTGGCCGGAGCCGGGCTGGGCCTGCCCCTGGCCGCCGGGGCGGCCCTGTTCGGCGTGCTCGCCCTCGTCCTGGCCCTGCCACCCGGGCGCACGCCTCCCGCCGCACCCGCCCCACCGACCACGACCGCGCACCGGACGGAAGACACACAGCATGCCTGAGACCGCGTACACCGACCGCGACGACGACCGCGCCACCACCGACCCCGACGTCTGGCGCCGGGCCGGCCGGCGCCTGCTCGCCCACATGGTCGGCGAGCTGGCCTACGAGGAGATGGTCCTGCCCCGGCCCGAGCCGGAGCGGGGCCCGAACGCCTGGATCCTGGAGGCGGACGGCGGGACGTCCTACGCCTTCACCGCCCGCCGGGGCGGGTTCGGCTCCTGGCACGTGGACGCCGCCTCCCTGGTCCGCCGTACCGGGAGCGGCGAGGAGCCCGCGTGGGACCCCACCCGGTTCGTCACCGACACCCAGGAGACCGTGGGCCTGCCCGGTGACTCCCTGGCGGAGGTGGTGCGCGACCTGCTGGCCACGCACGCCGCCGACGCCCGCCTGACGGCCGACGCGCTGCCCGCGGCCGAGCTGGCCGACCTGCCCTACGAGGACCTGGAGGGGTACCAGACCGGGCACCCGTGCATCTTCGTCAACAAGGGCCGTCTGGGTTTCTCCGCCGCCGACGCCGCGCGCTACACCCCCGAGGCGCGCGGCGCCTTCCACCTGGTGTGGATCGCCGTCCACCCCGACCTGGGCCGCTTCCAGGCGATGGCCGGGACCGACCGCGCCACGCTGCTGGCCGGAGAGCTGGACGCCGACCAGCGGGCCGCCTTCGCCGAGCGCGTGCGCGGGCGCGGCGGCGATCCGGACGCCTACCTGTGGCTGCCGGTGCACCCCTTCCAGTGGGACGAGGTCATCGCCCCGCTCTTCGCCTCCGAGATCGCTCTGGGGCGGGTGGTGCGCCTGGGACTCAGCCGGGACCGGTACCGCCCCTTCCAGTCCATCCGCACCCTGATGAACCTGGACCGGCCCGACCGGCTCAACGTCAAGGTGCCCCTGATGATCCGCAACACCCTGGTGTGGCGGGGGCTGTCGGGCACCCAGACCGGGTGCGCCCCGCACACCAGCACCTGGCTGCGCGCCCTGGCCGAACGCGACCCCTTCTTCCTGGAGACGGGGGTGGTCATGCTCGCCGAGCGGGCCTCGGCCACCGTCCCGCACCCGGTCTTCGACCGGATGTCGCAGGCCCCCTACCGCTTCCACGAGCTGCTGGGCACCATCTGGCGCGAGCCGATCCACCGCCACCTGGCCGGGGGCGAGCGCGCCCGCACCATGGCCTGCCTGCTGCTGGAGGGCGCCGACGGCCGGGCCCTGGTCGCCGAGCTGGTGGAGCGTTCCGGGCTGGGCGCCGAGGAGTGGCTGCGCCGCTTCCTGGGCGCCCTGCTCCCGCCGGTGCTGCACTACCTGTACCGGTACGGGGCCTCCTTCACCCCGCACGGGGAGAACGTCGTGCTCGTCTTCGACGCGGACGAGGCGCCCGTGCGCATCGCGCTCAAGGACTTCGGATCGGACGTGGAGCTCCTTCCCTTCGACCTGCCCGAGTACGCCGAGATCCCCGAGCACGTGCGCGCCGTGCTGCACCGCTGGAAGCCCGAGGAGCTGGCGCACTCGGTGCTCTCCGCGATCGGCGCCGGGCACCTGCGCTTCCTCGCCGACATCGTCGAGCGCCAGCTGGGCCTGCCCGGCGCGCGGCTGTGGGCGCTGGCGCGCGAGCAGGTGCTGGCCTACCACGCGCGCTTCCCCGAGCTCGCCGACCGCTTCGCCTGGTTCGACCTGCTGGCCCCCCGGGTGGGCCGCGTCGCCCTGAACCGCGAGCAGCTCATGGGGGGCGGGTTCCACGAACGGGCCGAGCGCGACGCCGAGTTCGACGTCATGCACGGCACGGTCGACAACCCGCTCGCCGTACCCGGGGACCGGGCCGGAGACCGATCCGAGGAACGGACCGGGGCCGGGGACGGCCGTTGAACCGCCCTCCGCTCCCCGACGCCGCACCCGCCACGACCACCACCCCGGAGACCGCGATGACCGCCGCACCCGACCAGGCGCCCGAACAGGTGCACGACCAGGCGCCGGACCGCGCGTCCGGCGCCGCGCCGCCCCCGCCGGTACCGGCGGAGCTGACCCCCGCGCACTGGCGGCGCGCCAGCGAGCACCTGACCGCCAAGATGGTCGCCGAGCTGTGCTTCGAGTACGCGCTGCGCCCCGAGCCGGAGGGGGCTCCCGGCGGCGGGCGCTGGCGGGTCCGCGTCCACGACGGCGCCGCCTACCTGTTCACCGGACGGCGCACCGGCATGGACGGCTGGCGGGTCGACCCCGGCGGCGTCCTGCGCGAGGCCGCCGACGGCGCCCGCACACCCGCCTCGCCCTTCACCCTGCTGCGCGACCTGGGTACGGCCGGGGCCGTGGACCCGGCCGTGGAGGCCTTCACCGTGGGGGAGCTGACCGCGACCCTGAGCGCCGACGCCCGCCTGGCCGCGACGGCCGCCACCAGCGCCGAGCTGGCCGACCTGCCGCACGCCGGGCTGGAGGGGCACCAGGGCGGCCACCCCTGGATCTTCGCCAACAAGGGGAGGGTGGGCTTCTCCGCCCGCGACCGCGCCCACTACCCGCCCGAGGCCCGGCGGCCCCTGCGCCTGCCGTGGATCGCCGTGCACCGCTCCCTGGCCGAGCACCACGGCGTTCCCGGTCTGGACCAGGAGGCCCTGCGCGCCGCCGAACTGGGCCCGGAGCTGACCGCCCTGTTCACCGGGCGCCTGGAGGAGGCGGTGCGCTCCGGCGGCGGGCGGGCCGCGGAGTTCGTGTGGCTGCCGGTGCACCCCTGGCAGTGGGACGAGGTGGTGGTGCCCCTGTTCGCCGCCGAACTCGCCGAGGGCCTGATCGTGCCGCTGGGCGAGGCCGACGACGACTACCTGCCCCAGCAGTCCATCCGCACCTTCACCAACCTCACCCGTCCCGGGCGGCTCAACGTCAAGCTCTCGCTGGCCATCCTCAACACGATGGTCTACCGGGGGATCCCCACCGAGCTGTGCCGGGCCGCGCCCGCCAGCACCCGGTGGGTGCACGCCCTGCGCGGGCGCGACGCGTTCCTGTCCGAGCACTGCCGGGTGGTGCTGCCCGGCGAGGTCGCCGCGGTGGCCGTGCGCCACCCGGTCCTGGAGGAGATCCCCGACGCCCCCTACCGGCACCGGCAGCTGCTCGGCGCGCTGTGGCGCGAGCCGGTCACCGAGCTGCTGGAGCCGGGCGAGCGGGCCCGCACCCTGGCCGCGCTGCTGCACGTGGACGCGCACGGGCGTGCGCTGACCGCCGAACTCGTGGAGCGCTCGGGCCTGCCCGCCCAGGAGTGGCTGCGCGCGCTGTTCGCCGCCGTCCTGCCGCCGGTGCTGCACCTGCTCTACCGGTACGGGCTGGCGTTCAACCCGCACGGGGAGAACGCCGTCGTGGTCTACGACGACCGCGACCGGCCGGTGCGGCTGGCGGTCAAGGACTTCGTGGACGACATGAAGCTGCTGGACACCGACCTGCCCGAGTACGCCGACCTGCCCGCCGAGGCGCTGGGCGTGCTGATGCGCTTCGACGCCGCGGAACTGACCTCCTCCGTCGTCAAGTCGCTGTTCGTGGGGCACTTCCGCTACCTGGCCCCGCTGGCGGAGGAGCACCTCGGCGTGCCCGAGGAGCGGTTCTGGGAGCTGGTGCGCGCCGAGGTGCTGCGCTACCAGGCCGGGTTCCCCGAGCTGGCCGACCGCTTCGCCCTGTTCGACCTGCTGGCGCCCGCCTTCGAGCGGGTCTGCCTGAACCGGGAGCGCCTGCTGGGCGGCGGCTACCACGACCGGGCCGAGCGCGACGCGGAGTTCCACCTGGACGCGCCCCCGGTGCCCAACCCGCTGCACCGGCCCGACCCCCGGGACCGGCCCGAGCGGCCGCACCGGACGGGGGGCCGCGCGTGAGCCCGCTCATCGGCGACGGCCTGCCGCCCCTGCGCGAGACCCTGCCGCCCGCGCCGCCGCCCCCGCCCTTCCCCGTCCCGTTGGAGCGGCTGCGCGCCGACGCCGCCGCCGGGGCGATCAGCGACGTCATCGTGGCCCTGCCCGACCTGCAGGGCCGGGTGCAGGGCAGCCGCCTCAACCCGCGCGACTTCGCCTCCCGGGTGCTGTCGGAGGGGTTCGGCGCCTGCCTCTACCTGCTGGCCACCGACGTGGAGATGGAGTCGCGGCCGGGCTACGCCACCGACCCGTGGGGCGGCGGGCTCGGCGACTTCGCGATCGTGCCCGACCCCGGCACCCTGCGCTACCTGCCCTGGGACCCGGGCACCGCGCTGGTCCTCGGCGACGCCCGCGGCGCCGACGGGCGCCCGGTGGCGGTGGCGCCCCGGCAGGTGCTGCGCACCCAGCTGGAGCGGCTCGCCGAGCGCGGCTGGCACGCCCTGGCCGGGACCGAACTGGAGTTCCTGGTCTTCCGCGACTCCTACCAGGAGGCCTTCGAGGCCGACTACCGCGGCCTGACCAGCGCGACCCGGTTCAACTCCGACTACGCGCTGCCCGAGGTGGCCGAGATCGACCCGCTCGTGCGCCGCATCCGCACCGCGATGGAGCGCACCGGCATGACGGTGGAGTCCGCGCGCGGGGAGTGCCACCCGGGCCAGTACGAGATCGTGTTCCGCTACGACGAGGCCCTGCGCACCTGCGACAACCACGTGGTCTACAAGGCGGGGGCCCGTGCGCTGGCCGCCCAGGCCGGGGTGGCGCTGACCTTCATGGCCAAGTTCGACGAGGGCGAGGGCAACTCCTGCCACGTGCACCTGTCGCTGCGCGACGGGAACGGGGAGCCGGTGTTCGCCGACGACGGCTCGGGGCGGTACGGCATGTCCCGGGTGATGGAGCACTTCGTGGCGGGCCAGCTGGCGTGCATGCGCGACTTCGCGCTGCTGTGGGCGCCCAACGTCAACTCCTTCAAGCGCCTGTCCCCGCTGGGCTACGCGCCCAGCACCGTCTCCTGGGGGCTGGACAACCGCACGTGCCCGGTGCGGGTGGTGGGCTCGGGGGACTCGGCGCGGATCGAGTTCCGGGTGCCGGGCGGGGACGCCAACCCCTACACGGCGGTGGCGGGGATCGTCGCGGCGGGCCTGTACGGCGTCGACCGGGAGCTGGAGCTGCCCGAGCCCGTCCGGGGCAACGCAGCCGAGGCGGACCTGCCCCGGCTGCCCGCCTCCCTGGAGGAGGCGGTGCTGGCCTGGGAGTCCAGCGCCCCGGCCCGGACCTGCTTCGGCCCGGACGTGGTGCGACACTACGCGGCGGCGGCCCGCGCGGAGCTGGCCGCGTTCTCGGCCTCGGTCACCGACTTCGAGCGCCGCCGCCACTTCGAGCGCGGCTAGCGGACTTTCGGGAGGGACCGCCCCCGGCGGTCCCGTACGTGTGACGGCTCCGGGTACCGGGCCCGTCCACGGGTACGGGACCGCGCGCGGGGCGGTGTGGTCGGAGGGCGCCGTCCGGGGCGGGGTTCGGAGGGCCTCGCCCCGTTCGGGGTCAGAGGACGTCGTCGAGGGCGGCGTCCACGGCGGCCTGCACCCGGCGGCGCAGCGCGGCGCTGTCGGCTCGGTGGGTGTGCACCTCGATCAGGCGCATCCCCTCGCCCAGCAGGGCCTTGGGCAGGTCGGTGGCCCACTCCAGGCGGGTGTAGGGCAGGTCGGCCACGGCCGCCACCCGCTCCATGGACACTCCGTGCGGGGTGCCGAACACCCTCTCGAAGTCGGGGTGCCCGGCCTGCTCCAGACCGGAGAAGATCCCGCCGCCGTCGTTGTTGACCACCACGACCGCCAGGTCCGGACGGGGTTCGCCCGGGCCGATGAGCAGGCCGTTCTGGTCGTGCAGCATCGCCAGGTCGCCGAGCAGGGCGTAGGCCTGCCCGCCCCCGTCGGCCTGGTGGGCCAGGGCCGCGCCGACCGCGGTGGAGACGGTCCCGTCGATCCCGCTCACACCCCGGTTGCCGACCAGGCGCACACCGCAGCGGGAGCGCATGGTGGCGTCCAGGTCGCGGATGGGCATGCTGGACCCGGCGAAGAGCAGGGAGCCCGCGGACAGGTGCGCGACGAGGTCGCGCGCCAGGCGGGGCTCGCTGAGCACCTCCTCGGCGTCCAGGACCGCGTCCAGGGCGGTCCGCGCCGCCGACTCGGCCCGCCACCAGGTGTCCGACCAGTCGGTGCGCCGGGGCGAGGACGGGTCCAGGCCCGCCGGGGCGGCGACGGCGGCCACCACGTCGGTGGCGGTGCGGGCGGGGTCGGCGAAGGCGTTGGGCAGGTTCGCGGCCGGGTCGCCGAGGGTCTGCGCGGTGACCACCACGTGCCGCTCGGCCCGGCGCAGGTAGGCCAGGATCTGCCGGGACAGGTTGGGGCGGCCCACGCTCACCACCAACTCCGGAGCCGGGCCCGAGGCCAGGCTCGGGGAGGCCAACAGCTGTCGGTAGGTGGAGACGGCGCCCGCCCGGCGGGCGTTGGAGGTGGGTTCGGCCAGCAGCGGCCAGCCGGTCGCCTCGGCCAGCGCCAGGAAGGGCACCGGGTCGTAGTCGCCGTCACCGCACACGATCACGCCCCGCTCCGCGTCGGGCAGCGTGAAGGGCGCGGGCTCCGTGGCAGGTCCGGGCCGGTTGATCCACGGGCCGCCCGTACCGCGCCCCTCCAACGGCTCGGGCCAGGGGCCGGTGTCGGCGTCCGGGGTCAGCGGGTCGCGGAAGGGCACGTTGAGGTGGACCGGACCGGGGCGTCCGCCCAGGGCCGACGCCCACGCCCGGCAGGTGAGCGAGCGCCAGTAGGCGACCATGCCCGGAACCGGGTCGGGCGTGCCGACCTCGGCGAACATGCGCACCGCGTCACCGTACAGACCGATCTGGTCGACGGTCTGGTTGGCACCGGTGCCGCGCAGTTCCGGGGGCCGGTCGGCGGTGAGCACCAGCAGCGGCACTCCGCTCTCGTCGGCCTCCATGACCGCCGGGTGGAAGTTGGCGGCGGCCGTGCCGGAGGTGCACACCACCGCCACCGGGCGCCGGGAGACCCGGGCGAGTCCGAGGGCGAGGAAGGACGCCGAGCGCTCGTCGATGCGTACGTGCACCCTGACGTCGGGATGGGCGACCAGGGCCAGGGCGAGCGGTGTCGAACGCGACCCCGGCGCGACGACGGCCTCGGCCAGGCCGCAGCGGGCCAGTTCGTCGACCAGGACCCGCGCCAGGGCGGTAGACGGGTTCATCAACTCTCTCGATCGTCTCAATGTGTACCAAGTATCACCATGTGGACCCGGTCCCTACAGTCAACCCCCACCTATACCCGCGAAGCGAACGAACCCGCTGTTGGTCCCCCCACATTCGCGCCGCCTGATCACCCCAGTGATCACAGGCGCCCCATGCGCCACTCGGGTACCTGATCCGGTTCGCGGCGGGGCGCCTCGTCCGACGCCGGGATCCCGCGGATCCCGTCGGCGGTGGCGCGGGCACCTCATCCGGCCCCGGGCGCCCCGGGGACTCCTTCGGCGGCGGCTCGGGCCGCCGCGGCCCGGGCCCGCCACCCGGCGGGGTCGACCTCCACCGCGCGCAGGCTCGCCTCGTCGACCTCCACCCGGCGCACCGGCAGGAAACCGTCCTCGGGCAGGAGGGGGTCGGCGGTGACGTCGGCGGTGAGCATCTGCATCGTGGCCAGGCCGCAGGCGTGGGGGAGCTCGGGCAGGGCGGCGGCCAGGGCCACCCCGGCGGCCAGGCCCACCGAGGTCTCCACGGCGCTGGAGACCACCACCGGCAGGCCGCACGCCTCGGCCACGCGCAGCGCGGCGCGCACCCCGCCCAGCGGCTGGACCTTGAGCACGACGATGTCGGCGGCCCCGGCGGCGCGCACGCGCAGCGGGTCCTCGGCCCTGCGGACCGACTCGTCGGCGGCCACCGGCACCCCGACGCGGCGGCGCACGGCGGCGAGTTCGTCCAGGGTGGCGCAGGGCTGCTCGACGTACTCCAGGCCGAAACGGTCCAGCGCGCGCACCATGCGCACGGCGGTGTCGACGTCCCAGGCGCCGTTGGCGTCCACCCGCAGCAGGCCCGAGGGGCCCAGGGCGTCGCGCACCGCCTCCACGCGGGCCAGGTCCTCGGCCGGGTCCTGCCCGCGTTCTGCCACCTTGACCTTGGCGGTGGCGCAGCCGCCCGCGGCGACGATCGCGTGGGCGCGGTCGGGGTCCACGGCGGGCACGGTGACGTTGACCGGAACCCGGTCGCGGACGGGGGCGGGCCAGCCCTGGTGGGCCGCCTCGTGGCAGGCCGCCCACCAGCGGGCGCACTCGCGCGGCCCGTACTCGGCGAAGGGCGAGAACTCGCCCCAGCCCGCGGGCCCGCGCACCAGCATCCCCTCGCGGACGGTGATGCCGCGGAAGCGGTTGCGCAGGCCGACGGAGAAGGCGCGCCCGGCGGCGGAGGCCGCCGGGCCGGGTTCGGCGCCGGTCACGGGCGGCGCGGGAACTTGTCGAACTCCGGGCGGCGCTTCTCCTTGAAGGCGTCGCGGCCCTCCTGGGCCTCCTCGCTCATGTAGTAGAGCATGGTGGCGTCACCGGCGAACTGCTGCATGCCCGCGGCGCCGTCGCTGACGGCGTTGATGGCGCCCTTGAGCATGCGCAGCGCCAGCGGGGACTTCTCCAGCATCTCGCGCGCCCAGGCGACGGTCTCCTTCTCCAGGTCGGCCAGGGGCACGACGGTGTTGACCATGCCCATGTCCAGCGCCTCCTGGGCGCTGTACTGGCGGCACAGGTACCAGATCTCGCGGGCCTTCTTGAGGCCGACGGTCTGGGCGAGCAGCCAGGAGCCGTAGCCGCCGTCGAAGGAGCCGACCTTGGGGCCGGTCTGGCCGAACTTGGCGTTGTCGGCGGCGATGGTGAGGTCGCAGCACACCTGGAGGACGTTGCCGCCGCCGATGGACCAGCCCGCGACCATGGCGATGACCGGCTTGGGCAGGCGGCGGATCTGGATCTGCAGGTCGAGCACGTTAAGGCGGCCGATGCCCTGGCGGGCCACGGAGTCGTCACCCATGTAGCCGTCGTCGCCGCGGATCTTCTGGTCGCCGCCCGAGCAGAAGGCCTGGTCTCCGGCGCCGGTGAAGATGATCACGCCGATCCCGGAGTCGTCGCGCGCCACGTTGAAGGCGTCCTGCAGCTCGAACAGCGTCTGCGGGCGGAAGGCGTTGTGCCGCTCGGGGCGGTTGATCGTGATCTTGGCGATACCCTCCGCGGTCTCGTAGATGATGTCGGAATACTCGCCCGACCGCTGCCAGTCGATCACGCTGCTCACGGCTACTACTTCTCCTCACGGGGACACTGGGGACGGTGCGGACGCGACGGCCGCGTCCAAGCGTCAACCCTACGCATTGTGCCAGGCGGACCGGGACGGACGGGCACGGGCGTACCCTGTCGGTCGTGGTAGACGAGCACGAGGCGGACACGACGGCGGCGCACCCCGGCGACGGGGAGGGGCGGCCCCTCCAGGCGGTGCACGGGCTGGGCCCCGAGCGGACGGGCGAACTGCTGGCCCGCGCACTGGACGGGCACGGCCCCGCCCTGCTGCCGATCCCGGCCGGAACCCCCGAAGCCCGCGTGCGCGACCTGCTCACCGCGATGCGCCCCGCGTCCGTGCTCACCCCCGAGGGGACCTCCCGACTGGCGGGCGCCGTCCCGGCGGGCGCGGACACCGCCCTGGTCATCACCACCTCGGGGTCCACCGGCGCGCCCAAGGGTGTGGAGCTGTCCGCGGCGGCGCTGCGCGCCTCGGCCCGGGCCTCGGTGGCGCGGATCGGCGCCGGGCCGGGCCAGGCCTGGCTGTGCGTGCTGCCCGCCGGACACATCTCGGGGATCCAGGTGATGACCCGCGCCCTGGTCACGGGCACCGAGGCGGTGCACGCGCCCTTCGACGCCGCCTCGTTCGCGGACCTGGTCCGGGAGCTGCGCCCGCACGTGTCCCTGGTGCCCACCCAGCTGCGCAGGCTGCTGGCCGCGGGAGCCGACCTGTCGCCGCTGCGCAGCGTCCTGCTGGGCGGGGCCGCGGCGGAGCCCGCCCTGCTGGACGCCGCGCGCGGGGCCGGGGTCCGGGCGCTGACCACCTACGGCATGAGCGAGACCTGCGGCGGCTGCGTCTACGACGGCGTTCCGCTGGAGGGGGTGCGGGTGCGGGTGGAGTCCGAGGCGCCCGGTGAGCCGGGGCGGATCCTGCTCTCGGGGCCGGTGCTGCTGAGCGGCTACCGCCTCCCGCCGGGCGTCCCGGGGAATCCGGACGCGGTGGCCTCCGACGCCGAGGGCGTGCGCTGGCTGCGCACCAACGACCTGGGGCGCCTGGAGGAGGACGGCCGCCTGCGCGTGCTGGGCCGAATGGACGAGGTGGTCAACACCGGCGGGCACAAGGTGGTGCCCGGCCAGGTCAACGCACTGCTGCTGGAGCACCCGGCGGTGGCCGACTCGGTGGTGGTGGGCCGCCCGGACCCCGAGTGGGGCGAGCGGGTGAGCGCGGTCGTGGTGCCCGCCGACCCGCAGGCGCCGCCGTCGCTGGAACAGCTGCGCGACTGGGTGCGCGAGCGCCTGCCCTCCTACGCCGCCCCGCGTGAGCTGGAGGTGCGCTCCGCACTGCCGATGCTGGCCTCGGGCAAACCCGACCTGGTGGCGCTGCGCGGCGCCTCCGCCTGACGGTTCCCGGCTCCTCCGCCCGGCGGTCCCACCGGACTCCCGGTCCCTCCGCCTGAGGACCCCTCCCCCGGGCCGCCCCGGACGGGCGGCACCTCCGCCTGGACCGCGCCGTCCCGCGCGGCCCCGGCAGCGCCTCCGGAGTCCTCCGGCGGTGCTTCCCGCGCGGCGCCCAGCAGTGCCAGCAGCACCTCCGGCCAAGGCTCGTGTACCGGTGCACTCCGAACACATGGGACCCTGGGGCGCGTCCGCACCCCGTCCACCCCGGGGCTCGCGGGGACGGGCGGTGCGCCGGAGGCGGTCTCACCCGGCCGTACACGGCTCCGACCTGCCCGCGCACGGCCGGTAACGGTCATGTGAGGACAAAGGGCGGGGAACTTCCCCGCGTTTCCCGACGTCTATCTGGGTACCCGCTCCTCCGGCCCCTCGTCCAAGGAGGTCCGCAGTTGGCGACAGCCATCGGTCCACTCGTCCAGGCCCCTGCCCCTGCGCCCTTCCTCCCGGCGGGTCCACCGCCCTGCGGGCACCGGTTTCGGACGCGCTCCTTTACCCGCTGCCAGGCGCATTTGGCCACTTCTGACACAGTGATCCGCGCCACATCACCCGATATCCAATCGAGACAGGGAACATTTGACTCCCCGACACGTTGGACATATTGGCGCGTCCAGTCGGCGGGAACCCTCCGCCGCGTGCCACACGCCTTGGAAGGGAGGGAGGTGCCCCGATGACGAGCACTGCCCCGGCCGCTCCGGCACCCACCGCCGGAGTCCCCGCTGACACCGCTCACGGTGACAGCCCGGACGTGATCCTGGCCGACCTGCTCGACCGCGGGCGCTCACAGGGACACCTGTCCCTCTCCGAACTGCGCACCGCTTTCTCCGAGGCCGGAGTCTCCGCTGGCGACGGCCGATCCATCCTGCGTGAACTCACCGAGAACGGGGTCCGGCTCGCCAACGGGGGCGACCACTCCGCGCCGGTGGCCGATCCTGACGCCGAGGACGACGTGCTGGAAGACACTCTCATCGCCACGGTGCCCGAGACCAACGAGGCACCCAAGGTCGCGACGCGCAAGGGCCCCTCCACCCGGAGGAAGACCCGCTCCACGCGACGCACCAAGAAGACCGAGACCACCCAGGCCGCCTCCGAGCCGGAGGCTTCGGAGACCGGGGAGGCCGACCTCGACGACCAGTCCCCCGCGATGGGCGACTCGGTCCACACCTACCTCAAGGCCATCGGCCGCCGCCAACTGCTCACCGCCGAGCAGGAGGTGGACCTGGCCAAGCGGGTCGAGGCCGGTCTCTACGCCGAGTACCGGCTGGGCCGGCACGGTGAGGTCGACGGGTCCGTCCCGATGGCCGAGGCCGAGGTCGAGGAACTGGAGTGGGTGGCCGAGGACGGCCGCAGGGCCAAGTCCCACATGCTGGAGGCCAACCTGCGCCTGGTGGTGTCGGTGGCCAAGAAGTACAGCGACCGGGGGATGTCGCTGCTCGACGTGGTCCAGGAGGGCAACCTCGGCCTGATCCGCGCCGTGGAGAAGTTCGACTACACCAAGGGCTTCAAGTTCTCCACCTACGCCATGTGGTGGATCCGCCAGGCCATCCAGCGCGGTTTCGCCGACTCGGCGCGCACCATCCGCCTGCCCGTGCACGTCCTGGAGCTGCTGAGCAAGGTCAGCCGCCTGGAGCGCGACATGCACCAGGCGCTGGGCCGCGAGCCCACCCCGGAGGAGCTGGCCCTGGAGCTGGACAAGACCCCGGCCCAGATCGAGGAGCTGCTGCGCGTCACCCGCCAGCCCATCAGCCTGGACTCCACCATCGGCGAGGACGGCGAGACCCGCATCGGCGACCTGATCGAGGACGTGGACGCCTCGGAGGCCTCCGAGGTGGTGGACCGCCAGCTCATGGCCGACCAGCTGCGCAACGCGCTGTCGGACCTGGAGCCGCGCGAGGCCACGATCATGTCCCTGCGCTTCGGTCTGATGGACGGGCGTCCGCGCACGCTGGACGAGATCGGCAAGCACCTGGGACTGACCCGGGAGCGCATCCGGCAGCTGGAGAAGCAGTCGCTGTCCAAGCTGCGCCACCCGAGCCGCGCCCAGCAGCTGCTGGACTTCGCGAGCTAGGCGCAGCCGGACCAGGCGCGTACCGGCCGGCGCGAGGGGCCCGGCCGGGAACCGTCCGCGGGGCCGCTCCCACCCGGGAGCGGCCCTTTCGCGTGCCCGGACCGGCCCGCCCCGGGGAGAACCCTGGTTCGTCCCGGATTCTCCCCTGGTTCGGCGCCGCCCGAGGGGTGGGGGCCCGGAAACGGTGCGAGGATGGGGAGCATGACGAACTCCCCCCAGTCCCGGAGGGACGAGGTGTCGGCGGCGCTGCGGGCCAGCCGTGAACTCGGCCCGGAGTACGACGAGGCCGTGGCCGCGTCCCTGGTCGAGCGGATCGACGACACCATCGCCGAGCGGG
Source organism: Nocardiopsis sp. FR4 (assembly GCF_009830945.1). Lineage (GTDB taxonomy): Bacteria > Actinomycetota > Actinomycetes > Streptosporangiales > Streptosporangiaceae > Nocardiopsis. The sequence continues at coordinate 3,665 of NZ_VWVV01000028.1, read as the reverse complement.
TCCGCCACCATCTGGCCGCCCAGCGGGCCGCGGCGGAGCCGACCAGGACCGGAACCCCCTCCAACACCGTGCGCTTCGTGCTCTCCCTGGTGTGCCTGGGGGTCAGCGTCCCCATCACCGCCATCGCCGCCGCCGTGGGCGGGCCCGGCGCGCTTCCCATGGTGTGGATCGGGCTGATCCTGTTCTACGTCGTCTCCGTGGTCGGCCTGCGCCGCTGACGGTCCGCCTCCCGCGCCGGGCCCGGGCCGCTCAGCGCAGGAGCAGGAACAGCAGCAGGGCGACCAGGCCCAGAAGGACGGCGACGACGGCTACCCGGAGCAGGACCGCGCCGGGCCGCGCCCGGTACAGGCCGCTGTTGTCGCTCTCGTAGGAGCGCACGCGGCGGTCGCCCGCGTAGGAGCGGACGTGGTTGTCGTCCTCGTGGTACCAGTCGTCGCGCCGCCGGTTGCCGCTCAGCCCCGAACCGCGCCGCCGGCGCGCCCCGCGCCGGTCACGGACCGGACCCGGTCGTCCGCCGCCAGCGGGGCCGGCCGGCCGCCGGGCCGCACCGCCGCCGGAGGCGCCCCTCCCGGAACCCGCGGTACCGCCACCGGGCCCGCCGCGACCGGAACCCCCGCCGCTCCCGCCCCCGGGGGACGCGCCGCCCGCGGGGCGCCCTCCCGACCGTCCACCGGATCCCTTGCCCATCGGCGCCTCCCTCGGTGCCCGCGCCGCCCGGGGTGGCGGCACCCTCCGACACTAGCCGGAAGGTGCGACGCACAGGAGGGACGGACGGCCACCACCCGCCCCGGGAGGGCGGGCGGCCCCGCGACGGCGCCCGGGAGCGGGCCCCGACCCGGGCGCGGCCTCCGGGGCCGGGTTCAGCCCCTGAGCGCCGCGCGCAGGATCTCCACGGCCTCCTCGTGGTCCAGGCCCACCCGGGAGATCACCTCGGCGTAGGCGCGCGCGGCGGCCAGCGCCTCGGCGCGCTGGTCGTCGCCCGCGGCGGCCACGAAGGTGCCCGAGCGCCCCCGGGTCTCGACCACCCCGGCCTGTTCCAGTTCGCGGTAGGCACGCGCCACCGTGTTCACCGCCACCGAGAGCTGCCCGGCCAGGGCTCGCACGGTCGGCAACCGGTAGCCCACCGGCAGCTCGCCGTTGGCGGCCCGGATCGCCACGATCGACCGGATCTGCTCATAGGGCGGTACCTTCGACGTCGGATCGATGCGGATGAACTCCGACATCCGTTACTGCGCTCCCCACCGTCGCCTGCTGCGGTGCCCGGCCTGGGCCGGACCGGACACCAACCTACCGCGCGCGTACCGGCCCGAGGCTACGCACCGTGGCCGAGGAGCTCACGCGGCCTGGCGCGGTACCCGCTGGATGCCGTGCAGGCGATGGGTCTCCCGGGCGGTCAGCAGGCGCTCGGCCGTCTCCGTGGCCTCCCGGACCCGCGGGGTGGCCAGCCGCTTGCGGCGGTAGATGCGGTCGGTGTACCCCTTCAGCCCCACCAGTGCCCGTTCCTTGGCGTAGGCCGCCCGCATCGCCTCGGTCAGCGCCGTGTCCAGGGCCATGCTCCGCTCGTGGAGCTCCTCCACGGGTGCGCCCCGGGAGTGCGACCTGTCCAGGTCCTCCTGGGCCCGGGCCACCTCCCGCAGGAGCTCGGGCAGCCTCGCGGCCAGCTCCTGGTCGGCCGCCAGGCTCTGCCGCGCCTGCGTCGTGTTCTGATTGCCAAGTCCCATTGTGTGCGCTCCGTACCCGCGAACCGTCGTTCCGAGCCACTGTAAACGTGACGCAGATCATCTGGCGAGCCGGGCCGCGCGTCGGTGGTGGCGCCCCGGGCCCGGATCTGCCACCTTTACGGCGCACACCCCCGAAAGGAACACCGTGAGCAGGAACAACGCCGGACTCAGTCGCGAGCGCATCATCCTGGAGGCGCTGCACATCATCGCCGGACGCGGACTGGGCGGCCTGTCCATGCGCCGCCTGGGCGACGCTCTGGAGGTGGAGGCCATGGCCATCTACCACCACTTCCCCCTCGGCAAGGAGCAGCTGTTCAACGCCATCACCGCCTACGTGGCCTCGCCCGCGCCGCAGGGCACCGTCCCCATCGACCCGGCCGACCTCGCCGGCGGGGGCGGGGAGGAGGGGGAGACCGAGGACCCCGCGGCCGCCGAGGCCGGGGACACCCGCCCCTGGGACGTGCGCCTGACCGAGTGGGCGCACGCCTACCGCGCACGCCTGCTGGAGTTCTCCGGAGCGCTGTCACTGCTGGTCCACCGGGCCCCGCAGACCCCCAGCACCGCCGCCACCCGGGCCCTCCTGCACCGCGCGCTCACCGAGGCGGGCCTGTCGGGGCAGGACGTGCAGCGCGGCGCCGACGCCGTGCACTCCTACTGCGTGGGCGCGGTCGTGCACCAGGTCCGCCACCAGGACGAGGAGGACGCCCCGGACGAGGGCGAGGCCCGGGCCCGCTTCGACTTCGGACTGCGCGCCCTGCTGCGCGGACTCGTCTGAAGCCCTCTCCCACCAGCCGGAGAAACCGGGAACCGGACGCGCCCGCGCGACGTCTTCCCTACAGGTGCCACCCCCTTCCTCCCTCGCTCCCGGCCCGGCACCGCCGGACACGACAACAGAAAGATTTTCCATGGTTCTCAAGCGCCTGCTCGCCGGTATCGGATTCGGCGGAGCCTCGGTGGAAACCTCCCTGGAATCATCTATGACGGCCCCCGGCGGCTCCCTGCGGGGCCACGTCCTCATCGAGGGCGGTGACGTGGAGCAGCGGGTCGAACAGCTGACCGTGGGCCTGCAGGCCCGGGTCGAGACCGAGGTCGACGACCACGAGGTCAACAGCGACATGGAGTTCCACCGCGTCCGTCTGGGCGACGCGGTGATGCTGGCCCCCGGACAGCGCTTCCAGGTGCCCTTCGAACTCTTCGTGCCCTGGGAGACCCCGGTCACCTTCCACCGCGGCGGTCACCTGCACCGCATGAACGTGGGCGTGAACACCCGGCTGCACGTGGCCAACGCGATCGACCCGGGCGACCTGGACCCGGTGGCCATCGAGCCGCTGCCCTCCCAGGCCGCGGTCCTGGACGCCCTGCTGTCCCTCGGCTTCACCTTCAAGCAGGCCGACCTGGAGCGGGGCCAGATCCGGGGCACCCGTCAGCGGCTGCCCTTCTACCAGGAGATCGAGTTCTTCTCGCCCAGCCGCTACCAGGGCCTGAACGAGCTGGAGCTGTCGCTGGTCACCGACGAGCACGGCATGGACGTGGTGCTGGAGCTGGACAAGAAGCCGGGGCTGCTCTTCTCCGAGGGCCGTGACACCTTCCACCGCTTCAGCGTGAGCCACCAGGAGGGTGCCGGACGCGACTGGAGCGGCGCCCTGCACCAGTGGATCGACTCCCTTGCGGGCCGCAGGGAGCTGTTCTGACCGATGGCTTCGGGCTGAGCAGGCTACCGGGATAGGGAACCCGGGAGAGGGCACTCCCCCTCCCGGGTTCCCTATCCTCCGGCGCGCTGGCGCACCCGTTCCGCGCGCAGCTCGCGCGCCTGGTCGGGGTCGAGGACGGGGGCGGCGGTCAGGAGCTGACGGGTGTACTCACTCCGCGGCGACTCATACACCGCGTCACTGTCACCCATCTCCACGATCTCCCCCGCACGCATCACCGCCACCCGATCACTGA
>NZ_VWVV01000027.1 GCF_009830945.1 Nocardiopsis sp. FR4 | reverse complement strand
CCGACCTATGAGGGCAACCCGCGTAACGGCAACAACATGAGCGGGGCGCTGCCCAACGCTCCGGTGGCGGGTCACTGGTTCTCCGAGCAGTTCCAGGAGCTCTTGGCCAACGCCCACCCGCCCGTCCGGTAGGAACGAGCGGGTCCCGGCCAGGGGCCCGCGAGAAGGGGTGCCCGCCCTGCACGGCGGGTCGGGTACCTCCGCCGCGCGCTGCCCGCGCCCGTCCTCCGTCGCGGTCCGGCCCGCCCCGGTCGCATCGGAAACTTCCGGAACTTAACGACAAGTTACTTACTCCACACCCATTGTCTCCGTGTGTCACTGGTGTTAACTTCGGCCCACGCGCAATGGGAGCGCTCCCGGGAGTGGGTGCACCCAAGCGCACTCGCTTCCGGGACCACGGACACGGCAGGCCCACGCCACGGGCCACGGGCCCGGGTGACGACGCCGACACCCGGTCCCCACCCCCCACCCGCACTCCGACCCGGCCGGTCACCCGGCACGTTCCGCCCGGCGGCGCCCCAGGTCCCGGGCGGCGGGAACGGAGAGAACCTCCAAGGAGGACACGTGATCACCCCCCGCTCCGGTCCGCGCCCGACGCGCTGGCGCAGATCGGTTTCCGCCCTCTTCGGCGCGGCACTCGTGGCCGCCCTCCTACCGGCCAGCCCCGCACAGGCGGCCCCGATCTGCTCCGTCGACTACCGCCTCAACGACTGGGGATCCGGCTTCACCGCCGAGGTCGCCGTCACCAACGAGGGGGACTCCCTCTCCACCTGGACGCTGGGCTGGGAGTTCTCCGGCAACCAGCGCATCACCAACTCCTGGAGCGCGCAGGTCTCCCAGAGCGGCAGCTCCGTGACCGCGCAGGGCCCCTCCTGGGCCCCCGGCCTGGCCTCGGGCCAGACCGCGACCTTCGGTTTCCAGGGCACCTACAGCGGCAGCAACACCGTGCCCACCGAGTTCACCCTCAACGGCCTGGACTGCGCGGGCGAGGACGAGGAGCCCGAGGACCCGGCACTGGTCGTGCAGCCGACCTCGGTCACCGTGCCCCCCGGCGGCGAGGCCACCTTCGACGTCGCACTCTCGGCGGAGCCCGAGGCCGCGGTCTCCGTCAGCGTCGAGCGCACCTCCGGCAGCCAGGCGCTCTCGGTGGCCTCCGGCTCCTCGCTGTCCTTCGGCGGGAGCGACTGGGACGACGCCCAGCAGGTCACCATCGCCTCCTCCGGGGACGGCTCCGGCGATCCGGCGCAGGCCGAGTTCACCGTCTCCGCTGAGGGCTACGACCCCGTGGTCGTGACCGCCCGCGAGCGGGCGGGCGCCTCCAACGAGTACGAGGAGGAGTTCCTCGCCCAGTACGAGAAGATCAAGGACCCCGACAGCGGCTACTTCCGCGAGGTCGACGGCCTGCTCGTGCCCTACCACTCGGTGGAGACCCTGATCGTGGAGGCCCCCGACCACGGGCACGCCACCACCTCCGAGGCCTACAGCTACTACCTGTGGCTGGAGGCGTCCTACGGGCGCGTCACCGGCGACTGGGAGCCCTTCAACGACGCCTGGGAGTCGATGGAGACCTTCATCATCCCGGGCACCGCCGACCAGCCCACCAACGGCTCCTACAACCCCGCGGACCCGGCGACCTACATCCCCGAGTCCCTGGACCCCAGCGACTACCCGATGCCGCTGACCCCCGAGGTCGAGGCCGGCCAGGACCCGATCGCCAACGAGCTGAGCAGCACGTACGGCACCGACGAGGTCTACGGCATGCACTGGCTGCTGGACGTGGACAACACCTACGGCTACGGGTTCTGCGGCGACGGCAGCGACGACCTGCCCGCCTACATCAACACCTTCCAGCGCGGCTCCAACGAGTCGGTCTGGGAGACCGTCCCGCACCCGTCCTGCGAGACCTTCGCGCACGGCGGCGAGAACGGGTTCCTCGACCTGTTCACCGACGACGAGAACTACTCCGAGCAGTGGCGCTACACCAACGCCCCCGACGCCGACGCGCGCGCCGTCCAGGTGGCCTACCTGGCGCACGAGTGGGCCGCCGAGCAGGGCAACGAGGGCGCGATCGCCGAGAACGTGGCCAACGCGGCCAAGATGGGCGACTACCTGCGCTACGCCATGTTCGACAAGTACTTCAAGGAGATCGGCGACTGCGTCGGGGCCCAGTCCTGCCCGCCCGGGTCGGGCAAGGAGTCCGCGCACTACCTGATGGCCTGGTACTACTCCTGGGGCGGCGCGCTGGAGAGCGCCGAGTACCCCTGGGCCTGGCGGATCGGCGGCTCGTCCGCCCACCAGGGCTACCAGAACGTGATGGCCGCCTACGCGCTCTCGGAGGTGGACGCGCTGCGGCCGCAGTCGCCCACCGGCGCCCAGGACTGGGACACCAGCCTCGACCGCCAGCTGGAGTTCCTCCAGTGGCTGCAGTCGGCCGACGGCGGCATCGCCGGCGGCGCGACCAACAGCTGGGAGGGCACCTACGCCCAGCCGCCCGCGGGCACGCCCACCTTCTACGGGCTGTTCTACGACGAGAAGCCGGTCTGGCACGACCCGCCCTCCAACCGCTGGTTCGGGTTCCAGGTCTGGGACATCGAGCGGGTGGCGGAGTACTACCGCATCACGGGCGACGAGCGCGCCGGGGACATCCTGGACGACTGGGTGCCCTGGGCCATCGCCAACACCACCGTCGGAGAGAACGGCGAGTTCGCCATCCCCGCCGACATGGAGTGGAGCGGCCAGCCCGACACCTGGACCGGTCAGCCCACGGGCAACTCCGGCCTGAGGGTCGAGGTGGTCTCGCACAACCAGGACGTCGGTATCGCCGCGGGCCTGGCCAAGACCCTCATGCACTACTCCGCGGCCACCGGTGACGCCGAGTCCCGCGAGGTGGCCGAGGGCCTGCTGGAGGCGCTCATGGCCCACCAGGACGACCTGGGCGTGGCCATCCCCGAGCAGCGCGCCGACTACGCGCGCTTCGACGACCCGTTCGGCTCCGCCGACGGCGGCCTCTACATCCCGCAGGGGTGGACCGGCCAGATGCCCAACGGCGACCCGATCAACTCCGACTCCACGTTCCTGTCCATCCGGTCCTTCTACGAGGACGACCCGAACTGGCCCCAGGTCGAGTCCTATCTCAACGGCGGTCCGGTGCCCGAGTTCACCTACCACCGGTTCTGGGCGCAGGTCGACGTGGCCACGGCCCTCGCCACCCACGGCGAGCTGTTCGGTGACGGTTCCTAGCGGACCGTAGCCGGACCCGGGGGCCGGGCGCTCCGGCGCGCCCGGCCCCCTCACCCAACCGATGACGAGGAGCACCATGTCGTTTCCCAAGGGGCGAGAACGGCCCCGCAACAGGATCGTCGCCGCGACGGCCCTGGCCCTGACCCTGGTGGCGGGCGCGTTCGCCGCCACCGCACACGGTCAGACGAACACCGCCACCCTGGTCTCGGCCGAGGAGGCCGCCCAGGCCCAGGCGGCCACCCTGCGCGACCTGGCCGACCAGCGGGGCGTGCGCATGGGCACCGCGGTGGCCTCCCACCGCCTGAACGAGACCGCCTACCGGCAGACCGCCGCCGCGGAGTTCAACTCCGTCACCCACGAGAACGACCTCAAGTGGGAGACGGTCCAGCCGCAGCGGGGACAGTTCAACTGGACCAACGCCGACCGGGTGGTCGACTTCGCCCAGCAGAACGACCAGATGATCCACGGGCACACGCTGGTGTGGCACAGCCAGCTGCCCTCCTGGGTGGCCAACGGCAACTTCAGCCGGAGCGAGCTGACCCAGATCATGGAGAACCACATCAGCACCACGGTGGGGCGCTACCGCGGGCAGATCGGCACCTGGGACGTGGTCAACGAGCCCATCGGTGACAACGCCCAGTTCCGCGACTCGGTGTTCTACCGCACGCTGGGCCGGGACTTCATCGCCCAGTCCTTCCGCATGGCGCGGGCGGCCGACCCCAACGCCCGGCTGTTCATCAACGACTACAACATCGACGGGATCAACGCCAAGAGCGACGCCTACTACGAACTGGTCCGGGACCTGCTGGCCCAGGGCGTGCCGATCGACGGCATCGGCCTGCAGGGCCACCTGATCTCCGGTCAGGTGCCCTCCAGCCTCCAGCAGAACATCCAGCGCTTCGCCGACCTGGGGCTGGAGGTCATGATCACCGAGCTGGACATCCGCATGCAGATGCCGGTCACCCAGCAGAAGCTGGAGCAGCAGGCCCGCGACTACGAGACCGTGGTCAACGCCTGCTACGCGGTCAGCGGGTGCTCGGGCGTGATCGTCTGGGGCGTCACCGACGCCTACTCCTGGGTGCCCGACCACTTCGACGGCCAGGGCGCGGCCCTGCCGATCGACGAGAACTACCAGCCCAAGCCCGCCTACTGGGCGATCCACGAGGCCCTCGGCGGTGACGCGGGCCCCGACCCCGACCCGACCGGGGAGCCCACCGACGAGCCGACGGACCCGCCCTCGGGCGAGTGCGAGGCGCGGTACCGGGTCACCAGCGAGTGGAACACCGGTTTCCAGGCCGAGGTGACCGTCACGGCTGGAGCTCCGCTCACGGGCTGGAGGGTGACGTGGAGCTTCGGTTCCGGTGAGAGCGTCTCCCACGCCTGGAACGCCTCGGTCAGCGGCGGCGGATCCTCCGTCACCGCGACCAACGTCGGCTACAACGGCACCCTGGCCGCCGGGCAGTCCACCTCGTTCGGCTTCGTCGGCAACCACAACGGGAGCGTCTCCACACCCCAGCTGACGTGTACGAGTTCCTGATCCCCGGCTGACCGGCCAGGAGCGTACGGGGTCCCGTGCGCGGACGTGACCGCCCCGGAACAGGCCACGCCTGCCACAGGACCGGGTGCCGGGGGAGAGGACTCGAGCCCTCCCCCGGCACCCGCACCACCGCCCTCCCCGGGCGGTGGACCACCGTAATCCGACAACGTTGTCATCTCCTCCCGTCTGGAGTCCCGCGATGATCAAACGCCTCCTCATCGCCCTGGGGTCCGTGCTGACCCTGGTGGCGGCGCTACTCGCGTACACCCTGCCCGCACACGCCGACACCGGTTTCCGGATCAGCGACGGCCGCCTGGTCGACGCCTCCGGCAACGACTTCGTCATCCGCGGTGTCAGCCACCCGCACGCCTGGTACACCCACCAGACCGGAGCCTTCGCCGACATCAAGTCGCTGGGGGCCAACACGGTGCGGGTGGTCCTCAGCAGCGGCGACCAGTGGCAGGAGAACGACGTCGACGACGTGGCCGACATCGTCGCCGAGTGCAAGGCCAACCGCCTGATCTGCATGCTGGAGGTGCACGACACCACCGGCTACGGGGAGGCCGCCGCGGCCGTCCCGCTGGACCGGGCCGTGGACTACTGGCTTCGGGTCCAGGACGCCGTCGAGGGCGAGGAGGACCACATCCTCGTCAACATCGGCAACGAGCCCTACGGCAACGACGCGACCGTCAACCAGGGCTGGGCCGGTGACACCAGCGCGGCCATCCGGCGCCTGCGCGACGCGGGCTTCGACCACACGCTGGTGGTGGACGCGCCCAACTGGGGCCAGGACTGGCAGGGCATCATGCGCGACAACGCCCGGTCCGTCTTCGACTCCGACCCGCACCGCAACACGATCTTCTCCATCCACATGTACGGCGTCTACGCGCAGGAGTCGACGGTCGTCTCCTACCTGGAGTCCTTCGTCGACGCGGGCCTGCCGCTGCTGGTCGGCGAGTTCGGCCACGACCACTCCGACGGCAACCCCGACGAGGACGCGATCATGGCCCACACCGAGCGGCTCGGGCTGGGCTACATCGGCTGGTCCTGGAGCGGCAACGGCGGAGGCGTCGAGTACCTGGACATGGTCGAGGACTTCGACGTCAACCGCCTGACCCCCTGGGGCGAGCGCATCTTCCACGGCCCCGACGGCATCGCCTCGACCGCGGTGGAGGCACCCGTCTACGGCGGGGGCGGCCCGACCGACCCGCCCACCGAGGAGCCCACGGAGGAGCCGACCGACCCGCCCGCGGGCGACTGCGAGGCCTCCTACGCCGTGACCGGGCAGTGGAACAACGGCTTCCAGGGCGAGGTGACCGTCACCGCCGGGGCCCCGATCACCGGCTGGACGGTGACGTGGACCCTCGGGAGCGGCGAGAGCGTCTCCCACGCCTGGAACGCCTCGGTGAACACCAGCGGGTCCACCGTCACCGCCACCGACGCCGGATACAACGGCACCCTGGCCGCCGGGCAGTCGACCTCGTTCGGCTTCATCGGCACCCACAACGGGAGCGTCTCCACACCCGCGCTCTCCTGCACCGCCTGATCCCGCCGAGGGAACAGCACCAGACCCCCGGCCGCACCCCCGCGGGCGCGGCCGGGCCACCCCCCACACAGATTGGAACGACCCATGAGGTCACGCGACGCCATCGCCCTGACCGTGGCGCTCGGCGGACTGGCCATCGGCACGGCCGTGGTCGCCCTGCCCGAGTCCGCCGAAGCGCACGGCGCCTTCACCTACCCCGCCAGCCGCACCTACGCCTGTTTCCAGGACGCCACCAAGGGCAGCAGCGGCGGCGCCCTGCAGCCCACCAACGACGCCTGCGCCGACGCCCTGGCCGAGGGCGGGGACTACCCGTTCTGGAACTGGTTCGGCAACCTCATCAGCAACTCCGAGGACCGCCACCGCGAGTTCGTGGCCGACGGCGAGCTGTGCGGACCCACCGAGCGCTTCTCGGCGTTCAACGAGGTGCGCGCCGACTGGCCGACCACCTCCCTGCCCGCGGGGCAGACGGTGGAGTTCCACCACAACGCCTGGGCCGCGCACCCGGGCACCTTCTTCACCTACGTCACCAAGGACGGCTTCAACCCGGCCACCGACGCCCTGGAGTGGGACGACCTGGAGCTCATCGACCAGGTGACCAACCCGCCGCTGCGCAGCGGCGGCGTGGCCGGGGCCGAGTACTACTGGGACGTGGACCTGCCGGACAAGAGCGGCCAGCACATCGTCTACGTGGTCTGGGAGCGCTCGGACAGCCCCGAGTCGTTCTACAACTGCTCGGACGTGGTCTTCACCGGCGGCTCCGACCCGGGACCGGACCCGGACCCGGAGCCGAGCCCGGACCCGGAGCCGAGCCCGGACGGTGAGTACTGCACGGCCGAGTACACCGTGGTCAACGAGTGGAGCAGCGGGTTCCAGGGCCAGGTGGAGGTCACCGCCGGGGAGAACGGTGTGGACGGCTGGATGGTGGACTGGGTGTTCGCCAACGGCCAGCAGGTCAGCAGCGCCTGGAACGCCTCGCTGGTCAACCACGGCGCCCACTTCGAGGCCACCAACGTGGGCCACAACGGCCGCCTCGCGCCCGGTGAGTCCACCAGTTTCGGCTTCACCGCCACCCACGGGGGAGTGAACATCGCCCCGGAGGTCGCCTGCCAGGAGTCGTGACCCCGCGGTGACACCGACTCGGGGGCCGTACCCCCCATGAAGGGCCCCGGGACCCCGTGAGGGGCCCGGGCGCCCGCGCGGTCCCCGGCGCCACGGTACCGAACAGCGTTCGGTACCGTGGCGCTCATGGATACCGCCGACGTCTACATCCGCTGCCAGGACCGCATGCTCTCCCTCGCCGAGGACCTCAACCCCGAGCAGCGGACCACCCCCGTCCCCGCCCTGCCCGCCTGGAACGTCCAGCAGACCTACGCCCACCTCGCCGGGATCTGCGCCGACGTGGCCGCCGACCGGGTCAGCCCCCCGGCCGACGACGAGACGACCGCCCGCCAGGTGGCCGAGCGCGCCCACCTGGACCTGGCCCAGATCTGCGCGGCATGGCGCGAGGACACCCCCGCCCTGCTGCGGGTCTTCGCCACCCGGAAACGGGCCCGCTACTCCCTGCCCGCCCTGGACCTGTGGCACCACGAGAACGACGTGCGCGGCGCCCTGGGCATGGACGCCCAGACCCTGGACGCCGACCAGCTGGCGCACTTCACCGTGGGCGGACTGGCCCGGACGTGGTCCCCCGAACTGCCCGGGGTGCGCGTGGCGGCCACCGACACCGGACAGGAGTGGATCCTGGGCCGGGGTGAGGACCGCGACGCGCTGCGGTGGTCGGCCACCGCCTTCGAGCTGGCCCGAGCCAGCACCGGGCGCCGCACCCCGGACCAGGTGCGCGCCATGGACTGGAGCGGGGACCCCGCGCCGGTGCTGGAGTACCTGTCCACCCTCCCCGTTCCCGAGGTGGAGCTGCGGGTCTGAGGCCGCCGGGGAAACGCCGGGCGCCCTGACCCGCGTCGGGAGCGTCAGGGTCGGTGGGGCAGGCGGGCCAGGGAGGTCACCTCGCCCAGGGTGGACCACTCGTCGCGGCCCAGCCGCGCCAGCGGGCGCATCCGGGTCACCTCGGGGTGCCCGTCCACGAGCACCCCGTCCGCCACGGCCGCGCACACTACCCGGCCCAGGACCAGCGTGCAGTCGCCCAGCTCCACCGTGGAGTGCACAACGCACTCCAGGGCCGCGGGGGAGTCGGCGACCCGGGGCGGGCGCACCGCCGAGCTGGCCTGGCGGGTGATCCCCAGCGCCTCGAACTCGTCCACCTCCGGCGGGTAGGGGGTGCCGCTGGCGTTGACCTGCTTCCACAGGGACTCGGGGGCCAGGTTGACCACGAACTCCCCGGTCTCTTCCGCGTTGCGCAGCGAGTCCTTGCGGCCCACCGACGTGAACTGCACGATCGGCGGGTCGGTGCTCGCCACGGTGAAGAACGAGTGCGGGGCCAGGTTGTCCACGCCCGCGGCGGAGGTGGTGGAGACCCACGCGATGGGGCGCGGCACCACCAGGGCCGTCAGGAGCTTGTAGAACGCCCGCCCGGGCAGGTCCTCTGGAGTCCATTCGGTACGCATCGGCACCGATTATCCCGTGCCCCGCCGCCCGGAGCGTGTCGGCCCGCGGGGACCGGGGAGCCGCCGTCCGTGTCCGCCACCGGCCCGGTAAGCGCCAGAGCTCCACCGCGTCCGGAACGGAGCACGCGGCGGGGAGGCCCCGGCGTGTGCTGTGACCGCCTCCGGGCATACACCGCGTATGGAACTGATCACCGCCGACGACGTCCGCGCCGCCGAGACCCGCTTACAGGGCCTGGTCGTGCGCACCCCCCTGACCGCGGGGCCGCCCGACGGACCGCCCTTCCTGCTCAAACCCGAGAGCCTCCAGCCCACCGGCGCCTTCAAGCTGCGCGGCGCCACCAACGCCGTCGCCCTGCTCAACCCCGCCCAGCGCGCCAACGGCGTGGTCACCCACTCCTCCGGAAACCACGGACAGGCCCTGGCCCACGCCGCGGCCCGCGCGGGGGTGCCCTGCACCGTCGTGGTCCCCGAGGGCGCGCCCAAGGTCAAGGCCGACCGCATCCGTGCCCTGGGCGCGCGGGTGGTCCCGGTGCCGCCCGCGCGGCGGGAGGAGGCCGCCCGCGAACTCCAGGAGACCGAACGGCTCGCCCTGGTGCCGCCCTTCGACGACCCCCGGGTCATCGCGGGCCAGGGCACCGTGGGCCTGGAGATCCTGGAGCAGTCACCCGAGGTGACGACCATCGTCGTGCCCGTGGGCGGCGGGGGACTGGCCTCGGGGGTGGCCACCGCGGCGTGGACCGTCCACCCGCGCCGGGTCCGGGTGGTGGGCGTGGAGCCCGAGCTGGCCGCCGACGCCGCCGAGAGCCTGCGCACGGGACGGCTGGTGACCTGGACGCCCGAGCGCACCCACCGCACGCTGGCCGACGGCACGCGGGTCTGCCTGTCCGAGCTCACCTTCGCCCACCTGCGGGCCCGGCTGGACGAGATCGTGACGGTGACCGAGGAGGAGATCGCCCGCGCCGTGGCGGTGCTGGCGCACGGGGCGCGCCTGGTAGCCGAGCCCAGCGGGGCCCTGGCCGCCGCCGCGATCCTGGCGGGCCGGGTGGCCACCGTTCCCGGCCGTCCCGAGGAGACGGTCGCGGTCGTGTCCGGGGGCAACGTGGACCCGGCCCTGTTCGCCCGGCTGGTGGGCTGAACGGTCCGGGGGCGCTCCCCCGGACCGCTCAGTTCCGGCGGTCCCGGGAGCCGGCGGTGCCGCGCCCGCGTACGGCGGCGCGGTCCTCGCGTCGGCGCATCGCCATGTCGGACAGGGCGGCCAGGCCCAGGGCGACGACGAACGCGGCGACCAGGAGCACGGTCCACAGCGCGGTGCCGAAGGAGTCGGGGTCGATCACGGGGTCCTCCCAGGGGGCGCGGGGCCTACCGACACGACAACCGTAATAGGTGTTAACTTCCGGACCCAGTGTTAGCACAGGTGAGCTGTGCCATAGGCGCGTCGGGCGGGAACGCGCCGGGGCCCGGTCGGCGCGTCGCACCGTCCCGGGCCCCGTGCCCGTCCGGGTGTCCCGCCTACAGGATCGAACCGGGGGAGTAGGCCGCCGCGTCCGGGTGCGCGGCGGTGATCTCGCCGATCCGCTCCACCACGGCCGCGACCTGGTCGGCGGCGGCCCCGGTGAAGGTGATCCGGTCGGCCAGCAGGGCGTCCAGCTCCGCGCGGTCCAGCGGGAAGCGCTCGTCCTCGGCCAGCCGGTCCAGCAACCGGTTGCCCGCGCCCTCCTGGCGCATCGCCAGGGCCGAGCCCACCGCGTGCTCCTTGATCAGCTCGTGCGCGGTCTCGCGGCCCACCCCGGCGCGCACGGCCGCCATGAGCATCTTGGTGGTGGCCAGGAACGGCAGGTAGCGGTCCAGTTCGGCGGAGACCACCGCGGGGAAGGCGCCGAACTCGTCCAGCACCGTCAGCATCGTCTCCACCAGGCCGTCGAAGGCGAAGAACGCGTCCGGCAGCGCCACCCGGCGCACCACCGAGCAGGACACGTCGCCCTCGTTCCACTGGTCCCCGGCCAGCTCACCGGCCATCGACGCGTACCCGCGCAGGATCACGGTCAGCCCGTTGACCCGCTCGCACGAGCGCGTGTTCATCTTGTGCGGCATGGCCGAGGAGCCGACCTGCCCCTCGGCGAACCCCTCGGTGACCAGTTCGTGCCCGGCCATCAGGCGGATGGTCTTGGCCAGCGACGAGGGACCGGCGGCCAGTTGCACCAGCGCGGTCAGCACCTCGAAGTCCAGTGAGCGCGGGTAGACCTGTCCCACGCTGGTGAGACGCCGCGCGAAGCCCAGGTGGGCGGCCACCTCGTCCTCCAGCGCGGTCAGCGCCGCGCGGTCCCCGCCCAGCAGGTCCAACATGTCCTGCGCGGTGCCCACCGGGCCCTTGATCCCGCGCAGCGGGTAGCGGTCGATCAGCTCCTCCAGCCGCCCGTGGGCGACCAGCACCTCGTCGGCCGCCGACGCGAACCGCTTGCCCAGGGTCGTGGCCTGGGCCGCCACGTTGTGGGACCGGCCCGCCACCACGGTCCCGCCGTGCTCGGCCGCCAGACGGCCCAGCCGGGCCAGGAGCGCCACCACGCGGTCGCGCACCAGCAGCAGGCTGTCGCGCACCTGCAGCTGCTCGACGTTCTCGGTCAGGTCGCGCGAGGTCATGCCCTTGTGGACGTGCTCGTGCCCGGCCAGGGCGTTGAACTCCTCGATGCGGGCCTTGACGTCGTGGCGGGTGACGCGCTCGCGCTCGGCGATGGAGGCCAGGTCCACCCGCTCCAAGACCTTCTCGTAGTCCTCGACCACGCCTGCGGGAACGTCCACGCCCAGACGCGCCTGGGCGCGCAGGACGGCCAGCCACAGCCGCCGCTCGGCGACCACCTTGTACTCGGGGGACCACAGCCGGGTCAGCTCCGCGGACGCGTAGCGGGCAGCCAGGACATCGGGGATCAGAGGTTTCGCGCTCACGTCGCCCCACCCTATCGTCCTGAGCTGGGACGGACGCGCGGCGGTCCGCCGCACCGGGGGTGGGGCCAGCCCCACCCCGTACCGGGTGGCGGGGCCGATTCCCCGGCGTTTCCGGCCTGTCTAACGTGAGGGTCATGCTCACGTTCGACGCACCTCCGGGCCCGGCCACGCCCCCCGGCCGGGGGCGGGACCGCCGTTCCCGACCGCCGACCCTGCTCCGGGCCCTGCTCAGCCCCCGCTTCCTCCTCACCGCGTGGCCGTGGCGGGCCCTGGTCCACAACACCAACACCGTGCTCGTCGGGCTGGCCCTGGTGGTCGTCGGGATGCCCGTCTACCTGCCCTGGACCGTGTTCACCTGGATGCTGTTCTCCCGGCCCTGGGACACACTGGCGTTCGCGCCCATGGCCGCGTTGTTCGTCTGCGGCCTGGTCCTGTTCGCTGTCGGAGCCCCCCTTCTCGCCCTGCCCCTGGCCGCCCTTCAGCGGTGGTGCCTGTCCCTGGTCGCCCGCGGTCCCTTCCCCCACGGCCACCGTCCGCCCCCGCCCGGCCTGTGGGGGTGGGTCCGCACCCGTTACGCCGAGGGCGCCACCTGGCGTGAGATCGCCTACGCGGGCCTGCTGCTGCCCCTGTCCTTCGGAACCGCCACGGTCCTGGGCAGCCTGTTCCTCCTGGGGGCCGTCCTGGCGCTGGCCCCCCTCATCGTCAGCGAGGAGGGGGGAGGCGAGATCATCATGGGCTCCGCCACCCTCACCAGGGTGGAGGAGGCCGTTCCGTACGCGCTGCTCTCCCCGGTGGTCCTCGTCGTGCTGCTCTACGCCTCCGGGGTCTGCGCCCAGGTCCACGCCGCGGCCGCCCGCGCCCTGCTGGTCGGACCGCCCAGGGACGAGCTGTGCGCCGAGCTCAGCCAGGTCACCGAGTCCCGCGCCCGCCTGGTCAACGCCTTCGAGTACGAGCGCCGGCGCATCGAGCGCGACCTGCACGACGGCGCCCAGCAACGGCTCGTGGCCCTGTCCATGGAGCTGGGCCTGGCCCGCCTGGACCTGGCGGAGGGCGGTGAGGCCGACCGCCGGGTGGCCGCCGCCCAGGCCCATGCCGACGAGCTCATCACCGAGCTGCGCGAGCTGGTGCGCGGCATCCACCCACGGGTGCTCACCGACCGGGGCCTGCCCGCCGCCCTGGCCGAGCTCACCGACCGCTGCCCCTTCCCGGCCCGGGTGGACGCCGAGGTCCCCCGTCGCCTGCCCGCGCACGTGGAGGGCACGGCCTACTTCGTGGCCGCCGAGGCGCTGACCAACGTACACAAGCACACCGAGGCCAACGCCGCCGCCGTGCACGCCAGCGTCGTTCCCGGCGGTCCGGGGGCGGCCGAGGTCCTCGTGTTGGAGATCACCGACTACGGCCCGGGCGGCGCCGAGCCCGCGCGGGGGTCCGGGCTCACCGGGCTCCGGGACCGCGTCGCCGTCATGGGCGGCACAATGGAGCTGTCCAGCCCCGAGGGCGGACCGACCCGAATCCGAGTGGAGCTGCCGTGCGGACCGATCCCTCCGACACCGCTGACCTGACCGCCGCCCCGGCGGCCCCGCCCCCGGTGCCCACCGTCCTGGCCGAGGACGGCGTGCTGCTCCGCGAGGGACTGGCCAGCGTCCTGGAGCGCTTCGGGTTCCCGGTGGTGGCCTCCGTCGGCGATGCGGAGGCGCTCCTGGCGGCGGTGGCCGAGCACGCGCCCGGCCTGGTGGTCACCGACATCCGGATGCCGCCGGACTTCACCGACGAGGGGCTGCGCGCCGCGGTGCGGCTGCGCCGGGAGAACCCCGGGCTGGCCGTGGTGGCGCTCAGCCAGTACGTGGAGCTGAGCTACGCCACGGACCTGCTCGACTCCGGCAGCGGCCGGGGCGTGGGCTACCTGCTCAAACAGAGGGTGGGCGACGTCCGCGAGTTCGCCTCCGTGCTGCGCCAGGTCTCCGGGGGCGCCACCTTCGTCGACCCCGAGGTGGTGCGCCAGCTGCTGCGCCGCCGCGCCGACCCGCTGGAGCGTCTGACCCCGCGTGAGCGCGAGGTGCTCGCCCTGATGGCCGAGGGGCGCTCCAACGGGGCGATCGCCCGCCGGCTCGTGGTCAGCGACGCCGCGGTCGGCAAGCACGTGGGCAACATCCTGGCCAAGCTCGACCTGCCCCCGGACGAGGGCGTGCACCGCCGGGTCCAGGCGGTGCTGGCCTACCTGCGCGGACGCCCGGTCTGAGGACGCGGACCGGGCCCGTACCCGCCCCCGCGGGTACGGGCCCGGCGTACGCCGGCTCAGCCGGGGTTGGCGGCCCGCCAGTCGATCGCGACGACGTTCTCGTCGCCCACGACCCAGGCGTCGTGTCCGGCGGGGACGAAGGCCAGCTCCCCGGCCCGGAACTCCTTCTCCGTGCCGTCGTCCATGCGGCAGCACAGGGTGCCCGAGATCATGTAGGCGCAGTGGGTCATCATGCACGAGTCGGTGCCCTGGAAGGGCTTGGCGTGCTCGGACCAGCGCCATCCCGGCTCCAGCTCCAGCCGCACGACGGTCTGTCCGCCCACGGTGGCCGCCTCCAGGTTCTCGTGGCTGGCCTCCTTCCGCTCCGGGATCGGCATGAAGTCGGCCGACTCCATGGTCTGGGCCTCCTCGTCCCAGGCCTGCACGGTGGACTGGTGCACGATGCGGCCGTCCCGCAGGTCCAGCATGCTCATGCTCAGGACCTTGTTGCCGTCGGGGTAGACGCACCGCTCGGTGTAGGCGACGTGCTCGCCGTCGGCCACGCACTGGACCACCTCGTGGGTCATCTCGCGTGAGCAGAGCTCCCGCACGGTCTCACCGATCTCCTCCCTGCCGTGTAGGACCGTGGGGGCGCTGGGCGGGGTGCGCCGGTCGATCATCTCCATCTCGGCGTCGTCGCTGTACTGGGAGACCAGGGCGTCGGCGTCGGCCGACTCCACGGCCCGGCGGTAGCGGTCGACGTCGAAGGGGGTCTGTGCCGGGGCGGACATGGGTGTGCTCCTCTCCGTGCCCGGACCGCCCTTGGCGCGGGCGGTCCTCGTACCCAGACTGCGCCCGCTGCGTTCCCCGATTCGCCCAAGGTCCGGTAACGGAACGGCTGTGTCGGGAACCCGCCGCGGGGCGGGGGAGACCGGACGTATGGTGGAAACCAAGAGCGGACATACCGTGCGAACCCCCTCACGGCCCCGGAGGAGACCGGATGCAGCCGACCGTCGCCGCCCCGGAGAGCGTG
The DNA here is from genome assembly GCF_009830945.1 of Nocardiopsis sp. FR4. Taxonomy (GTDB): domain Bacteria; phylum Actinomycetota; class Actinomycetes; order Streptosporangiales; family Streptosporangiaceae; genus Nocardiopsis. The sequence goes on along the minus strand of NZ_VWVV01000027.1, from coordinate 94,648 downwards.
ACCTGGAAGATCCACCTGGACCGGTCGATGTGGGTGGCGGGGGTGCGCGCCCTCATGCTGCAGGCCCTGCACCCGGTGGCCATGCAGGGGGTGTGGCAGCGCTCGGACTTTCGCGAGGACCCCACCGGCCGCCTGCTGCGCACCGCCCACTTCGTGGCCGTGACCACCTACGGCAGCCCGGCCGAGGCCGAGGCCCTGGGCGAGCGCGTGCGGCGGGTGCACCGGGCCCTGTCCTTCGAGGACCCGGCCACCGGACGCCGCCACCGGGTGGACCAGCACGACCTGCTGGTGTGGGTGCACTGCGCCGAGGTCTCCTCCTATCTGGAGACCGCGCACCGCGCCGGGGTGGGGGTCAGCCCCCGGGAGGCGGACCGCTACCTCGACGAGCAGTCGCGCACCGCCGCCTACGTGGGACTGGCCCGCGGGGACGTGCCGCGCTCGGTGCCCGCCATGCGCCGCTACCTGGCCTCGGTCCGGCCCCGCCTGGGCGCGACCCCCGAGGCGCGCGCGGCGGTGCGCTTCCTGCTGTGGCCCCGGGTGCCCGAGCGCCTGGCCTGGCTGGCCCCGCTCAAGCCCTTGTGGTTCCCGGTGGGCGCCCTGGCCTACGCCACCCTGCCCGCCTGGGCGCGCCGCGCCTACCGGATCCTGCCCGAGGCCCCCGGCGGCGCGTCGGCGGCCACCGCCGGGCTGCGGGCCCTGCGCACCGCCCTGAACCGGGTGCCGGAGCGCTACTACAACCTCCTGTTCGACGAGGCCACCGTGCGCAGCGCTGAGGAGGCCCGCCAGCGCCTGCTGGAGGCCGGGTACTCCGTGGAGAACGGGCTGCGGGCCCTGCGCGCCCGCACCCTGTTCGGGGTGCCGTCGGTACCGCCGCCGGGGGACCCGGCCCGGACCTGGGCGGCGGACGGCGTGGAGGCGCGCCACGCGGGAAGGAGGGGGCTGTGAGGCGTCGGGTGCGCCAGTACGGCCTGGTCATGGGGGTGTGCCTGGTGCTGTTCGCCGGGGCGCTGCCCGTCTACCACCTGTTCGGCACCGGGTGGGCGGTGGCCCTGTGCGCGGTGGCCTCGCTGCTGCCGCCCGTGGCGGCGACCCTGGGCAGCCTGGCCGACCCCGACGACCCCCGGGACCGGGACAACCGGTACGGGCCCAACGCCGACTGAGCCCGATCGCTGGCCATGCGGGAGGGCCGCGGGGCAACCGTGATGAGGCCTCCCGCCTCCGGGGGAGAGGAGGCCGACTCCCTCCCCGCGCCCGGCGTTCCGGCACGCGGTCGGAACCGGCCGCACTCCGGGACGCCGGTGAAGGTGTTCCCCGGGCACGTGAGGGGTAGCGTCCGAAATATCCGGAATGTCTGTCGCGTGGAAGGAGAGGTCCATGACGACCGCGGGAGAGATCATGCACGCGGGCGCCGAGTGCGTCCAGGAGGACACCACGCTGTTCGACACCGCCCGGAAGATGCGCGAGCTGGGCGTGGGCGCCCTGCCGATCTGCGGCGAGGACGACCGGCTGCACGGCATCATCACCGACCGGGACATCGTGCTCCGCTGTGTCGCGGAGGGCAGGGACCCCCAGACGTGCAGGGCCGGGGAGCTGGCCCAGGGCAAGCCCTTCTGCGTGGACGCCGAGGACGACGTGAACCGCGTGGTGGAGATGATGGCCAGCCACCGCATCAAGCGGGTGCCGGTGATGCGCGACAAGCGCCTGGTCGGGATGATCAGCGAGGCCGACCTGGCACAGAACCTGCCCGAGTCGGAGATCGGCCACTTCGTGGAGGCGATCAAAAGCGGTCCCGCCGACAGGGTGGGCTGAGCACTCCGGCCCCGGGCACCTCGTCCGGGGCCGGTTCGCGCTCTCGGCCGCGTTCCCCGACGCCTCCGCGGCCCGCGCCCGCCGGTCGTCCCGGCCGGGGCGGATCTCGCGCGGCTCGGGCCCTCAGCGCTCCAGGACGCGGCGCAGGGCCGCCAGCACCAGCTCGGCGCGGTCCAGGCGGGCGTTGTGGCCCATCAGCCCGATTCGCCACACGGAGGAGGCGAAGGGGCCCACGCCCGCGCCGATCTCCAGGCCGTACTCGTTCAGCAGGCGTTCGCGGACCTTCGCCGAGTCCACGCCCTCGGGCACGCGCACCGAGGTCAGCTGCGGCAGGCGGTGCCCCTCGGCGGCGAACAGCTCCAGGCCCATCGCGGTGAGCCCCTCGCGCAGGTGCTGCCCGGCCGCCCGGTGGCGTTCGGCGACCGCCTCCACGCCCTCGGCCTCGATCCGGGCCAGGGCCGCGTCCAGGGAGGCGACCATCGCCACCGGCGCCGTGTGGTGGTAGGCGCGCCCGCCGGGGCCGCCGCGCACGTAGGCGCCCAGCAGTCCCAGGTCGACGTACCACACCGGCGGCACCTCGACCCGGCGCTCCCAGGCACGTTCGGAGAAGGTGAAGGGCGCCAGGCCCGGGGCCACCCCCAGGCACTTCTGGGTCCCGGAGTAGGCGACGTCGACCCGCCAGGCGTCCAGGTCCGTCTCCGTGCCGCCGAGCGAGGTGACGCAGTCGGCGACCAGGAGCACATCGTCGGAGCGCTCGCGCAGGGCGCGGCCCAGGGCGCCCACGTCGCTGAGCACGCCGGTGGAGGTCTCCGCGTGCACGGCGGCCACGATCCGGGGGTCGGGGTGGGCGTCCAGCACGCGCTGTACGTCCACCGGACGGCCCCACTCGTGGTCCACGCGCACCACCTCGGCGCCGTAGCGCGAGGCCACCTCGCACATGCGCTGGCCGAACAGGCCGTTCACCGCCACGACCACGGTGTCGCCCGGGCGCACCGTGTTGGCGAAGGCCGTCTCCATGCCGAGCGAACCCGTGCCCGACAGCGGCAGGGTCAGCGGATTGGCGGTGCCCCACAGCGTCCGCAGGCGCGCGCAGGTGCGCTCCAGCAGGGCGATGAACTCGGGGTCCAGGTGTCCCAGCAGCGGGGACGCCAGGCCCAGGGTCGCCTCGGGGTAGGGATTGCTCGGCCCGGGGCCGAGGAGGATGCGCTCGGTCAGTGCCATGCGACCAGCCTAGTGCGGCGCCCGTGGCGGGTGGTCTTCCAGGGGCGCCGTTCGGTCCGGGGTGAGCGGGATCCCGTGGCAGCGGGGAAGGCGCGCGCGTAGTATTCCGGCGGAATCGGGCGGAGGCCCGCGACGGCCGAAGGGGCGGGGGAGCACGGTGACGCACACGGGGGCGCGCGAGCGGACCGGTGGGGTCCGCATGCTGAGCGTGGGCCACGACGACCCGAGGGTGGAGGGACTGCTCGCCGGTCTGCTGCGGGAGTACACCGCGCGCTACGGGGCCGAGGGCGCGTCCCGGGAACTGGCCCGCTACCCGGTGTCGGAGTTCGCCGCCCCCCACGGCCGGATCGTGCTGGCCGAGATCGACGGGGAGGTCGTCGCCGGAGGGGCCGTTCGCCCCTACCGGAAGGACCGCGCGGCCATGGCCGAGACCGCCGAGTTCAAGCGGATCTGGACCTCGGACCAGCACCGGCGGCGCGGCCTGGGCCGCCAGGTGATGGCCGCCCTGGAGGAGGCCGCCCGCGAGCTCGGCTACCGGCGGGTCGTGCTCTTCACCGGCCCCTCCCAGCCCGAGGCGGTGGCCCTGTACGAACGAATCGGCTACCGCTCGCTCGACCCGGCCCGGATCGAGGACCTGCCCTACCCCTCGGCCATCCCCTTCGCGCACGACCTCTGACCGGGGACTGCCCGCGCGCTCCGCGGCGTTATGGGGTGAGCTATGTCCGCGGGGCGGTCCCGTGCCCGGTCCGGCCCGTACGATGGGCAACAGCCGTCACCAGCGGTCACACGCACGAACTCGACGAGGAGAACCCGACGTGAGCGAGCAGCAGCGCCCCCAGGACGAGACGAACGCCCCCGTGTTCCGTCCACGCAAGAACGGGCAGGCGCAGACCGTCTCCGACGAGCTCGCCGCGTGGATGGCCACCGGGTGGGCCGACACCGAGCGCCGCGACCTGGAGCCCGTGGAGCAGGCCGCCCACACCGCCCGCCGCCGCGCCGCGATCAGCGCGGCCTTCCCCGGCGACCGCCTGGTCGTCCCGGCCGGGCAGCTGCTCACCCGCTCCAACGACACCGAGTACCCCTTCCGGGCCGCCACCAACTACGCCTACCTCACCGGAGACACCTCCGACGGCGGCTGCCTGGTGTTCACGCCCGACGCCGGGGGCGGCCACGAGGTGGTCCTCTACCTCAAGCCCCGCTCCAACCGCGACAACGGCGAGTTCTGGCTGGGCGGCTACGGGGAGCTGTGGACGGGCCGCCGCAACAGCCTCTCCGAGGCCGCCGACCTGCTCGGCGTGGCCACCGCCGACGTGACCACCCTGGACGGGGCGCTGCGCTCGGACCACGGCGTCACCACGCGGATCGTGCGCGGCCACGACGCCGCGCTCGACGCGCTGGTCGACGAGCTGCGCGCCGACGCCGACGAGGAGTCGCGGGCCAAGTCCGCCCAGCTCGACGAGGAACTCTCCGTCACCCTGGCCGACCACCGCCTGGTCAAGGACGAGTGGGAGATCACCCAGCTCCAGCTGGCCGTGGACGCCACCGTGCGGGGCTTCGAGGACGTGGCCCGGGCGCTGCCGCAGGCCAAGGACACCTCCGAGCGCTACGTCGAGGGCACGTTCTTCCTACGCGCCCGGGTGGAGGGCAACGACGTCGGCTACGGCACCATCGCCGCCTCCGGCGCCAACGCCACCACCCTGCACTGGACCCGCAACGACGGCCCGGTGCGCGAGGGCGACCTGCTGCTGCTGGACGCGGGCGTGGAGACCACCACCCTGTACACCGCCGACGTCACCCGCACCATGCCGGTCTCGGGGACCTTCACCGACGTCCAGCGCCGGGTCTACGACCTGGTGTACGCCGCCCAGGAGGCCGGTATCGCCGCGGTCGCCCCGGGGCGGCCCTTCATGGCCTTCCACGAGGCCTCCCAGCGGGTTCTGGCCGAGGGCCTCATCGCGTGGGGCCTGCTGGAGGGGCCGCTGGAGCGCGTCCTGGAGTTGGGGCTGCAGCGCCGGTACACCCTGCACGGCACCGGGCACATGCTGGGCATGGACGTGCACGACTGCGCGGTCTCCCGCCAGGAGGCGCACCTGTACGGCGACCTGGAGCCGGGCATGGTCCTCACCGTGGAGCCGGGCCTGTACTTCCAGCCCGACGACCTGACCGTGCCCGAGGAGCTGCGCGGTATCGGCGTGCGTATCGAGGACGACGTGCTGGTCACCGAGGACGGCAGCCGCGTGATGTCGGCCGCCCTGCCGCGCTCCTCCGCCGAGGTGGAGGCCTGGCTGGCCGAGCGCCTGCCGCGCTGATCCGCTCCTTCGCGGGCCGCCCCCCGAGGGGGCGGCCCGCGGTCTGTCCGGGATCAGTGCGCTTCCGGGATCCGGGCCCGGGCCGACGGGTCCCTCCGCCCGAAAATAAATCTACATCGTAAAGCTTCTGGTTGTTCACAACCTCCCAAAAGAGGTGGAGAAGCAAACGGAACCAACCACGAAGCCGAACACGCACGTCACTCCGCAGGAGTGGCCAACCGGTCCAGGTCGGCCGCCAGGAGGGGGGCGAGGAAGGTCCGGACGCGCTCGGCCTCCGCGTGCCCGTACCCGCGTGGGGTGAGTTCGGTGAACATGATCAGGTGCAGGTAGACCCGGTACAGGGTGATCCTGCGCAGCAGGGCCGGAGTGAACCCGACGCGGCCCCCGGCCGCCCGGTAGCCCTCCAGCAGGGCCGGGTCCCCGCGCACGTCGCCGAAGAGCGCCAGGGAGACCAGATCGGCCGCCGGGTCGCCCCAGAAGGCGCGTTCGGCGTCGATGATCCCGGACAGGGCCGGGGCGTCGCCCTCCCCGGTTCCGGTGACCAGGACGTTGCCGTCCCACAGGTCGAAGTGCACCAGGACCGGGACGCGTACCGGGGCCAGATGGGCGCGGTTGTCCGCGACCAGGCGGATGATCCGCGCGCCGCCGCCCGGCAGGGCGACGCCGAGGCGGGCGGCGTCGGCCACCACGGCCTCCACCATCGCGGTGAACGCCTCCGGCCAGGTGGCGGCGCGCAGCCGCGGGTTCCCCGGGTAGCCGAACCCGGTGCCGGTGACGGTGTGCAGCGCGGCCACCGCGCCGCCCAGCGCGCGGCGCACCGGGGCCAGCCGCCGCGGTTCCAGGCGGGAGCGCAGGCCGTCCAGGGGCCGTCCGGGCAGGTGTTCCAGGAACAGGTAGGCGCGGCGGGGGTCGCCGGGGACGGTGCCCGCCCGCAGGACGCGGGGCACCCAGCGGCGCACGGCGGGCCGGGCCCGTGTGTAGGCCAGGGCCTCGGTGGCCAGCAGGTCCTGTTCGTAGGTCAGCCGCGGCCGGTCCGGGGGCGGGGCCAGTTTGAGCACCGACCGGCGGCCGTCGCGCAGGACCACGGCGTGCACGGTGTTGTAGGTGCCTCCGGTGAGGGGGGTGTGCCCGTCCACGTGCGCGCGGGGGCCGAAGGCGGCGCGGACGAGCGCTTCCAGGACGGTGGGGGAGAGGTTCTCGGCGGGGGGCATGGGCTCCACTCTAGGGCGACGTTTCGCGGTGGCGGATCCGGATACTCGGGACAGCAGGGGCCGCGGAGGGCGGCCGTGGAAGGGGGCGCGGACATGGGTGTGAGGAGCGCGAGTGCGGCTCGTGCCGTACTGCTCGGCCTGGCCACGGGGGTGCGCGGCACTCTCGGGAGCACGCCGTTGTGGGTCGGAGCGGGTACCGGCGGGCGGGTGCTGATGGGGCTGGTCATGCTGGGGGAGGCGTCGGGGGACAAGGTCCCGGGTATCCCGAGTCGGTTGGCCTGGCCGAGCCTGGTGAGCCGGGTGGTGAGTGCGGGTACGGGGGGTGCTCTGTTGGCCCGGGGGCTGGGGGCGCCGGTCGTGCCGGCGGTGGTGCTGGCGGCCGCGGTCTCCCCGTTGGGCGCGGCGGCGGGGGTGCGCTGGCGGGGATTCTGGGGCCGTGACGGGCGGCCGGCGTGGGTCGGCGGCGTGATCGAGGACGCGTGCGCGCTCGCGTTGGCCGGGGCGGCCTGCCGCGGGGTGGCGCGGTAGGGGTGCGGTGTGCCCGGCCGGTGTGCCGGGTAGAAGCCGGGGCGGAACCGAGACCGGCCCCGGGGGAGTGGGATGGCACAGCTGATCGATCTGCACGGCATGGCGTTGGGGGAGTTCGACCGGCGGGTCCGGAAGGTCAGGCTGACCGACTGGGCGCTGCCCACCCCGTGCCGGGACTGGGACGTACACGACCTGGTCAACCACCTGACCACCGAGCAGCTGTGGGTGCCGCCCCTGTTGGCCGGGGAGCGGATCGAGGACGTGGGCGACCGCTTCGAGGGCGACAACCTGGGCGAGGAGCCGATCACGACGTGGGAGGTGGCCTCCCGTGAGGCGCGCACGGTCTGGTTGGCGCCCTCGTCGTTGGAGGCCACGGTGCACCTGTCGTTCGGTGACGCGCCCGCCGAACTCTACCTGTGGCAGATGACCTTCGATCTGACGGTGCACGCCTGGGATCTGGCCCGGACCCTGGGTGTGGACGAGCGCCTGGACCCGGAGCTGGTGGAGGAGGTCCACGCCTGGGCCGAGGGCCAGGGTCTGGGGCCGGGGGCGATGTTCGACGCACCCGTGGAGGTGGACGAGGGGGCCGGTGCCCAGGACCGGTTGATCGCGCTGACGGGGCGGACCCCCTGACCGCTGCTGGCGGGGGCGGGCTCCGGAGGCCGGTGCGGTGCGCCGTGTCGGCTTTCTGTGTCCCTGGGGCCGTCACAGAATGCGATGGACACGCGGCTCGGTGTGCGGGAGCGGTAGTGAGACGAGAGAGGACGGCGTAGGTGGAGGCCACGATCACACTTCGTGTGGACGGTGAGAAACACGAGCTCACCGTGGACACCCGTACGACGTTGTTGGACGCGTTGCGTGACCGGTTGGGGGTGACCTCGCCGAAGAAGGGGTGTGACCACGGGCAGTGCGGTGCGTGCACGGTGTTGGTGGAGGGGCGCCGGGTGCTGTCCTGTCTGACCTTCGCGGTCGCGCAGGAGGAGGCGGAGGTGACCACGGCGGCGGGGCTGGCCGGGGAGGGGGAGCTGCACCCGGTCGCGCGTGCCTTCGTGGACAACGACGGTTTCCAGTGCGGTTACTGCACGCCGGGTCAGGTGTGTTCGGCCGTGGGGATGCTGCGGGAGGCCGCCGAGGGCTGGCCCAGTCACGTGAGCGGGGACCTGGAGGGGCCGGTGCGGCTGGATGACGAGGAGATCAGGGAGCGTATGAGCGGCAACCTGTGTCGTTGCGGGGCCTATGCCAACATCGTCGCCGCGATCAGGGAGGCCGCCGAGTGAGACCGTTCGACTACGTGCGGCCCGCGGAGGCGTCTTCGGCCGTGGCGACGGTGGCGGGGGATCCGGGTGCGGCCTACATCGGCGGGGGCACCAACCTGGTCGACCACATGAAGTTGGGTATCGCGGCGCCGACGTCGTTGGTGGACGTGCGCGGCCTGCTCAGCGACCGGGTCGAGGAGACTCCCGAGGGGGTGCTGCGGGTCGGCGCGGCGGTGCCCAACAGCGACCTGGCCGCGCACCCGGAGGTGCGTCGGCGTTTTCCTGTGTTGTCCCAGGCGTTGTTGTCCGGGGCCTCGGGGCAGTTGCGCAACGTCGCGACGACGGGCGGCAACCTGTTGCAGCGTACGCGGTGTGTGTACTTCCAGAACCGGGCCATGCCCTGTAACAAGCGTGAGCCGGGTACGGGATGCGCGGCGGTGGAGGGCTACGGCCGCTACAACGCGGTTCTGGGCACCTCAGAGCACTGTGTGGCCACGCACCCCTCGGACATGGCGGTGGCGCTGACGGCTCTGGGCGCGCGGGTGCGCGTCCTGGGTCCTGAGGGGGAGCGGACGGTGGATCTGCCGGGGCTGCACCGGTTGCCGGGGGACCGGCCGGAGCGGGACACGGTGTTGGAGCACGGCGAGCTGATCACCGCGGTGGAGCTGCCCCGCCTGCCGTTGGCGCGGCGGTCGGCCTACCGCAAGGTGCGGGATCGCGCCTCGTACGCGTTCGCCCTGGTGTCGGTGGCGGCGGCGCTGGAGGTGGTGGAAGGGACGGTCACCGATGTCCGGGTGGCCTTCGGCGGGTTGGCGCACGCGCCGTGGCGGGCCCTGCGGGCGGAGGAGGTGCTGCGGGGGCGTGCGGCGACGGAGGAGTCCTTCCGGGAGGCGGCGGAGGCGGAGCTGGCCGGGGCGCGTACCGGTCCGGACAACGCCTTCAAGGTTCCCCTGGCCGTGAACACCCTGGCCGCGACCCTGCGCGGTCTGACCGCTGAGGAGGCACGACGATGAGCGAGACCCGGGTGATGGGGCAGCCGCTGACCCGCCTGGAGGGGGAGCGGAAGGTGACCGGGCGGGCCCCCTACGCCTATGAGCACCCGCTGACCGACCCCCTCTACCTGCACCCGGTGCTGTCCACGGTCCCCCGTGGGCGGCTGACCGGTGTGGACGCCTCCGCCGCGGAGGCGCTGGCGGGGGTGCGCGCGGTCCTGACCCCCTACAACGCCGAGCGGCTCGCCGGTGCCGGGGACGGGGAGTTCGCGGTTCTGCAGTCGGAGGAGGTGTCCTTCCACGGCCAGTTCGTCGCGGCGGTGGTGGCGGACACACCGGAGACGGCGCGGGAGGCGGCCGCCCTGGTGCGCGTGGAGTACGCGCGGGCGCCGCACGACGTGGTGCTGACGGCTGACCACGAGCGGTTGTACCGGCCTGTGGGTGAGGATGACGAGGGGCCCGCCTCCGACACCGAGGAGGGTGAGGTGGAGGCGGCGCTGGAGCGCGCGGAGGTGGTGGTGGACCAGACCTACCGCACGCCCACCGAGCACAACAACCCGATGGAGCCGCACACCACGGTGGCCGTGTGGGAGGAGGAGCCGGGGCGGCTGACCCTGTACGACTCCACGCAGGGCGTGCACGTGGTCCGTGCGTCGGTGGCCGGGGTGTTCGGTCTGGATCCGGAGCGGGTGCGGGTGGTGGCCCCGCACGTGGGGGGCGGCTTCGGGTCCAAGGGGGAGGCGCACGCGCATGACGTTCTGGCGGCGATGGCGGCCCGGGTGCTGCCGGGGAGGCCGGTGAAGTTCGCGCTGACCCGCCAGCACATGTTCAGCCTGGTGGGTTACCGTACGCCCACGATCCAGCGGGTGCGGTTGGGTGCCGACCGGCGGGGGCGGTTGGACGTGGTCGTGCACGAGTCGGTGGAGCAGACCTCGACGGTGCAGGAGTTCACGGAGAACAGCGCGATGTGTTCGCGGTGGATGTACGCCGCGCCGCACCGTCGTACCCGGCACCGGATGGCGGCGTTGGACGTGCCGGTGAACTTCTGGATGCGTGCGCCGGGTGAGGCTCCGGGGATGTACGCGTTGGAGTCGGCGATGGACGAACTGGCGCAGGCGTGCGGGGTGGATCCGGTGGAGTTGCGGGTGCGCAACGAGCCGGAGCGGGATCCGCAGAGCGGTGCGCCGTGGTCGGACCGCCAGTTGGTGCGGTGTCTGCGTGAGGGGGCGGAGCGTTTCGGCTGGTACGGGCGGGATCCTTCGCCCCGTGCGCGGCGCGAGGGCGACTGGTGGGTGGGTACGGGGGTGGCCGCGGCCAGTTACCCGCACCTGTACAACCCGGGGTCGGTGGCCGTGGTGCGCTACGGCGGGGAGGGTGTGTACGAGGTGTCCATCGGGGCGGTGGACATCGGTACCGGGGCGTGGACGGCGCTCACGCAGATCGCCGCGGACGCGTTGGGGGTGTCGGTGTCACGGGTGCGGTTGCGCATCGGTGACACGGACCTGCCGTCGGCGTCGGTGGCGGGGGGTTCCAGCGGGACCAGTTCCTGGGGGACGGCGATCGTTGCGGCGGCGCGGGCGTTCGCGGCCGAGCACGGCGGTGCTCCGGCGCCGGGTGCGGTGGCGCGGGCGAGCGCGGGTGAGGACACCGTGGACGAGGGGTACGCGGTCTACTCGTTCGGGGCCCATTTCGCCGAGGTGGCGGTGCACGCTGACACGGGTGAGGTGCGGGTGCCGCGGATGTATGGGTTGTTCTCGGTGGGGCGGGTGGTCAATCCGCGCATGGTGCGTTCGCAGTTCCTGGGCGGCATGGTGATGGGCCTGTCGATGGCGCTGCACGAGCAGAGCTTCCGGGACCCCCGGTACGGGCACGTGGCCAACGGGGACTTCGCGGAGTACCACGTGGCGACCAACGCGGACGTGCGTGATCTGCGGGCGGAGTGGTTGGAGGGCGAGGACCCGCGTGCCACTCCCATGGGGTCGCGTGGTGTGGGGGAGATCGGGGTCGTGGGTACCGCGGCGGCGGTGGCCAACGCCGTGTACCACGCCACGGGGGTGCGGGTGCGGGACCTGCCGATCACCCTGGACACGTTGGTGCGCTGAAGAGGGGGCGTGGGAGGGAGGGTCCGCCGTGCGCTGGTCAGGTGCGGGGCGCGGTGGCCAGGGAAGGGGTCGCGTGGGCGTCCACTCCCGGTGACCAGAGCACCGACACGGGTTCGGGGGCGTCGACGTGGACGCCCGCGGCCTGGAGCAGGTTGCCCTGGTAGGTCCAGGAACGCACGCGGTACAGCGGCCAGGGCCGGTGGTGTACACGGATCCACCAGGTGCGTCCGGCGCGGGCGGTGTGCAGGCCCCAGCGCGCGGTGACGAAGTGCTCCAGGGGGGAGGGGTCGGCCAGGGGCTCGCCGACGGTGAGGCGCCACCTGCCCCGGACTCCGCCGCGGAGCGGGTGGCGCAGCACCGTGCCCGTGTGCGTGTGGTCGTCGCCGCGCAGGCGGATGCGCGACCACAGGTAGGGCAGGCCCACCAGGGTGCGGGCGGCCAGGACGCTGTGCGGGGCGGTGGCGTCCATACTCAGGAAGACCACGCCTTGGCGGCCGTGGGAGTCCACCGAGTACAGGCGTACGTTGACCTCGTCGAATCCGCCGACGGGGATGCCCAGGGCCGTGGTGGAGGGGGCGCGGAAGGCCACGAGGCCCACGTAGGTGAACCCGTGGAGGACGTCGGGCCGGGTGTGGGCGGGAAGCAGGGGTGCCACGCGCTCGGGCGGGACGGGCCAGTGCGCGAAGACGGTGTCGCGCCAGTTCTGGCCGAGCAGCGCTGGGCCGGGAAGCGCGGGGGGGTCGAGGGGCGGTACCCCTGGCACGCGCGCTGAGGACACGGGATCACCCCGCAGGCCTGGTGGAGGACGGTGGGTTCTGTCCCGCCAAGCCTAGACGGGGTGACCGTGGGTGGGCGGGGCGGGGCTACTCCAGGGTGTCCTTGAGCTTGCCCATGACGCCCTCGCTCTTGGTGGCCTTGTCGGGCCCCTTGGCCGAGCCCTCGCCGCCCTGGCCGTCGAAGGAGGCGTAGAGCTCGGGGTCGGGCGGCGGGGCGGAGGCCGGGCCGCCGAGCGGGTCGGGCTGGTCGAGGTAGCGCAGTTCGTGCTGGCCGTCGGGTGCGGGCCGGTGGGCCCAGCGGGCCTGGGAGGCGTCGGTGCCGTCGGACAGGCCCCAGATGGTGTTGGCGTGTTCCTGGTTCTCCTCGTCCAGGAGGGCGTTGGGGGCGATCTCGCCCTCGATGCCGTCCTCCTGGAGTTCCTCGATGGCGGCGAGCCACATGTTCTGGTGGACGGTGTCGCGGGCGAGGTTGAACTGGAGCATGGCCTTGACGCCGGGGTCGTCGGTCATGTTGTACAGGCGTGCGGTCTGCAGGCGGCCCTGGGCCTCGGCGGCGGCGTTCGCGCGGAAGTCGGCGAGCAGGTTGCCGCTGGCCACGATGTACTTGCCGTTCCAGGGGGTGCCGGCGGAGTCGGCGGGCACGGCGCCGCCGCCGGAGACGATGGCCTGCTGCGGGTTCATGCCGCCCACGATGGCCGCCACGGCCGGGTCCTTGACCGCCTTGGCCACGGTGGTGGCCGGGGCGCCCTCCAGCAGGCGCGCGACCATGGTGGCGAGCATCTCGACGTGGCCGATCTCCTCGGTGGCCACGTCCATGATGAGGTCCTTGTACTTGCCCTCGATACGGCAGTTCCAGCCCTGGAACAGGTACTGCATGGTGACGGTCATCTCTCCGTAGGCACCGCCGATGAGCTCCTGGAGCTTCATGGCGTAGAGCGCGTCGGGGGCCTCGGGTTTGGCTTCGAACTGCAGGTGTTTGGTGTGCCGGAACATCCGTCTCCTCGTTCCTGGGGGATGTGGTGGGCGACACGTCGTCTTCGCGGCCGCTACCCGAGGGCGCGGAGGGTAATCACGGTCAACCCGGAGTTGGCCCATCGTGTACCGGCGTGTGTGGCGGGGCGCCTCGGGTAGTCGGGTGGCGGTGTGGACCGGCTGAGCGGGGGAGGGCTGCGTTGGAGGTGCTGGCTCCCCCCTGGCCGTTGTCCTGGAGTGTGGTGCTGTTCGCGCTGACGGCCGTGGTGACGGTGGCGGCCAGTGTGCGGATGACGGGGCTGGGTGATGTGCTGGCCGACCGTACCGGGTGGGGTGAGGCGGTCTTCGGCGCGGTGTTCTTCGGGTTGGCGACGTCGTTGTCGGGGATCGTGATGACGGCGGTGAGCGCGGTGGTGGATCAGCCGGGGCTGGCCTACGGCAACGCGGTCGGGGGGATCGCGGCGCAGACGCTGGCGTTGGCGGTGGCCGACTTCTTCCACCGGCGGGCGAATCTGGAGCACGCGGCGGCGTCGTCGGCGAACCTGCTCTTCTGCAGCCTGTTGATCGGTTTGCTGTCGTTGGTGCTTTTGGCGTCCTTTGGTCCGGATGTGACGGTGGCGGGGGTGCATCCGGCGTCGCTGGGGCTGGTGCTGTTCTACGCGGGCGGATTGTGGTTGATCCAGAAGGAGCACAAGCATCCGATGTGGCGGGCGGTGCGTACCCGGGAGACCGTGGTGGACGTTCCTGCGAGTGGGGGCGCGCCGGGGTCGGGTGAGCACGTGTGGGCGCCGCGGACCGGGGTGTTGTGGGTCCGGTTCGTCGCGGTGGGCGCGGTGGTGGCCGTGGGCGGGTGGGTGCTTGCCGTGGCCGCGGACACGATCGTGGAGACCACGGGGCTCAGAGCGGGGTTCGTGGGGGCGGTGGCGCTGGGCGCGGTCAACGCGCTGCCGGAGACGGTCGCGGCGGTGGCGGCGGTGCGGCGCGGGGCGATGACGTTGGCGGTGTCCGCGGTGATCGGCGGTAACGCGTTGGACGTGCTGAACCTGGCGGTGGGGGACGTGTTCTACCGGTCGGGCTCGCTGTTCCACGTGGCGACGGAGGAGGAGTTGTTCCTGACCGCGGGCGCGGTGCTGATGACGGTGGTGCTGTTGGCGGGGTTGATCCTGCGCCAGGCGCGGGGATGGGCGCGGATCGGTTTCGAGGGAGTGCTGTTGATCGTTGTCTACGCGGGGATCGTGGGTGTGCTGGTCTTCTGAGCCGTGTCGGCCGGGCTCAGACGATCCGGTGCAGGCGGACGTGGTGGAGGTGCCCGTCCTGGACCTGGACGGTCATGTAGGTGTGGTGGGGTTGGCGGCGCCGGTCGGTGGGGGAGCCGGGGTTGAGCAGGCGCAGGCCCGTGGGCGCGGTGGTGTCCCAGGGGATGTGGGAGTGGCCGAAGACGAGGACGTCGTGGTCGGGGAAGCGTTGGGCGCAGCGGTGCTCCCGGCCGCGGGCGGGGCCGGTCTCGTGCACGACCGCGATGCGCACGCCCTCGAGGGTGGCCCGGGCGGTCTCGGGGAGCCGGGCGCGCAGCTCGGGGCCGTCGTTGTTGCCGTGGACGCCGATCAGGCGGGCGGCGCGGCCCTGGAGGCGGTCCAGGCTGTCGGCGTCGCACCAGTCCCCGGCGTGGATGACGGCGTCGGCGCGGTCGACCTCGCGCCAGACCTGGTCGGGTAGGTCGCGGGCGCGGCGCGGGATGTGGGTGTCGGAGATGAGGAGCACGCGCATACGGGCAGCCTAGGTGGTTTCGTGGCCGCCGATGGTGTTGTACTTTCCGGCGCGTTCCTGGCCGGACATCGCCTGGATGGCGTCCATGATCTCGTCGGTGATGACCCGTCGGGCCTTGCCGGGGGCCAGGTGGTCGTAGCCGGTGGAGAAGTCCAGGGGGGCGCCGAAGCGGATGGTGTAGGGGTGGGGGCGGGGGAGGGAGGCGCCGACGGGCTGGACGTGCTGGGTGCCGGTGACGGCGACGGGGACGACGGGGGCCTTGGACTCCAGGGCGAGCAGGGCCACGCCGGTGCGACCGCGGTAGAGGCGTCCGTCCAGGGAGCGGGTGCCCTCGGGGTAGATGACGCAGGCCTCGCCCTCGCGCAGTCTCTCCAGCATCATCTCCAGGGAGAGCATGGCGCCGCGCGCGTCGGTGCGCTGGACCGGCATGGCGCCCAGGGAGGTGAACAGGGTGCGGGAGAGGTGGCCCTTGAGGCCGGTGCCCTCGAAGTAGTCGGACTTGGCGAGGAAGCGTACGCGCCGGTGGGAGGCGGCCAGGGGGATGACGACGCTGTCGATGAAGGACAGGTGGTTGCTGGCCAGCAGGACCGCGCCGGTGGTGGGGATGTTCTCCCGGCCCTCGACCGTTGGGCGGCACAGGGTGCGGGCCAAGACCGAGACCGTCTGCCGCAACGCACCGTAGAGCACGTGTTCTCCCTCACCACTGGTCGGACGCCGCAGTCCAATGTAAGGGCGACTGATCGGTAACAAGGGCCCGGGGTGCGTGGAGTGCCCCAGGTCACCCTCGGGGGGCGGGGTCCGTTGTGCCAGGTCGTGCCCTTGTGCGCCCTGGAGGGCCGCTGTGGCGGGGGAGGGGCTGCCCCGGAGGTCTCAGCCCTCGCGCCGCCACTGGGCGTTGGCTCCGCAGATCACCAGGCAGGGGTGGTCGCCGGGGACGCGCCCGGCGAGCCAGGCGGCGAAGGGGACGGCCGCGGCGGGTTCGGTGGCGATGCGGAACTCCTCCCACAGGCGGTCCTGGGCCTGGAGGATCTCGGTGTCGCTGACCAGGGCGGGGGTCACCGGGTGGGCGCTGAGGACCTCGAAGGGGACCCGGCCCAGGGCGGCGGCGCCCAGTGCGGAGGCGGCCACGGAGTCCACGGGGCCCTGGACGGGGTGCCCGGCGGCCATCGCGGCGTGCATGCTCTGGCAGCCCCGGGGTTCCACGCCCACGACGCGGCGTCCCTGGGCGCCCAGGCGTACGCCCGCGACCAGGCCGCCGCCGCCGACCGCGACGGCGATGGTGTCGCACCCGGGGGCGTCCGCGGCGATCTCCAGGCCGATGGTGCCCTGGCCCGCGACGACGAGGGGGTCGTCGAAGGCGTGCAGGTAGCGTACGTCCTCGGCCTGGGCGCGGGCGGCGGCGGCCTCGGCGGCCTGGGCGTAGTGGTCGCCGACGCGGACGATCTCGGCGCCGGTGGCGGCCAGGGGGGCGGCCTTGGCCTCGGGGACCGTCCGGGGGACGTAGACGGTGGCGCGGACGCCGAGCAGGCGGGCGGCGGTGGCCACGCCCAGGCCGTGGTTGCCGCCGGAGGCGGTGATGACCCGGTCGGTGGGGGGACCGCCGAGCAGGGCGTTGAGGGCTCCGCGCAGTTTGAAGGCCCCGGTGCGCTGCAGGTGTTCGAGTTTGAGGGTGAGGGGGCGTCCGTCGACCTCGGTGCGCAGGACCGGGGTGCGGCGGGCGTGGGGGGAGATGCGTTCGGCGGCGGCGCGGACGTCGGTGGCCGTGGGTGTGGCGTGCGCGGTCGTGGAGCTCATAGCTCTCACTCTGCCCCTACCGGTGGTTAACTTAAAGTTGGGCTTGCTAAGGAAGGGTAAGCGAAGCTTTGTGCCGAGCTTTGTTGTAGGGAGAGTTCGTGCTGGACGCCAACCGGTTGCGGGTGCTGGTGGAGATCGCGCACGCGGGGTCGATCGCTGCGGCGGCCGAGCGGCTCTCCTTCACCCCGCCCGCGCTGTCGCAGCAGCTGACCAAGTTGGAGCGCGAGCTGGGCTGCCGTCTGGTCGAGCGCGGTCGCACCGGCGCCACGCTCACCGAGGAGGGCCGGGTCCTGCTCGCCTACGGTGAGCGGGTGCTGGGGGAGTTGCGTGACGCGGAGGCAGCGGTGCGGGCGCTGGTCGGGGCGGCTCCCGAGCGCCTGTCCCTGGGGGCCTTCGCCAGCGCGGGCAAGGTTCTGCTGCCCGCCACGCTCGCCGCCTTCGGCCACGAACACCCCCAGGTGCGCCTGTCGTTGGCCGACATCGAGCCTCCCGGGGGGTATGACCTGGTCACCTCCGGCGAGCTGGACCTGCTGGTGACCCACCGCTACCCGGCGGTGCCCCTGCCCCGGGCCGGAGGGCTGCACCGGGAGAGGGTCCTGGTGGATCCGCTGCTGGTGACGCTGCCCCGGGGGCACCCGTACACCGACCGCGACCCCTCGCTGGCCGAGCTGGCGGACCAGGAGTGGATCTGCGGCGCCCCGGGCATCCACAACCGGATCAGCCTGGACACCGCGGCGGCCGCCGCGGGGGTGCGCCTGACGGTGGCCTACGAGACGCGTGACTACGAGGTGGCGCTGGCGTTGATCGAGGCGGGTGTGGGGGTGGCGTTGATCCCGTTGAGCATCCTGGCCTCGGCGCGCGGGACGGGGTGGGTGAGCCGTCCGCTGCGGCAGGTGCGGCTGGCCCGGGAGATCTACGCCGTGCACCGGCGCCGCCCGCCCGAACCGGTACCCGCCATGGTCACCATTCTGCGCGGTGTGGCGGCCCGGGCCCTGGGGCCCGGGGGCCCGGCGGCCGGGCCGGGGTGAGCGGGCCGCTCACAGGGGCGGGGCGCCCGGGGGCCGGGGCGCGCTCCAGCGGTAGAGCAGGGACAGCAGGCGCACGCCGAAGCACAGCAGGGCCCCGACCACGGCGATCCGTCCCCCGGTCAGGCCGACGGTGGCGCAGGCGGCGACCAGGCCCGCGCCCAGCAGGGCCGGGACGGCGTACAGGCGCGAGTTGGCGCTGAGCACGGTGGGGACGCGGTTGAGCAGGACGTCGCGGATGGTGCCGCCGCCCACCCCGGTCACCGCGCCCAGGAGGGCGGCCTGAAGGGGGCCGAACCCGAGTTCGAGGGCCTTGGTCGCACCGATGACGGCGAACAGGCTCAGACCGGCCGCGTCGAAGACCAGGATCGGTTTGGCCAGGTGGGTGAGCTGGCGGCTGAGGAAGAACGCGGCGGTGGCGCCCAGCATGGCGGTGCAGACGTAGCGCCAGTCCTGGAAGGTGGCGGGGGTGACGCCGAGCAGCAGGTCGCGGATGACGCCGCCGCCCAGGGCGGTCACCACGCCCAGGACCATGACGCCGACGATGTCCACGCGCGCGGTGCGTATGGCGGTCAGCGACCCGTCGATGGCGAAGGCCAGGATGCCGACGAGGTCGAGGACGAGGATGAGGGTCTGCGTGGACATGCGGGTGCGCCGGGGAAGGCTGTTCCTCTCGGGTGGGGCGGGTGCCGACCGAATATTTCACCACGTGGGCGGCGTGCCGCCCAACCGCGCGGGGTGCGGCGCGGCTCCGGTGCGCCGGGCGGCGGGGTGTGTCGGGTCTTCCCCGCGTCCCGGGCGGGGGACACCATCGGGGGAGGGGACCACCGGAACACGGGCGGAGTGAGGACCTATGGAACACATGGACGCGGTCGTCATCGGCATGGGCCCGGGCGGGGAGACCGTCGCCGGACGCCTGCTCGAGGCGGGCAAACGGGTGGCGGTCGTCGAACGCGAGCTCATCGGCGGGGAGTGCGCCTACTGGGCGTGCGTCCCCACCAAGGTGCTGCTGCGCCCACCGGAGGTGCGCCAGGAGGCCGAGGGCGCGGCCGGCGTGGGCCGACCGGACCTGGACTGGGCGGGACTGCGCGCCTACCGGGACCGGATGATCCGCCACCTCGACGACTCCGCGCAGGAACGGGGCTACCGCGACCAGGGTGCCCTGGTGGTGCGGGGGCAGGCGCGCGTGGTCGGGTGCGACCCCTGGCGGGTGGAGGCGGGCGGCACCGAGCTGACCGCCGACCACGTGGTGGTGGCCACCGGTTCGCGGGCCGCCGATCCGCCGATCAGGGGACTGGAGGACCTGGACTCCTCACTGGTGTGGACCAACCGGGAGGCGACCACGCTCACCGAGATCCCCGGCCGCGCGCTGGTGGTCGGCGGTAGCGCAGTGGGGGTGGAGCTGGGCCAGTTCCTGGCCCGGATGGGCACCCGGGTCACGCTGGTCCAGCGGGGTCCGCGCCTGTTGGACCGGGAGGATCCGCGGCTGGGTGAGCTGGTCGCCGACCAGTTCGAGCGCGACGGGGTCACCGTGCTGCTGGGCAGCGAGGTCTCCTCGGTGGCCCGCGGGGGCGCGGGGGTGCGGGCCGTGCTGGAGGGCGGCCGGACGGTGGAGGCCGACGTGGTGGTGCTGGCCACCGGGCGGCGCCCGCGCACCGACGGGCTGGGCCTGGAGGAGGCGGGCGTGCGGGTGGACTCCTCCGCCCTGGTGGTGGACGAGCGCTGCCGGGCGGCGCCGGGGCTGTGGGGGGTGGGAGACGCCACCGGACGGGCGCTGTTCACCCACGTGGCCAAGTACCAGGGGCGGGTGGTGGCCGACAACATCCTGGGCGGGGACCGCACCGCCGACTACACCGCGGTGCCGCGCGTGGTCTTCACCTCGCCCGAGGCCGCGGGGGTGGGGCTGACCGAGGAGCAGGCCGGACGGGCGGGGATCGACACCGTCACCTCCGAGGTCGACCTGGCCCGGAGCCTGGCCCGGCCCTGGACCTACGAGACCGAACCGCGCGGGACCCTGGGTCTGGTGGCCGACCGCGGGCGCGGGGTGCTGGTGGGCGCCTGGGCGTTCGGGGCGATGGCGGGGGAGTGGATCCACACCGCCGCGCTCGCCATCCGCACGGGCCTGCCGGTGGCGGTGCTGGCCGATACGATCCCGCAGTTCCCGACCTACAACGAGGCCTACCTCATCGCCCTGGAGGGGCTGCGGATGTGAGCAAGCTGCGGGCTCAGGCCCCGGTCAGGGCGGCCTCCTCCTCGGCCTCCACGTCGCGGTTCCACTCCGCCTTGGAGCTCTGCCAGCCGTCCTCGTCGCGGCCCAGCCGCCAGTAGCCCGACACCGACAGGCGCTCCTTGGGCAGGCGGTGTTCCACGCGCAGCAGGCGGCGCAGGTCGCGGACGAACCCGGCCTCGCCGTGGACGAAGGCCTGGACGGTGCCCGGGGGGAAGTCGAGGGCGCGTACGGCCTCGACCAGGGCGGCGCCCACGGGGCGGTCGGCGCGGTGCAGCCAGGTCACGCGCACGTGGGGGCCGCCGGCCAGGTCCTGTTCCTCGCGGGGGCCGGCGACCTCCGCGAACACGTGGGCGCGGGCGTGGGCGGGCAGGTGTTCGAGCGTGGCGGCGATGGCGGGCAGGGCGCTCTCGTCCCCGGCCAGCAGGTGCCAGTCGGCGTCGGGGTCGGGGGCGTAGCCGCCGCCGGGGCCGAGCAGGCGCAGGCGGTCGCCGGGCCGGGCGGAGGCCGCCCAGGGGCCGGCCAGGCCGGTGTCGCCGTGGTGGACGAAGTCCAGGGTGAGCCTGCGGGCGCGGGGATCCCAGGCGCGCACGGTGTAGGTGCGGGTGACGGGCCACTCCTGGCGGGGGCGTTCGGCGCGGACCCGGTCCAGGTCGTAGGGTTCGGGGTCGCCGGGGGCGGGCGGGGGGAAGAGGAGTTTGACGTAGCTGTCCGTGTGGCCCCGGGTGGTGAAGGCGGCCAGGCCCTCGCCGCCCAGGACGACGCGGATCATGTGGGGCGTGAGGCGCTCGACGCTCTCCACCCGTCCGGTGTGGACGGTTCTGTTCCCGCGTCCCTGCCGCTGTGCCACAGCGCCCCCTCGGTTCTTGTCAGGTTAGCCAACCCTAAGTCTTCTCTACCGTAGGGTACGCGCCGACCCGGGGCAACACGGGTCGGCGCCGTGTGGTTCACGCCGCGTCGGTGCGGTCCTGGCCCGGATCGCGGTCGGTGCGGGTGAAGACCGCGTGCAGGCGGCGGTCGTGCTCGGGCGCACCCGCCCGCAGGGCCGCCAGCCAGGCCGCCCCGCCCGCCGTGCACCCGGCCAGGGTGATCGCGGACCCGGCCGCGCCCAGGGTCAGCTTGCGCATCAGCGCCGCGCGGACCGGTTCCGATCCGGTGAGCACCCCGCCCGCGAGGACCACGGGTTGGCGCTCGCCCGGGTTGCGCACATGGTGCACCGAGTGCGCCAGGTGTCCGGCGGCGGCCTCCACGATCACCTCGGCGGCGGGGTCGCCCTGCTCGAGGGCCTGGCTGACCAGCGGGGCCAGGGCGGCGAGGGTGACGGGGGCGGCGGCGGTCAGGGTGCGCGCGAAGGCGCGGGCGTGCTCCTCGGGCAGGTGCGCGCGGTCCGGTGCGGGCCGCTGGCCCGGGATGACCCGCTTGGCCACCGCGCGGGCCAGCGGGCTGAGCGCCCCGCCCCGGGACAGCTGCCGGGCCGTCTCCCGGGCGGCCTGGTGGCCGATCCAGAACCCCGATCCCTCGTCGCCGATCAGCCAGCCCATCCCGTCGGCCGAGCGTGTGCGCGCCCGCCCCTCGATCCGGGTGGCGATAGCCCCGGTTCCGGCGATGAGGACGGTGCCGTCGGGGGCGGGGGTGCCCGAGGCGAAGGCCACCTCGTCGTCGCCGGTGAACTCCGCGCGGACCCGGGGCAGGCCCGCCTGGGCCAGGGCGCTTTCCATGCGGGCGCGTACGTGTTCCTCGCGCAGAGCGGAGGCTCCGGCCAGGCCGACCACGGCGGCGGCCACGGACTCGCGTGAGCGGGGCCCGGCCGTGTCCAGTGCGGCGGTGAGGGCCTGGGCCAGGTGGGCGGCGGCGCTGTCGGCGCCGTGGGCGTTGGGGTTGGCGCCCCGGGCGTGGCCCAGGCCCATCCGTCTTCCGTCCAGGGTGGTGACCAGGGCGCGGGTGGCGGTGCCTCCGGCGTCCACCCCCACCACGAGTCGGTGCTCCCCGTCGCGGGGGCGTCGGTCGGATCGGGCCTGGAAGGAGGTGGTCGCACGTGTCACAGGGAAGAGGTGCCCCGCCGCGGGCGGTGTTACCCCTCCGCTGGGGGGGACGCGGGAGCGGCGGGCGGGTTCCCCGTGGGCCGTGCGGCGGCGAGCGCCGAGCGCACCGCCTCCTCCACCGCCCGCGCGTCCAGGGGGTCGCCGGTTACCAGCAGGCGCAGGTAGACGGGGGCGGCCAGCGCGCGGACCAGATCTCTGGGGTCGGTGTGCGGGGGCAGTTCCCCGCGGGCCCGGGCGCGTTCGACCACCGGGCGGGCCCGGGCGACCCGGTCGTCGAACATGCGGTCTCGGGCGCGGGCCACCTCGGGTATGCGTACGGCGTCGGCGAGCATCGCGGCGATGACCGCCCCGGTGGGGGAGGCCAGCACGTCGACCAGGGAGCGCGCCATCGCGCGCAGGTCGCCCTCCAGTGTTCCGGTGTCGGGCATGGGGACGTCCTGGGCCACGACCTGCCCCAGGGCGTCCACCACCAGGCTCTGGCGGTCCCGCCAGCGCCGGTAGACCGTGGTCTTGTGGACTCCGGCGCGTTGGGCGACCCCCTCCACGCTCAGGCCCGAGTAGCCCCGCTCGCCCAACTCGGTCAGGGTGGCGGCCAGGACGGCGGCGCGTACCTTGGCGCCTCGGCCGAGGGGTCGGGAGGCAGAAGTCAACGCAACTCCTTGTTGCTTGGTGGTTGTCGGTGCGGCAGGCTGAGTTATCGCAACAAAAAGTTGCGATAAAGCTTCGCTTCCCCGGAGGAACCCCAGCCATGGCCAGCATCTACCGGTACACCACCCCTGTCACACCGCGCGAGGCCACCGGGCCGGTCGCCGCCGCCTACACCCAGATCCGTGAGGAGTTCCTGCTCGCCGACGGCCCCCTGATGACCCTGTCCCGGGTTCCGTCCCTGCTCGTGGCGGTCTGGGCCCTGCTCCGGGAGGCCGAACTCGCCGGACCCGCCTCCCGCGCCGACCGCGAGCTCGTCGCCGCCGCGGTCTCCGCGGCCAACCGCTGCCCCTTCTGTGTCGACGCACACACGACCCTGGGGCACGCCGCGGGCGAGCACACCGCAGCCGAGGCCGTGCGGGCGGGCCGCAGCCCCCGGGACCCCGCCAGGGCCGCCCTCGCCGACTGGGCCGCGGCCACCGCCGCCCCCGGCGAGCTCCCCCCGGCGCCCTTCCCCGCCGAGCACACCGCCGCCTTCGTGGGCACCGCCCTGGTCACCCACTTCATCAACCGCGTGGTCACCTCCCTGTTGGAGGAACGCCTCCTGCCCGCCAACGCCCAGAACTCGCGCCTGGTCCGGCGTGCCCTGGGCCGCGCCGTCCGCCGGGGCCCAGGCGACTCCGTCGCGCCCGGCCGCTCCCTGTCCCTGCTCCCGCCCGTGCGGGGCCCCGTGCCCGCCTGGGCGCGCCAGAGCCCGGTCGGTACCGCCTACACCGCGCTGCGTGAGGCCGTCGAGGCCCTGCCCCTGCCCGGGGCGGTCCGCGCCCGGGTACGCGCGGTCGTCGCCGGGGGCGACCTCACCCCGCCGCCCCTGGCAGGGGCCTGGCCCGAGGAGCACCTGGAGGGGCTCCAGGGCACCGAGCGGGCCGCAGCGCGCCTGGCGCTGTGCGCGGCCCTGGCCCCCCACCGGGTCAGCGACGCCCATGTGGAGCACTGGCGTGCCGGCGGCGGTACCGACGCCGACCTGGTCGGACTCATCGCCCTGGGCGCCTTCACCGCCACCGACCGGGTCCGGTCCGCCCTGGAGGCCTCGGCCCGCCACGGCGGCTGAGCGCGCTCGGCGGGGCGGGCGACACGGGTGCCACCAGGCGGAAAATCAGTGGCACGCCCCGTGCGCGGCTGAGAGGCTCGGGTTCATGACAGGTGTGCGAGCGCAGGGACCCGGCGGCCGGGAGTGGACCGTGCGAGTCGGGAGCGAGGCCGAACACCCCGAGGCGCTGCGGGTCTTCGCCGAGGCCGTCAACGTCTCCGCCCAGGAGGTGGTCGAGGGCGAGCGCGACCATCCCACGGCCGAGCACGACCGGACCCTGCTCGTCCTGGACGGGGAGCGGATCGTGGGCACCGCCATGGCCTGCGGTCTGCGCATGACCATGCCCGGCGGTCCGCGCCCGGTCGCGGGCGTGACCGGGGTGGGGGTGTGGCCCACCCACCGGCGCCGGGGGGTGCTCAGCGCGATGATGCGCCGCCAGCTCGCCGACGTTCGCGCCCGCGGGGAGCACCTGGCCGTGCTGTGGGCCTCCGAGAGCGGCATCTACCCCCGGTTCGGCTACGGCATGGCCTTCCACCAGGTGCGGGCGAGCATCCAGCGCCCCCACACGGCGCTGCGCCCCGACGCGCCCCGCGACCCGGCGCTGACCGTGGAGCTGGCCGAACCCGACCAGGTCCGCCAGGAGATGGAGGATCTGCACCAGCGCGCCGTGCCCGCCCGGGCGGGGGAGTTCGTCCGCTCCCCGAACCGGTGGGGCCAGCTGTTGCGGGAGCGGTCCAAACCCGGGCCGGGGCGGGTCCGGGTGGCGCTGGTGCGCGGCCCCGACGGGCCCGCGGGCTACGCGCTGCACCGCCTCCTCGGCCGGTGGGGGGAGGACCTGGCCCAGGGGCGCATCGAGGTGTCCGACCTGGTCTCCACCACCCCGGCCGCGCGCGTGGCCCTGTACGAGCACCTGTTCTCCCGCGACCTGATCGCCGAGACGGCCTTCGAAGCCCTGCCCGAGGACGACCCCCTCACCGTGCACCTGGCCGACCCCCGGCGCCTGGTGCGCCGCGGCTTCGACGGGTTGTGGGTGCGCCTGGTGGACGTGCCCGGGGCGCTGTCCGAGCGGCCCTACGCCACCGGGGTGGACACCGTGCTGGAGGTCGGCGACCGCTACGCGCCCTGGAACGCGGGGCGCTGGCGGGTGCGCGGCGGCCCCGGCGGGGCCCGGGTGGAGGCCGCCGACGCGGCCCCCGACCTGACCGTGGACGTGTCCCACCTGGGCGCCGCCTACCTGGGGCGGCGCTCCCTGACCGGGTTCGTGGACGCCGGGGCGGCGGTCGAGCACACCCCGGGCGCGGCGGCGAGCGTGGACACCGCCCTGTACGTGCCGCGCGCCCCCTTCTGCAGTACCGAATTCTGACCACCCCACAGGCGGCTGGCGCCGCCAGAACGGACGGGAACACTGCCCATGACGATCGAATCCGGCCCGCGGCGGGACGCCGAGTGGACCGTGCGCGGTACCGACCGCGAGGAGTACGCGCAGGTGATGCGGGTGGTCGGCGAGGCCCTGCTGTCCGCGCAGAGCACCGAGGAGCGCGAGGCCACCCTGCGCCCCCTGTTGGACGCCGAGGGCTATGACCGGGTCCTGGTGGCCACCGGCGACGACGGGGAGATCGTCGGCGCGGTCAACGACTTCGCGTTCGAGATGGCCCTGCCCGGCGGTCCGCGCCCGGTCGCGGGCGTGACCGGGGTGGGGGTGTGGCCCACCCACCGGCGCCGGGGCGTGCTCAGCGCGATGATGCGCCGCCAGCTGGCCGACACCCACGCGCGCGGACAGCGCTACGCCGCCCTGTGGGCCTCCGAGGGGTCGATCTACGGCCGGTTCGGGTACGGTCCGGCGGCCACAGAGATGGAGACCTCCGTGCGCGCCCCGCGCACCGTCCTGCGCCCCGACGCGCCCCGCGACCCCGCCCTGACCGTGCGCCTGGTCGAGCCCGGGCGGGCGCGGCCCCAGCTGGAGCGGGTGCACCGCGAGGTCGCCGCCGTCCAGGTCGGCCAGTTCCAGCGCGCCGCGCACTGGTGGGACCGCCTCCTGCGCGACGACCCCGCGCAGCGGGGCGGCAAGGGGCCGCTGTGGGCGGTGGTGGTCGAGGGTCCCGACGGGCCGGTGGGGTACGCCCTCTACCGGACACAGAGCACGTGGGAGCGCGACGGCGCCCGCGGTGAGGTGCACGTGCAGGAGGTCACCGCCACCGTCCCGGCGGCCTGGACCGCCCTGTACGAGCACCTGTTCTCGCGGGACCTGACCACCGGGGTCGTGCTGGACTCCCTGCCGGTGGACGACCCCCTGCGCCACCTGCTGGCGGACCGCGACGCGGCGCCGCCCACCCTGTACACGTCGTTGTGGGTGCGTCTGGTGGACGTGCCCGGGGCTCTGTCCGAGCGCTCCTACGCCGCCCCGGTGGACACCGTGCTGGAGGTCGGTGACCGCTACGCTCCGTGGAACGCGGGGCGCTGGCGGCTCAAGGCCGGGACCGACGGCGCCCGGGCGGAGGCCACCGACGCGGCCCCCGACCTGAGCGTGGACGTGTCCCATCTGGGTGCCGCCTACCTGGGGCAGACCGCGTTGGAGGGTTACCTGCGCGCGGGGCTGCTCACCGAGCACACCCCCGGGGCGGTGGAGCGGCTGGACGCCGCCCTGCACCGCCCCCGGGCCCCGTTCTGCGGGGTGATCTTCTAGGGGGTCAGCCGCGCAGGGCGCCGACCAGGCGGTCCACGTCGGAGGCGTCGTTGTACAGGTGGAACGCCGCCCGCAGCCTGCCGTCGCGGGCGGCGGTGCGCACCCCCGCGGCGGCGACGCGCTCCAGGGCCCCCTCGGGAACCGGGACCGACACGATCGCCGACCCGGCCGGTTCCAGGTCCAGGGCCCGGCGCAGCCGGTCGCCCAGGGCGGTGTTGTGCGCGTGCACGGCGGCGGTGCCCACCTCCTCCAGCAGGGCCAGGGAGCGCTCCAGCGTGATCCACGCCGACCACACCGGGGGCAGGTCCAGGCGGCGGGCTCCCTCGGCCAGTCGCAGCGGGCCCCCGTACAGGGAGGACCACCGGTCCTCGCCCGCGTACCAGTTCGCGGCCGGGGGGCGGAGCGCGGCCAGGGCGCCGGGGGCGGCGGTGAGCAGAGCGGCCCCGCGGGTGCCCAGCAGCCACTTGAAGGTGGAGCAGACCGTGTAGTCCACGCGGGAGGCGTCCAGGGGCAGCCACCCGGCGGCCTGGGTGGTGTCCACCAGCAGCCGGGTGCCGTGCTCGGCGCAGGCGGCGCGCAGGTCCTCCAGCGGGGCGACCTGTCCGGTGGCGGACTGCACGGCGGAGACGGCCACCAGGGAGGTGGCGGGGCCGACCTCGCCGGCCAGGTCGGCCAGGGGGACCTCGCGGACCCGGACCCCGTGCTCCTGGCGAGCCATGAGGGGGAAGGTGAGCGAGGTGAACTCCCCGGTGGCGGTCAGCACGTGCGCGCCCGGGGGCAGGCTGGCGGCGACGGCCCCGACGAACTGGGCGACGTGGGTGCCCACGGCGACGTCGTCGGCCGAGACGCCCACCAGGCGGGCGTAGGCGGCGCGGACCCGGTCGACG
The DNA here is from genome assembly GCF_009830945.1 of Nocardiopsis sp. FR4. GTDB lineage: Bacteria > Actinomycetota > Actinomycetes > Streptosporangiales > Streptosporangiaceae > Nocardiopsis. The sequence goes on along the minus strand of NZ_VWVV01000027.1, from coordinate 67,312 downwards.
AGGGGGTCGGCGTCGGCGGGGTGGAATCGGCCCTCGGCCAGGTCGCGGGCGTGCTCCTCCAGGGCGCGGCGGCTCCGGCGGGGGAGCAGGCCGTGGGTGGCGGTGTCGAGGTAGGCGGCCTGGGGGGAGAACTCGTCCCGGAGGGCGAGGGGCACGCGGGTGGTGGAGTGGGAGTCGTCCATGCCCCTGATGCTCGCGCCGCCGGCGGGGCGCGGCAAGGTCCATTGGGGGCCGCGGTGGACTGCCGGGTCAGCTGCGGAACTTGGCCTTGGCGTCGGTGGAGCCCGCCATGAGCTTGTTGAGCAGGCGGACGAGTTCGCGGCGCTCGTCGGGTTCCAGGGCCTGGGCCCAGGCGCTCTCGCGCCGGTTGTGGGCGCGGAAGCTGCCCAGGATCGCGCCGTACCCGGCCTCGGTGAGGCTGAGCTGGAGGGCGCGCCGGTCGTGGGCGGCGCGTTCGCGCACGATGAGTCCGTCGCGTTCGAGGGTGTTGAGCAGGGCGGACAGGGCGGCGCGGCTCATGCCGGAGATCTCGGCGGTGGTCTTGGCCTCCATGGGTCCGGCCAGCCAGAGCGCGAAGATCACCCGGAAGCCCGGCCAGGTCAGGCCGCGGGGGCGGTGGACCGAGGACTCCAGGTCGTAGATGACCATGCTCGTGGCCCGGTTGAGGGTCAACACCATGCGCATGGCGTCGGTGTTCACGGAGGGCAGTTCCTGCTCGGCCTTGCGCACCGCGTAGTCCACGAAGGACCAGAACGTGAGATCGCTGGGGGGAGCGGCGTTGTCGGTCACGCCGACCAGCCTAGTACCTGGTGTGTGCGCGCTGTTTACCTGGTCTTTCCCCTGTGGCGTGCGCGTGGCGGGGGTGCCGGCGTGGCGAGGTCGTCCGCCCCGGGTGCGGGAAAGGGAGAGAGTAGCCTGAGAATGTGATCTGCGCCACTTGTGCGGGGGTTCCACGCCTCCCGGGGTTGTGGCGCGGGGCACGCCCGGGTCAGAATCATCAAACCTTTGATCAATCGGGTGGTGCGCCGCCCCCAACGCGTGAAGGGCCCGACCATGGCAGCCAAGCCGTTCGCCTCATCCGCCGACACCCAGGCCAAGGAGCAGACCCTGGAGGTCCTGGCCGAGGGGGTCTACGCCCTCACCGCCGAGGGCGACCCGAACGTGGGCGCCATCGAGGGCGAGGACTTCCTCGTGGCCTTCGAGGCCCTGGCCACCCCCACCGCGGCCCGCGAGTGGCTCGCCAAGCTGCGCGAGCACACCGACAAGCCCGTCCGCTACCTGGTGCTCTCGCACTACCACGCGGTCCGCGTCCTGGGCGCCAGCGCCTTCGACGCCGAGATCATCCTCACCCACGAGAAGACCCACGCCCTCATCCGCGAGCGCGGCAAGGAGGACTGGGCCAGCGAGTTCGCCCGCATGCCGCGCCTGGCCAAGGACGCCGGCTCCGTGCCCGGGCTGACCTGGCCCACCCAGACCTTCGCCGACCGCACCACCATCGACCTGGGCGGGAACCGTGGCGAACTGGTCCTGCAGTACTTCGGCCGCGGCCACACCGAGGGCGACATCGTCGCCTGGCTGCCCCGCCAGGAGATCCTCTTCGCCGGCGACCTCGTCGAGGCCCAGGCCGCCCTCTACACCGGCGACGCCTTCCACCACGACTGGGCCGGAGCCACCCTGGACGGCGTCAAGGCCCTGGGCGCGCGGATGCTCGTCGGCGGGCGCGGCGCCGTCAGCCGCGGCCGGGAGGAGGTCGACGCCGCCATCGAGCAGACCCGCGGCTTCCTGCGGGTCATGATCGAGCAGGTCGGCGCCGTCCACCGGCGCGGCGGCACGCTCAAGGAGGCCTTCGAGGCCACCCACGCCGCCCTGGTCGACGACTACGGCCACTGGCCCATCTTCGAGCACTGCCTGCCCTTCGACGTCTCGCGCCTGTGGGACGAGTTCTCCGGCATCGAGCGCCCCGTCATCTGGACCGCCGAGCGCGACCGCCAGGTCTGGGACCAGCTCCAGGGCTGACCCGACCCCGACCCCGTCCACCCCCGCCCGTCCGGGGCGTCCACGTGAATGGAGCCACCACATGCGACCCCCCGCTCCCCGCACCCCCGCCGGCGCCGACACCGGCGCCGAGCCCGTCCTGGTCCTGGGCGCCGGACCGGTCGGCCAGACCGCGGCCCTGCTGCTGGCCCGGCGCGGCGTCCCCGTCCTGGTCCTGGACGCGCGCCCCGAACGCGACGCCGTCGGGTCCAAGGCCATCTGCCAGCAGCGCGACGTCCTGGACGTGTGGGACTGGCTGGGCGCCGGAACCCTCACCCGCGAGGGCCTGACCTGGGACACCGCACGCACCTTCTACCGCGAACGGGAACTGTTCAGCGTGCGCCTGCCCGACCCGGGGGCCTCGCCGCTGCCGCCGTTCGTCAACATCTCCCAGTCGCGCACCGAACAGGTCCTGGACGAGCGCATGGCCGCGGCGGGCCTGACCACCCTGTGGAACCACCGGGTCACGGGCCTGACCCAGGACGAGCACGGCGTCACCGTCCAGTGCCAGACCCCCGGGGGCAGGGTGTCCCTGCGCGGCTCCCACGCCCTGTCCTGCCTGGGCGCGCACGGCGGCTCCGTCCGCCAGGCCCTGGGGATCGCCTTCGAGGGCACCAGCTTCGACGACCGCTTCCTCATCTGCGACATCCGCGCCGACCTGGCCGGGTGGGAACGCGAGCGCCGCTTCTACTTCGACCCCGAGTGGAACCCCGGCCGCCAGGTGCTCATCCACCCCTGCCCCGACTCGGTCTACCGCATCGACTGGCAGGTGCCCAGCGACTTCGACCTGGCCGCGGAGCAGGCCAGCGGACGCCTGGACGCGCGCGTCCGCCAGATCATCGGCGAGCGCCCCTACGAGATCGTGTGGCACTCGGTCTACCGCTTCCACACCCGCGTGGCGGACCGCATGCGCGCGGGCCGGGTCCTGCTGGCCGGCGACAACGCCCACCTGGTCGCCCCCTTCGGCGCCCGCGGCCTCAACTCCGGGGTGCAGGACGCCGAGAACGCCGCCTGGAAGCTCGCCTACGTGCGCGCCGGGTGGGCGGGCGAGGAGCTGCTGGAGAGCTACCACACCGAACGCCACGCCGCCGCCCTGGAGAACGCCGACGTCACCAGCGCCACCATGCGCTTCCTGGTCCCCCGGAGCGAACAGGAGCACCGCACCCGCCTGGACGTGCTGGAGCGGGCCCTGACCGAGGAGGCCGCCCGCGCCCTGGTCGACTCCGGGCGCCTGGCCGAACCGTTCTGGTACACCGACTCGGCCCTGACCACGCCCTGCACCGAACGCCCCTTCGGCGGGCGCCCCGCCCGCGGGCAGGCCCCCGCCCCCTGCCCCGGCGTGGTCATGCCCGACGCCCCCGTCGCCCTGCCCGGCCCCGGCGCGCCCGAGCGCCTGCGCCCCCTGCTGCGCGAGGGGCTGACCCTGCTCGCGGGCCCCGCCCCCGGGGACGGCGACCCCGACGCCTTCCTGTCGGGTGTGCGCGCCGCCGCCCGCGAGGCCACCCCGGCCCCCGTCACCGCCCTGTACCTGCACGAGATCGACGCCACCGGAGCGCTCACCCGCGCCCTGGCCCCCGAACCGGGCCAGGTGTGGCTGGTGCGCCCCGACGCCCACGTCGCCGCCGTCGTCACCGGCGCCGACGCCGTGCGCGAGGCGGTGCGCACCGCCCTGGGCGCGGCCGCCGCCACCGTCTGACCGCCATCCACCGACACGGTAGGGAGAACACCGCCATGGCCTACTACCGGCAGGTGGGCGAGGTGCCCCGCACCCGCCACACCCAGCACCGCACCCCCGAGGGGGGCCTGTACTACGAGGAGCTGATGGGGGAGGAGGGGTTCTCCTCCGACTCCTCGCTGCTGTACCACCGCGCCATCCCCTCGGCCATCGTCGACGCCGCCGAGTGGCGCGTCCCGGACCAGACCCGCACCCGCAACGCGCCCATGGTGCCCCGACACCTGCGGCTGCACGAGCTCTTCCCCGGCCAGGAGTGGAAGGCCGCCGACGTCGTCCAGTCGCGCCGCCTGGTGCTGGGCAACGACGACGTGCGCCTGTCCTACGTGGTGGCCGGCGCCCCCTCCCCGCTGTACCGCAACGGCATCGGCGACGAGTGCGTGTACGTGGAGTCGGGCACCGCCCGGGTGGAGACCGTCTTCGGGCTGCTGGAGGTGGGACGGGGCGACTACGTCATCCTGCCGCGCGCCACCACCCACCGCTGGGTGCCCACCGGCCAGGAGCCGCTGCGCGCCTACGCCATCGAGGCCAACAGCCACATCGCACCGCCCAAGCGGTACCTGTCCCGCTACGGGCAGTTCCTGGAGCACGCCCCCTACTGCGAGCGCGACCTGCGCGGCCCCTCCGAACCCCTGCTGGCGGAGGGGGAGAACGTGGAGGTGCTCATCAAGCACCGCGGTGACGGCCCCGGCGGGATCTCCGGCACCCGCTACACCTACCCCACCCACCCCTTCGACGTCGTGGGCTGGGACGGGTGCCTGTACCCCTACGCCTTCAACGTCGAGGACTTCCAGCCCATCACCGGTCGCGTCCACCAGCCGCCGCCCGTCCACCAGGTCTTCGAGGGGCACAACTTCGTGGTGTGCAACTTCGTGCCGCGCAAGGTGGACTACCACCCCGGGGCCATCCCGGTGCCCTACTACCACTCCAACGTCGACTCCGACGAGGTCATGTTCTACTGCGGCGGCGACTACGAGGCCCGCAAGGGCTCGGGGATCGGCCAGGGGTCGGTCTCCCTGCACCCGGGCGGCCACTCCCACGGCCCCCAACCCGGCGCCTACGAGCGCAGCATCGGCGTGCAGGCCTTCGACGAGCTCGCCGTCATGGTGGACACCTTCCGCCCCCTGGACCTGGGCGAGGGCGGTCTGGCCAGCGACGACGGCGGCTACGCCTGGACCTGGGCCGGCGGACGCCGGGAGCGGGGATGAGCGTGCTCCTGTACCGCGGCCTGTTCGACGACGCCGCGCTCTTCCCGCCCGGCAACGCCCCCATGGTGGGGGCGCTGTCCGCGCACCGCGCGCACCGGTCGGGCCCGCGCGCCGCCTACGTCGGCCCGTTCCTGGTCTCCGACGCCCGCCTGGGCGAGCTGCGCGCCGTCCTGGCCCGCGAGGAGGGCGCCCCCGAGCCCCTGGCGGTCGCGGTCACCGTCCCCGGCGGCCCCGACGGGGTGGAACCCGCGGTGGCCGCCGTACTGGCCGATCCGGCGCTGCGCCTGGTGGGGGTCGAGGTCGCGGCCGAGCCCGGCCGGGCCGCGGAGGCGGCCGCCGCCCTGGGGGCCGGCCTGCCCGCGGGGGCGGGCGGGTTCGTGGAGGTGGCGCGCCAGGGCGAGGTGGCCGCCGACCTGGCGGCCCTGGCGGGTACCGGGTACGGCGCCAAGTTCCGTACCGGCGGGCTCACCGCGCGGGCCCACCCCGACGAGGAGGAACTGGCCGCCTTCCTGCACGCGGCCGTGGAACGGGGGGTGCCCTTCAAGTGCACGGCGGGGCTGCACCACGCCGTGCGCCACACCAGCGCCGAGGGGTTCGAGCAGCACGGTTTCCTCAACGTGCTGATGGCCACCGCTGCCCTGGTCGGCGGCGGCCCGGTGCGCGAGGCCGCCCACGTGCTGGCCGACCGCGACGGCCCCCGCCTGGCCGCGCTCGCCGCCGCGCTCCCCGACGACCGGGCCGCCGCGGTGCGCGCGGCCTTCCGTTCCTTCGGGACGTGCAGTATCAGCGAACCCCTGGAGGACCTGGTCGTCCTGGGAGCGCTGCCTGTGTCCCGCACCCGTTGACCCGCCCACTTCCGAGAAAGCGAACCCATGCCCGACAGCTGGCTCGATCCCGTACCCGACGCGCCGTTCGGCCTGGCGACCCTGCCCTACGGGGTGTTCAGCACCGGCGCCGATCCCGCCCCGCGCACCGGCGTGGCGGTGGGGGAGTACGTGCTGGACCTGGGCGCGGCCGCCCGTGCCCTGGACGCGCCCTTCGCCGACACCGTCGCCCGGCCGAACCTGGACGCCCTGCTGGCGGCCGGACGGCCGGTGTGGGAGGCGGTGCGCGCCGCGCTGACCGACTGGCTCACCGATCCCGCCCGGGCCGCCGCGGTGCGCCCCCACCTGGTGGAGCGGTCCTCGGCGCGCCTGCACCTGCCCTTCACCGTGGCCGACTACGTGGACTTCTACGCCTCCGAGCACCACGCCACCAACGTCGGCCGGATCTTCCGCCCCGAACAGGAGCCGCTCACTCCCAACTGGAAGCACCTGCCCATCGGCTACCACGGGCGGGCGGGCACGGTCGTGGTCTCGGGCACCGACATCGTGCGCCCGGTGGGGCAGCGCAGGCCCCCGGGCGCGCCCGCTCCGCTCTTCGGCCCCTCGACCCGTCTGGACATCGAGGCCGAGGTCGGTTTCGTGGTGGGCACCGGAACCCGGATGGGCGAGCGGGTGGGGGCGGACTCCCTGGCCGACCACGTCTTCGGGGTCTTCCTGCTCAACGACTGGTCCGCGCGCGACCTCCAGGCCTGGGAGTACGTGCCGCTGGGCCCCTTCCTGGGCAAGTCCTTCGCCACCTCGGTCTCGCCGTGGGTGGTGCCGCTGGCCGCGCTGGAGGCGGCCCGCGTGGCCCCGCCCGCCCAGGACCCCGAGCCGCTGCCCTACCTGCGGACCGGCCAGCCCTGGGGGCTGGACCTGCGCCTGGAGGTGCGGGTGAACGGGCACGTGGTCTCGCGTCCGCCCTTCGCCCAGATGTACTGGACGGCCGCCCAGCAGTTGGCGCACATGACAGTCAACGGCGCCAGCCTGCGCACCGGGGACGTGTACGCCTCGGGCACGGTCAGCGGCCCCGAGCCGGACCAGCGGGGCTGCCTGCTGGAGCTGACCTGGGGCGGGAAGCAACCGCTGCGCCTGTCCGACGGCACCGAGCGCGCCTTCCTGGAGGACGGTGACGAGGTGGCCATCACCGCCACCGCGCCCGGGGCCGACGGTGCGCTGGTGCACTTCGGCGAGGTCACCGGCCGGGTTCTGCCCGCCCGCGACTGAGGCCGCGTGCGGACCGGCGGGACCCTCGGGGCCGGGGGTCAGGCGCCCCGGGCGCCCAGGGCGCGCAGCAGGTAGGGCAGCAGCCGCTCGGCCATGCGGGCGCCGGGGCGGGACCCGGGGGTGTGCGGGACCAGGAAGGTGTGGCTGACCATGGGGCCGATCACCATCTCCCCCACCACCGTGGTGTCCTGGACCGGGGGGATCTCCCCCCGGTCCGCGGCCCGGGCCAGGACGGCCTCCACCCGGGCCTGGAGCGGCAGCACGAACTGTTCCGTGAGGGCCTCGGCCAGGGCCTGGTTGTGCGCGGCCTCGCCCAGGACGGCGCGCAACAGGCGCCCGGAGGGGCCGTCCAGGGCGGCGGCCTTGTCGTGCAGCAGCGCCGACAGGTCCCCGCGCAGGCCCCCGGTGTCGCGGTCGGGGCCCAGTTCCTCGGCCCAGGCGCGGGCGGCGCCCAGGACCAGGTCCTCCTTGGAGCGCCAGCGCCGGTAGAGGGTGGCGGTGGAGACACCGGCCCGTTTGGCGACGGCGGCGGTGGTCAGGCCGCTGTAGCCGTGGGACTGGAGTACGGCGAGGGTGGCGTCCATCAGCGCGCGGTCCCGGGCGGCGTCGCGCGGCCTGCCCCGGTGGGGCGCGCGCGAGGCCTCGGGCAGATGGTCCGTGGTCATACCGGAAATCCTATGCGAGTGCCCCCTATGGAAACGAAAGTGTTTCGTTTACCATCGGCGCATGTCGAACACCGCCGCCGACGCCGCGAGCGCCCCCCTGCCCGTCCCCGAACCGCTCACCCTGACCACCGAGATCCCCCCGACCGTGGCCCGCCTGCGCGCCGCCTTCGCCTCCGGCCGCACCAAGCCCCTGGCCTGGCGCCGCGCCCAGCTGCGCGCCCTGCGCCGCCTGCTCACCGAGGAGCGCGCCGCGCTGGAGGACTCCCTGCGCACCGACCTGGGCAAGAGCCCGGTGGAGGCGCACACCACCGAGATCGGCTTCGTGGTCAACGAGATCGACCACACCCTGCGCCACCTGTCCTCCTGGCTGCGCCCGCGCCGGGTCCCGGTGCCCGTCTCCCTGGCCCCGGCCAGGGCCCGCCTGGTGCGCGAGCCGCTGGGCACCGTGCTCATCATCTCCCCGTGGAACTACCCGGTGAACCTGTCCCTGGCGCCCCTGGTCGGCGCCCTGGCGGCGGGCAACACCGCACTGCTCAAGCCCAGCGAGCTGGCCCCCGCCACCTCCGCGGCCCTGGCCGACCTGGTGCCGCGCCACCTGGACACCGAGGCGGTCGCGGTGGTGGAGGGCGGGGTCCCCGAGAGCACCGCCCTGCTGGAGGAGCGCTTCGACCACATCTTCTACACCGGCAACGGGGCGGTGGGCCGCATCGTCATGGCCGCCGCCGCCAAGCACCTGACCCCCGTCACCCTGGAACTGGGCGGCAAGAGCCCGGTCATCGTCGAGCCCGGCGTGGACCTGGCCACCACCGCCCGCCGCCTGGCCTGGGGCAAGTTCACCAACGCCGGTCAGACCTGTGTGGCACCCGACTACGTGCTCGCCGTCGGCGACACCGCGGCCCCGCTGCAGCGGGAGCTGGCCGCGGCCATCACCGAGATGTTCGGCGAGGACCCCGCCGCCAGCCCCGACTACGGGCGCATCGTCAACGAACGCCACTTCGCCCGGCTCACCGCGCTGCTGGACAGCGGCACCGTGGTCGCCGGGGGCCGCCACGACCGCGAGCGGCTCTACCTGGCCCCCACCGTCCTCGGCGACGTGGACCCGGACTCACCGGTGATGTCGGAGGAGATCTTCGGCCCGATCCTGCCGGTGGTCGGCGTGCCCGACCTGGACGCGGCGATCGACTTCGTCAACCGGCACGACAAGCCGCTGGCGCTGTACGGCTTCACCGCATCGGAGGAGACCAAGCGCCGCCTGACCACCGAGACCTCCTCGGGCGGGCTGGCCTTCGGCCTGCCCGTCGCGCACCTGGCCGTGCCCGGCCTGCCCTTCGGCGGGGTGGGGGAGAGCGGCATGGGCGCCTATCACTCGGTGGCCTCGCTGGACACCTTCTCCCACACCAAGTCGGTGCTGGACAAGCCGCTGCTCCTGGACACCATGCGGGTGGCCTACGCGCCCATCACCCGGACCAAGGAGAAACTGCTGCGCAGACTCCTGTGAGGCGCCGGGCGCGGCTCAGGTCAGCCGGGCGTCGGTGCGGACCTCGCCCGGCTCCAGCCCCTGGCCGCCGAAGATGTCGGTGACCGTGACGAAGTGGTAGCCCTGCCGGTGCAGTCCGGCCAGCACCTGGGGGATGGCGTCCACCGAGGTGCGGTGGATGTCGTGGAAGAGCACCACGCTGCCCGGGGCGGTGTGCGTGAGCGCGTGCTCGCTGATCGCCTCCGGGTCGCGGCTCTGCCAGTCCAGGGTGTCCACGTCCCACAACACCAGCGGTTGGTCCACCGACCGGCGCACCGTGCCGTTCAGCGACCCGTAGGGGGGCCGTACGGTCGGCGGCGTGGTCCCGGTCAGCTCGCGCACCGCCTCGTTGGTGCGCCCGATGTCCTTCTTGATCGCGTTGCCCGGCATCCGTGCCAGGTCGTCGTGCTTCCAGGTGTGGTTGCCCAGTTCGTGCCCCTCGGCGGCCATGCGCTCGACCGGTTCGGGGAACTCCTCGACCAGTGAGCCCAGGACGTAGAAGGTGGCGTGCGCGTCGTAGCCGGCCAGGATGTCCAGCAGGTCGTCGGTGTGCTCGCCGGGGCCGTCGTCGAAGGTCAGGGCCACACACTTGAGCTGGGAGCAGTCCAGGGTGTGCCCGGGGGTGTCGGAGTCGCCGTCCGGCACCAGGTCGTCCCCCGGGTCGTTGCCCGACAGGGCCGCCTCGCGGGCCCGGTAGCCGAGTTCGGACAGCAGGTCCTCGGCGTCCGCGGCCTCGATCGGGACCATGACCTCCCGGACCATGCCCGCGCCGGGCACCTGGGCGGGGTCCATGCGTACGGCCAGGCCGCCCGCCGTGCTGAAGGCCGCGTCCCGCAGGGGGGAGTCGGTCCAGCGCTCGGCGGCCTCACGGACCCGGTCGGGGTCGGAGAACTCCGTCCTCCCCGGGGCCTGCGTGGGCCGGCCGCGGGGGGAGGCGCTCGGGCTCGGCGCGGGTTCGTCGAGCGCGGCCTGGTCCCGGGCCGCCTCTCCCACCACTCCGGGCAGCTGCTGGGCGGGCAGGTTGTAGCCGTCCCGCAGCACCCGGGCCAGCGCCAGGTGGGCCCGCTCGATCGCCTCGTCGTCGCGGAAGAGCGCGGTCCAGGGCAGCACCTCGCCGCTGTCGGCGTCGTACCACAGGGTGTCGGCGGTCAGGTCCCGGGACATGCCCGCCTCGGTGGCCGCGGTCAGGCGCACCCCCACCACCTGGGAGGAGGCGGCCAGGACGGACACGTCCTGGTGCAGTTCGGGCCTGCCGCGCTCGGGGAGGTCCTCCAGGAAGTCGGTCTGGCGCCGGGCCATGAGGGTGCGCACCCGCACGGTCAGGGGGTGCGCGCCGCCCAGCTCCGGGTAGCGGTAGCTCGTCACGCTGTGGTCGGCCTCCACCGTCACCGTGCGCGCCCGCATCCCGGCCACGTCCTCGGGCGGGGTGCGGACCGCCTCGGCGTAGGGCAGGGCCTGGGGCACCGTGTGGCACCCGGGGACCAGGAGCAGGCCGAGCGCGGCGCACAGGAGGAGTTTTCGTCGCAAGGAGGTGACAGCCACGCAGGGGACCCTATCCGAGCTCCGCGACCGCGTGGGAATCGTCGCGCGGCCAAACGGTCATCCGGTGCCGGGGCGGGGCGTTGGGGAGAACCTGGGACACTGACGGTGCGTCCCACCCGGGTGACGCGTTCTCCCCCGGTATCCCTGTGAAAGGTCTCCATGAGTTACGACTCCGGAACCGGCGGCTACCTTCCCCCGCCGGGAGGCAGCGGAGGCTTTCCTCCGCCCGGCGGTGGCGGCTACCCGCCTCCCGGCGGCGGTCCCCCTCCTCCGCCGCCGGGAGGCTGGTACGGCGGCCCCGGATTCCAGCCCCCGCCCAGCCCGGCGAGCCAGGGCTCGGCGATCGGCGCGATCGTCGCCAACGCCGTGGGCCTGTGCCTGTGCTGGGCGCTGGCGATCGTCGGCCTCGTCCTGGCGGTCATCGGGCTGACGACGGCCACCAGCAACCCGCAGGCGGCCAGGGTGTGCACCATCATCTCCTGGGTGCTCTTCGGCGCCGGCATCCTGGTCTACGCGGTGCTCTTCTTCCTCTACGGAGCGATGGGCTTCTTCTCCGTCATGGAGTCGAACACCCACACCTACTGACGGGTGGGGCGCGGCGGCGGCCTCAGCCGCGCCCCGCGTCGCCCGCGGCCGTCCGGGCCACCGCCGTCACGATCCGGCGCACCTGGGCCAGGACGTCGGCCTGGGCGGCCCGGGCGGTCCTGGGCAGGTGTACGTGCCCGGCCAGGACCGGGCGCCCCGACCGGTCGCGCAGCAGCGTGTTGCGGTAGGCGATCTCGTTGGACAGGTAGTCGCCGCCGCCACCGCACCGCGCGGCCGAGCCCGGTGTGGGCCCGTCGGGGCGCACCACCGTCTCCGCGGCGCCCGCGGGGACCTCGCTCACCTCGGTGTTGACCACCACCGGCCAGGGGCCGTCCCCGGCGGCCGCCGTGATCCGCTCGTGCGGCAGGGAGGAGCGGGTCCACTGCGGTCCCCCCTCCACCGGGATCGGTCCGGTGCGCGACACGCGCAGGTTGTCCTCGCCCCCGCCGCGCCAGGCGCCGTTCCACACCTCCAGGTCGAAGCGGTCGGGCCGTCCCCGGCTGAGCGTGACGACCGCGTCCGCGCGCTCGTGCTGGGCGGCCAGCGCCTCCTCCACCAGCCCCGCGTCGAAGTCGGCCCAGCGCACGGGGAAGACGGCGGCGCGCACCACCGCCGTGCGCTCGCCCGCGGCGAAGGTGGCCCCGTTCAGGTCCAGGGCCGCCGCGCCCGAGGGGTTGGAGCAGGCGGGGTCGGTGTCCAGGTGGAAGGGGTCGAAACCGGTCACGACCACGCGGATCCACCGGTCACCCGGGGGGAAGACCAGGTCGGCGATACCGCGTGAGCCGGTCTCCAGCAGGTGCAGCAGCCCGGCGCGCTCGGCGTCGGAGAGGGCGAAGCCCGGTCGCCAGGTCCGCAGCCGGGCGGACAGCACCAGGCGGGCCCAGTACAGGGGGCGGTCGTCGCCGACGCGGGCGGCCTCGCTCCACAGCCGGGAGGCGTGCGCGGCGACCACCCCCCGCGCCCCGGCGAGGTCACCGCTGGCCCGCAGGCCGGCGGTGAAGAGGGGTTCGGCGGCGCCGAACCCGGAACGGGACAGGATCGCGCGCGGCTCGTCCAGGCCGGCGCGGTCCTCTTCGGGGGTGGTGTGGTGGTGCACTGCGTCGCTGTCTGTCTCAAGGGGTCTTCGGTACCCGCCCGGGGGCGGGGCCAGCCGAGTCTAGCGCCGCCCGGTCCGGGCCGCGGCGGCCAGGGCGGCGCGGGGGCGGGAGCGGACACCGGGGCTGGACCGGCCGGGTCGGACTTGGCAGTGTGGTCAGTGACCGCAGCCCCTCTCAACGGAGAGAGACACACATGTCCACTCGTGCCCTTCCCCAGACCGAGGACCTCGCCGAGCGCGCCCGGGCCGCCCTGCGGCGGTGCCGCCTCGAACCGCCCGCGGCTTCGCCCGGCGCCGCGGGCGCGGCGAGGACGCCCATCACCGGGGCGGACCTGTTCGCGCTGGACCACGACACGCCCGACTCGGTCGGGCGGGCGGTCACGCGGGCGCGGGAGGCCTTCCTGTCCGAGTGGCGCGACACCCCCGCCCCGGTGCGGGGGCGGCTCGTGGGCCGGTTGGGGGAGCTCCTGCGCGAGCACAAGGAGGACCTGGCCGAGCTGGTGACGATCGAGGCGGGCAAGATCGGCTCCGAGGCCCTGGGCGAGGTCCAGGAGATGATCGACATCTGCGAGCTGGCGGTGGGGATGTCCCGGCAGCTGTACGGGCGCACCATGCCCTCGGAGCGGCCCGGGCACCGGCTCATGGAGACCTGGCACCCGCTGGGCGTGGTCGGGGTGATCAGCGCGTTCAACTTCCCGGTGGCCGTGTGGTCGTGGAACACGTGCGTGGCCCTGGTGTGCGGTGACACCGTGGTGTGGAAGCCCGCGGAGCAGACCCCGCTCACCGCGCTGGCCTGCCACGGGCTGCTCATGCGGGCGGCGGCCGACACCGGCGCGCCCGAGGGCGTGCACCGCGTGGTGCTGGGCGGCCGGGAGGTCGGTGAGGCGCTGGTGGACGACGTCCGGGTGGCGCTGGTGTCGGCGACCGGGTCGACCGCGATGGGCCGTGCGGTCGCGCCCCGTGTGGCGGCCCGGCTGGGCCGTTCCCTGCTGGAGCTGGGCGGCAACAACGCGGCGGTGGTCGCCCCCTCCGCCGACCTGGACCTGGTGGTGCGCGGCAGCGTGTTCGCCGCGGCGGGCACCGCGGGCCAGCGCTGCACGACGCTGCGCCGCCTCATCGTGCACGAGGACGTGGTGGAGGACCTCACCGGTCGGATCGTGGACGCCTACAAGCAGCTCCGCGACCGGATCGGCGACCCCTTCGCGGAGTCCACCCTGGTGGGCCCGCTGATCGGGGAGGCCGGGTACGCGGCGATGCGCGCGGCGCTGGAGCGGGCCGGGGCCGACGGCGGCCGGGTGCTGGTGGGCGGGGAGCGCCGACTGGCCGAGGAGGCCCCGCGGGCCTACTACGTCGAGCCCTGCGTGGTGCGGATGCCCTCCCAGACGGAGGTGGTGCGGGAGGAGACCTTCGCGCCGGTGCTGTACGTGATGCCCTACCGCACCCTGGAGGAGGCCGTGGAGCTGCACAACGGGGTCCCGCAGGGGTTGTCGTCGGCGATCTTCACCCGGGACCAGGCCGAGGCGGAGCGGTTCCTGTCCTCGGCGGGTTCGGACTGCGGGATCGTCAACGTCAACATCGGTACCTCCGGGGCGGAGATCGGCGGCGCCTTCGGCGGGGAGAAGGACACCGGCGGCGGGCGCGAGTCGGGTTCGGACGCGTGGAAGGCCTACATGCGCCGGGCGACCAACACGGTGAACTACGGCGGTGAGCTGCCGCTGGCCCAGGGGGTGCGCTTCCTCTGAGCGGTGGTCCCGGTGCCCGCGCGGGCGGGCACCGGGCGGACCCGTCGAAAAAAAGTTGGGCGCAATCATGTTGCGCACAAACGAATCCTGCTACGGTGGTGCCCGGCCGACGGTTCCGTACGTGCAGGAGGAGAACACCGTGTCCGACGCAACGGGGGACAACCCCCTGGCCCTGGACAGCCAGCTGTGCTTCTCCCTCTACGCGGCCTCGCGGGCCATGACCGGCCTGTACCGGGAGTTCCTGGGCGGCTTGGGCCTGACCTACCCGCAGTACCTGGTCATGCTCGCGCTCTGGGAGCGCGGGACGCTCACCGTCAAGGAGCTCAGCCGGGCCCTGCACCTGGACTCGGGTACGCTCTCGCCGCTGCTGCGCCGCCTGGAGTGCGCCGGGCTGCTCACCCGCCGGCGCGGCACCATGGACGAGCGCGTCGTGGAGGTCTCGGCCACGCCCCGGGGGGAGGAGCTGCGCGCACGCGCCGAGGCGATCCCCCAGCGCGTGCTGTGCGCCGCCGACCTGTCCCCGGACCAGGCCGAGGTGCTGCGGCAGGCCCTCGGCCAGCTCACCCGTGCGGTGGAGACCGCGGTCAGCAGGCACACGCGGTGCTGACCCGCCTTCCTCCGGACGGAACACCCGACGACCACTCCCCTGTGTGGTCAACGAGAAAGGCAACCATGGCATACGACGTGATGTACACCGCCAACGCCACCGTCACCGGTGAGGGCCGCAAGGGCACCGGGCGCACCGACGACGGCCGCCTGGAGGTCGACCTGTCCGTGCCCAAGGGCATGGGCGGCGACGACGGCGTGGGCACCAACCCCGAGCAGCTCTTCGCCGTGGGCTACGCGGCCTGCTTCCACGGCGCCCTCAAGGCCGTGGCCCGCAAGTCCAAGACCGACGTCGGCGACTCCTCCATCGACTCCCAGGTCAGCATCGGCAAGTCCGAGGAGGGGCTGGACCTGGCCGTCACCCTCACCGTCACCATCCCCGGCGTGGACCAGGCCAAGGCCGAGGAGCTGGTCGAGGGCGCCCACCAGATGTGCCCCTACTCCCGCGCCACCCGCGGCAACATCGAGGTGACCCTGGTGGCCAAGACCGCCTAGCGCACCGCCCGGTGCCCGGGGCGGTCCCGCCCCGGGCACCGGGCGACGACGAAGGGGGAGGGCACGTATCCCGTGCCCTCCCCCCGCGCGTGTGCGGCGGCCCCGGTCAGGCGGCCGCCTCCAGCAGCAGCAACCGGTCCAGGACGTCCTGCAGGGTCACCAGGCCGATCACCCGGCCCTCGGACTCCACCAGCGACAGGTGGCTGCGGCTCTCGCGCATGATGCTCATCGCCGCGTACATCGGCGTCTGCGAGGGCAGGGTGAGCACCGGACGCATCAGGTCGGCGGCGGTCGTGCCCTCCGGGCTCGTCAGCGCCTCGCGCACGTGCAGCACGCCCACCGGCTCCTGGCCGTCCATCACCACCAGGCGCAGGTGGGTGGACTCGCGCGAAACCCGCTTGATCTCCTCCACACCCGACTCCGGGGCCACCGACGCGATCTCCTCGCGCGGGGTGACGATCTCGTCCAACGGGCGGGAGTTGACCTCCAGCGCGGTGGCCAGCTGGTCGCGCCGCTCGGCGTCCAGGGCACCGGCCTTGGCCGAGTGCTCCACCAGCTCCCGCACGTCCTCGGGGCCGTGCCCGGCGGAGAGCTCGTCCACCGCGTCCACGCCCACCCGGTGCAGGCACCAGTTGGCCATCCCGTTGAGCATGAGCAGCAGCGGCCGGGTGAGCCACATGAAGGCCCGCATCGGAATCGCCAGCAGGGTCGCCGACTTCTCCGGGTGCGAGATCGCCCAGGACTTTGGCGCCATCTCACCCACCACCAGGTGCAGGAAGGTCACCAGCACCAGGGAGAGCACGAAGGAGACCACCGACGACACCGCGTGCGGCAGACCCGAGAACAGGGGCTCCAGCAGGTGGTGGACGGCCGGTTTGGAGATCGCGCCCAGCGCCAGCGTGCACAGGGTGATGCCCAGCTGCGAGCCCGCCAGCAGCAGTGACAGGTCGCGTGCGCTGCGCAGGGCCGCGCGCGCCGCCGCACTCGTCTCGGCGGCCTCCTCCAGCCGGTAGCGGCGGGCCGCCACCAGCGCGAACTCGATGGCCACGAAGAACGCGCTCAGAGCGATGATGACCACGGTCAGCACCAGGGCCAGCCACACGTTCATGTCGCTCATGCCCGCACCTCCGCCTCGTTCTCGGCCGCCTCGCGCAGGTGCAGTTCCACGGTGTGCGGAACGTGCCGCTGCACGGCGTTGACGGTCATGGTCAGCGCCATGTCCGGGTCGTCCTCGTGCGCGCTGGCCGGGCGCGGCAGGCGGATCTCGGTCCGGTCGCCGACCTCGGGCAGACGGTGCAGTTCGTGGATGACCAGGCCTCCCACGGTCTCGTAGTCGCCCTCGGGCAGGTCGTGGCCGATCAGGCGCTCCACCTCGTCGATGTGCAGCGCGCCCGGGACCAGGTAGGAGCCCTCACCCTCCAGAAGGGCCGGCGACTCCTCCTCCGGGGTGTGCTCGTCGGCGATCTCACCGACCAGTTCCTCGGCCAGGTCCTCGGTGGTGACCACCCCGGCCAGGCCGCCGTACTCGTCCACGACACAGGCGAACTCCTCGCCCGCCTCGCGCAGCCGGTCCAGCAGCACCGGCAGCGGCAGCGACGCGGGTACCATCACGGTCTCCCGGGCCACCTCGCTGACCCGTATGCCGGACAGGTCGCGGTCGCCCAGCGCGAGCACGTCGCGCAGGCAGATGACGCCCACGATGTCGTCCACGCCCTCGCCCAGGACGGGGAAGCGGGAGTGGTCGGAGGCCATCAGCTCCACGACCCGGCTGACCGGTTCGCCCTCCTCCACGGTGGTCACCTCCGGGCGCGGGATCATCGCGTGCCCGGCGGTGCGGTCGTGGAAGTCCAGGGTGCGGTCCAGCAGGGCGGACAGCTCGGCGGGCAGGTCCCCGCTCTCCCGGGACTCGGCGATGATGCTCTCCAGGTCGCGCGGGGTGGCCGCGTGCTGGACGTCCTCGACCGGCTCGATGCGCACCGCCTTGAGCAGCAGGATCGCCGCCTGGTCGAACAGCCAGATCACCGGGCCGAACAGGCGCAGGTAGAGCCGGGTGGACAGGGCCAGCCAGCGCGCCACAGGCTCGGGCCGGGCGATGGCCAGGTTCTTGGGGAAGAGCTCGCCGAAGACCATCTGTACGACGGTCGAGAACAGCAGGGCCAGAACGGTGCCCACGGCCACGCCGGTCCCGGTGGGGACCCCGACGCCGCCGAGAAGCTCTCCCACGCCCCGGCCGATCATGGGCTCGGCCACGTAACCGACCAGCAGACCGGTCACGGTGATGCCCAGCTGGGCGCCGGAGAGCATGAAGGAGGTGCGGCCGGTGATGTCCAGGGCCCGTGCGGCCCCGCTGTCACCGGCGGCGGCCCGCGCCCGCAGGCGCGAGCGGTCCACGGCCATGTAGCCGAATTCCTGGGCGACGAAGTATCCCGTCGCCACGGTGATCAGGAAGACCACCAGCGCACCGAAGCCGATGCTCAGAACGGTGCTCGTCATCGGGCACGCACCGCCTGGTTCCGCCTCGCGGACTGGTTACCACGAAGGTGCGCGCCCTTCGTAGAAGGGGGCTCGTCGTCTGCGTCACAGCATCCTCGAAGGATGCTGCCGGTACTTCGGGACGGGTCCACTGTTCCTCTCTCTGCGCGTGGTGCGCGTTGACGATGTGACAGGAGTGGTCCTGTTGTGAGGGTGCGAAGATAAGGACGACCCGGGCGCGGGGAATGTTCCCGCTCAGGTGCCCACCGGGGCGTCGGCCTCTCCGCCGAGGGAGGCCCACTCACGGCGGCGGGCCTCGGCGAGCGCGATCGCGGTGGCCACGGCCACGTTCAGCGATCCCACCCGCCCGATCTGCGGAATGTAGGTGAGGGCGTCCGCGCCGGCGAGCAGCGCGGGGGAGCAGCCGTGGTCCTCGGCGCCCACCGCCAGGCACACGTCGGCCTCCAGCGGGGCGGCGTGCAGCGGCACGGCGCCGCTGGCCAGCTCGACCGCGACGACCTTGTAGCCCGCGTCGCGGGCGGCGGCCAGGGCCTCGGGTGTGGAGGCCAGCCGGGTGTGCTCGACCTTGGCGGCGGTGCCCAGGGCGGTCTTGCCGACCTTGGGGTCGCCGGGGTCGGCGCTGTTGCCGGTGAGCCAGAGCTGGTCCACGCCGAAGGTCGCGCAGGTGCGCAGGATGGACCCCAGGTTGAAGGGCTGGGTGACCGATTCCACCAGGAGGGCGAGTCTGCCCTCGGTGCGCCTGCGCCACTGGCGGTTCAGGCGTTTGACGTCCGTGGGACGCAACTGCGTGCTCAACTGCGGTGTGTTCCTCGACGGGTGTGTCCGGGCCGGTGCCCGGGGTCGGTTGTTCGCCACAGAGTACCGGTCACCGCGTGTGCTCGCACGCATGAGCCGGGACACATCCTGGCAAAAGCCGTTTCAAGCCGTGGAACGCCGTACCGCCAGGACCCGGAAGCCCGACCGGGAGGCCACGCGCTCGGTGGGCAGACCCTGGGAGTCGAGCCAGGTGTGCAGGGAGTCCGCGCCCAGGTGGCGCTGGACCACCAGGTGGGCTGTGCCCTGGGGGGTCAGCCGCCCCAGCCAGGTGCGCAGCATGGCGTGCAGTACCCCCTTGCCGACCCTGATGGGCGGGTTGGACCAGATCGCGTCGAAGGGGCCGAGCAGCTCGGCGGGTTCGGGCGCGTCGGCGTCGCCCGCGGCCGGTGCGCCGTCGGGTTCGACCACGGCGAAGCGGGCGTGGGCCAGGGCGTGCTCGGCGGCGTTGCGCCGGGCCAGGCCCACCGCGCGGGCGTTGACGTCCACGCCGAGCACGCGCGCGCCCGGTGCGCGCGAGGCCAGGGTCAGGGCGATGGGTCCGTAGCCGCAGCCCAGGTCGAGCAGGCGCCCCCGGGCGGGCGGCGCCGGGACGGTCTCCAGCAGTACGCGCGTGCCCAGGTCGACCTTGTCGGGGGAGAACACGCCCCGGTCGGTGTGCAGCCGCAGGTGCAGGTCGGGCAGGACCAGGTCGGCGGCGGAGGGGCGGCTGGCGGCGCCCGGATCGGAGTCGAAGTAGTGCTGGGCCACGCCGTGACGCTACCAGCCCCCGCGCGGCACCCCGTACCGGGCAAAAACCTGTCCTGCCCGCGGGAACGAAATCGCCAACCCCTCGGACCGGGACGCCGGGAGTGCCGAAGATGGAGGTACCCGAGGTTTGTGGGGGAACCCATGCGAGCACAGGTAGGAGACCGGCTGGTCGTGGAGAGCCCGAGCGATCACACCCACCGCAGGACGGGTGTCGTCACCGGGGTCAGGGGGCCCGAGGGATCGCCCCCGTACCAGGTGCACTGGTCCGACGCCGACCGGGGACACGACTCCCTGGTCTACCCGGGGCCGGACGCGCACATCGAACATCCGCCCGACGGTAAGGGCGCCAGCGCAGAGGGGGCCGATGCCATGCAGACGATGAAGCGTTGGACCGTCGACGTCGTCGTCGCCGAGGAGACCGAGGGCGACAGCGCGCGGACCTGGGCCGAGGTGGGCCTGGTCGCCGACGACGGTACGGCGCTGCGGGGGCACGGGATGGCCCGCAAGCACCCCACGGATCTGGACGTACCCGAGATCGGGGAGGAGCTCGCGGTCTCGCGGGCCCTGTCCGACCTCTCGCGCCAGCTCCGCCAGGTCGCCGCGGAGGACATCAACGAGAACACCGGCTCCCCGTGGCACCCCACCTGAGCGTGCGCGCACCGCGGTGGCCCGCCCCGGGCGGGGGGCCGACGCGCGCGGCCGCGGGCCCGGACCGATGCCGGTCCGGGCCCGCGGCGTGTGCGCGGGTGCCGTGGTCGGGTTGGCGCCGGGCGGGCGGGGGCTGACCCGGCCCCGGACGGGGTGCGTGTGTGCGGGGCCGGGCGGCCGGAGGACACCGCACGGACCGGAACCGGCCACTGCGGGCACGGCCTCTTTGCGCCCGGTGGTCACCGGCATCGGGCACACTCGGAAGTCGGGTACGTCCCCGCCCGGCCGGAGCCGGGAGCACCCACGCAAGGAGACCCGTTGCCCACCTCGTCCGGACCCCAGGCCAGACCCGCCCGCGTCCTCGGCACCGCGGACGCCGTCGCCATCGGCGCGGGCGCCATGCTCGGCGCCGGAGTGTTCACCGTCTTCGCCCCCGCCGCGCTGGGCGCGGGCGCATGGCTGCCCGTGGCCATCCTCATCGCGGGCCTGGTCGCCTACTGCAACGCCGTCTCCTCGGCCCGGCTCGCGGTCAGCCACCCCGAGTCGGGGGGCACCTACGTCTACGGGCGCGAGCGCCTGGGCGAGCTGTGGGGCTACCTGGCGGGCTGGTCCTTCGTGGTGGGCAAGACCGCCTCCTGCGCGGCCATGGCGCTGACCTTCGGCGCCTACGTCCTGCCCGGGTGGGAGAAGCCGCTGGCGGTGGCGGCGGTGCTGGCCCTGACCGCGCTCAACTACCGGGGGGTCCAGCGCTCCACGCTGGTGGTCAAGGTGCTGGTGGTGTGCGTCCTGGCGGTCCTGGCCGGGGTGGCGGTGACGATGGTGCTCAGCGGGCGCCTGGCCGCGGTCGCGCAGGTGGAGGGGTTGGGGCCCTGGCCGGGCTCCTTCGGTGTGCTCGGCGCGGCCGGGATGGTCTTCTTCGCCTTCGCGGGGTACGCGCGGGTGGCCACGCTGGGCGGTGAGGTGCGTGATCCGCGCACCACCATCCCGCGGGCGATCAACCTGGCCCTGGGCGGGGTGCTGCTGGTCTACCTGGTGCTGGGCACGGGCCTGCTGATCGTGCTGGGCCGTGAGCGCCTGTCCACCACCGACACCCCCATGGTCGACGCGGTCCAGGTGGCCGGGTATCCCTGGTTGGCCCCGGTGGTGGTGGCGGGGGCGGCCCTGGCCAGTCTGGGCGCCCTGCTCTCCCTGGTGCTGGGGGTGTCGCGGACGGCGGCCGCGATGGCCGCCGACGGGCACCTGCCCCGTTCCCTGGCGGTGGTGCACGGGCGCTTCGGGGTGCCCCACCGCGCCGAGGTACTGATCGCGGTGCTGGTCGTGGCCCTGGTGGTGTTCACCGACCTGCGCGGGGCGATCGCCTTCTCGGCCTTCGGCGTGCTGGTGTACTACGCGATCACCAACGCCTCGGCGCTGAGGCTGGGGCCGGACGAGCCCCGTCCGCCCCTGGTGGTGCCCCTGACCGGTCTGGCGGGGTGTGTGGTGCTGGCGTGCAGCCTGCCGTTGCCGGCGGTCATCACCGGGATGGCGGTCCTGGCCGCGGGCGCGGGCCTGTGGTGGCTGCGTGAGCGCTTGGGGCTGCGTTTCTGAGCCGTACCCGAACCCCCGCCGCCCCTCGGGGCGGCCGGCGGGCTCGGTTCTCAGCGGCCTCGGTGGCCGGTCAGGTACTCCAGGCCGCGCAGGGCGGTGGCGGACAGCCGCAGCCGGACCAGTTCCTCGGGGGCGAACCAGGCGCAGTCGGCGGTCGAGCCGTCCGCCTCCAGGACCCGGGCGGGGGTGGGGTCGGCCACGAACACGTGGAAGAACACCCACACCGCGTAGACCTCGCGGCCGCCGGGTCGCCGCCTGCGGTGGCTGGAGACGGTGAGCAGGTCGCCGATCACCCCGTGCTGGCCGGTCTCCTCGACCACCTCGCGGCGCAGGGCGGCGCGCACGTCCTCGCCCGCGTCCACGCCGCCGCCCGGCAGGTGCCAGGTGTCGGCGCCGGGGAAGCCGGGGGCGATGAGGCTGAGCAGGACGCGGCCCCGCGGGTCGCTGACGACGCCGTAGGAGGCGAAACGGCGCAGCGGGGGCGGGTCGGCGGCCGGGAGCGCCTCCTCCTCGGCCAGTTCGGCGGCTGAGGGGCGCAGTCCGGTTCCGGCCGCCGCCGAGGGCCAGTAACCGGCGCTCTCGGGCGGGGCGAAGACGACCCGGTCGATGTGCAGGGGTGTGCCGTCCGGTGCTCGGGTCAGCTCGGTGAGCACGTCCAGTGCGCGCAGGGGGGTGTGGGGCGCCAGGCCGCCCAGGGCGCGCGCCGCGTGGGCCGGATCCTGTCCGAAGGCCACGCGGGTTCCCCGTACCCCGGAGGCGGTGACCAGGTGTGCGGTCACGCGCCGTCCCGGTTGCGGGCCAGGGGTCGTGGTCACAGCGTTCCGGCGGTGGGGGCGGGGCTGTGCAGGCCCACCATGCGCAGGAGGTCGTCCAGGCCGGTGATGGTGGGTACGGCCTCGAAGCGCTGGTGGCCGCGGCGGTCGATCATGACGGGGTGCATGCGCGCGGCCACGGCGCCCACGCCGTCGGCCTGGATCTGGTCGCCCACGTGCCAGCAGGCGGCGGGGTCCACGCCCAGCCGCTGGGCGGCGGTGTGGAAGATCCGGGGGTCGGGCTTGCCGGCCCCGGCGGTGTCGGAGCACACCACCGCGTGGAAGTAGGGGGTCAACTCCAGGGCCTGCAGCTTGGCGTGCTGCAGGCTCTCGATGCCGTTGGTGACCACGGCCAGGCGGTAGCCGGCCGAGGCCAGGGCGTTCAGGGCGGGGACGGCGTCGGGGAAGACCTGCCAGGCCGAGCGGTGCGCGTCCAGGTACAGGCGGTACAGGTCGTCGCAGTGCTGGTCGGCGATGTCGGCGTGGCCGGCCTGGACGGCCAGGGCGCGGATGCGCTCACGGCGCTGCTGGTCGAGGCTCAGGCGGCCGCGCAGGTAGGCGCCGAAGGAGATCTCGGTCTGCACGTCCCACAGGCAGCGAGCGGCACCGAAGTCGGGGTGGCCGAGCCGCTCCATGACCGCGCGGAGCCCCGCGGACGACGCGGCGAGGTCGTCGATGAGGGTGTCGTCCAGATCGAAGCAGATCGCCGTCGGCGCTGCGGGTGTGTTCGGCATCGTTCCTCAAGTGGATGGGCATGACAAAACATGCCAACGCTAACCCGTGAAGATGACGTAAAAGTCGTAAACCCCTGCGAAAGGGATGTGACCCAGGCCACTAGTGGGAGCGCGGGGTTGGGTCCGGTGGCCGCTGAGGGCCTCACGGAAGCCGTTGGAACCACAGCAGCGACGTCAGCGCCGTGGCCAGGGCCAGCAGGATCGCCACCAGGACGAAACGTGTGACAATCTCCTCGTGCACCAGCTCGGTGCCCAGGGAGGAGCCGATGTCCTCGTAGACCTCGTTCAGCTCCGTCTCGCTCTCGGCCTCGTAGAAGTGGCCGCCCGTCTCCTGGGCCAGGCCGCGCAGCGCGTCCTTGTCGATGTTGGCGGGCACCTGGTACCCGTCGATCTCGATCATCGCCGCGCCCGTGCCGAAGGCGATCGTGGAGACCGGCACGTCCTGTTCGGCGGCCGCGACCGCGGCCTGGGTGATGTCGCGCCCGCTGGTGTTCTCCCCGTCCGAGAGCAGCACGATCGCCGAGGGGGGCGGGTCTTCCCGGGAGTCCTCGTCGAAGCCGCGGATCGCCTCCAGCGAGGCGAAGACCCCCTCGCCGATCGCGGTTCCCGGGCCCATCTGCAGGTGCTCGATGGAGTTGATCACCGCCTGGTGGTCCTGGGAGGGCGAGGAGACCACCGTGGCGGTGGAGGAGAAGGCCACCAGCCCCACGTTGAAGCGTTCGGGCAGTGTCCCCACGAACCCCTGCGCCGACTCCTTGGCGGCGTGCAGGCGGTCGGGGTCGATGTCGGTGGCCGCCATGGACAGGGACACGTCGACCGCCACCATGATCGTGGCCCGCTCACGCGGTTGCTCCACCGGCATCGCGGGCAGCGCCATGGCGGCGATGAGCACGCCCACGGTCAGGGTGAACAGCGCCGCGGGGACGTGCCTGCGCACGTCCGGACGGTGCGGTACCACCTGGTCCAGCAGCGCCAGGTTGGTGAAGCGCACCGTGTACTCGCGCCGCCGTGTCTGGGCGAACACGTACGCGCCGACCAGCAGCACGACCAGGAGCAGCCACCACAGCCGCTGGGGTTCCAGGAAGGTCATCGCTCAGTCCCCTGTCGCCTCGGCTCTGTCCCGCGGGTCGGCCCCCGCGCCCTCGTTCGTCGGTGTGGTGCCCCGGCCGCTCACCGGGGCGTCGCCGGTGTGGGGCGGGCCAGATGGTGTGCGGTGCGCCTCTGGTGGACGACGAACCGTGCCGTGTCCACTACCCAGTCCCGGTCGGTTCGTAGCAGGAGGTGGTGGACCCCGCAGCGGCGCAGCGCGTCGCGCACCGCGGCCCTCTGGTCGGCCGCGGCCCTGCGGTAGCGCTCGCGTACGGTCCGGGTGAGCCGCACGTCGCGCACCCGGCCGGTGCGCGGGTCGCGCAGGGGCACGTCGCCCACCTCGGGCACGTCGAGTTCGAGGGGGTCGAGCACCTCCACCACGAGCACCTGGTGGCGGGAGGCGAGCTGGCGCAGTGGGCGCTCCCAGGTGACCTCGCCGCCGAAGGCGGGGGTGTCCAGGAAGTCGGAGACGACCACCCGCAGTCCCCGTCGGCGACGGGTGCGGACCAGGTCCTCCACGGCGTCGGCCAGGGTGGCCCGGTGGGGGGAGGGGTCGCGTTCGTCACCCGTGGGCGCCGCGGCCACCGTGGCCAGCAGGGCCAGCAGGGCCTCCTTGCCCGAGCGGGCGGGCCAGCGGCGGATGGTGCCCCGGTGCAGGAAGTGGGCGCCGAAGCGGTCGCCGACCCGCTGGGTGAGCAGGTTGGCCGCCACCATGGCGCCGACGGCCACCTCGCGTTTGGAGCGCAGCCCGGTGCCGAAGTCCATGCTGGGCGACAGGTCCAGCAGGGTCCAGCTCTCCAGTTCGCGGTCGGCGACCAGATCGCGTACGTGCGGGACGGTGGTGCGGGCGGTGACCGACCAGTCCATCCGGCGCACGTCGTCCTCGCCCGGCTGGTACACGCGGGCCTCGGCGGCCTCCGAGCCCGGGCCCAGGCGCAGCCCCAGGTGTTCGCCGTGCAGCAGCCCCTCCAGGCGGTGCACGATGCGTAGGTCCAGGCGGCGCAGCGCGGCGCGCAGGCGCGGGTCGGTGCCGATCGCGGGTGTGCTCACGCCGCTCACCTCGGGGAGGCGAAGGAGGCGGTCTCCCCGCTGGGCGGCTCGTCCCAGATCACCCGGGGGGCCAGCACGGTCGACAGGATGCGGTCGACCACCTGCTCGGCGGTGATCCCGTCGGCCAGGGCGTCGAAGGTGAGCACCAGGCGGTGGGCGATGACGTCGTGGGCCAGGACCCGCACGTCGTCGGGCAGCACGTAGTCGCGTCCGCGCAGCAGGGCCAGGGCGCGGGCCGCGGAGACCAGGCCCAGGGTGGCGCGGGGGCTGGCCCCTATCTCCAGGACCTGGCGCAGGTCCGGCATCTGGTAGTTCTCCGGTTCGCGGGTGGCCATGACCAGGCGCACCACGTAGTCGGCGATGAGCTGGTGCACGTGGACGCGCTGGGCGTCGGACTGCAGTTCGCCCAGGGTGACCGGATCCAGGACCTGGTGGGCGGTGGGCGGGGTGGTCGACATCCGGCGCAGGATCTCCATCTCCTCGTGCGCGCGGGGGTGGCCGACGTTGACCTTCATCAGGAACCGGTCGCGCTGGGCCTCGGGCAGCGGGTAGACGCCCTCGGACTCCACGGGGTTCTGTGTGGCGATGACGATGAACGGGGAGGGGAGTGGGTAGGTGTTTCCACCTAGGGACACCTGCCGTTCGGCCATGACCTCCAGCAGGGCCGACTGCACCTTGGCGGGGGCGCGGTTGATCTCGTCGGCGAGCACGAAGTTGGCGAAGACCGGGCCCAGCTCCACGTCGAACTTCTCGGTGGAGGGATGGTAGATGCGCGTGCCGACGATGTCGGAGGGCACCAGGTCCGGGGTGAACTGCACCCGGGCGAAGGAGCCGCCGGTGACCTGGGCCAGGGTGGAGACGGCCAGGGTCTTGGCGATGCCGGGTACTCCCTCGATCAGGCAGTGGCCCTGGGCCACCAGGGCGATCAGGGAGCGCTCCACCATGCGTTCCTGTCCCACGATGACCGTGGACACCTCGTGCAGTGCCGCGCGCAGCAGCCTGGTCGGCTCGCCCGGGGTGCTCTCGCGGCCCGGGGAGGCCGCGGAGTCGTTGCCGGTCCCTGCCATGTCCCGCCTTCCTGACCGGGGACCCCGCCTCGGGGCACCGGATAGGTTGTGGATCACTCACCTGTGGTGACACTACCCGCTTCGCGGGCGCCGGTCCGGTACACAACGCGGCGAAGCGGGCGGTTGGGACGGGGAGAGAGGGAGGAACATGGCGGTTCCCACGATGGGGTTGAACGAGGGCGACCCGCGCCAGCTGGGCGGCTACCGTCTGGTGGGGCGGCTGCGCGACTCCTCCCTGGGGGTGGTCTACCTGGGCCGGGACGGTGCGGGCAACGAGGTGAGCGTGGCGGTCCTGGACTCGGGGGCGACCGGTGACGGCGCGGCTCGCGAGCGTTTCGCCGAGGCGGTGCGGGAGAGCCCGGAGGTGGTGGCGGCCCGCACCCACGGGCGTTCGGCGCTGTGGGTGGCGGTGCCGCACGGGGGTCCGGCGCGGGTGGAGGAGTTCCTGTCGGCGGCGGCCCGGGAGGGCCGGGTGGCCGCGCGCGGCCCGGTGGTGATGCCGCACTGGGCGGGGTCGCGTGGGGCGGCTGCGGTGCGCTGGGCGCCCTGGGCGGAGCGCCGGGAGAGCGCGGTGGCCGCGGGGCGGGGGAACTGGTGGCTCATCGGCGGGTTGGGCCTGGTGCTGGTACTGCTCCTGCTGTTGGTGTCGCTGCTGTACTGGTGGATGTTGCAGTTCCCGCCGCCGGAGATGCCGGGGAGCGCGCCCTCCTCGGAGTCGCAGGAGGGCCCGGAGGGGCAGCCGGGGGAGGGGACGAGCCCGCAGGAGGAGGACGGGGAGGGGAGTCCCTCCACGCCCGTGGTGCCCACGCCGGGTGAGGGCGATGGGGAGTGGGGGGACCGTCCGGAGGACAACCTCTAGCGCGGTTTTGTGTGTGCGGGCCCGGTCGTTCCGGCCGGGCCCCTTCTTCGTCATCTAGAAATCTACGTCGTAAAGGTGTCTGTTCTCTTTTTTAAAAAGAGAAGAAAGAAAAATAATAAGAGGTGCGGCTACGCCGCCCGCATTTCAGGATTCAGGGGTCGTGGGGCAGTCGGCGTGTCGCGCTGATGGGGGCAGGGGGCTGAAACGTGTTCAGCGTTCGTTAGCGGGCGTGTGAGGGCGGAAGGGGGTTCCGGGGTGGACGGGGTGGACGCGCGCGGCTGCGTGCGGTTCAGAGGGTGGCGGCCGGGGCGGCGGGGGCGTGGTCTCGGCGGTGCCTATGCTGGTCGGCGTGCTGAGAAAGGTTGTCGCGACGCGGTACGTGCTGCCGTTGCGCGAAGGAGGTTCGCTCCCGGGGTTGGTCGAGGCCGATGACCTGGGGATGTACGTGGTCAAGTTCGTCGGGGCGGGCCAGGGGCGCAAGACGCTCGTGGCCGAGGTGGTCTCCGGTGAGCTGGGCCGGGCCCTGGGGCTGCCGGTGCCCGAGCTGGTCCTGGCCGAGTTCGACGCGGTGATCGGCCGCAGCGAGCCCGACCAGGAGGTGCAGGAGCTGCTGCGGGCCAGCGGCGGGCTCAACCTGGGCATGGACTTCCTGCCGGGCTCGCTCGGTTTCGACCCGCTGGCCTTCGGGGTGGACGCGGACTTCGCCGGGCGGGTGCTGTGGTTCGACGCACTGACCGGCAACGTGGACCGCTCCTGGCGCAACCCGAACATGCTGGTGTGGCACGGTGAGCCCTACCTGATCGACCACGGTGCCACCCTGATCTTCCACCACAACTGGGCCAACGCCGACCGGTTCGTGCACCGTGCCTACGACGCCTCCGACCACGTGCTCTCGGCCGCCTCCCCGGACCTGGCGGCTGCGGACGCCGCTCTGGCGCCGCTGGTGGAGGAGGGCCTGCTGCGTCGGGTGGTGGGCCTGGTACCCGATGAGTGGTTGGTGGACGAGCCGGGGTTCGACTCAGCCGAGCAGGTCCGCGAGGCCTATGTGGACTACCTGCTGCGCCGGGCGGCCGACCGTTCCTGGCTGCCGGAGGTGGCGGCGTGAGGCGTTACAGCGAGGCGGTGCGGACCGGGCGTGTGGGTGAGGTGCGCGAGCGTGCGGTGTTCGAGTACGCGTTGTTGCGGGTGGTGCCGCGGTTGGAGCGCGGTGAGTGTGTGAACGCCGGGGTGATCGTGTACTGCCAGGAGCGCGGGTTTTTGGCGGCGCGGGTGGCGTTGGACGAGGGCCGTCTGCTGGCTGTGGATCCGGGGGTGGACGTGGCGGGTGTGCGGCGTGCGCTGGAGGCGGTGGAGGTGACCTGTCGTGGTGGTGCGGGGGCGGGTGCGGCCGGTCGTGAGCGGCCGGGGCAGCGGTTCCGGTGGCTGACGGCGCCGCGGAGCACGATCGTGCAGCCGGGGCCCATCCATGGCGGGTTGACGGAGGATCCGGAGGCGGAGGTCGGGCGGTTGCTGGACCGGCTCGTGCGGTAACACTGTGGGTCGTAACGGACATCACAGGCATTGGGTCGGTTAAAGGGGAGGCGAAGGGCGGGGCGGGGGTGTTGGTATGAAGTGGTCCCCACCGTCTGGGAGCTCTCCCGGGCGGCCCTTTCCCGTTCGCGTACTGGAGTGCCTGTGCAGTCTGTGAATTCCCCCGCCACGGCCCCTGAGCAGGGGGAGGTCGAGTCGGTTCCGGCGCGTTCCTGGTCTCCCTCGCGTGGTGCGGTCGCGTTGTTGGTGCTGGTGTTGGGTGTGCTGGCGGCGACCGGGCCGTTGGCGACCGACATGTATCTTCCGGCTTTTCCGCAGATCACGGGTGACCTGGGGACGAGTGAGGCGCGGGTGCAGCTGACGCTGACCGCGATGATGCTGGGGTTGGCCCTGGGGCAGTTGGTGATCGGTCCGATGAGTGACGCCTGGGGGCGTCGTGGGCCGTTGCTGGTGGGCGTGGCGGTGTTCACGGTGGCGTCGGTGCTGTGTGTGTTCGTGCCCGACGTGACGGTGTTCATCGTGTTGCGGTTCGTGCAGGGTGTGGCGGGTGCCGCGGGTGCGGTGATCTCGCGTGCGGTGGTGCGTGACCTGTTCAAGGGCGATGACGCGGTGCGGTTCTTCTCGCGTCTGGCGTTGGTGATGATGCTGGCTCCGCTGTTGGCTCCGTTGCTGGGGGCGCAGTTGTTGCTGGTGGGTCCGTGGCAGTTGAGTTTTTGGGTGCTGGCGGGGATGTCGGCGTTGAGCCTGGTGTTGGTGTGGGGGTGGCTGCCGGAGAGTCTGCCCGCGGGTGAGCGTCGTCGTCAGGGTCCGCGTGCGCTGGCGGGGACGGTGGCCGGGTTGCTGCGTCAGCCGCGGTTCGTGGGGCCGGTGCTGACGTTGGGATTGAGTTTCGGGATGCTGTTCACGTACGTGTCGGCGTTCTCGTTCGTGTCGCAGACGGAGTTCGGGGCTTCGCCGCAGGCGTACGCGGGTCTGTTCGCGGTGAACGCGCTGGGGATGATGGCGGGTACGCAGGTGAACGGGCTGTTGGTGGGCCGTGTGGAGACGTTGCGGCGGTTGGGTCTGGGGCTGGGGTTGGCTCTGGTCTCGGTGGTGGTGCTGGTGGCGGTGGCGCTGTTGGGTGTGGCCGCTCTGTGGATGGTCGTGGCGTTGTTGGCGCTGATGATGTTCAGCGTCGGGTTCATCATGCCGAACGCGACGGTGACGGCGTTGGATGGCCAGCCGGCGTCGGTGGCGGGTACGGCCTCGGCGTTGATGGGTGCGTTGCAGTTCGCGTTGGGCGGCGGTGTGGCGGTGTTGGCGGGGATGACGGCGACGGGGGAGCCGTCGTTGGTGAGTATGTCGGTGGTGATGGCGTCGGCGGCGGGGCTGTCGTTGCTGGCTTTCGTGTGGTCTGTGCGTTCGAAGGTGGGATGACCCCACCGCGGCCTGGGGTTTGTGGTTCGCCGTTCCGGGTTGCCGTGTCTTGGGGAAATGGGCACAGTAGGTCGCAATTCCCCGATTGAGGTGGTCCGGTGGACCGCCTTCCGATGTGGCAGAGGATGAGTGGGTATGGGCGAGCCGAGTTTCACTCCTGGTACGTGGGCTCGGGGTCTTTCCGGGTTGAGTGACCTGGTCTATGAGGTGGCGACCGAGGATCCGCACACCGAGGTGTTCTCGGTGCGCGGGGAGCGGGGCCGCTGGGAGCGGGTGACGTCCGGTGGGTTCGCGACGGAGGTGACGTCGCTCGCCAAGGGGCTGGTCGCGGCTGGTGTGGGTGAGGGCGACCGGGTTCTGGTGGTGTCGGGGTCGCACCAGGAGTGGGTGCGGCTGGCGTTCGCGGTGTGGTCGGTGCGGGCGGTGCTGGTCCCGTTGCCGAGGTCGGCGTCGGCGGAGCGTGTGGCGCACGTGGTGCGGCAGACCCGTCCGGCGGTGGCGGTGGTCCAGGGGGAGCGGCTGCTGAACGTGGTGCAGGGTCTGCAGCGGGAGCTGCCGGACCTGGGCCGGGTGTGGCCGTTGGACACGGGGTTGGACGACGTGGTGCGTCTGGGCGCGTACATGGACGCCTCGTCGGTGCGGTTTCGGCGGGACTCGGCGATGGCCGAGGACGTGGCGGTGGTGCTGTACCCGTTCACGACGGTGTCGCGGTTGACGCGGGGTGTGGTGCTCTCGCACGGGGCGTTGTTGTCCTCGGCGGCGGATCTGGTGGATCGGATGTGGCCGCGGGTGTCGGAGTTGCCCGCGGGACGGGCGAGCACGCTGTTGGATCTGCCGTTGTCGCAGATTCCGGGGTTGGCGTCGTTGGTGGCGTGCATGGTGGCCCGGGTGCGGGTGGGGCTGGCCGGTGCGTCCGGGTTGTTGCGGCAGGTGGAGGCGTTCAAGCCGACGGTGCTGGTGTGTTCGCCGCGGGATCTGGAGACGGTGTTCGAGATCGAGCGGGGGAGTGCGCGTTCGACGGGGTGGGACTCGTTGGGGACGTTCAACTCGGCGGTGGACACGGCGGTGCAGTTCGACCGGTCGCCGAAGAAGGGTGCCTGGCAGCGGTTGTCGCGGTCGATGTATGACTGGCAGTTCGCGCGGGTGCGGGAGATGCTGGGTGGCCGGGTGCATCTGGCGGTGTGTTGGGGTGGTGGCCTGTCGGACCGGTTGGACTCCTTCTTCGGGGGTGTGGGGGTGCCGGTGGTGCAGGTGTTCGGTACGGCGGAGACGGCGGGGGTCTTCGCGGCCGGCGCGGTGGGGGATCGTGTGCCGGGGACGGTGGGGCGTGTCCTGGGCGGGCGGGAGTTGTGGGTCTCGCGTGAGGGTGAGGCGCATGTGCGCGGCGGTGCGGTGTTCCTGGGGTATGCGGGGGACACCGATGGCGAGGTCTACCGTGGTTCGTTCCGTGAGGGGTGGTTGGCCACGGGGTTCGCGGTGGAGGTGGACGCGGACGGTTGGGTGAGTGTGGTGGGGCGGGTGCGGCCGCAGGCGGCGACGGCGCCGTTGCCGGGGCGTTTCGTGGCTCGGAAGCCGGCGGTGGCGGCGTTGGAGGCGGTGGCCGAGCCCGAGGGTGAGGGTGGTGCGGCGGCGGGTGCGGGTGAGTCGCGGGAGCGTACGGACGCGGAGTTGGTAGCGGAGTTCGAGGCGCGGTTGCGTGCTCATCCGCTGATCAGTCAGGTGTTGGTGATCGTGGAGGGGCGGCCGTTCGCGAGTGCGCTGGTGACGTTGGTGCGTGACCAGTTGGAGTACTGGCGTTTGGTGAACGGTCGGCCGTTGTCGATGGCGCCGGAGGAGATCGCGGGGGATCGGGATCTGCTGCGCGAGGTGCAGGGGTTGGTGTATGAGGCCAACCGGAGTGTGCCGCGGCATCTGGCGGTGCGGTCGTTCCATGTGTTGGCTGATGAGTTCACGGTGCAGTCGGGGTTGGTGCAGCCGTCGGGGGAGTTGCGGCGTGAGGCGGTGTTGCGGGCGTTCTCGGAGGAGATCGACGG
Source organism: Nocardiopsis sp. FR4 (assembly GCF_009830945.1). Lineage (GTDB taxonomy): Bacteria > Actinomycetota > Actinomycetes > Streptosporangiales > Streptosporangiaceae > Nocardiopsis. Next base: position 35,120 of record NZ_VWVV01000027.1, on the reverse strand, counting down.
GTTGTACCGGGTGCGTCGTGAGCAGCAGTAGCGGGGGTGTGTAGGTAGCGCCTGGGTGGTGTTGGGGGCCGTGGTCCTGGCCGGTGTGGTCGGGGCCGCGGCCTTCGTCGTGTGCGGGGTGGGGTTATTGGCCGTTGAGGTAGGCCAGGACGGCCAGGACGCGGCGGCTGTCGTCGGAGGAGGGTGGGAGGTCGAGTTTGGTGAAGATGTTGTTGATGTGCTTGCTGACGGCTTTTTCGGTGATGTAGAGGCGGGCGGCGATGGCGGAGTTGGAGCGGCCTTCGGCCATTTCGGAGAGGACTTCGCGTTCGCGGGGGGTGAGTTGGGCCAGGGGCCCGGTGGAGTCCTGGCGGGCGAGGAGTTGGGAGATGACGGCGGGGTCCATGGCGGTGCCCCCGGCGGCGACGCGGCGGACGGCCTCGATGAACTGGCCGATGTCGAAGACGCGGTCCTTGAGGAGGTAGCCGACGCCGCCGGTGTCGTCGGAGAGGAGTTCGCGGGCGTAGAGCTGTTCGACGTGCTGGGAGAGCACGAGGATGGGCAGGCCGGGGATGTGGGTGCGGGCGGCGATGGCGGCCTGGAGGCCTTCGTCGGTGAAGGTGGGGGGCAGGCGGACGTCGACGACGGCGACGTCGGGTTTGTGGTCGGTCAGGGCGGTGTGGAGGTCGGGTCCGTTGTCGACGGCGGCGACGACGGTGCAGTCGTGTGCCTGGAGGAGGCGGATCAGGCCGTCTCGGAGGAGGGCAAGGTCTTCGGCGATGACAACGCGCACGGGATCTCCAGGGTCACGATGGTGGGGCCGCCTGGGGGGCTGGTGAGGTTCATCGTGCCATCAAAGGCGTCCAGGCGTCTGCGGATGCCTGTCAGGCCGCTGCCGGTGGTGTTGGCGCCGCCGGTGCCGTTGTCGGCGACGGTGATGACGAGGCGGTTGCGGCCGTGGTTGATGTGGACCCAGGCATGGGTGGCGTGGGCGTGTTTGGCGGTGTTGGTGAGGAGTTCGGCGATGGCGAAGTAGGCGGCGGACTCGACGGGGTCGGCGGGGCGGCCGTTGAGGTCGATGGTGACGGTGATGGGGAGGTGGTGGGTCAGGGCCAGGGCGTGGACGGCGCCGTGCAGTCCGCGTTCGACGAGGACGGGTGGGTGGATGCCGCGGACGAGGTCGCGGAGTTCGGTGAGGGCGTGGCGGGTGGTTTCGCGGGCTTCGGTGAGGAGGGCGCGGGCGGTGTGGGGGTCGTGTTCGACGATTTGTTCGGCCATGCCGAGGTTCATGCCGAGGGCGACGAGGCGGGCTTGGGCGCCGTCGTGGAGGTCGCGTTCGATGCGGCGGATTTCGGCGGCCTGGGTGTCGATGGTGTTGGCGCGGCTGGTGGCCAGGTGGGCGACGCGGGCGGTGAGGCGGGCTTTTTCGGAGGGGGAGAGGAGGAGGCGGTTGAAGCGGAGGTAGAGGTCGGTGGTGAGGGGGAGGAGGAGGTAGCCCAGGGCGAGGAGGAGGAGTGCGGGGGCCAGGAGGAGGAGGTGTTGGAGGGGGGTGGTGGGTGTGTAGGTGTCGTAGAGGGTGGGGCCGGTGAGGCCGAGGGCGAAGAGGAGTAGGAGGGTGCCGTGGGCGAGGAGGGTGAGGGGGAGGGCGATGAGGGTGATGTTGGCGGCGCCGGAGATGAGCCAGAGGAGGTCTTTCCAGGTGGCGGGGTCGGTGATGATGGTGGCGCCGCGGCGGGTGATGCCTGCTGGGGGGATGGGGCGGTAGGCGAAGGGGAGGGGGTGTTTGGGGTTGAGGTGGGTGAGGGTGCGGCGTTGGCTGTGGGCGAGGGTGCGTAGGAGGGTGCCGGTGAGGATGACGAAGGGCAGGCCGATCCACAGGAGGGTGAGGACGGCGGAGGCGATGACGAGGGGGAGCAGGAGGAGGGCTGCGATGTTCTGGGAGAGCAGGAGGAAGAGGTAGGCCAGGGTGGTGAGGCGGCCTGCGCGGTGGTGGGGTGCGGTGGCCATGGTGGGTAGCTTCTTCCGTTCCTGCGGGTGTGGTGGGGTCCATTGTGTCGTGTTCGGGGGTCGGGCGCGGTGGTGGTGGCTCCCCTGTGGGCGGGCGCGGGGTGGGGGTTGTGCCGGTGCGGTTGGTGGCCGGGGTGGCCTGGGGAGGGGTTGGCGGCCGTCTGGGTGTGGCGGGCCCGGGGTGGCGGGGCCCGCCGTGCGCGGGGGTGTGGTGGGGGGTTCAGGGCCAGCGCATGTCGGTGGCCGGGCCCAGGGTGTTGACGCGGGTGCTCTCGTGGGCGTCGAGGGCTTCCTTGAGTTGGGTCCAGGCCTGTTGTGGGGTGTTGTCGGTCTTGGTGCAGCTGCGCTGTTGGCAGGCGGTGTGCTGGGACATGGCTCCGGCGAAGCGGAGGGGGTCGCGGGTGTTGGTGTGGCCCCAGCGGCTGATGTTGGCCCATTGGCGGGCTTGGATGCCGTCGGTGCGGTAGATCTGCGGGATGACGTGGATGCGGGGGTTGCCTCCGCCTGCCATGTGGTGGACGTCGGCCAGGCTCCAGCCGTTGGCGCAGTCGCTGGAGGTGGTGGTGGGGCAGGAGTCGGCGGAGTTGGCGGCGTAGAGGGGGATGGTGGTGGCTTTGGTGTAGGCGGCGAGCCAGTCGCGGGCCCAGGCGGGGGTGGACCAGGAGGGTTCGGCGTCCAGGGCGGTGGTGATGGTGACGGCGTCGGTGGTGGAGTCCTTGCGGACCTGGGTGACGAGGTGGGCCCAGCGTTGTCCGGCGTGGGTGCCGGTGAGGCCGCTGTCCTCCTTGTTGTTGACGCCCAGGGCCAGGTGGGTGGTGGCCTGGTTGGTGCGGCACTCGGTGAAGCCCTGGGCCCAGTGGTGGGCGTACTGGGCGGCTTTGCTGTAGGGGGAGCGGGGTGTGGTGGAGCTGGCGGTGCGGCCGGGTTCGCGGAGGCGGTCGTCGGCTTCCTGGGTGCCGAAGAAGAGGATGCGGGGGCCGGTGATGCCGGTGCGGCCTTCGGCGCAGCCGTGTTCGTGGGCTTGGGTGGGGGTGGTGTCGGTGAGGGGGACGTAGCGGCTGGTGGTGTGGCCGGGGTAGGTGGTGGCGTGTACCGGTGTGGGCAGGGCCAGGGCCGTGGTGAGTGCGGTGGCGGCCAGGAGGCGCTGTGTGGTGGTAGCCATGGGAATATTGTGACTAAGGGTACTTTGTTGTGCACGCATGGTGACGGATGTGGCGTGTCGGGTGTTTTTCGGGCGCTGGGGGTCTGGTGGGGGTTTGCGGTGGTGCGGGGGCGTGGCGGCTGGGTTTTTGGCGCAACTCGCCGTCAACGATTTCCCGTGTCTTGCCACGACCTGTGATGATCAGGAGTGTGTGGCGTGAACTGATCCTGGAGATGTATCCCGAGGCCGATCTGAGTGATCCGGCCGACGAGGTGACCCTGGCCGAGGTCGAGAAGCACCTGATGCTGCCCCTGCCCTTCGAGTTGGCCTCGCTGCTGCGTGAGACCGACGGGGTGACCAACGAGTACGGGGACGCGGTGGTGTGGAGTGCGCGGCGCCTGGTGGAGGACAACCTGGCGATGCGCCGGGAGCCGGACTACCTGGAGTTGTACGCGCCCTTCGACGAGATGATCTTCTTCGGTGACTCCGACATGGGGCCGCAGTTCGCCTACGTGCACACCGACTACGGTCCGGGGATCGTGGTGTGGGACCATGAGACCGATCGGCGGCGCCTGGTGGTGGTGTCGTTGCGCGACTATCTGGCGCGGTGCCTGATCCAGGGCAACTCCTGGTTCCGCTGAGTCGTCGGGGGCCTGGTGGGCCGTGCTATTTTTCGGGGATGCCGGTGGCGGCGCGTCACCGGTGGTCGCCGGTGTCGTGTGGTGAGAGTGGGAGCATGTCGGAGCAGTCCAGGCCCGTGGGTGCCGTCGTTCAGGGCCGTGAGGTCGCGGACTTTCCCGAGTTCGCGCCGGAGGCCGCCCGGGGGCGGGTGCGGCGCGTCACCGTGACGGGTGAGGAGGTGCTGCACCGGCGTAACGCCGAGGTGCCCGAGCACATGCTGGGCGGTGCGGAGCTGGCCGGGCTGATCGACGACATGTTCGTGACGATGTACGCCGCCGAGGGTGTGGGGTTGGCCGCCAACCAGGTGGGTGTGGACCTGCGGGTGTTCGTCTACGACTGCCCCGACGATGAGGGTGTGCGGCACGTGGGGCACGTGGTCAACCCGGTGTTGGACGAGCGTGACCTGGACGATCCGGTGGTGGTGGAGCCGGAGGGGTGTTTGTCGGTGCCGGGTCCGCACGCGGACCTGGGCCGGGCCGAGCACGCCACGGTGCGGGGTCTGGACCGGGACGGGCAGCCGGTGGTGGTCAGCGGCAGCGGGTACTTCGCCCGGTGCCTGCAGCACGAGACCGACCACACCCTGGGGCGGGTCTACGTGGACCGGTTGAGCGCGCGCGAGCGCAAGCGGGTGCTGAAGAAGATGAACGAGATGGCCAACGACGTCTTCGCGCGCCGCAAGGAGCGGGCGGAGCGGTTGGAGCAGGAGTTGTCGGCCTGAGGGCCGCGGGCCCGGTCGGGCCCGCGGCCCGCGGCCAGGGTGGGGCCGTCCCCGTGCGGGGGCGGCCCCACCGGTGTGTGCGGGGGTTACAGGCCGTGGCGGCGGCCGGGGTCGGCCGTCCGCTCGTGCAGGCCGGCCTCGGCGGCGGGGGAGAGGGGCGCGCGGTGGGCGGCCAGGGCCCGTCGGGTGTCCTCCTGGACGAGGTCGGCGTTGATGTGGGCTCCGGCGAGGGCGCCCGCGGCGGCGGCGGAGCCGACCTGGGCGGACAGGTCGGTGGCGTTGCCCGCGACCCAGACCCCGGGCACGTCGGTGCGGCCGGTGGGGTCGGCGGGCAGGTGTTCGCCCATTCCCGAGGGGTGGGGGACGGGGCGCAGGCCCAGGGGTGTGAGCGGGTCGGTGTTGGCCCTCATGCGGGTGGCCACGGCGATGACGCGGCGTGGGATGAGGCGGCCGTCGTCCATGCGCAGGCCGGTGATGCGGTCCTGGTCGGTCTCCAGGGCGGTGACGGTGCCGTGGACGACGTCGACGCCGCGGGCGGCCAGTTGTTCGGCCTGTTCGTCGGTGAGCGGGCCGTGGGTGTGGGTGAACAGGGTGGTGTCCGCGCTGAGCTGGCGGAAGAGCAGGGTCTGGTGGACGGACAGGGGGCCGGTGGCCAGGACGCCGATGGGTTGGTCGCGGACCTCCCATCCGTGGCAGTAGGGGCAGTGGACGACGTCGCGTCCCCAGCGGCGGGCCAGTCCGGGGATGTCGGGAAGGATGTCGCTCAGACCGGTGGCCACGAGCAGGCGGCGGGCGCGCAGGGTGGTGGTGTCGGCCAGGGTGAGGGTGAAGTGGTCCTCATGGCGGGTGGCGGTGCGGACGTGGCCGGTGATGACGCGGCCTCCGTGGCGGCGGACCTCGTCGCGGCCGCGGCTGAGGAGTTCGGCGGGTGGGATGCCGTCGTGGCCCAGGAGGGCGTGGACACCCTGGGCGGGGGCGTTGCGGGGGGTGCCGGCGTCGATGACGGCGACGGAGCGCCGTGAGCGGGCCAGGGTGAGGGCGCCGCTGAGTCCGGCGGCTCCGCCGCCGATGACGAGGGCGTCGTAGGTGGTGGGGTGCGGTGTGTTGGTCATGGGTGTACTGTGCGCGCCACTCCCCCATTCTGGCAAAGCTTGTTGCTGATATGGCAAAATGGGGGGATGGACGAGGAACTGGGCCGGGCGTTGGAGGGGGTGGGCGGGCGCTTGCGGGCGTTGCGCCAGCGGCGTCGGAGCACCCTGGCGGAGTTGTCGCGGGCGACGGGAATCTCGGTGAGTACCCTGTCGCGGCTGGAGTCGGGGGCGCGCAGGCCCACCCTGGAGCTGTTGCTGCCGTTGGCGCGGGCGCACGGGGTGACGTTGGACGCGTTGGTGGACGCTCCGCCCACGGGGGATCCGCGGGTCCATCTGCGGCCGGTCGCCGGGCACGGGATGACGATGCTGCCGCTGACCCGTCGTCCGGGGGGTATCCAGGCCTACAAGCTGGTGCTGGAGAGCGGTGCGCGGGGGGAACCGGATCCTCAGACGCACGAGGGGTATGAATGGCTCTACGTGCTCAGCGGGCGGTTGCGGCTGGTGTTGGGGGAGCACGATCTGGTGTTGGTGCCGGGTGAGGCGGCGGAGTTCGACACCCGGGTGCCGCACTGGTTCGGTGCGGCGGGGGCGGAGTCGGTGGAGATCCTGAGCCTGTTCGGCCGTCAGGGGGAGCGGGCGCACCTGCGGGCCCGTCCCCGGGGGCGGGAGTGAGGGCGGGGCGCGGTGGTCGGCGGGGGCGGGGGCGGGGGTGCCTTTGGACCGGTCGGCCGTCCGCCTTGGCAGGGTGAAAAGCTCCATTGGAGGCATCTGGCCCTGTTTGTGGCCCTCTTGAGGGTGGCTGTGGCCTTTTCGTGACCGGCGGGGGCGGTAGATTGCCCGGCATGCGTAACGGGGACGAGGTCGGCGGCGAGCCGACGCGGCGAGTGGTCATCTACACCGACGGGGCGTGCAGCGGCAACCCGGGCCCGGGAGGGTGGGGGGTGTGGCTGCGCTACGGCGGGCACGAGAAGGAGCTGTACGGGGGTGAGCCGCAGACCACCAACAACCGGATGGAACTGATGGCGGCGATCCGGGCGCTGGAGAGCCTGACCAAGCCCGTGCCGGTGCTGGTGCACACCGACTCCTCCTACGTGCGCAACGGCATCACCTCCTGGGTGGCGAACTGGAAGCGGCGCGGGTGGCGTACGGCCGACAAGAAGCCGGTCAAGAACGTGGACCTGTGGCAGCGCCTGGACGAGGTGGCCTCGCGCTATGAGGTCGAGTGGCGGTGGGTGCGCGGGCACAGCGGCGACGAGGGCAACGAGCGGGCCGATGAGCTGGCCCGGCGCGGGCGTGACGAGGCCGCGGGTCTGGTGTAGGGGCCGCTTGCCCTGTTCTCCCCCGGTGGGGGGAGGCGGAGTGGGGGCGGTGCGGGCAGGATGGGGGCCGTGACGGTTCCCGGAGCCTCGCACCGCCCCCGTCGGCGTGTGTGGTGGGCGGTCGCGGCGGCGGGGTGGTCGTCGCTGTACGCGGTCTCGAAGGTGGTCTACGCCCTGCGGTGGCGGTTGGGGGTCAGCGGCGGGGCTGGGGCGGCGGCGGTGGCGCTGTTCGTGGTGTGCGCCCTGCCGCGGGCGGCGGGCGGGCGGTCGCGGTGGGTTCGGGCGCGGTGGCGGGAATGGCGGCGGCCGTGCCGCTCCCGGACGGGCCGGGGCGGGTCCGCCGAGCGGGTTAGGGGGCGGTGTCCTGTTTGAGGGCGTCGACCATGAGACGGCGCGGGCCGGGGCCCGCGGCGGCGAGCTCGTCGTCGGGGTTGGACAGGGTGCAGGTGCCCAGGGACAGGCAGCCGCAGCCGATGCAGCTGGTCAGGTCGTCGCGCAGGCGGATGAGCTGGTCGATGCGCGTGTTGAGTTCGGCGCGCCACTGCTCGGACAGGCGCGCCCAGTCCTCGCGGGTGGGGGTGCGCCCGTCGGGGAGGGTGTCCAGGGCCTGGCGGATGCGGGCCAGTGGCATGCCCACGCGTTGGGAGATGCGGATGAAGGAGACCCGGCGCAGGGTGTCGCGCTGGTAGCGGCGCTGGTTGCCCGCCGTGCGGCGGCTGTGGATCAGGCCCTGGCGTTCGTAGAAGTGCAGGGCCGAGACGGTGACTCCGGCGCGTTCGGCGACCTGGCCGACGGTGAGTTCCTTGACGATGGGTGCCACACCCTCATCCTAGGGTGCCCCGCGTGGTGCGGTGGGTGCCGGTGAGGGCGTACAGGCGTGCGTAGGCGCCGCCGCGCACCAGGAGCTGGTGGTGGGTTCCGGTCTCGGTGACGCGGCCCTTGCAGAGCAGCAGGACCCGGTCGGCGGTGCGGGCCCGGGCGGGGTGGCGGGTGGTCAGGAGCAGGCCGGTGCCGGGGGTGGGGGCGGGTGCGGGCTGTTCGGGCGGGGGGTCGGTGAGCAGCAGCAGGCGGGTGTCGGTGCGTGTGGCGTACAGGTCGCGGGCGCGTTCCAGCCGGGGGCGCAGGTCGGGGTCGAGGTCGGCCAGGGGGGTGCGCAGGTGGGCGGGATCCAGGCCGGCGGCGGCCAGGGCGGGGGTCAGGTGCGGGTCGGCGGGGTCGGGTCTCATCTGGCCGGTGAGGGCGTGGCCCAGGGTGGGGCGGGGGTGGGGGGTGAGCAGGCGGGTTCCGGTGTGGGCGGCCAGGCGGCCGTAGGTGGGGGTGGTGCGGCCGGTGAGCACATGGGTCAGGGCGGTGGTGGCGTCCGGGTCCAGGCCGACCAGGGCCACGTGTTCGCCGGGGTGGACGGCCAGGTCCAGGTGGTCGAGCAGGCGGGCGCGGGCCCGGACCAGGGACACGTCGTGCAGTTCCACCAGGGGTGGGGCGGGCGCGGTGGCGGTGGCGGAGCTGCGGCGGAGCTTGCCTCGGTGGGAGAGCCTCACGGGTGTCCGTTCGTGTGGTGTGGTCGTCACCTGCCTGGGATCGTCCGGCGCGGGTGAGAGTTCTCGTGATCTGCTCGGGTCTGGTGTCTCGGTGGGTGGAACGCCCGGTGGGGTCGGGGGGTTCCCGCGGGGTGGCGGGAAGGGTGGGGTGTGCGGCCTTGCGGCCCGGGGACGGGGCGGGTGGGATGGGGCATGGGGCGCGAGGTGGTGATCGTCGTCTTCGACGGTGTGCGGAGTCCGGACGTCCTGGGGCCGTTGGAGGTCTTCGCGGGGGCCGCGCGGGCACCGGGGTCACGGTACCGGGTGCGGACGGCGTCGTTGGGCGGCGGGGCGGGTGAGGGGGGTCACCGCTCCGCTCGGGGTGCGGCGGGGTAGGACCAGGGCACGTCGTCTCCCCCCGGTGGTTGAGGAGTGTGGGCCCGTGGAGCACGTGGCTGAGGTCGGTGCGGACACCGAACGCATCGTGAAGCATTACCTGTCCTTCGTGGAGCACTACGCGTTCGGTGATTCCCCTGCTTATGCGGAGATCGCGCGGGGTGTGGCGGGGGACGAGCGGGTGCTGGCGTTGGTGGCCTCGCTGCCGCCGGGCAACAAGCGCCAGCCCAACCTGCTGTTGGGCGCGGTGCGGTTCCTGGGCGGGCCGGTGGGGTCGTGGCCGGAGTTTCGCGCCTGGGTGGTGGAGCACTGGGAGCGGGTGCGGGCGGTGGTGATGGAGCGCCACACCCAGACCAACGAGGTCCGCCGGTGCGCGACCCTGCTGCCGGTCCTGGCCCGTGTGGAGGGGCCGCTGGCGTTGGTGGAGGTGGGGACGTCGGCGGGGTTGTGCCTGTACCCGGACCGGTACCGGTACTCCTTCGACGGCGGTCCGGTGATCGGCCCGGCTGAGAGTCCGGTGCTGTTGGAGTGCGAGACGTCGGGGCCGGTGCCGGTGCCCGACCGGGTGCCCGAGGTGGTCTGGCGGACGGGGATCGACCTGAACCCGTTGGACGTGCGCTCAGAGGATGACCTGCGGTGGTTGGAGGCGCTGGTCTGGCCGGGGCCGCATGAGGTGGCGCGGCGGGAGCGGTTGCGCGCGGCGGCGTCGGTGGCCGCGGCCGATCCGCCGCAGGTGGTGGCCGGTGACCTGGTGGAGCGGTTGGGTGAGGTGGTGGAGCGGGCTCCGGCCGGGGCGCGGGTGGTGGTCTTTCATAGTGCGGTGCTGGCGTATGTGCCCGGTGAGCGGCGGGAGGCGTTCGTTGAGGCGGTGCGTGAGCTGCCGGTGCACTGGGTGTCCAACGAGGGGGTGCGGGTGGTGCCGGAGTTGGTGGGGCCGCGTCCGGAGTCGGCGTCGGGGTTCGTGGTGGGTCTGGACGGGCGTGTGGTGGGTTTCTCGGGTGGGCACGGCCAGCGGTTGACCTGGGTGGGGTGAGTCTGGTGCGGGGGCGGGCCCTGGGGTCCGCCCCCGCGGTGTGTTCACCAGGGGTGGGGGTAGGCGTCGACCTCGGCGATGAGCTGGGCCTTGCGCTCGGGGGGCAGGAAGGCGGCGGTGAAGGAGTTGCGGGCCAGTTGGCGCAGCTGGTCGGCGTTCAGTCCCAGGTCGGTGTGCAGGGCCTGGTAGTTGTCGTGGACGTAGCCGCCGAAGTAGGAGGGGTCGTCGGAGTTGACGGTGACCAGGAGGCCGGCGTCCATGAGGGCGGGCAGGGGGTGTTCGGCCAGGGTGGGGACGGCGCGCAGGCGCACGTTGGAGAGCGGGCACACGGTGAGCGGGATCTGGGTGGCGGCCAGGTGGGCGATCAGGTCGGGGTCCTGCAGGCTGCGGATGCCGTGGTCGAGGCGTTCGACGCCCAGGAGGTTGAGGGCCTGCCAGACGTAGGAGGCGGGGCCCTCCTCGCCGGCGTGGGCGACGCGGCGCAGGCCCAGGTCGCGGGCGGCGGCGAAGACCTCGGTGAACTTCTCGGGGGGGTTGCCGACCTCGGCGGAGTCCAGGCCCACGGCGCTGATGCGGTCCAGGTGGGGGCGGGCCTGGTGCAGGGTGTGGAGGGCTTCGGCGGCGGGGCGGTCGCGCAGGAAGCACAGGATCAGGCTGGTGCTGATGTTGTGGGTGCGTTCGCTGGTGTCCAGGGCGGCGGCCAGGCCGTTGATGACGGTGTCCAGGGGGATGCCGCGGTTGGTGTGGGCCTGGGGGTCGAAGAAGATCTCGGCGTGGCGTACGCCTTGGTGGGCGGCGCGGGTCAGGTAGGCGTTGGCCAGGTCGGTGAAGTCGGCTTCGGTGCGCAGGACGTCCATGAGGGCGTAGTACAGGTCCAGGAAGGACTGCAGGTCGGTGAAGGAGTAGGCGGCGCGTAGCTCGTCCACGGTGGTGTAGGGCAGGGTGAGGCCGTTGCGGCGGGCCAGGGTGAAGGCGAGTTCGGGTTCGAGGGTGCCTTCGATGTGCAGGTGCAGTTCGGCCTTGGGGATGGGCATGTCGGTGGTGGTGACCTTTCCCGGGGGATGTGGTGTGTGGCCATTGTGGCTGATGGTGGGGGTGTGGGGGTGCCACGGGTCGGCCGCGTCGGGTGCGGTCGGGGTTTTGGCGACAGGGCCGGTTCGGGGCGCTGGCGCGTTCCATGGGTTCCTCCGCTGTCGGCCGCCGCGGGTGAGGCGGCCGGCCGGGGCGCGGTGGTGCGGGGCGGGGTAGGTTCGTCGGCGTTGTCGTGGGCGAGCGGAGGTTGGTGTGGGAATCGACGTGGCGGCGGTGCGGGCGCAGACCCCGGCGGTGGCCGAGGTGGTGCACCTGAACAACGCGGGGTCCTCGCTGGCCCCGGAGCCGGTGGTGGAGGCGGTGGTGGACCATGTGCGCCTGGAGGCGCGCGTGGGCGGGTACGAGGCCGCCGAGTACGCGGCGGAGGCGGTGGAGGGGTTCTACACCGCGGTCGCGGAGCTGGTGGGGGCCTCCCCGGGGGAGATCGGGTTCGTGGAGAGTGCGACCCGCGCGTGGGAGGTGGCGTTCGGGTCGGTGGCGTTCGCTCCGGGGGACCGTGTGCTGACCACCTCCAGTGAGTACCCCAGCAACGCGATGGGGTTGGTCAAGGCCTCCCGTGAGCGTGGGGTGCGCGTGCAGGTGGTGGGTGACGACGCCTGGGGGGTGATGGACCTGGGGGCGTTGGAGGAGGAGTTGGGGCGCGGTGGGGTGCGGGCGGTGGCGATCAACCACATGCCCACCCACAACGGGCTGGTCAACCCGGTCGAGGAGATCGGGGCGCTGTGCCGCCGCTACGGGGCGTTGTTCGTGGTGGACGCGTGCCAGTCGGTGGGCCAGTGGGAGGTGGACGTGGACCGGTGGGGGTGTGACGTGTTGACCGCCACGGGTCGTAAGTTCCTGCGGGGGCCGCGTGGGACGGGGTTCGTCTACGCCCGCTCGGGTGCGGACCTGGGGGAGCCGCCTTCGGTGGACGTGTCCTCGGCGTCGTGGGAGGGGCAGGGGTACCGGGTGCGGGGGGACGCGCGCCGGTTCGAGAGCTTCGAGCGCAGTGTGGCCGGTCAGATCGGGTTGGGGGTCGCCGCCTCCTACGCCCTCGGGGTGGGGATGGCGGCGATCCAGGAGCGGGTGGTTTCCCTGGCCGCCTACGCCCGGGAGCGGTTGGGGCGGCTGGCGGGGGTGCGGGTGTTGGACCGGGGGCGGGTGCGGTCGGGGATCGTGACGTTCACGGTGGAGGGTGTGGAGGCTGAGCGGGTGCGGCGGGGGTTGCGTGAGGCGGGGGTGCACGTGAGTGTGTCGCGCCTGGACAACCAGGTGTGGGAGCGCGAGCGGGCCGTGGGGGAGGCGGTGCGGGCCTCGGTGCACTACTACAACACCGAGGAGGAGGTCGACACGTTGGTGCGCCTGCTCCGGGAGCGCTGAGGGCCCCACCGGGGCCGGCCCGCGTGCGGGACCAGGGCGGGGCGGGGGCGGCCCTGGGGGTTGGCTGTGCCCCTGGGGCAGGGTCCAGACTCGGGCCATGAGTACTCTTGAGCCCCGTCCGGCGCAGTGGGTTGTCGGCCAAGGCGCTGCGGTTGTACGAGCGGTCGGGGTTGTTGGTGCCCGACCGGGTGGGTGCGGACGGGTATCGCACCTATCGGGTGGAGCAGGTGGAGCGGGCGCGTCTGATTCGTCTGCTGCGTCAGGCGGGGATGCCCCCGGCTGTGGTTGGCCGAGGTGGTGGACCTGGAGGGCGAGCGGGCGTGGCGGGGATCGGGCGTGCGGTGCGCGGGGCCCTCACCCACTATGAGGGGATGCGGCCACCGACCAGGCGCGCTGTGCGGGGTCGTGGTCTGGGGGCCGGGAGCCGCCCCTGGTGGGGTGTTGCCGTGACTTCGCGTTGGTGACGGTGGCGGCGTCGCGTGCCCGGCGTCGATCCTCGGTGAGCATGTGCGCACAGATAACACGCGGCGCCCAGGCGTGTGGGCGGTTCGGGACAACTGGCCGAACACGGCCACCCCCGGCTTTGGGGCGCAGGGGAACGCCCGTGCCGGGTGGCCGAGTACGCGTACTCATGTGCGCGGCCGCAGGGTGCGCCAGCCTGGGTGTATGGCGAACATCGTGCGGATCTGCGAGGACTTCCTCTACCGTCACCGCTGGGTGATGGTCCCGCTGTGGCTGGTGGGGGTGGTCGTGGTGGGAGGCGGCGGCCTCTTCCTGCTCATGGGGTCGTACATGGCCACGGCCAACGGCGCGCACCCCTGGAGCGGCCCGTTGCTGTCCATCGCCCTGTACCTGCTCTACGCCGCGCTGCCGGTGTCGCTGCTGCACCTGGTGCTGGTGTGGGTGGGGCCCCGCGCCCGCCTGCTCGCCCGGATCGTGGGGGCGCTGCTCCTGCTCCTGGTCCTGGCCGCGTTCGGAGCCACCGACATCTCCACCAACCTGGAACCGGCCTAGCCGGGGGGCGGCGCTCTCACTCCTGAGGAGGGGTGTCCTCCGCGCCTGCGGTGCTGTCGCACCCTTCCCGGCACAGGCGCACGGCCGAGCCCTCACTGTCGCGCACCCGGCGATCGCCCAGCGGCTCCTCCAGGTCCACGGGGTGTCGGGACAGGACGTCGTTCTCGCTGCTGCACCACAGCTCACCGACGTCGACCTGCACCTGCAGGCGGATGGCGTCGGCTTCCTCGGTGGCCTCCACCAGGGGGTCGCTGGCGCAGTGGCCGGTGTCGACGTAGAGCAGGATGCCGTGGTCGGTGGGGGTGTAGCCGTAGATACGGCCGTCCAGGGTGAGCATGGTGGTGAGCGTGCGGCGCTCGGACGTGGGCGTGGGTGAGGCTTCCTGGGCCGGGGAGGCCGCGGTGCGCTCCTCGGAGGACGGGGAAGGGGATTCCCATAGCTGGGACAGGACCACGAGACAGACCACGAGCATCACGCCGGCGGCGACCCGTTGCATGGCGAACCAGGCGTCGGAGGGGTAGTTGGCCTCGGGATCGCGGTACTGCCAGGACCGCAGGTGCCAGGCCACCTCCGGATTGATCAGGATCACGACGGCTCCGATGATCGCCACGATCATCATCAGGAAGATCAGCGTGAGCAGACTAGACACCAAGGGATCCTTTCCGAGGACGGGCGGGTGCGGTAGGTGAGAGGGCTGGCGGCGCCTGGCGGTTCCCGCGCCCCGATCCGGACCTGAATCCCCACTCTCAGGCCAGGGGGCGCACCTGGGTGGCGTCCACGGTGGGCAGCGCTCCCGGGGCGGCCCGGCGGATGCGCCCGCGCGCCAGGAGCACCCCGCCGTTGAACACCGCGGCGGCCGAGTGCCGCTGTGCGCGGGCCGACAGGGCCAGGTCGACCAGGCCGGTGCGGTCTTCCAGGGTCGCGAACACCACCCGGGTCCCGGAGCGGGTGGGCGGGGTCTGCACGCTCACCCGCAGCCCCGCCACGGTCACCGGGGCGCCCTCCTCCAACCGGTGCAGGTTCTGGGCCAGGGTGAGCCGATGATGGGCTGCCAGGCGGGCCAGATCGGGGGCGTGGGCGTCCAGCAGGTGCCCGGACAGCTCATAGCCCAGCACCCGCATCTCCTCGGCGATGGCGTCGGTGCGCGTCATGGCCACCGGTGAGGCGGGGCGCCGCCTGCTCGGGTCGGGCGTCAGGGTGAGCTGGTCGGGCCCAGCAGGGGCGGTGCGGTGGCGTCGCAGGGCGTGGGCGTGCAGGAGGACATCGCGCCGGCGGGCGCGGCCGCCGGTGAGGGAGTCCAGGCCTCCGGCCAGGATCACATCGTCCAGGGCCTCTCCGTCCAGGTCGGTGCGGGCCAGCAGGTCGGGCAGGTCGGCGAAGGGGCGGCCGGTGAGGATCTGGTCGAGGTGGTGTTCGGCCAGGCGGGTGACGTCGGCCAGCGGGGGGCGCACCCCCCACCGGGGCGGGCCCGCGCCCCGGATCTGTTCTACCCGCCAGGTGGTGTGGGAGGCGTTGACGTCCAGGCCCAGGACGGGCACGCCCATACGCCGGGCGTCCTGGAGCAGGAGGCGGCGCGGGTACATGCCCGGATCGTGGGCCATGAGCCCGGCGAAGAAGGCGGCCGGGTGGTGGCGTTTGAGGTAGGCCGACTGGTAGGTGGGCAGGGCGAAGGCCACCCCGTGCGCCTTGCAGAACCCGAACGCGCCGAACGCCGCCACCATGGCCCACACCTGGTCGGTGACCGGGGCGGGGTGGCCGCGCTCGGCGGCCAGCGCGCGCACCTGTGTCTCGACCTGGGCGCGGCCCTGGTCGCTGGCCAGGGCGCGGCGCATCGCCTCGGCGCGGTCCAGGCCGCACCCGGTGAAGGCGTCCAGGACGTGGAGGAGCTGTTCGTGCCAGAGCAGGGCGCCGCCGGTCTCGGCCAGGATCGGGTCCAGATCCGGGTGCGGGGCCGGGGCGGGGGTGCCGTCGCGGCCGTTGAGGTAGGCGGAGACCATGTCCACGCCCATGGGGCCGGGGCGGAACAGGCTGATGTCGGCGACCAGGTCGGCCAGATCGCGAGGGCGCAGCCGGGTGACCAGGGACCGCTGGCCGGGGGACTCGATCTGGAAGCACCCCAGGGTGTGGCCGGTGGCGATCAGGTGGGCGGTGGCCGCGTCGCCGTCGGGCAGGGTTTCCAGGTCCAGCCTGGTGTGGGTGGTGCGCTCGATCTCGGCTTGGGCGTGGGCGAGCGCGGACTGCATCCGCACACCCAGGATGTCCAACTTCAGCAGGCCGAGATCTTCCACCCCCGTCTTGTCGGCTTGGACCATCGCGTACCCGGCGCCGGAGGGCTGGGTGGGGATCCGCTCGGTCAGGGCGTGGTCGGTGAGCACGAGCCCGCACGGGTGCATGGCCACGTGCCGGGGCAGAGCGTCCAACCGCTCGGCCAGCGTGAACAGGCGCTCGACGTGGTCGCCGGTCAGGGGGGCGCCGCCCACCCGGCTCAGCTCCGGCAGTTCCCGGGCCGCCTCGCGGATGCGCGAGGCCCGCACCCGGGGGAAGGCGGCAGCGATCCGCTCCACGTCCGCCGCGGGCAGGGACAGGGCGGCCCCGGCGTCGCGCAGTGCGGACCGGGCCCGGTAGGTGTCGACCATCGCCACCGCCGCGGCGGCCCCGGGGTGGTGGGCGATCACCGCGTCGTAGGCCTCCAGGCGGCGGGCGGACTCCACGTCCAGGTCGATGTCGGGCTGCCCGGCCCGGCTGGGGGTGAGGAAGCGCTCCATCAGCAGGCCGTGCTCCAGCGGGTTGATGGCGCTGATGCCCAGCAGGTGCACGATCAGGCTCCCGGCGGCCGACCCGCGCACCGAGACCCGGATGCCCTTGCCGCCGATGGCGGCCGCGGCGTCGGCCACGGTCAGGAAGTAGGACCACAACCCCATCCGGTCCACCACGGCCAGCTCGGTCTCCAGGCGGGCCAGCGCGCGCCGGTCGCGGTCCAGGCCCCGCCGGGCCGCACCGGCGGCGCACCGGGCGCGCAGCTCGGCGGACGCGCCGGGCCGCTCGGGCAGGTGCAACCGGCCCATGCCCAGGTCGGCGTCCGGGTCCAGGGCGCAGGAGGCGGCCAGCGCGTTCGTGTGCGCGAGCAGCCGCCGGGCCCGGGAGCGGTCACCCGCGCACACCCCCTCGGCCACGGCGAGCATGTCGGCGCCGGCGGCCAGGTGGGCCCGGTCGGTGGGCGCCTCGGGGGTGTAGCCGCCCGGCGCCCACTGGCGGATGCGGTCCAGGGCCCGCGCCAGGGGCGCGTCGGCCGGGGTCGGGTAGCGTACCGCGTTGGTCAGCACGGCCAGAAGGCGTTCCTCGTCGGCCAGGCGCACCAGCGCCCGGGCCACCCGGCGCTGGCCCGGTGCGCCGTGGTCGTGCGGGGCCAGGGCGATCTCGGCGCCGGTGGAGCGCCAGGCGTTCAGGAGCGTGCGGGCCTGGGCGGCCTGGCGTCCGGCCAGGGCCCGGCCCACGTCGGAATCCGGCCCCAGCAGCGCCACGAGTCCGTCGGCGTGCTCGGCCACATCCTCGGGGGTGGCGGCGGTCGGACCGGGGCGGTGGTGGGCGGTCGTGACCAGGCGGCACAGGGAGGCCCATCCGGCCGTGCCGCGCGCGAGCACCACCACCCGGCCGCCGCCGGGGGTGGCCAGGGCCAGGTCCACGCCGAGCGCGGGCCGGAGCCCGGCCTCGCGGCAGGCGCGGGCGTGCTCGACGGCGCCGAAGAGACCGTCGCGGTCGGTCAGCGCCGCCACCGGCTGGCCGTCGGCCGCGGCGCGGGCCACGAGCTCGGCCGGGGCGGCGGTGCCGTGCCGCAACGAGTAGGAGGAGGCGACCCGCAGGTGCGCGAACACCAAACACCCCTCCCTGTGGCCGCGCGGCCGGGGAGGAAGACACCGCATTCGAACTGTCGTACGAAGACTGTAGCGTAAAGGAGGGCCCCGCGCAGCCCTGAACTGGGAGGACACCCCGCCCCGAGGGCGCGGAAACACCCACAGGGCAGGGAGTGGGGCATCCCGCCCGCGCTGCTGCACGTGAGCGAACCCGGCTCCGCGACGCAGACGATGGTCGTGCTGGACACCACCACCGGGGACGTGGTGCGTGACGCGCCCCTGCCCCCGCCGCCGGTCACGGACGGGGAGGACCCGGCCCCGGTGCGCTACCTGACCCCCGAGGTGCGTGTGGTGCGCGCCGATGAGGACGGCGCCAGCCGTGTGCTGGCCTACGCCACCGACTCGGCCGAACGGCTCTGGGAGTTCGCGTGGGAGGAGGCCCCCAAGGCCAGGTGTGCCTGTGGGGCGAGGACGGTGGGACCAGCGCTACGGCGACCGGGTCCTGGTGAACCGCCTGTGCCTGGAGGACCCGCAGGTGGAGTACGACCTCACAGACGCCCTGTTGCACATGGACGTGCCCGCTGGCGCGGTGGAGCGTCATCGCCCTCGCCGCCGCCACGGGAGAACAGGTGTGGTGCCGGGACTGGACCCCCAGGACCTGCGCATCGGCCTGCCCGGCGTGTACCCACCCCGGGAGACGGGTGAGGGCGCGCCGGTGGTGGGGGCCGACGATAACGTATTCGCCCTGGCCGACGGCGAACCCGTGCGGGCACTGCCCGCAACGCCCGGAGAAGCCCGGGACCGCGCCCTGGCCCTGGACACCGCTGGCGCGGTGGTGGTGCGCGAGTGGGAGGCCGACGAACCCGCCCACGTCCTGGCCGCCGCCGCGGGCGAGACCGCGCGGAGCACGCGGGTGGAGCGGGACCTGGACCTGTGGTGGAACTTGGAACGGTCCTCCGTGCCGGGGCCTCCCTGGTCGTGCCCCACATCGCCTACGACGACGCCCTGGACCGGGAGGTGCGTGCGCTGGCGGTCCTGCCCTGGACCGGTGCAGGACAGGAAGAGGGCGAGTGGACACCGGTCAGTGTGGGCGAGGGGTGGCCTGACCCGTCCGAGGAGCCGTGGTCGGGCTCCTCCGCCCACCACGCCCTGGCGGTGCCCGGCGCGGTGGTCTCCTACCTGGAGGGCAACAGCACCTCCGCCCCCAGAGCTGGCCTGCTGCCCCTGCACGGGCTGGTCCCCTGAAGGGCGCAGATCCGGTCCCGGGCGCGTTGTTCGCGGTCTCGATCCGCACCTTCCTGATGGCGCCCGGTACGCGGGATGAGCTTGATGAGCTTCTCCTGCTCGACGGGGTCGTTGTCGGCGAGCACCCCGCCGTTGCCGAACCGCAACCAGGCCGAGAAGGCGCTGTAGGACTCGACCTTGTTGGTGGCCGCGGACGGTGGGGACGCGGGGGCTGAGCGGGGGTTGGCCCGGTGGTACCGGTGTGATGGGCGGTTGCGTCCGGGGGCGGGTGTGGTGCCGTTCGCCGTCGGGGTTGGAGGGGTGGGTGGACCTGTGAGGGGGTCCGGTGCGGTCAGGGGGTGTGCGTCCCGGTCAGGGGTGCGGGTTTGCCGGTGAGCGCGCCCGCCAGGAGGCGGTGGGCGCCGGGGAGGGCGGTCAGGCGCAGGGCGGCGCGTCGGATGAGGATGTGGGCGGGGCGGGTGGGCAGGAACCAGTGGGCGGTGCGTCGGGCGGCGCGCTGGCGCTGGTGGACCAGGGGCCGCCAGTGTTCCTCGAAGCGTCGCAGTCCCTGGTGGAGGTCGGTGCCCGTGCCCAGGTGGTGGGCCAGGGCGAAGGCTCCGCCCATCGCCAGTGAGGCGCCCTGTCCGGCCAGCAGGGACACCGCGCCGCCGGCGTCGCCCAGCAGGACGGTGCGTCCTCGGCTCCAGCGGGGGACGGTGCTCTGGGCGACCTGGTCGTAGTACAGGTCGGGGGCCGGGGGGCAGTGGTGCAGGGCTTGGGGGACGAGCCATCCCAGGTCGGCCAGGGCGTGGCGCAGGGCGGCGCGGGGGTCGGGGGGCGTGCCGGGGGTGGGGTGGCGGTGCACGGTGAAGGCGGCCACGCGGCCGTCGCGCAGCCCGTACAGGCCCATCTGGGCGCCGATGGTGTCGGTGAGGTAGAAGCCGTCGTGGACCTGGGCGTGGATGCGGGGATCGTCGAAGGTGAAGGCGGCGGTGTGCATGCCCAGGTAGCGCAGGTGGTCGGTGTGGGGGCCGAAGACCTGGCGGCGCACGGTGGAGTGCAGTCCGTCGGCGCCGATGAGGAGGTCGGCGGTGAGGGTGCGGCCGTCGGCGAGGGTGGCGTCCACGCCGTGGTCGTGGTCGTGGAAGCCGGTCAGGGCGGAGCCGTAGCGCAGGCGCACGTCGGGGTGCAGGTTCTCGCGCAGGATCCGTTCGAGGTCGGGGCGCATGAGGGAGACCAGGCCGCCGCTGGCGATGCGGGGCAGGGTGAGTCGGGCGCGGGGGGTGCCGTGGGTGTCGACGAAGGTGGCCTGGGAGATGTCGTAGCCGGCCTGGTGCAGCTGGGGGAGGAGTCCCATGCGGTGGGCGGCCTGGTAGCCGGGGCCGAAGAAGTCGATCATGTAGCCCTGGGTGCGCGGTGCGGGGGACTTCTCGCACACGGTGACCTGCCAGCCGTGGGCGTGGAGTTGGTGGGCGGCGGCCAGGCCGGCGATGCCGGCTCCGCAGATGATCGCTTTCACGCGGGGGTTCCTTCGTGGTGGGTGAGTAGGCGGCGCAGGACGGGGGCGAGCTGGGTGCCGGTCGGTTCGGGGGTCAGTGCGCGGTGCAGCATGACGCCGTCCAGTGCGGCGGCCAGGGCGGTGGCGGTGGTGCGGGGGTCGGGGATGTCGGTGGTCTGGAGCCAGTCGGTCAGGTGGTGGCGCAGGTCGAGGAGGACGTCGGTGACGGCGTGGCGCAGGGCGGGGTCGCGGGTGGCGGCCAGGTAGGTCTCGGCGACCAGGCGTGAGGCGGGGTCGTCGCCGGGGTAGCGGTCCAGGTCGCGCAGGATCAGGTCCAGTCCCTGGGCGGGTGTGGTGCCTTGGAGGTGTTGGGTGACCTCGTCGGCGAGGGTGCGCAGGGTCTGGGTGGCGGCTTCGGTGAGCAGGGCCTGGAGGGAGTCGAAGTGGTAGTGGACCAGGCCGGGGCCCACGCCGGCGTGGTGGGCGAGGGTGCGGGTGGTGACGGCGTTCCAGCCGCGTTGGGCGATCAGGTCGGTCGCGGCGTTCAGGAGCCGTTGGCGTACCTGTGCGCCGCGTTGTGTCGTGTGGTGCACCGTGCCGCCTTGTGGTCGTGTGCCTTGGTCGCTTGCCTTGGGCGTGTGCCCAATTCCGAGCATGGCACGCCGCTGCCCGGGGTGGCAAGGGTGGTGGTGCGCGTGTGGGCGCGGGGTGTTCTGGGATGCTGGTGGGATGGATGCGAACACCAGGGGTTGTGTGGACGGGGCCGACACCGGCACCTTCGTGGAGTTCTGGCGTGAGCGGCGCCTGTGCACGCTGGCCAGTCCCCGGCCGGACGGCAGTATCCACCAGGTGCCGGTGGGGGCCACCTATGACGTCGAGCGCCACCTGGTGCGGGTGATCTGCTCGGCCTCCAGCTACAAGGCCCGCAACCTGGGGGCGCGTCCGGGGGTGCGGGTGTCGGTGTCCCAGGTCGAGGGGCGCCGGTGGTGCACCGTGGAGGGGACGGCGACGGTGCGCGGTGAGGAGGAGGCGGTGGCCGAGGCCGAGCGCCGCTATGCCGAGCGGTACCGTGCCCCGCGCCCCAACCCCGACCGGGTGGTGGTCGAGATCGCGGTGAGCCGGGTGATGGGCAACGTGGGGACCCCCTTCGGCGGGGGTGGGCCGGGGCGGCCGTAGGGGGTGTGGGCCACCGGGCCGGTGCGACGGTGGCCGGGCGGGGAGGGTGTCGGTTCCTCCGGGTGGGCCGGCGCGCGCCGGCCCACCCGGGCGTCAGGTGCGCAGCAGGGTCTTGGCGGCGCGCTCGGCGTCGTCGTGGGTGTTGTACAGGTGGAAGGACAGGCGGGTGCGGCCCGCTCGCTGGGTGGTGGTGATGCCGGCGTCAGCCAGGCGGGCGGCGGCGTGGGGCAGGTCCACGCAGGTGATGGCCGATCCGGCGGGTTCCTGGCCCAGGAGGGCGCGGAAGTGGTCGGTCAGGGCCACGTTGTGGGCGCGCACCCGTTCCAGGCCGGTGTCGAGCAGGACCCGGGTGGAGGCGGCCGCGGCCACTCCGGCGAACCAGTTGGGGGACAGGTCGAAGGCCCGTGCGGTGGTGGCCAGGTCCATGCGGGTGGCGTACATGGCCGAGGGCGGGTCCTGGGCGGCGGAGGGGCCGGCGTTGTGGGGGCGCAGCCGCGGGCGCAGGGCGGGTGAGAGGTAGGCCAGGGCCAGGCCGCGCGGGGCCATCAGCCACTTGTAGGCGGAGGCGATCAGGGCGTCGAAGTCGGTGGCGCGCACGGGTGTCCATCCGACGGCCTGGGTGGCGTCGGCCACGACCAGGGCGTCGTGGGCGCGGGCGGCGGCCAGGATGTCGTCGGTGGGGGCGAGTGTTCCGTCGGCGGATTGGACGGGGCTGAAGGCCACCAGGTCCGTGCGTGTGTCGATGGCTTCGGCGAGGCGGTGCAGGGGGGCGGTGTGCACGGTGACGCCGCGGTCGGCCTGGGCGTGCCAGGGGAAGACGATGGAGGCGAAGTCGCCTTCGGGGACCAGGACACGGGCGCCCTCGGGCAGGCTGGCGGCGATGGTGCCCGCGATCTGGGCGGTGCCCGAGCCCAGGGCGAGGTCGTCGACGGGTGCGTTGACCAGGGCGGCGAGGTGGGTGCGGGCACGTTCCAGTTCCCGGCCCCAGTCGCGGGGGTCGCCGGTGGCCGAGCGCCAGTGGTCCAGGGCCCGGGTGAGGGCTTGGTGGGCGGGTGCGGGTGGGATGCCGTACTGGGCGGTGTTGAGCCAGACGGTGTCGGTGTCCCACAGGCCAGGGATGGTGTCCATGGTGTTGATGCTCTCAGAGGGTGGTGGCCAGGGCGGCGTGGAGGTTGTGTTCGGCGATGGCGCGCATGGTGTCGCGGTCGGGGAAGGGGCCGTCGAGCAGGCGTAGGGGACCGGCGACCAGGGACAGGTGCATGGCCAGGGAGTACAGGTCGGTGCGGGCGCCGTCGAGGGGGCGGGTGGTCAGGCGGGGGTGGCGGGGGCCGAAGCGCAGGCGCAGGAAGGCGTGTTCCCATTCGTGGTCGAAGAACATGAGTCCTTCGATGTCGATGAGGACGGGGTGGCCGTGGGTGTCGACCAGGACGTGGTCGGGGCCGAGTTCGCCGTGGATGAGGCTGTGTTCGGTGCGGGGGGTGATGCGCTGGGCCAGGGTGTGCAGGGTGTGGGTCAGGCGGGTGTGGTGGGGGCGGGCGCGGGGGTCGCGGTCGGCGGTCTCGTCCAGGTCGGCCAGGGCGCGTTGGAGGACGAGGTGGTGGCAGGTGGGGGCGGCGGGGGTGTGGCCCCGGTCCAGGTGGGCGACCTTGCCGAAGGCGGGGCGGGTGTGGTCGTGCATGGCGCGCAGGGCGGTGGCCAGGTGGTCCAGGACGGGGGCGGTGGTGCGGGGGTCGTGGTGGAGTCGTTCTTCGAGGGTGGGGCCGGGCACGTCCTCCAGGACGGCGAGGGGGCCGGGGTGGTGGGGTGCGGTGGTGCCCAGGGCCAGGAGGCGGGGGACGCGTACGCCCAGGTCGGTGAGGGTGCGGTGGGCGGTGGTGAACAGGTCGGGGCCTGAGGCGTGGGAGAAGGGGTCGGTTTCGGGGGCGGTGCGGGGGGTGGCGGGCCAGTAGTCCTCGTCGGGGTGCCACAGGTAGGCGATGACGGTGGTGTCGGCCAGGGTGAGGCGGTAGACGCCCTTCTTGGAGCCGCCGCGCAGGCGTTGGACGGCCGTGGCGGGGTGGTCCTGGCCCAGGAGGCGGGGGACGGTGTGGGCGAGGGCGGTGGGTGTGTCCATGGTGGTTCCCGAAGGTGGCTGTGGTGGGGCGGTGGGCATCATGTCACAGCCGCCCGGGGTCGGGCCCGGGATTTTCGGGGTGGTTCAGGCGCGGTCGGGGGCGGTGCGCGTTGGAGCGGGTCGGTGGGGTGGGAGGTGGAGCGGGTGCGCCCTGTGGGGTCGCTTGGGGGACTGGGCGGGCCCGGGGCCAGCGGGTGCTGGGTTGGGCTGGGGCGGGCGCGGGAGGGGTGGTGGTGTGGCGCCGGGAGATGGCCACTCCGGCCAGGCACAGTGCTCCGCCCGCCAGTGCGAGCGGGTGCGGCACCTCCCCCAGCAGGGCCCAGGAGAGCAGGGCCACCAGCACCGGCACGAGGTAGGTGGTGGCGCCCAGGCGGCCCGCGGGCATGCGGGCCAGGGCGTAGCCCCAGGTGGTGAAGGCGATCGCGGTGGGGAAGGCGCCCAGGTAGAGCAGGTTGAGTGTGGCGGCGGGTGGGGCCTGGGCGATCTCCCTGACCAGGGTCGCGGTGAAGGGCAGGCAGGCCAGGGCTCCCACCAGGCATCCGAACGCCGCGACCTGGAGTGCGTTGGCGTGGCGCAGTGCGGGCTTTTGCGCGACCACCCCCAGCGCGTAGGTCAGGGCCGCCACCAGGCACAGCACCACGCCCAGGAGGGAGGCGCGTCCGGCCTCGGCTGTGGAGGCGCCCACGACCGCGGCGCCGCAGACAGCACGCCCGCGCAGGCGATGCCGGGCCAGGCCGCGCGGGGCGGCCAGCCGGTGCGGGTGAGGGCCAGCAGGCCCAGGAGGAGGAGGGATCCGGTGAGGAGTCGGCCCAAGGCCAGGGCGCCGGGGGAGTAGGACTCGCCCGCGCTGCGGATGGAGACGAAGGCCGAGGCCCACAGCAGGGTGGTCAGGCCGGCGGCGAGCAGGGCGGGCCAGGACTGGGGGCGGGAGGAGGTCATGGCTTCACGCTAGGGGGCTGAGGGTGCGGTGGTCAGCGCAGTGTGCTGGCGGGCCGGGTGCCGGTGAGCACGGCGGTGTCCTGGTCGGGGCTGGTGTGGGTGGTGCAGGTCAGGCCGCCGCGGGTGAGGGCGTCTTCGGCGGCGGGGAGTTGGCGGGGGTTGACCTCGGTGAGCAGGTGGCCGCCGGGGGTGAGCCAGTCGGTGGCGTGGGCGGCCAGGCGGCGTACCAGGTCCAGTCCGTCGGTGCCGCCGTCCAGGGCGCGGGGGTGTTCGTGGAGGCGGGCTTCGGCGGGCAGCAGGGGGATCTGGTCGGTGGGCACGTAGGGGACGTTGGCGACCAGGACGTGGACGCGGCCGCGCAGGGTGGCGGGCAGGGCGTCGTAGAGGTCGCCGCGGTGGACGTGGTGTGCGGGCAGGTTGCGTCGGGCGCAGGCGACGCTGGCGGGGTCGATGTCGGCGGCGTGCAGGGTCAGGCCGGGGTGGGTGCGGGCCAGGACTGCGCCCAGGGCGCCGGAGCCGCAGCACAGGTCCACGGCCACGGAGGCGGGGGTGAGCAGGGCGGCGGCGCGGCGGGCCAGGAGGGCGGTGCGGGGGCGGGGGACGAACACGCCCGGGGCCAGGTGCAGGCGCAGGCCGCAGAACTCGGCCCAGCCCAGGACGTGTTCCAGGGGGAGGCCGGCGCTGCGCTGTTCGGTCATCGCGGTGCGTTCGGCGGCGGTGCGCGCGGTGGCCAGGATGAGCGCGGCCTCCTCCTCGGCGAAGACGCAGCCGGCCGAGCGCAGGCGCGCGGTGAGGAGGGGAAGGGTGGAGGGTGCCACGGGGAGCCCTTTCACGGTCAGGTGTCGGGCGCCGGTGGCTAGTGCGTGTGCCGTGGGGGTGGGAACGCCCGAGCGGTGGTGTGGGGGATCGTTCTCACCTCCTTGGGCTGGTGCGTGCGCTGGCCGCCACCCTATACCGGTCAGGGGCGGCGGGGCGGGAGGGGGAGGCGTTGCAGGTCCCGGGCCAGGTGGAGGTGGCCGTCGAACTCGGTTGCGGCCTGTTCGATGAAGCGGGGGTCCTGGTCGGCGTCGTAGCGTTCGGAGATGTGGGTCAGGACCAGGGTGTGCGCCCCGGCGCGGGCGGCGACGCGCCCGGCCTGTCGGGCGGTGAGGTGTCCGTAGTCGCGGGCCAGGTGTTCCTCGGAGTCGAGGTAGGTGGACTCGATGACGAGCATGTCGGCTCCTTGGGCCAGTTCGATGGCCTGGGGGCACTCGGCGGTGTCCATGACGAAGGCCATGACCTGGCCGCGGCGGGGGCGGGCGCAGTCGGCCAGGTCCACCCGGTGTCCGTCGGGGGCGGTGACGGTGCCCTCGCGTTGCAGGCGGCTGATGAGGGGGCCGTGGACGCCGTGGGCGGCGAGTCGGTCGGGGAGCATGCGCCATCCGTCGGGTTCGGCGACGCGGTACCCGTAGGCGGTGGTGGAGTGGCGCAGGGGTAGGGCGGTGATGCGCAGGTCCTGTTCGCCCAGCAGGCAGGAGCCGGCGCCGCCCACGGGTTGGGGGACGATGGCGTCGGTGTCGCGGAAGGCGGTGGCGTGGCGGAGCCGGTCCCAGTAGTGCTGGCCGTCGGCGGGGTAGGCGGCGCGTACGGGGTGGGGGACCTGGTCGCGGGCGATGCGTTGGATGGTGCCGGGTAGGCCCAGGCAGTGGTCGCCGTGGAAGTGGGTGAGGCAGATGCGGGTGATGTCGGTGGCGGCCAGGTCGGCCAGGCTCATCTGCCGTTGGGTGCCCTCGCCGGGGTCGAAGAGGATGCCGTGGGTGTCCCAGCGCAGGAAGTAGCCGTTGTGGTTGCGGCGGCGGGTGGGCACCGCGCTGGAGGTGCCCAGGACGACCAGTTCGCGTACCGACATGGGGTGATCCTGCCACAGGCCAGCCCTGGTCCGGGTGGGGTGGTGGCGGGGGCGTCGGCGCCCCCGGGCGGTGGGATGGCGCTGACGGGCAGTATGTCGATGCGCTGTCTCGCGGGGTGCTATGGCCTGGGGGTTGGAAGGGCGGAACCGGAATTCGAAAAGCCCCTTCCGGATGTGTCGATCCCGGCCGGGCCCGTTCGACCTCAGGGTGAGAGAACGGCACGAACGAAGGGCAGGAACATGAGGACCACCGCCACTGCGAAGACGAACACCCCCTCCTCCGTGGCGAACGCCGGCCTGTGGGTTCTGCAGGTCCTGATGGCCGGGGCCTTCCTGCTGGCGGCCTGCACCAAGCTCGCCGCCACACCCCAGGCGATCGCGGGATTCGAGCAGATCGGTCTGGGCCTGTGGCTGATGTACGCCATCGGCCTCATCGAGCTGCTGGGCGCGCTCGCCCTGCTCGTCCCGGCGCTGAGCGGCCCGGCCGCACTGGGCCTGTCGTCCCTGCTGGTGGGGGCGGCTCTGACTCAGCTGCTGGTGGCCGAGCCCGTCACCGCGCTGGTCCCGCTCGCCTACCTCGTGCCCATGGCCCTGCTCGCCTGGGCGCGCCGCGAGCGCACCGCGCACCTCACGCGCCTGGTCAGCGGCCGGGTCTGACCCTTCCGCTCTCGGTGACCGCGGGGACGGCCCCGTGCGGGGAGATCGCCAGATGAACGGCGAACGCGACCGTCGCGTCCGAGAAATCGGCGCGGCGGTTCTTCGTGTCCCACTCAAACCGTGGCCTGCCCGGCGGATCGTGTGGACACTAGGCTACGGCGATGGACCGAGTAACCGATATGCCCGAGAGTCTCCCCCAGCCTGCAGATCCGGTCCGGGCGAACGACTATGACAGGTTCGCCGAGGCGTACGCGGCGGACAACGAGAACAACATCCAGAACGCCTACTATGAACGGCCCGCGATGGTGGCCCTCGCCGGAGACGTGACCGGTCGCCGGATCCTGGACGCCGGCTGCGGCGCGGGCCCCCTGTTCGCTGCTCTGCGCGACCGCGGTGCCAACGTCACCGGTCTCGACGCCAGCGCCGGGATGCTGGCGCTGGCCAGGCGGCGGCTCGGGGACGACGCGGACCTGCACGTGGTCGACCTGAGCGACCCCCTCCCCTTCGCCGACGGTGTGTTCGACGACGTGGTCGCGTCGCTGGTGCTGCACTACCTGCAGGACTGGGGGCCGACGCTGGCCGAGATCCGGCGCGTGCTCAGGCCCGGCGGCCGACTGATCGTGTCGGTGCAGCACCCGTTCACGGACTACGCGATGCAGAACCCTCGGCCCGACTATTTCGCGACCACCAGCTATGCCGACGAGTTCACTTTCAATGGGCAGTCCGTCCAGCTGAGGTTCTGGCGCCGGCCGTTGCACGCGATGACCGATGCCTTCACCGGCGCCGGCTTCCGCCTTTCCGTCATCAGCGAGCCGCAGCCCGACCCGGCCGCCCGTGAGTTGTTCCCCGACGACTTCCAGAGCCTGTCGACCCAGATCGGTTTCCTCTTCTTCGTCCTCGAGGCACCGTCGTCGCCCGCCGGCTCAACCGGCTAGTCGGCGGCCACCGCCCGGATGGAGTGGGAGGAGGCCACCCGGCGACCGTTGTGAGTGGGGCGCCGACTCCCCCGCCGTCCGGGGTGGGGGGCAGGGGGCGTGGCCGCGTGCTTTGAGTGGGACCTGCGCCCATCGAGTGGGACGGGACAGGTGTGGGAGGGGTCCGGCGGCGATGCGGGCACCGACGGTTATACAGCGCAGGCTGTATCCGTCTCGTTTTCGGGGGCGCTGACCTGCCCTGAATAACGTTGCGGGCGCCCCTGCGGCGCTGCGGGCGGCGCGGACCGCCCTCCCTGGCCTCACCTCCGATAAGGTTCACTTATCGGAGGTGAGGATGCGGGGTTGTTCGGGCTTGCGTTACGTGAACTGAAGTGATTTACGTTTATTAATAACGTAACAAACGAAACGTTATTAAACCGTGCTGGAGAGCGAACCCGCCAGAGTTCTGCGGTCAGCAGCCCCCGGCGGCCGCCGGGGGCTGCCACGCCCTGGGGAGCGGGCCTGTTTCGGGCTGAAGACCATCGCCGTGACGCCGCTGGCGGTCTCCTCCGCGGCGCCGCCCTCGGTGACCGTGGCGTTCCACCCGGCCTCAGCCAGCGTCCGGGAGGCCACGTACTGGGGGCGGGGCGTTGACGCGCTTGCCGTGGTCGTCCTTTCCTGTGCGGGGTCCGGCGCCGGACCCCGCACAGGAAGGGGGTCAGGCGCCGCCGTTGAGCATGGCGGCGGTCAGGACGCCGCCGGCGACACCCCAGCCGCCGTCGGCGACCTCGTCGATCAGCACGACGGTGGTGGGTCGGGCCCGCTCACCGTAGATCTCCGCGTACAGGTCGGTGGTGCGCTCGACGAGCTTCTTCTTGTCCTCGGCGGTGATGGTGCCCGCGGGGACCTTGAAGTTGGCGAAAGGCATGGGTGTTCCTCCTTGGATGGGTTCTCCCGTGATGCGGAAGCATGCGTCCGAGAATGTGTGGCCACGGTGCCGTTCTCGGCTGGTGCAGGCGTTGGCGGATGCCGAAGCGGAGGTCAGCAGTTCGTCGGTGCCGAGCCTTTGGCGGGACCGCGCCTGGATCCGGTCGCACATGAGCGGCCCCACCTCGCCGCCCTCGCGGCTGGGTCGATGCGTGCGTCAACGGTTGCGTCGGCAAAGGAGAGGGAGACCGCCCGGCCGATGCCGCGTGATCCGCTGGTAACGACGGCAACGCGCATGTCCGACGAAAGGGTGCTCGTGGGGTGGTCCGTAGTCATGTCCTCCACGGTGCACGGTGCCGACCGGAGGAACCAGGGGATCCCATCCCCTGTGTCGACGGCCCGGCCGGACGCAGAATGGACGGCATGGGTTCTGTGAGATACACCGAGCTGGGAGCTTTCCTGCGCTCGCGGCGTGAACGCATCCGCCCAGCCGATGTGGGGCTTCCCCACGGGCTCCGCCGCCGGGTGCCCGGGCTGCGCCGCGACGAGGTCGCCCAGCTCGCCGGCGCATCGGTGGACTACTACAACGAACTCGAACGCGGCGCCGGATCCCAGCCCTCCGAGCAGATGATCGCCGCGCTGGCGAGGGCTCTGCGCCTGACCGCTGACGAGCGCGACTACCTCTACCACCTGGCCGACCGCCCGGTGCCCGCGCACGGCGGACCGGCCTCGCACGTCCACCCCGGCATGCTCGACCTGCTCACCCGTCTGACGTCGACACCCGCACAGGTCATCACCGACCTGCACGTCACCCTCGTACAGAACCCGCTGGCGGTGGCGCTGCTGGGGGACCACTCCGGCCTCCGTGGTGCTCGGGCCAGCTTCGTCCACCGGTGGTTCACCGACCCCGGCGCCCGGCAGATGTATCCCGAAGCCGACCACGAGGGCCAGTCCCGGGCCTTCGTCGCCGACCTGCGGGCAGCCGCCGCCAGACGAGACGCCAAGGACACCGAAGCCCGCTCGATGATCAGCTCGCTGATCGACGCCTCCCCCGAATTCGCCGCCCTGTGGGCTGAACACGACGTGGCGTTCCGGCGCGACGACCGCAAACGCCTCAACCACCCCGCGCTCGGCCTGATCGAGGTCAACTGCCTCCACCTGTTCAGCGAGGACGGCCGACAGCGGCTGCTCTGGTTCACCCCCGCTGTCGGCACCGACAGCGCCGACCTCCTTGACCTGCTCGCCGTCCTCGGCACCCAGGAAGTCACCGGACCGGCACTCTGAGGACCTCCCGGCCGCAGTGCCTGTCGCCGACACGGTCCCGGGGCCGTGTAGTGCCCCCTCGCCCTCCGCGTCAGGTCAACCGCTGTACGGGGCCGCCACCTCCAAGACCCAGACCACGCCGAAGCGGTCCTTGAGCATCCTGTAGAGCGGCGCCCGCTGTGCGGGCTCCAGCGGCTGCACGACGGTCGAACCGACGACCAGCTTCTCCCGGAAGGCGGTGATCTCGTCGGCGCTGTCACCGCGCACGGAGACGAAGACGGCGTTCTCGCCGTGGTTCCACGGCATCTGCGAGGGCACGTCGTAGGCCATGACGCGGAACCCGTTGTCCGCGACGACCTGGCCCCACATCACCCAGTCCGCCTCGTCCGGGCGGGTGACGTTACCCGCGTCCTTGTGGCGGCGACGACGTCCCCGCCGAAGACGGAGTGGTAGAAGTCGAGCGCCGCGCGGGCGTCGCCGCGCAGGTTCAGGTGGGTCGTGGTCGTGGTGGACATGATGGCTCCCGGCCGTTCGTCTGCTCGGACGGGCGCCGCAGGGGACCGCGTCGGAAGCGGCCGCCCGGCCTGGTGCCGGTGGGGCCCAGTAACCCTCCGGGGCGGGGCCGCGCTGGGCGTCCGGTCCGCCGGACGAGGCGCTGCCCGGCGGGACGGGGGCTGGACCGCCGTGTGGTCGGCCGCCTCCGGCCCCGAGGAGGCGGGGCAGAATATCCTTTGACACGAATATTCCTCATAGAGAATATTCGTGTCCATGGACGTACTCCTCTCCGCACTGGCCGTTCCGGCCCGCTGGCGTCTCGTGCGCCTGCTGGCCGAGCGGCCCCGCCCGGTCGGCGTCCTCGCCCAGCTCACCGGAGCGCGCCAACCACAGACGAGCAAGCACCTGCGAACCCTCGAGCGCGCCGGCCTCCTCACCTGCCAGCGCTCCGGACAGCGCCGCGTCTACGCGCTCCGGTCCGCCGCCTTGCGGGACCTGGCCGCCGAACTCAACCGGCTCGCCGACACCGCGGACCGGACCGAGGGCTCGCACGCGACCTACGCCCGCTACGGGCTCAGCCTCCATACGGAACGGCTCGCCGCCACGGAGCCGGGGTGGGCCGACGGTCGCTCCTTCGGGTTCCGGCGGTCGCTGCCCGCCAGCCCCGAACTGGTATGGGACCACCTGACCAAGGGCTTCCTGCTCACCCGGTGGTGGGCACCCCGGGACCGGCGCGTCTGCGACCTCCTCTTCGAGGCGCGGCCGGGCGGGCGGATCGTCCTCGAGTACCGCGACGCCGAGGACACCGACGGCTCCGACCCGGTCGTCGGACACGCGGAGGGGGTCGTCGACGAGGTGCGCCCGGGCGAGCGCCTCGCCTACCGGCTCCGCCCCGTGCTCGGCGGCGGCCCCGCCTTCACCGCCCACGTCGACCTCGACCTCCGGCCCGGCGGCACCGGCACGGATCTCGACGCCCGGTACCGGATCACCGACAACGCGGTCGAGGGCGCGGACTTCATCGCGGGTATCGAGATCGGCTTCGAACAGAGCCTCGACAGGCTCGCGGCGGCTCTCGCCGCACAGGCACACGACCCCAACAGCACCGACAGGAGCGTCTCGTGGGACGACTGATCATCAACACCGGCATGACCGTCATTCGAGGCGTACGCGGCCCGCATGAACGGCATGCCCAAGTACGTCGCCTCCCGGACGCTGAGCGCACCGCTGGAGTGGAACGCCACCCTGCTCGACGGAGACCGCCGAGGCCGTGCGGGCGCTCAAGGACGTACACGACGGCAACCTGGTCGTCCCCTGCGCCGGTGAACTGGCCCGCGACCTCATCGCCCACGATCTGGTTGACGAGTTCTGGTTCACCGTCAGCCCCTACCTGTTCGAAGGCATCGGCCCCGTCCGGCTGGAGCTCACCGCCACCACGACCCTCCCCTCGGGCGTGGTCCGCCTGTGCTACCGGCCCGCGCCGGCCGGGGCGTCCTCCGCCGCATGAGCTCCGGCCCTGCTGCCGATGCGCCGGGGCTCCTGTTCGGGCAGGCCCGCCGACGGGGGTGGGAGGCGGCGCCGGTGGACACCGCCTCCGGACGCTCGCCGCACTCGCGGCCGGGGCCGTCTCAGTGGAGGCAGAGGCAGAAGGGGTGGCCCGCCGGGTCCGCGTAGACCCGCCAGTTGGCCCCCGGGCGCAGTCGGTCGGTGCGCTCCAGGACGGTCGCGCCCAGCTCCAGCACCCGTTGCTCATCCGCCTCGAGGTCGTCCACGTCGAAGTCCAGGTGCGCCTGCTGGGGGGCGCCCTGTCCGGGCCACCGGGGCGGGCGGTAGTCCCGCACCCGCTGGAAGGCCAGCGGTGTGCCCTCGAACCCGTGCACCTCCACCCAGTCCGGGTCCTCGGCGTCGACCACGACCCGCCCGCCGAGCAGCCGCGCGTAGAACTCCGCGAGCCGCACCGGGTCCGGACAGTCCAGCGCGACGGCCTGAAGTCTGCGAATCATCTCCGGCTCTCCTGCCTCTCGGTTCCTCGACATTGGTCGGCCCCCGTGGGGTGTGTGCTCCGCGTAACCTACAGCGGCGCCCCGACAGGGTCTCCTGGTTTTCCGGCCGGGGAACCGGGCGCTCCCGGAGCGTCCGCGCCGGCCTCCCGCCCACGGGCCCAGCGGTCAGGATCGAAGAAGCGCTGCTTCGGGGCGGGCTCCTAACGTGGTCCCCACGACGCCACGTCCTTCAGCGAGGAAGACAAGGGATGGATCCGAAGCCGCAGCCGCCTGCCCGCCACGCCGCCGACAGCCACGACCTGATCCGGGTGCAGGGCGCACGCGAGAACAACCTCAAGGACGTCAGCGTCCAGATCCCCAAACGCCGGCTGACGGTGTTCACCGGCGTCTCGGGGTCGGGCAAGAGCTCGCTGGTGTTCGGCACGATCGCCGCGGAGTCCCAGCGGCTGATCAACGAGACCTACAGCGCGTTCGTGCAGGGGTTCATGCCGACGCTGGCGCGGCCCGAGGTCGACGCGCTGGAGGGGCTGACGACCGCGATCGTGGTGGACCAGCAGCGTCTGGGCGCCGACCCCCGCTCCACGGTGGGCACCGTCACCGACGCCCACGCGGTTCTGCGCATCCTCTTCAGCCGCCTGGGGCGGCCCCACATCGGTTCGCCCCAGGCCTTCTCCTTCAACGTCGCCTCGATCAGCGGCGCGGGCGCGGTCACCGTGGAGCGCGCCGGGCGCGGCGCCGTCAAGGAGCGGCGCAGCTTCAGTGTCACAGGGGGCATGTGCCCGCGCTGTGAGGGGCGGGGATCGGTCAACGACATCGACCTGTCCCAGCTCTACGACGAGACCAAGTCGCTGAACGAGGGCGCGCTGACCATTCCCGGTTACAGCATGGACGGCTGGTACGGGCGGATCTTCAACGGCTGCGGGTTCTTCGACGCCGACAGGCCGATCCGCGAGTTCACCGAGAGGCAGCTGCACGACCTGCTGTACAAGGAGCCCACCAAGATCAGGGTGGACGGGGTCAACCTGACCTATGAGGGGCTGGTCCCCAAGATCCGCAAGTCGATGCTGTCCAAGGACGTGGACTCCCTGCAGTCGCACGTGCGGGCCTTCGTGGAGCGGGCGGTCACCTTCACCACCTGCCCCGGGTGCGAGGGCACCCGGCTCAACGAGGCGGCCCGGTCCTCGCGGATCAACGGGGCCAACATCGCCCAGGTGTGCGCGATGCAGATCAGCGACCTGGCGGTGTGGATACGCGAGCTGCGGGAGCCGTCGGTGGCTCCGCTGCTGGCCACGCTCCAGCGCACGGTGGACTCCTTCGTGGAGATCGGGTTGGGCTACCTGTCGCTGGACCGGGCGGCGGGCACGCTTTCGGGCGGTGAGGCGCAGCGGGTCAAGATGGTGCGCCACCTGGGCTCCTCGCTCACCGACGCCACCTACGTCTTCGACGAGCCCACCACGGGGCTGCACCCCCATGACATCCAGCGGATGAACAGCCTGCTGCTGCGGTTGCGGGACAAGGGCAACACGGTGCTGGTGGTGGAGCACGAACCGGAGACGATTGCGATCGCCGACCACGTCGTGGACCTGGGGCCCGGGGCCGGTACGGCCGGGGGCACCGTGTGTTTCGAGGGAGGGGTGGAGGGCCTGCGGGCCAGCGGGACCATCACCGGCCGCCATCTCGACGACCGGGCCGCGGTGAAGGAGTCGGTGCGCACGCCCGCCGGGGCGCTGCGGGTGCGCGGTGCCTGCGCGCACAACCTGAGGAACGTGGACGTGGACATCCCGCTGGGGGTGCTCACCGCCGTCACCGGGGTCGCCGGTTCGGGGAAGAGTTCGCTCGTGCACGGGTCGGTTCCGGCGGGTGCGGGGGTGGTCTCCGTGGACCAGGGGCCGATCCGCGGCTCGCGCAGGAGCAACCCCGCGACCTACACCGGGTTGCTGGACCCGGTCCGTAAGGCGTTCGCCAAGGCGAACGGGGTCAAGCCGGCGCTGTTCAGCGCCAACTCCCGGGGGGCCTGCCCGAACTGCAACGGTGCCGGTGTCCTCTACACCGACCTGGGGATGGTGGCCGGGGTGGCCGTCACGTGTGAGGAGTGCCGGGGGCGGCGGTTCCAGGCGTCGGTGCTGGAGTACCGCCTGGGCGGGCGCGACATCAGCGAGGTTCTCGCGATGCCGGTGGCCGAGGCGGGGGAGTTCTTCGGGGACGGGGAGGCGCGTGTTCCGGCCGCGCACACCATCCTGCGTCGGCTGGAGGAGGTCGGGCTGGGCTATCTGAGCCTGGGCCAGCCGCTCACCACGCTGTCCGGTGGTGAGCGCCAGCGTCTCAAGCTGGCCACGCACATGGGTGAGAAGGGCGGTGTCTACGTGTTGGACGAGCCGACCAGCGGCCTGCACCCGGCCGACGTGGAGCAGTTGCTCGGCCTGCTGGATCGGCTCGTGGACTCGGGGAAGTCGGTCATCGTGGTGGAGCACCACCAGGCGGTCATCGCGCGCGCCGACTGGGTCATCGACCTGGGTCCGGGTGCGGGGCACGACGGTGGGCGGGTCGTCTTCGAGGGCACTCCGGCGGATCTGGTCGCGGCCCGTTCCACCCTGACCGGGGAGCACCTGGCGTCCTACGTCGGCGGGGGCCGTGGGGAGGCCGCTCCTGCCGGGGCGGGGTGAAGCGCGGCCGGCCGGCGCCCCCCGGGGAGTGGGGGCGCGGTTACGACGTGGTGCGCGATTGAGGTTGGGGCGTGCTGGCCCAGCGAGTCGGCTGGTGGGTGATTACCGCATAGCTGTGCGGTCGGAGACCAGGCCGGCGATGGCCAGGTGGGTTTCGTCGTAGTA
>NZ_VWVV01000026.1 GCF_009830945.1 Nocardiopsis sp. FR4 | reverse complement strand
AAATCAAACACGCGCTGTTGAGTTCTCAAGAAACAACCGCTCTTCCCGTACAAGCCCGACCAGCCGAAACCGGTCTGTCGCTTTTCCGTGGAAGGCGCTGTGTGCGTTTCCGCTTTGTTATGCCTTTACTTTATCAGGTGTTCCGTGCCCCGCCAAACCGGCGGTTTCGGTGTTCCTGGTCCGGGGTAAAGACCCGTTTTTCCTGCTGCGCTTCCGCGAGCGGCCCCGGAGGGGCTTTCCGTGGAAGTGCTCTCCGAGCCTACCCGGTTCGGAGCACTGCTCGAACCAGTCCGCTTCGGAGAGGGATTTCCGGCACGCCCGCGAAAAGCTCGCGTTCGTTTCGCTCGGGAGGAGTGCCACCGCCCCTGCGACCTTGGGCCGGGAGGAGGCGACTCGGAGAACGTTACCCGGGGCACGGACCCCTGGCAACTCCGACCTGACGTGTCTTGGGTCACCTTACCGCTAGTTGAGAAGACGGCCCGAGCCGGTCCCCGGAGCGGCGTACAGCCACTCGACCTCCAGGTCGACGGCGGCGACCGTGGCCGGAGCGAAGGAGGTCAGGGGCGCGAAGGAGGACGCCACCTGGGCCACCGTCGGGTTGTGCGCCACGACCAGGACCGTCCGGGCCTCGGCGTCCACGTGGTTGACCAGTTCCAGGAGCGTGTCCACCCCGGCCGAGTACGCGGCCTCCGAGTAGTCCACCTCAGGTTCGGCGGTCAGCTCCATCGCGCCGAGAACGCCCTCCAGGGTCTGCCGGGTCCGCCTGGCCGCGGAGCAGATGACGTGGTCCGGGGCGTATCCGTGCTCGGTGAGCAGGCGTCCGACCTCCTCCGCCTGGCTCCGTCCCCGGTCGGTGAGCGCTCGTTCGAAGTCCTCATAACCCTGGGCCGCCTCGGCGTGCCTCATGAGCAGCAGGGTGCGCTTCGTTCCCGACGTACCCGTCATGAGGTCAGGCTCGTCGCGACGACGGCGAGAGCGCCGATGAACCCGACCATGATCGCCACGAGGACGAACAGTCCCTTCATCCCGGACACCGGGAACCACCCCTTTTCTGGCACGGCTGTCCCTCCAGGTTAGGTGTGGCCGCCCGGGACCCCCGGGCGGCCACCTGTTCACTTCCGATCACCGCAGACCACCGCTGGCGACTGCCGATGGCCTTCGGTCGGACCGGCGCCCGCCTGTCCATGACAGGCCGGATCGCCGCTGACCGGCTTCCCCGTTACCGGGTTACCGGCTCCTGGACTGCCGGACCGCAGAGCACCGGCTACTTGCCTTCTCCGGCCCGGGCCTCCTCCTTGTTGTCCTCGCCGGCGACCGGTTCCCCCTTGGGCGCGGGCTCCCCGGCGGGAACCTCGCCCCGCGGGGCGGCTCCCCCGTCACTGGCCTCGGGGGCGTCCTTGGGCGCGGACTGGCCGCCGATCTCGGCGAGTTCGGCCTCGGTGCCCGAGCCGCGGCGCTTGGACCACAGGACCGCGCCGACGAGCAGGGCGACGGCCAGCAGGGACACGACCGTGCGCAGCAGGACGTTGTCGGCGTAGATCACCACGCTGGGCGCCACGATCAGCGCGACGAGGTTCATGACCTTGAGCAGCGGGTTGATCGCCGGGCCGGCGGTGTCCTTGAACGGGTCGCCGACGGTGTCGCCGATGACCGTGGCCTCGTGTGCCTCCGAGCCCTTGCCGCCGTGGTGCCCGTCCTCGACGAGCTTCTTGGCGTTGTCCCAGGCCCCGCCGGAGTTGGCGAGGAAGACGGCCATGAGCACGCCGGCCGCGATGGCGCCGCCCAGGAAGGCGCCCAGTGGCGCGTAGCCCAGGGCGAAGCCGACCGCGATCGGCGCGAGGACCGCCAGCAGGCCCGGGATGACCAGTTCCCGCAGGGAGTCCTTCGTGCAGATGTCGACCACGCGGGCGTACTCGGGTTTCTCGCTGCCGTCCATGATCCCCGGCCGGGTGCGGAACTGGTCGCGCACCTCCAGCACCACGCGGCCCGCCGCGCGGCCCACGGCCATGATGGCCAGTCCGGAGAAGAAGAACACCACGCTGGCGCCGATGATGACGCCGACGAGCACGTCGGGCTGGTCCAGGGAGAGGGAGAACGCGCCCTCGCCGAGCTCGGCCTGCACCGAGGTGCGGAAGGCGCCGAACAGCGCGGTCGCGGCCAGGACCGCGGTCGCGATGGCGATGCCCTTGGTGATCGCCTTGGTGGTGTTGCCCACGGCGTCGAGCCCGGTGAGGATCTCGGCGCCCCGGCCCTCCACGTCGCCGGACATCTCGGCGATGCCCTGGGCGTTGTCGGAGACGGGGCCGAAGGTGTCCATCGCCACGATGATGCCGACGGTGGTGAGCAGGCCCGTTCCGGCGAGGGCGACGGCGAACAGGCTCAGGGTGATGGAACCGCCGCCGAGAAGGAAGGCGGCGTAGACGGCGCCCGCGATGAGGAGGGCGGAGTAGACGGCCGACTCCAGGCCGACGGAGATACCGGAGAGGATGACGGTCGCCGCGCCGGTCTCGGAGCTGTCGCCGATGTCGCGGACCGGGCGGCGGTTGGTCTCGGTGAAGTAGCCGGTGAGGAGCTGGATCGCCGCGGCGAGCACCAGGCCGATGAGGACCGCGGCCACGGCGATGACCCGGGGGTCCGGGTCGGTTCCGGCCGCCTCGATCTCGGCCATGACCTGCGGGCTGACCCCGGACAGCCCGCCGAAGCTGTCGGGCAGGTACCAGAAGGAGACGGCGACGACGAGTACGGCGGAGATGAGGGCCGAGGCGAAGAAGCCGCGGTTGATCGCCGACATCGCCGTCCTGTCCCGGTCGCGGGGGGCGACCAGGAAGATGCCGATGATGGCGGTGAGCACGCCGATCATGGGGACGAGCAGCGGGAACACCAGGCCCTCGGTGCCGAAGGCGACCCGGCCCAGGATGAGCGAGGCCACGAGCACGACCGCGTAGGACTCGAAGAGGTCGGCGGCCATGCCCGCGCAGTCGCCCACGTTGTCGCCCACGTTGTCGGCGATGGTGGCGGCGTTGCGGGGGTCGTCCTCGGGGATGCCCTGTTCGACCTTGCCGACGAGGTCGGCGCCGACGTCGGCCGCCTTGGTGAAGATGCCGCCGCCCACACGCATGAACATGGCGAGCAGGGCCGCGCCGAAGCCGAAGCCCTCCAGGACGATGGGCGCGTCCCCCCGGTAGAGGAGGACGACGACGGCCGCGCCGAACAGGCCGAGGCCGACGGTGATCATGCCCGCCACGCCTCCGGTGCGGAAGGCGATGCGCATGGCGGTGCGGTTGGCGGCGTCGTCACCGCCCCGGGCCGCCGCGGCGACCCTGACGTTGCCGCGTACGGCGAGCCACATGCCGACGAAGCCGGTGGCCGCCGAGAGCAGGGCGCCCAGGGCGAAGAAGGCCGACCGGCCGATGGCGATGGCCCAGGAGTCGGCGGGGAGCAGGAGCAGCAGGAGGGGGATGGCGACGACGAAGACCGCGAGGGTGCGGAACTGCCGTTTGAGGTAGGCCGCCGCTCCCTCCTGCACCGCGACCGCGATGTTGCGCATTCGCTCGGTGCCCTGTCCTGCGGCGAGGACCTCACGTACCAGCATTCCCGCGACGGCGAGTGCCAGCAGGGCCACCACCATGACGATGATGACGAGGGTGAAGTCGGTGCCTGCCAGTGATAGGGCCATGCCGCTTTCCGCGGCGAGGTTGAGCCCAGACAATCCGTCCTCCTTGCGACGGGCGCGACCTTTTCGGCCCCATCCACCGAAAAACGCGCGGAACGGTTCGCCGGTCCCGCGCGGCTACCGTCCATCAGGAGCCTGAGCTGGTCCGACGGCACGCTTGGCGGGGTCGAAGCGGTGCCACCTTTGGTTGTGGTGCGTACCGCCCGTGCCGCGTGCTCACGGGCGGTGATCCGGGGATTCTACGCACGACGCACAACAAAGGAGAGGGCCGGTCGGTGATTTCTTCAAGACAATCCGAAGATGTGATCTTCCGGTGATCTCAAAAGGAGGATAAATGCCTTTATTTATGACATAAGCATTGCATAATGTCGTAGTGCCGTGTTAACGCTAAAGCTCACATAAGGGCATAAAACAGAAATGAGCCCCTCCGGCCACAGCGACACAGGGCACGGGGCACCGGGACGCACCGCCCAGCGGACGCGCGCACCGCCACGGACGCGGGTCAGGGGAGCAGGCGCATCCCGGACGTGTCGACGTCCCCGCCCGACCGGACCCGTCCAGCGTCCAGGTCGTCGGCCAGGGCGCGGGCGAAGGCCGCCACCCCGGCGACGTCCACTCCGTGCGGCGCACGCGGGCCGAACTCCTCCACGCGCTCCGCGCCCCTCCTGAGCAGACGCGCGGCGCCGACCGTGTTGCCGCGCTGGGCGTGGGTCAGGCCCACGGCCGTCTGGGCCAGGCCGCGCCACATCTCCCGCTCAGCGTCGGGCGAGGACTTCCACACGGCCTCGAGGACTTCGTGGGCGGTGAAAGCGTACCCCGCGTCGAGCAGTCTCTGGGCCTCTTCCATGCCTTCGGCCGCGGAGAAGACGGCGTCGTCGGGAACCCGCTCGACCTCGCCGCGGCTCCCGTGCGGCATCGGCCGCCCGTAGCGGTCCCGGGGGCGCTGGTTCTGCGCCTGCCCGGTGGTGTTGCGGTCGCGGTCTCCCACTCGCTGCGTTCCCATCAGTGCCTCACCGCCGTCTCTCGTCCGGGACTACCCTCGCCCTCCCGGAGCGGTCAGCGCCAACCAGTCCACGAGGGCGCGCGAGACCTCCTCGGACCGCTCCTCGTGCGGGAAGTGCCCCGCCGCCGGGATCTGCCTCCAACGGTAGGCGCCCGTGACCGCGCGCCGCGAGGCGCGGGCGGCCTCGGGCGGACAGACCGGGTCGAGGGCGCCGTGGAGCTGGAGGACGGGAACGCGCACGGGCGCGCGCATCCTGGCGTGGTAGCGCAGGCCGTCGGAGCGCCACCGCGAGCGGAAGAGCCAGCGCTGGCTCTCCAGGGAGCAGTGGGAGACCTTCGGGATGGCGAAGGCGCGGCGGTAGCGCTCCTCGGTCCCGGTGTCCGGCCAGCCCGGGGCCGACCACTCGCGCAGCAGGGCGCCCAGGCGCACGCACCCGTCGCTGAGGAGCCGGTGCTCGGGGAGGACGGGCACCTGGGCCTTGAGGACGTGGCGTACCCCGGGTCCGACCGAGGCCAGCACGCGTCCGGCGTGGCGCGGGTGGGGCGCCGACACCGCGACCAGGGCGCGCACGGCGTCCGGGTGGTAGGCGGTCATGGTCCAGCCGACGAGGCCGCCCAGGCCGTGTCCCACCACGACCGCGTCCTGCGAGCCCAGGGCCCGGACCAGTCCGGCGGCGTCCTGGGCGAGGGTGACGAGGTCGTAGCCGCGGGGGGTCTTGTCACTGGCGCCGTAGCCGCGCAGGTCGACCGCGGCCGCGCGGTACCCGGCGGCGGACAGCGCGGTCAGCTGGGCGCGCCACGCCCACCAGAACTGGGGGAAGCCGTGCAGGAGGAGGACCAGCGGGCCCTCGCCGGCCTCAGCCACGTGGAAGCGGGCCCCGGCGGCGCTGACGGTCCTGTGCGTCCAGTCTCCGTCGACGTAGGCGGCCGAGTCGTCGAGCACGGTGCGGGGACTAGCGCGCGGCGGGGGCGGAGGCCCCGGTGGTGTCCACGGAGTTCCCGGGCGGGCGGATGTCGCCGCGCAGGATTCCGGTGAGGCGGGAGGTGGTCAGCGAGGTGCGCCGCAGGCCCTCGCGCCTGCGGAAGTTGGCGATGCCGTACGCCCCGACGGCCGCCGCGAGCAGCAGGTAGGCGAGCGTGACGATCCCGAAGGAGGCCCAGCCGGGAAGCCCCGCGACCTCGTACAGGACGAAGGCGACGGTCACCGAGAGGAGGATGACGAAGATGTGGGCGAGGACGGCGACGATCGCGAAACCGGCGACGCCCTTGCCGATCCTGGCCGCGTCGGCCTTGGCCTCCATCTTGGCGAGTTTGATCTCCAGGCTCACCAGGCGGGAGATGTTGCCCGTGGCGTCTGAGACCAGTGCGCCGATGGAGCGGTCGGCGTCCCTGGTGGCGCCAGGTTCACCGGTACCCGGCTTGTCCGCCATCGTGGGGGTTCCCTTCTGTCGGTCCGAACGCGCGGATGATCCTCCGCATCCTCGCACATACCCCATCGCCCGTGTCTCGCACGGCACGCGCAAGCACGTTCGGGCGTTTCTTCGCACCGGTGAGCACGAGGGCGCCCCGGCCTGGTGGCCGGGGCGCCGCTGCGTCGTCGGAACTGTGCCCGGTCCCTCCACCGTGGCGGAGGGCGGTCCGCTCCCCCCGTCCTGGCGGGGACCCCTCCTGGCGAAGGGGTCCGCCCGGCGGGGAGGGCCGTTCCCGCGGTCCGGGTCAGTCCTCCCGGGTGGCGGACGGCAGCTGCTTGGCGATGACCTCCATGATCGAGGAGTCGGTGAGCGTGGAGGTGTCGCCGACGGCCCGGTTCTCGGCGATGTCGCGCAGCAGGCGGCGCATGATCTTGCCGGAGCGGGTCTTGGGCAGCTCGGGCACGGCCAGGAGCCGGGCGGGCTTGGCGATCGGGCCGAGCGAGGCGCCGACGTGGTTGCGCAGCTCCTGGACGAGGTCCTCGGGGACCTCCTCCTCACCGCCGCGCAGGA
This sequence comes from Nocardiopsis sp. FR4, assembly GCF_009830945.1. Classification (GTDB taxonomy): domain Bacteria; phylum Actinomycetota; class Actinomycetes; order Streptosporangiales; family Streptosporangiaceae; genus Nocardiopsis. The sequence goes on along the minus strand of NZ_VWVV01000026.1, from coordinate 105,604 downwards.
TCACGAAGCCGACGATGGCCTGGCCGGTGACCTTGTCCGTGGCGCCCACGACCGCGGCCTCGGCCACGCGCGGGTGCGAGACCAGGGCGGACTCGACCTCGGTGGTGGAGATGTTGTGGCCGGAGACGAGCATGACGTCGTCCACGCGGCCCAGCAGCCACAGGTCGCCGTCCTCGTCCTTCTTGGCGCCGTCACCGGGGAAGTACAGGCCCTCGAAGCGGGACCAGTAGGTGTCCTTGTAGCGCTCGGTGTCGCCCCAGATGCCGCGGAGCATGGACGGCCACGGCTCGCGGATGACGATGAAGCCGCCCTCGCCGTTGGGCACGGACTTACCCTCCTCGTCCACCACGTCGGCGACGATGCCCGGGATGGCGCGCATGGCGGCGCCGGGCTTGCCCGAGGTGACGCCGGGCAGGGGGCTGACCATGATGGCGCCGGTCTCGGTCTGCCACCAGGTGTCCACGACGGGGGCGCGGTCGCCGCCGATGTTCTTGCGGTACCAGATGTAGGCCTCGGGGTTGATGGGTTCGCCCACCGAACCGATGACGCGCAGGCTGGACAGGTCGAACTTGGCGGGGATGTCGTCGCCCCACTTCATGAAGGTGCGGATCGCCGTGGGAGCCATGTAGGCGATGGTGACCTTGTACTTCTCGATGATCTCCCAGAACCGGCCGCGGTGCGGAGTGTCCGGGGTGCCCTCGTACAGGACCGTGGTGGCGGCGTTGGAGAGCGGCCCGTAGACGATGTAGGAGTGGCCGGTCACCCAGCCGATGTCGGCGGCGCACCAGTAGACGTCGGTCTCGGGCTTGAGGTCGAAGACCGCCCAGTGGGTGTAGGAGGCCTGGGTGAGGTAGCCGCCCGTGGTGTGCAGGATGCCCTTGGGCTTGGCCGTGGTGCCGCTGGTGTACATGATGTACAGCGGGTCCTCGGCGTCGTGCGCCTGCGGGGTGTGCTCGGTGCTCTGGGTCTCGACGGACTCGTGCCACCACACGTCGCGGTCGGTCCACTCGACGTCCTGGCCGGTGCGGCGGACGACGAGGACCTTCTCCACGGCGGGGCGGTCGGCGACGGCGGCGTCGACGGCGGGCTTGAGGGCGCTGGGCTTGCCGCGGCGGTAGCCGCCGTCGGCGGTGACGACGAGCTTGGCCTGGCTGTCGTCGAGGCGCTGGCCGAGGGCGTCCACGGAGAAGCCGCCGAAGACGACCATGTGGACGGCGCCGATGCGAGCGCAGGCGAGCATGGCCACGACGGTCTCGGGGATCATCGGCATGTAGATGGCGACGCGGTCGCCCTTGCCGACCCCGAGCTCGGTCATGGCGTTGGCGGCCTGGCAGACCAGGTCCTTGAGCTCGGCGTAGGTGATGGTGCGGGTGTCGCCGGGCTCGCCCTCCCAGTGGTAGGCCACCCGGTCGCCCAGGCCGTTGGCCACGTGGCGGTCCACGCAGTTCACGGAGGCGTTGAGCTTGCCGCCGACGAACCACTTGGCGAAGGGCGGGTTCCACTCCAGGGCGGTGTCCCAGGGCTGGTCCCACTGCAGCCTGCGGGCCTGCTCCTCCCAGAAGGCGAGACGGTCCTCGGCGGCCCTGTCGTAGGCGTCGGCCTTGACGTTGGCGTTGGCGGCGAGGTCCTCCGGGGGAGGGAAGCTGCGCGTCTCGTGGAGAAGGTTGGACAGTGTCTCCTGGCTCGGGGGAGTGCTGTCGGCCACTGTGATTCTCCTTACGTAGGCTGGTTCACACCCAATTAATCATGTGGTGCGATACCGCGTGAACATCCGGAGCGGCGAACAGCGACGGGCATGTCGGGGAGCGCGACGAACGGCCGGTGAACGGTCGTCCGGCGGCGACGAGCGGTCGCGGGGTGCCGGTGGAGGCGCCTGGTGTTACCGGCGCGTAGTGTGGTGTTCCGTGAACCCTTCGACTTCCGACTCCGCGCCCGACCCGCTGGCCCGGATCGCCGAGCTGCCCGGTGTGGCCGACGCGGTCGCCGAGACGCGGACCCTGGTCGACCGCCTGATGGGGCACCGCATCCTGCGGCGGCGCAGCAGTGACGTGTCCATGGAGTCCGCGCTGCGCGGCGCCTGCGCGTCGGCGGCGCTGGAGGGCGCCGAGGTCTCGATGGACGAGATCCGCGAGGGGCACGTGTACGACACGCGGATCAAGGGGGCGCTGCGGGTGTCCGGGGAGCTGGGCTCCCTGGTGGGCACGTGGCCGAAGGCGCCGCGCCAGGCTCTGGCCCGGCTGCACACGCTCGCCGCGGCGGACGCGGTGTCCGAGGAGGCGCTGGGCCGCCCGCGGATGGCCGGGGAGCGGATCGAGGACCCGCTGGAACTGGGTCCCGCCCCGGCTCCGGAGGCGGCGCTGGCACGCCTGGAGGGTCTGTACGCGCTGCTGGGCGCGCGCACCTCGGTTCCGGCGCTGGTGACGTCGGCCCTGGTGCACGGTGAGCTGATGGCCGTGCGGCCGTTCGGCTGGGGCGACGGCCTGGTGGCGCGCGCGGCGGAGCGGCTGACGCTCGTGGAGCGGGGACTGGACCCCAAGTCGCTGGTGCCCTCGGAGCTGGGCCACCGGACGCTGCGGGACGAGTACGGGCCCGCGCTGCGGGGCTACATGGGCGGCACCGCCGAGGGCGTGGCCGCCTGGGTCGTGTACTGCTGCCGCGCGGTCCGCGCGGGCGCCCAGGACTCCCTGGCCACCTGTGAGGCCCTCAAACGCGGTTAGACCGCGGCCGGCCCGTGAACACGAAAAGTAGTTGCCGTATGACAACTATGACCTCATGGAAAAGGTTGAGAGCCGACAGTTTTCGGCGCCGGGAGCGGCACCAAGAAAGGTATCGGTTCGGTCACGCCTGCTGATACGTGAATGGCCGCGGCGGCGGTGACAGTGCGTGCACACACGCGGGACGACGCCCCGTCGCAAGGGTGCGGGGCGCCGTCTCCGACCCGCTCAGCCGAGTTAGCAGGCGTCCATATCCATAGCCTGACCAGCAAAGACATCGCATCGTCCGGTCAGGACGGGCCTCACGGGGCCAAGTGGCGCGTGGGTTCCCGGCTGGCGTGTCGGGGTGGTTCTCAGCCACCAACTGCTTTCTTTCTACGCCGAGGTTCCGGCTTGGAAAAGGTGGTTGACCCAAGTTTTTCTCCTGGATTCCCGAACCGATACGCAGCGTCACGTGGTAGCGTCTGTCCCGTCGTTCTCCGGAGGACTGGTTCCGCCCGTCCCGCCGGACGTGCCGTATTCCGCGTTCCGCGCGGAAGGCGCCTTCTCCCGGGAACGGCGGCGAGCTTGGTCTTTCGGTGGTCGCCAGAGCATGCCTCTCGGCTGACCCTCACCGGAGAGCGGACCCGGTCCGACCCCCCGGGACCGGAATCCGCGTGGCAGCCTCCGCTCCCCCTGAGGAGGCCTTCCCCGCGTCCGCTCCTCTCGCCTGTCGGGCGGGGGTGCGTATTCGCCCCCGTGTACGCACCCCGCCCGCCGGGTGGTCCGGCCTCCGGCCGCACCACCTTGCCCCACCGAGCCCCGCCGGAGTTCTCCACAGCCTCCGGACGGGGCTTCTCCCGTCTCCCCCGGTCCGCGACAGTCGAGATGAGACCCCTCGACCCGCGAAGGCCGCCATGGACGACCGGACCCTGCTCGCGACCGCCGACCCCCTGCTCCTCGACGACCTCCTCAGGCTGGCCGCGGCCGCCTCCGCCGAGGTCGCCGTCGCCCACACGACCGACCGGGCGCTGAGCCTGTGGCCGCACGCCCCGCTCGTCGTGGTCGGCGCCGACCTGTGCGCGGCCCTGGCCGGGACCGATCCGCCGCCGGGCCGCCACGTGGTCGTGGCGCGCGAGACGGCCGGGACGGCCGCCGCCCTCCCCGCCGGGGCGGCCCCGGAGCCGCCGGGTCCGGGCACGGCCGCACCGTCCTCCCGCCTCCCCGCCAGGGAGCTCCTGCTGCCCCGGGACGAACCGGTGCTGGTGGACCTGTTCGCGTGGGCGTCGACCCGCACCCGCACACCGGCGCCGACCGTGTCCGTGGTCGGGGGTCGCGGCGGCGCCGGAGCGAGCCTGCTCGCGGTGGCCCTGGCCGTGGCCGGCGAGCGGGCCGGACGCTCCACCGCCCTCCTGGACGGCGACCCGCTCGGCTGCGGACTCGACCTCTACCTCGGCTGCGACCGCACCTCTCCCCACCGGTCGCGGCGGACCGGCTGGGGGGACCTGCTGCGGCTCGACGGACGGGTGCGCTGGCGCGACCTGCGCCCCGGGCTGCCGGGCACCGAACGGGTGTCGGTGCTGACCTGGGCCCGGGGGAGCCGGCCGGCCGGACCGCCACCGGTCGGTGCGGTGCGCGCGGCGCTGTCCTCGGCGCGGGAGGGCAACGACCTGGTCGTGGCCGACCTGCCGCGCTCGTTCGACCCGGCCACCACGGTGCTCCTCAACCGCTCCGACCTGGTCCTGGTGGTGGTACCGGCGGATGTGCCCTCGGTGGTGGCGGCGGCCCGGGCGCTCTCCCGGCTGCACGAGGAGGCCCGGGCCGTGCGGTTGGTGGTGCGGGGCGCGCGCGGCGAGCTGAGCGCGGACGTGGTGGCGCGCTCGTTGAGGACACCCCTGGGCGCCGACCTGCCGCACGAACCGGGGCTGGCGAGGCTGTTGGCCGCCGGGGACGTTCCCGCCCGCCACCCCCGGTCGCCGCTGGCCCGGTTCGCCGACCACCTGGTGGCGGGCCTGCCGGTGCCGAGGGCCGTCCGGTGAGCGGGCTGGCCGAGTCCGTCCGCAACCGCCTGGCGGCCTCCGGCGCGCCGGTGAGTCCGTCCAGCGTCGCGGCGGCCCTGCGTGAGGAGGGCGGTCCGCTGGGCGACACCGAGGTGCTGTCCCTGACCCGGCGCCTGGCCGCCGAGCTGTCGGGGGCCGGGCCGCTGGAGGAGCTCATGTCCTCCGGCGCCACCGACATCCTCGTCAACGGGCCCGACGAGGTGTGGGTGGACGACGGGGACGGCCTGCGCCGGACGGGGGTGCGGTTCGACTCCGAGGAGGCGGTGCGCGCACTGGCCCAGCGCCTGGCCGCACGGGTGGGGCGGCGTCTGGACGCGGCCGTGCCCTACGTCGACGCCCACCTGCCCGGCGGCGCCCGCCTGCACGCGGTGCTGCCGCCGATAGCCCCCGCCGGGGCCTGCGTGTCCCTACGGCTGCCGCCCCGGCACACGTTCACCCTGGAGCGGCTGGCCGGGCGGGGGACGGTGACCCCGGGCGGGGCCGCCCTGCTCCGGGCACTGGTGGCGGCCCGGGCGCCGTTCCTGGTGACGGGCGGCACCGGCACGGGCAAGACCACCCTGCTGTCCGGCCTGCTGTCGCTGGTGGACCCGCGGGAGCGGATCGTCCTGGCCGAGGACTCCCCCGAGCTGCGCCCCGAGCACCCGCACGTGGTGCGGCTCCAGACCCGGCCCGCCAACATCGAGGGCAGCGGCGGGGTGACCCTGGAGACCCTGGTCCGACAGGCGCTGCGGATGCGCCCGGACCGCCTGGTGGTGGGTGAGGCCCGCGGGCCGGAGATCCTGGCGCTGCTGGGCGCCCTCAACACCGGGCACGAGGGCGGCGCGGGGACCCTGCACGCCAACGGTGCGGCCGAGGTGCCCGCACGGGTGGAGGCGCTGGGCTGCGCGGCCGGGATGGACCGGGCCGCGGTGCACAGCCAGCTGGCCGCCACCCGGGCCATGATCGTGCACCTGGTGCGGGACGCCGCGGGGCGGCGCCTCGCCGAGGTACGGGTGCTGGGCCGCGACGGGTCCGGGCTGGTGCGGGCGGAGCCCGCGGTGTCCTTCGGCCCCGACGGCGCGCTCCGGGAGCACCCGGGAGCGGCGGAGGTGGCCGACCGGCTGGGCTCGGGGTGGCGGCGGTGACCGCGCCGCTGGTCTGCGCGGCCGCCCTGGTCCTGCTCTGTCTGGTACCCGGAACACCCGGGGTCCGGTTGGCGGAGGCCCTGTCCCCTCCCCGGCCGCCTGTGCGCCGGTGGACGCGGGTGCGGGCACGGGCGCTGGCGTCCCGCGCCGGGGAGAGGGCGGCACGGCGCCGCGCGGTGGTGGTGCTGTGCCGGGTGCTGGCCGCGGAACTGCGGGCCGGACAGCCCCCGCGGGAGGCCTTGCGGGTCTCCGCCGCCGAGGTCGGCCCCCTCGTCGGTCCGGTGTCCGACGCGGAGTCACTGCGCCGCGCGGCCGAGCGCGGTCCCGGCCTGGAGGCCCTGGCCTACCTGGCGGTGTGCTGGGAGGTGGCCGCCGACACCGGGGCGGGCCTGGCGGGGGTGGTGGACGCGTTGTCGCGGCAGCTCACCGAGCAGGAGGAGCAGCGCGCCGAGGCCGCCGCGCGCACGAGCGGGCCGCGCACGACCGCCGTCGTGCTGATGAGCCTGCCGCTGGCAGGTCTGGTCGCGGCCTCCGCCCTGGGCGGGTCGCCGCTGGCCTTCCTGTTCACCACACCGCCGGGCCTGGCCTGTCTCGTGCTCGGGGTCGCGCTGGACGCGTTCGGCGCCTGGTGGACCCTGCGCATGCTGCGCTCGGCGACCGCCGATCCCCCCGTGGGCTGACCCGGAGAAGGAGATTCGATGTTCCTGACGACCGCGGCGGTGCTCGGCGCCGCCGGTACGTGGGTGCTGCTGGGCGGGCAGGGGGCCCGCAGGCTGCGTCCGCCCTCCCCGCCCGTGCGGTTTCCGGTGCGGCGGGTGTCCGCGGCCCTGGCCTGGGCGGCCGCGTTCGTCGCGGCGGTGGCGCTGCTCGGGGTGCTCGGGGGGCTCCTCGTGGCCGGAGCGGGCCTGGCCCTGGTGCGCGCCCGCCGGAGGGCGGCCCGCGCGGACCGCCTCCCGCTGACCGCCGACCTTCCCGTGCTGATCGGTCTGATCGCCGCCGGGGTCCGCGCCGGGGCGACGGTACCCGCCTGTCTGGCGGCGGTCTCCCGTGCCGCGCGCGGACCGCTCGGCACGGAGCTGTCGGCGGTGGCCGAGCGGCTGCGTTTGGGCGCGAGCCCCGCGGAGGCCTGGCGGCGGCCCGCGCTCCCCGAACCCCTGGTGTTGGTGGGGCGCGACCTCGCCCGGGCCGCGGACACGGGCGCCCCGGTGGCCGATCTGCTGGACCGGCACGTGGCCGACCTGCGCCGGGCCCTGCGGTCCCAGGCCATGGCACGGGTGGAGCGGCTGGGCGTCCTGGTGGTGGCTCCGCTGGGGTTGTGCTTCCTGCCCGCGTTCGTGTTGGTCGGCATCGTCCCCATGGCCGCCGAACTCCTGTCCCGCTCCCTCGGCGGCTGATCCGGCCGGAGCCGCCGCACCGCCCCTGGCGGAGTCCCGGGGAACACGGGGAGCACCGGCCGCGGTCCGCGCAGGCGCCACCGGCCGGTTCCCGGCGGCCTACCGCCATCGACGTTGAGGCCGGGGAGCCCTTTCCGACAGGTCCGCGCCGAAGCCGGACGGGAGCCGCCGGGCCGCAGTCCGCCGAGAACACGGGCCCGCCACTCATCCGCCGCCCGACCCCGTGGAGAACAAGCAGACGCCACCGGGTCCGCCACGCCGAGACGCCGCTGAGGACACGGGATTCACCACGGGTCCGCGGTGGCGTAGCGGTGCCGGGGGGTGAGCGCTCGGCGGGCGGTCCGGGTCAGGGCGGGGTCGCGGAGCCCGGCCCGGGGGAGGCGGAGACCGGCCCGGCGCGGGCACGGGCCGTGACGGGCCGGTCGGCGAGGGAGGAGGGCACCGAGACCGCCACCGTCACGGTGAGGCCGGTGAGGTCGCACGCTTCGAGGTGCGCCCCGTTGGCCTCGGCGGTGACGCGCGCGCCGGCGCAGGCGGACGCGGTGCCCTGGAGGGCGCGGGAGGCGGCCGCGAGCGCGGCGAGGTCGGCGGCGGCGGTGGCGCGGTCCCGGTCCAGCCGGGCGGCGGCCGCGGCGAGCACGGCGAGGGCGGCCAGCCACAGCAGGGCGCCCAGGGCCGCCCACCAGACGGTGGCGGAGCCGGAGTCGGAGCGCACGGGTTCAGCTCCCGGGTTCGAGGGGGACGGCGGCGCTGCCGTCCACCTCCACGGGCAGCGCGAGCACGGTGCCGAGGCGCAGCCCGGCCCGTACGGTGACCCGGGCCAGGCCCCCGTCCTCGGCCAGGCGGACCTCCGCGTCGGCGGGGGCGGCGGACAGGGCCAGGGCGCGCGCCTGTTCGGGGGGTTCGCCGCGGGCCAGGGCCCGGGCGCCCACGCGTGCGGCGTCGGCGCAGGCGAGCTGGGCGGAGGCGGCCTCGACGGCGCCGAGGGCCACGCCCAGCACGAGCAGCAGCGAGGGCAGCGTCATCGCCGCCTCAGCGGTGACCGAGCCGCGGTCACAGGCCCGAGCTGAGCGCATTGACCACGAGGTCGGTCAGGGCCTCCCGGACCGCGCCGCTGGTGACGATCGCGTAGAGCACGCCCGCGAACGCGATGGCCGCCACGGTGCAGAAGGCGTACTCGGACGTGCCCATACCGGTGTCGGGACCGGTGGAGCGCGGAACGGGACGGGTGGAAACGGGCACGGCGGCCTCCTGGGGCGGGGGCCGACGGGATGCCGGCCCTCTTCCTCCAGGTTCGGGGGGCCGGGGTCGGCGGAAAAGCCCCGTCCACAGCCTGTGGACAACTCCGGGCGCCCCGAAGCGCCCGTCCACAGGCTGTGGACGGCGGTTCATTCCCCAGTGAGCACCTCGTCCAGCAGCCGCAGCGCTCCGGCCTTGCTCAGCGGCTCGTTGCCGGTCCCGCACTTGGGCGACTGGATGCAGGAGGGGCAGCCCTGGTCGCACTCGCAGTCGGCGATCGCCGCCCGGGTGGCCGACAGCCACGCGCGCGCCGCCGAGTACCCCCGTTCGGCGAAGCCCGCGCCCCCCTCGTACCCGTCGTAGACGAACACCGTCAGCCTGCCGGTGTCGCCGTGCACGGCGGTGGACACGCCGCCGATGTCCCAGCGGTCGCAGGTCGCCAGCAGCGGCAGCAGTCCGATCGCGGCGTGCTCGGCGGCGTGGGCCGCCCCCAGCAGCCCCACGTCCTGGGCGCGCAGGCGCGCCTCGCCCTCGGCGGACAGCGTCCACCACACCGCGCGGGTGTCGAGGATCCGCTCGGGCAGCTCCAGCGGCTGCTCCCCCAGCACCGCCCCGGTCCGCACGTCCCGTCTGAGGAAGCCCACCACCCGGCGGACCACCTGCACCTCGCCGAAGTACACGGTGGCCCCGCTCGTCCACTCCTCCCGGCGCAGCACCGACCGGACGGTGATGTCGGTGGTGTCGCGGGCCCACGTGCTGTAGGGCGGCTCGGCCGGGCGGACCAGGGCGACTCCCTCGCCGAGGTCGAGGTCGTCGACCAGGTAGGTGGACCCCTGGTGCAGGTACACCGCGCCGGGGTGCACCGTGCCGTGGGCGGCGGGCTCGTCGATCTCACCGAGGAGCTGGCCGCTTCCGGTGTCGACGATCTGGACCGGCGGACCGCCCGATCCCCGAATATCGGCGAGGTCACTCGCCCGTTCGTTACTCGTCCAGAACCAGCCGCGCGGGCGCCTGCGGAGCAGTCCCCGGTCGACGAGTTCGTCCAGCCGCTCCTCGGTGCTGTCCCCGAAGAGGACGAAGTCGTCCTTGGTGATCGGCAGCTCCTGGGCCGCCGCGCACAGGTGCGGACCCAGGATGTGCGGGTTTTCCGGGTCAAGGACGGTGGCCTCTACGGACTGACCAAAAATGGCCTCCGGGTGGTGGGCGAGGTAGGTGTCCAGTGGGTCGTCCCGGGCGATGAAGACCGCCAGCGCGTCCTCCCCGCGCCGTCCCGCGCGGCCCGCCTGCTGCCACAGCGACGCCAGCGTCCCCGGCCACCCGGCGATGAGCACGGCGTCCAGTCCGCTGATGTCCACGCCCAGTTCCAGGGCGTTGGTGCTGGCCAGGCCGAGGAGCTCCCCCGAGCGCAGCGCCTCCTCCAGATCGCGGCGCTCCGAGGCGAGGTAACCGCCCCGGTAGGCGGCCACCCGTTCGGCCAGCACGTGCTCGCCGCGCTCGGCCAGCAGCCTCTGGGCGTTCAGCGCGACCACCTCCGCGCCCTGGCGGGAGCGGACGAACACCAGGGTGCGCACCCCTTCCCCCACCAGGTCAGCGAGCATCTCGGCCGCCTGGGAGGGAGCCGTCCGGCGGATCGGCGCGCCGTGTTCGCCGGTCAGGTCGGTCAACTCCGGCTCCACCAGCGCCACGGACATCCCGGGGCGCGGAGAGCCGTCCTCGCTGACCGCCGTGACGGGCACACCCGTCAGCCGGGTGGCGCTCTCGGCGGGGCTGCCCGAGGTGGCCGAGGCGAGCACGAACACCGGCTCCGACCGGTAGCGGGCACAGATCCGGCGCAGGCGCCGCAGGATCTGCGCGACGTGCGAGCCGAAAACCCCCCTGTACCGGTGCGCCTCGTCGATCACCACGTAGCGCAGCCGCCGCAGGAAGCGCGCCCAGGCCCCGTGGCGGGGCAGGATCCCGTGGTGCAGCATGTCCGGGTTGGTCAGCACGTAGTTGCCGTGCTCGCGGACCCAGGAGCGCTCCTCGGGCGAGGTGTCGCCGTCGTAGACCGCCGCGCGCAGCCCCGGCAGGGAAAGGTCCCCGATCCACCGGAGCTGGTCCTGGGCGAGCGCCTTGGTGGGCGAGAGGTAGAGCACGGTTCCGCCCGCGTCAACCGCGTCCACGGCGGGCATAAGGAAGGCAAGTGACTTTCCCGAGGCGGTGCCCGTGGCTATGATCACATCACGGCCCGAACGTGCGAGGTCGGCGGCCTCGGCCTGGTGGGACCACGGTCCCGTGATCCCCCGGTCGGCGAGCCGTTCGATCAGGTGGGGCGCGGTCCACCCCGGCCACTCCCCGCCCACCCCGTCGTTACGGGCCATGTGCTCGATGTGGGTCACCTGCGGGTACCGGGTATCGTCACGCCACACGCCGGGGAGCACGGGCTCCGATCGCCTCATCCGAGACCCCTCCTCACTGGACACGCTCCAGACCCGCACGCGCCATCCGACGAACGGTGAGGCACTGGGACATCGGTTTCAGTGTGACATCCGGGGGAACAGTGGCGCGGTGTCATGGTTTTTCTGTGCATCACAGGAAGACGCACTCGACACGCGTGGTTGAATGCGTCCTGGTGGGGTAACGCCCGGCAGAGATCATTCGCGTTTTTCGCGGTTCGGCGCTGGAGGACTAGTGGACTTGAAGCTTGATCATTACACCGAGGGCGACACCGAGATCGTCGTCGTTGAGGGTGAGATCGATGTCTATACCGCGCCGCGGCTCCGCGAGCTGCTGATCGACCTGGTCAACAAGGGCAACTTCCACCTCGTGGTCAACATGGAGAAGGTGGAGTTCCTGGACTCGACGGGCCTCGGTGTGCTCGTGGGCGGGCTCAAGCGCGTCCGGGCGCACGACGGCACCCTCGACCTGGTCTGCACCCAGGAGCGCATCCTGAAGATCTTCCGGATCACCGGTCTGACCAAGGTCTTCGGTATCCACGGCTCGGTGCAGGAAGCCATCGACAAGCGTTCGGCGAAGTAGCCCAGAGCGAGCGATGGCAACCATCACGCTCACGATCAGCGCGCTCCCTGCCCACGTGCGCACGGCGCGGCTCATGGCCGCGACGGTCGCGCGGCGGGCGGGTATCGCGGCCTCCGCCATCGACGAGATCAGGCTGGCGGTCGGTGAGGCGTGTTCCCGGGCGGTGGCGGCGCACAAGCTGCACTGCCCGACACAGCCGATCCTGCTCCAGCTGATCGACGGCAGCGGGCCTGATCCGGCGTCGGACTCCCGCACCGACGCCATGAGCCGTATCCCGCGCGCCAACGGGAGCGCGACGCAACGTTTCGAGGTCGTCGTCTCCGACCGCGCACCGGCCAAGGACGCGGACGCGAGCGCCAACCCGTCCATGCTCGACGGGCTCTTCCTGGACGGCGAGGACACCCCTCCCGGCGGGATCTCGGGCTTCTCCCCGGGGCTGGGCCTGGCGGTCATCACGGGACTGGCCGACGAGGTCAAGATCGATCCCAGCGACCGCGGCACCGTGGTGCGGATGAGCTGGCCGCTGGCGGCGGAGCACTCGCCCGACCCCAGTTCCAACTAGGTCCCGGCGGCAAGACGCGTGCGGGGGCGCCCCCTGGAGGAGGCGCCCCCGCGGTGTGTCCGGGGGTTCGGGGCGCGCCACCCCGAACCCCCGGCTCAGTCGCAGGTCTGCGAGGAGACCTGCCCGGTGGCCTCCAGGCCTCTGCGCGCGTTCTCGGCGACCTCGTCGGCGGTGAGCACGTAGCCCGTCTCCGGCTCGTTGGTGGCCGCGGCGAAGACCACCCCGTACACGGTGCCGTCCGGCGCCAGCAGCGGGCCCCCGGAGTTTCCGGGGCGCACCACGGCGCGCACCTGGTAGATCTCCCGGCTCACCTGCTGCGAGTGGTAGAAGTCGGGCCCCTGGGCCGTCTGGCGGGCCCGTACGCGCGCGGGGACGGCCGTGAAGCCGCTGTTGCGCGGGAAGCCCGCCACCACCGCGTCGCCGCCCTGCGGGGCCTCGTGGGTGAACTCCAGCGGCTCCAGCTCCAGGCCGGGCACGTGCAGCACCGCCAGGTCCTGCTGGGCGTCGAAGAGGACCAGCGTGGCGTCGAGCTGGTACCCCTCCCGGGTGACCACGCGCAGGTCGTCGGTGACCCCGGCCACCACGTGCGCGTTGGTCATGATCCGGTCCTCGGCGAAGACGAAGCCGGTCCCCTCCACGCGGCGCTGGCAGGAGGGCGCGGTACCGAGGACCTTGACCACGCTGCGGCTCGCCTCGATCAGCTCGGGCGTGGTGAGCACGTCGGGGTCCGGCGGCTCGACCTCGGCCAGCTCACCGGTGCCCAGGCCGCTGAACACCTGGGGGAAGGCGCTCTGGTCCACGATCCGGCGGAAGGTGGAGAACCCGTGGTGCGCGGACTCGGGCATCAGGGTGTCGACCGCCTGCAGGATGCGCGACTCCTTCACCTGGCCGGCCACGAACGGCAGCGCCGAGTTGGCGACCGTGCTGCCGATGAACCAGGCCACCAGCAGCACCGAGACCCCGCTGACCAGGGCGCCGCCGACGGCGTCCGCCACCCGGGCCGAGTCCCACGTGACCCTGTTGCGCACGAGGGTGCCCACGTAGGAGCACAGGAACTGGCCGAGCGCGGCGGCGAGGAACACCACCGCGATGGCCAGCAGCGCCTGCCTTCCGGGGTCGTCCACCCAGTTCTGGATGTGGTCCGGGGCGGTCAGCGCGGCGAGGACTCCGCCGCCGATGAAGCCCGCGAAGCTGAAGACTCCGACGATGAAACCCTGCCGGTACCCGGTCACCGCGAACAGCAGCAACAGGACGACCAGGACCACGTCGAGCACATTGCCCTCCAAGAGTGAGCGCTACCCGACCGGCCGCAGGCCCTGCGGGGTGGCTTCGAACACGTCGGTGAGACCCTCGTGGCGCCACGGAAGTTCCCAACCGCCGAGTCTGAGCAGACCGTCGACGACCGCACCGGTGAAACCCCACACGAGCATCCCGTCCACCCGGAAGCCGGGACCCCACCGGACGCCGCCGCCGTAGCGCACCATGACCCGGTTGGCCGGGTCGGCCAGGTCGGCCACCGGAACGCGGGAGACGGCGGCGACCTCGCCCAGGTCGGTGGGGCGCACCTCGCTCGGCTCACGCCACCAGCCCAGGACGGGGGCGACCCGGAAGTCGCTGTAGCTCAGGTAGAGCTCGGGCAGGCGGCCCACGACGTCCACCCCGGAGGGCAGGAGCCCGGTCTCCTCCTCCGCCTCGCGCAGCGCCGCGGCCTCGGGGGAGGCGTCGGAGGGCTCGATGCGGCCGCCGGGGAAGGCGGGCTGTCCGGAGTGCCTGCGCAGGCCGTCGCCGCGCTGGATCAGCAGCAGGTCCGGGCCCTGGGGCCCCTCACCGAAGAGGATGAGCACGGCCGACTCGCGCCCGCCCCTCGCGGGCGGGCGCATGGGCGGCGGCACGGGCATCGTCGTGGCGGCCTCCGCGAGCGCGGTCAGCCAGAGCGGGGTCGGGTTCATACGTGGGACCTGTTCCGGGTGTCGTCGCGCCGTCGGTCGGGTGGTCGGGGCCGTGTGCGCCGAGCGGGCGCCACGGGCGTCGGGTGCGGACCGGGAGCACCGACGCGCGAGGCGGTGCGTCCCGGGAGGTCGTCACGTGGTCGGATCTTCCCCGGCTCCGGTCGGCGGGGACACCGCTCGCACGGGGTGCCGCAGACCGAGGGGCCCGTGGTGGAGCCGATGTGCGCACACTCACGTGATCAGGGTACAAACTGCCGCCGGGTACTTCCGGGCCCCTCCGGTAGCGGGGAGGGGCCCGGACCCCGGCTTCCCCGTTCCCCTCGCGGGTCGGACCCGCCCGTCCGCGGGGGACGGGAACGCCGGCCGCGGAGCCGGTCCGGGACGCTCAGGAGAAGGAACGCATCCGCAGCAGCTTGGTCGCGGTGGCGGTGTCCGTGGGGCCCTCGCCGAAGGAGGGGCACAGGCGGGCCAGCCCACAGGCGCCGCAGGCGGGCTTGCGGGCGTGGCAGACCCGGCGCCCGTGCCAGATCACCCGGTGGGAGAGCATCGTCCAGTCGCGCGGCGGGAAGAGCTCGCCGACGGCGTGCTCGACCTTCACCGGGTCCTCCTCGTCGGTCCACCCGAAGCGGCGGACGAGCCTGCCGAAGTGGGTGTCGACGGTGATACCGGGCACATCGAAAGCGTTACCCAGCAGTACGTTTGCGGTTTTTCGTCCTACACCGGGTAGTTTGACCAGGTCGGAGAGTTTCCCCGGAACCTCTCCGCCGTGCCGGTCGCACAGGGCCTGGCCCAGCCCGATGAGGCTGTTGGTCTTGGCCCGGAAGAAGCCGGTCGAACGGATCATCTCCTCCAACTCCTCCCGCCGGGCCGAGGCGTAGGCCTCGGCGTCGGGGTAGCGGGCGAAGAGGGCGGGGGTGACCTGGTTGACCCGCTTGTCCGTGCACTGCGCGGACAGGATCGTGGCGACCAGCAGTTCCAGGGGGGTCGTGAAGTTCAGTTCGCAGTGCGCGTCGGGGTACAGCTCAACGAGCTGCCGGTACATCCTGCGTGCGCGGCGGACCAGCGCGAGACGGCTCTCGCCCGTGGGGGTGGCCGCCTCGGCGGGCGCGTCTGGTGTGTCACGGGGCATCGTCACAGGGTAGGCGTCCCGGAGGCGGTGCGGTCCGTGTTCACCGATCCGACGCGTGGACGTCCCGCGGAACCCGCCGCCGCCCCGGCCGCGGAACGGGAGGATGTAACCAACCTCCGGTGGCGCGGCGCGGACGGCCCTGGTACAGAACTGATGACGACTAAGATCGCAGGGGCTGGCGTCGGCTGTTGTGGGCACGTGGTCTCTCGGCGGACAAGCCGGGATAACACCCTGGTTTCACCCCGGGGTGCGATATACGTCACACTGTTGGCGGTCAGGTTTCTAGGAGGACGTGTGGTGGACGAGATCAACGAGGTGCTGCGGAAGGCCCCTCTGTTCGAGGCGCTGGACGAGGAGGACACGGCCGCACTCCGCTCCTCGGTGAACGAGGTGCGCCTCGGCCGCGGCCAGACCCTGTTCAGCGAGGGGGACGAGGGCGACCGCCTGTACGTCATCCTCAGCGGGAAGGTCAAGCTGACCCGCACGGCCGTGGACGGCCGCGAGAACCTGCTCGGGGTGCTCGGCCCCAGCGAGATGTTCGGTGAGCTGTCGCTGTTCGACCCGCGCCCGCGCACCGCGAGCGCCATCGCGGTCACCGACTCCGTGCTCGCCGGACTGGGCCACGACGACCTGCGCCCGTTCCTGTCCAGCCGCCCGCAGGTGTCACTGCAGCTGCTCAAGGCGCTGGCCGCCCGCCTGCGCCGGACCAACGACGTGATGGCCGACCTCGTCTTCACCGACGTCCCCGGCCGCGTCGCCAAGGCCCTGCTGGAGCTGGCCGACAAGTTCGGCAAGGAGGGCGAGGACGGCCTGCACGTCCACCACGACCTCACCCAGGAGGAGCTCGCCCAGCTGGTCGGCGCCTCGCGTGAGACGGTCAACAAGGCCCTCGCCGAGTTCGCGCTGCGCGGCTGGCTGCGGATCGAGGCCAAGGCCGTGGTCCTGCTGGACGTCGAGCGGATGCGCCGCCGCGCCCGCTAGCCCGGCCGTCTCCGGGACGCCCCGGGGACCCGCACATGCTGTGTGGCCGCTCATCCCCCCCGGGGAGGGCGGCCACAGCGCCGTACCCGCGCCCCCGGGGGAACGGCGCTCCGCCCGCGCCCTAGGACTCGACGCCCTCGGGCAGCTCTCCGCGCGCCGCGAGGTAGCGCAGCTGGGCGCGCACCGACGAGGCGGCCGCGAAGCGGATCCGCTCGGTGACGTCCGGGTAGACCCGGTCCACGATCTCCTCGACCCCGGTCGCCCCCGCGCGCACCGCGTCCAGCACCTGGCGCAGGCGCGACTCCCGGTGGGTGACGTAGGAGTCCAGCACCGTGGCGGGCGACGTGAGGATGGGCCCGTGTCCGGGCAGCAGCGTGCGCACGTCGTACTCGCGCACGAGGTCGCGCAGCCGGTACAGCGAGTCCATGTAGGGGCCCAGTCCGTCGTCGCCGTCGATCACCGTCGTGCCGTGCCCCAGGACCGTGTCACCGGTCAGGATGGTGTTGTCGGCCTCCAGCAGCAGGCACACGGAGTCGTCGGTGTGCCCCGGGGTGGCGATCACCCGCAGGCACAGGCCGTCGGCCTCCAGGACCTCCCCGTCGTCCAGGCGGCGCCCGCCGACCCGGGCGGCCGGGTCGACCGCGTGCACCGGGGCCCCGGTCAGCTCCGAGAAGTACCGGGCTCCCTCGCCGTGGTCGGGGTGGCGGTGGGTCACCACGGCCATGAGGACCTGCGCCCCCTGCTCCTGCACCGTCCGCGCCACCCTCTCCAGGTGCCGCTCGTCGTGCGGGCCGGGGTCGACGACCACGACCCCGCGCGCACCCGGTTCCCGGAGGATCCAGGTGTTGGTGCCCTCCAGCGTCATCGGGCCGGGATTGGGGCACAGCACGCAGCTGGCGCGCAGTGTCCCGGAACCGTCGATCCTCATCGCACCTCGCTTCGCTCACCGAACCGGAACAGGGGGCGCCGGGGGACGGGGACGACCCGCTGGGCCGCGCCTCGGCGCGGGGCGGCGCCTCAGGGGGTCGCGCCGGGTTTCGGCAGAGGATAGTCGACACCGTTCGGCACGACCACGCGGAGTTGGCCGCCGACCTTCCGGACGACCGGTTCAATGGGGACGATATCCCGACGGGCCTCCCGCACACCTCGGAGGGTCCGGCACCGGGCGAGTTCGGCGCAGGACGCCACCGTGGGCGGCAGCATCGGCATCCGGCCCGCCTCCCACTCGGCGGCGACCGCGGCCGGGTCGGTCCACAGGCTCAGGTCGGCCTCGCCGCCCACGTCCCGGGGAACCTGCCCCGGCGGGAGCTCGGCGGCGAAGAACCACGTGTCGTAGCGGCGCGGCTCGGCGCGCGGGGTGATCCACCGCGACCACGCCCGCAGCCACTCCGAGCGCAGGACCAGACCGCGCCGGGACAGGACCTCCGTGAAGGAGCGGGAGCGGTCGATCAGCCCCAGCCGGTCCCGTTCCCAGTCCTCCGGGGAGGTGTCCAGGGTGATGGCCCCCTCGTCCGCGCGCTCGGGCTCGCTGGCCAGGAGGACCCCGGTCTCCTCGAAGGTCTCCCGGACCGCCGCGCACACGAGCGCGCGCGCCGCCGGCACGTCGGTGCCGAGCGTGCGCGCCCACTCCTCGGGCCCCGGGCCGGTCCAGGGGACGCCGCCGTCGGCGTCGCGCCCGTCCACCCGCCCTCCGGGGAAGACGTAGGCCCCGGGCGCGAAGCCCATGGAGCGGACCCGGCGCATGAGCAGGACCTCCATGGGGCCGTCCGCCCCGTCGCGGGCCCCCGGGGAGCCCGCGGGGCGCAGCAGCATGACCGTGGCGGCCGGACGGGGCCGGGCGCCCCGGTCGGCGCCCTCGGGGACCGGACCGTCGTGCATGGACTACCTCCCGGGTCGGGGCCCCTCCCCGGGCGCGTACCCGGGGAGGGGCGGGGCAACGCTCAGCGGACCTCGACGATCATCTCGACCTCGACGGGGGCGTCCAGCGGCAGGGACGCCACGCCCACGGCGGCGCGGGCGTGCACCCCGGCGTCACCGAAGACCTCCGCGAGCAGGTCGCTGGCGCCGTTGACCACGCCGGGGTGGCCGGTGAAGTCGGGGGCGCTGGCCACGAAACCGCCCACCTTCACCACCCGCACCACGTTGGACAGCTCGCCGACCTCCGCGCGCACCGCGGCGACGGCGTTGAGGGCGCACAGGGCCGCCAGCTCCTGGGCGGTCTCCGGACTGACCTCGGCGCCCACCTTGCCCGTGGCGGGCAGCCTGCCCTCCACGAAGGGCAGCTGCCCCGACACGTACACGTGGTCTCCGCTGCGCACCGTCGGCGTGTACGAGGCCACCGGCGCCGCGACCTCGGGCAGGGTCAGCCCCAGCTGGGCGATCCGCTCCTCGGGGGTGGCCATCACAGCTCCCGCTTCATGTACGCCACGTACTGCTGGTTGCGGGGGTCGGTGCCCTCCGGCAGCGGGGCGGGCACGACCGAGACCAGCTCCCAGCCGTCCGCGCCCCAGTTGTCCAGGATCTGCTTGGTGGCGTGCGACAGCAGCGCCACGGTCTGGTACTCCCACTTGCTCATGAGTCCACCCCTACTCGTCCACCGGTGTCCCCGTCCGGATACCGGGGCACCGCACGTCAACGCCGCCACCTTACTCACCCGGGCGCCCCGCCCGCGCCCGCGCCCGGCGGCCTCCGGAACGGCGGGCGCGGGCGCGCGTAGACTCCCTGGGGTGAGCGAGGGCGAGCACGGACCGCGGCCCCCGGCGGACGCGAGGGCACGACTGCACATCGTCACCGGCAAGGGCGGGACGGGGAAGACCACGGCGGCCGCGGCGCTGGCGCGGGCGCTGGCCGCCGACGGCGGGCGGGTGCTGCTGGTCGAGGTGGAGGGCCGTCAGGGCCTCGCCACCCTGCTCGGGGTGCCGCCGCTGCCCTACGAGGAGCGGGAGATGCTCTCCGTGCCCGGCGGCGGCACGGTGTGCGTCCTGGCCGCCGACCCCGAGGCGGCGCTGCTGGAGTACCTGGAGATGTTCTACGGCATGCGCCGGGCCGGTCAGGCGCTGAACAGGCTCGGCGCCGTGGACTTCGCCACCACCATCGCCCCCGGCCTGCGCGACGTCCTGCTCACCGGCAAGGCCACCGAGGCGGTGCGGCGGCGCCGGGGCGCGCGCCGCAGGTCCGCCGACGCGCCCGCCACGGCCCCGTTCCACTACGACGCCGTGGTGATGGACGCGCCGCCCACCGGCCGGATCGCCCGGTTCCTCAACGTGAACTCCGAGGTCGCGGGCCTGGCCCGGGTGGGACCGGTCCGCAACCACGCGGACCGGGTCATGGAGGTCATCCGCTCCGCGCAGACGCGCGTGCACTTCGTGTCCCTGTTGGAGGAGATGCCCGTGCAGGAGACACGGGAGGGCATCGCCGAACTGGCCGGGCTGGGGATCCCGGTGGGCACGGTGCTGGTGAACATGGTGCGGCCGCCGCTGCTGGCGGAGGCCGACCTGGCCGCCGCCGCGTCGGCGGACGGCGCGGACACCGACGCGCTCTCCGCCGGGCTGAAGGAGGCCGGCCTGGAACACCCCGGGGAACTCGCGGCCGCGCTGGCGGGGGAGGTCCGGGCGCACGCCCTGCGCGTGGGCCTGGAGCGCCGGATGCGCGCCGAACTGGAGGCGCTGGGCCGCCCGCTGCTGGAACTGCCCCTGCTGGAGGGCGGTGTGGACCGCGCCGCCCTGGAGCTCCTGGCGCGGCGCCTCTCCGAACAGGGGGTGCGCCGGTGAGCGCCCCGGAGCCGTGGGACGTGGACGCGCTCGTGGACGACCCCGTGACGCGGATCCTCGTGTGCTGCGGCGCGGGCGGGGTCGGCAAGACCACCACCGCCGCGGCGCTGGGGCTGCGCGCCGCCGAGCGCGGACGGCGGGCCGTGGTGATCACCGTGGACCCCGCGCGGCGGCTGGCGCAGTCGCTGGGGCTGGAGTCGCTGGACAACACCCCGCGTCCCGTGCCCCTGCCCGAGGGAGCCGCGGGCAGCCTGCACGCGATGATGCTCGACATGAAGCGGACCTTCGACGAGGTGGTCGAGGAGCACGCCGACCCCGAGCGGGCCCGGCAGATCCTGGCCAACCCCTTCTACCGGACCCTGTCCACGAGCTTCTCCGGCACGCAGGAGTACATGGCCATGGAGAAGCTGGGGCAGCTGCGCCAGTCGGGGGACTGGGACCTGATCGTGGTGGACACCCCGCCCAGCCGCTCCGCCCTGGACTTCCTGGACGCGCCCAAGCGGCTGGGCCGGTTCCTGGACGGACGGCTGATCCGCTTCCTGGGCGCCCCGGCCAGCACCGGGGCGTTCCGGCTGCTCGGCGCCGGCGTCGGCATGGTGACGTCGGCGATCGGGCGGATCGTGGGCGCCCAGCTCCTCAACGACCTGCGGGCGTTCGTGGCGGCCTTCGAGACGGTGTTCGGCGGGTTCCAGGAGCGTGCGGAGCGCACCTACCGGCTGCTCCAGGCCCCGGGCACCGCGTTCGTGGTGGTGGCCGTCCCGGACACGGACGCGATGCGCGAGGCGGCCTACTTCGTCGAGCGGCTGGCCGCCGACTCCATGCCCCTGGGCGGGCTGGTGGTGAACCGGGCCCACCCCCTGCCGGAAGGTCCGGCCGCCGCGCTGGACGCCGGGCGGGCGGTGGCCGCCGCGGAGTCGCTGGAGCGCTCGGGCTCGCACCCGCTGGCGTCCGCGGCGCTGCGGCTGCACGCGGACAGGGTCCGCACCCGCGAACGCGAGAACCGGTTGCGGGACGCCCTGCTGTCCGCCCACCCCGGTGTTCCGGTGGCCGAGGTGGCCGCGCTGCCCGAGGACGTGCACGACCTGGCGGGGCTGCGCACGATCGGCGCGGCCCTGGCCGCGGCCGCCCGGGGCCGGTAGGGCCGGGGCTCAGGCCGCGGAGGAACCCTCGGCGTGCACGGCGGCGTAGCGGGCGAGGTCGTCCGCGCCCTCGCGGTCGGCCTCCTCCAGGAGGGGCCGCCACCGGGTGACCTCGGGGTGCTTGCGCAGCAGGGCGCGCCGCTCGCGCTCGGTCATGCCGCCCCAGACGCCGAACTCGACCCGGTTGTCGAGGGCGTCGGCCAGGCACTCAGTGCGTACCGGGCAGCCCCGGCAGATGAGCTTGGCGCGGTGCTGCGCGGCGCCCTGGACGAACAGCGCGTCCGGATCCAAACGTCGGCACAGCGCTCTGGTCGTCCACTGGTCGATCCACATTCCCTGCTCCCCTGTGTGCGCACCCGGCGCCGACGGGGCCTCCGGGTGGGGTCCCCGGTACACCCGAGCCCCGTGCGCCCCGGTCGTGCGGGAGGGCACGGTGGGCTCCCGCCGCCGCCTGGGGTGCGATGCCTCACGCCCACCCCACTGCTCAGAAAGTTACGGTCCTGTGCGCCTCGCCGACAGAACCCACTCGACCTACTTTCCGTCCCAACGAATATGGTCCGCTCGGGCCATTGCGGAGGGGCCCAGTAGCTCCGTGCGCCGGACGCGCGGCTCCCCGTACCGGCGAACCGCGGGGCGATTGGTCTGCGATAAGCATGAAAAGATGGCATGGGGGCACAGCCCGCGATACGCCGCGGGCGTTTCTGCGCGTTCGCGCATCATCCGTTCCACATCGCACCACTTCGCCCGTTCGTGGTCACCTAGTCTGATGGGGTGGGTCAGGGGACATTGCTTCAAAGAATCAGCCAACTGGTCGTCGTCGGCGTCATCGCGGGTCTTCTCGTGGCCGCGCTGGCCCTCCCCGCGGTCGGGGGACTGGGCATCACGGCGCGCAACGTGGCCAGCGGCTTCCTGGACATGCCCAGCAATCTCGAAACTCCGCCGCCGCCGCAGAGATCCACGATCTACGACAGCGAGGGCGGTGTCATCGCCGAGATCTTCGACCAGAACCGTGAGCTGGTCGAGCTCGACGACGTCGCGCCGGTGATGATCGACGCGATCCTCGCCATCGAGGACTCCCACTTCTACGAGCACGGCGGCCTGGACGTGGCGGGCACCCTGCGCGCCGCGGTGCGCACCGTCGGCGGCAACACCCAGGGCGCCTCCTCCATCACCCAGCAGTACGTGAAGAACGTGCAGATCGAGGCGGCCACCTCCCAGGAGGAGCTCGACGAGGCGCGCGAGGAGACCATCGCCCGCAAGATCCGGGAGCTGCGCTACGCCGTGGCCCTGGAGCAGAGGATGTCCAAGGACGAGATCCTCGAGGGCTACCTCAACATCGCCTACTTCAGCGACGGCGCCTACGGGGTCGAATCCGCCGCGCAGCACTTCTTCCAGGTGCCCGCCAGCGACCTGGAGCTGCACCAGGCCGCGACCATCGCGGGCCTGGTCCGCTACCCCTACCTCTACAACCCCCGCTTCTTCCCCGAGCAGACCATCGAGCGCCGCAACGTGGTCCTGGACCGGATGGTGGCCACCGGCGCCATCACCGAGGCCGAGGCCGCCGAGGCCAAGGAAGAGCCGATGGAGCTGGACCTGTCCACGCCGCCCAACGGGTGCGTGCCCAGCGGCCAGCCGTTCTTCTGCGACTACGTGGTGCAGGAGATCGAGCAGGACGAGCGCTTCGGCCCCAACGAGACCGAGCGGGCGCGCTGGCTGCGCACCGCCGGCCTGGAGATCCACACCACGCTCGAACCGCAGACCCAGCAGTCGGCGCAGGCGGCCGTGGACAAGTGGGTGCCGCGCACGAACGAGTCCCGCAAGGTCGCGGCCGAGGTGGTCATCGAGCCGGGCACCGGCCGGATCCTGGGCATGGTGCAGAGCCGCAACTACGGGCCCGACGAGAGCAAGCTCGGCGAGACCTCGATCAACTTCGCCACCGACGCGGACCGGGGCGGAAGCAACGGCTTCCAGGCCGGGTCGACGTTCAAGGCGATCACGCTGGCCGCCGCCCTGGACGAGGGGATGCCGTTCAGCACCGCGTTCAACTCCCCGTCCCAGGTGTCGATCTCGGGCCAGCGCAGCTGCAACGGCGGCACGCTGAGCACGTGGACACCCAAGAACTCCGGGGACACCGGCGCCGACACCACCCACAACATGGTCTCCGGCACCAAGGCCTCGTCCAACACCTACTTCGCGCAGCTGCAGCGCCAGGTGGGCATCTGCGACGTGATGAAGATGGCGGAGAAGCTCGGGCTCAAGCGCGCGGACGGGACCCTGTTCACCGAGAACGAGAACTCCCTGGCCAACAGCAGCTTCACGCTGGGCAGCGAGGAGGTCTCCCCGCTGCGGGTGGCCAACGCCTACGCCACCTTCGCCTCGGGCGGGATCTACTGCGAGCCGCAGGCGATCAGCCGGATCGAGGACCAGCAGTCGGGCACCACGATCGAGATCGAGCCGGAGTGCTCGCGGGCCATCGACGAGGACGTGGCCAACGGGGTCAGCTACCTGCTGTCCCAGACCTTCCACGGCGGCACCGCGAGCAACCTGGGCATCGGCCGCCCGGCCGCGGGCAAGACCGGCACCACCGACGGCTCCGCGGCGGCCTGGTTCGCCGGGTTCACCCCGCAGATGGCGGGCGCGGTCTTCGTCGGCGACCCGCGCGGTCCCCAGCAGTACCCGCTGCGCAACATCACGCTCGGCGGTCGGCCCTACGGCGTGGTCTACGGCGCGACGATCCCCGGGCCGATCTGGCAGGAGACCATGCGGGGCGCCCACGAGGGCGTGGAGGTCGAACAGCTGGCCTCGGCGCCGTCGAGGTTCGGCTCCACCTCCATGCCGCGTCCTCCCCAGCGGGAGAACGACGAGGACGCCAGCCCGGCCAGTGACGACGGCGGCGTGCCGAACGTCATCGGTCTGTCCGAGGCGGCCGCGGTGAACGCCCTGGAGGCCGCGGGCTACACGGTGAACGTGTCCGGGACCCGGGTGCGCTCCACCGAGCCGGAGGGCGCGGTGGCCGCGGTCAACCCCGACCCGGGCACGCGGCTGCCGGAAGGGGCCACGGTGAACGTGTTCCTGAGCCGCGGAGGCGGAACCGCGAGCGGAACCGAGGACGACGAGGACTGGTACCCGGTCCGACCCGCGTCGAGTCCCTCGTTCCGGGAGGGCGACTAGCGCACACGCGGAGGGGGCGGCGGGGTGTTCCCGCCGCCCCCTCCGCGTGTCGTCAGAGCCGTCCGGAGAGCTGGCGCTTGACCTCGGCGGCCACGCGGGAGCCCTCGGCCCGGCCCGCCACCCGGGGGTTGAGGGCCTTCATGACCTGGCCCATGGCCTTGGGGCTGTCGACGCCGGTCTCCACGACGGCCTCGGCCACCAGCCGGGTCAGCTCCTCGTCCGTGAGCTGCTTGGGCAGGTAGTCGGAGATGACCTCGCTCTCGGCCCGCTCCGCCTCGGCCTGTTCGGGACGGCCGCCCTTGTCGAACGCCTCGGCCGCCTCGCGCCGCTTCTTGGCCTCGCGGGTCAGCAGCCGGACGATCTCCTCGTCACCGAGGGAGCGCTGGGAGCTACCGGAGGACTCCTCGGTGGAGATGGCGGCCAGGACCATGCGCAGCGTGGCCGTGCGCACCTTGTCACGCGCCTTGATGGCGGTGGTCAGGTCGTTCTTGAGGCGGTCTTTGAGTTCGGACATGCACCGATCCTACGGCGGCGGCTCCGCGGCCCACCAACGGTTTGCGCGCGGGGGCCGCCGGATCTGCGACGATCGTTCGCGACAACGAAGGAGGGCGATGGGCGCCGACAACAGACGACTCCTGCGCCGGGTGGGGCGCGCGGCCGCCATCACGGGCGCCGTCGGAGCGGCGGGGCTGGTGTACGCCTCGGTCATCGAGCGCAACTGGTTCCGGCTGCGCCGCTACGAGCTGCCGCTGCTGCCGCCCGGCAGCCCGCGGCTGCGGATCCTGCACCTGTCCGACGCGCACCTCACGCCGGGCCGCAGGATGCTCATCGACTGGATCCGGGGGCTGGCGGAGCACGAGCCGGACCTGGTGGTCAACACGGGCGACTCCCTGGCCCACCCCCGGGCCGTGGGTCCGTTCCTCGAGGCCCTCGGGCCGCTGCTCGACCTGCCGGGCGCGTTCGTGTACGGGTCCAACGACCTGTTCTCGCCGCAGCCGAAGAATCCGGCCCGCTACCTGTGGCGGACCAGCAAGGACGACTACAACAAGCGCCGGGTGCCGGACCTGCCCTGGCGCGAGCTGGGCGGGGCCATGTCCTCGGCGGGCTGGCTGGACCTGAACAACCGGAAGGGCTCCCTGCGGGCGGGCGGCCTCGACGTCGCCCTGGCCGGGGTGCACGACTCCCACATCAAGCTGGACCGGTACGAGAAGGTGGCGGGTCGGGCGGACCCCTCGGCGGCCCTGCGCCTGGGGGTGCTGCACTCGCCGGAGCCGGCCAACCTGGACCGGTTCGCGGCCGACGGCTACCAGCTGCTGCTGGCCGGGCACACGCACGGCGGCCAGCTGTGCCTGCCGTTCTACGGGACCCTGGTCACCAACTGCGGCATCGACCGCAGGCGCGCCTGGGGACTGCACGAGTACGGCGACGCGTGGCTGCACGTGTCAGGCGGCCTGGGCACCTCCCCGTACGCCCCGGTGCGGTTCTGCTGCCGCCCGGAGGCCTCACTGCTGGACCTCGTGGCCTCCTCCTGAACCCCGGCGAAAAAGCGTGCGCGAGCACTCCCGGCGTCCGTTAGACTTGGGGACGTTGCTTCGGGGTGTAGCGCAGCTTGGCAGCGCGCTTCGTTCGGGACGAAGAGGTCGTGGGTTCAAATCCCGCCACCCCGACAAAGGAACGGGTGTCCACGCAGGTGGGCACCCGTTCTTCGTTTTCCGGGCTTGGAGCCCTCAGGACCGCAGTGCACATTCATTGCACATGGCGGAGGTTGGCCGTTCTGTTGGTCAGGCGGCGAGCACCCGCAGCCGCGCGGCGTCCATCGCCTCGGCGACCTCGTCCAGGCGATCAGGGAAGAGATGCCCGTACCGGTCCAGGGTCATCGTGGCCGTGGCGTGTCCGAGCATCGCCTGAACCACCTTCACGTCGGCCCCGGCGGCGATCGCCAGGGACGCGGCGGTGTGGCGGAGCTTATGGGGTGTGAGCCCGAGCCCGTCCAGACCCGCCGCCTTCACGGCCTTGCCGAACTCCCGGTTGCGCCAGTTGCGCAGACGCACCTCACTCCCCCGCTTGGTGGTGAACACCAGATCCGATTCCGCACGCCCCCGCACGAGCGGAAGCAGCTCGGCGACGAGGGACGCGGGGATGGGGACGGTCCGGCTCTTGCCCGTCTTGGGGGACTGTTCCACAAGCTTGCCCTCCACCTCGGCGAAGGCCGTCACGACCCGGATGCGCCGCCGGTCCAGGTCGACCCTGCCCACCCGGAGCGCGGCGGCTTCGTTGAAGCGCAGGCCGGTGTAGGCCAGGAGCAGGATCAACGGCCGGTTGATGTTCGCGGCGGCGGCGATCTGGCCGTACTTGGTGCGCAGTGATCCGGCCGCGTCCGCCAGCGCTTCCACCTGGCGGTGATCGAGGTAGACGTGTTCGGCCTCACTCGGCTTCGGAAGCGGGACGCCCCGGGCGGGGTTGGCGGGGAGCCGTCGAGGAACGCACCACTCCAGGACCATGGAGAGGACGCCGTAGGCGTGCCTGGTCTGGGAGGCTCCGAGGTTGGCCCCGCCCTCGTCCCGCGGCTTTTGGAGTTCGGCCACCCACACGGCGACGTCTTCCGAGTACACCGCCGAGATCGGGAGTTCTCCCCAGCGCGGCAGCACGTGCGCGTCGAGAAGCCCCCGGTACTTCCACCAGGTAGAGCGCTTGATGTCGGTGCGGGTGCTCAACCACTTCTCAGCCATCTCCGCCACGGTGACCTTGGCATCGTGCGGGTTGCGGTAGGAGCCCTCGTGAAGGCTGTTCTCGATCTCGGTCTGCTTCTTCTCCGCGTCCGGCTTCTTCTTGAAGGTGCCGCCGCTCTTGATCTTCCCGGAGGGGTCGTAGTAGCGGACCATCCAGCGCGCGGGAGGCGTGCGCCTGGTCGCCTTGGCCTTCTTCACCGCCTCCACGTACGCCTTGTCCTTGGTGCGGTCGTAGACCCACGCACGGGCCATGGGAGTTCCTTTCAGGGGGTGGAGGGTGGAGTCAGCGGGAGGTGACCCAGGCGCGGACCTCGGCGGGCACGTAGCGCACGTACCGGCCGATCCGGTGGGAGGGAGGACCGTCACCCTTGTAGCGCCACTCATAGAGCGTCTTGGGAGGCACCTGGAGGTAGGCGGCGGCATCCTTGACCGACCAGAGGGCAGCCTCAGGGCGAGGTCTGGGAGGGGTCGGTGTGGTGGGTGCGGGGGTCATGCGGCCCTCTCGTCGTATGTTGCCGAAAGATCGTTCCGCCGTGCGGTGTCGAGTTGGGCGCGGCGTTTGAGGGCTTCGCCCACAGCCCGGAGGAGGCGTTGCTCCCGAGGGGCCACGTCCGGGTCGGTGGGTCTGGCCAACTCCCATTCGAAGGAGCCGGAGGAGACCGAGGCCAGCACCGGGGGACGTGGGGTCTCCTCGTCGCCCTGGTCCTCGTTGGCCGGGTCGACGCCGAGGGCGTTGAGGACCCAGGCGAGCCGGTCCGCCTTGTGATCGGCGAGTGTCTTTCCCGACCACTTGCGCGAGACCAGGACGCGACGGCCCGCATAGCCCAAGTGCTCACGACGATGAGCCTTGGACCGGCAGAATCCGGGGCGCAGTCCGGCTTTGGCCTGATCGGGTTGGATGCCGTAGCGCAGCCAGTTCGCGCACCGGGGCGAGCACGGCTCGAAGCGGAGCGCGTCCAGGAGACGGTCCACGTGCTGTTCCTGGCGAACTATCTCGGCGGCATGGCACTCGGCGATGTCCTTGGTCAGGTACTTCGCCAGGTAGCGCACACACCGCGCGGCGTCCTCGGAACCGGCTACGACTCCTTTGGCGTCGACCTGTCGACCGAACCGCACCACGTGGAAGGGTTCGGCGTCCGGGTCAGCGTCGAGGGCATCCAAAGCCTCGTCCCAGGTGGGCAACACTTCGCCGGTCGACGTGTCGACATAGGACCCTGTCGCCTCGTCCCACTCGGGCAGGTGGTCCCCCTCGAAGCGGACCGTGTCGGCGGCAGGCCACCACACCTGGTGGTAGGTCGCGGCGGCGATCTGGCGCAGCTCCGCCCGGGGAATCGTGCCCCGGGTGGCCATGTGCAGGTGCGGGGCCAAGCGCCGTTGGGGTTCCACAGCCGCGAAGTACTGGACATCGAACCCCGCGACCCTGCGCAGGTTCTGCACGAACCGATCCACGAGCTTGGAGAAGTGCAGCGCGTCCCGAGCGGCACGGCGATAGTCGTACGTCGAGGGATCGACCGGGGTTCCGTCCGAGCGCACCCGACCGTAGGAGTCCAGGGTCAGGGTGATGAACAGCGAGGGCCGGAACACCTTCCCCGAGTTCGGATCGGTGAAGGCCCGACCGACCGTCTTACGGGTCATGGGACGCTTGGGCAGGTCAGGCACGTCCAGACGCCGCTTGGTCGAGCGCACCCGACGCGACCTCGACGAGCCCGAGGAGTCAGCGGAGCGGGTGACGGAGCCACGTAGGCCGGATGCGGTGATCTCCTCGTCCAGGTCCGCGATCGCCGCATCCAGAGCCGAGAGCTGTTCCGGGTCAGCGGCCCCGGTGGCGGCGAGGCGGTCCCGTTCGGCGGTGACCATCGCCCGCTGTTCCACCCATCCGCGCTGTTCCTCGGACGGCGGATCAGGTTTCACCACGGGTTCCTCGGCCAGGTGCCAGCCCTCTTCACACTGGGAGCGCCGCAGCGACCGCTTCCGCTTGGCGCAGGCCGGGCACCGGGATTCCAGCGTGGATCCGCACGGGACGTCGATCACCTCGGTGGCACCAGTAGCGATATCGGTGCGACGGAGGGAGACGGGGCGGATGCACACACCGTGGTCGGCAGCGACCTGTTCGGCCACCTCACGCGCGAGCGGTTGCGCGAGGCGTTCAGCACGGGTGGACTTACCGGTAGGAGTCGGCATCAGAGCACCACCCGGCTCTGGTTGCCCGCTGGAAGACGCTCTAGGCTCTGCCCATGCACCTCCGGAGCCTGCTGTGGGCCGCCCAATTCGTCGCGGTGTTCCTCCTGCTCGGCTCCGGCCACATCTGGTGGGCACTCATCGTCGCCACTGTTTCCGTGACCGCCTTGTGGACGTGGGATTTCTTCGAAGCTCGCACGGACCGCCATCATGAGGCACCACCCACCGAGCCGGAATCCACTCCGTAGGCAGCCGCCATGGTCGTGATGTCCTCGTCCGAGACGTACGCGGCCCGCACCCTTACTGGGGACGGGGAGCCTTCCAGGCGGACATAGGCCACACCGGGCAAGGCGGCGTCGATCAGGTGCGCCTCAGCACCCCGCTCCCGGGCGCCCTCACCAAGAACCATGTCCACCTGGGACGCCTCGTCCAACCTCAGGGCCACCTTGTCCGGGAACAGGTTCCGGAGGTTCATGACCTCCTTGCGCGGGTCCTGGAGAGCGGCCAAGACCGCGAAGCCGACCGAGCGGCCTTGTGAGGTCAGGGTGGCTATGGCGTTCTCCGCGCGACGGCGCACGTCCCGGTCGGGGTGGTAGGCGGTCAGAAAAGCCACCTCATCGAGCAGCACCACGACAAACGGGTCAGCCGTGGTCGGGATGTGGGAGCGCTGTTTGCCCGCGTAGCGTTCGGCCCGCTCCTGCATCGAGGTCACAGCGCGTTCGAGCAGGGCCACTGCGGATTCGCCGGTGTCGGCGTAGTGGGCGAACAGGCCCCGTCCGTAGGCCAGCTCCATGCGTTTGGGGTCGATCGCCCACACCTGCGCGGTGCCCTCGGAGATGGCGGGGAGCATGGCGCGGATGGTGGACCAGATCACCGAGCCCTTGCCGGCCCCGGTCACGCCGACCACGAGCACGTGGGTTCCGTGCAACCGCAGCAGCCACGGCGAGCCGTCTTCCCGCTGACCGACCGGGAGCGCGTCCAGGTCCGGGGAGGCAGGCACGGGCAGGGCGTCCAGGGGTTCGGCCAAGGTGTCCCGTCTCGGGAACTCCAACGTGATGTCCCGAGGCCCGTTGACCACCACACGGCAGGAGGGAGCCGCGAAACCGTGCGCCAGCTCGGTGACGCGGTGCTCGAAGTCGGCCGGGGAGGTTCCGGCCACCAGGGAGACGCGGACGTAGTCGGCCCAGGCGTTGCAGGAGACCCGGCGGATGCGGGGGAGGTAGCGGCGTTCCTGGTAGGACTCGGCCAGCCCAGAGATGACCAGAACCGGTTGCCAGTGCCGCCGGTATACGAACAGGTGCCGCCACCACGCCAACAGTCGGAACGTGACACAGGTCCGGTAGGAGCCGGGCCAGGTCCGCCACCAGATGAGGGACACCACCGCAGCGGCACCCCACAGCGAGGCGAGGCCGAGCCAGTCCAGCCACCACCAGGCCCCGAGCGTGGCGGACAGACAGGCGACCATGACGGGGAACCGGAACGGCAGGGTGAGAAGGAACCACACCAGTCGCCAGATCCACGAGGCCAAGACGAGGATCCCCGGGGTTTCCACGATCGGGGTCGTCCACCGCACGCCCTGGGCCGGGGTCGGCAGGGTCGGGGAGGACTGAGCGCTCCCCACCTTGGGTTGGCGCATCATCGCTGGCCACCGCCGTTCTCGTTCTCGATCTGGGCCAGGAGACGGTCACGGTCAGCACGGGCGCGGGCGGCGAAGGTCGCGGCCGTAGGGTTCTCGTCCCGGTCCGCGATCGTGGCGAACACCCGGGCCTTGAAGTCGAAGAACTCCGCACGCTCAGCGCCGGTGGTGGGCGGGGGGTTGGTCGCGTCCAGCAGCAGGCGGACCAGTTCCGGGCCGCTCAACCCGGACAGGTCACGGGGGTAATCGGACATACTGAAGACACCTCTTCTGAGATTTCGCAGTCGCAGGAGGGATTCAGGGGCGGCCCAGGTGTTGCAGCACCAGGCCGCCCCGCTTTCACGTCTGGGGCAGGGTCAGGCGGCATCCTTGGCCGGGGCACGGCGACCACCAGCACCAGGAGCCTTCACACCACGGGCCCGCAGCGAGTACGCCACCCGGGGACGACGACCCGAATCGTCTACATAGGGCATGACCGCCATCGTCTCGAACTCGATCGGCCGGAACGGCAGCCCGGGAACCTCGTCCGGCAGGGTCGGGCACACCTCGGCGGCGACCTTGACCTTGACCGACTTGGCCTTGCCCCGCGCTTCGGGGTCAGCGTCGATCACGTCCACCGCCCACAGCGGCAACCCGCTGTCCTTGTCGAGCTGGGGCCGCTTGGTCTCAAAGTCCGTGATCGCCTCCACCCCCAGCGCGAACGCACCGTTGGGGAACACCACCCCGAACGCGACGGGCAACGCACCCTGAATAGCCATCTGATCGACCTTCCTTATGATGTTCACTCAACCACTTGACCGATCGAGTGGGGATTAAGAATAACCGGCCACACTCGTCCGGACAAGTGGATATGTGGCCGGTCTTGGAGCCGCGTCTACACGGCCGGGTAGGAGTCCTCCAGTTCGTGCAGGTCACCGGGGAGCACCACCTCAGCGACCGCGATCACGTCCCCGGAGGCGTCGAGTATCCGCGCGGTGATACCCAGTACCGGGGTGCCCTCGTCCAGCCCCAGGGGTTGGCGTTCGGCACTGGTGGCCAGGCGGGCGCAGAGCCGTTCGACGACCTTGGAGGGCCGGAGCTGCTTGACCATCTGCACGTGTTCGCGTGCGCCGATGCTGATCGGCTGTGTCTCGCCCAGGTCGGTTCCCTCGGCCACGTCCAGGGGGAACCACAGGGTGACCAGCTCACTCGGTTCGCCCTCGTCCAGGACCAGGCGTTGACGCATGATCGCCGGGGAGCCCTCAGGCACACCGATCGCCTCAGCCACAGCGGCAGGCACCGGGGTGCGTCCGGCGGTCAGGATGCGGTTGTGCTTGGCCTCCTCGGAGGCGTCGAAGGCGCTGGCCCCGGCGTGGGAGCGTTCGGAACTCTGCTGTGGGACGCCGCGCACGAAGGAGCCGCGCCCGTGTTCGCGGTCGATCCACCCCTGCATACTCAGGATCTGTAGAGCGCGTACGACTGTGGAGCGTCCGGCCCCGAACTCGCGCACCATCCGTGACTCGGAGGGAAGCATCTCCCCCACCGGATAGGTACCGTCCTCGATGCGCTCTTGGATCGCCCGCACGATCTGTACGTACTTGGGCGGAGCGAACTCCAGACTCGACATGATGTCCACCTGGTGACTCTAGTACTCGTATGGTCGAGTAGCTTACTTGTGTTGTCGGCCCCTGTCAGCAGGTGGGGGCACATATGAACCCCCGCCACTGGTCAGAGGACAACGGCGGGAAGCACGCCCCGAGGCGTGCACGTCGCCGCGAAGAAGGGTCCCGCGTGCCCTGGGCCCCGTGGTCTCAGAAGACATCAGGGCACGCGGGGGTCTGAGAGGCGCCGTTAGAAGGGCCGCCAGTGCTGAGCGCGCTGCACGGTGTAGACGGTCAGGTTGTCCACCGTGGCCCCGCACACCGCCCGGCGTTCGGACTCCACCAGCGCGGCAGCTACCAGCGCCACGTCATGGCGTGCGGCTGTCTCGGGTGCCGAGAGCACCGGGGGCACGACCCGGCGGACGTGGTTGCACGCCGCCCCGCCCGCGTCGTGGCAGAGCCCGACGACGTAGGTCAGTCGCAGACGCCGCAGCGCGAGGGACGCGGGCAGCACACACCGGTACCGCTGTGCCAGCGGGGTTCCGTCCGGTCCTGTGGAGAGGGCTTCGTAGGTGATGGACTCCCAGTCCTCACACGCCACCCGCACCCGTACGCCCTGTTCCCGTGCCCAGGCCGTCAGGGTCTCCCGGTCGGCGATCGGGCCGGAGGGTTCGGTGGTCATCGTCGCACCGCCCCAACCGCGATGGCCGTGCGCACCAGGTCACGCAACTCGGCCATGTCGTCGAGTGCGGGGGTCGAACGGGCGATCTGCACCAGCAGGTCGATCCCCCGCCGGTCCCGTTCGGCCCGCTGGGCGCGGCGCCGGTTCTCCAGATGGGTGTAGGGGCCGCGCTGGAGGGAGTAGGCGCGGGGGTCACCCGTGTCCATCACGATGGGGTCCGGGGCGGGCCACAGCTCCACCCGTGCGGGGGTTGGCAGGTAGTAGGGCCGAGGGCCAGTGCGGTGGTGCCTGCCGTGTCGGGTCGGTCGAATCAGAGTCACCCAAGCCCGAATCAGGGCGATAAGGTCGCTCACGTCAGCCTGCTTTCCTCAGGTTGGCCGTGCCCCCGGATGCCTAGCCCGCGTCGCGGGGGTCAGTTGTCTGTGGGCGGTTGCTCCGCTGGCCGGTAGCCATCCGGCCGGAGCGTTCTCCGCCCTTGTGCGTCAGGAGTCCGTACCGGTCCCCCGGCACGCGGTGCATGCCACTACTCGTGTCGCCGGTTCCCGTGCAGTTGAGGAACGCAGCACGACCAGGCGCCGAGAGCGGACGGTTTTGCGTCCGCGTCCACGACAGGACCTGCATCGCTTCGGATCAGAGACGGCGGCATCCACCAAGCACGCTCCAGGGGGACAGGTGGCGCGCCGCTTCGCCAGGTCGCCAGCGCACCGCTCACACCAACGGACTACAGAACACCTCTATACATGAGTCAGTCACATTCACTCATGTATAGGAGTTGTGAGATTAGGTTGCCTCACTCATGTACATGAGTCAACCCTGTTAGGGCACAGAAGCTTGTCCGAGGAGCCAGGGACCGGGTACCTCAGTCCGTGGCGGGGATGCGGTAGTCGAGCACGAACTGGTCAGCGGCCATGATCGTGTCGCACACCTCCACCACACGGCCGACCGTCGTCACGGCGTTGCGCGTCAGGTGGATGATCGGGGAGCCAGGACTCAGGCTCAGGGCACTCGCCTCCTGCTTGGTGGCCAGACGCGCCCGCACAGTCTCGGTGTACTCGGCGAACTCGTGACCGTGTTCTTCCAGCCGGGCGTAGATGCCACCGCCTCCAGGATTCTCCTCGAAGAGTTCAGGGATGTCCCGCGCCACGTCCCACGGCAGGTAGGACGTCGCTTCCTCGGTGGGAGTGCCGTCGCTGAAGTAGAGACGGCGACGGGCAAGAACCTTGTCGCCCTCGTCCACGCCCAGGCGCTCAGCAATCTCGGCGGGAGCCGACACAGGTCCGATGGAAAGGACCTGAACGGTGGGCTTGACCCCGGCCTGTTCGGTCTCGGCGATGTAGGCCGCCTTGCCCGCACGGCGGTGTGAGCGCCGGAAGCGGTCGGAGGACTTGCGGGTGACCGGAGGCCGAGACTTCACGAAGGAGCCCTTGCCCTGGTAGGTCTCCACCAGGCCGGTCGTGCGGAGCTGGGCCACGGCCTTGCGGACCGTGCCCGAGGAGACGCCGTAGCGCTCCATCAGCGCGGTCTCACTCGGGATCTCCTCAGCGGGAGCCAGCCGCCCGGCTCTGATCTGCTCTTCAATGTCGTCCGCGATCTGGAGGTACCGGGGCTTCGCGGACCGCGCCCCTACAGTGCTCGCCATAGTCCTTCTGTTCCTCCTATGCTCCTGCACATGAGTAACAGCACCGGAGACAAGCCGTCAACGCCGCTGCACTCCGTGTCCGTGGCGGGAGCCGTCATCCGCGAAGACGGGCGGATGCTGGTGATCAAGCGCAGGGACAACGGCAACTGGGAGCCACCGGGCGGAGTACTGGAGTTGGACGAGACCCCGCAGGAGGGAGTCGTCCGCGAGGTCCTGGAGGAGACCGGTATCCACGTCGAGGTGGAACAGCTCACGGGCGTCTACAAGAACATGGCCCGCGGAATCGTCGCCCTCGTCTTCCGCTGCAAGCCGCGTGGGGGCGAGAAACGCCCAACAAGCGAAGCCACCACCGTTGAGTGGCTGAGGACCGACGAGATCAAGGGGCACATGGATGAAGTCTATTCGGTCCGCCTCCTAGATGCCCTAGGAACGAATATTCCTTATGTCCGCACCCACGACGGCAAACACTTCTCGTCAAGCCATTAGCGCCCTCACGCAAAGGTTTATTTCCTGATCAAGCAATCGATAGGAAAATTTTTATTTGAAGATCTGATAGCTGCACTTAATAAGAAGAAGAGGCTACCACCCCGAACGGCGATTGATTTAAATCAAAAAGCATCATTAATAAGAAACGAGTGAGAAACCAACTCTCGCGCAAACTGCTGCCTTTTAAGGCGGTCCGTAGAAGGCAAAGTGCCTCCCCCAGCCTGAACAATCATGTTGGCCAAATTTTGGAATACGGAAACCTGCCCCGGCTGCCTAAGGGCAGTAATTATTGCTTCACTATCCCTTTCAGATTGGTTCTTATCCAGAGGCGCTGACTTGTGCTTAAGGACGTGATACTTATACGCCATCAGGAGGTGGTATCGCACCGGCTTGAACGCAGGATCAAGGCCGGTCCTGAAGGCATTCTCAAGCCTATAAGCACCGTAAGCGCTTGCCACATATGGAAGCAGTTTATGAGCTTCCAAGAAAATAGAAGAATTAACTTCGTAATAGAGGTGACTAGGGTACCTAGTCGCCAGGTGCGGCATATCCAAGAACATGGCAGCCACCGCCTTTAGCTGATCATTAATATTTACAACCCTCGCTTTAGTCACCTCCTTCCCATAGAACTGACCTGACCTGCGCTCATACGTGAGACCCACATCCTGTGTATCCAGTCGATAAAACTCTTCGAGACGTTTCTGAAACTTTGTCAGAGCTACAAGGTCATTCTCGCGAACAGCAGTTTGTGAATTTGTGGCTCGGACAATGCTATTCGCCACATCCTCGTTTCCCGTCACTACAATTCTGATTGGGACGAAAACTCGCTCAATATCCTCCCCCAGAGAATCCTTGGCAATATAGATACAGTGGCTAGTCTGACAACCATTGACAATTTGATAATCTGATATCACCACTGCGTCTCCAGGCTTAGGCGAGTACGAGGACGCAACTACCGTAACTCCATTATTCAGAACAGGGAGAAGGTTCTTCTCTTCAGATTTAAGAGTTCCGATGATCTTCTTATTAACGGGATTGTCTATCCCATCAAACCCCCGTACATTATCATAGAAAACTCTTTCGTCCAGAATCCCATTCTCGTCGCCTTGAATCAACTTAAGCAACTCAGAGACAGAAACAACTCCAAGGATAGCCTGGTCCACACCGGTCATCCTCGGTAGATTGACATGTTTCTCCAGCTGGACCTCCACTTCGTTCGCCTTGTTTTTCCTATTCCAGGATTCGTGAATATCATTTGCCCCCAAAACCTCTGCACTAACAGCCCCAATAAAACCAAGAGATTCAACGCTAGACTTTACATCGTTGATGGCACTCGAAATTACTTCACTCTCTACTGAATTCTTAGGAGCAGCGGTGCAGAAGTGAACATTAACAGAGGGTGAACCTTTTAGCTTCCCTGCGTACTCAGAAAACAAAAACGCAAGTGCATCTACTAGCGTCCTTGTCCGTCGGTATGCATGAAAACCTTCCCCCTTAAGGAAATCCTTTACCGACTTACCGAAGTTTAGAATATCAGGGGATGATATTTTCTCCGAGTACTTAGCCTGAATGAAGTAGACGGCAACACTAAGCTGAGAAGCCTGATCACAAACATCGGTGACATCGTCCGAATCCCATACAATCTTTCCGTTTATTTCAATTACAATGACATCAATTCCAATTGTTCCTTGGTCAAGAAGGAGGTCCGTCAACTGAGCCTGAGAAGTGACCTCATCAGGAATCACCAAGGAGGCTGAAAACAACTCGAAGGCATCGGACTGACTGATAGAACCCAGTTCTTCAGATTTACAGAAATTCTTAAACAAACCCTGCACAAGGGGATTCATTGGTTCCTTCCAGGTAAAACTATTGCCGGGTTGAGCTGTATGGGATCAAGGCGACGGCGCGAGCGCCGTCGCGGCGGCCCCCGGCCGCCGCTCGGGCTGCGGGCTGCCGCCCGGTCCCGAGCGCACGGCCGTTGGCCGCACGCACGCAACATCTCTCGGACAGGCCCGTACGGCGAGCAGGGCCAGAGCTGCCCGATACCTCCATGGTGACTCAGGACACAGTCCCCTGTCAGGGCATTTGGTCCCAATGGTTGATGATGTGTTCAGGTCCCGGGGCACCCGATGACGCGACACGGTCTGTCTGGGGTGACCGGCCCCGGCGCCATCGGGCACCCCGGACCGGAGCCTTGGTTGCCGAGTACTGGGGCTGAGGGAGCGGTGACGCAGGCACACGAGAACCCCCGGCCCACCTGGGGTCGGGGGTCCGTGGCAGGGCTCAGAGCGATGCACATTCAGTGCACATGGCTTCGGGAGAGCTCCGGGAACGACAAGAAGCGTCAGGCACGTCGGCCGAGGTCAGGTGCGGTTCCTGGGGTCCGCACACAGGCCAGCGGAGGCCCCCGGTACGGGAAGAGGTCGTGGGTTCAAATCCCGCCACCCCGACCAGCACGAAGGCCGGTCCTACGGGACCGGCCCTCGTCGTTTCTCCAGCCATGCGCCGGAGAAGGGATCCCGTGGTCTGACAGCACCTCCGTCTACGCTCAGTGCGCCCGACGCCCCGACAACGGAGCAGACGCACGAGCCGCCTCCTCAGCCGGAACAGCACACTCGTCTACCCCGACTACGGCATGTTCCAGACCTTCGACCGCGAGGACTACGACGACACGGCCCCAGTTCCCGGCCGCGACGACTTCAGTGTCGGTGAGCGCTCCGTCTACCTCCGCAGCTTCCAGACCAACGTCCTCGTCCGTCTGGGCCTGGAGTCGTGGGAGTCCGAACCGGCCTGGGGCGGAGAGGCCTGGGAGGGCTCGCACACCGCCGCCATCGAACTCGCCACGGGAGTGGTCGGCGTCAACGAGATCACCGCAGGCGCACAACACGACCTGCTCACGCTCCCGGCACCGGGGAGGTACCGGGTCCGGGTCGCGCACCGCAACCGCCGCATGGTCAGTGGGGCCTACATGGCGCTCTTCGACCAGTTCGAGGACAGACACGGGCCAGGATTCACCGCCGCCAAACGCGACCTCGAGGGCCGTGAACAGTACCTGGCCCAGTTCTGGCCCGAACCATAGGCAGCGCCACCGCGGGCCCCGGCGCGGGGAGTCCCGTCCGGGGCGGATAAAAGCCTCGACACCGCCGAGCGGATCTGTGACCGTGGTCCCGACACGACGGGCGGACCGAACGGGGACACATGACCGGCTACGCCATCGGGCACCTGCGCCCGGCCGACATCCATGACGACGTCATCGAGTACATGGAGCGCATCCAGTCGACCCTGGACCCCTTCGGCGGGCGCTTCCTCGTCCACGGCGCCCCGGTCGAGGTGCGGGAGGGGTCGTGGGAGGGCGGCCTCGTCCTCATCGGATTCCCGTCCATCGAGCGGGCGCGGGCCTGGTACGAGTCCCCCGCCTACCAGGAGATCATCCCGCTGCGCGCCGACCACATCGAGGGCGACATCGTCCTCGTCGAGGGTGTGGGACCCGACCACGACTCCGGCGCGTTCGGTCGGTCGCTGCGCGCGTCCTGAGGACGGAGGACCCCCGGTCCGGGCTTGGTGACCGGACCGGGGAGAGGGCGGTTCCTAGCGGATGTTGACGTCCACGCAGGAGTAGAAGGCGTTGGCGGTGTCGGCGACGTTCCACCGGGCCAGGATCGTGTGCCTGCCGTTGTAGCCGGACAGGTTCACGGTGTGCCGAACGGTCGACGGCGGGCGGGCGCCGTTGTCGTTGAAGTTGGCGATGCGGTGGCCGCCGATGAAGTACTCCCAGTTGGCGGTGGCGTGCATGGCGGTCAGGGTCCAGGTGAAGGTCAGGGAGGTGCCGACCTGGGTGACCTGCCAGCCGTAGTTGTTGTCGTCGAGCTCGGAGAAGCGGGCGTTGCCGCCGGAGCAGCTCATCAGGCCCTTGGGGCCCTCCACGCTCTGCGGCTCCCACTGGATGCCGCCGCACTGCACGATGCCCGCGGCGCACTGGGCCTGTCGGCTCATGGGGGCGGAGACGTAGCCGTGGGCGCTGGCGACTCCGGCGGGCATCAGGGTGAAGGTGAGCGCGGTGGCGGCGGCCACGGCCGCGAGGGAGCGGATTCTGCTGCGGATCTTCATGAGCGGGAGCCCTTCTTTCGGGTCACGACCCGGGTCGGGGGTCGTAGCGGGGGTGACCCGGACCGTTTCCGGCCCAGGCGGGCGGAGGGCGTCCAACGGGGCTCGGATATTTCCCCTATGGATGCCGGACGGCGTTGTCCAGGGAATTCCGGAGGGCCGGATATTTCCTTCCACCTGTTGTCGATAGAAGGTAAGTACCCGGTCACCACACGTCAAGGCCGCTGGTGCACGGGGAACGGAGTGCCACCCGTGATCGCTCTACGCGGGAGTAAACATGCCAGTCGACTGGTATGACCTGGCTTTCGCCGCCATTTGCGCCCCCAACTGGAAAGACACCTTACAGTTGACCTGTGTGGTCTATTCGGAAAACGCGTCCGCCCATTCGCGCACCGGGCTTCCCCGGGGCTGCATCTAACCTCGAAGATAGATTTTCCTTACCTGCTGCCGCGCCGGGTCGCGCCCGGAAAAACCATGGCCGCCGCCGGGCCGCGCCCTTAGGCTTGTCGGCCATGTCCCCCGTGTTCCTCCCCGGCCCGGAGCTGTCCCGGGCCCTGTACACCGACGCGGTCGCACCGCTGCTCTCGGACGGTCCTCCGCACGCCGCCGCCCTGGTCGGCCCCGGCTCCGAGGTCCTCGGACTGGACACCGAGCGCTCCACCGACCACGGGTGGGGGCCGCGCCTGCAGCTCTTCCTGCCCGACCCCGACGACCGCCGACGGGTGCTGGACCTGCTCGACGAGGGCCTGCCCGACCGGGTACACGGCTGGCCGACCCGCTTCACACCCGCGAAGGACGATCCCGGGACCTGGCTGCTGGACCCCGACGGCCGGCACCGGGTGGAGGTGCGCGACCTCGGTGAGTGGCTGGCCGAACGGCTGGGCTTCGACCCGCGCACGGATGCGGCCACCGCCGACTGGCTCTCCGCACCCACCCAGCGGTTCGCCGAGGTGGTCGGCGGTGCTGTCTTCCACGACG
Source organism: Nocardiopsis sp. FR4 (assembly GCF_009830945.1). Taxonomy (GTDB): domain Bacteria; phylum Actinomycetota; class Actinomycetes; order Streptosporangiales; family Streptosporangiaceae; genus Nocardiopsis. The sequence continues at coordinate 65,363 of NZ_VWVV01000026.1, read as the reverse complement.
GCCACGGAGAGCTCACCCGGGTCCGGCGGCGGCTGGAGTGGTACCCCGACGACGTGTGGCGCTACGTGCTGGCCTGCCAGTGGCTGCGCGTGTCCCAGGAGGAGCCCTTCCCGGGTCGCTGCGCCGAGGCGGGCGACCGCCTGGGCGCCAGGGTGGTCGCCGCCCGGCTGGCCCGCGACCTCATGCGCCTGGCCCTGCTGCTGTCCCGCCGCTACCCGCCCTACTCCAAGTGGTTGGGCAGCGCCTTCTCCAGAATGCCCGAGGCGGAGGCGCTCACCCCTGCGCTGTCCCGGGCCCTGGACGCGGACACCGCCGCCCTCGCCGAGGCCTGCTCACTCCTCGCCGCCTGGCAGAACCGCACCGGCCTGGCCGAACCGCTGGACCCCGCTCCGCGGCCCTTCCACGGCCGTCCCTGGCCGGTCCTGGACGCGGCCCGGTTCACCCGGGCGCTGCTGGACCGGATCAGCGACCCGCAGCTGGCCGGACGCCCTCCCGTGGGCGCGGTGGACCAGTTCGTGGACAGCACCGACGCCCTGAGCCGACCGGAGGTGTTCCGCTCCCTGAGTCCGTGAGGGGCGTGCCCCCTCCGCCATGCGGCCGGCGTGCCGTACGATCCCTGGCATGCGCCGATCATCCGACGACTCAGCCCTGCGGCGGATCAGCGGGGAGGCCTGCGTCCTCGGCGGAGCGACGTACGCCGTCCTGCTCCAGATCGCCCACCCCAGCGTCGCCTGGGGCGTGCACGACCACAGCGACCTCGCCGCCCGGCCGTTCGACCGCCTGCTGGGCACCCTGTACTTCGTGTACGGGACCGTCTACGGCACCGAGGAGGAGAGGCAGCGCCTGCACGCCATCGTGCGGGCCCTGCACCGGAAGGTGACCGGACCGGACTACCGGGCGCTCGACCACGACCTGCTGCTGTGGGTGGCCGCCACCCTGTACCACTCCTCCGCGCGCCTGCACGCGTTGGTGTTCGGTGACCCCGGTGAGGAGGAGCGCGCCCTGCACCTGCGCGAGGCGTCGGTGTTCGCCACCGCCCTGGGCCTGCCCGGGGAGGAGTGGCCCGCGACCCCGGCGGAGTTCGGCTCCTACTGGGACGACACCGTGAAGGGCCTGCGCGTCGGCGAGGAGGCCCGCGTCATCACCGAGCAGCTCCTCCGGCCCGACAACGCCCTGCTGCGCGTGTTCATGCGGGTACAGTGCCTGCTCAGCGGCGGCCTGCTCCCGCCCGACCTGCGCGAGCGGTTCGGCATCCCCTGGTCCCAGGGGCACCAGCGCCGATTCGACCGGATCGTGCGGGTGACACGCGCGGTCTACCCCCGTGTCCCCCGGCCGGTCCGCGTCCTGCCCGCCACCCTGTGCCTGTGGTCCATGCGGCGCGGAACCCTGGGGCCGCGCTGGCTGGCGCCGCCCCGGCCGGAAGCGCGCCGCCGAGCCGTCAGGACTCCAGCTCATCCAGGGCCCGGCGTGCCCGCGCCGCCTCGGACAGACCCAGGTCGGTGAAGATCTCCTCCGCCTCGCGCAGGAAGTCCCGGGCCCGGTCGCCCGCCACGGTCGGCAGCTGTCCCAGGGCCAGCGCGGCGCGGGCGACCATGTAGCGCTCACTGCGCTCGACCGCGATCGCCCGGGCCCGCTCCAGCTCCTCGGCGGCCTCCGCGTGCCGCCCCGCGGCCGCGTGGGTGATCCCCAGGTCGGTGCGGATCTCGGCGTCGCCGCTGCGGTGGCCGGACTTCTCCGCCAGGGTCAGGGCCTCGGTGTGGGACTCCACCGCCTGGTCCCACGACCCCGCGGCCCGGTGGGCGACGCCCAGGGCGTTGTGCACGTAGACCTGGTTGCCCAGCAGTTGGAGACGCAGGGACAGCTCCAGCGCCTCGTTCAGGTCCTGGAAGGCCAGCTCCAGTTCTCCCAGGCCGATCCGGGCCTCTCCCATGACGCGCTTGGCCTGGGCCCGGGCCTCGTTCTGGTCCCCGCCCGCCGCCTTCGCCACGGCCCGCTCAGCGCAGTGCAGCGCTGCGGCGTGCTCCCCGAGCGTCTGCTTCATCACCGCGAGGTTGCCCCACTGGAGCGCCTCCAGCCGAGCGTCGTCCAGTTGAACGGCGTAGTCCAGCACTCCTTGGATGGCCTCGGCCGCGTCTTGGAGGCGTCCGACGCGTTCGTAGACCATGCCCAGATTCGCCAGGGCACGGATGATGCCCCTGTTGTCGTCGAGCGAGTCAAGCAGGTCCCGGGCCTCCAGGAGGAGACGCAACGATTCGTCGAAGCGCCCCGAGAGACAGTGGGCGATGCCCAGTCCGATGAGGGTCACCGCGCGCCCGCGCCGGTTCCCCTGCTTGTCGCTGATCTGGAGTGCCCGCTGATGTGAGCTGATCAAGAGGCCCATCTGGCCGTGGAGGGCGTAGAAGCGCCACACCGCGTCGGCCATCCGCCAGGCGTACTCGCCGTTGTCATGCGAGGCGAAGTACTCGATCGTCTCCGCCAGGTTCTCCTGGTGCAGGGTGAACCAGTTCTCCGCGTCCTCGCGGACGGACAGTTCCGTCCTGTAGCTGGGTACGACATCGAAGTCGTCGTGTCCCCGCGGTCCCAGGAGGTCGGCGGCCTGCTGGGCGGTCGCCATGTAGTGCTCCGCCAGACGAAGCCTGGCCGCGTCGATCTCCTCAGCGGCCAGTGTGGTCGCCGCGCGCTCCCGGGAGAAGGCACCGATGAGGTCGTGCAGGCGGTACACGTCCCCCTGGGGTTCCTCCAGCAGGCACATCCCGACCAGCTCCTGGAGGATGTCGTCGGCGTCCTCCACCGACATGTCCAGCAGCGCCGCCGCCCCGCCGAGGTCGATGGTGCTGCCGATCATCAGGCCCAGGAGGAGGAAGGCCCGGCCCTGTTCCTGGTTGAGGCTCTGGTACGACAGGTCGATGGCGGCTTCGACGCTCTGCCCCTCGACCTGGAGTTCCCGGAACCTGCGGTTCTGCTCGTTGAGCCGCCGGGCCACGTGCGAGAACGACCATCTGGGACGGCTGAGCATGCGGCCGGCGACCACGCGCAGGGCAAGCGGAAGGCCTCCGCAGACGCGGATGATCTCTCGGGCCTGGTCCTGCTCCCTCTGAACGCGTTCGTCACCGAGCACACGTCCGAAGAGCTCCAGGGAGGACCGCTCGTCGAACACCCCGAGGGAGAGGAAGCGGGCGCCGCTGAGCCCGGAGAGCTCGTTGCGGGTCGTGACCAGGGTCAGCGACCCCGGGGACGACGGCAGGAGCGGGCTGACCTGGGCGTAGCTGAAGGCGTTGTCGAGCACGACCAGCACCCTGCGTCCCATGAGGGTGGCCCGCCACAGTGCCGAGCGCTCGTCCAGGGACTCGGGCACCTCCTCGGGCTCGACCCCGACCGCGCGCAACAGAGCGCCGAGCGCGGACGCGGCGTCCAGCGGCTCCCGGTCCGGGGTGTAGCCGTACAGGTCGATGAACAGCTGTCCGTCGGGGTAGCGTTTGGCCACCTCGTAACCGAAGCGCACCGCTGTGGTCGTCTTGCCCTCGCCGCCGCTGCCCGTGATGACGCAGACCTGGGCGCGGTCCTCCCCGGCACGGGCCACCTCGTCCAGCTGCCGCAGGGAATCGTGGCGTCCGGTGAAGTCGGGCAGGTCCCGGGGGAGGTCGTTGCGCACCACGAAACGCGTGCCCTGCTCGGCGGCCGGTTCGTCCGGCTCCTCCGGGAGGTCGTCCTGGAGGATGCGGGTGTGCAGGGTGGTGAGCTCCGGACCCGGGTCGACGCCCAGTTCCTCGGCGAGCCTGGACCGGAACTCCTCGTAGACGGAGAGCGCCCTGGCGCGTTCGTTGTCGCGCCACAGCGCCGTGATGAGCAGGTGGTGCAGGCGCTCCCGGAACGGCTCCTCGGTGATCAGGGGGGTCAGGCGGGAGACCACGTCGGAGTATCTGCCCAGTTCCAGGGCGCGGGTGGCCCAGGCGATGACGGAGGACCAGCGTTCCTCCTTCAGGGGGGCCACCACGGAGTGGTCCAGGTACTCCGAGCCGACACCGGAGAAGGGAACCCCGCGCCAGCACTCCAGGGCGCGTTCCAGCAGCTCGACCGCTTCCTCGGGGTCGGAGGAAGCAGCGGCCTCCCGCAGCCGCCGGAAGCGGTGGAGGTCCACGGAGTCCGGGTCGACGTCGAGGGTGTAGCCGCCCGACGTCGTGGCGATGATGCCGGGAAGGGCGCGGCGCAGGTGGGAGACCTGGACCTGGATGACCGATCGCGCGGTACGGGGCGGATCATCGCTCCAGAGGTAACCGATGAGCTGTTCGATGGTTACCTCGCGCCCCAGATGCACCAGCAATGCGCCCAGCACGCAGAGCTGGCGCGGACCGCCGACCGGAACGGGTCGGCCGTCGGACCAGACGGTGATGGGGCCAAGGACGCCGAATTCCACAAACAGCCACCCTAGCAAGGGTCATTGGCGGAAAAAGGGAATCCGGGTACGCCAAAGGCTCCGAGCACCCCCTCAATCCAGGCACCCGGAGTGACCTTCTGGCTACTTTTCGCGGAGTTACTTCTCCTGGCTGGGCTTCTCCTCGCCGGGCGCGCTCTCCGCGGGCTTCTCCTCGGCCGGAGCGGGCTTGCTCGGATCCGGTTCCTGGAACGGGCTGAGCTTCGCCTCAGGGGCCACGTCGGCGACGATGGCCTCGAACTCCTCGTCCACGGTCAGCATCTTCGGCACTCGGACTCCTCGTCTGACAGCACTCGCGTAGAGCCGCAACGTCGCCCTACGCCTCCTACGAAGCATCAACGGACCCCGCCTTCCGGCGGACCGGCCACCCGTGGTGAGTTCCGCCTCAGACCACACCACGGGTGGCTCGTGTCCAACGAACGTCGCACTGGCCGGCCTCGCGAGCCGTCCTCTCGCGGACCGGCCGCGTCGAACGTCTTCCACGCTAGAGAGATCCTCTTCTGCTCCGCTTTCAGTCTTCTTTCAGCACCGAAAACGGCGTAACCGCAGGGGTTTCTGGAGACCGGGACATCATTGACCCCCGCCGCCCGCCGTGACCAGCGCCTGGCCGATTGCGGACAACAACAGGAAATGATGCTCTTCTGTTATGCGAACGATACCCCTGGTACATTGGTCCTATTTGGCGAAAGACTCGGGAAGAGGAATGCCGAAGCCCCACGAAACCGCACACGCTGCTCAATACTTCCGAGAAACGGACCGGGTAAACCCCTGGTGGCCCCGGATCCCCGGCCACCCCGGCCGCGGGAGCGCGGTAGCACCGGGCCACTGCGGGCAGGTACATCGGCGGAAGGGCTGCGGAAGCACCGGCCCGGGCCATAGGTTCTAGGGAGTAGCCGGATGGACGGCACCGGCGATCCTGGAGGGTGCGGAGTTGGAGGACGTGATGCTGGACGGCGACGGAAACGGCTGGGTGAGCCTGCCGGACGGATCGCGCAGGTGGGGGGTCTACGGCGCGGCCGGTCTGCTGCTGTACGCCACCGACACGGCCGGAACCGGCCACGTGCTGCTCCAGCACCGGGCCGGGTGGACCCACATGGGCGGCACCTGGGGCATCCCGGGCGGAGCGCGCAACCGGGACGAGACGCCGCTGGAGGCGGCCGTGCGCGAGTTCCGCGAGGAGGTCGCCGGGGACCTGGACGAGTACACGCTCCTGGGCGTGCACGAGCAGGACCTGACCGTGTGGCGCTACGACACGTTCATGGCGCGGCTTCCGGGGATGACGCCGTTCCGGCCGGGCAACTCCGAGAGCCACGAGGTGCGCTGGGTCCCGGTGGAGTCGGCCCCCGCCCTTCCGCTGCTGCCCCCGTTCCGCGCGGCGTGGCCGCACCTGTACGCGAACCTGACCGCCTCCGCGGCCGGGTGATCCGCACGCCCCGCCCGGAACCCGCGACCCCTCCCCGAACGTTGGCGGGGTACCACGTGCGAGTAAGGGGAATGTCAGGGACGGGCCCTGATGTACTCGGTACCCCCGGTCCCGCATGCTGGAGGGGACGGCCCGGCGAAGAGCGGTCGTCACGCTATTCGACTGGAGCAGTGGACATGACGCTGGAACGGGGCAACGCATTCACTCCCGTCGCATCGGCGACGATGATCTGGCCCTGGACCACCTCGGTGCTGGGCGGTGCCGCCGGTGGGGCCCTCTTCTTCCTCCTCAACCTGGGCTCGGGCCTGGGCGCCATCGCCTCCGGGCTGACCGCCGCGGTGATCTTCTTCTCGCTGATCGGCGGCGTGGGCGGCGTGATGAGAGGCAAGGCCGACCGCCGGGGCAGGCGGTACGCGGCCACCTACCCGTTCCGGTACGCGGCCGTGCCCGCCGGGATCGGCGGCGCGGGCTACGCCCTCGTCAGCATCCTCACGGGCTCGATCCTCGGCGGACTGTTCGGCGGACTGTTCGTCGCGGCGGCCATCTGGGTCACCGTGGGTCTCATCGCGATGGTGGTCGGGAACAAGAACGCCTAGGCTCGGTGTTTTCCGCCGCTGGCGGAAGCGAGACACGCAACCTAGGGAGACAACCGGGCGCCGATGACTGAATCTGCTCGTCAGAAGATGGTCGAGCGGGTCCGCGGGCTCCTCCGCATGGCGGAGGACCCCGCGGTTACTGATGCCGAGAGCCAGGCGTTCACCGCCAAGGCCGCCGAGCTGATGACCCGCCACGCGATCGCGGAGGCCGAGGCCCGCGCCGAGAGGGGCGAGGCTCCGGACGCGATCAGCCGTATGGACTACACGGTGTCGGGAGTGGGCGGACACGGCAAGGCACGGGTGCGGGCGCTGGCCGACATCGCCGCCGCCTACGGCTGCCAGTCCGCGGTACGGGGCAACAACTCCGAGAACACCGAGCGCGTCATGATCCTGGTGGGCACGGTGAGCGCGCTGGACGCGCTGCGGATGCTCCTGCCGTCGATCTCGATGCAGATGGAGGCGTCGGCGAAGTTCATGAGCTCGTCGCACGTGTCCGACATCCGGGAGCTGCGCAACTACACGCGTTCGGAGCTGGAGACCGAGCGCAAGCGCTACTACCGCTCGTTCGTGCGCGCCTACGGGCAGGCGGTGGCCGAGCGCATCCGCGAGTTCCGGGCCCGGTTGCAGGAGATGGCCTCGCCGGAGGGCTCGGTCGGGGGCGGCGAGGAGCCCGCGCGCGGTGCCGAGCTGGTGCTGCGGGACGACGTGCACCGGGTGAACGAGGAGTTCCACCGCCAGTTCCCTCAGCTACGCAAGCACCGTCCCGAGCGCACGCACAGCGCGGCGGGGTACCGGGCGGGTTACCGGCGGGGGCGCCAGGCGGAATTGGGACTGGACACCCCTGTGGGCGGCGGCGGCACGTCCGCGCTGGCGGAGAGCGACTAGCACCTTTTCCTCCACCGGAGGCCGAAGTTATCCACAGGTTGTGCACAGAACAGCCCTCTTTGCTGTTTCCGCATGTCAGAGCCGAAATGCGAGAGTTCAGCGAGGGCGGTTCGGGTGTCGGTTGGTCACGGTTACCGCGGGTTATCCACAGGAAGGCCGCCTTCCTGTGGATAACTCTGTGGATAAGGGGCCGGGTCGGCAGAGAAAGGGACCAAAACCCCAGTTCAGGACACCCGCAAAGGCTGAACCAGATAGCGGAAGGACGGCTTCTCGCCCTCCTTGACCGGCACGTCGGTGATCACCGCGGGTTTGGTCGGCTCGGTGAGGTTCAGGTGCGCGGTGTCGCTCTCCACGCCCGACAGGCCGTCCATGAGGTAGTCGGGGCGGAAGGCCAACCGCATCGGGTCGCCCTCGTAGCCGACCTCGATCGCCTCGACGGCCTGGGCGTCCTCGCCCGAGCCCGCCTCCAGCACGACCTCGCCCCCGGCGAAGGCCAGACGCAGCGGCGTGTTGCGGTCGGCGACCAGGGCCACGCGCTTGACCGCCTCCGCCAGGGGCGCCACGGCCACCTCGGCGCGCGCGGCGAACTCCTTGGGGAACCAGGCGGCGTACTTGACGAACTCGCTGTCGATCAGCCGGGTGGTGGTGCGGCGCTCGCCGTTCTCGAAGCCGATCATGCCCTCGCCCGGGGACAGGCTGACGCCGTCGCCCCCGCGGACCGTGGACAGGGCGATGTCCACGTTGGAGCGGGTGATCAGGCCCCGCACGGTGTCGCTGAGCGTGCGGGCGGGCACCAGGGCGGCCACGTCCAGCCCCTGGCCGTCGGGGTTCCACCACAGGTCGCGCACGGCGATGCGGTAGCGGTCGGTGGCCACCACGCTCAGGGTGTCCCCGCGGAAGTCGAGGTAGGCGCCGGTGAGCATGGGCAGGGTGTCGTCCCGGCTGGCCGCCGGGGTCACCTGGCGCACCGCGGCGGCGAAGGCGTCGGAGGAGACCGAGCCGATGCGGCCGGGCATGCCGGGCAGCGTGGGGTAGTCCTCCAGCGGCATGGTGATGAGGGTGAAGCGGGCCGCGCCTCCGGAGACGCGCAGCCGGGGGCCGTCGGTGTCGATGTGCACGGAGCCGGGCGGCAGGTTGCGCACGATCTCGGACAGCAGGCGGCCGGGCACGAGGGCGGCTCCGCCCTCCTCGGAGAGCACCTCGACCGAGGCGCGGGTGGAGACCTCGTAGTCGAAACCGCTCAGGTGCAGTGAGGAGCCGTCCGGAGAGAGCTCCATGCGGATACCCGCGAGCACCGGGATGGCGGGCCGGGAGGGCAGTGCCCGGGCCGTCCAGGCGACCGCGTCGGCGAACGCGTCGCGGTCCACTCGAAGTTTCACGATGGGGCCTCCCTCGTCGCTGTGGTCCACCGGTCAACGTACCCAGCGAGGCCGACAAACGCCCCTGTCCGACGGACCTACCTCCGGTCGGGGCGCAGCGTCCAGGTGACGCTCATGCGGCCGGTGACGGTGCCGTCCCCGGTACGCAGCTCGGCCTCCACGGGGAACTCCGGGCGCGTGCCGGCGTCGAGCTCGGCGACGACCTCCTCCCGGGGGCGGCCCAGGGTCGCCTCGGCGGTCAGGTCGCCCATGGCGAGCTTGAGGAAGTCGATCCGGGCCGTGGTGGGCAGGGGGACGGCCCGGTCGAACTGGTCGCTGAAGGCGGCGATGACGGCCGCGCCGGAGGCGGACTCGGCCACGGTGAACATGGCGCCCGCGTGCGGGCCTCCGACGTGGTTGTGGTGGTCGGCGTTGTCGGGCAGGCGCATGACGGCGCGCCCGTGGTCCAGCTCGGTGAAGGTCAGTCCGAGGGTGCGGGCGAAGGGCACGGCGGCCAGGAAACCGGCCTTGGCCGTCTCGGCCGCCTCAGCGTTCATGTGTGCCATGAACCTCATGTTACTAGCGAGTAACCCAAGGGTGGAACCCGGCCGGCCGCCTGTGGGACCGGCCTTCCGGTCGGGCACCGCCGGAGGAGGGCTGTGGGCTAACATGACTGGCGGAGAGTCGCTCTCCGCATGGAGGGTTCGCATAGCGGCCGAGTGCAGTGCTCTTGAAAAGCACCAAGTCCTTGACGGGGCTTCGTGGGTTCAAATCCCACACCCTCCGCGTACGGGGCCGCCCGGCCCGGAACGTCGCCAGCGACGCGTCCCGGCCCGGGCGGCCCTCTCCGTGTCCGCCCTCTACTCGTTGTGATCGGTTGCGGCGAGCCGCCAGGGCTCGGGCAGCGGCCCGCCCGCGCGCGGGCGGGCGTGGAGCCGTCCGGGGCGTCGGAGCAGTGGGCCCGGGTCCGTTGGTAGTGCGAGCCGGGACCGGCAGCCCCCAAGCAGGCCCGCTTCGACACACGGCCCGCCCACCCCCGAGGAGGCCTCGGATGGACCCCCTGCCGCAGATGATGACGAGCATCGCCGTGACGGTGGTCGTCATGCTGGCCCTCTCACTCCCCCTCTGGCTGTTGACCGAGTGGCCGTCATGGGTCACCGGGGGACTGGCCGGACTCGTCGGAGGGGGCGCGGGACCGCTCGCCGCCCGACTGTTCCGGTCCCGGCGCTCAGCGGTCCGACGCGTCTCACCGGCGGCCGGCGACGAGTCCAGGCGGGAGGCGGCATGAGAACACGGACGATGGACGTCCTCAACCTCGCGGCCAGTGCCCTGTGGTTCCTCCTCGGCACGGTCGGGCTCGTCGTGGTCGAGAGCCCCTGGGGGTGGCTGTACGCCGTGTGCGGGATCCTGTGGGCGGGCATCCGTCCAGTGCTTCGTCAGGGCCCGCACGCAGGACACGGCTCCCCGCAAGGCATCGTTTCCGCGTGAGGGGGAAGGACGCGGCGCATGAACGCGCGACTGCACACCGTGGCCCTGGACTGTCCCGACCCCGACGCTCTGGCGGAGTTCTACTCGCAGCTTCTGGGGCTGCCCGTGACCCGGCGCAGCCGGCGGTGGGTGGTGGTCGGCGAGGAGTGGCCCCGCCTGGCCTTCCAGCACGCCCCCGACCACCGCCCGCCGGACTGGCCCGACCCGGAGCGGCCGCAGCAGGTGCACCTGGACATCTGGGTCGAGGACATCGAGGCGGCGGAAACGCGTGCGCTCGCGCTGGGAGCACGCAGGCTCGCGGTCGCGGAGGAGGACCCCGAGGACCTGTTCCGGGTCTACGCCGACCCCGCCGGGCACCCTTTCTGTCTGGAGTACGGCGGCTAGCCGTCCTCGGCCCGGTGGGGCAGGATCACCACCGGGATGTCGGCGCGGTGCAGCAGGCCCTGGCTGACCGAGCCCAGGAGCAGGCCGCGCACGCTTCCCCGGCCGCGGGATCCCACGACGACGGCGTCGGCGTCCTCGGCCGCCCGGAGCAGAGCGTTCACCGGGCTGTCCTGGGTGCGCACCACGGTGACCCGCTCCCGGCTGAACCCGTCGGCGACCTCGTTCAGCATCTCGTCCACGAGCTCCTCGGAATTGCGGTCGAACAGCCGCTCCTGGGGTTCGTAGCCCATCGCGGTCATCGCGACCGGGTCGTAGGGGTAGGGAACCTCCCAGCTGTTGACCACGACCAGCTCGCCCCCGCCCTCGTCGGCCAGGTCGACCGCCAGGCGCAGGGCGCGGCGGGAGTTGTCCGAGCCGTCGACGCCGACCACGATCCGGTCCAGCGAGGTCCGGTGCCGCCACCGGGAGGGAACCACCGCGACGGGGCAGGGCGCCTGCGCGGCCACCCGGATGCTGACCGAGCCGACGAAGACCGACGCGACCGAGCCGAGTCCGCGCGAGCCCACGACGAGCAGGTCCTGGGGGCGGACGTGCCGCAGCAGGGCCAGCGGCGCCTCGTCCAGGGCGGTCTCGGTCTCCACGGTGACCGCGGGCTGGAGGTCGCGGACCCGTTCGGTCACCCGGGTGAGCACGTCGGTGGCCTGGTCCGCGATCTCCTCCGTGGGCTCGAAGCGGGCGGGCCCGGCGGTGACCGGCACGATCAGCGGCATCCCCAGCGCGTGTACCGCCAGGATCGGCGCGCCCCTGCGGGCCGCCTCGGCCGCGGCCCAGTCCAGCGCGGCCCGGGAGGGGTCGGAGCCGTCCACCCCCACGACGACCCGGGGTGTGCGTTCCTCGTTGTCTGCCATGGTGTCTCCTCGGTCACTCGTCCTCGGCGTGCGGCGGCAGTACGGCGACGGGTACCGGGGAGCGCTGCAGCACCCCCTGGCTCACCGAGCCCATCACCAGGCCCCGAACCCCACCCCGGCCCCGCGAGCCCACGACGAGAAGGTCCGCCTCCCGCGCGGCCTCCAGCAGGGCGTCCACCGGGTCGGCCTGGGTGCGCACCGCGCTGATCTCCAGGTGTTCGGTGCGGTCGTCGACCACGTCCGCGAGCAGGCCCGCGACCACCTCCTCGGACTGGCGGTCGAAGGTCTCCTCGTGCGGTTCACGTCCGTCCTCGGCCAGCGCCCCGGTGTCCGCGGGCAGCGGCACCTGCCAGCTGTTGACGACCACGACCTCCGAGCCGCCGACCAGGGCCTCGTGCAGGGCGAAGCGCAGCGCGCGGCGGGAGGAGTCGGAGCCGTCCACGCCGACCACCACGCGCCCCCGTCGCGGCGGCGGCTTCTCCAGGGCGGGGACGACCACCACGGGGCAGGGAGCGTGCGAGGAGGCGCGCACGCTGACCGAGCCGAGCATGATCGCCCGGATCCCGCCCAGGCCGCGCGAACCCACCACGATGACGTCCTCGTGCCGGGCCTCGTTGAGCAGGACGGCGGGCGCGTCCTCGGGGGCCAGGACGGTCGCCACGTCCACCTCGGGCCGGGCCCGGTGCACGTAGGCGGCGGCCGCGGTGAGCAGGTCGTGCCCGGCCTCCCGCAGGTCCTCGACCGCGCCGCGGGCCGGGGGGCCGTAGGCGCCGATCACCACCGGCATCCCCAGGCCGTGCACGATCCGCAGCTGGGTCACGCGCCGGGCGGCCTCCTCGGTGGCCCAGACCAGGGCGGCGTGGGAGGCGGGTGTGCCGTCCACGCCGACCACGATCGCGGGCGGGCGTTCGTGTGCGTTCATCCCCAACCCCTTCCCTCGTTACCTCCCCTGTCCGAAACCCGACGCGGGAAAACCAGTCTCACGGCTGCCGGGCGAAGGCCTCCCCGACGGTCGCGGCCAGGTGGAGGTAGGCGTCCCGGGTGGCGGGGGCGAGCTGGTCCAGCTCCACCTCCGCGCCCTCCTCCAGGTGCCCGTCCCAGGGCACCCGCACGACGTCGCGGCAGCGCGCGGCGAAGTGCTCCTGGAGCCGGTTGAGGTCCACGCTGCTCTTGCTGTCGGAACGCACCATCGACAGCACCACCACGGCGCTGCGGACGAGGTCCCCGTGGCCGTGCGCCTCCAGCCAGTCCAGGGTGGCGCTGGCGCTGCGCGCGCCGTCGACGGAGGCCGAGCTGACCAGGACCACCTGGTCGGCCAGGCCCAGCACCCCGCGCATGGCCGAGTGCAGCAGCCCGGTACCGCAGTCGGTGATGCAGATGGAGTAGAAGTGCTCGACGATCCGGGCGACCTCGCGGTAGTCGGCGTCGCTGAAGGCCTCCGAGACCGCCGGGTCGCGGTCGGAGGCCAGGATCTCCAGGCGGCTGGGGGCCTGGGAGGTGAACCCGCGGATGTCGGCGTAGCGGGAGACCAGGTGGCGCTCGTTGAGCAGGTCGCGGATGGTCGCCGCCGTCTCCAGGCGCACCTTGTCCGAGAGCGTGCCCCGGTCGGGGTTGGCGTCCACGGCGAGCACCCGGTCACCGCGCAGCGAGGCCAGGGTGGCGCCCAGGGCGACCGTGGTGGTGGTCTTGCCGACCCCGCCCTTGAGGCTGAGCACGGCCACGCGGTGGTGGCCGGTGGCCACGGGCGTGCAGGCGCGGGCCACCAGTTCGCGTCGGCGCAGCACCTTGGGCGACTCCCCCGGGTTGACCAGGCCCAGCGTGGCGGTGTGCACGGCCCGGCGCCAGCCGCCGCTGGGCCCCTGGCGCCGGTTGCGCACGAGGGTGGCGGCGTTGAGGGAGTCGGAGGTCTCCCGGTCCGGCTCGGGGGGCGGCTGGACCGGTGGCACGGGAACGAGTTCGGCCCGGGGCCCGGTAAGGGTGCGCGGCGGCTCGGGCCGCTCGCGCGGGGGCGCCGGAGGAGCGGGCGCCGGAGGAGCGGGCGCGGGTTCCGGGACGCCCGGCTCCCCGGGGTCCTCGGCGCGGTCGGTCTCCAGCGGCGGCAGCTGCTCGGGTTCGGGCACGTCGGGGTCGCGGCGCAGGCGGCGGGGGCCCAGCGGGTCCGGTTCCCCGCCCGGTCGCGCGGGGCGCTGGAGGCGCTGCCGTTGCGGGCGCTTGCGGACGGGGTCGGGCACGAGCCGGACCGTGCTTCCCCGCGGCTCGTCCCCGTCCGGTTCCTCCCGGGGGGCGACCGCCCCGGGCTCCTCGGCCGGCCGCGGCTCCTCCGGGGCCTCCCGCGCGGTGTCCTCCTCCTCGGCCGGACCGGTCTTCCCCGGAACCGGGAACGGCGTGTCCTCGGGCAGCCGGGCGTAGGGCGGCGGGGGCGGGGCCGTGCCCTCGAACCCGCCGAACCACTGCTCCTTCGGGGAGGGCGCGGGAGCCTCCGGCTCCGCCCCGGGCTCCTCCGGGTCGCCGTCGGGACGGTCCCAGACCTCGGCCTCCGGGCCCGCCTCGGAGCCTGGGCCTGACCCGTTGTGTTCCTGGTGTGCCACCGGAGTTCTCCTGCGTGAAGGGGGTGTTGTGTGGTGGGAGCGATACCGCAGCGGGGAAGGGACGGGACCTGCTCCCTGGGGTCAGTCCTACCCTGCCACCGAGGCGTTTTCCCGGGGCGGGGGGAGGGAGTGATCCCCTGTCTGCCGAGGAGCCTCCCCGGGTACTGTCGGGCTCATGCACGCGATCCGTATCACTGAACCGGGCGGGCCCGAGGTCCTGTCCTGGTCCGAGGTTCCCGATCCCGTTCCCGGCGAGGGCGAGGTCCTGGTGGAGGTCGCCGCCAGCGCGGCCAACCGGGCCGACGTCGCCCAGCGCCAGGGCAACTACGCGCCGCCGCCCGGCGCCTCCGAGTACCCGGGACTGGAGTGCTCGGGTACCGTCGCCGCGCTCGGCCCCGGCACCGAGGGCGCGGGCTGGTCCGTGGGCGACCCCGTGTGCGCCCTGCTGTCCGGGGGCGGCTACGCCGAGCGGGTCGCCGTACCGGTGGGCCAGCTGCTGCCGGTGCCCCGGGGGGTGGACCTGGTCGAGGCCGCCGCGCTGCCCGAGGTGGCCTGTACGGTGTGGTCCAACCTGGTGATGGTCGGCGGCCTGCGCGCCGGGGAGACCGTCCTGGTGCACGGCGGGGGCAGTGGTATCGGCACCTTCGCCATCCAGTTCGCCCGCGCCCTGGGCGCCCGGGTGGCCGTCACCGCGGGCAGCGAGGAGAAGCTGGAGCGCTGCCGGGAGCTGGGCGCCGAGATCACCGTCAACTACCGGACCGAGGACTTCACCGAGCGCGTGCGCGAGGCGGGCGGGGCCGACCTGGTCCTCGACATCATGGGCGGCTCCTACCTGGACGCCAACCTGCGCTGCCTGGCCACAAACGGCCGCCTGGTGATCATCGCGCTGATGGGCGGCCGCCGGGCCGAGGCCGACCTGGGGCGTATGCTCGCGAAAAGGCTCTCCGTACACGCGACGACCCTGCGTTCCCGTCCCCTGGAGGAGAAGGCGGCCATCGTCTCGGGAGTACGCGAGCAGGTGTGGCCGTTGGTAGAACAGGGAGTCGTTCGCCCCGTCGTCGACCGTTCGATCCCGATGCGGAACGCGGCGGAGGCGCACCGCGTCATGGAAACGAGCGCGCACACCGGAAAGATCCTCCTCACCCGTTGACGGCGTGCCGGTGACATTCCACGTAAGGGGACTGATGAGCAGCGCAGACAACCCGAACGAGCAGCCCCAGATGCTGGTGATGGGAGCCGACCAGCGCGGCGGGAGCGATGGGGAAGCGGAGGAACCGCGCACCCTCGCGGACATGGTGGAGCAGCCCGCCAAGGTGATGCGGATCGGCAGCATGATCCGCCAGCTCCTGGACGAGGTGAAGGCCGCTCCGCTGGACGAGGCGAGCCGTACGCGCCTCAAGGAGATCCACACGTCCTCCATCAAGGAGCTGGAGGACGGTCTGGCCCCCGAGCTCATCGAGGAGCTGGAACGACTGGCCCTGCCGTTCGCGGAGGGGGCCGCGCCCAGCGAGGCCGAGCTGCGCATCGCCCAGGCGCAGCTGGTGGGCTGGCTGGAGGGCCTGTTCCACGGCATCCAGACCACCCTGTTCGCCCAGCAGATGGCGGCCCGCGCCCAGCTGGAGAACATGCGCAAGGCCCTGCCGCCCGGTGTGGCGGGTCTGCAGGCCCAGGGCCCCGGGGGCCCGGGCGAGGAGCGGCACGGGTCCGGCCCCTACCTGTGACGCGGGACGGCGAAGGCGCCCGCCCCGGCCGGGGCGGGCGCCTTCGCGCTCGGGCTACCTGGCGGCCGTGACCGGCTCCAGGACCTCGCGGCCCAGGTAGGGCCGCAGCGCCTCGGGGACGACCACCGAGCCGTCCTCGCGCTGGTGGTTCTCCAGGATCGCGACGATCCACCGGGTGGTGGCCAGGGTGCCGTTGAGCGTGGCGGCGAAGCGGGGCTTGCCGTCCTCCCCCCGGAAGCGCACGTTGAGGCGGCGCGCCTGGAACTCGGTGCAGTTGGAGGTGGAGGTCAGCTCCCGGTAGGTCTCCTGGGTGGGGACCCACGCCTCGCAGTCGTACTTGCGGGCGGCGCTGGTGCCCAGGTCCCCGGCGGCGATGTCCACCACCCGGTAGGGCAGCTCCAGCTTGTCCAGCATCTCCCGCTCCCAGGCGAGCAGCCGCTTGTGCTCCTCGTGCGCCTGGTCGGGGTGGGTGTAGACGAACATCTCCACCTTGTTGAACTGGTGCACCCGGATGATGCCGCGGGTGTCCTTGCCGTAGGAGCCCGCCTCCCGGCGGAAGCACGGCGACCAGCCGATGTAGCGGTGGGGAAGCGCGTCGGCGGGCAGGATCTCCCCGGCGTGGTACCCGGCCAGCGGGACCTCGGAGGTGCCGACCAGGTAGAGGTCGTCGGCGGGCAGGCGGTAGACCTCGTCGGCGTGCGCGCCGAGGAACCCGGTGCCCTCCATGGTCTCGGGCTTGACCAGCACCGGCGGGATCATCGGTGTGAAGCCCGCCTGGACGGCCTGGTTCATCGCCATGTTGAGCAGGGCCAGCTCCAGCTGGGCGCCCACGCCGGTGAGGAAGTAGAACCGGGCCCCGGAGACCTTGGCGCCGCGCTCGGTGTCGATGGCGCCGAGCATCTCGCCCAGCTCCAGGTGGTCGCGCGGGGTGAAGTCGAAGGCGGGCGGGGTGCCGACGGTCTCCAGGACCTTGAAGTCGTCCACGCCGCCCTCGGGCGCGCCCTCCTCCACGAGGTTGGGCACCCCGGCCAGGGCCGTGTCCAGCTCGGCGCCCAGGCGCCCGGCCTCGGCCTCGGCCTCCTTGACCTGGGCGGCCAGCGCCTTGGCCCGGGTCAGCAGCTCCTCGCGCTCCTCCGGGGAGGCCTTGGAGACGGACTTGCCCACGCTCTTCTGCTCGGCGCGCAGGGTCTCGAACCGGGACAGCGCGGAGCGGCGGCTGGCGTCGAGTTCGAGCAGGCGGTCGGCGGCGGAGGGGTCCTCACCGCGGGCCCGCTGCGAGGCACGGAGTCGTTCGGGGTCTTCTCGAAGAGCGCGAAGGTCGATCACGTCTTGCAGGTTACCGCCCGGTCCCGGACGCGCCGACAACTTTTCCACAACCGCGGCGTGGACGGGAGGCGGCGGAGCCCGCTCAGTCCACCTGGCCGGAGCGCACCCGGGCCAGCCACAGCTCGGCCTCGGCGAAGTCGGCGTCGGTGGTGGGGCGGGGACGCAGCGGCGGGTCGGCCACGGCGGCCCTCCCGTCGCGGGGGTAGCTGCCGAGGAAGCGCACGTCCCGGCACACCCGCCGGATGCCCATGAGCGCCTCGCCGACGCGGGCGTCCGCCACGTGCCCCTCGGCGTCGATGCAGAAGCAGTAGCTGCCCAGCCCGTCACCGGTGGGGCGCGACTCCAGGCGGGTGAGGTTGACCCCGCGCACGGCGAACTGGTTGAGCACCCCGATCAGGGCGCCCGGGTGGTCGTCGGCGATGAAGGCGACCAGCGAGGTCAGGTCCGAGCCGGTGGGCTCGGGCAGTGCGCCGGGCCGGGACAGGTAGATGAACCGGGTGGCGGCGTCGGAGCGGTCGCCGATGCCGGAGGCCAGGGCGCGCAGGCCGTAGCGCTCCCCGGCGATCACCGCGCAGACGGCGGCGTCGTAGGGCGAGCCGGGTTCGGACACCGCGCGCGCGGCGGCGGCGGTGGAGGAGACGGTGTGCGTGTCGGCCTCGGGCAGGTGCTGGGCGAGCCAGCCCCGGCACTGGGCGAGGGCGTGGGGGTGGGTGGCCACCCGCTTGACGTCCTCCAGGACCGTCCCCGGCCGGGCGAAGAGGGTGAACTCCACCGGTACGGCCGCCTCCCCGGTGATGAGCAGCGGGGCGCCGTTGACCAGCTCGGCGATGGTGGCGGTGACACCGCCCTCGACCGAGTTCTCCAGGGGGACGACGCCGCCGTCCGCCGCGCCGGAGCGGACCGCGTCGAAGACCGCCGCGATCCCCTCGCAGGGGACGCGGGCCTCGTCGGCCGCCCCGGGGCGCAGATCCCGCAGGGCGGCTTCGGTGAAGGTGCCCTCGGGGCCGAGGTAGGCGTAGCGCTTGGGCATACGGCCAGGCTATACGGACCCGGGGCACGGGCGCGGCGGTTCGGGTCCGCCCGGGCCCGGAGCCTACGGGGCCGTCTGGTTCGGGGCGTCCTCCCCGGCGTCGCCGCGCGCCTCCTCCCCCGCGCCCCGGGGCACGGTGGCCAGGGGCTCCCGCTCCCTCCCGGGGGCGTCGGCCTCCGCGGCGGCGCGGGCCCCGCCGGGGCGCGGCACGGTGCGCAGCGGGGAACTCCCCGCGGTCACGGTGGCGCCCACCCCCTCGCCCAGCCGGGCCGCGCGGACCACGCGGTACTCCTCGGGGCTGAGCAGGATGTCGGACTCGCCGCCCACCACGGGCTTGGCGTAGGTGCGCGTCTCGGTGCGCCCGTTGATGGAGGTGACGACCACTCCGTCGCCCTCGCTGTTGAGCAGCGCCAGGGAGAAGGAGCGGGCGCCCGACATCTCCTCCAGGGCGTCGTAGTGGAGCAGTGCGACGTCGCGCACGGCGAGCGGGTCCGCGCCCGAGGCGCCGGCCTCCGCCGCCCGCAGGGCGATCGTCTGGGAGTCGTTGTCGGCCACCCGGGTCCTGGACAACGCGTACCCGCCGAGGGCGAGCGCGCCCAGACCCGAGAGCATTCCGGTCAAAGCCAGGATCGTCGTGAACACAGGGCGAGCGTACAACTACTCAGAGCACCCATGGGGTTACTTCGGGCGATTTCGCCGACTCATGTGCCCGACTTTGCGCGCCAGTTGCCGTCCGGAGGTGAGCGCACGCGCCCGGGTGCGCTCCCACTGGCGCCGGGCGGTGGGGCGCAGCTCGCGCAACGCCAGCGCCCGCGCCACGTCGGCGAACTGGTGGGCCCGGTGCAGCTGGGCGCGCAGGTCGGTGCCGGTGGCCCGGTGCTCCAGGGGCACCTCCACCTCCAGCACGCGAAAGCCCGCGCGCAGCACGTCGATGGTCAGCCCGGTCTCCACGCCGAAGCCCGCGGCCAGGGGGCGTGCCGCCTCGAAGGCGGCCCGGGTGAGGCAGCGCTGTCCGCTGAGGGGCTGTTCGGGCTCCCACCCGGTGGCCCTGCGGACCCCGCCGCGGGAGAGGCTCACCACGAACCCGTGGCCGCCCAGGCGCATCCGGGTGGCGGGGAAGAGCGCGATGGTCATGTCGGCCTTGCCGCGCAGGACCGGCTCGACGAGGGGGGCGGCCGCCGCGGCGGTGTCCTCCAGGTCGGCGTCCAGGAACAGCAGGTGCCGGGGCGGGCGGACGGCGCTCCCGTCACTCGCCTCGGCGAGGCGGACGCCCTCGGCGCCCGTCTCCATGGCCGCCCCCTTGCCGCGGTTGCGGGCGTGCCGGAGCACGCGGGCCCCGGCCTCGCGGGCGACGTCGGCGGTGCGGTCGGTGGAGCCGTCGTCGACCACGACGACCAGGTCCACCCCGGGCAGGGCGCGGGCGGCCCGAACGGTCCTGCCGACCCGCGGCGCCTCGTCCTTGGCGGCGATCACCACGGCGACGCCGGTCTCCTCCGGGCCGCCGCCCTCACCCCGGGACACGGGCTCTACGGGGTGCCGCCGGTCCCGGCGACCACCGGCAGCGCTTCGGGGTCGGCGTGGACGACGAACACCTCGTCCAGCCCGGTCACCTCCAGCACCTTGGTGACCGCGGGCCGGGGCGCGACGAGTTCCAGGTCGCCCCCCTTGTCGCGGGCGCGCTTCATGGCGGAGAGCAGCACGCTGATGCCGGTCGAGTCGCAGAACTCCACCCTCGACATGTCGACGAGCAACCGCCGTGCCCCGTCGTCGAGGGCCCCGAGGAGACCGTCCCGCATCTGGGGTGCCGTGTACAGGTCGACCTCACCGCCCACGGTTACCACCGCGACGTCTTCCTGAGATCGGCTTGATATCTTCAACTCCACAGTCGTGACTGTAGCGGCAGGTCCGGCCGCGGGCCACCTCGTTGGCGGTGTTTCGCGACATCGGCGGTACACCCGCGGACGGCGCCGCGCGGCGCCCGCGGGGAATCCCGGAGCGGTCAGATCATGGCGGTCCGAGCGCTGGCGCCCTCCCGGACGCGCAGCCGCAGTTCGACGACGTCGCCGGAACCGCCGCCCAGGCCCTCGGGCAGGCCCCGGGCCGTGTCGCCCGCCTCGTGGACGGACTCCTCGGCGGGGATCTCCAGGACCGCCCACACCGTGGTGGTGGTCGCGTCCATCTCGGTGCCCCAGCGGCCGGACAGGGACTGGACGATGCCCAGGCCGCGGCCGCCCAGGCCGGAGACGGAGGGGCGGGCCACCCGGGGCATCGTGCTGGAGCCCCCGTCGCGCACCGCGATCTCCACCCAGCCGCCGCACTGCGGCCCGCGGTCCACCTCGGCGCGCCAGGACACGCCGACGCTGTTCTCGGGGTTGCCGGGGGTGGGCAGGGGGCTGGCGTGGCGAAGGGCGTTGCTGACGAGTTCGCTGAGGATGAGGGCGGCGTCGTCGACGCGGTCCTCCCCGATCTCCATGGCGCGCAGGTCGCGGCACATCCGCCGCCGGGCACCGGTCACGCTGGCGGGGGTGTAGGGGAGCGTGACGTTCCGCTCGACCTTGTGCGGGCGGTTCCCCGCGTCGAGTGGGGTGTGGTCTCCTGACACGTTGAATCCCTGCGCGATCGTGCTTTCTCGGGCCGTCCGGAACCCGCCCGATGTGTGCCAGCGAATTCCACCAGGGGTGGAAATGCCCCGTTCAACTCGCGAGGAAACCCACCGCGAGATGAATCACCGCGTACGACTCGCACGTCGGCGCGGGGATCGCTGACGTGACAGGGGTTCTGGTGTTGAAGAGTTTTTTGTTGACTCCTGGGACTCAGGTTGCTTGTGAGGCGACTCGTCGGGGGTCGACGGCCGTCTCTCCGCGGAGGGCGGGCCGTCCCCGGAGGGCGGGCCGTCCCCGGAGGGCGGGTCGTCCGCGCGGTGGAGCGGCACCGTGAAGCGCATCCGCGCCCCGCGCTCCAGCCGCTGGGCGGTGACGTCGCCGCCCTGGTCCCGGGCCAGCTGGCGGACGATGTACAGCCCCAGGCCCAACCCGCCGAAACCGGAGTCGTCACCGCGCACCCCGGCCTGCACGAAGCGTTCGAAGATGCGCTCCTCGTCGCCCGCCCGGAGCCCCACGCCCTCGTCGTCGACCACCACGGCGACGGCGTCCTCCTCGGCGTACGCGCTCACGTGCACGCGGCCGCCGCCGGGGGAGAACTTCAGGGCGTTGTCCAGCAGCTGGTCCATGATCATGCCCGTGGCCAGCGGGTCGCCCGCGGTGGGCGGCAGCGGGGGCAGCGCTCCCAGGGTGACGTCGTGCCGGTCGGACAGGGGTCGGAAGGCGCTGACCGCCTGGCGCAGGACCTCGGACAGGTCGAAGCGGTCGTGGCTGACCCGCAGGTCCCCGCGCGCCACGTCCGAGCCCAGCTGGAGCCGGTCCACCAGCGTGGCCAGGGCCGAGGAGCGCTCGGCGATGGTGCCGACGGCCTTGTACTGCGCCTCCGGGGTGAGCCGCTCCCACTTGCGCATCAGCGTGGTGGCGTAGCCGTGGATCACGGTGATGGGGGTGCGCAGCTCGTGCCCGCTCGTGGCCAGGAAGGCCTCGCGCTCGTCCTCCATGGCCTTCTGCGCGGTGATGTCGCGGAAGTCCACCACCCACTCGTGGGTGCGCGGGATCTGAGCCATGAGGATCTCCAGCCAGCGGCCGTCCTTGAGCTGGTGCTTGACGGGCTGGCCGTGGCAGGCGGGCAGCGGGAAGGGCGGGTGGCGCCCCTCCACCACCTCGGCCCGGTAGCCGGTGAGCTCGACCGCCGAGCGGTTCCACTTGCGCACCCGGCCGCCGAAGTCCAGGACCGCGATGCCGTCGGCGCTGGAGTCGGCCACCGCCTGCTCGTGGACGCGCTGGCGGTTGAGCTCCTCGTAGGCCAGGGCGTTGCCGATCGCCACCCCGGCGTGCGCGGCGAGCAGTTCGAGGAGTTCCAGCTCGACGTGGCCGACCTTGCGCTGGCTGTAGAGCGCGTAGAGGGCGCCGTAGGGGCGGCCGTGCACGTTGGACACGCCCAGGGCGATGGTGTGCAGCCCGGGCAGGTCGGCCCAGACCAGGTCCTGCAGGCCGCGGGTGTCCTCGTTGGCCAGCAGCACGGACTTGCCGCTGCGCAACAGCTCGCCGAACAGGCTGTCGTCCAGCGCCGAGCTGAAGCCCCGGAGTTGCTCCGACAGCTCCGAGATGCTCACCAGCTCCACGCGGTCCTCCTTGAGCAGCACGAAGCCGCCCGCGTCGGCGCCGGTGAGCTCGGTGATGCCGCGGGAGATGCGGTCCAGGACGATCCGCAGGCTCAGGTCGGCGTTGATGTCGACCACCACGTCGGTGAGCCGCCGCACCAGCCTGGCCCGTTCCATCGCCGAGGACTGGGCCCGCGTGTCGCTGTCGGAGGGATAGAGGTTGAGCACCCACCCGGCGGTTCCGCCGGCGGCGCCGGGTACCGGGCTGGTGTTGACCCGCACGTCGACGACACCGCCGTCCTTGCGCACGCGGCGGGTGTGGATGGACAGCGGGGTGCCGGAGCGCACGTGTTCGAGCACCGCGCCGGACTCGGCCCTCAGGTCGGCGGGGACGATCGGCAGCTCCTCCCCGAGCACCTCCTCCGCCCGCCAGCCGAACAGCCTCTCGGCGGCCGGGTTCCAGAGGGTGACTCGGAGTTCGCTGTCGATACACACCACCGCGTCCGCTGAGGAGGCCAGCACGGCTTCGGCGCTGAGGGGCGCGCGCTCGGAACTCACGACGTCATAGTGCCACCCGCGCGCCCCCGAAGGCAGGTCTTTGCGCAATCGGCGCCGAATCGGCGGCCGGAGGAGACCCGCGGACCCCTCAGATCACCCGGGGCTCGGCTCCGGACTCCGCCGCCATCGTGCGGCCCGCGTGCTCCCAGGCCCGCATCCCGCCGGCGACGTTCACCGCGTCCCAGCCCGCCTGGTTCAGCGCCGCGACGGCCTGGGCGGAGCGCCCGCCCACGCGGCAGACGACGTAGACCCGCTGGTCCTGGGGCACCTCGGCGGCGCGCTGGCCCAGCTCGCCGAGCGGGATGTGCGTGGCGTCGGGCGCGTGGCCCGCGTTCCACTCGTCGTCCTCGCGGACGTCGAGCAGGTAGGCGCCCTCGGGCACCTCGGTGACGTTGGCCTCCGGAACACCGTTGCCGAACATGTGACCCCCTGTGTCTGCGTGCTTCGAAGAATGTGAGGAACCGGGGAACCGGGCGGAGACCCTCCGCGTCCAAACCGTATGGCTGAGTACACCCTCGCGGCGGCCCTGCCGTCCCGCCTCGCCGCTCTCGCAGCCCTTGGCCTGCTTATCACGGCCTGCGGCAACGAGCCCGCCGAGGTGAACGCGCCCGCCCCCGAGTCCGAACAGTCCGACCAGACCGCTCCGCCCCCCGGAACGACCGGGGAGGGCTCCGAGGAGGAGTCCGCCGACGGCGCCGACGTGGAGCTGACCATCGAGCGCTCACTGAGCGACGACGAGGCCCTGTCCCCCGAGGAAGGCTACGAGGAGGGCGTATGGACCCTCACCTGCGGCCCCGAGGGCGGTAGCCACCCCGCCCCGGAGGCGGCGTGCGCCGAGATCGAGGAGGTCGGCGCGGAGCCGTTCGTCCTCGACACCTCCGACATGGTGTGCACCATGCAGATCGGCGGCCCCGAGGTCGTCCACGTCACCGGGCACGTGGGCGGAACCGAGGTCGACACCGAGTTCAACAAGCGCAACGGATGCGAGATCGACCGCTTCGAGACCGTGGAGACGGTGCTCAACCCCTGAGCGGTGCGCCCCGGCGGAGGGCGGGGGCCGGGTCCGGCCCCCGCCCTCCGCCGTGCGCGCGGGGAGGGTTCAGGAGGCGGGCGCGGTGTACGGGGTGTCCCAGAAGGCCACCTCGTGGCGCATGCCCTCCAGGAAGAACCGCTCGGCGCGCCCGGGGTCGGGGGCGGCCTCCTCCAGCATCCGCCCGTAGTGCTCGGTGAGGGCGGTGAACTCGGGGTCGGCGTAGGTGTCGACCCAGCGGCGGTAGCGCGGCTCCTCGGGGCGGTTCTCCGCCAGGGCCAGCCCGAGCTGGTTGTAGCCCCACATGCAGGGGTAGACGGCGGCGAGGCCGTCCCGGTAGTCGGCGGCGGCGTCGAGCAGCCACGCGGTGTAGGAGGCGCACGCGGGCCCCTTCTCCCGGGTGCCCAGGTCGGCGCCGAACTCCCCGGCCAGGGAGCGGTGCAGTTCGAGTTCCTCGTTGAGCGTGCTGTGCGCGATGCCCACCAGGTCGGCGAGGTGGTGGTCGGGTGCCTGCCAGGCCAGGCGGGAGAAGGCGCGCGCGTAGTCGAGCAGGTAGAGGTGGTCCTGCTCCAGCCAGTAGCGGAAGGCCCGTTCGTCGAGGTCGCCGCGGGAGATGCCGGCGACCGTGGGGTGCGCCAGCTGTTCGGCGACCAGGGGCCGCCCGAGCTCGTGGAGTCGTTCGGGAAGTCTCACGCCCGAAGTGTCGCACCTGTGGCCCCGGGACCCAAGTGTCCGCCCGGGCTCTGGAGCACGCCGCCGTCCCGTGACCAGCAGTGGAACCGAAAGTTTCGGATGGTAAGCGCTTCCCACTGAAACGTCCCGTGAAACCTTTTTCTTTCCCACCAGCGAGAATTCCACAACGGCGCAGGCTGCCGCCAGCTTGTGACACATATCTCCCCGGGGGGTTGACCAGGACACGGAGAATACGTACATTCTCGATCAGTAAGTTTCGATATAAAAACCGAAAGTTTCGAATGTCGAGTACGCGCGACCCCCCGTGCGCCGCCCTCCCCCCGCGCATCCCCACCACGCACAGAAAGGCACCCCACCCATGACCGGACCCTCGGACCACGTCGCCGCTCAGGAGGCACCCGCCGACGGCTGGCGGGATCCGTCCCTGCCCGCGGCGACGCGCGTCGAGAGACTGCTGGGGTCGATGACCCTGGAGGAGAAGGTCGCCCAGCTGCACGGTGTGTGGGTGAGCGCGGACGCCTCCGGCGAGGCGGTCGCACCGCACCAGCACGACCTCACCCAGGAACCGCCGGCCTGGGAGAAGGTCATCGAGCACGGCCTCGGCCAGCTCACGCGCCCCTTCGGAACCGTGCCGGTGGACCCCGCCGCCGGACGCGCGTCGCTGGCCCGCAGCCAGCGGGAGATCATGCGCGCCAACCGCTTCGGCATCCCGGCCGTGGCGCACGAGGAGTGCCTGGCCGGGTTCGCCGCCTGGTCCGCGACCATCTACCCGGTGCCCCTGGCCTGGGGCGCCAGCTTCGACCCCGACCTGGTCGAGCGCATGGCAGCGCAGATCGGAACGAGCATGCGCCGGGTCGGCGTGCACCAGGGGCTGGCCCCCGTCCTGGACGTGAGCCGTGACGCCCGCTGGGGCCGTACCGAGGAGACCATCGGCGAGGACCCCCACCTGGTCGCGACGGTCGCCACCGCCTACGTGCGCGGCCTGCAGTCCACCGGGATCGTGGCCACCCTCAAGCACTTCGTGGGGTACTCGGCCTCCCGGGCCGGACGCAACCTGGCCCCCGTCTCGGCGGGACCGCGCGAGATCGCCGACGTGCTGCTCCCGCCCTTCGAGATGGCGGTGCGCGACGGCCGCGCGGGCTCGGTCATGCAGGCATACAACGACAACGACGGGCTGCCCGCCGCCGCCGACCCCGGTCTGCTCACCGGCCTGCTGCGCGACACGTGGGGGTTCGAGGGCACGGTGGTCTCGGACTACTTCGGCGTCACCTTCCTGCAGACCCTGCACCGGGTCGCCGACTCCGCCGACCGGGCCGGGGCCCTGGCCCTGACCGCGGGCGTGGACGTGGAGCTGCCCACCGTGCACTGCTACGGCGACCGGCTCACCGCCCTGGTCCGCTCCGGCGAGGTGCCCGAGGAGGCGGTCGACCTGGCCGCCCGGCGGGTCCTGCTGCAAAAGTGCGAGCTCGGCCTGCTCGACGCCGGATGGGACCCCGGCCCCGAGGACCCCGACGCGCCGGTGGACCTGGACCCGGCCGAGCACCGCGCCCTGGCCCGCGAACTCGCCGAGCGCTCCGTGGTGCTGCTGTCCAACCCCCGGGAGGCCCTGCCCCTGGCCGACGGCGGGGACCTGGCCCTGGTCGGGCCGCTCGCCGACACCGGGGACGCCGTGCTCGGCTGCTACTCCTTCCCCGCACACGTGGGCAGGCGCCACCCCGACACCCCCGTCGGCGTGGAGATCCCCACCCTGCTGGAGGCCCTGCGCGCCGAACTGCCCGGTACGCGGATCGAGCACGCCGAGGGCTGCTCAGTGGACGGCGACTCCACCGACGGCTTCGAGGCGGCCGTGAGCGCGGCCGCCCGTGCCCGGGTGTGCGTGGCCGTGGTCGGCGACCGCTCCGACCTCTTCGGCCGCGGGACCTCCGGCGAGGGCTGTGACGCCGAGGACCTGCGCCTGCCCGGGGTCCAGCAGGAGTTCCTGGAGGCCCTCGTCGCGACCGGGACCCCCGTGGTCGCGGTGCTGGTGTCCGGACGCCCCTACGCGCTCGGGCCGGTCGCCGACCGGCTCGCCGCCCTCGTGCAGGCCTTCCTGCCCGGGGAGGAGGGCATGCCCGCCGTGGCCGGTGTGCTCTCGGGCCGGGTCAACCCCAGCGGGCGCCTGCCGGTGTCCGTGCCGAACGGTCCGGGCGGGCAGCCCACCACCTACCTCGGCCCCGACCTCGCGCACCGCAGCGAGGTCAGCTCGGTGGACCCCACCCCCCGCCATCCCTTCGGGCACGGCCTGTCCTACACCCGCTTCGCCTGGGAGGACCCGCGGGTGGACGGGAGCCCCGCGCTCCCCGGCGAGATCACCGCGCTGGGCACCGACGGGGAGGTCACCGTGGGCTGCACCATCCGCAACACCGGCCCCGTCGCCGGGACCGAGGTCGTCCAGCTCTACATGCACGACCCGGTGGCCCGGGTGGCGCGGCCGCGCAGGCGGCTCGTCGGCTACACCCGGGTGCACCTGGAGCCCGGCGAGGCGCGGGCGGTCGACTTCACCGTCCACGCCGACCTGTCCTCCTACACCGGCCCCGACGGGCGGCGCGTGGTCGACCCCGGCCACCTGGACCTGCTGCTGTCCGCCTCCAGCCTGGACGTGCGGCACACCGTCGCGGTCCGGCTCGACGGACCCGAGCGCACCGTGGACCACACCCGCCGCATGGACTGCGTCGTCCAGCTCGACCCCGTCGACCAGGGGGAGGTGGCCGCCCACGGCTGACCCCCGGGCCGTCCGGCCCGGGCGCTCCTCCCTCGCACACCGCCCCCCGCACCCCCCGTCAGAGGAGAGCACCTTCATGAACACCCCCTCACCGGAGGCCGCCGCCCCGGCGGACCGGATCCGCGTCGCGCTCGTGGGCACCGGCAACATCGCCCGCTTCCACGCCTCGGCCCTGCGCTCCCTGGAGGAGCGCGCCGAGATCGTCGCCGCCGTGGACGTCGAGCCCGACACCCTGGCCGCGTTCCGCTCCCGCTTCGCCATCCCGGCCGGATACGGCGACCTGGCCGTGATGCTGGAGCGCGAACGCCCCGAACTGGTGCACGTGTGCACACCGCCCGGCCTGCACCGCTCCCAGGTGGAGGCCTGCCTGGGAGCGGGTGCGTCGGTGCTGGTGGAGAAGCCGCCGGCGCTGAGCCTGGCCGAGGCGGAGAAGATGGCGGCGGCCGAGGGCGGCGCGCGCGGGCCGTGGCTGGCCACGGTGTTCCAGCACCGCTTCGGCTCGGGCGCCCGCCGGGTGCGGGCCCTGGCCGACGCCGGTGTGCTGGGACGTCCCCTGGTGGCCGCCTGCCACACCACCTGGTTCCGGCCCCAGGAGTACTTCGACGTGCCCTGGCGCGGCAGGTGGGAGACCGAGGGCGGCGGCCCGACCATGGGGCACGGCATCCACCAGATGGACCTGCTGCTCTTCCTGCTCGGCGAGTGGACGGAGGTGTCGGCGGTGGCCCGGCGCCAGGCCCGCGACGTCGAGACCGAGGACGTGTCCCTGGCCCACGTGGCCTTCGCCAACGGGGCGGTGGCCAGCGTGGTCAACAGCCTGGTCTCCCCCCAGGAGGAGAGCCGGATCCGGATCGACTACGAGCGGGCCACCGTCGAACTCGTCCACCTCTACGGCTACGGCGACTCCGACTGGCGGATCACCCCGGCCCCGGGGTGCGAGGAGGAGCTCACCGCCGCGTGGGAGGCCGGGGAGCACGGGGCCGACAGCGGCCACCACGCGCAGATCTCCCGGGTGCTGGACGCGCTGCGCGGGGGCACCGCCCCGCCGGTCACCTCCGCCGAGGCGCTGCGGACCCTGCGCCTGGTCGCGGGGGTCTACGCCTCCGCCTTCGAGGGGCGGCCCGTCACCCCCGCCGACCTGGGGCCGGAGTCGCCCTTCCACACCCGCATGGACGGCGGGGGCGTCCGGTGGTGACGCCCCGGACGCGGCCGGGCCGGACAGCGAAGCGGACGACGGGCCGGGAGCGCGCGGACCGGGCGCGGGGCCTTCGCACGGCGGCCCCGGGGAGGGGGACACCGTGCGCCGCTACGTGATCCGCCGCCTGCTGTACATGGTCCCGACCCTGTTCGCCATCTCGGTCGTGGCGTTCCTGGTCATCCAGCTGCCCCCGGGCAACTTCCTGACCGCCTACATCGCCCAGCTGTCCGCGCAGGGCCAGGGGGTGGACAGCGCCCAGATCCGCGCCCTGGAGGAGAGGTACGGGCTCAACGACCCCGTGCTGGTCCAGTACTGGCGCTGGATCTCGGGGATCGTCCTGCACGGCGACTTCGGCCAGTCCTTCCAGTACCACCGCGAGGTGTCCGACCTCATGTGGGACCGGATCGGCCTCACCCTGGTCCTGGCCCTGTCCACCCTCCTGCTGAGCTGGCTGATCGCCTTCCCCCTCGGGGTGTACTCGGCGGTGCGCCAGTACTCGCTGGGCGACTACGCCGTGACCGTCGTCGGCTTCGTCGGCCTGGCCACCCCGAACTTCATGCTCGCGCTGATCTTCGCCTGGGTGTCCTACCGCTACTTCGGCCAGAGCGTGGGCGGCATCGTCTCGCGCGAGTACGCCGACGCCGCCTGGAACCTGGGCAAGGTGCTGGACGTGGTGTCCAACCTGTGGATCCCGGTCCTGATCATCGGCACCGCGGGTACGGCGGCGCTCATCCGGGTCCTGCGGGCCAACCTCCTGGACGAGCTGCGCAAGCCCTACGTCACCACCGCCCGCGCCAAGGGACTTCCCGAGTGGCGGGTCATCCTCAAGTACCCCGTGCGGATGTCGCTCAGCCCCTTCATCAGCACCATCGGCTGGATCCTGCCCACCCTGGTGGGCGGCGAGGTCCTGGTCTCCATCGTGCTCAGCCTGGAGACCACCGGCCCGCTCCTGGTCGAGGCCCTGCGCAACCAGGACATGTACCTGGCCGGGAGCGTCATCCTCGTCCTCGGCGCGCTGACCGTCATCGGAACGCTGCTGTCCGACCTGCTGCTGGCCTGGTGGGACCCCCGCATCCGCCACCCCCACGTCGAGAGGGTGTGACCCGTGGGAGCACTGCCCGACCGCCCCGCCCCCACCGGCCGCGAGCCCGCGGCCGACCCCGCGGCGACCGGCACGGTCGCCCCCGGGAGGGCGCGAACCGCCCCGGACCTCCCCCAGCGAACGCTCGTCTGGCGGCGCTTCCGCCGCAACAAGCTGGCCGTCGTCGGTGTGCTGGTGCTGTGCGCGCTGCTGCTGGTCTCGGTGTTCTCCGAGTTCCTCGCACCCAGCACACCGAGCGCCTACAGCGCCGAGCACACCTACGCCCCGCCGCAGCGGCTGCACTTCGTGGACACCGAGGACGGCTTCGACCTGGGCATGTACGTGTACGGCTACCAGGTGGAGCGCGACCCGGATACGCTCGCCAACACCTTCACCGTCGACGAGTCCGTGAAGATCCCCGTCGGCCTGTTCGTGCGCGGCGAACCCTACGAGATGTGGGGTCTGTTCCCCTCCGACCGCCACCTGATCGGTGCCGCCGACCCGCAGCAGCGCGTGTACCTGCTGGGCGCCGACCGCAACGGCCGCGACATGGCCTCCCGGCTCATCTACGGCACCCGGGTGTCGATGTCCATCGGGCTGGCCGGGGTGGCGCTGTCCTTCGTGCTGGGGCTGGTCCTCGGCGGCCTGTCCGGCTACCTCGGCGGACGCGTGGACACCGCCATCCAGCGCGTCATCGAGTTCCTGATGTCCGTCCCCACGATCCCGCTGTGGATGGGCCTGTCCGCCGCCGTGCCCCGCGACTGGGGACCGGTGCAGACCTACCTGGCCATCACCGTGATCCTCTCCCTCATCGGCTGGACCGACCTGGCGCGCGTGGTGCGCGGGCGGTTCCTGTCCCTGCGGCAGGAGGACTTCGTGACGGCCGCCCGGTTGGACGGCTGCGGCACCGGCAGGATCATCGGCCGTCACATGCTGCCCTCCTTCACCAGCCACATCATCGCCTCCCTCACCCTGGCCGTGCCGTTCGTGATCCTGGCCGAGACCTCGCTGTCCTTCCTCGGACTGGGCCTGCAGGCCCCGGTCGTGAGCTGGGGCGTGCTCCTGCAGGAGGCGCAGAACATCCACTCGATCGCCGGCGCCCCCTGGCTCCTGCTGCCCGGGGCAGCGGTGACGGTGGCGGTGCTGGTGCTCAACTTCGTCGGCGACGGCGTCCGCGACGCCGCCGACCCCTACCGGTAGGGAGGTGGCCACCGTGGTGACCCACACCCGAGACGACGTGGTCCTGGACATCCGGGACCTGCGCACGTACTACACCACCGACGACGCCGTGGTGAAGGCCGTGGACGGGGTGGACCTGACCGTCCGCAGGGGCGGCACGCTGTGCGTGGTCGGCGAGAGCGGCTGCGGCAAGAGCGCCATGGCCCGCTCGGTGCTGCGGCTGGTGGATCCACCCGGCGAGGTGGTGGGCGGCCGGATCCTGCTGTACCCGGCGGAGGGCCCGGGCGAGCCCCTGGACCTGGCCGCGCTGCGCCCCACCGGCAGGGAGATCCGCGCGGTGCGCGGCCGCGACGTGGCCATGGTCTTCCAGGAGCCCATGTCCTCGCTGTCCCTGGTGCACACCGTCGGCGACCAGATCGGCGAGTCCCTGCGCGTGCACCACGGGGTGTCGCGCCGAGAGGCCAGGAAGCGCTCCGTCGAACTCCTCGAACGCGTGCGCGTCCCCGGCGCGGAGCGCGTCGTGGACTCCTACCCCTTCCAGATCTCCGGCGGGATGCGCCAGCGGGTGATGATCGCGATGGCCCTGGCGTGCGGCCCCCGCGTGCTCGTCGCCGACGAGCCCACCACCGCCCTGGACGTCACCACGCAGGCGCAGATCCTGGACCTGTTCGCCGACCTGCGCCACGACACCGGCATGGGCCTGCTCTTCATCACCCACGACATGGGCGTGGTCGCCGAGATCGCCGACGAGGTCGCGGTCATGTACCTGGGCACGGTGGTCGAGCAGGGCCCGGTGGACGACGTCTTCCACGACCCCCGCCACCCCTACACCCGGGCCCTGCTGGAGGCCGTGCCCAGGATGGGCGCCTCCCGCTCGCGCCGCCTGCCCACCATCCGGGGCACCATCCCCGACCCCGGGAACCAGCCCACGGGTTGCGTGTTCCGCACCCGCTGCCCCGAGGCCGTGGAGGGGCTGTGCGACACCACCGTCCCCCCGGTCACCGCGCCCGGACCCGGCCGCCGCGTGCGCTGCCTCCTGGTGGGGGAACCGGTTCCGGCCGGAGCCGCCGGCGGTACCGGGAGCGGCGCGAACACGGGCGCACCCGCGGCGGGCGCGCGCCCGCAGGAGAACACCCCGAACGGCGAGGAGGCCCCCGATGCCGACTGAGACCCCGGCCCCCGCGCCGGCCGAGCGGACCGGTCCCGCCTCGGACGCGGCGGCGACCGCCCCCGTCCTCAGCGTCCGCGACCTGGAGGTGAGCTACCCCGTGCGCGGACGGCGGTCCCGGCGCGGCCCTCGCCGCGTGCGGGCCGTGGCCGGAGTGGACCTGGACGTGTACGAGGGCGAGACCCTGGGCCTGGTCGGGGAGTCCGGCTGCGGCAAGACCACCCTGGGTTCGAGCGTCATGCGGGTCCGCCCGGAGGCCACCGGGCACATCCGCTACCGGACCGCCGACGGCCGCGTCCTGGACGCCCTGAACCTGTCCGCCTCCGACGCCGCGACCTACCACCGCGAGGTGCGGATGGTCTTCCAGGACCCGCAGTCCTCGCTCAACCCGCGGATGACCCTGCGCGACATCGTGGGCGAACCCCTGCGCACGCTGCTGGGCCTGCGCGGCGAGGAACTGGAGGCACGCGTCCGCGAGGTCATGGAGCGGGTCGGGCTGCACCCCGACCACCTGCGCCGCTTCCCGCACGCGTTCTCCGGCGGCCAGCGCCAGCGGGTGAGCATCGCCCGCGCGCTGGTCGCCGGGCCGCGCCTGGTCGTGGCCGACGAGGCGGTCAGCGCCCTGGACACCTCGGTCCGCTCGCAGATCCTCAACCTCCTCCAGGACCTCCAGGACGAGCTGGGACTGACCTACCTGTTCGTGTCGCACGACCTGTCGGTGGTGGAGCACGTGTGCGACCGGGTCGCGGTCATGTACCTGGGCCGGATCGTGGAGGTGGCGCCCACCGAGGACCTGTTCGCCGAACCGCTGCACCCCTACACCGAGGCGCTGATCTCCGCGGTGCCGATCCCCGACCCGCGGCTGCGCGGCACCCGCGAGCGCGTGCGGCTCACCGGCGAGGTGCCCGACCCCTCGCGGCCGCCGTCCGGCTGCCCCTTCCACCCCCGGTGCCGGTACGCCGTCGACCTGTGCGCCACCGAGGCGCCCGTGGCGCGCGGGACCGCGCCGGGCCGCACGGTGGCCTGCCACCGCGCCGAGGAACTCGACCTCACCGGGATCACCGCGAACGGCGGCCCCGGCAGCTCCCGTACCTGACCCCCCGGCCCGCCCGAGGCGGGAAACCCCCCATGAAGCAGGAGAAGGACACATGAGGCAACGGATGACAGGCGGCAGACGGCGGTGGCTGGGAGCCGCCGCTGGCACGGCGGCGGTGGTGATGGCCACGGGCTGCTCCTTCTTCTCCTTCGACCCCGACGTCGAGGGCGGGGAGCAGGTGGAGGGCACCGGTGAGGCGCCGATGCTCGCCGCCCTGGTGGAGTCGGGCGACCTGCCCCCGCTGGAGGAACGGCTGCCCGACGAACCCCTCGTGGTCGAGCCCCACGAGCGCGTCGGCGTCTACGGCGGGGAGTGGAACACCGCCATCCTGGGCGTGGGCGACTGGCCCTGGCTGGGCCGGACCGTGGGCTACGAGAACCTGACCCGCTGGAGCACGGACTGGGAGGAGGTGATCCCCAACCTCGCCGAGTCCTGGGAGTACAACGAGGACGCCACCGAGCTGACCTTCACCCTGCGCGCGGGCCTGCGCTGGTCCGACGGGGAGCCGTTCACCTCCGACGACGTCGTGTTCGCCTTCAACGACATCTTCAACAACCACGACCTCACCCCCGTCGCGGCGGCCGGCCCCGGCACCGCCGAGAAGATCGACGAGCAGACCTTCACCATCACCTTCGAGGAGCCCGACGCCCTGTGGGCCGGGTACGACCTCCTCCAGTACCAGGTGGTGACCAAGCCCAAGCACTACCTGGAGCAGTTCCACATCGACCACAACCCGGACGCCGACGAGCTGGCACGGGAGGAGGGCTTCACCGACTGGGTCGAGATGTTCGAGGCCAAGGCGGGCGTGATCGACAGCTCCCGGTACTGGCAGAACCCGGACATCCCCACCATGTACCCCTGGAAGGTCGTGGAGCCGCTGGCCGACTCCGGACGCATGGTCCTGGAGCGCAACCCCTACTACTGGAAGGTCGACACCGAGGGCAACCAGCTGCCCTACATCGACCGGGTGGTCTTCGACATCCTCCCCGACGAGGAGGTCATGCTGGTCCGCGCGCTCAACGGCGAGATCGACATGCACTCGCGCCACTTCAACACCCTGGCCAACCGGCCCACCCTGGCAGAGGGACGCGAGTCCGGGGGCTACGACTTCTTCGAGCTCCAGCCCGCCGAGATGAACACGGCGATGATCTCCCTCAACCTCACCCACGAGGACGAGGAGCTGCGCGAGACCTTCAACGACCGCGACTTCCGGGTGGCGCTCTCCCACGCCATCAACCGCCAGGACATCATCGACGTCGTCTACCGCGGCCAGGGCGAGCCCTGGCAGGGCGCACCGCGCGAGGAGAGCCCGTTCTTCAACGAGGAGCTGGCCAAGCAGTACACCGAGTACGACCTCGACCTGGCCAACGAGATCCTCGACGAGGCGGGCTACGACGAGCGCGGCTCCGACGGCTTCCGGACCAGCCCGCGCGGCGAGACGGTGCGCTTCACCCTGTCGGTGCCCACGGACTTCCGCCCCGACATCGTGGACTCGATGGAGATGGTCGTCGGCTTCTGGCGCGAGCTGGACATCGACGTGGAACTCAACACCGAGGACCGCTCCCTCTGGCAGACCCGCCGGGAGAACAACGAGCACGACGCCAACGTGTGGTCGGGCGACAACGGGATGATGGACGCGATGTACGACCCGCGCTGGTACGCGCCCACGCAGAGCGGCGAGTCCAACTTCGGCATCCCGTGGGCCCAGTGGTACGTCTCCGACGGCCAGGACCCCCGCTCCCAGGAGCCGCCCGCCGAGGTGCGCGAACACCTGGAGATGTACGACGCCATCCAGGAGGAGCCCGACCCCGAGGCCCGCGAGGAGCTGATGCACGACTTCCTGGCGGTCACGCAGGAGCAGTTCTACGCCATCGGGATCAGCCTGAGCCCGCCCGGCTACGGGATCGTGGCGGACACCTTCCACAACGTGCCCGACAGCATGTACTCCTCCGGAAACTACAACGACCCCGGCCCGACCAACCCGGAGCAGTACTTCATCGAGGAGTAGTCCCGGCGGGGCGCGGGGCCCGCTCCCCCGCGCCCCGCCGACCACACCGGTTCCCGGCCACAGAAGGGTGAAGGACATGTCCGCGAACACCACGACCACCACGGCCGACGGCGAGCCCGCCGCGCGCGGTCTGGGCCTGGTGCACGAGCAGGGACGCTCGCTGCGCCTGACCCACGACGGCGGCGAGCTCTTCCGCTACGTGTACCGCCCCTGGGACGCGCAGCTGGAGGCGCCGCGCCCCTACCTCCACCCCCTCCGCACCCTGGGCGGAGACACCGTCAGCCTGTACCGGCCGCACGACCACGTGTGGCACAAGGGGATCGCCTGGTCCCTGCCCAACGTGGGATCGGCCAACTTCTGGGGCGGGCCCACCTACCTCCGGGACGCGGGGTACCAGCAGCTCGCCAACGACGGCTCCACCCAGCACCGGTCCTTCGACCGGATCGAGGCCTCACCGGAACGGGTCTCGATCGGCGAACGGCTGGAGTGGGTGACCGAGCAGGGCGAGACCTGGTTCTCCGAGCGGCGGGGGCTGCGGGTGACCGCGGCCCCCGACCGGGGGGCGTGGACCCTGGTGTTCACCACCTCGTTCACCAACCTGACCGGCGGGGACGTCCCCTTCGGCAGCCCCACCACCGAGGGCCGGCCCAACGCCGGGTACGGCGGGCTGTTCTGGCGCGGTCCCCGCTCCTTCAGCGGGGGGCGCGTCCACGCCGAGGGGCGCGAGGGCGGCGACGACCTCATGGGGACGCGCTCGCCGTGGATGGGCTTCGTGGGGCGCCACGACGGCACGGACTCCTCCTCCACGCTGGTGTTCGTGGACGCCCCGGACAACCCCGGGCACCCGGTGAAGTGGTTCGTGCGCAGCGGGATCTTCGCGTGCGTGTGCCCGGCGCCCTTCTTCGACGAGGTCGTGACCGTCGGCGCGGGGGAGACCCTCGCCTTCCGGTACGCGGTCGTGGTCGCGGACGGGGACCGGGGCGGGGAGGGCTCCAAGGCCCTCGCCGACCTGGGCCTGGCCGAGCTGGAGCGGGAGGCGGCCGAGGGCTCCGCGGCGGACCCGGCCGGGGACGGCGGCACCGGGGAGACCCGGTGAACGGCCCCCGGATCCCGGGGTTCCCCGGCGGCACCGCCGTCTCCCACCTGCGGGTCTACGACTGGCCCGCCGCCGACGGGCTCGCGGGCGGCTCGCCGCACCTGCACACCGCCTCGGCGGAGGGCTACGTGGTGCTGCGGGGCGAGGGCTTCCTGGAGACCCTCAGCGGGGCCGGGTTCCAGCGGACCCCGCTGCGCCCGGGCAGCCTGCTGTGGTTCACGCCCGGAACCGTGCACCGGCTGGTCAACGACAGCGGCGACCTGGAGATCCTGGTCGTCATGCAGAACGCGGGGCTGCCGGAGGCGGGGGACGCCGTGCTCACCTACCCCGGCCGGGTGCTGGCCGACCCGGACGCCTACCGCCGGGCCACCGTGCTGCCCCAGGCCGTCACCTCGGCCGAGCGGGCGGCCCGGGAGCGCCGGGACCTCGCCGTGCAGGGCTACCTGGAACTGCGCGAACGGGTGGAGAGCGAGGGTCCCGGGGCGATGCGCGGACTGTACCGTGCGGCCACCGAGCTGGTCCGCGAGCGGGCCGCGGGGTGGCACCACCACGTGGAACGGGGAGCGGTGCACCAGGCCCGGACCACCAGGAGCCACCTGGAGGCGCTGGGTCGGGGCGACGGAACGCACCTGGAGGAGTCCGCCGTCTACGGTGCCGACGTGCCGTCCGGGCCGCTGCGCAACGGCATGTGCGGACACCTTCGGGTGTGGGATCTGGACGGGGCCGCGAGGATCGACTGACCGAACCGGAACCCGGACGCGCCCCCGGATCCGCGGGCGCGTCCGGACCGGGTCCGGCCCCGGAGGAGTCTGCCCGGCGGCGGCCGCCCGGCGATCGCCGTCGGGCCCGCCACCGTGCCCGGACTCCGGAGGTGCGGGGGATCGCCCCTCAACAAGAACGGCGGGCTGCCGCGAGGAGGCACAGCCTCCGAGCAGCAGCCCGCTTCATGTGGGCGAGGAGGGATTTGAACCCTCACATCCTTTCGGACACACGGACCTGAACCGTGCGCGTCTACCGTTCCGCCACCCGCCCGAGTGACACTTCTTCACTTCTTCAGTTGTGTTGCCAGGTGATCCGGGCTTTTCGTCCGGTTCCCCTGGCGACATGGATAAGGCTAGCACGCTCTGGAGGTGGGTCGCACACGCATTTCGGTCCACTGGGGAGCAACCCCGCGGGGGCCCTGGCGGGGTGCGCCTGAAACCAGGGGCACCCCAGCCCGGTTACGATCGTCTACACATACGAAGTGGAGTACAAAGGGAGGTACCTCGTGGGAGTGCTCCAACGCTTCGAGCGCAGGCTTGAGGGCATGATCGAAGGCACCTTCGCGATGGCCTTCAAGTCCGAGCTCCAGCCGGTCGAGGTGGCGAGCGCCGTCCAGCGCGAGATGGACGAGCGGGCGGCCATCGTGGCCCAGGGCCGCACCCTGGTCCCGAACGACTTCATCGTCGAGTTGGCGACCAGCGACAAGGAACGCCTGGAAGTCTACGCCGACAGCCTGGGACAGGAGCTGTCCAAGCTGGCGCGCGACTACGCCACGGAGCAGGGCTACTCCTTCGTGGGGCCGGTCCGTGTGCACTTCAGGTCCGACGACGGCCTCAAGACGGGCCGCTTCCGCATCCGCTCGGGTGTCGTGCGCGGCACCATGGTCGGCAAGGACGGCGAGGTCCGCAAGCCGGTCGGCGACCCGGGCCAGGCCGCGGGCCAGCAGCAGACCGGGCGTCCGCGCCTGCTGATCTCCCCCGGCGGGGCCACCGCCGAGGGCAGTATCGCCAGTCACGGGATGCAGCAGTCCTTCGAGCTGACCACGCCGGTCACGCTCCTGGGCCGCGGCACCGACTGCGACCTGCGCCTGGTCGACAACGGCGTCTCCCGCCACCACGTGGAGATCCGCCTGGACGGCGACGAGGCCATCCTGGTGGACAAGGGGTCGACCAACGGCACCTTCGTCAACGGCCAGCAGGTCAGGCAGGCCCGCCTGGTGGACGGCAGCAGGATCAGCCTCGGCCGGACCACGATGACGTTCCGGCGCGACTGACGCCCCCGCGGAGCCGACCGATCAGACCCGAAAGGACCGCAACCAACGCCGTCCCGCCGGCGTCTGACAGGTCGAGCCCGGGCGGGCCGAATGTGGATCCGCTGTCGGATATCCGGCCGGGAGGGTAGTCTCCGCGAAGACCTGACCGATCGGGCACAATGGCCGCGGCCGGACGCCGCGGTCGGCGACCTCGACACTCACCGACCCGAAGGTGGGGAAGACACGGTGGCGGCGTAGATGACCGCCACCCCGGCCGGAGCACGACAGGGGCTGAAGAGCAGTTCGATGTCCAACTTGACCCTCATACTGATCAAGATCGCGTATCTCGCGGTGCTTTGGCTGTTCGTCCTCTTCGCGGTCGGTGTGATCCGCACGGACCTCTTCGGTCCGTCCAAGAAGAAGCCGCGGCGCAAGCCCCGCCCCGCGCCGCGTCCGGCCCAGCGCCGGGAGGCTTCCGCGCCCTCGTACTCCTCCCGGCCCCAGCGCGCGCGCCGCAACGAGCCCACGGCCCTGGTCGTGACCCAGGGCTCGCTCAAGGGGACCACGGTCGACCTGAGCGCCCAACCCATCCTCATCGGGCGCGCCCCGGACTCCACCCTCGTCATCACCGACGACTACGCGTCCGGGCGCCACGCGCGCGTCTACTCCGACAACGGCCGCTGGTTCGTGGAGGACCTCAACTCCACCAACGGCACCTACCTCGGCCAGCAGAAGCTGAACCGCCCTCAGCCCATCACGGTGGGTCAGCCCATCCGTATCGGCAAAACCGTCCTGGAACTGCGCAAATGACCATCGCTCTCCGATACGCGGCGTACTCCGACGTAGGATGCCTCCGCGAAGGCAACGAAGACTCCGGCTACGCCGGCCAACACCTCCTCGCGGTCGCCGACGGCATGGGCGGTTACGCGGGCGGAGAGGTGGCCAGCTCCATCGCCATCTCCACCATCCGCCGGCTGGACTCCGAGTCGCCGCGGGCCGACGAGATGGCCGAGGTCCTCCAGCGCGCGGTCGAGCAGGCCAACGCCTCCCTCTCGCGCAGGATCATGGCGGAGCCCCAGCTGGAGAACATGGGCACCACCCTGACGGCCATGCTCTGGGCCGGCTCCCGGGTAGCGCTCATCCACATCGGCGACTCCCGCGCCTACCTGCTGCGCGGCCCCCGCTTCGAGCAGATCACCCACGACCACACCCTGGTGCAGACCCTGGTGGACGAGGGCAAGATCACCGAGGAGGAGGTCGCCACCCACCCGCAGCGGTCCCTGATCCTGCGGGCCCTGGACGGCAAGAGCCCGGTCGACCCCGACATCTCCATCAGCGAGGCCAAGGTCGGCGACCGCTACCTGCTCTGCTCGGACGGGCTCTCCGGCGTGGTCAGCAAGAAGACCATCCACGAGACCCTCGCCACCGAGGCCGACCCGCGCACCGCGGCCAAGAGACTCATCGAACTCGCCATCCGCGGCGGCGGCCCGGACAACATCACCGCGGTCATCGCCGACGTCATCGAGACCGACACCGACCGCGACGGCCCCACCCGCTCGGCCCAGGTGGTCGGCGCGGCCGACCAGCGCCGCGAGATCACCGACCAGGGCGACGACAGCCCGGCCAGACGGGCCAAGGAGCTACGCGGCTCCGGCGACACCGCCGAGATGGACCCGGTAGGCGACGAGGAGCCCGCAGACGGCCCGTACGGGGCCGCGCCGGGGTCGGGCTACGCGGACCCCTACAACGACGACTACGAGGGCTACGAGGCCCCGCCGGCCGGCCGGCGGGGCCGTCCGGAACCCGAGGCCGAGTACCGCACCCGCCGCTGGTGGCCGATGGTGCTGGTGTTCCTGGTCGTGGTCGCCGTCGTCGCGGGCGCCACCTACTACTTCGGCCGCCAGTACGTGGACAGTCAGTACTACGTGGGCCCCTCCCCCGCCGGGGAGACCGTGAGCATCTACCAGGGGATCAACACCGACCTCGCGGGCTTGAGCCTGTCCGAGGAGGTCGAGGACACCGGGCTGCGCCTGGACTCGCTCCCCGAGGCCGACCGCGACGCCGTGGAGAACACCCTGCCCGCGGAGAACCTGGAGGACGCCCGCGAGCGGGTCGGCCTGCTCCGCGAGAACGCGGCGAACGAGGAAGGGTCCGGGTGAGCAGGTGTGAGTAGCGCATCCGCCCCCGAGGCGCCGACCATGCTGCCGCCGGTCAAGCGGCGCAACGCCGAGCTGGTCCTCATCGTCTTCGCCATCGGCATCACCATGGCGGGCATCGCGATGGCCGGCATCAACCTCAACGGCCGGGTCCCCGCCGCGATGTGGACGGTGGGCCTGACCTTCGGCGCCCTGTCCGCCGCCGCGCACGTGGCCATGCGGTTCGTGGCGCCCTACGCCGACCCGCTGATCCTGCCGTGCACGCTGTTCCTCAACGGCATCGGCGTGGCGATGATCTGGCGGCTGAACGCGGTCGACGTCGAGGACATCGAACGCGCGGGCGTGGGCATGCAGCTGGTCTGGACGGCCGTCGGCCTGATCTGCTGCTTCCTCATCATCATCTTCCTCAAGGACCCCCGGGTCCTGCAGCGCTACACCTACATCAGCGGCCTGGTCGCGATCGTGCTGCTGATGCTCCCGGCCGTTCCCGGCCTGGGCAAGGAGGTCTACGGCGCCCGGCTGTGGATCGGCATCGGCCCGTTCACCCTCCAGCCCTCGGAGTTCGCCAAGATCGCGCTGGTCATCTTCCTGGCCTCCTACCTGATGAACAAGCGCCAGGTGCTCCAGATCGTGGGCAAACCGATCAAGATCGGCCGCTTCAAGATCATCGACCTGCCCCGGGCCCGGGACATGGCGCCGATCCTGGTCGGCTGGCTGCTCGCGATCGGCATGCTCGTGCTGCTGACCGACCTGGGCACCTCGCTGCTGCTCTTCGGCACCTTCCTGGCCATGCTGTACGTGGCCACCCAGCGCTCCTCGTGGGTGACCATCGGCCTGCTGCTGTTCGTCAGCGGCGCCTACATCGCCTACCTGCTCTTCTGGCACGTCCAGGCCCGGGTGAACATCTGGCTGAACGCCTTCGACCAGGAGGTCTACTACGAGGTCGGCGGCAGCCAGCAGCTGGTGCAGGGACTGGTCGGCATGGCCTACGGCGGCCTCTTCGGCACCGGTCTGGGCGCGGGCCAGGCGCACAACATCTTCGCCGCCGACAGCGACTTCATCCTCGCCTCGCTCGGCGAGGAACTGGGCGTGACCGGCCTGCTCGCCATCCTCCTGGTCCTCGGGTTGCTCGTGGAACGCGGCATGCGCATGGCGCTCGCCTCCACCGGCGTGTTCAACAAGCTGCTGGCCAGCGGCATCGCCTTCGTCCTCGCCTACCAGGTCTTCATCGTCCTGGGCGGGCTGACCCGGGTGATCCCGCTGACCGGTTCCACCACACCCTTCATGTCGGCGGGCGGTTCCGCGCTGATGGCGAGCTGGATCATGATGGGCATCCTCCTGCGCATCAGCGACAACGCCCGACGACCCGCACCGCAGGCGATCCAGGACGAGGGCGCGACCCAGGTGATCCGACGATGAACACACCGATCCGCAGACTCAGCGTCTTCGCCCTGTTCCTGCTCGTGGTCCTGATGCTCAACGTCACCTGGATCCAGGGCTTCCAGGCCGAGGCGATCCGCAACGACCCGTTGAACACGCGCAAGTTCAGCGAGCGCCTGAGCGAGGCGCGCGGCCCCATCCAGGTCGCGGGCGAGAACGTGGCCTACTCGGAGGACATCTCCGAGGAGGGCAAACCCCCCAAGTACCAGCGCGAGTACGTGGGCGGCGGGCTGTACACGCCGATCGTCGGCTCCTTCCGCACCTACGGGGCCTCGGGCATCGAGTACACCGAGAACGCGCTGCTCGACGGCTCCGACGACCGCCTGGCCGTGCGCAACTTCCGCGACATCATCACCGGCCGGGAGCCGGAGGGCGCCCAGGTCCTGCTGACCCTGGACCCCGGCGTGCAGAAGGCGGGCTACGAGGCCTTCGCCGCCCTGGGCGGCAAGAACGGCGCCGCGGTCGCGCTCGACCCCGACACGGGGGCGGTCCTGGGCGCGGTGTCCTACCCCTCCTACGACGCCAACGAGGTCGTCAGCATCACCGACACCCAGGCCGCCGTGGACAACTACACGGCGATGGAGAACGACCCGCGCAAGCCGCTGCTGAACCGGGCCCTCAACGAGCGCTACCCCCCGGGCTCGACCTTCAAGGTGGTGACCGCGGCGGCGGCCATGGAGTACCTGGACGCCACCCCGGAGAGCACCCAGGACGCCCCTGACGTGCTGTCCCTGGGCAACGACCTGCCCAACGCCACCCCGGGAGGCACCTGCAACGGCGGCCAGCCGGACACCCTGGCGCACTCGATCCAGATCTCCTGCAACACCTCGTTCGCCAACTGGGCGATCGAGGTCGGCGGCCAGAACCTGTCGGAGCAGGCCAGCGCGTTCGGCTTCCACCCCACCGTGGAGGACGCCGAGGCCAACCCGCTCAACATCCCCCTGTCGGTGACCCCGAGCTACGCCCCGCCCGAGGAGGACCGCAACATCCTGGGCCGCGCGGGGATCGGCCAGTCCAACGTGGAGGCGACCCCCCTCCAGATGGCGATGGTCGCCGCGGGTGTGGCCAACTCGGGTGAGGTCATGCGACCCTACGTGGTGGACAGCGTGCGCGACTCCGACCTGTCGGTGATCACGCAGACCAGCCCGGAGACCTACTCCCAGGCGGTCAGCGCCAGCACCGCCGAGGACCTCACGGAGATGATGACCCTGGTCACCCAGCAGGGCGGCTCGGGCACCAACGCCGCCATCCCCGGGGTCCAGGTGGCGGGCAAGACGGGTACCGCCGAGACCGGCCCGGACAGCCCCACCCACAACTGGTTCATCGGCTTCGCGCCGGCCAACGACCCGCAGATCGCGGTCGCGGTCGTGGTCGAGTTCGGCGGCGGTAGCGGCAACGAACTGGCGGCGCCCATCGCCCGCCAGATGATGGAGGCAGTGGTTCAGTAGTGAGCGCCTACGAGCCATCTTCACAGAACGGTCCCGGTGGACTCACCGGGACCGTTCTGAGCGATCGTTACCGCCTGGAGGAGCAGATCGGTTCCGGTGGCATGGGTACAGTCTGGAAGGCCACGGACACCCTGCTCAACCGCCCCGTCGCGGTGAAACTGCTGCACCCCGCGCAGATGGCCGAGCCCACGGCCAGGGAGCGGTTCCGCACCGAGGGCCGCATCACCGCGGGCCTGTCCCACCCCGGTATCGCGCAGGTCTTCGACTACGGCGAGGAGGAGGGCCGCGCGTTCCTGATCATGGAGCTGGTGGTCGGTGAACCGCTCTCCCAGGTGCTGCGGAAGCAGGGCCACCTCAGCCCGGACCAGACGCTGGACTTCGTCTGCCAGGCCGCCCAGGCCCTGGCGGCGGCGCACGCGCGCGGCGTGGTGCACCGCGACATCAAGCCGGGCAACCTGCTGGTCACCCCGGAGGGGCAGCTCAAGCTCACCGACTTCGGCATCGCCCGGGGAGACATGTCGGTCACGCTGACCCAGACCGGCATGGTCATGGGAACCGCCCAGTACATCTCCCCCGAGCAGGCCTCGGGCAGGCCCGCGACCTCCTCCTCGGACCTGTACGCGCTGGGCGTGGTGGCCTACGAGTGCCTGGCCGGGACGCCGCCGTTCACCGGCGACACCCCGGTGGCGCTGGCCCTGGCGCACACCCGGGACGAACCGCCGGAGCTGCCCGAGGACGTCCCCGACGACGTCGCGTACCTGGTCTCCCTGCTGCTGCTGAAGGATCCCGAGGAACGGCCCGCCTCCGCCAGCGAGGTC
This sequence comes from Nocardiopsis sp. FR4, assembly GCF_009830945.1. Taxonomy (GTDB): domain Bacteria; phylum Actinomycetota; class Actinomycetes; order Streptosporangiales; family Streptosporangiaceae; genus Nocardiopsis. The sequence goes on along the minus strand of NZ_VWVV01000026.1, from coordinate 21,279 downwards.
GCGCACATGGCGGCGGTGATCCGCTCCAACGCGGGCACCGGGCCGCCGACGCCCAGCGCGGGCTTCGAGGGCATGGCCCAGACCATGGTCGTGGGCGCGGTTCCCGACGCGGCCCCGGGCGCCGTGCCCCGGCGCACCTCCGGACAGCCGACCGTCCCGCCTGGACAGCAGGGGGGCTCCGCTAGTCTGGCCGAGGAGCCCAGGAGGCGGATCAGCCTTCCCGTGGTCCTGGCGGCGGTCGGTGCGACGGTCATGATCGTGGCCGCCATGGTGGCCGGTTTCCTCTGGTCCGGAAGCGGAGCGGAGACGGGCAACGTGCGCGACACCGTCGAGGCTCCGGCCGCGACGCCGTCACCGTCACCGCAGCGGACGCTCGAGACCGAGGAGGACACCTCCGAGGAGGCGCCGGTCGTCCCCGACAGGGGCAACGACTGGCCCACGCAGCCTCGGAATCCGGAGCCGAGCGAGAGCGCCGTCGACGAGGAGGAGGGTGGCGAGGACGCCACTCCCCCGGAGGACGACGGCGAGGACGGCGGTTCGGAGGGGGAGGCCACCGATCCGCCCGACACCGGCACCCAGGACCCCCCGGGCGGGAACAACGGCGGGGGTGGCGACAGCGGCGAAGGCGGCGGAGTGGTGACACCTCCGGGCGAAGGCGAAGGCAACACCACACGATAGAGGCCATGAGCGAGAGACGTTCAGGGTAGGCGGCGGCCCGCGGGCGGCCTCCGGAAGACACGAGGATCAGTACACGACATGTCCCAGCCCCGGCTCCTTGGCGGACGCTACGAACTCGACACCATCGTCGGGCGCGGCGGCATGGCCGAGGTCTACCGCGCACGCGACCTGCGGCTCGACCGTCTCGTCGCGATCAAGACCCTCAGGCACGACCTGGCCCGCGACCACGTGTTCCAGGCGAGGTTCCGGCGGGAGGCCCAGTCCGCCGCCTCCCTGAACCACCCGAACATCATCGCGGTGTACGACACCGGCGAGGACATGGTCGAAGGCGTGTCCATCCCGTACATCGTCATGGAGTACGTGGACGGCCGCACCCTCAAGGAGCTGCTGGACGACGACCGGCGACTGCTGCCGGAGCGTTCGGCGGAGCTGGTCGACGGCATCCTCAAGGCGCTGGAGTACAGCCACGACAACGGGATCGTCCACCGCGACATCAAGCCCGCCAACGTGATGCTGACCCGCAACGCCGAGGTCAAGGTCATGGACTTCGGCATCGCCCGGGCCATGAACGACGACCAGGCCACGATGACGCAGACCTCGCAGGTCATCGGCACCGCCCAGTACCTGTCGCCGGAGCAGGCGCGCGGCGAGCGGGTGGACCCGCGCAGCGACATCTACTCCACGGGCTGCGTGCTCTACGAGCTGCTCACCGGGCAGCCGCCCTTCACCGGAGACTCGCCCGTCTCGATCGCCTACCAGCACGTGCGCGAGGAGCCGGTGCCGCCGAGCGAGGTGGACCCGCAGGTCCCGGAGTGGCTGGAGGACATCACCCTGCGGGCGATGACCAAGGACCGCGAGGACCGCTACCAGAACGCCGCCGAGATGCGCGCGGACCTCCAGCGCGGCCTCGCCGGGATGCCCACGCAGGCGGGCACGATGGCGATGGCGGCGGCCGGGGCCACGACGGCGATGCCGCCCGCCACCGACGAGCGCTACGGCGACTACGACGACTACGACGACTACGACGACCGCAGGCGCAACAACGCGGGCAAGACCGCGCTGTGGGTGCTGCTCGGCCTCGGCGTGATCGCCTCCCTGGTCCTGGTGTTCGTCCTGATGAACATGAACGGCCGCCCGGACACGGAGACGGCCGCGGTGCCGGACGTGGTCGGCTCGACGGTCGAGCAGGCACAGTCCACCCTCGAGGACGCGAACTTCACGAACGTCACCACCGAGCAGCGCGCGGACCCCGACGCCGAGGAGGGCACGGTCGTGGAGACCGACCCGGCCGGCGGCGAGGAGGTGCCGGTGGACACCGAGATCGTCCTGTACGTCTCCAGCGGCCCGGACGCCGTCAGGATCCCCTCCGTGGAGGGCCAGAGCGAGTCCGCCGCGCGCGACACCCTGCGCAACGCGGGCTTCGAGAACGTCACCACCGCCTCCGAGGCCAGCGACAGCGTGGCCGAGGGCAACGCGATCGGGACCGACCCGGCCAGCGGCGAGGAGGTCGCCCCGGACACCGAGATCACCCTGCGGATCTCCTCCGGCCCGGACGACGTACAGGTTCCCGACCTGGAGGGCATGACCCAGGCCGGTGCGCAGTCCGCCCTGGAGCAGGTGGGTCTGGGCGCCTCCTTCTCGGAGGAGGAGTCCACGGAGGGACCGGTCGGCACGGTCATCCGGCAGAGCCCCGGGAGCGGGGAGTCGGTGGCCCCGGGGACCACGGTGAACGTGGTACTCGCCGCGGCCCCGCAGAACGAGGAGCAGCCCGGCAACGGGAACGGCAACGGAAACGGGAACGGGAACGGCAACGGCGGCGGCCCGGGCACCGAGGAACCCCCGCCGGGCACCGAGGAGCCGCCTCCGGGTGACGGCGAGGGCGACGAGGAGCAGTTCGTCTTCCCCTCGGTCCGCAGGGACTGAGTACCCGGACACGGGGCCGGCGGTGACGCGGGCCTCATCCGGGGCGTAGACTGTGTTCTCGTTTACGAACCGCCCCACGTACTGGAGCAGCGACCGTGCCCAAGTCCCGCAGCGATCGCAAGAAGAAGGCCGTCTACACGCCGCCTCCTTCCAAGGAGAAGCCCAAGGTCAGCCCGCGATGGCTGGTCCCGACGATGCTGGGCTTCTTCGCCCTGGGCATTCTCTGGATCGCGGTCTACTACATCGCGGGTTCCCAGATCCCCTACATGCAGGACTGGCAGAACTGGAACCTGCTGATCGGGTTCAGCGGCATCATCGTGGCCGTCATCCTGTCCACACGCTGGCACTGACCGCGGTGCGGACGGTTTCCGAGTAGCCCCCCGCACCCGCTCCGAACAGCACCGACACACGTTTTCCACAAAGTTGTCCACAGGCTGTGGGCAGCTCTGCCCGGCATGCCCGCACAGTCTCCGACGCGGGTACGCAACCCCGGGGCGAACGTCCGTCCCGGTGCGTAGGGTCCCGTCACCGGCACAGGCCCGAGCACCGGAGGCACAGGTGACCCGTCATACCCCGCCCCGCCCCGTCGACGTGGAGGGACTCTTCCCCGAACTGGTCCCTCTGCGCCGGGAGGCGGTGCGCCTCCACCCCCGCGCGGGCGACCCCTCCTTCCGCGACAGCTCGGTCGGCGGCCCGCTGCTGTGGCCCGCCGACGCGCCCTGGCCGGTGTGCGCCGAGGAGCACGAGGACATGGGCTACGGCGCGCCCCCCGAGGACGGGGCCTCCCTCGTCCCGGTCGTCCAGGTCCACCGGGAGGACGCGCCCGGCGTCCCCTTCCCCGAGGGGCGCGACCTCCTCCAGGTCCTGTGGTGCCCCTTCGAGCACGGCGAGTTCGCCTACCCCCTGCCCCGCGTGTACTGGCGCGCCGCCGACGCGGTCGGTCCGGTCCGCGCCACACCCCCCGCGCCCTCCGGGGCGCCTCCCGACTCCGTGCCCGACCCCTGCGCGGTCCACCCCGAGCGGGTGACGGAGTACCCCGGCCGGGACCTGCCCCCGGAACTCTTCAGGGCTCTGCGGGAGCGCTTCGACCGGCTGGAGGCGGACACGGGCCTGGAGTACGAGTACCACCTCGCCGAGGCCCCCGGGATCAAGCTGGGCGGGTACCCGGGCTGGACCCAGGACCCGGTGTGGCCGGACTGCGCGTCGTGCGGGCAGCGCATGGAGCACCTGCTCACCGTGGCCAGCTGGGAGTACGGCGGGGACTCCTGGCGCACCTGGCTCCCGGCCGAGGACCGGGCGGTCGTCGACGGGGAGGAGGCGCCCCGCCCCGGGCGGGGGCGCCCGGTCCGGGAGGCGGCGGGCCTCATGCTGGGGGACGCGGGCGGCGTGTACGTGTTCGAGTGCCGCTCGTGCCCCGGGCGCCCTGTCGGGCACTGGTTCGACTGCTCCTGAGACCGGAGGTCCCCGCCGCACGCGGTGGGGATCCGCACGCGCCCGGGCCCCGGAGGAGGACTCCTCCGGGGCCCGGGCGCGGTCAGCTGAGGACGATCAGCGGAGCGGTGACCACCAGGGCCACCAGCAGCGCGGCGAAGGCCGCGGTCAGCAGGACGTGCGTGACGGTCCGCGCCGTGTTCCCGGCGGACCGGCCCGGCAGGTAGGCGAACACCGCGCCGAGGAGGAACCCGGCGACCAGCCCGCCGATGTGCGCGGTCCAGGAGATCTGCGGAACGACGAAGGTCAGCACGAGGTTGACCGCCAGCAGGACGCCGACCATCCGCAGGTCCAGGCGCAGGCGCCGACCGATCACGAAGACCGCCCCGAAGAGCGCGAAGATCGCGCCGGAGGCCCCGACGGAGAACTGGGCGGGCGCCGCGAGGACGCTGAGCACCGAACCGGCCAGGGCGCCGAGCACCCACAGGGCCAGGAAGCGGCCGTGGCCCAGCCAGCTCTCCAGCTGGGTGCCCAGCACGTACATGGCGTACCCGTTGAACAGCAGGTGGAAGACGCTGCCGTGCAGGAAGGCCGCCGTGATCAGCCGGTACCAGTCACCGCCGAGCACGCCGAGGAGGGCCCCGTCCTCCGTGTGGCCGAAGCCGAGCATGGCGAACTCCCACACCAGCGGGGAGGAGCCCGCCCGTCCGACCGGGTCGGACGTACCCAGCTGGGCGATGAACCCGGCCACCATCAGCCCCAGGATCGTCCACGTCACGTAGGGCTTGGCCACCGGCCTGCCCCCGAACGCGGTCCGCGCCCGGCGCACCCCGCGGTTCCCCTCCGAGACGCAGGTCGGGCAGTGGAAGCCCACCGACGCCTCCACCATGCAGTCCGGGCAGATGGGCCGCCCGCACCTGTGGCAGCTGACCCCGGTCTCCCGGTCGGAGTGGCGGTAACAGGTGCGCGAGGCATGGGGGCCCGGTTCGGACGATGCTCCGGACGGCGGGGATGCGGTCATGGGCGGGTTCCTCCTCGGGGCGTCTCCCTAGCGGGTGATCTCGATGCTGTTGATCACCACGTCCTCGCGCGGACGGTCCTGGGAGTCGGTCGCCACCTGGGAGATCGCGGTGACCACGTCGTCGCCCTCGACGACCTCGCCGAAGATGGTGTGGCGGCCGTCCAGCCAGTACGGCTTGTCCACGGTGATGAAGAACTGCGAACCGTTGGTGCCCGGGCCCGCGTTGGCCATCGCCAGCAGGAAGGGACGGTCGAAGCGCAGGCTCGGGTGGATCTCGTCCTTGAAGGTGTAGCCCGGACCGCCGCGACCGGTGCCGAGCGGGTCGCCGCCCTGGATCATGAAGCCCTCAATGACCCGGTGGAAGATGGTGCCCTCGTACAGGCTGTCGTTGGACGGCTTGCCCGTGGTGGGGTCCATCCACTGTTTGGAGCCCTCGGCCAGTCCGATGAAGTTGGCGACCGTCTCCGGCGCCTCCTCCTCGAACAGCTTCACGACGATGGTTCCCTTGGAGGTGTTCAGCCGCGCGGTGGGCTGACCCGTGGAGTCCGACACCTACGTGCCTTTCGATCGACTTTGCTTACGTGCTCACGTTACCCGTCCGCGGTCCGGGACCGGTGTCCGGGCAGATCGCCGCGGTCGGCGGCGCCCGCGGAACCGTTCCACGGAGAAATGCCGCCGGGCGGTGTCGATACGTAGATCACACACGGAGAGGACGTATGTTGAGATAACACCCGGATAACGGGGAAGGACGACGTAGGAGAAGCCGCCCGTGTGGCGACAACCGTCGGCCGCACCGGGTGGGGAACGCAGAACCGGTGAACGATCGAAGGAGCTGACGACGTGCCTATCACTTCCAAGCGACACAAGGCACGCAAGGAGGCGGAGGTCACCCTCTCCCGCCTGCAGGACCTGGCCCGTGAGCAGGCCGACCGGATCGGTCCGTACGCGGACCAGGCGCGTGACCAGGCCGCTCTGAAGCTCCTCCAGGCCCGTGGTTGGACCGCTCCCCGGTTGGAGAACGCGGCGCTGCGCGTGGAGAACACCGTGGCGCCCCGCGTGGCCGGGATGCTGACCGCCGCGGCGCACCGTGTCGACCCGAAACCGGGCCGCCGCGGGCTGCGGCTGACCCGGCGGGGCAACCGCCGTGTCCCCCGCGGAATCCTGGTCGGGGGCGCCGCCGTGATCGGCGGTCTGGTCGTGTACTCGCTCGTGCGGATGCGTCAGGCGTCGCAGGACGCCGAGTGGCAGGAGCACCTGGACCAGGCGCGCGACCAGGTCCGCGAGACCAGGGAGAACCTGGAGGAGAAGGCCTCCGAGACGGCCGACAAGGCCAAGGAGGCCGCGAAGGAGACCGCGAAGACGGCCAAGGGCAAGTCCAAGGAGACCGTGCGCACGGCCGCCGGCGAGAACCGGGCCCAGGAGAACGGGCAGCCCGGCCGCTAGACCGAACGACGAGAGACGGACCCCGTCCGCGGGGCGGGTCCCATCCCCTCAGCCGGGACGGATCCTCCGTCCCGGCTTCGTCGTGTCCGGGACGGCGGCACGGCCGGGCCGCTCAGTTGTCCTTGAGAGCGCGGAAGAACATGGGGTAGCGCCAGTTCCGGCCCATGAGGCTGGCGATGGTGGCGATGGCCGGAAGCACCACCCATCCCAGGGCGACGGCCGCCGTCACCAGCAGCGGGAACAGCAGGAAGAACAGGAACGCGCTCGCGAGGCCGAGGACGATACAGAAGATCTGGAAGTTGAGCGCCTCCATCGCCTGGCGCCGCACGTAGGGCGAGACCCTGTCGCTGAGCACGAAGAGCACCAGGGGCGCCACGACGGGGAAGAAGTAGTTCCCGCCGTGCGCGACGGCGGCCACCGCCCGCTCGGCCGGGGTGCTCGGCAAAGGCGTGCGGGGGTCGGTCTTCTCCCCGCCCGCCCGGCCACCGAAGGAGCCGAAGGGGGAGGAGGCCCGGGGCTCTCCCGCGGGCGTCATTCCCAGGTCCTCGGTGAGCGGAACCAGGTCGGCGCCGAACTTGGCCCGCATGGCCTTGTCCGTGCGCTCATCGAGTTCCAGCTCGTTGATCTGACCGCGACCGTAGGCCTCCTGGAGGACCTTGATGGTGGCATCGCGTTCAGCGTCGGTGAGGCGGATCTGCGGTTCCGAGGGACGCCTCGCCGGGTGCTGAGGATTCTGCACGGACACTCCCACTCCCAACGGCGACGGGAGTACGGCACTCATCGGCCGTACTCCCTTCATGATGCGCCATCGGGCCGGCCGGGGCCATCGGGGCCGACCCTGATCCTCCCCTGATCCGGAACTCCCCCTCAGGGCGGAGAACGCCCCTACTTTCGTCTGCGGTGCCGGGGCTCCCCTTCCCCGGCCGCCCCTAGTTGCGGGCCGGAACGGGCACAGGCTGGTCGGCCCGCTCCCGCTCGTAGCGGCGCTCCGCCCTGGTGAGCAACTCGTACCAGTTGGTCACGTCCTTGCGGCGGCGCAGCAGGGCGCGGCGCTCGCGTTCGGTCATGCCTCCCCAGACGCCGAACTCGATACGGCTGTCGAGCGCCTCGGCCAGGCACTGGGTCCGGACCGGACAGCCCCGGCAGATCAGCTTGGCGCGGTTCTGGGCCGCACCCTGCACGAACAGTGCGTCAGGGTCGATCTCACGGCATTTGGCGCGGGCCGCCATCTTCTCATTCCACATGTTGCCCCACTCCCAAGATCAGCATGTGTGGTGATCGGAACCCGCCGACTGGCGCGACCGTCGGCGGGGTGAGGAGAAGCGGTCCGATCCGAGGACGGTGTCACCTCGCCGGGCGGGGGGCCGCACGGCTCGTCTCCGGGGGTCGCTCGTTTCGGCGCGCTGTCTCCCTCGTTGTCGCTGGTGTCGAAACTACGGTTCGTCCCAGTTCACCAACAGACCCCAAGAGGCCTATTTCTCATATGGCCCACTAGGACCATTGCACTAAGAGGAACTGTCATCATACACATACGGAGAGTCACTGCATGTGGTAGGGACGGGTCCGCGTAACCAGAATGCAAGGTTGGATCCCGGCCTTTTCCCGGCAGGCGCATGACCTGGGGTTTCGCATCGCGGCAAGGAGGTCGGTCCCGGCCCGGACACCCCCGGGCGAAGAGGACTCTGCGTCATCCGCATCACTCGAACGGGCTATACGGACCCCAGAACCCGCATGACCCAGAGGACACCAAAATCGCCCCGGATAGGGCCGAACAGGCCTACTGATTAGTAACCAAGGTGGTTTATCCGGGCTGTCTTATTCGCGGCTTGGAGTCCGATATCTCAGGAATTGCAGGCGAAGGCCCCGAAGAGACCGAAGAGCCCGGAAAGCAGCGAGGCGGCCCCGCCCGGCGGCTGTCAGCCGCCGGGCGGGGCCGCCTCGGAAGGTGTGGAGCCAAGGGGAGTCGAACCCCTGACCTCCGGTATGCAAATCACTTGAGCACGGCCATCCGACCTGCGGAACCCCCAGTGACCTGCGCTGATGCATCCGACCGCTTCCCACCGTTACCCGCCGGTTCCCGGGGTCGTGTGCACTGAATGTGCATCGTCCCGGACCCCCGAATCCGCCTCCGCCCCAGGTGGGATGTCCCGTTCAGAGTACGCCCGCCATGACTCCCCCGACCCCTGTATTCGGCAACCACGGTTCCGGGCCGAGGTGCCCGATAGCGCCGGAGCCGGTCACCCGAGACAGTGCGTGTCGCGCTATCGGGTGCCTCGGGACCGAACACGCCAGCAACCAAGGCGGGCCGTCCGGGGCCGGCACTGGCTCTGTCGGATCACCCCCGGCGCTGCTCCTCCGCTCCGCCCGGCGCCCGTCTCGGGACCGGGCGGCAGCCCGCAGCCCGAGACGGGCGCCGGGCCGCGCGACGGCGCTCGCGCCGTCGCCTTGATCCCATACAGCCCAATTCGGCAACGGTACGGCTGGCTATGTGGTCACGGGCTCGGCGTCCTGCCACACCAGGCCAAAGCTCCGAACGTAGGTCTCGGCCATGGCCGGGGACAGGTCGCGGTTGATCTCGACCACGGGTGACTTCGCCGCTGGAAGCCCGTAGATGTGCTGGTTGACGAGGAGTTTTCTCTCCGTCAGGTAGACGGAGTTGTACAGCGTGGTCGAATGCTTCCTGATCTCGACACCGTCGACCTCCAGAAGCGTTCGGAAGAGCAGCAGCGCATTGCTCGCCCTGGCCGCCAACGCCTCGCCTATCCGCTCGTCTCTTCCCCGTTGTTTGACCTGCTCGGATTCGGGATTTCCCAGGAGGATGCGAACGCTCACGCCGTCACGTGCCCGCGCTCCGAGAACGTGCAGGATTCCCGCGTCATCCGCCAGGAACAGGCCGCTGTAGACCAGGATGCCGATTTCCTGTTCCGCTTCGCTGAACAGATCGTGCCAGACCTGACGGGGTACCTCCCAGCGGTGCGGGTAGACGCGGTGGGCGTGCTCGGAAAGCGGTGCGCGGTCCTCGCGGAGCTGGCCGTCCAGCGGCCAGAGACGATCCTCCTGAACCTGGAGGAGATCAGCCAGTGCCCAGCGGTGCCGGGGGTAGGGCCGTTGGCCGAAGATCCAGCGGCGCACGGTCTTGGGGTCGACGCCGAGGTGTGCGGCCACGTCGGTCTCCGTGAGCCGGGACGCGGCCAGTGCCCTGCGCAGTGCGGTGTTCACGTCGGTGCCCTCCGGGGGGTGCGGAACCCCGACGATAACAGAAGACGTCCCTAGACGTCCCTGAAGTTGTCCGATACGTGGTACACATGTCCGCTCACTCAGAGCATCGTTTCCGCATGTAAGAGGGCTCCGGCGCAGCGAGCGTTCCCGCCGGGGCCTCGCCCGACTCATCAGGGAGAACCATGCGGAATCTGATCCCGCACCTGCGGACGCGCGGACCCACAACACACCGGTCTTCCCGGGCCAAGCCGCACGCGCGGCTTCCGTTCACCCCTCCGCCTCCGGCTCATCCCGTCGCCCCTCTCGCGCGGGTGGTACGCCCGTACGTCCTGCACAAGGGGCACCGGCCGGTGACGATCGACCCTTCCCGCCTGGGCCTGGAACTGCTCCTTGAGATCTCCCGGAGGGAGGTCGTAGCGGCATGACCCGTGAGCCTGCCCCGAACACCCTGCTCTTCCTTCTCCAGCGCCACTACGGGGAACAGTGGTCGATCCGCCGCCACGGGGGCCTGTGGATCGCGACCGCCACACGCCATGACGTCACGCACGCGCCGACGCTGGTCGAGGAGAACGTAGAGATCTTCGTTCACCAGCTCGAATACCCGCCTGCGGGGATAGGCGTCTCCGGGCTGACCGGTGAACGCGTCACCGAGAACGGGCTCCGCGTAGGGGCCACCGAAGACGGTCCTCCCGAAGGGTGAGGACCGACCGTAGGTCAGCGCCGCCGTTCGCGTTCATCGGCGTTGGCTCTGCGGTTGGGGCGTCCGCCGGATGTCGATCGAAGGGGAGGAGCCCTCGGGCTGGGTCGACACCGGCGGACGTCCATGAGCTTCGAGTTGCACACTGGTTAGAGTTCGTGCAATAAACCGTCTTTCGCTTTGCGAACTCGCTTCGGAGGAACCTGTTTGAGTCCGCGTACCCCATGGGGGACCTATCACCAGATCGCGGAGTCCCTACGCGCTCGCATCACCAGCGGGGACCTCGCCCCGGGGCACACGCTTCCCTCCGAAGCGGCACTCCGCCAGGAGTTCGGCGTCTCACGTACGACCGTGCGCCGTGCTCTGGCCGAACTGGAGGCGGAACGCCTGATCAAGGCCCTTCCCGGGACCGGTCGTGTCGTGTGCACCGCTGAGGAGCGTAAGAGCGCACCTGCGGAGGAAACCCCGCTTGCCCAATACCGGCGCATCGCCGCTGACCTACGGGAACGCATCACCAGCGGACACCTTGCCCCGGGGGACGCCCTGCCCAGTGAGGCCGCGTTGGTAGACCAATACGGGGTGTCACGGGGGACAGCTCGGCAAGCCCTCTCCGAACTGGAAGGGACCGGGCTCGTCGTCGCCGTGCACGGTAAGGGACGGTTCGTCAAAGGGGCCGAGACGACCGCAGGCTAGCCTGGTACATGTGGGACATGTTCACTGGGCGCGGGATCTCGCGCGAGAACTGCTCGAACAGCCGCTACCCCGACGCTGGGCGCACTCCCAGGGGGTAGCCGAACAGGCGCGCTCCCTCCGTTCCATGCTCGGCGCACATGCCGACCTGGTGGAAGCCTCCGCCTGGCTGCACGACATCGGATACTCCCCTGAGTTGGCGACCACGGGCTTCCATCCCCTTGACGGTGCCCGGTACCTGCGCGAGGTCCAGGAGGCGGACGAAACCTTGGTCTCCCTGGTGGCCTACCACTCCTGCGCCGTGGTGGAGGCCGAGGAACGGGGCCTGCTCACCGCGCTCAAGGACGAGTTCGACGCTCCGCCGGAGGATCTGCTAGACGCGCTCACCTACGCGGACATGACCACCGGCCCGGACGGTGCCCACCTGCCGGTAGAACGTCGCCTGTCGGAGATCCTGAAGCGCTACGCCCCTGAGGACCTGGTCCACCGCTCCATCAGCCGTTCCTCACCGCTGCTGACTGCGTCGGTGCGGGCCGTGGAACACCGCCTGGCTGAGGTCGGCTGACCGCTCATCCGATGTGGGTCGGACCTCCGCTGAGGAAGTGGTCCACGCGCATCCGCATGGACCGGTCCATCCGGTATCCAGCCAGTTCGTCTTTGGGTACCCAGACGACTTCCTTGGACTCGTCGCTCGGCGTGGGCTCTCCTGCGAGCGGGCGGGCGGAGAAGGCCATGGAGAACTCCTGGCGGGCCTCGCCGTCGCTGGTGTAGTAGATGATGTGCCTCGGGTCGCTGTAGATCCCGATGATCCCGGTGATCTCGCAGGTGACGCCGGTCTCCTCCAGCGTTTCCCGGACGGCGGCCTGCGGCACTGACTCGCCGAGGTCGACGGCGCCCCCGGGGACAGCCCAGTTGTCGTTGTCGGTGCGGCGGATCATCAACACCTCATCGCGGTGGTTGACCACGAACACGTTCACCGACGGGACGAGGCTGTTGGCGGCTGGGGCCTCGGGGTCGTCGTAGTAGTCAATCCGCTTACCCATGGACTCTTTCCCTCAGTCGAGTGCGGTCGCCTCGGTCCAGACCTTCTCGTAGCTCTCCAGGTAGGTGCCGACCAGGGTCCCGCCCGGGATCTTGCGCAGGTGGAAGACCGGGGCCTCCGAGGCCATCGCGCCGTAGACGTGCGTGTTGACGATCAACTGATCATCGGCGCGGTAGATCGAGTTGTACAGCGTCGTCCCGTGGAGTCGGAACTCCGTGCCCTCCACCTGGCGCAACGACCGGTAGAGCACGATGACGTTGCGGATCTTCGCGGCCAGGAGCTCGTTCAACCCCTCGTCCCGGCCGCGCTGGGCCACCGCCTCACTGTCGGGGTCTCCCAGCAGGACGCGCACGCGAACCCCGGCCTTGGCCTTGTCCGCCAGCAACGTGATCATGCTCGGGTCGTCAGCGAGGAAGAATCCGCTGAAAACCAGGATCGAGATCTCCTGCTGCGCCTCCTGGAACAGCCGCTTCCACAGGTCGGTGGGCACGCTCCACCGGTGCGGGTAGATCTGGACGATCTCGCTCTGTGAGGCGGCCTTGCTCTGCTCGGGGGACAGGGCCTTGGGCCAGAGGTAGGTCTCCTCCACGCCGAGGTAGGCCGCGGCCGCGTAGCGGTGCCGGCGGTAGGGGGTGCGCCCCTGGGTGATCCAGCGCTCCACGCTCTTGGCGTCCACGCCGATCTCCTCGGCCAGATCAACCGGTGTGGCCCCACGCTGCAACAGCGCGGCTCGCAACCTCTCGTTCGGCATGTACCCCGGGATTCGCAGGATGTCTTGGGACGCGCTCACATTATCGAGACGTCCTGAACACGTCCAGCCATGTAGTGATCTCGTCCCGGCCCTTCCGGGGATGGTGGAACCGTCGCCGCAACCCAGAGTGGCGGCGGACACGACAACCACAGACAAGGCGTGCGGTGACCACTGGTCGCCAATTTCGATACATGCTATACATGTATCTATCCCTGGTGCGGATGATCGCGTGTCGATCATTCCGGGATCGTGAACAGCTCAAACGAGAAGAACAGGACTGCTCTTATGGCTATTCAGGGTGCGTTGCCCGTCGCGTTCGGGACGGTGTTCCCGCATGGTGCCTTCGCTCTGGGCGTGGAGGCGATCACCGACTTCGAGACCAAGCGGCCCCAGCTCGACAAGGACACGGGCCTTCCGCTGTGGGCGGTGGACGTGATCGACGCCGACCCCGAAGCGCGGGGCAAGGCCAAGTCGGTCAAGGTCAAAGTTGCCGCCGAGGTCTGCCCGACCCTGCCGGACGAGGTTCCGGGGCTGCCCTTCCGACCGATCGAGTTCGAGTCCATGGCGGTCATGCCCTACGTCGACGACAACGGCCGTCGCCCCCGGGTCGCGTACTCGCTGCGGGCCCGTGGTGTGAAGGCTCCCGGCGCTTCGGGTAGTCGCCGTGCCCCGGCGGCGAAGGACGCCGCCTGACCCCCACACGCAAGACGGGGCGGCCTGGTGCGCCAACACCTCGGCCGCCCCTTGAACCCCTCCTGCAAGCCCTTGCTCAAGCTTCGTGAAGAGGTGTCTTCAGTATGTCCGATTACCCCCGTGACCTGTCCGGGCTCAGCGGCCCGGAACTGGTCCGCCTGCTGCTGGACGCGACCCGTACCCCGCCCCTGACCGATGCCGAACGCGCGGACTTCTTCGACTTCAAGGCCCGTGTCTTCGCCATGATCGCCGACCGGGACGGCAACCCCGCCGCCTCCCGGTTCGCCGCTCGTGCCCGCGCTGACCGTGACCGGCTCCTGGCCCGGATCGAGAACGAGAACAGGGGTGAGTGGTGATGCGACAGCCCAAGATCGGGGCCACCCAGACCTCCCCGACCCTGCCGACTCCGGCCCAAGGGGTGCGCTGGACGACACCCATCGTGGAAACCCCGGGGATCGTGGTCCTGGCCTCCTGGATCTGGCGCCTGCTCCGGTTCCTTCTCACCCTGCCCTTCCGCTTCCCCGTGATGGTCGCCTGCCTGACCTCCTCGGTCGGGGCCTGGTGGTGGCTGGACTGGCACGGACTGGCCGCGCTCTGGGGCTTGGCCGCCGTGGTGTCCCTGGTGTGGTGGCGCACCTGGCCCGACTCCTACCGGCGCTGTGTGCTCCTGCGGCTGCTGGCCTGGTGGCGACATGTGTTCGTCTACCGCCGTCACTGGCAGCCGGTGTTGGTGATCTCCGGGTTGGCTGAGTCCTACCAGGAACGCCGCTACCTGCCGCGCATCCGCCGCGTCACGTGCGACACCTGGGCGGACAGGGTCCGGGTGGCTCTCGTGGCCGGAACCGCTCCGGCGGACTTCGAAACGCGGGTGGTAGAGCTGGCGCACGGGTTCGCCGCGCCCTCCTGCCGGGTGATCGTCAACGGTCCCCGGGACATCACCCTGGAGTTCCCGCGCAGGGACACCCTGTCCGAACCCCTGGAAGCCCTGGACATCCCCGATTCCCCGGACCTGGGGGCGCTTCCGGTGGGGCGGTGTGAGGACGGCTCGACCTGGTTTCTCCGGCTGCACGGCACGCACGTCCTGGTGGCCGGGGTGACCGGTGCGGGCAAGGGCTCGGTGCTCTGGTCGGCGGTGCGCGCCCTGCTCCCCGCCGTCAAGGCCGGTACCGCGCAGGTGTGGGCGATCGACCCCAAACGGATGGAACTGTCCTACGGTCGCGACCTGTTCGCCCAGTACGCGGACACGGGTGAATCCGCGGTGGCCGTGTTGGAGCGGGCCGTGGCCGACATGCAGGACCGGGCGTCCCGGTACGCGGGGCGACAGCGTTCGCACACTCCCACCACGCAGGACCCTTTCGTCCTGGTGCTGCTTGATGAGGTGGCGTTCCTGACCGCGTACCACCCTGACCGGGACATCCGGAAGCGGGCGGAGAATGCGATCGCCACCCTGACCTCACAGGGCCGCTCGGTCGGCTTCTGCGTCCTGGTCGCCTTGCAGGACCCGCGCAAGGAGGTCATGAACCTGCGCAACCTGTTCCCGGACAAGGTCGCCCTGAGGCTGGACGAGGCATCGCAGGTGGACATGGTCCTCGGTGAGGGCGCCCGGGAACACGGGGCTGGGGCCCACCTCATCGACCCGTCCTTGCCCGGGGTCGCCTACGTCCGCCTGGAAGGCTCACCGACTCCGGTCCGCGTCCGGGCCGCCTACGTCTCCGATGACGACATCACCGCCATGGCCGCCGCCTACGGCACGGGGGTGGCCTGATGCCCACTCCCACCGGAAAGACGACACGGGCTGAACGCCTCGCGCAACCGCTGGCCCGTGAGGTGGCCGAACAGGTCGCCGCCGACCACGGCGTGTGCATCCGGCCTGTCTCGCTCCGGCGAACCGGCATCGCCACCGGACAGACTGAGGTGATCGACGTTCCGTGCGGGTCCACGCTGGAATCCCGGTGTCCGGCCTGCGCTCGTCGTAAGAGGTCGCTTCGGCGGACCCAGTGCGAAGAGGGCTGGCACCTGGCCACCGAACCCGTGGTGGAACCCGACCCGCCGACCGAGGTGCAACGCTCCTGGGTGGAACAGCGGGCCGTGGTCACCGCCGAACGGGACCGGCTCGCCGCCACGGGAATGGCGTCGGCTGAGGACCTGGCCGCGCTGGACGCGGCGATCGCGGACCTGGACGAGGAGATCACAGCCTCCGGCCTTCGAGGCTCGGTCACCCGCTCCGCTTCTTCCTCGCCGGGGTCGCGTCGGGTGCGCTCGACCAAACGCCGACAGGACGTACCCGACCTTCCTAAGCGACCCATGACGAGGAAGACGGTCGGACGGGCCTTCACCGACCCCAACACGGGCAAGGTGTTCCGGCCCTCCCTGTTCATCACTCTGACCCTGGACTCCTACGGTCGGGTCCGCTCGGACGGTACCCCCGTCGACCCCTCCACGTACGACTACCGGCGGGCCGCACGGGACGCGCTGCACTTCTCCAAACTGGTGGACCGGTTCGTGCAGAACCTTCGACGGGTCGCGGGCTTCGATGTCCAGTACTTCGCGGCCGTGGAACCCCAACGGCGCCTGGCTCCGCACCTGCACATGGCCACCCGGGGCACGATCCCCCGGGCGGAGCTGCGCCAGATCGCAGCCGCCACCTACCACCAGGTGTGGTGGCCCCCGGCGAACCGGGTGCTCTTCGAGGGCGACCACCTGCCGGTGTGGGACGAATCCGCGGAGACCTTCCTCGACCCGACCACGGGTGAAGTCCTGCCCACCTGGGATGAGGCGCTGGACCTGGTGGACGCCGACCCTGGGGCGGAACCCCATCACGTGGTGCGTTTCGGCCGTCAGGTCGACGCCAAAGGGGTCGTGGCCGGGTCCGAAGACGCGTCCCGGTGTGTGCGCTACCTGGCCAAGTACCTCACCAAGGACATCGCCGAGTGCCACGCCGCCGAGACGACTCGCCAGGAACAGCACGTGGACCGGCTCCTGGACGCGCTCCGCTTCGAACCGTGCTCGCCCCGGTGCTCGAACTGGCTGCGCTACGGCATCCAACCTGAGGGCGCAAAGGCTGGGATGCGCCCGGGGTTCTGCCGCTCCAAGGCACACCGCCGCGAACACCTGGGCTACGCGGGCCGTCGCGCCCTGGTCTCGCGCAAGTGGTCGGGAAAGACCCTCGCCGACCACAAGGCGGACCGGCTCACCTGGGTCCTGGAATCCCTCGGCGTCAACCCCACCGACGAGGACCAGGGCGACGAGGAGAACCGGCCTCCCGTGCTGTCCTCGGTCGCCTCGGGCTCCTTCGCCTGGGAACTGGCCCGTCCAACTGACCCCGACGTGGCCCCTCGGGAGCAACGACTCCTCCGCGCGGTGGGCGAAGCCCTCAAACGCCGCGCACAGCTCGACGCAGCACGTACCCCCGAACACTCGGCAATTCAGGAAGGCAGGGTCGCGTGAGAACGAAGACGGTTGCTGTAGCCGTTACTGAACACCGCCGTGAGCAATCCCTGTGGTCGGTGAAGGACGCCGCCACATACCTACGCATTCCACCTAAAACGCTCTATGAATGGCGATACAAGGGCGACGGCCCTCCCTCCCACCGCGTCGGCCGGTACGTCCGCTATGTGCCCTCCGAAGTGCACGCCTGGGTCCGTTCCCAGTAACCCCCACTTGGAAAGGAAACGGCCTTATGGCTCGCGCATGGGTCTACGACCGCACCAAGGAGAAGTCCTACAACGAGGCGGTGAAGAAGGCCAAGGAGGCCAGACGTACCCCTCCGGCCCGTTGGATGGTCCGCTACTACGACCCTGCTGGAAGGATGAAGAGCGGTGGCACCTTCAAGAAGAAGCCCGACGCGGAGAGACGACAGGTCGAACTTGAGGGCCAGCTGAGTTCGGGCACGTTCCGGGATCCATCCGCCGGGAAGATGACGGTCGGAGAGATCGCGGAGAAGTGGCTAGAAGCCCAACACCACCTCAAACGGTCGACTCGACGTGATTACCGTGAATACCTGGACAACTACGTCCTTCCCGCCTGGGGAGACGTGCCCGTGAACCAGGTGCGTTTCGAAGCGGTGTCCGACTGGGTTAATCGTCTGATCAACGAACCGGGAAAGCGCGGGGGCAAGTTGAGCCCCTCCTATGTGCGCAAGGTCTACTACGCACTCTCTCAGGTCCTGGCCTGGGCGGTGAAATCCGGTCGGATCATGGTGAATCCCGCCAAAGAGGTGGCTTTGCCGATGATCGTTCCCGGCAAACACGTGTACCTCGATCACGTCCAGGTGGAACGTCTGGCCTCCTGCTCCGGTGAGTACCGGGTCCTGGTGCTGCTGCTCGCCTACACCGGTCTCCGCTGGGGTGAGGTCGCCGCCGTGAAGGTCGGCCGAATCGACCTGAGACGTCGACGGGTCCACGTCGAAGAGACCTTCGGTCGGGAGTCGGGCAAGCTGTACCTGGAGACTCCGAAGAACCACGAACAGCGTGCCGTGCCGATTCCGGGCTTCCTCCTCAAGGAGCTCCGTGCCCTGTGCGGGGGCAAAGCGGCTGACGATCTCGCGTTCACCGCTCCGATGGGCGGGCCGCTGCACTACGACAACTTCCGACGACGCGTCTTCACTCCGGCTGTGAAGGATGCCGGTCTCGCCGAACTGGACGTGACGGTTCACAAGCTGCGGCACACCGCCGCGTCGCTGGCGATCGCCGCTGAGGCTGACGTCAAGGTCGTACAGACGATGCTCGGTCACAAGACCGCGACGATGACGCTCGACACCTACGGGCACCTCTTCCCCGACCGGCTGGACGAGGTGGCCCGGAAGATGGGTGACAAGCGCGCCGCGTCCCTCCGAAAGGCCAAAGCCGCGGAGACGAAGAAGCGCGGTCGTGCCGCCTGACGAAACTCCGGCAATGTGCACTAAATGTGCAACGGCCACCCAAGCTGTACGTCTGGGTGGCCGTCGTCATGTCTGTAACCTGCGGAAATGGGAGTGGAGCCAAGGGGAGTCGAACCCCTGACCTCCGGTATGCAAAACCGGCGCTCTGCCAGCTGAGCTATGGCCCCTCGGAACCCGGGCACAAGCCCTGGCCACTATGCAGAGCATACCTTCATCGGAAGGTGGTCCCGCTCACCGAGCGGGGCCGCGCTCGGGTCCAAAAGCAGCACAAAGCCGTGGGTCGCACCCCGGGATCGTCGGCCCACCCACGTCTTCGTGTCACTCAGGAACTGGCCGGGACGGTGCGCACCGCACCGTTCGGTCAGCTCTCGCTGGCCGCCGTGGCCTCGGTCCACAGGTCGAGCTCGGCGCGGTCCGCCTGGATCTTGCGGTAGACGGCGAAAGCCCCGAGGGCCACCAGCGCCAGGACGATGATCTTCTTCACTGTCTGGACCCTTTCGGTAATTCGATGCGTACACGCGGGCACCCGTCCGCGACGGGGCTCCGCAGAGAACTTTATGAGGTTGTCACCAAGCAGACTAGCAAGCTGTTGGGGGCGGTCCCCGCCACAGTGGACGGATTTCCACCAACTTCTCGGAGTGATGTGCTTCCGTGTCCTCAGGTCAACAATGCCATGCGCCGCAGGATACCCAGCGTGGTCTGCGGAGACGCCGCTGTCCGGGTGAGTGCCGACCACACGCGCTTGCAGGCCGCCACCGACTCCTCGGCCTCCACGATCGTCCCTCCCTGGGTGGCCTCCACGTAGGCCAGGGCCGACTCGTCCTCGTCGAACTCCAGCACCGAGAAGGGCCCGGCGACACCGGCGTGCGGACCGGCCGAGGTGGGCAGCAGCTGCACGGTGACACGGTCCGAGCCCGTGGCGAGCTCCAGGATGCGGGTGGTCTGGGTCCGCAGGAGCCCCAGGTCGCCGGACACCCGTTGCAGGGCGTCCTCCTCGACGATGGCGTGGTAGCGGACCAGGCCGCCCTGGTCGAGGATCTCCTGCCGTTTGAGGTAGGCCGCGACCATGCGCTCGACCGCGCGCCCGTTGTGTCCCAGGGCCCGGGCCACGGTGGCGGTGTAGTCGGGGACCTGGAGGAGGTCGGGGACCAGGATGCCCGCGTAGGCCTGCACGGAGACGGCACCGGCCTCGTTGCCCACGTACGCGGACGACAGGACGTCCTCGTACTCGGTCCACCACGGGCGCAGCCGCGACTCGCGGACGAGGGTCAGGATCGCCTCGCGTTGTCCGCCGGTCACCCCGTAGAGCTGGAGCAGGGCCGAGATCTCCATGACCGAGGGCCACTTGCGGATGCCGGTCTCGATGTGGCCGAGCTTGGCGGGGGACCACTCCAGTTCGTCGGCGACATCGCTGAGGGTCATCCCCGCCTGTACGCGGCGACGACGGAGTTCGGCGGACAGTCGCCGACGGCGGACCGTGGGGCTGGTCATAACGCTGTTCCCATGACACAGAGTGGCGGAGGTGTACCACCAGCGAAACATGGCGTCTAGCATCTAGCAATGCACTTCTAGAAAACAGCTGCCGATTCGATGCATTAGGGCGGCCGAAAACGCGGCCCCCGTGGACGGTGTCCACCGTCCACCTGAGGAAACCGCGTACGATGCTTGAGGCGCCTGTTTCGGCGGGCGTAACCACACACGTAGAGGAAATCCATGAGCTACCCCATTGACGACGCAGAGCAGCTGATCGCGAACGCGGAGGCGGAGATGCCTCCGAGCACCCGGTCCCGTCTCATCGCGAAACTCCGGATGGGGAGGCACATCGACGACGCCGCGGGAGAACTGGGCGTCAGCCCCGCACAGGTCTTCTCCACCGCCCGCATCCTCACCGCCTTCGGCGACCAGCTCGACTTCACGCTGACCGAGCAGCGGGACCCGTCCCTGCCGCACGGCACCGTCACGGGCTACAACAAGCGCTGCCGCTGCCCCGAGTGCCGCGGCGCCCTGCAACAGCGGGTCTGAGCGCGCCAGCGGATCTGAGCCAGCACTTCTGAGCCGACTAGCTGCGCTAACGCCTCGTTAACCGAGACTTCTCAAACCAATAGGGCCAACACAGGCTTATCGGCCCCTGGTCGGGGAAAACCGCAGAACATGAACGAGCACGTGGACTGGTCGGCGATGAGCGAAGAGGACTTCGTTGCGCTGCTGCGGCAGCTCATCGAGACCCCCGAGGCTGACGAAGACTAGGCCGACATCCCCCGAGGTTCTGACACGACCCTCGTCAGCGGGAGTTCCACCCCCGGGACCTCCTGCGGTCAGGGCTGCACGCCGCCCTGGCACCGGCTCCTGAGACGCCTGAGGCAGCCGGGTGGACCTGCCGTCCCCGCGCCATGCCCCGGGCAGGAGCTCCAGGCGGTGTGCCGTCTCCCGTCGCGCTGCCCGCCCCCGTGCTCCCAGAGGCCGGCCGGGCGAGACCGAGGGCCGCTCCGGGCGCTCCCAGCGGCGTGCGTCGCGCCAGGGATGGCCCGAAGGGCCGGGGGATGTGACCGCGCGTCCCCAGCCGCGGTTCCGCCTGTGGAGGAGTTCCGCTCGGGTTCCTCGCTCCGGGATGCTGTCCCGGGATTTGCGCGTGGAGCGGTGTGTATTCCGGTTTTTCACAACCGGACAACCCCCCGGCACACAACAAAAAACACACAAAAAAAAGGGGGCCGCCCACAAAGGACGACCCCCCCACAACAAACCGTGGCAGCAACCTACTCTCCCACCCCACCACAGGGCAGTACCATCAGCGCAAAGAGACTTAACGACCGGG
>NZ_VWVV01000025.1 GCF_009830945.1 Nocardiopsis sp. FR4 | reverse complement strand
GTCGTGATCGAGGCGATGAAGATGGAGCAGCCGCTGAACGCGCACAAGGCCGGGACGGTGACCGGGCTGAAGATCGCCGCGGGCGAGACCGTGGGCAACGGCGCGGTGGTCTGCGAGATCAAGGACGCCTAGCGTCCGGGCCGGGCGGTCCAGGCCGCACGCCCACGGAGGGGGAGGCGCCGGTGCGGCGCCTCCCCCTCCGTGTTCCCCGCGCCCCGGGCCGCCCCCGGCGGCGGCCGCGACCTCGCGCTTCACCGCCCGCGCTCCCGGGCACAGGTTTCGTGAAGGCGCCTCCTCCATCCTGGCACCCATGTTCAACCACAGCAGATCCCCCGGCGGCACCGGAGACGCGGTGCCGCACCCCCTGCGGCGGACCTCCC
Organism: Nocardiopsis sp. FR4; assembly: GCF_009830945.1. GTDB lineage: Bacteria > Actinomycetota > Actinomycetes > Streptosporangiales > Streptosporangiaceae > Nocardiopsis. The sequence goes on along the minus strand of NZ_VWVV01000025.1, from coordinate 114,381 downwards.
GGATACTCGCCGCGCTGGCCGCGCTCGCCACCGCGCTCGTGCTGACCGTCACCGTGCAGGCGCCCGCGGAGGCCGCCATCGGATTCCCCGCCACCGCCGACCTCAACGGCCGCTCGGGCAAGTCCCTGACCGCGCCCGTGGTCAGGGTGGACATGTACCTCAGCGGACAGACCGTCAACGTGGTCTGCCAGGACCGCGGCGAACTCGCCTACGGCTCCTACATCTGGGACAGGACCACCGACGGCGTGTGGGTCCCCGACACCTACGTGAGGACCGGTTACAGCGGCTTCCACCCGAGCCTCCCCCGGTGCTCCGACATGGGCGGCGACGGCCGGACCTTCACCGCCAAGGCGGACCTGAACGGGCGCAGCTCCCCCTCGCTCAGCGCGCGCGTCGTCCAGGAGGACATGTACCGCAGCGGGCAGTCCCTCAACGTGGTCTGCCAGACCACGGGCGGCAACGCCTACGGGTCCACCATCTGGGACAAGACGAGCGACAACGTCTACGTCCCCGACCACTACGTCCAGACCGGTTACAGCGGCTTCCACCCGAGCCTCCCCCGGTGCCAGGACGGGGCCCCCGGTTCCCAGGGTTTCACCGCGAAGGTGGACCTGGCCGGGCGCGACGCCAGGAGCACCTCGGCCACCGAGGTCAAGACCTACCCCGCGGGCAGCGCCGTGAGCATCGTCTGCCAGGCGATCGGTGAGAACGCCTACGGCTCCAACATCTGGGACAAGACCAGCGACGGCCTCTGGGTCGCGGACCACTACGTGAAGACCGGGTACTCCACCTTCCACCCCGACCTGCCGCGCTGCGACGACGGCGGCTCCGGCGGCGGGGGCGGGAACTACACCGCGAAGGTGGACCTGGCCGGGCGCGACGCCAAGAAGACCTCGGCCACCGAGGTCAAGACCTACGCCGCGGGCAGCACGATCGACATCGTCTGCCAGGCCTACGGGGGCTACGCCTACGGCTCCTACATCTGGGACAAGACCAGCGACGGCCTGTGGGTGGCCGACCACTACGTCAAGACGGGCACCGACGGCTTCATCTCCGGCATGCCCCGGTGCGACAACGACCAGCCGACCCAGCCCGACGGCGGCACGGCCCCCGAGCCCGGGGACTGCAGCATGGGCCACGGGCGCATCAACGGCCCGCGCGGCTCCACCGCGGGCACCCGCCAGGAGAGGATCGACCGGGTGGTCAGCACGGCGCGCGCGATGACCGGGCGGGGCTACGAGTACTCCTGGGGCGCCGGCGGCAAGGGCGGCGTGGCCTGCGGCAGCGGGGCGATCAGCCCCGGCGGCTACAACGACTACAACCGCCTGGGCTTCGACTGCTCGGGGCTGACGCTGTACGCGTTCTGGAAGGGCGCGGGCATCGACATCGGCTCCTACACGACCGCGCAGTACCACAGCTCCTACGGCACCAAGATCCCCTTCGACCAGCGCCAGCCGGGCGACCTGATCTTCTGGGGGGCCAACGCCTCGGCGCACGTGGCCATCTACATCGGCGACGATCAGATGATCGAGGCGGCGCCGCCGCGCAACGGCAACAGCGTGCACGTCACCAGCGTCTACCAGGGCAACCAGCGCATGCCCTACGTGGTCCGCTACATCTAGACGGCTCTGACTGTTTCGTCCACGCCGAAGACCCTCTGTCCGCTGTGGCAGGATCTTCGGCGTGGACTTCCTCGTACTCGGCCCCCTGCGAGTGACGCACGGTGACGCCTCCGTGTCCCCCGGCCCCGCCAAGGACCGGGTCTTCCTCGGCGAGATGCTGGCGCACGCGGGCACCAGGGTCTCCGTGGCGCACCTGACCTCCGCCCTGTGGCCGGAGCGCCCGCCCGCCAACCCCGCCAACGCCGTCCAGGTCCGCGTCTCGCGCCTGAGGGCGATGCTGCGCTCCGTGGGCGGTCCGGAGGAGGTCCGCGAGATCCTGCGGACCGACTCGGGGGGCTACCTGCTCGCCCGCGGCCCGGGGGACCTGGAGCGGCTGAGGGAGACGGTCCGCTCGGCCGGGGAGTCCCCCGAGGCGCGTCGCGCGCTGGGGGAGGCCCTGGCGCTGTGGCGGGACGAGCCCTTCGCCGACGTACCGGACACCCCCTGCGTCGTGGCCGAGCGCGAGCGGGTCCGCGGTCTGCGGCTCACCGCGCTGGAGCTCTACACCGACCTGTGCCTGCGTGAGGGGGACCCGGGGGCCACCCTCGCCCTGGACCTGGTCGAACAGGCCGCGCTGCATCCCCTGCGGGAGTCCCTGCACGAGCGCCTCATCCGCCTCCTGCACGCCACCGGCCGGTCGGCGGAGGCCCTGGAGGCCTACGAGGGGCTGCGCCGGACCCTCGCCGAGGAACTGGGCTGCGACCCCGGGTCCAGGCTCCAGGAGCTGCACCAGCGGATCCTGCGGGAGCAGTACGCGGCGGCGCCGGAGGGCTCCGCGGCGCCAGCACGGGGCACCGGCGCCGGGGAGGCCCCCTCCCCTCCCCAGCACGCGTCGCCGCCCCCGCGCGCCCCGGAGCCCGCGCGGAGCAGGACCGGCCGGAGCGGCTCCCTCGGCGGCGCGGTCGTGGGCGCGTTCCTGAGCCTGGCGGTGCTGGCGCAGGCCGACGGTCCGGTGGAGCAGGGCCCCACGGCGGCCGAGGGCTCCGTCCGCCCCGTGCCGGGGGACAACTCCCGCTTCGACGGCGACATCACCTTCCCCGACGGAAGCCTGGTCGAACCGGGGCTGGAGTTCGTCAAGGTCTGGCAGATCAGCAACACGGGCTCGGTCCCGTGGCACGAGCGGTACCTGACCGCGCAGGAGGAGAGGCGCGTCGGCTCCTGCAACACCCCCGAACGCGTTCCCGTCCCGCCAGCCGCCCCCGGGGAGTCGGTGCTGGTGAGCGTCACCGTCACCGCCGCCTCGGAGCCGGGACAGTGCAAGGTGGTGTGGAAGATGACCGACGCGGACGGCAGGTTCTACTTCCCCCAGCTGAAGGGGATCTTCTTCGACGTCACGGTCACCGGGGAGGACGGACTCTGACCGGGGAGCGGGCCGCCGGGCCCCGGGCCCGCTCGGAGGAAACGGATGCCCGCTCGGAGCCCTCAGTGGCGTGGCAGCCTGGTCAGGTCGACGTCCAAGGCACAGGGGGGCACTGGCCGTGAGGCGTTTGCGGTACACGGTGAGGCCGCCGTACACGCCTCGAACGGGGTCGGGCTCGGACGTGATCCTCACCGCACCCGCCGGGGGGAAGACGCACCACAGTGCCCGTGTGGTGGACGATGTGGCGCCAGGGACAGGAAGTTGTCGGCGTTCACGTATGGAATAGGTAAGAAACGAACGTTATTGTCCTTGATCGTGACGAACATCTGGGGACTGACGCGACGGTGGCACATCGACCTGTGCCGCCGCGGCTGTCAGGCGTGTAGCTAGGTCCACGCGCGCCCGTCCGGGCAGCGCGCCGCACACCCTTTCCCGTCACCTTCCCCGGTGATAGCCCGACATTCCCCGAGCCGGAGCCCCGCGGAGCCGACCGCGCTCCGCGCGCCCCCTCCGGCTGCCTTCACCACCTCTGGAGTCCCTTCCGTGTCCGCACAGAGCACAGGTGCGCCCACAAGGCGCAGAACCCTCCGTTTCCCGTTCGCGGCCCAGGTCCTCACCGGTCTGGTCCTCGGCGTCCTGCTGGGCGTCGTCGCCCTCCAGATCGGCCCGGTCGGCGACGGTGAGCCCAACTGGCTCGCCGTCACCCTCCAGACCATCGGCTCGACCTTCGTCACGCTGCTGCGGACGATCGTGCCGCCGCTGATCGTCCTGGCCGTCATCTCCTCCATCGCCAACCTGCGCAACGTGACCAACGCGGCGCGGCTGGCCTGGAAGACCCTGCTGTGGTTCGCCGGCACCGCCCTGATCGCGGTGGCCATCGGCATCACCCTGGGCCTGGTCCTCCGGCCCGGCGTCAACAGCGCCGTGGACGCCTCCACCGCCGCCGAGCCCTCCGGCACCGGTTCCTGGATGGCCTTCATCGAGAGCATCGTCCCGGCCAACTTCCTGGGCCTGGGCGCCAGCGCCTCCGCCGCCGACGACGGCTCCCTCAGCGCCTCGCTGGAGTTCAACGTCCTCCAGCTGATCGTCATCGCCATCGTGCTGGGCATCGCGGCGGTCAAGGTCGGCAAGGCCGCCGAGCCCTTCATCGCCTTCGCCGACTCCGCCCTGCAGGTCGTGCTCAAGGCCCTGTGGTGGGTCATCCGCCTGGCCCCGATCGGCACCGTGGGCCTGCTGGGCAACGCCGTGTACAGCTACGGCTGGACCACGATCGGCGCCCTCGGCAAGTACGCGCTGACCGTCTACATCGGCCTGGCGCTGGTGCTGTTCGTCGTCTACCCGCTGCTCACCCGCCTCAACGGCCTGTCCCCGGTGAAGTACTTCAGCGGCGTGTGGCCCGCGGTGCAGCTGGCCTTCGTCTCCCGCTCCTCGATGGGCACCCTGCCCGTCACCCAGCGGGTCACCGAGCAGAACCTGGGCGTTCCGCGCTACTACTCCGCGTTCGCCGTGCCGTTCGGCGCCACCACCAAGATGGACGGCTGCGCCGCCGTCTACCCGGCGATCTCGGCGATCTTCATCGCCCAGTTCTTCCCGGGGATCAGCCTCGGCCCGACCGACTACCTGCTGATCGTCTTCGTGTCGGTGATCGGCTCGGCCGCGACCGCCGGGACCACCGGCGCGACCGTCATGCTGACCCTGACCCTGTCCACGCTGGGCCTGCCCCTGGAGGGCGTGGGCCTGCTGCTGGCCGTCGACCCGATCCTGGACATGGGCCGCACCGCGGTCAACGTCGCCGGCCAGGCGCTGGTCCCGGCCATCGTCGCCAAGCGCGAGGGCATCATGGACCTGGCCCGCTACGACGCGCCGCGCGACGCCTCCGGGTTCGTTCCCCTGGACGAGCCGCACGCCGACGCCGGAACCGAGGCCGCCGCCGAGGACCCGGACACCGCCAAGGTGCCCGCCACGGCCCCCGGCAGGGGCTGAGGCACCGCCCCCCGCCCGGCGCGGCGGCCCGTCGGAACCCTCCGGCGGGCCGCCGCGCCGTAGGGTGGCGGTGAGATCGCGCACACCGGGAACCACGCGGGGCACCCGTTCGTCCTTGTGGTGAGGGAGGCGAGAGGAACCATCATGCTGCGCCGCTTGGTAACACCCACTGTGCTGACCGCCGGGATCACGGCGGCGGTGCTGAGCGCCGCGGCGGCGCCCGCCGCGGCCGACACCCAGCCCCAACTACCGGACACCCAGGACGTCGTCGACGAGCTCCAGGGCGACGGCGTCTACATCGAACCGAGCATCGACCAGATCCCGGCCTCGGACGAGGGGGCCCTGGAGGCGGCCTCCGCGGGCTCCGACGTTCCCGTGTACTACGTGATCATCCCGTCGGGCAACGCCACCTCGGAAGCCGGTGTCGAAGCCTTCATGGACCCCGTCATGGCGGAGGTCGGCGACGGAGTGTACGGCGTGCTCTCCGGCTCCGACCGCTTCTTCGTCACCTCCCCGAACGTCGAGGAGACCGGTGCGATCCGCGAGACCGCACTGGCCAACGGGAACCAGAACCCGATCGACACCCTCGTGGCCGTTCCCGAGGCGGTCGACCAGGTGGAGCAGTCCGAGCAGGCGGGCGCGACCTCCGGCCTGGTACTGCTGGCCCTGCTGCTGGTGATCGTCGCCGCGGGCGGCTGGTTCGTCTACAACAGCCGCAAGAAGCGCGAGGCCGAGAAGGCCAAGCAGCTCCAGGAGATCAAGCAGATGGCCACCGAGGACGTCGTCCGCCTCGGCGAGGACGTCGCCCGCCTGGAGATCGACGTGTCCAAGGTCGACGACGCCACCCGCGAGGACTACTCCCGGGCCATGGACGCCTACGACCAGGCCAAGTCCCTGCTGGACACCATCCGCGAGCCCGAGCAGGTCAGGATGGTCACCGGTGCCCTGGAGGACGGCCGCTACTACATGACCGCCACCCGGGCCCGCATGAACGGCGACCCGGTGCCCGAGCGACGCGGCCCCTGTTTCTTCAACCCGCAGCACGGCCCGTCCGTGGAGGACGTGGTCTGGGCCCCGCCGGGCGGCGCGCCGCGCTCGGTCACCGCATGCGCGACCTGCGCCCAGGCGGTGCGCACCGGCGGCCAGCCGGACGTGCGCCTGGTCGAGGTGGACGGCGAGCGCCGCCCGTACTACGACGCCGGTCCGGCCTACTCGCCCTACGCCAGCGGCTACTTCGGCATGAACATGATGATGGGCATGTTCACCGGGATGATGATGGGCTCCATGATGGGGTCGATGATGGGCATGGGCATGGGCATGGGCGCCGGGGACGTCGGCGCCGAGGGCGACTTCGGCGGCGGGGAGGACTTCGGCGGCGGAGGCGACTTCGGGGACTTCGGCGGCTTCGACTTCTGATCCCGCGTACGCGAAGGGCCCCGGGCGACCGCCCGGGGCCCTTCGCGCGGGTGGAGCAGGCGGGGCGCGGCGGGACCGCGCGGCCCCGCTCAGGAGGCGGCCGCCTCCGCGTGCCGCTCCCCGATCCACCGCGCCACGGCCTCGGCGGTCTCCCGGGGCTCGGCGAGGGTGGTGTCGACCAGGGTGACCGGGGGCCGCAGGCGCGGGGCCTCCTCGGCCAGCCAGGCGGCGAACTCCAGGTTCTCCCGGATCCGCTCCTCGTCCCACTCGCGCCAGGCGGGCCGGGCCCGCAGCCGCTCGGCCAGGGCCCGCGGCTCACAGGTCAGCGCGAGGTAGTGGATGCCGGTGAACAGGGCGCGCTCGGGCAGCGGCTCGAACTCCGGGGGCACCACGGTCCCGCACAGCACGACGGGCCGCCCGCTCTGCTGGACCATGGCCGCCGTACGCAGCCAGGTGGACCGGAACAGCCGGTGGTGGTCGGCGGGATCGCGGAGCCCGCCGACCCACAGGAGGTCCTGTTCGAGGACCACGAAGCGGTCCCGGAGCCGTTCCAGCAGCATTCCGGCGATGGTGGACTTGCCGGTGCCGCTGGGCCCGGAGACGCAGTACAGCGGCAGGCGCAGGAACGGCCGGGTGCGGCCGCAGGACGCGCAGCGCAGCACCGAGGCCCCCGCGGCGGTGTCGGGGGTCTCGTCCAGCTCCCCGCAGTGGACGCAGATCAGCGGGTGCACGGGTGTCCTTGACGGGGTGGGTTCAGGGCCGGATCAGTCGAAGAGTTGTTCCAGGAAGCCCTTGCGGCGGCCGCGGTAGGGACGGGGCGAGTCCCGGTAACCGCCGCCGTAGCCGCGCGGCGAGTCCGGGTAGCCGCCCCGGTAGCCGTGGGGCGAGTCGGGGTAGCCGCCGCGGGGGTAGCCCGGAGCCGCCGGCGGCGCCTGCTGGGGGTAGGCGGGCGGCGGGGCCTGCTGCGGGTACGCGGGCCGGGGGGCCTGGGGGTCCGGGGGCGGAACGGAGCCGTAGTGGCGCTGTTCGGCCTCCATGATGCGTTCCAGCTCGCCGCGGTCGAGGAAGATGCCCTGGCATCCGTCACACCGGTCGATGTGGACGCCCTGGCGGTCGAACGTGCGCATGGTGCTTTGACACTTGGGACAGATCACGAAAAGACGTTACTCGATTCACGTCGGATTCGGGTAAGGGGCGGGGGCACACGGGGTCGCGGGGCCCACCGCGAGCGCCTTGGCCGAGCGCTCGGCGGGCCCCGGGCCGGGCGGGGCCTACTCCGGGGAGGCCAGCATCAGGGAGCGGGCCGCCTCGGTGACGCTGCCCGACAGCGACGGGTACACCGAGAAGGTGTGCGCGAGGTCGTCCACGGTCAGGCGCTGCTGGACGGCGATGGACACGCCCAGGATGAGCTCGCTGGCGCGCGGGCCGACGATGACCCCGCCCAGCACGATGCCCGTGTGCTGGCGGCAGATCAGCTTGACGAAGCCGTCCTTGACCTCGTTCATCTTGGCGCGGGGGTTGGTGTTGAGCGGCAGGGTGACCGACCGGCCGTCGATGCGGCCGCTGCGCACGTCGTCCTCGCTGGCGCCCACCGACGCCAGTTCGGGGTGGGTGAACACGGTGGAGGCCACGGTGGAGAGCTTGAGGGGGGCGACCGCCTCGCCGAGCGCGTGCCACATGGCGATGCGGCCCTGCATGGCGGCCACGGAGGCCAGCATGTTCACCCCGGTGCAGTCGCCCGCGGCGTAGACGCCGGGGACGGTGGTGCGCGAGACCCGGTCCACCTCGACGAACCCGCCGCCGCCCAGGCGGACCCCGGCCTCCTCCAGGCCCAGGCCCTCGGTGTTGGGGATCATGCCGACCGTCATCAGGCAGTGGCTGCCCTCCACGGTGCGCCCGTCGGAGAGGGTGACGAGCACCCCGTCCCCGGTGCGCTCGACCGACTCGGCGCGCGTGCGGTTGAGGACGGTCATGCCTCGGCGCATGAAGACCTCCTCCAGCACCTCGGCGGCGTCGGGGTCCTGGGTGGGCATGACCCGGTCCCGCGAGGAGACCAGGGTGACGTTGGAGCCCAGGGACTGGTAGGCGCTGGCGAACTCGGCGCCGGTGACGCCGGAGCCGACCACGATGAGCTTCTCGGGCAGCTTCTCCATGTCGTAGAGGTGGCGCCAGGTGAGGATCCGCTCGCCGTCGGGTTTGGCGGAGGCCAGTTCGCGGGGGTGGGCGCCCGTGGCGATGAGGACGACGTCGGCGCGCAGGCGCTGCTCGCCCACGGCGACGATGTGCGGGTCGACCAGGCGGGCCTCGCCGCTGATCACCTCCACGCCCTCCTTGACCAGGCGGGCCCGGGTGTCCTCGGACTGCGCTCTGGCCAGGCGCTTGATCCGGGAGTTCATCTGGTCGGTGTCCACCTCGACCGCGGCCTTGTCGTGCGCGTCCGGGATGTGGATGCCGAGGTCCTCGGACTCGCGTACGTACGTGGTGCGGGTGGACGTGGCGATCAGGCTCTTGGAGGGAACGCAGTCGGTCAGGACGCAGGCGCCGCCGATTCCGTCGCGTTCCACCACCGTCACGTCGGCGCCCAGCTGCGCTGCGACCAGCGCCGCCTCGTAGCCCCCGGGCCCGCCACCGATGATCACGACCTTCGTCACGCTGCCTCACTCCCTCTGCGGCTGGGCCGCCACGCGCGTTTCGCGTCCGGGCGATATGCGGGCATGGCGGGGCACCACCTGGTTTTCTCGCTTCCTCCCATTGTCGACCATGCCGACCGGCGGAAATAGCAGGCACCCCGCACCAAGCGGTCTACCATGTTGCCCGTGTCCATCTACGCGGCGTACGGAACCAATCTCGACCCCGGTCAGATGGCCCGGCGGGCCCCCCGCTCACCCCTGCTGACCACGGGTTGGCTGGAGGGATGGCGGCTGACCTTCGGGGAGGGGCTGCCGGTACCCGGGGGCGCGCTGGCGACCCTGGCCGAGGATCCCGGGCAGCGGGTCTTCGTGGCGCTGTACGACCTCATGGAATGGGACGAACCCCACCTGGACTCCTGGGAGGGCGCCGCGGAGGCGCCGCGCGGCGGGCGGGGGTCCTGGGCGGCGGCGGGCAGCGGCCGCTCCTACCGGAAGATGACCGTGCGCGCGCGGACCGCCGACCGGGGCACGGTGGTGGCGTGGGCCTACGTGCTGGACGGCTACGAGGGCGGCAGGCCCTCGGCGCTGCAGCTGGGCCAGCTGGCGGTGGCCGCCGAGAAGGCGGGTGCGCCCGCGTGGTACGTCTCCGACCTGCTCTCCCGGGACTGTCTGCCCACCGACCTCTGAGAACGGGGATCCGGACACACGGGTCCGCGCCTACGGGGCGTTCCGGCTGACCGCGGGTAGCATCCGTCGTGTGATGGAACGAGAGCAGCGGCCGAGGACGACCAGTGGCGCCAAGGAGCTGGCGGCCAGCGCGGCGCACGAGCTCCTCTCCCGCACGGGTGCCGACAGCTTCGACGCGCTGGTGGTGCTCGGCTCCGGGTGGACGGGGGCGGTGGACACGCTGGGCTCGTACGACATCGAGTTCGACGTCACCGAACTGCCCGGCTTCCGCGCGCCCTCGGCGGAGGGGCACTCCCCCAAGGTCCGCAGCATGTGGGTGGGCGACAAGCGCGTGGTGGTGTTCATGGGTCGGATCCACCTCTACGAGGGCTACGACCCGCTGGAGGTCACCCACGCCGTGCGCACGGGCCTGGCGGCGGGTGCCACGATCGCCGTGCTGACGGGCTCGGCCGGATCGCTGCGCACCGACTTCTCACCGGGACAGCCCGTGGTCGTGCGGGACCACATCAACCTGACCGCGCGCTCCCCGCTCACCGGTCCCTCGTTCGTGGACCTGTCCTCGGCCTACAGCCCCCGGCTGCGCCAGGTGGTCCGCGAGGTGGACGTGACCCTCACCGAGGGCGTGTACGTGGCGACGGTCGGGCCGCAGACGCAGACCCCGTCGGAGTTGAAGGTGCTGCGCCAGGCGGGCGCGGACCTGGTGGGGCACTCGGTGGCCCTGGAGACCGTGGCCGCGGTGGAGATGGGCGCCGAGGTGCTGGGGCTGGCGATGGTCAGCAACGACGCCGTGGGGGCGGTGTTCGAGCCCTTCGAGGCCGAGCGCGCCCTGGAGGTCGTCACACAGCGCGCCCGCCGGGTGGGCGAACTCCTCAACCGGGTGCTCACCCAGGCCTGAACCGGCTTCCCCAGGGCGTCCGGGGAGACGGGAGCCCCGTCGGTGCCGTGGGCACGCACCCGGTGCGCCGGATCGGGTCCGGCGTCGGGAGGGAGGGCTTCGCCCCCGGGGCCCGTGCGCGTGACCGCTCGTGAGCGGTGGTGTGTTGGGGCGCCTCCGGCCGGACCGTGTCGGTACCGGCGTGGCGAGCGTACACCCCGAGGCCAGGGGTGGACGGTACCGGCCGCGGTCCGGCCGGAGGCAGTGCTTGCCCCGGTGCCCCGCGTCGCGCGGAATCCCCGCAGATCCCGTTGGACTCGCGACCCGGGCACCTTTCTTCTCTTCTTCCCGTTATTCAGTTGAACCGCGCGCGTCACCCTCGGGGACCCTCCGGGCGGATGGCCATCCGCGCGAAACCCGTCCGACCCGAACCGCCCCCTTAGGTATGCCTTACCTAATCAGAAGTCCGGGTGCGCGTCAACCCCCTCGCCCGGAAACACCGGACCCGGCCGCGCACGGCGGGCCGGGTCGGATCCGGGAGCGGGGAGGTCCTCAGACCAGCAGGAGCACCGCCACGACGAACACCGCGGTCGCGGTCAGGACCACGATCACCTCCAGCGGGACCATGGTCTGCGGCTCGTCCCCGGCGCCCAGGGCGGCCGGTCCGGCCTCGTCCGCGTCGCGGACCGGGCCGCTGAGCGGCCGGGCCTTGTACCGCTCGGCGTCCCGGCGCAGCTGCCGGGCGACCAGGTCCACCGGCCGCATGGCGGCGGGGTTGTCGTCGTCCTCCCCCGGGTCCGCGTAGCCCGCGTCCCGGCGCATGTTGTCCCGGACCCGGTGGCGCTTGGTCTCGCGCAGCGGCCAGGACCGCACGATCCGCCCCGGGGTGTGCACCCGCAGGACGTCGGTGACGTCCACCCAGACCACCGCGGTCCAGGGCACGAAGGTCTCGCGCAGCGGGTTGACCATCCGCAGGCCGCGCTCGGTGGAGACCACGCGCGGGCGCAGCCAGGCCAGGTGGACCACGGAGACCGAGGCGACCAGCACGGCCGCCGCGATCCAGGCCTCGCGGCCCTCCCCCCGCCAGAGGACGTCCAGCAGCAGGAGCGCGGCCACGACGATCCACACGATCGCCGCCACCCGGGTGAAGGTGGAGTAGTGGGTGGTGGGGCGGGGTCTGTCCATCAGGCGGTCGCCCACTTCAACTGCGCGAAGCCCGGTTTGATGATGCCGTTGATCAGCGCCAGGCGCTCGTCGAAGGGCAGGAAGGCCGACTTCATGGCGTTGACCGTGAACCACTGCAGGTCGTCCCAGCCGTAGCCGAAGGCCGCGGAGAGCCTGGCGAACTCCTCCGACAGGCTGGTCCCGCTCTGGAGGCGGTTGTCGGTGTTGACCGTGACCCGGAAGCGCAGGTCGCGCAGGAGCCCGATGGGGTGCTCGGCGATCGACTCGGCCGCACCGGTCTGCACGTTGGAGCTGGGGCACATCTCCAGTGGTACCCGCTTGTCGCGCACGTACTGGGCCAGGCGGCCCAGCCGGGGGGCGCCGTCGCCGGTGGTGATGTCGTCGATGATGCGCACGCCGTGGCCCAGGCGGTCGCACCCGCACCACTGCAGGGCCTCCCAGATGGACGGCAGGCCGAAGGCCTCGCCCGCGTGGATGGTGAAGTGGAAGTTCTCCCGGCGCAGGTACTCGAAGGCGTCCAGGTGGCGGGTGGGCGGGTTGCCCGCCTCGGCGCCGGCGATGTCGAACCCGGACACGCCCGCGTCCCGGTAGCGCACCGCCAGCTCGGCGATCTCCGAGGAGCGCGCGGCGTGCCGCATGGCGGTGACCAGCTGGCCGGTACGGATGGCGTGCCCCTGGTCCGCCGCGCGCTTGCACCCCAGTTCCAGGCCCTCCTGGACGGCCTCGACGACCTCCTCCAGGGTGAGCCCCGCCTCCAGGTGCTGCTCGGGGGCGTAGCGCTGCTCGGCGTAGACCACGCCGTCGGCGGCCAGGTCCTCGACCGCCTCCGCGGCCACCCGGACGAGGGCGTCCCGGGTCTGCATGACCGCCGTGGTGTGCGCGAAGGTCTCCAGGTAGCGCTCCAGGGAGCCGGAGTCGGAGGCCTCGCGGAACCACCGGCCCAGCTCCTCCGGGTCGTAGGTGGGCAGGCCGGTGTAGCCGGTCTCCCTGGCCAGTTCCACGACGGTGGCCGGGCGCAGACCGCCGTCGAGGTGGTCGTGCAGGAGCACCTTCGGCGCCCGTCGGATCTGCTCAACTGTGAGTGGCTGGTTCATGGACTCAGGATGCCACCGGCCGGAGGGGAGGCCCGCCAGGTCACGGCGAAGTTGCCCGGAATCCGGCAGATTCGGACCGGCCGCACGCGGCCGCCCGGACGTTCAGGCCAGTGCCTCCTCGCTGTCCATCCGGTCCCCGGAGCCCCGCAGCTGCGCCAGCGCGGTCAGGGCGGTGGTGGCCATGAAGCGGGTGCCCGTGCCGATGGCGCGCTCGTCCACGTCGAAGGTGCCCCGGTGCAGGTCCAGCATGGGACCCGTCCAGTCCGGGGAGTGGGTGCCCAGGCGGGCCAGCGCGCCGGGCACGTTCTCCAGGTACCAGGCGAAGTCCTCGCCGCCCAGGCTCTGCGGGGTGGGGGCCACCGCCTCCGGGCCCAGGGCCGAGGTGACCGCCTCGCGCATGATGTCCACGCTGCCCGCCTCGTTGATGGTGGGCGGCACGCCCCTGCGGTAGGTCACCTCCGCCTCGGCCCCGTAGGCGGAGGCCACCGACTCCACCAGGCCCTTGACGATGTCGGGGGCCGCGTGCCAGGCCTCGTCGTCCAGGCAGCGCACGGTGCCCTCGGCCACGGCGTCGTCGGGGATGACGTTGGGCGCCGACCCCGCGCTGATCCGCCCCCACACCAGGCTGAACCCGGCCCGGGGGTCGATGCGCCGGGACAGCGCGGCGGGCAGCTCGGTGACGACCTTGCCCAGCGCGTAGACGAGGTCGGAGGTCAGGTGGGGGCGGGCGGTGTGCCCGCCCGGGCCCGACAGGCGGACCATGAGCTGGTCGCAGGCGGCGGTGATGCCGCCGGTGCGCAGCCCGACCCGGCCGGCCATCAGGCGGGGGTCGCAGTGCAGGGCGAAGACGCGGTCCACGCCCTTCATGGCACCGGCGTTGAGCACCTCCACGGCGCCGCCGGGGAGTTCCTCGGCGGGCTGGAAGACGAGCCGGACCCGGCCGGGCAGGGCCCCGGCCCTGTCCAGCTGGGCGAGGAAGATCCCCGCCCCCAGCACGACCGTGGTGTGCACGTCGTGCCCGCAGGCGTGGGCGACCCCCGGCACGGTGGACCGGTAGGGGACGTCCTTCTCGTCGGTCAGGGGGAGCGCGTCGATGTCGGCGCGCAGGGCGACCAGGGGACCTTCGCCGGAACCGACGTCGCAGACCAGGCCGGTCCCCTGGGGCAGTTCCTGCGGTTGCAGGCCGGCGGCGCGCAGGCGCTCGGCGATCCGGCCCGTGGTGCGGTGCTCGGCGAAGGCGAGTTCGGGGTGCATGTGGAGGTCCCGGCGGAAGCCGCTCAGATCCCGCCCATGGCGCGCCAGGAAGGCGGTCAACTGTTCCGGCAGGTCACGTCCCTGCATGCGAGGGTCCCCTCTTCTCCACGTCTACCGCGCGCCGGCTCCGTCGCCGACGCCGACCCGTGCGCGGGCGGGACCGCCGTGCAGCTCGGCGGCGAGCATGTCCACGACGTCGTCGAGGGAGCCGCCCTCGGCGATGACCGCGCGCTGCCGCTCGTAGGAGGCACCCTTGTCCAGGATCTCGGAGATCAGGTCCAGGTCCTCGGCGCAGCCCAGGCGGGCCGCGACCGGTTTCAGCTCGCGGACCAGCTCGTACAGGTCGTCCCGCAGCGGAACGGTGGTTCCGTGCGAGTCCGTGATGACACGAGCGTCGAGTCCGTAGCGGGTGGCCCGCCACTTGTTGTCCTTCACCACCCAGGACGGCGGGCTGGGCAGACCGTACCCGCGGTCGAGCTGGTGATCGAACAGCTCCACCAGGCTCTGGGAGAGCGCCGCGGCCATTCCCACCTCGCGCAGGGTGGGAATCCCGTCGAACATCCGGATCTCGACGGTGCCGAAATCCGGGTGCGGACGGATGTCCCACCACACTTCCTTGATAGAGGCGATGGTACCCGCCTTGAGAAGCGTTTCGAGGTATTCCTCGAAAGCGGCCCAGTGCGGCAGGTTCGGCGGCGGCCCCGAGGTCGGGAGGGTTCCGAAGATCACGGAACGGGAGGAGGCCAGCCCGGTGTCCTGGCCGCCCCAGTAGGGGCTGGAGGCGGTCAGGGCGAGGAAGTGGGGCAGGTACCGGGCCAGGGCGTTGACCATGGGGATGGCCTTGTCCCTGCCGCGCACCCCCACGTGGACGTGGACACCGCAGGTCAGGATGCGCCGGACCAGCCACTGCATGTTCTCGATGAGCTCCCCGTAGCGCTTGCCGGGGCTGATCTCCTGGTCCCGCCAGTCGTCGATGGGATGGGTTCCGGAGCAGATCAGCGTGGTCCCCCAGGGCGCCAGCACCTCGCGCATCCGGTCGATGCTGGCGCTCAGGTCGCCCCTGGCCTCCTCGACCGTCTCGCAGATCCCGGTCACGACCTCGACCTGGGACTGCATGAGCTCGTGGCGCAGCGGGGGCGCATCGACGTCCGAGCTGAGTTCGGGCAGTTCGGAGAGGAGCTTCTGTGCCTGCTGCCTCAGGTGACGACTGCGCTGGTCGACGAGTTGGAGTTCCCACTCCACGCCGATCGTCGCACGCTCGGACGCGTTGAATGCGATTGCCATCTGCCCTCCGAAGGGGGTGTTTGTCGGCTTTTGTGACCGACGCACCGTCGTGTCCCGGAGGAACCGGTCGACCGGGACAGGGGAGGACTACCCCTCACGCCCCGTACACATACGGGGCAAGCGCCACGCAAAAGGCGAATTCCGTGGAAAGAATTTCTGTTTGCGCTCACATGGCGGAACCGGTTCACCTGGACCCGCCGCGGCGGCGCAGCACCCACTCCGCGGCCCCCGCGGCGCCCGCCGCCCCCAGCAGGGACAGCGCCCCGGCGAGCGCGCGCCGCGCCGTCCGGCGCTCGGCCAGCACCCGCTCGGGCGCGCGGGAGGCCGCCGGGCGCGGGCGCGTCCAGTCCATCCCGTTCTCCTCCCGCGAGGGCAGGGAGCCGGTGTAGGGCGGCGGCAGCGGCAGCCACGTGGCCGTCCACGCAGCGCTGAACATGACCAGGCGCATCACCAGGTTGATCCACACCAGAAGCCCAACCAGGACCGCGAAGGAGGCGTAGACCGGGTTGCCGAGCGTCCCGGCCAGCAGCAGCGCGGCGGTGGCCTTGAGGACCTCGAAGCCCACCGCGCCGAGCAGGGCGCCCCGCCACATCATCCGGGCCGGTCGGCCGCTGCCCGACAGGAGCGTGAAAGCCAGCACGAAGATCGCCATGTTGACGCTCACGGCGATCACCAGGGCCAGCAGGCGCAGGGCCAGGTCGGCCGCCAGGGACCCCTCCAGGCCCACCAGCGACAGGAGCCACTGCGTGGCCGCCTGCGCGACGCTGGTGACGGCCACGGTGAGGAGCAGGGCCGCGCCCAGGCCCAGCATGAGGAGCAGGTCCACGGCCTTGCGCAGCAGGAGGTTGGGGCCCTCCCGCAGGTTCTTGAGCCAGATGGAGTGCAGGGCCTCGCGCAGCGCCGCGACGGAGTTCAGGCCCGCGTAGAGCAGGCCGAGCGCGCCGAGGACGCTCGCGCCCACGCGTACCCTGGCGATCTGCTCGACGGGGAGCTGGTCGGACAGGCCGGGCAGCACGTCGTCCAGGGCCTGCTGGAGGTAGTCCCCCACCTCCACCTGCACGGCCGCCAGGTAGCCGACCGCGGCGAAGCCCAGGGCGAGCAGCGGGAAGAAGGCCAGGAAGGTGAAGTAGGTGACCGCCCCGGCGAGCTGGTTGCCGTTGCGGTCGGCGTAGCGCTCGTAGGCGCGCACCAGGTGGTCGACGGCGGGTCTGCGCCTGCGCAGCCCCCAGTAGGCGTCCATGGACAGGTTCCGGTAGTGCCGGGCCGTGTCCCTGAACCGGTCCAGCACCGTGGCCACGTGTCCCCTCCTCCTGCCGTCCGCTGTTGCCTGTCCTGCCCCGAAGACGGTCGGGTAATCGCCCCCGCGGCGGGGGTGGTCCCCGGCACACTCCGGCCTTGGGCACACTGGGAAGGGCAGAGTCGTCCGGGGAGGGAGACACCGGTGGGGGGCGCGGGGGCGCGGCTGCGTGCCGTGTTGGGTGTGCGGTCGTCGGGTCCGTTGGGGGCGTGGCCCGACCGGGCCCCGGACGCGGACGCGCTGGTGCGGGCGTTCGGGGAACGGTTCGGCGAGCCGCCCGCCGGGGTGTGGCACGCGCCGGGGCGGCTGGCGCTCATGGGCGAGCACACCGCGGCCAGCGGCGGCGTCGGACTGTACGCCGCCCTGCCGTGGGGCGTGACGGCGGCCCTGGCCACCGTGGCGGCCCCCGGTGTGCGGGTGGCCGCGCCCGGCGGTCCGCTGCGCCCCCGGGAGGCGGCCGCGCGCGCCGTGGCGGAGGCCGTGGCCGAGGCGCGCCGCACGGGGGCCCTGGACGCCGGCACGGGGGTCCGGGTCCTGCTGGACGCGGACCTGCCCGAGCGCGCCTCCCTCGGCCACTCCGCCGCCGCGGGCACCGCCGTGGCGCTGGCCCTGGCCGACCTGGACGGCGGGCCCCCTCCGGAGGGGGCCACGGTGGACCAGCGGGTGGCGCTGGCGGCCAGGCCCGGGTGCGTGGTCCGGGTCAACCTGAGGACCATGCGCACCACCGTACTGCCCTTCGACCTGGCCGAGGCCGGGCTGCGGCTGGTCGTGGTGGACACCGGCGCCCTGCCCCCGCGCGACCTGCGCGCGGTGCGCTCGGCCGAGCTCAGGCGCGCGCAGGAGACCCTGGGCCCGCTGCGCGCCGTGCGGGACCTGCCCGGCTCGCTGCGGCGGCTGCCGGACCCCGCGCTGCGCCGCCGGGTGGAGTACGCGGTCACCGAGGTGCACCGGATCAACGCGGCGGTCGGGCTGCTGCGCTCCGGCCGGGCCGCGGAGACCGGGCCCATCCTCTCCGCCTCCCACCTGTCCCTGCGCCGCTTCGGGCTGCCCACCCCGGAGGCGGACCTGGCCGCGGAGACCGCCGCCCGGGCCGGGGCGCGCGGCGTGCGGATGTCGGGCTGGGCGGGGACCGTGCTGGCCCTGGCCGCCGAGGAGCGGGTGGACGGGATCCGGGAGGCGCTCGCCGAGGAGTTCCGCGCCCGGGGCTGGGTGCCGCCGAGGGTGCGCGCCGCCCTGCCCTCCGCCGGTGCCCACCGCCTGCGCTGAGCAGGGCGCCCGCCGGATCGCGCCGGTCGGGGCGCCGGGCCCGGCCGGAGGCGGTCGGCGCGAACCCCGCTACCCTTTTCGCGATCCCACGGGGTGGAAGTAGCGACGAGCGACGAGGCGTCCCCCCGGCGCTGAGCAGATAGGCGATGCGATGCCCAACCGAAACGACCACGGGGAGGCCGGCCGGACCGGTGAACACGACAGACAGGGCGTGTTCAGGCGCGGCGGTGCTCCGGGCGTACCCGACGAGTTCGAGAAACTCTACCGCTCGCGTGAGTCCGAGCAGCGGGTGGTCGGCGAGACCCGCCGCCTCCCGCCCGCCGGGGAGGCCCCCCCGCCGCGGTCGGGCCGGCCCCGGCGGCGCACCCACAGCGCGGGCCGCGAGTACGACGGCCGGGGCATCCAGCGCCGCCGCAAGGAGGAGCGCCGCAGGCGGCGCAACACCGTCCTGGTGACCCTGCTGGTCCTGCTCCTGGTGCTCCCCACCGGGCTCTACCTGTGGGCCGACGCGCGCCTGGTGCGGGTGGACGCCCTGCTGGACTACGAGGGCCGCCCGGACGACCAGCCCGGCACGACCTACATGATCGTGGGCTCCGACAGCCGGGACGGACTGGACGACGAGCAGATCCGGGAGCTGGCCACCGGCCGGGCCGAGGGCCGCCGGACCGACACCATCATGGTCCTCTACCTCCCCGACGACGGCGGCGAGCCCACCATCGTCAGCGTCCCCCGCGACTCCTACGTGCCCCTGGCCGTCCCCGGCTACGCGGACAACAAGATCAACGCCGCCTTCGCCGACGCCGTGTGCGGGACCAACGAGGCGGGCGAGGAGGTCTGCGGCGGCCCGGCTCCCCTGGTGGAGACCTTCGAGCGCGCCTCGGGCGTGCACGTGGACCACTACGTGGAGATCGGCATGGGCGGCTTCGTGAACCTGGTGGACGCGGTCGGCGGCGTCGAGCTGTGCCCCGAGGAGCCCATGGTCGACCCCAAGGCCGGTCTGGACATCGAGGCGGGCTGCCAGGAGATGGACGGCGGCACCGCCCTGGGGTACGTGCGCACCCGCGCCACCCCCCGCGCCGACCTGGACCGCATCGCGCGCCAGCGCGAGTTCTTCTCCGCCCTCGTCCAGGAGGCCAGCGCGCCCTCCACCCTGCTCAACCCGTTCAAGTCCGTGCCGCTGGTGCTCGCGGGAACGGACACGTTCATGGTGGACGAGGGCGACCGCCTGCGGCACCTGGCCACCATGCTGCTGGCGATGCGCGGGGGCACGCAGACCACCGCGATCCCGGTGGGCGGCACGCCCACCCTGGCCGGGGTCGGCTCGGTCGTGGTCTGGGACGAGGTCCGCTCCGAGGAGATGTTCGCCGCCATGCGCGCCGGTGAGCCGATCCCCGAGACCGCCTTCCAGGAGTAGGGCACGCGGGACCCCGTTCCCCGGGAAGCGGGGTCCCGGGAAAGGCGAAGGGCCCGTCGCCGAGGCGACGGGCCCTTCTTCGTGACGTTCCGTACTGTGCGCGCCTACCCCCCAGCGGGCGCACGGCCGGCACGTCGGTCCTTGTGGCAGAGGGGCGGAAAACCCGCTCTGGCCTGCCGGTTCTCACCGGCACGACTCCACAATAGGTCAAAGTTCGCTTGGGGTGCGAATCCTGGCCACGTGGCCTATGTCGCACCGGGAGGCCGCACCGGCTGTCCGGCAGTGCCATCCTCCCATCATCACCCCCCGGATGTACGCCGAACACGGGAAACGTGCTGGAAAACTTCACGTGTCACGATCCCCCAGATCCTGCCAAAGGGCACTTTTCGGACATCCCACCGCTGCGGGCGTCCGGACACGACGACGCCCGGGCGGTCCCTCGGGACCGCCCGGGCGTGGCGCACCTCTCACCGCCCTCCGACACCCGGGGTGACCGGCTCGGAACGGCGGCCCGGGTCAGGCCAGGCGCTTGGCGAGGTTCTCGTCCAGGGCGGCGAGGAACTGCTCGGTGGTGAGCCACTCCTGCTCGCCGCCGACCAGCAGCGCGAGGTCCTTGGTCATCTGGCCGCCCTCGACGGTCTTGATGACGACGTCCTCCAGGGTGTTGGCGAACTCGACGACCTTGGGGGTGTTGTCGAGCTTGCCCCGGTGCTCCAGACCGCGGGTCCACGCGAAGATGGAGGCGATCGGGTTGGTGGAGGTGGGCTTGCCCTGCTGGTGCTGGCGGTAGTGGCGGGTCACCGTGCCGTGGGCGGCCTCGGCCTCGACCGTGCGGCCGTCGGCGGTGCGCAGGACCGAGGTCATCAGGCCCAGCGAACCGAAGCCCTGCGCGACGGTGTCGGACTGCACGTCGCCGTCGTAGTTCTTGCAGGCCCAGACGTAGCCGCCCTCCCACTTGAGCGCCGCGGCGACCATGTCGTCGATCAGGCGGTGCTCGTAGGTGAGGTTGGCGGCCTCGAAGCGCTCCTTGAACTCGGTGTCGTAGATCTCCTGGAACACGTCCTTGAACATGCCGTCGTAGGCCTTGAGGATCGTGTTCTTGGTGGACATGTAGACCGGGTAGTTGCGGTCCAGGCCGTAGTTCAGGCTCGCGCGCGCGAAGTCCTCGATGGACTTGCGGAAGTTGTACATGCCCATCGCGACGCCGCCCGCCTCGGGGAAGTTCGCGACGTCGAACTCGACCGGCTCGCTGCCGTCGGCCGGGGTGTAGGTCATGGTGACCGTGCCGGGGCCGGGGACCTTGAAGTCGGTGGCCTTGTACTGGTCGCCGTGGGCGTGGCGGCCGATGATGATCGGCTTGGTCCAGCCCGGGACCAGGCGGGGCACGTTCTCGCAGATGATGGGCTCGCGGAAGACGACGCCGCCGAGGATGTTGCGGATCGTGCCGTTGGGCGAGCGCCACATCTTCTTGAGGCCGAACTCCTCGACCCGGGCCTCGTCCGGGGTGATGGTGGCGCACTTGACGCCGACCCCGTGCTCCTTGATGGCGTTGGCCGCGTCGACGGTGATCTGGTCGTCGGTGCGGTCGCGCTCCTCGATGCCCAGGTCGTAGTACTTCAGGTCGACGTCGAGGTAGGGCAGGATCAGACGGTCCTTGATGAAGGACCAGATGATCCGGGTCATCTCGTCGCCGTCAAGCTCGACTACGGGGTTCTCGACCTTGATCTTGGCCATGGCTGTGTGGCTGTCCCTTCAGTCTTCGCTACCGCCTCGTGCGACGCGGCACGGCGGCCGGTTCGTGGCCGGAGCCGGTCCGCGCGCGGCGATCAGCGGCAATCACCTGGTCCGCCCCGGGGTCCGTGCTCCCCGGGGAGGCGGTGCTTGTCAGTGTCGCGGTATCTCGACGTCAAGCTTATTCGACGCCTAGGAGGAGAGTTGCGGCGCCACCCATGCCAGGACGATCAGCAGGACCGCCAGGGTGACCAGGGTCAGCAGGTCGATCCAGCGGCGGCGCACGGCCAGGATGCCGACCCAGTCCTCGGGCAGCAGGAGCCGGAAGGCCGCCGCCAGCAGCAACGCGCCCGCGATGATGGCCGGACCCCGCTTGAAGTAGGCCGCGGCCACGACCACGGTCCCCGCCGCGAGCGCCGACAGCACGAGGAAGTAGGGCACCTGGGCGAGCCAGTACGGCACCTCAGGCCGCGCCGCCTCCGGGCCGCCGTCCGCGGCCTCGCCGGGTCCCTCGGCCTCCTCGCGGCCCTCCCCGCCGGGGGCCGCCTCCTCGGGCGCCCTCTCCTCCGGCGCGCCCTCGTCCGCGTCCGCCAAATCCGTCCGCCCCGCCTTGTCCACCGCGTCCCGACCCGTTCGGTTGAGAATTGTCTGGCCGCCTCGCGGCTCTTGCACGTCATCCCCGGGAACTGGCCCAGACCGGCCACCCGCTGGAGCCAGGGGTGTCCGAAACCGAACAGCGCCGTGGGAGGCTCACTTCCCCCAGGTGTTCGGTGGTGCCGCGCGGGAAGCGAGGCTTCCCGTCCGGGTGAGACGCGCCCATTGTAGTGATCCGCGCAGCCGAAGCCCCAGGGCTCACGGAAACGGTCCGCTGCCTGCCCGGACCCCTTGGGGACCGTTTCCCGCTTGCGGTTCGGTCACAGAGACGTATTCACCCGCCTTGTCCGTCTAACTCCGGAGTAAGAGCGTAGAACGCCGACCAGCCGGGTAACCAAGCTGGAGATGAGTGCCACGGTGAGCGAGGACCACCCCCATGAAGCCCACTCAACGCGCAGACCGAGCCATCGTCCCCCGACAACCGTCCCTGCACCACCGTCGTTCGCACCCCCACCGGCAGCGCCACCCCACCCCGGGAGGATTCACCGTGGACGGCCCCTACCTCCGGGTCGAAGAGACCGGGGACACCCGCCAGCTCACCGGTGAGGTCACCACGGTCGGCCGCGGTGAGGGCGCCGACATCCGCCTCGACGACCCGAGCGTCTCCCAACTGCACGCCGAACTGGTCCGCCGCGGCCCCTACGTCTACGTGGTCGACCTGGGCCTGTCCCGCAACGGCACGCGGGTGAACGGCCGGCCCATCGCCCGCCGGGTCCTGGAGGAGGGCGACGTGGTGACCTTCGGCACCGCCCGGTGCCGGATCGGCGGCCTGCCCCAGGAGCAGATCAGCCCCGACGTCGAGCTGCGCCGCGGCGCCGCCCCCGAGCTCACCCGCAGAGAACTGGACGTGCTCACCGCCCTGTGCCAGCCCGCGCTGTCGGAGGAGGCCTTCGTCGCCCCGGCCACCGCCCGCGACATCGCCGAGGCGCTGGTGGTCACCGAGGCGGCGGTCAAACAGCACCTGCTGCGGCTCTACCAGAAGTTCCGCATTCCCGAGGGGCAGAACCGCCGGACCCGGCTGGCCAACGAGGTCGTGGCGCTGGGCCTGGTCCGGCCGATGCCGATGAACGGTTCGAGCCGCAAGGCCAGCTGAGCTGCGGTGCCCCCGCGTGCGCGGGTGGACCGCCGTCAGCCGGCGGAAGCCGCACCCGGCCCCCGCCCGCGGCCCGGCCCCGGACGCGGCGAAGGCCCGCACGCTCCCGGTGAGGGAGGGTGCGGGCCTTCGCCGCCGCCTCACTTCAGGAGGCTGAGCAGATCGAGTTCGCTGAATACGGGCAGCGTCTGGAAGAAGTCGTTGACGGAAGCGGCGGCGGGGCTGGCGGCGGCCAGCGACCCCACCAGCGACAGGGCCAGGACGGCCAGGATCCGGCTGGTGCTCTTCATGGCAGACTCATCACTTTCAGTAGTTATTTACTACTTTCAGTTACTGAGAGTGCCCGGGGACGGTGGCCGCGAAACCCCCACCGCGTCGTCCCGGTGACGTGGGAACGCCACGCCGCACCCGGGAGGGACCCCCTCCGCGCCCGCCGTCGGCCTCCCCCGCCCGACGCGCGGTTCCGCCGCGGAACCGGAGCGCGCACCGGCGCCCGGACGGCGGTTGCCGGGCATGTTCTCGTGCCCCGACCTCACACACGCCTCCCGCGCCGACATAGGTAGGTGAGGGGACGGGAGGTACGCCTATGAGGCGCGGCACGGCCGGGGACCACTCCGATCAGCGCGCCTTCAACGCCCTGTTCGAGGAGCACTACGACAGCGTCTACCGGTACGCGCGACGCAGGGTCGGCCCCGACCACGCCGACGACGTGGCCTCGGAGGCCTTCGTCGTGGCCTGGCGGAGGAAGAGGGGGCACCTGGAACCGGGGCGGGAGCTGCCCTGGCTGTACGCCTGCGCGGGGCGCGGCGCCAGGACCTGGTCGCGGACTCGCTGAGACAGGAGCCCGGGCTTGCCCGGGCGCATCC
The DNA here is from genome assembly GCF_009830945.1 of Nocardiopsis sp. FR4. Lineage (GTDB taxonomy): Bacteria > Actinomycetota > Actinomycetes > Streptosporangiales > Streptosporangiaceae > Nocardiopsis. The sequence continues at coordinate 90,632 of NZ_VWVV01000025.1, read as the reverse complement.
CGACGACGCCGACCGGGTGATCGAGCGCACCGGGGCCCTGGCGGCCCTGGCACGGCTGACCGAGATCGAACACGAACTCGTGATGCTCGTGACCTGGGAGGGACTCGACAGCCGCCAGGCCGCCGAGGTCGTGGGGTGCACCCGCGTCACCGCCCGGGGGCGCCTGCACCGCGCCCGCCGGAAAGGGCCGCGGTGCGACGGCCGCACACGGTCTTCCGCCGTGTGCGGCCGTCGGCGGTCCCGCCCCGGGGGCCGGTCCGCCGCCGCGGGCCTAGCTGGCGGCGGCCTGGCGCTCGGCGGCCTCGACCACGTTGACCAGCAGCATCGCCCGGGTCATCGGGCCCACGCCCCCGGGGTTGGGGGACAGGTACCCGGCCACCTCGGCCACGTCCGGTACGACGTCGCCGACCAGGCCGGACTCGGTGCGCGAGACGCCCACGTCCAGCACGGCGGCGCCCGGCCTGACCATCTCCTTGGTGATCAGCCCCGGCACACCGGCGCCGGCGACGATGATGTCGGCACGGCGGGTGTGCTCGGCGAGGTCACGGGTGCCGGTGTGGCACAGGGTGACGGTGGCGTTCTCCGACCGGCGGGTCAGCAGCAGGCCCAGGGGGCGGCCCACCGTCACGCCGCGCCCGACCACGACCACCTCGGCGCCCTTGAGGGGCACGTCGTAGCGGGTGAGCAGCTCCACGATGCCGCGCGGGGTGCACGGCAGCGGGGCCTCCTGCATCAGCACGAGCCTGCCCAGGTTGGAGGGCTGGAGGCCGTCGGCGTCCTTGGCCGGGTCGATCAGGCCGAGCACCCGGTTCTCGTCCAGCCCCCGGGGCAGCGGCAGCTGCACGATGTAGCCGGTGCAGGCGGGGTCCTCGTTGAGCTCGCGCACGGCCCGCTCCACGTCCTCCTGCGTGGCGTCGGCGGGCAGGTCGCGGCGGATGCTCGCGATGCCCACCTGCGCGCAGTCGCGGTGCTTGCCGCGCACGTAGGAGTGGCTGCCCGGGTCGTCGCCGACCAGGACCGTGCCCAGGCCCGGGGTGATCCCCTGCTCGCGCAGCCGCGCCACCCGGGAGGTGAGCTCCTCGCGGATGGACGTGGCGACGGCCTTGCCGTCCAGAACGATCGCGCTCATCTGTTGCTCCTCGCTCAGTGGAAGAAGTGCCGGGTGCCGGTGAGGTACATGGTCACGCCCGCGGCCTTGGCCGCGGCGACGACCTCCTCGTCGCGCACGGAGCCGCCCGGCTGCACGACGGCGCGGACCCCGGCTTCGGTGAGGATCTGGAGTCCGTCGGCGAAGGGGAAGAAGGCGTCGCTGGCGGCCACGGAGCCGCCCACCCGCTCGCCCGCGCGGCTGACCGCCAGGCGCGCGGAGTCGACCCGGTTGACCTGGCCCATGCCCACGCCCACGGTGGCGCCGTCGGCGGCCAGCAGGATGGCGTTGGACTTGACCGCGCGCACGGCCCGCCAGGCGAAGGCGAGGTCGGCGAGGACGGCCTCGTCGGCGGGTTCCCCGGTGGCCAGGGTCCAGGAGGCGGGGTCGTCGCCGGGGGCGTCGATGGCGTCGCGGGACTGCACCAGGAGGCCGCCGCTGATCTGGCGCTCCTCCGTGCGCGCCCCGGCTTCGGGGCCCCGGGCCACGAGCAGGCGGATGTTCTTCTTGCGGGTGAGGACCTCCACGGCGTCGGGGTCGAAGGCCGGGGCCACGACGACCTCGGTGAAGATCTCCGCGATCTGCCCGGCCAGCCCGGCGCCCACGGGGCGGTTGGTGGCGATGACCCCGCCGAAGGCCGACACCGGGTCGCAGGCGTGCGCCTTGCGGTGGGCCTCGGCGTTGTCGGCGCCGACGGCGATCCCGCAGGGGTTGGCGTGCTTGATGATGGCCACGCACGGCTCGTCGAAGTCGTGGGCGGCGCGCAGGGCGGCGTCGGCGTCCACGTAGTTGTTGTAGGACATGGCCTTGCCGTGCAGCTGCTCGGCTCCGGCCAGGCCGGTGGCGGGGGCGCCCGCGGGAGTGTACAGCGCCGCCTTCTGGTGCGGGTTCTCGCCGTAGCGGAGCACGTCCCGGCGGTTGTGGGCCACCCCGAGGAAGTCGGGCCAGCCCGTCTCGGCGGCCTGCTCGTCGGGGGCGTAGGTCCCGGAGAACCAGCCCGCGACGGCCGCGTCGTAGGCGGCGGTGTGCTGGAAGGCCAGCCCGGCCAGGCGCTTGCGCTGCTCCAGGGTGAACCCGCCGTCGCGGACGGCCTCCAGGGTGGCGTCGTAGGCGGCCGGGTCGACCACGATCGCCACGCTGCCGTGGTTCTTGGCCGAGGCGCGCACCATGGCGGGGCCGCCGATGTCGATCTTCTCGATGCAGTCGGCCTCGGAGGCGCCGGAGGCGACCGTGTCCCGGAAGGGGTAGAGGTTGACCACGACCAGGTCGAAGGGGGCGATGCCCAGTTCCTGGATCCGGGCCATGTGCTCGGGGTTGCGCTGGTCGGCGAGGAGCCCGGCGTGCACGGAGGGGTGCAGGGTCTTGACCCGGCCCTCCATGATCTCGGGGAAGCCGGTGACGTCCTCGACGGGGGTGACGGGGATGTCGGCCTCGCGCAGCCGCGCGGCGGTGGAGCCGGTGGAGACGATCTCCACCCCGGCCTCGGCCAGGCCGATGCCCAGCTCCTCCAGACCGGTCTTGTCGTAGACGCTGATCAACGCACGCCTGATGGCCTGCTGGGTCACCGGTTCTCCTTCGTTTCGGTCGCGTCGGCGACGCTGTGCTCGGTGCGGCCGAACCGCACGTGCCTGCCGTCGATGGTCCAGCCCTCGCGGGCGAGCCTGCCGACCGTGTCGACCAGCATCCTCCGCTCCACGGCCTTGATGCGCTCGTGGAGGCTGGACTCGTCATCGTCGTCCTCGACGGGGACGGCCACCTGGTCGATGATCGGCCCGGAGTCGACGCCCTCGTCGAGGAAGTGGATGGTGGTGCCGGTGATGCGGACACCGTGGGCGAGCGCGTCACGGACGGCGTGCGCGCCGGGGAAGGAGGGCAGCAGCGCGGGGTGGATGTTGACCGCCGGGTGGCTGCCGATCACCGCGGGGCCCAGGATGCGCATGAAGCCGGCGGAGACCACCAGGTCGGGGTGGTGCTCGCGGATGCGCTCGGCCATGGCGGCGTTCCACCGCGAGCGGTCGGCGAAGGAGCGGAAGGGAACGACGAACGTGGGCACCCCGGCCCGCTCGGCCAGTGCGATACCGCCGGTCCCCTCGCGGTCGGCCCCGACGGCGACGACGCTGGCCCCGTACCCGGGGTCCCTGGACGCCTCCAGCAGGGCGGCCATGTTGCTGCCCGTGCCCGATATGAGGACCACCACTCGCGCGGACAATGCTTCTCCCATTGTGTAGAGAACGGTGCGGGATCCCTCTCCCGCGTCCGGGGGCGCCGGGGGACGGCGCAGCATCCGGTTCTTCGCGTACACCCGGTATGCGCACCGGGCTCGTGCCGGGACGTACCGCGGGCGTCGCTGAGAGCGACCCGCTCGTCCCCCGCGGTACCGCTCCCGGGGGAGGTCGCGCGCCCCGGGGGCGTGCGCCTCGGGGGCCGGCACGGGTGACGAACGGGCTGGCGGGCCCCGCGGAGCCCGCCCGCGCCCCCACCCTATCGGGCCAGGTAGCGTCTACCCACGGGGAGTGCGCGTTGGGACGGCGTGTGACGGGCGTCTCGACGGCCCCCGGACCATCCCCGCCACGACGGCCGGGTAGCCTCCGCGCAGGCGGAAGCGGACCTCGGCGCCCCGGCGGGCGCCCCCGAAGGAGTGAACCTTGACCGACAACAGCCCGGAGCCGCGGACCGACGGGCGGCCGTCCAGAGTCGAACGGGGCGGCCTGTGGGGCCTGTTCTTCGGCGCGGCGGGTCTGCTGCTGCCCCCGTACGGGGTCGTGCTGTCCGTGTTCGGCGTCGTGCAGGGCTTCCGCGCCCGCCGGACCGCGCGGGAGAACCGGACCGAGGCGCCGGGCGCGCTGCTGAGCGTGGTCGTGGGCGTGCTGGGCATCGTGGTGTCGGTGGCGCTGGCCTCGGTGGCCGTGGTCTACCGGGAGGAGCTGACGCGGTACCGCGACTGCTCCGCCCGGGCGCACACGGTGTCCAGCCAGAAGGTGTGCGACGAGGAGTGGACCTCCTCCACCGGCCTGCCGATCACGGCGACCTCGGGCTGAGGCCCGCGCGGCGCTGACGGCTCCGAGGGGGCGGCGGGGGCGCCCCGCCGCCCCCTCGGCGTTCCGCCCCTGCCGGGAGTCGGCGGTTTCCCGCATCGGACACCCCAAGGCACTACACTTAGTATGCAATCAATTACTAAAAGTGCTATCTCTGTCTGTGCGGAGAGGAACCGATGGACACCGACACCCCCGCCCCGGCCGGTCCGGCACTCAGGGAGTACACGGCGCTGCTGCGCCGACGCTGGCGGCTGGTCGGCGCCGGTGTCCTGGGCGGACTGGTCCTGGGCGGCGCCGCGGTACTCGCCCTGCCCGCCTCCTACACCTCCGTCACCGCCGTCCAGGTCCAGCCCACCGGCCTGGGCGAGTTCACCGGCGAGCGCTCCGGACGGCTGACCGGGGACGTCAACCTGGACACCGAGGCCCAGATCCTGGTCTCGGACGAGGTCTCCTCCGTCGTGGCCGGGGCACTGGCGGAGGGGGGCCGCGCGCCCGCGACCGAGGAGCTGCGCGAGCGCGTGGAGGTGAGCGTCCCGCCCAACAGCAACGTGCTGGAGATCGCCTTCTCCGCGCCCACCCCGGAGGCGGCCCGGGCGGGCGCCCGGGGGTACGCCGAGGCCTACCTCGAACTGCGCCGGGCCCAGGTGGACGATCTGGCCGCCAGCCGTCTGGAGGCGCTGCGCGCCGAGCAGGAGAACCTCTACGAGGCCCTGGCCGAGTCCGCCGCCGAGGACCCCTTCTCCCCCGGCACGAGCGCGCGGGTGGACGCGCTGCGCCAGGAGATCACCGAGCTGGGCAACGGGATCAGCCCGCTCAGCGCGCTGCGGGAGACGGTCCGGCCCGGCCGGGTGATCACCCCGGCCGACCTGCCCGAGGATCCCAGCGGACCGGTGCCCGCCCTGTGGCTGGTCGGCGGCGCCGCGCTCGGGCTGCTGGCGGGCCTGCTGGCCGCCGTGTCCCGCGACCGGCTCGACCCGCGCCTGCACGACACCGAGGACACCGCCCGGGTCTCGGGCCTGCCGGTGCTGCTCGACCTGTCCGAGCGGAAGCGCCGGGGCGGTCGCCGTCCCGGGCTGCTGGACGAGGACGACCGCGCGGGGCAGCGGGTCAACGAGTTCACACACCTGGTGCGCGCCCGCCTGACCGGAGCGCCCGCGGACCGGCCCGCCGCGCCCGACCCCCTGGCGGAGGCCCTCGGTGAGGGGGCGGCGGCCGGGCACGTGCTGCTGGTCGCCCCCACCACGCCGGGCCGCGCGGGCTCGGCGGCGGCCGTGAACCTGGCCGCGGCCCTGGCCCGGACGGGTTCGGAGACGCTGCTCGTGTGCGCGGACCCGCGCACCGACACCGTGGGCGAGCTGCTGGGCCTGCCGGAGGGCCCGGGCCTGGCCGAGGCGCTGCTCGACGGAGAGGACCCCGCGGACCTGGAGGTGCGGCCCGACGCGGTGCCCCGCCTGCGGGTGCTGCGCTACGGGTCCCCGGGCATGAACGCGCCGGTGCAGGGCACCGCCATGCCGGAGCTGGTCCGGCTGCTGCGCGCGCGGGCCGAGTACGTGGTGCTGGCCGCCGCCTCCGTGGGCGAGCGCGCCGACGTGCACGCCCTGGCCGCTTCGTCGGACGTGCTGCTGCCGGTGGTGGAGCTGGGTCTGACCCGCCGGACCGACCTGGCCGCGCTGCTCACCCTGGCCGAACGGTTCGGCGTCCCCGCACCGGGCACGGCCGTGCTGCCGTGCCAGCCGCTGGCCGCCCCCGCGCCGGTGCCGACCGCCGAGGGGTCCGGGACGAACCGCGGGTACGGACCGGCGGGCGCGGCGGGCGCCCCGGCGGCGTCGGAGGCCGCGGAGCCGGAGGGGACCGGTGCGGCCGCGGGTGTCACGGAGGTCGGGGAGTCCCGGGAGGACACCGCGAAGGCCGCCCCGCACGACGAGGACGCCGATGCGGCCGTGGTGGACGGGGCCGCTCCCGGTGACGGGGGCACCGACGGCTCGGGCTCCGCCCTCCGCGAGGGGGAGGACGGCGGGTCCGCCGCGATCGCGGCGGACGGCACCGGCTCCCCGGCGGAGGAGGGCGCGGAAGGCGCCGACACCGCTGACACCGACAGCCCCGGCGCCATGGGCGCGGCGGCTCCGGAGGCCCTTCCGGGCGGGGAGGACGCGCGGGCCCCGGAGGCCGCCGCGGACGGCGGGGGTTCCGACGGGGAGGCCTCCGTGCCCGCGGAGACCGCCTCCGGGGCACGGAACTGATGGCCTGGGGCGTGCCCGGGCCCGGCGCCCGGACCGCGCACCCCTGGACGGCCGCCACGATCCCCTGGACGGCCGGGCGGCCGCCGGTGGCGGACCGCTCCCCCGCCACCGGCCGGCCGCTGGTGTGGCTGCTGGCCGGGTATCCGCTGTGGTGGGCCCTGGGCATGGGCCAGTTCGCCTACTGGCTGTTCGCGGTGCCCATGGCGGCCGAGCTGGTGCGGCGCCACCGGGCCGGGGGGCTCCGGGTGCCGCCGGGGTTCTGGCTGTGGGCGCTGTTCCTGGTGTGGGCGGTCCTGGGGTTGTCGCTGGTCCCGCTGGAGGTTCCGGGCACGGTGCCCGACAGCGGCGGGTACGGCGGCGCCCTGCTGCGGACCGCCAACTACCTGGTCCTGACCGTCCTGCTGCTCTACGTCGGCAACCTCTCCGAGCGGGAGCTGCCCACCCGCGTGGTGGTGCGCGCGCTGGCCCTGCTGTGCCTGGCCACGGTCGCCGGAGGCTACCTGGGCGTGTTCGCGCCCCGGTTCGAGTTCACGGCGCCGTTGGAGTACCTGCTGCCCGGGCCGCTGGCCTCCGACGCCTACGTGCAGGCCCTCGTGCATCCGGCGTCCTCACAGATCATGGACATCTTCGGGTACGAGTCGGCCCGCCCCAAGGCCCCCTGGGAGTACACCAACACCTGGGGCTACATGCTCTCCCTGCTGTTGGTGTGGCTGGTGGTGGCCTGGGTGGCCCAGGGGTCCGGCTGGGTGCGCTGGGGGGCGCTGGCCGCCGCCGCGCTGTCGGTGGTCCCCGTCGTCCACTCGCTGAACCGGGCCCTGTGGGCGGGACTGGCGCTGTCCCTGGTCTACGCCGCCGTGGCGGGGCTGCGCCGGGGCCGGGTGGTCCTGGTGGCCTCCTGCGCCGTCGCGGTGCTGGCCGCGGTACTGGTGCTGGCCGCGTCCCCGCTGGCCGACGTGGTGCGGGCCCGGGCCGAGGCCCCGCACAGCGACGACGGGCGGGCCGCGACCAACGCGGCCTCGGTGCGGGCCGCCGAGCTTTCACCGGTCACGGGCTGGGGCACCACCCGGGAGAGCCGGGGCAGCTCGGAGTCGGTCGCGGTCGGCCCCACCCCGGAGTGCCCCGGCTGCGGCCAGCACGTCATCGGCAACGCGGGCCAGCTGTGGATGACCCTGATCGCCAGCGGGTGGCTGGGCACCGCGTTCATGCTCGCCTTCTTCGCCGGGCTCGTGTGGCGCTACCGGTCGGCGCGCTCCCTGGTGGGGCAGGGCGCGCTGCTGACCGTGCTGCTGCTGTTCTGGTACATGTTCTTCTACGTCGCGCTGATGTCCCCGCTGGCCGTCACCATGATCGCCGCCGCCCTGCTCTGGCGGGACGAGGAACCGGTGCTGCGGCGGCGCGGGGCCGCGCGCACCCGCGGGGGGCCCCGGTGAACGGCGAGACGACCTACCTGACGGACCTGGCCGCGGTCCTGTGGCCGTGCGGCGGCCTGCTCGGGCCGGGCGACCGGGGCATGCGGCGCACGGCCCGCCGCGACCGGGGAAAGCAGTACCTGCCGGTGCCGAGCGCCCGCAACCCCCGGGTGATCCTGCCCGCGCACGACCGGGCGGCGGCCATCCGGGGCATCACCTCCTTCGCCCAGGGGCACTCGCTCCGGGAGAGGGCCCGCACCCTGCTGCTGACCGGCGCGTTCGCCAGCGGCCTGGCCCCCCTGCTGCTGCGCGACCGGCTGTACGTGGGGGCGGGGCCCGGAATCGAGCACGCGCTCACGTCGGCGCTGGACCGCGACCTGGCCATCGCCATCCACGTGGGCCCGCCCCGGGCCAACCGCAAACCGGTGCTCCTGCTGCTCACCCCCGGCGGGCGGACGATCGGCTACGCCAAGGTGGCCGTCAACGACCTGACCGCGCGCCTGGTGCGCTCGGAGACGCGGGCCCTGCGCCACCTGGCCGAGGCGCGCCTGCGGGACGTGACCGTCCCCCGGCTGCTGCACTCGGGCGAGTGGAACGGGCACCCCCTGCTGGTGCAGGAGGCCCTGCCGGTCGGCGACCAGACCGACCGCCCCACCCGCCGCCAGCTGCTGCGCTGCGTGACGCAGATCGTCGGCCTGGCCCGGGTGCGGCGGCGCAGACTCTCCGAGAGCCCCTACCGGCGGTCGCTGGAGGAGCGGATCGTGCGGCTGGGCACGCGCCCGGAGGTGGGACCGCTGCGCGCGGCGCTGCGCCGCCTGCCGGACGTGTACGTGCCCTTCGGGGCCTGGCACGGCGACCTGACCCGCTGGAACATCGCCAGCACCGCGCGGCGCGCGTTCGTGTGGGACTGGGAGCGGCTGGCGCTGGACGCCCCCGCGGGCTTCGACGCGCTGCACTACGACCTCAACGAGTGCGTGCAGGACGGGGTCCACCCCGGCGTGCACCGGTGGCTGGAGAGCGGTTCGCGGCTGCTGTGCGACCCGCTCGTGGCCGAGACCGGCGTGCGGCCGCACACGGTGTCCACGGTGATGGCCCTGTACCTGATCGACCTGGCCACCCGGTACCTGCACGACCGCCAGGACGAGAGCGGCGGCCACCTGGCCGCCGTGGACGACTGGCTGTTGCCCGCCCTGGAGGGGCTCCAGGACAGGGCGGCCCACGAGGCCGCCCTCGGGGCCTGACCGGCCCCGGGCGGGGACCGGCGGACCGCGCCGGGAGAACCGCCGACACCGGCCGCCGCGCCCGGGGGCCGGACCGACCGCACCCGCGAGACGAGGACCACGCCATGCCCACCCGTTCCGCCCTGTTCTCCCGCCTGTCCGTCCCCACGCGGCGGGCCCTGCTGCCCCTGGCGGACGGCCTGGGCCGGGCCACCAGCGGGGCCCGGGCGCTGCCCGACATCCTCATCTGCGGGGCGCAGCGCGCGGGCACGACGTCGCTGTTCAAGGCGCTGTGCCGGCACCCGGCGGTCACCGGCCCCACACTGCGCAAGGGGGTGCACTTCTTCGACACCGACTACGACCGCGGCCTGGACTGGTACCGGGCGCACTTCCCGACCCGCGCGGCACTGCGGGCGCGCGGGGGGCGCCCCCGGACACGGGTGGTCGAGTCCAGCCCGTACTACCTGTTCCACCCCCTGGCCGCCGAGCGGATCGCCCGCGACCTGCCGGACGTGCGGGTGGTGGTGGTCCTGCGCGACCCGGTGGAGCGGGCCTACTCCGCGCACGCGCACGAGCGCGCGCGGGGATTCGAGACCGAGGACTTCGCGCGGGCCCTGGAGTTGGAGCCGCGGCGGCTGGCCGGTGAGGAGGAGCGGATCCTGGCCGACCCCGGGTACCGCTCCCATTCCCACCAGCACCACGGGTACGTGGCGCGCGGCCGCTACGTGGACCAGCTGGTGCGGTTGGAGAAGCACCTGGGGCGCGACCGCCTGCACGTGGTGGACCACGCCGACCTGTTCGACGGCACCGCCGAGGCGCTGGCCGGGATCGAGCGGTTCCTCGGGCTGCCGCCGGGGCCGGGGAACGCGCCCGGGCGGCACAACGCGCGCGCCCGGTCGCGGATGCCGGAGGGGTTGCGCGCGGAGCTGACCGCCGTGTTCGCCGACAGCGACCGCCTCCTCGCCGCCTGGTGGGGGCGCACGCCCTCGTGGCGGGCGTGAGCGCGGTGGCGGAGGGGTCGGGGCTGCGCCGGGTGCTGCGCGGCGGCGCGGTCAACATGGCGGGCGCGGCGGTCGGCGCCGCGCTGAACCTCGCGCTGATCGTGGCGGTCACCCGGGCCTTCTCCCAGGAGACGGCGGGACTGCTGTTCGCGGCGACGTCGGTGTTCCTCCTCGCGGCGGCGGTGGCCAACCTGGGCGCCCCGGACGGGCTGGTGTACTTCATCGCCCGGATGCGCGTGCTGGGCGGGCGGGGGGGCGTGCCCCGGCTGCTGCGGCTGGCCTCGGGCCCGGCGGTGCTGGCGGCGTGCGCGGCGGCGGTGCTGCTGCTGGTCCTCGCCGGTCCGCTGGGAGGGGCGCTGGGCGGCGGGGACGCGGAGGTCTACCTGCGGCTGCTGGCCCTGTTCCTGCCGTTCGCGGTGCTGACCGAGACGGCGCTGGCCGCGACCCGGGCCCACCACGACATGTCCGGAACCGTGCTGGTGGACAAGGTGGGACGACCGTTGGCGCAGGTGGCGCTGGTGGGAACGGTCGCGGTCACCGGCTCGGCGGGGCTGCTGGCCCTGGCGTGGGCGGGGCCGTACCTGCCCGCCGCGCTGCTGGCCTGGTGCTGGCTGGGCGGGGTCCTGCGCAGGACCGCCGCCGAGGCCGCGCGGAACGAGGGGGGCCCGGCGGGCGCGGAGCCCGAACGCCCCGCACCACCCCGCGCGCCGGGAACGGCGGCCGGGGCTCCCCGGAGTGCCGCGGCCCCGGGCGGCGCCCCGGTGGGAACGGTCCCGGAGCGGGCGTCGCCAGGTGTCGTCAGTGCGACCGAAACCGTAGCCGTCGAGATCAAGGAGAACAAAGGGTTTTCCGGGACCCCGGGGGATCTGGTGGCCGAGGGGCCGGTGGACGCCCGGACGTTCTGGTCGTTCGCGCTACCCCGCGCGGCGGCCGGGGTCGCCCAGATGGGCGTGCAGCGGGGCGGCGTGGTGCTGGTGGCGCTGTTGGGCGGGCTGACCGGCGCGGCGGTGTTCACGGCGGCCACCCGGATCATGGTGGTCGGCCAGTTCGGCACGCAGGCGGTGCTGTACGCGGCGCAGCCCCGGTTCGCCGAACAGCTGGCGGCCGACGACCACGAGGGTGTGCGCTCCCTGTACCAGGCGGGGGCGGCGTGGCTGGTGTGCCTGCTGTGGCCGCTTTACCTGTCGGTGCTGGTGTTCGCCCCGGAGGTGATGCGGCTGTTCGGTCCGGACTACGCGACCGGGGTGACCGCGCTGGTCGTGGTGTGCTCCGGACAGCTGCTGGCCGCCGCGCTCGGGATGGGCGACGTGGTCCTGGCGATGACCGGGCGCACCCGGCTCAACCTGCTGAACAACGTGCTGTCGTTGGCGGTCAACGTCCTGGTGTGCGTGGCCCTGGTGCCCGTGGCCGGGGCGGCGGGGGCGGCCCTGGCCCTGGTGGCCGCGATGCTGGTGCGCAAGGTGTCGCCGCTGTGGCAGCTGCGGTCCAGCGTGGCGCTGCACCCCTTCCACCGGCCGGTGGCGGTCGCCGCGGCCAGCACCCTGGTGTGGTTCGGCGCGCTCCCGCTGGCGGTGGGCGCGGCGTCCGGCGGCGGGATCGCGGCCCTGGCCGCGGCGGTGGCCGCGGGCACTCTGGGACACCTGGGAACGGTGTGGTCACTGCGCCGCACGTTGGCTCTGAGCACGCGCCGCTGAGACCCGCCGCACACCGCGTTCCGCGCCCGGGGGCGGAGGCGGGGGCGGGGGATCGTCCGCATCGCTTCGGCGGAACCGGGGGCGGACTTTCCGGAACGCCTGCGGCGATCCCACCGTGACTACACAGAGTTATGAAAGGATGACGTCATGTCTTCTCGACCGGTCCTCCTGGTGGCCTCCAGCGGAGGGCACCTGGCCCAACTGCGCTCCCTGCGCCCCTGGTGGCGGGACCAGGAGCGGGTCTGGGTGACCTTCCGCACCCCCGACGCCGAGTCCGTCCTGGACGGCGAGCGCGTCCGGTGGGCCTTCCATCCCACCACCCGCCACCTGGGCAACCTGGTGCGCAACACCTGGCTGGCGGTCGGCGTCCTGCGCCGCTGGCGCCCCCGCGTGGTGGTCACCACCGGGGCCGGTGTGGCCCTGCCGTTCTTCGTGCTGGCCTGGATGCTGCGGATCCCCACCGTCTACATCGAGGTCTACGACCGCATCGACACGCCCACGCTCACCGCCCGCCTGTGCCGTCCCTTCACCCGGCTGTTCCTCGCCCAGTGGGAGGAACAGCGCGCCTTCATGCCGACCGCCATCACGGTAGGACCGCTGCTTTGACCGAACAGATCACCCGCCCCGCCCCGCGCCCCGACGACAGCGGCCACCCCGACGTGGTGGTCAGCCTCGGCACCGACCACCACTCCTTCGACCGGCTGGTCCGCTGGGTCGACGAGTGCGCCCGGCACCGGCCCGGCCTGCGCTTCCTGGTCCAGCACGGGCACAGCTCGCCGCCCTCCGTGGCCGCGGGCACCCCGTTCCTGCCCGGCGAGGAGCTGGGCGGTCGCATGCGGGGGGCGCGGGTGGTCATCACGCACGGGGGTCCGGGCACGATCGTCCAGGCCCGCGCGGCGGGCCGCCTGCCGATCGTGGTCCCGCGCGACCCCGAGCTGGGCGAGCACGTCGACGACCACCAGCTCCTGTTCGTGCGGCGGCTGGAGGAGGCGGGCCGGGTGCGCGCCTGCGCCACCCCGCAGGAGCTGGTCGCGCTGGTGGACCGGGCGCTCGCCGAGCCCGGGGAGTTCCGGGTGCCGCCGGGCGACGACGACCGCGCCGAGCGGGCCGCGCTGCGCGCCGGGGAGCTCATCGAGCTGCTCGCGGGTCCCGGGACCACGGGGAGCCTCGCCGAGCGGCCCGCGGCGGCGGGGGCCGCCGTCTCCCCGGCCGCTCCGGCGGCCGGCCCGGACCGGGCCCCCGAGGCCGACCGGACCCCCGCGGCCTGGCCCGAGGTGACCGTGGTGGTCCCCACCCGGGACCGGCCCGAGCTGCTGCGCCGCACCCTGCGCGCGATCGCCGAACAGGACTACCCCGGCCGGATCACCACCATCGTGGTCTTCGACAACGACCAGCCCGACCCCTCGCTGGCGCGGGCGGAGGGGCGGCGCCCCGTGCGGGTGGTGACCAACACGCTGACACCCGGGCTGGCCGGGGCGCGCAACACCGGGCTGCTCGCGGCCGACACCGACCTGGTCGCCTTCTGCGACGACGACGACACCTGGCTGGCCGGCAAGCTCCGGGCGCAGGTGCGGGTCATGCTCGACGAGCCGGGTACCGAGATGGTGTGCTGCGGCATCCGGGTGGTCTACGACCGGGCCGAGTCGGTGCGCACCCTGGACCGCACCAGCGTCACCTTCGGCGACCTGCTGGGGTCGCGGCTCACCGAGCTCCACCCCTCCACGTTCCTCATCCGGCGCCGCGCCATGATCGGCGGGTGCGGGACGGTCAGCGAGGAGATCCCCGGCAGCTACGCCGAGGACTACGAGCTCCTGCTGCGCCTGGCCCGGCGCGGCCCCATCCGCAACATCCCCGAGCCGGGCGTGCGCGTGCTCTGGCACCGCCGCTCGCACTTCTCCGGCCGCTGGCGGACCATCGCCACCGCTCTGCGCTGGCTCCTGGACCGCTATCCCGAGTTCGCGCTGGTACCCCGGGGCTACGCGCGGGTGGCGGGGCAGATCGCCTTCGCCGAGGCGGCGGCCGGGAACCGCGGCGCCGCCCTGCGGTGGATCGCCGCCACGGTCCGCCACCGCCCCGCCGAGGCCCGCGCCCACCTGGCGCTGATGGTGGTGTGCGGGGTGCCCGCGGGATGGATCATGCGGGCGCTGCACCTGCGCGGCCGGGGCCTGTGAGCCTCACCGCCGCGTTCCGAGCCGCCGGGCGTCCTCGATGAGGTCGCGCACGTGGTCGGGCAGGTTGACGTAGGGGTCGCGTCCGGCCTCCGTGAAGCCCTGGCGGGCGTACCGGTCGGCCTGGATCCGGAAGTCGCAGCTCGGGGAGACCTTGTTGTCCCACACCTTGACCGCGCGCACGCGCTCGTAGCGGCGCAGCACCTCGGGGATCGCGGTGTACCACTCGCGGGTCTCCCGGGCGCCGATGTGGGTGGTGCCCATCTCGCCGATCATCACGGGCTTGTCCGGGTCGATGCCGTGCTTGGGCCCCTCGCTCTGCACCCACTCGTAGGCCGGGCGCAGGGACTCCTCGAAGGAGACCACGTGCTTCCAGTGGGGCTGGGTGTCGCAGTTGGTCATGTTGTACGCCTCCCAGCTGAGCCAGTCGACGTAGTCGTTGCCCGGCCACAGGCCCGGCAGCCGGTCGAGGTTGCCCTCCCAGCCGGTCACGTTCCACACCCAGACGGCGTTGTCGGCGCCCTCCTCGCGGTACAGGTCCACGATGTGCCGCCAGGCGCGCACGAACTCCTCGGGGGTGCCGCGCCTGTTGTAGCGCTTGTTGGCGTCGGCCTCGTGGTCGAAGGTGACGAAGTAGGGCACCTCCAGCCCCGCGATGGTGCGCGCCTGGGCGCGCAGGGTGTGGTCGAACTCACCGTTGATGATGGACCGGTAGGCGATGTCCGGACGGCCGGAGCGGGTGAACCGGCGGGCTTCGATGTTGGTGTGCACGAACCGGCCCTCGGCGACCATCCGGAGTTCGCGCCGGCCGGGGATGTCGGCCTGGTCGACGCCCCGCCAGGTGTAGACGATGTCCATGCGCCGGTTGACCGCCTGTTCCAGCGGCTCGACCCGGTCCTGGTAGGGGCTGGCCCCCCACCAGACGCCGCACGAGGGTTCGAGGATCTCCGAGACCGCGCACGCGTCCCCGCCGGGAGCGGAGGGACCGGAAGGAGTGCTGGGACCCGAGGTGCCCGGGATGTCGGGGAAGGGCCACCCGGTCTCGACCGGCCAGATCGGCACGTCCCGTCGTGGCGCGGCCGAGGCGGCGGGCACGTCGCCCGCACCGACCAGTGTCAGGACGAGGGCCATCGCCCCCGTCGTCGCCATTGCCCGTACCGGTCCCCTGTCCACGGCAAACGCCTCCTAGACCCGCATGTTATGACTCTCAGTGTTCACATGAACACCATAGGTCACTTACAAGGCAGAGAACAGGCACGACCTGGCATAACGGACAAGAGCGGCCTTCAGTAGCCGTAACGCCTCCGGGACGGCGTGGTCACGGCGGCCACCAGGCGTCGGCGCCAGGGGGGCATCGCCTCGTGCCACCCGTGGTCGGCGCGCACCCCGACCGGCCCGTCGGTGAACCGCATCGGGTTCCCCGAGACGGCGTGTCCCGGGGACAGCTCCAGCCCTCCCCCCGTCACGTCCGGGGGGAGGGCCGTGTACCCGGCGAACTCGGCGATGCGGGCGAACTCCCCGTCCGGGTCGGCGACGAAGTCCTCGTAGCGCACCCGCAGGGTCGGGGTGCCGCGCTCGGCCAAGGCGTCCAGGCAGGCGTTCTGCGCCATCCAGTGCACCGCGGCCCGGCCCGCCGAGTAGCGGGCCATCTCCGGTTCGCTGCTGAGCGGGGAGGCGTCCGGGCGGGCCACCCGCCGGGCCCAGGAGTGGGCCACCGCGCGCGGGTCGCGCACCACGTGCAGCAGGCGCATCCGGGCACCGTAGCGCCAGCGCAGGCACGCGGCCAGGGAGGCGTGCTTGCTGGCGTCGACGATCACGTGCGCCCCGCTGACCAGGGACACCGCCGAGTACAGGCGGTGGTAGAGCTCGGTGTAGCGCTCGCACCGGGAGGCCAGCAGGCCCTCGCGCGCCCCGTTGAGCAGCACCGGGAGGAAGCGGGTGCGGTCGACGCCGTCCTTGAGCCGCAGGACCTGCGCGGCGTCCAGGCGGTGCCAGCCGCCGAAGGCCTCCTTGCCCACGTCGGCCCAGAAGCCGCAGTCGGAGAAGGGCTGGCCGCAGCCGCACCGCTCGTCCTCCACCAGACCGCGCCGCCACAGGTGCACCGTCTCGCCGACGGAGCAGAACCCGGGCAGCTCGCCGAGGAGCCGCTCGATCAGGGTCGAGCCGGAGCGGCCCATGCCGCCGACGAACACCAGTCGATAACCGTCATCCACACGACCAGGCTATTACTTTCGGTCATGACGCAAAGCCGCAACGTCACAATCCGTAGGGCATGTTCCGCGAGGACGCGGAGAGGGGGCCGGCGCCGCGAACGAGCGGGGATGCCCGAGACGCCGGAGGCGGCCAGCCCGTTGACGGCCGTGTCCAGGGTCGGCGAGGCCGGGCCCGCCCGGTCGATGCGGTCCAGGCCCCAGGCGAGCGCGGTGCGGGCGGTGCCGACCCGCTCGACGCGGGCGACGCCGTCCCTGGTGCTCGGCTCGCGCGCCTCGGCCTCGCCGAGGTCGGCCGAGTAGCCGCGCAGGGCCTCCTCGTAGACGTGGTCGACCCGGTCCTCGGCGATGCCGAGCGAGGCCGGGGTCGCCGAGGCCGTGCCGAGCGTGTCCTCCAGGACGACGAACCAGGCGTCGCCCGCGGCGGCGTCGCCGGTGGCGCGGAGGGGGCCGGCTCCCCGGCCGCGGCCGGGGTGTGCCGGTCAGTCGGTCTTGACGACCATCCCCGCGCCGACCGTGGCGTTGGTGGACTCGTCGATGAGGATGAACCCGCCCGTCTGGCGGTTCTTGACGTACTCGTCCACGAACAGGGGCTGGGTGGCGCGCAGGCGCACCCGGCCTATCTCGTTCAGCGCCAGGTGGTCGGCCTGCTCGTCGCGGTGGAGCGTGTTGACGTCCAGGCGGTACCGCAGGTCCTTGACCATGACCTTGGCGGTGCGGGTGGTGTGCTTGATGAGGAGCTTGGAGCGCGGCGTGAGCTTGCGCGCGTCCGTCATCCAGCAGACCATCGCCTCCAGGTCCTGGGTGGCCGCCGGGGTGTTGTGGGGACGGCAGATCATGTCGCCCCGGGAGATGTCGATCTCGTCCTCCAGCAGGAGGGTGACCGACATCGGCGAGTAGGCCTCGGCCACCTCTCCGTCCGCGGTGAGGACCTTGGCGATCCGCGTGCCCAGCCCGGAGGGCAGGTGGACGACCTCGTCACCCGGCTTGAGGACGCCGCCCGCGAGCTGGCCCGCGTAGCCGCGGTAGTCGTGCAGTTCGGGGTCGGCCGACTTGTGCGGCCGGATCACGTACTGCACGGGGAAGCGCGCGTCGATCAGGTTGCGGTCGGAGGCGATGTGCACGTTCTCCAGGTGGTGCAGCAGGGAGGGCCCGCTGTACCAGGGCATGTTCTCCGAGCGGCTCACCACGTTGTCGCCGTGCAGGGCCGAGATCGGCACGAAGGTCAGGTCGCGCGCGTCGAGCTTGGCGGCGAAGTCGGTGAACTCGGCCTTGATCTCCTCGAAGCGGTCCTGGGAGTAGTCCACCAGGTCCATCTTGTTGACCGCCAGCACCAGGTGCGGCACCTGGAGCAGGGTGGTGAGGAAGGCGTGCCGCCGGCTCTGCTCCTGCAGGCCCTTGCGGGCGTCCACCAGGATGATCGCGAGGTCAGAGGTGGAGGCGCCGGTGACCATGTTCCGGGTGTACTGGATGTGCCCGGGGGTGTCGGCGATGATGAAGGTGCGCTTGGGCGTGGCGAAGTAGCGGTACGCCACGTCGATGGTGATGCCCTGCTCGCGCTCGGCGCGCAGGCCGTCGGTGAGCAGCGCCAGGTTGGTCTGCTCCTCGCCGCGCGCGACGCTGGTGCGCTCCACGGCGTCGAGCTGGTCCTCGAAGATCGACTTGGAGTCGAACAGCAGTCGGCCGATCAGAGTGCTCTTGCCGTCGTCGACGGAGCCCGCCGTCGCGAACCGCAGGATGTCGTTGCTCATGCTTACCTGGTCCAATGTGGAGTGGGTCCTCGGGCGGGTGCGCGGGCTGGGGCGCCGGTGCCCCGCGGGCGCGGGGCGGTGCGGGAGCGGTGGCCGCGGGGCGGCGGCTAGAAGTAGCCCTCGCGCTTGCGGTCCTCCATGGCGGCCTCGCTCGTGCGGTCGTCGGCCCGCGTCTGTCCGCGCTCGGTGACCCGGGTCGCGGCGATCTCGGTGATGATGTCGTCGATCTCCACCGCCGTGGACTTGACCGCTCCGGTGCAGGTCAGGTCGCCCACCGTGCGGTAGCGGACGGTCTCGGTGAAGGGGACCTCGGTCTCGTCCCGGTTGATGATGGGCGAGTTGGCGAGCAGGATGCCGTCGCGCTCGAAGACCTCGCGCTCGTGGGCGAAGTAGATGGAGGGCAGCTCCAGGCGCTCGCGCTTGATGTAGGCCCACACGTCCAGCTCGGTCCAGTTGGAGATCGGGAAGACCCGGATGTGCTCCCCCCGCTCGATGCGGGTGTTGAACACGCTCCACAGCTCGGGGCGCTGGTTCTTGGGGTCCCACTGGCCGAACTCGTCGCGGAAGGAGAAGACCCGCTCCTTGGCGCGGGCCTTCTCCTCGTCGCGGCGGGCACCGCCGAAGGCCGCGTCGAACCCGTGCTCCTCGATGGCCTCCAGCAGGGCGGCGGTCTGCAGGCGGTTGCGGCTGGCCCAGCGGCCGGTCGGCTCGGTGACCTTGCCCGCGTCGATCTGCTCCTGCACCGAGGCCACGACCAGGCGGACGCCCGCCTCGGCGACGCGGCGGTCGCGGAACTCGATGACCTCGGGGAAGTTGTGGCCGGTGTCCACGTGCATGACCGGGAACGGGATGGCACCGGGCCAGAACGCCTTCTCGGCGAGGCGGAGCATGACGATGGAGTCCTTGCCCCCGGAGAAGAGCAGCACCGGCCGCTCGAACTCCGCGGCCACCTCGCGCATGATGAAGATCGCCTCGGCCTCCAGGACGTCCAGCTGGGAGAGCTGGTAGCGTCCGGGGGCCTGTTGACTCGCCTGACCCATGAACCCGCCTTCGTAGTACCGACAGGGCCGACGGCGGGGGAGTTCGGTCAGCCCCCCGTGTGCGGACCCGCGCTGTCCAGGTCCGCGCCGTCGCGGATGCTTGCCAACAACATACCCGACAATTCCGGTCGGCATACAAGGACATCCGGGAGGAGCGGGTCGGCCTGGTTGTAACGCAGGTCGGCGCCGTCGATCCGGGAGGTGTGCAGGCCAGCGGCCCGGGCCACCGCCACGGGGGCGGCGCTGTCCCACTCGTACTGCCCGCCCGCGTGCACGTAGATGTCGGCGATGCCGAGCAGCACGGCGCAGATCTTGGCGCCCGCCGAGCCCATCGGAACCACCTCGGCGCCGAGCTGGGTGGCCATGCGCTGGACGAAGGCGGGCGGCCGGGTCCGGCTCGCGGTGATGCGCAGCCGCTGCCCCGAGGGGCGCTCCTCCGGCAGCCAGGGCGGGTCGACCGTGGAGAGCGTGCTGCCCTGCGCGGGCAGCGCGACCGCGCCCGCGACCAGGTCGCCGTTCTCCCACAGGGCCACGTGCACCGCCCAGTCGGTGCGCCCGGCCTCGGCGAACTCCCGGGTGCCGTCGAGCGGGTCGATGATCCAGACCCGCCGCGCCTTCAGCCGCGAGGGATCGTCGGCCCCCTCCTCCGAGAGCACCGCGTCGCTGGGCCGCAGCCGCCCCAGGGAGGAGAACAGGAACTCGTGGGAGGTGCGGTCGCCCAGGGTGCGCAGCACGTCGGGCTCGTCGAAGCCGTGCCGGGCGCGCAGGCGCAGCAGCAGCTGCCCCGCCTCGTTCGCCAGGTCGCGGGCCACCTCATGATCGTTTCGGATGTTCTTCACCGGCTAGTATGCTCCCGCCCCACGGATCACCGCTGACCACGTCTTCCACAGGATCTGGATGTCCAACGTCAGCGACCAGTTTTCCACGTACCGCAGATCGAGACGGACCGATTCCTCCCAGGAGAGATCGGAACGGCCGCTGACCTGCCACAGGCCCGTCATACCCGGCTTGACCACGAGCCTGCGGCGGACGTCGTCGCCGTACCGGGCGACCTCCTCCGGAAGCGGGGGCCGGGGTCCGACGAGCGACATCTCCCCACGTACCACGTTGACGAGCTGGGGAAGCTCGTCGAGCGAGTAGCGGCGCAGCCATGCCCCCACGGGGGTCACCCTGGGATCGCGACGCATCTTGAACAGCACACCGTCGTGCTCGTTGCGGGGCTGGAGCATCGTCTTCAACGCCTCGGCCCCGACCACCATCGTACGAAACTTGTAGACGGTGAACTCGCTCCCACCCCGCCCCACGCGTGTCTGGGTGAAGAGGGCGGGTCCGCCGCCCTCCAGACGGATCAGGACCCAGAGCACCAGGAACAACGGGGACAGCGCGACCAGCGCCAGTGCGGCGGCGCAGCGGTCGAAGGCCCCCTTGAGAACGCGGCGCGCGCCCGCCAGCTCGGGGTGCTCCACGTGCAGCAGGGGCAGTCCGGCCACCGGGCGGATGGAGGTGCGCGGCCCGGCCACGTCCATGAGCGCGGAGGCGACGATGAGGTCGGTGCCGCTCTTCTCCAGCCGCCAGGCCAGCCGGCGCAGCTCGGCCCCGCCCATCTCCGGGCAGGCCAGGACCGCGACGGTGTCGGCGCCCACGAGGGCGGCGGCGTCGGCGGCGTCGGCGAAGGCGCCCAGGACGGGGCAGCCCTCCACCTCGTCGGGGCCCTCCTCCGGCGCGGCCTCCGCGTGGGGCAGGCACACGCCCACGACGCGCATGCCGTGGTAGGCCTCGCCCCGGAAGCGGCGGATGAGGTCGCGCGCGGCCACGCGGTAGCCGACGACCACGACGTCGCTCATGCACAGGCCGGAGCGGCGGCGCCGGTGCAGGGCCTTGCGGCGCGCGTAGCGCAGCCCGAGGCTGAGCAGCGGGACCAGCGGCAGGGCCACGAGGGCGTAGCCGCGCGCCAGGTCGAACCCGACGGCGTAGGCGCCGACGGCCACCGTCACGCCCAGCACGAGTCCGGCGGTGGCCACGCGCCGGTACTCCTCGGTCCCCACGCCGAGGAAGCGGCGGGCGTAGCCGCCGCCGAGGTAGACGAACAGGGCCCACACCGGGGGCAGCAGGAGGCAGAGGTACAGGTAGGGGAGGGTGGTGGCCGCACCGAGCGCGGAGTGGAAGCGCGCGGCCGCGCCGGTGAGGGTCGCGGTGAGCGCGGCGGCCAGGTCGAGGCAGACCAGGCTGGCGACGTAGGGGCGGACCCAGGCTCCGGTCCTCGGTACCGCGAACCCGGGGCCGCCGTGACGGGTGCCGCCGACGACCCGGCTGGCGGCGGCGGAGACCGCGGGGATCTGCGCCGTTTCTTCACGGACGGTCTTCACTCGGCTGGTTGTGACCACGTATCCCCCAAGACCACGGCTCTACAAGCCTCACCTTCGTTTTTCTCGCCACCAGCGCCGTGGGACTCAGACTCTGAGTGCGTGAGCGGGGCGCGCGCTTCGGGCACGGAGATGGACTGACAACATGAACAGTAACCAAAAGTAGTGGAAAAGTCGCGCAGCGTTGACGTTTGCGGGTCAAGAAGACCCGGTCACCACAAAAATGTGTCTCTGCCGAGATCGGGCCTGCCCGAAAAACAGTGATCTGTTACGGACACGGATTGTTGGATAAATCGTCTGACCGAAACCTCGTCCCACAGCCCCCTCCCGCCAGCGGCCCGGAGCAGACGCCCCCCGAGCGGGCCGCGCTGGCCGCCCCCGTGGGCCACCGCTATCCGCGGCCCCCGGCTCGGGGACGGAACAGCCGGGCGGGCACCGCCCGGGCCATGGCCGCCATACCGTCGTCGTTGGGGTGCAGGCCGTCACCGCTGTCGTAGTCGGGCCGCAGGCGCAGGGGGTCCTCCGGGTCGCGCAGCGCCGCGTCGAAGTCGATCACCGAGTCGTACTCCCCGCCGGTGCGGATCCACTCGTTGACCGTCCGCCGCTTGGCCTCGTTCTCCTCCGAGAAGAAGCCCAGGGTGTCGCCCCTGAAGGGCAGGATGGTCCCGCCGTGGATCCGCAGCCCCGCGGCGTGCGCGCGGGCGACCAGTTGGCGGTGGGCGCCGATGACCTCCTCGGCCGTGACGGCCTCGGAGGCGGGCGCCGCCGTGCCGGGGTGGCCCAGGTCGTTCACCCCGAGCAGGACGACGACGTGCGCCGCGCCCGGCTGGGCCAGCACGTCGCGGTCGAAGCGGCGCAGCGCTCCCTGGCCGAAGAAGGCGGCGAAGTCCTCCGCGCCGCTCCCCTCAGGCGGGTTGGGGTCGTGCAGCAGCCGGTTGCCCGCCACGCCCAGGTTGAGCACCCCCGTGTGCGCCAGGCGCTCGGCCAGCAGGTCGGGCCACCGGTGGTTGGCGTTGACCTCGGTCTCGGCGCCGTTGGTGATGGAGTCGCCCAGGGCCACGACCGCGTCGGCCGCCCTGCTGCGGGCGCGCACGCTGACCCCCGACAGGAAGTACCACTGGGTGGGGGCCTCGGTGGCCTCGACGCCCCTGTCGGCGGTGACGTTGCCCGCGGCCACCGCGTTCTCCTGGTAGGCGAAGGCGTGCAGCGTGGTCACGGGGGTCTCGTCGGGCAGGTGGAGGCTCACGACAAGGTCGGAGCGGGCGGGCAGCCGCAGCGGCACCGGATCGCTGAGCAGCGGCGCCCCAGCCGGGACGGTCACCGAGGCGTTCCCGCCGAAGGTGACCGGGCGGTCGGTGGCGGGGTTGATGTCGGTGCCCGCGGAGCCCGCGCGCAGGGCCACCCGGACCTCGCCGACGCGCAGCGGCGTCTCGCCGAACTCGTTGGTCAGGCGCAGGCGCACCTGGTCGCCGCCGACGCTGACGCGGACCACCTGGCGGACGGTCTGGTCGCGGAGTACCGGCGTCGCCGTGGGCGGGGTCGCGGTCGGCACGCAGGCCCAGGTGCCGACCCAGCGCGTCCCGGGCGCGTGGGCCGCCGGGGGCCGGGAGGCCGCGGCGGCGGTACCGGGAGCGGCTCCCGCGGTGAGCAGGGCCAGCGCCCCGGCGGTGACCGCGGAGCGGCGACGCATGGCGGGTGTGGGGATCATGTCGTCTCCTCGGTCCGCAGCTACCTGCCGCGCCGGGCAGGCAGGGTGAAGTGCCAGCCGTCGGCCTTCAGGGCCGGGACGACCCGGGCCACCGCCTCGACCGTCTGGCCGCGGTCGCCCCCGCCGTCGTGCAGGAGCACCACCGAGCGGGGCGCGACGCCCTCCTCCAGGCGCCGGACGAGTTCGTCGGTGCCGGGCGGCGCCCAGTCCTCGACGACCAGGCTCCAGCCCAGCGGCTGCATCCCGAGGTCGGCGGCGACCCCGGGGGTCTGGCCCCAGGAGCCGTAGGGAGCGCGGAAGTAGGGGATCCGGGCGTGCGGGACCGCCTCGCGGATCGCCGCGTTGGTCTCCAGCAGGTCGGCCCGGACCTCCTCCGGCGACCAGTCGCCCATGTCGTCGTGGTGCATGGTGTGGTTGCACAGGGTGTGCCCCTCGGCCGCGATCCGCCGGACGAGGCCGGGGTGCTGGCGCACGTGGTCGCCCCACAGGCAGAAGACGGCCCTGGCCCGGTGCTCGCGCAGCACGGCCAGCAGGCGGGGGGTGTTGCGGGGGTCGGGCCCGTCGTCGAAGGTCAGGGCCACGGACCGTCCGCCCCGCCGGGTGGACTCGACGATGTCGGGGGTGGCGGAGGAGGGCGAGGACAGGGACGGCCGGGCCGGGTTCCGGCCGTCCTGGGTGACGGCGTGCGCGGGGGCCGCGACGCCGAGGGCGAGCCCGAGGGCGCACAGGGCGGTGAGCAGGCGGCCGGGGCTTCGGGAGTGTACGCGGGGGGTCGTCACACGGGCCTCCTGGGACCGGGGATGAGTCCGGAAGTTTCCGGAAAGTCAAGGCAGCCTAAGGAGCTCTGCGCCGCGGTGTCAACGGGGGTCCGTGGGGATCGCGGCGCCGCGGCCGCCCGGGCCCGGGTCAGGGCGGCGGCGCGGTGCTGTCCCGCACCACGAGTTCGGTGGCCAGCTCCACCCGGGGGCTCTCGATCGTCTCGCGCCGCACGAGGCGCTGCACGGTGCGCACGGCGAGCCTGCCCATGTCGGACAGCGGCTGTCGCACCGTGGTCAGCGAGGGCGAGGACCAGCTCGCCTCGGGCAGGTCGTCGAAGCCCACCACGCTGACGTCCCCGGGCACCCGCAGCCCGCGCCTGCGCAGCGCCTCGTAGACGCCCAGGGCCATCTGGTCGCTGGCCGCGAACACGGCCGTGGGCGGCTCCTCCAGGTCGAACAACCGCTCCCCGGCGCGGAAGCCGGACTCGTAGCCGAACTCCCCGGGCACCACCAGCGCGTCGTCCACCGCCAGACCCGCGGTCTCCAGGCCCGCCCGGTAGCCGTCGAGCCTGGCGCGGCTGCACCACAGCTCGGGGCGGCCCGCGACGAAGGCGATGCGCCGGTGGCCGAGGTGGATCAGGTGCTCGGTGGCGCTCAGGCCCCCGGCCCAGTTGGTGGCGCCGATCGTGGGCGTGGCCAGGTCGGGGACGCCGACCGGGTCGACGACCACGGCGGGCAGGTGCAGCTCCCGCAGCTCCGCCCGCAGGCTGGGGTCCAGGTCGGTGGTCACCAGGATCGCGCCGTCGCTGGCCCGCGAGCGGACGTTCTCCAGCCACTGGCGGGCCGAGCTGGCCCGGCGGTGGATGGCCGAGACCACGATGCCGGTGCCCTGCGCGTGCGCGGCGTCCTCCACGCCGCGGATGATCTCGACCGCCCAGGGGCTGTCCAGGTCGTTGAAGACCAGGTCGAGCAGGCCGATCCGCTCCCGGGCGCGGCTGCCCCGGCGCCGGTATCCGTGCTCCCGGATGAGGGTCTCGATGCGCTCGCGCGTGGCGGGTGCGACGTCGCCCCGCCCGTTGAGCACGCGCGAGACCGTCGGCGCGGACACGCCTGCCTCGGCGGCGATCGCGGAGATGGTGACGTCTCGTGACGGGCTGTCGGCCACTGATCCTCCCTTGGACTTCCCCAGAGTACGAGCACGGGGGCGGGACTGCACCGGAAGAACGGCCCGACCTTGACGCGTCGCACGTCAACACCCTAGTGTCCGTTGCCCACAGGTTGCGGAATTTTCCGGAAGTTCCGTCCACGCGAGAAGTGGAGCTCCCCCCATGAGACCGGTCCGCCTGATCACCGCCGCGCTCACCGCTGCGGCCCTGTCGGCCGCACTCGCCGCCCCGGCGGCGGCCGCGCCCGCACCGGCGCACAAGCCCCCGCAGCACTCCAAGCCCGCCAAGCCCGGAACGCTGCGCTGGGCCGCCCCCGAGGGCTTCGTCATCGGCACCGCCGTGGCGGGCGGCGGCCACCACGAGGAGCAGGACTACCCCGACCCCTTCACCTCGGACAGGAAGTACCGCAGGATCCTGGCCGCCCAGTTCAGCTCGGTCTCCCCCGAGAACCAGATGAAGTGGGAGTACATCCACCCCGAGCGGGACGAGTACAACTTCGGCATGGCCGACGCCATCGTGGAGTTCGCCGAGCGCAACGGCCAGGACGTGCGCGGGCACACCCTGCTCTGGCACAGCCAGAACCCCGAGTGGCTGGAGGAGGGCGACTTCTCCAAGGGGGAGCTGCGCGAGATCCTGCACGACCACATCACGACCGTCGCCGGGCGCTACGCCGGCCGGATCGACCAGTGGGACGTGGCCAACGAGATCTTCGACGAGTCCGGCCAGCTGCGCACCGAGGACAACATCTGGCTCCGCGAGCTGGGCCCGGAGATCATCGCCGACGCCTTCCGCTGGGCCCACGAGGCCGACCCGTCGGCGGAGCTGTACTTCAACGACTACGGCGTGGAGGACGTCAACGCCAAGAGCGACGCCTACTACGCCCTGATCCAGGACCTGCTCGCCGAGGGGGTGCCCGTGCACGGGTTCTCCGCGCAGGTGCACCTGAGCACGCAGTACGGTTTCCCCGGCAGCCTGGAGCAGAACCTCCAGCGCTTCGACGACCTGGGCCTGGGCACCGCCCTGACCGAGGTGGACGTGCGCATGCGGCTGCCCGAGAGCGGGCGGCCGACCGCCGAGCAGCTGGAGCAGCAGGCCGACTACTACGAGCGGGCGCTCTCGGCGTGCCTGGCCGTGGAGGGCTGCGACTCCTTCACCATCTGGGGCTTCACCGACAAGTACTCGTGGGTGCCCGTGTTCTTCGAGGGTGAGGGCTCGGCCAACGTCATGGACGAGCGGTTCCGGCCCAAGCCCGCCTACTTCGCCCTGCGGTCCACCCTGCTGGAGGCCCGCTGGGGGAGGTAGCCGCGCCCACCAGGCCCGTCGGCGGTCGTTCCGCCGGCGGGCCCGGCCGTGTCGGGGCGACCCCCGCCCCGCTGTGAGCCCCCGCCCGCCGGACGGCTCAGGCGGCGGTGTGGAAGATGTTCTGCGCGCGGCCCAGGCCCTCGCTGAGGACCGTACGGACCGCGTCGGCGGCCCGCTCCACGTTGAGGTCGAGTTCGGCGCGCTCGGTGGAGGAGAAGTCCTTGAGCACGTACGCGGCCGGATCCATCCGGCCCGGCGGACGGCCCACCCCGAAGCGCACCCGGACGTAGTCGGGGCTGGAGAGCGACGCGGTCAGCGACTTGAGGCCGTTGTGCCCGCCCGAGCCGCCGCCCCTCTTGAGCTTGAGCGCGCCGTAGTCGATGTCCAGCTCGTCGTGCACCACGACGATCCGCTCCACCGGCACCTTGTAGAAGCGGGCCAGCCCGGACACCGGGCCGCCCGACAGGTTCATGAAGCTGCGGGGCTTGGCCAGCACCGCCGAGACCCCGCCCAGACGGGTCTCCACCACCTCGGCGTGCGCCTTGTGCGCCTTCCAGCGCTCGCCCCCGGCGAGCGCCTCCACCACCATGAAACCGGCGTTGTGCCTGTTCCCGGCGTACTTGGGGCCGGGGTTGCCCAGTCCCACGACGAGCCAGCGCTCCGTCTCGGTCATGTCCTCGTTCTTCCCGCCCCCGGCGCCGGCCCCGCCCGCGCCGCCGAACAGTCGGCTCCACCAGTTCCCCATGGGGCACGACCCTACCGAGGCCGCCCCCGGCACGACGAACGCGCGGCCCCGTCGGGGACCGCGCGTCGTCTCGGGCGCGCGAACCGCGCGCCGTCCTACTCGGAGGCGGACTCGGCCTCGATCTTCTCGGCGGTGGACTGGCCCTCGGCCGGGACCTCCTCCTCCGTCGCCTCCTCCTCGGCCACGCGCGGCGCGGAGACGGTCAGCAGGATGGTCTCGGGGTCGGTGGCCAGGGTGGTGCCGGGGGGCAGGGTGAGGTCGGCGGCGGTCTTGGTGTCGCCCACCTCCAGGCCCTCGACGTCGAACTCCACGCTCTCGGGGATGTGGGTGGCCTCGGTCTCGGCGGCCACGGTGACGAGCTCCTGGGTGAGCACGCCGGGCGCCTTGACCTCACCGGTCAGGTGCACCGGGATCTCGACCTCGACCTTCTCGCCCTTGGAGACGACCAGCAGGTCGACGTGCTCCAGGAAGCCCTTGATGGCGTCGCGCTGGACGCTCTTGGGCAGGGCCAGGTTGTCCTTGTCCAGACCCTCCAGACGGATCAGGACGTTGGGGGTCTTCAGGGCGAGCATGAGCTCGTGGCCCGGCAGGTTCAGGTGACGGGGCTCGGTGCCGTGGCCGTAGAGGACGGCCGGCACCTTACCCGCGCGGCGGGCGCGACGAGAGGCGCCCTTGCCGAATTCCGTGCGGGGCTCGGCAGCGATACGTACCTCGGACACGACAAAACTCCTCGGGTTCAACCCCGCAGCACGGGGAACACGACTCCAGTAGTACGAACGATTCCCGCCCTCGGCGGAGAATGCGGCGGGGTCTCCCCACGGGTTGGGGACGCGACCGCCCTGGTTCCAGGCGTGCCCGGCGAGCCGCCACCGGACCCGCCCGACCCGGGAACGCTCGTCGCGCACCCCTGCCCGAGCTTCCACGCGCAGCCGTGTTCGGCTCCGCCTGGGCACGGGGACACTCGGCCAAGTCTACTGCTTCCGCCGACGACTCCGAACACGTCCCGTGCCCGCGGCGGGGTTCCGGACACTCCGAACGGACGTCCGGAACGTCCCGGTACGCGCGTGCGGCCCGGATCCGCTTCCACGGACCCGGGCCACGACGCCCGCGGGCGGGCCTACTCGAAGAGGCTCGTCACCGAACCGTCGGTGAAGACCTCGCTGATGGCGCGGGCCACCAGCGGGGCGATCGACAGCTGGGTGAGCTTGTCGAAGGAGCGCTCCCCGGGAACGGGCAGCGAGTTGGTGATGACCACCTCGGAGATGCGGGAGCTCTGCAGGCGCTCGGCCGCCGGACCGGACAGCACACCGTGTGTGGCGGCCACCACGACCTTGGCCGCGCCCTGCTCGAACAGCGCCTCGGAGGCCTTGACGATGGTGCCGCCGGTGTCGATCATGTCGTCGACCAGCACGCAGGTGCGGCCCCTGACCTCACCGACGACCTCGTGCACCCGCACCTGGTTGGCCACGTCCGGGTCGCGGCGCTTGTGGATGATGGCCAGCGGGGCGCCCAGGCGGTCGGCCCAGCGGTCGGCGGTGCGCACGCGGCCCGCGTCCGGGGAGACCACGGTGATGTCGGAGAGGTCGACCCGGTTGGCGATGTGGTCGGCCAGGATCGGCAGGGCGAACAGGTGGTCCACCGGACCGTCGAAGAAGCCCTGGATCTGGTCGGTGTGCAGGTCCACCGCCATCATGCGGTCCGCGCCCGCGGTGCGGAACAGGTCGGTCATCAGGCGGGCCGAGATGGGCTCGCGGCCGCGGTGCTTCTTGTCCTGGCGGGCGTACCCGAAGAACGGCGTGACCACGGTGATGCGCTTGGCCGAGGCCCGCTTGAGCGCGTCCACCATGATCAGCTGCTCCATGATGGCCTCGTTGATCGGGTCCGCGTGGCACTGGATCACGAAGGCGTCCGAGCCGCGCACCGACTCCAGGTAGCGGACGAAGATCTCACCGTTGGCGAAGGTGTCGAACCGGGTGGGGACCACGTCGATCCCCAGTTCCTTCGCGACCTCCTCGGCCAGGCTCGGGTGCGTGCGCCCCGAGAAGAGCATCAGGTTCTTCTGGCCGGTGGCCTTCATCCCGGTCACGTGTTTCTCCCCCACAGTCACTGCTTGTCGTCGGCTCTGTGCCGGTCGGCTTTCTCCGCCGCCTCGGCGGAGGGAGTCCCCGGGCGCTTGCGCCGGGTCCAGCCCTCCACGTTGCGCTGCCGGTGTCCCTCGGAGACGGCCAGCGCGCCGGGCGGCACGTCGTCCCGGACCACGGTCCCCGCCCCGGAGTAGGCGCCGTCGCCCACGCGGACCGGGGCGACGATGGTGTTGTCGCTGCCGATCCGCACGTGGTCGCCGATGACGCTCCGGGACTTGGTGACCCCGTCGTAGTTGACGAACACCGAGGAGCAGCCGATGTTGCTGCCCACGCCGATGTCCGCGTCCCCGACGTAGGTCAGGTGCGGGATCTTGGACCCGGTGCCGACGTTGGCGTTCTTGACCTCGACGAAGGCACCGGCCTTGGTCCGGTCGGCCAGGCGGGTGCCCGGCCGCAGGTAGGTGTAGGGGCCCACGTGCGCCCCGGGGCCGATCTCGGCCCGGTCGGCGGTGGTCTCGCTCACCGTGGCGCCCTCGCCGACGACCGTGTCCCGCAGGTCCGCGCGGGGGCCGACCACGGCGTCCTCGCCGACCACGGTGGCGCCCCGGAGTCGGGTGCCGGGTTCGAGCACGGCGTCGCGGCCGATGGTCACCTGGGCGTCCACCCAGGTGGTGGCCGGATCGACCACGGTGACCCCGGCGAGCATGTGCCCGGTCAGGAGCCGGTCGTTGAGGACGCGGCGGGCCTCGGAGAGCTGGACGCGGTTGTTGACGCCCTGGACCTCGTGCCAGTCGTCGGCGATCCAGGCGCCGACGCGGTGGCCGTCGCCGCGCAGCAGCGCGACCGCGTCGGTGACGTACTCCTCGCCCTTGGCGTTGTCGGTGGACAGGCGCTGGACGACCTCGGAGAGCAGGGCGCCGTCGAAGGCGTACATGCCCGAGTTGATCTCGTCGATCGCGTGCTGTTCGGGGGTGGCGTCGGCGTGCTCGACGATCGCGGTGAAGTCGCCGTCGGGGTCGCGCACGATGCGGCCGTAGCCGTGGGGGTCGGGCACCCGCGCGGAGAGCACCGTGACGGCGTTGCCCTCCTTGTCGTGGGCGGCCACGAGCTCGGCGAGGGTGGAGCCGCGCAGCAGGGGGGTGTCACCGCAGGTGAGGACCACGGTTCCGCGGAGGGTGGTGCCCCGGGCGGCCAGGTCCTCGATCGCCATGCGGACGGCGTGCCCGGTGCCGTTCTGCTCCTCCTGGACCGCGGTGACGGCCTCGGGGGCGATCTCCTCCAGGTGCGCTCTGACCTGGTCGCGGGCATGGCCGACGACCACGACCGAGTGTTGGGGGTCGAGTTCCCGCGCCGCCGCGAGCACGTGGCCGAGCATGCTGCGCCCGTTGAGCTCGTGGAGGACCTTGGGAAGCTTCGACTTCATTCGGGTGCCCTCGCCCGCCGCGAGGACGATGACGGCAGCCGGACGGTTCACGCTCACAGAAGGAGGCCCCTCGTGATAGCTGGTGACTGAAGTGTCGGCTCACCCTTTCGGCGGCGCGACCCGCATGCCGCACGGGCGGCCGTCGGATGACCAGCGGCCGACAGGGGAAGGATACATGCGCGTCACCTGGGGCCTACGGGCGCGTGACGTCGCGGTAAGCATTCGGCGCCGCGTCGCGCCTGCGCGATCCGTGTGGGGCACGCGGCTGAGGGGGCGGGTGTGAGATGCACCGCGTCCCGCGCGCGCGGGTTCGGACACCGCCCCCGCGGGTAGGGGCACGGGTTCCCGGAGGCGGGCGCCGCCCGCTCGGAAGGAGCGGCCTGCCGCAGCGCGGATGGATACCGCTCTCGCGCGCGGGTAGCGGGTAGCGGGTAGGAAGAAGCTCCCGGACCAGGGCTCGAACCTGGACGATGGGGACCAAAACCCCACATGCTGCCGATTACATCATCCGGGAACGCGTCGGGTTGGACCGTGTCCCATCCGTACGCCAAACCAAGATAGCGCCTCCCGCACCGGGCTTGCCAAACCTACGGGTTCGTAGGTTACGGTTACGTAGGAATAGGTTGGGTAGTCGCGACGGGTGTACCCGTGCCGTCGGAGGCCGTCCTGACCTCGACGACCTTGCCTGACGGCCTGAGGATTGAGGATGATCATGACCGCTGCTCCCGAGCTACCGACCAAGAATCCCGCGACCAAACGCGAGGCTATTCCCGAGTACGAGCCGGAACTGCGCGGAAGGGCCGAGCGCTTCACCGTCTTCGCCTTCGTGTTCGTGCCGCTGATCGCCCTGCTGGCCTCGGTGCCCTTCTTCTGGGGCTGGGGCCTGACCCTCACCGACATCGCCATCGCCACGGTCTTCTACGTGATCAGCGGCCTCGGCATCACCGTCGGCTTCCACCGCCACTTCACGCACGGCTCCTTCAAGGCCAACCGCCCGCTGCGCATCGCGCTCGCCGTCGCGGGCTCCCTGGCCATCGAGGGCAGCGTCATCAAGTGGGTGGCCGACCACCGCCGCCACCACAAGTACGCCGACGCCGAGGGCGACCCGCACTCGCCGTGGCGCTTCGGCGACGACTGGAAGTCGGTGGCCAAGGGCCTGTACTACGCGCACATGGCGTGGATGTACCTGGACGACAAGAAGACCTCGCCGCGCCGCTTCGCCCCGGACCTGCTCAAGGACAAGGACGTCGTCCTGGTCGACAAGCTGTTCCTGCCGCTGGTGATCTTCTCCCTGGGCGCTCCGGCCCTCATCGGCGGCCTGGTGACCATGTCCTGGTGGGGCGCGTTCACGGCCTTCTTCTGGGCGAGCCTGATCCGCGTGGCCCTGCTGCACCACGTCACCTGGTCGATCAACTCCATCTGCCACACCATCGGCGAGGAGAACTTCGAGGTCCGCGACCGCTCCCGCAACGTGTGGTGGCTGGCCATCCCGTCCTTCGGCGAGTCCTGGCACAACCTGCACCACGCCGACCCCACCTGCGCGCGCCACGGCGTCCTCAAGGGCCAGATCGACATCTCGGCCCGGGTGATCTGGGCCTTCGAGAAGCTCGGCTGGGCCACCAAGGTCCGCTGGCCCAACAACGAGCGACTCGCCGCCAAGCGGGTCAGCCCCTAGGATCACTACTCATCATGGGAGCAGCCGACAGTGATCAGAAAGTCCGTGTGCGCCGCAAGCGCATGACGGGCAAGGAGCGTCGGCAACAGCTTGTGGAGATCGGCCGGGAGCTGTTCGCCGAACGCGGGTTCGACGCGACCTCCGTTGAGGAGATCGCCGCACGGGCCGGTGTGTCCAAACCCGTGGTCTATGAGCACTTCGGCGGCAAGGAGGGCATCTACGCGGTCGTGGTCGACCGGGAGATGCGCACCCTCCTGGGCATGATGGGCGAGGCCCTGACCGCCGACGGTGCACGGAGCAAGATCGAGAACGCGGCCCTGGCCCTGCTGCGGTACGTGGAGGAGAACACGGTGGGGTTCCGGGTGCTGACCCGGGACTCGCACGTGGCCTCCGGCACGGGGAGTTTCGCCAGTCTGATCAACGACATCGCCAGCCAGGTCGAGCACATCATGGTGGACGAGTTCACCGAGCACGGTTACGACCCGGCGTTGGCGCCCATGTACTCCCAGGCCCTGGTGGGCATGTGGGCGCTCACCGGCCAGTGGTGGCTGGAGGTGCGCAGACCCAAGCGCGAGGTGGTCGCGGCGCACCTGGTCAACCTGGCCTGGAACGGGCTGTCGAGCCTGGAGCCCAGGCCCAGGCTGCGGCCCCGCAGGCGCGGGTCCGGCTGACTTCCGGCGTCCGTTGACGCGTGGGGCGGGTGTGCACGGCATACCCGCCCCACTATCTTGATGTCAAGAGATAAGCTGTCCCCATGCGTGATGAGGTGGATGGGCTGATCGAGGCGTGGCGCGCCGAACGCCCGGATGTGGACGTGACGCCGCTGGAGGTGTTCAGCCGGGTGTCCCGGCTCGCACGCCACCTGGACCGCGCCCGGCGCACGGTCTTCACCGAGCACTCCCTGGAGCCCTGGGAGTTCGACGTGCTGGCCGAGCTGCGCCGCTCCGGACCGCCGTACGAGCTGAGCCCCGGGCGGCTCCTGCGCGCCACGCTGGTGACCTCGGGGACGATGACCAACCGGGTGGACCGGCTGGCCGCGGCCGGACTCGTGCGGCGGCGCCCCGACCCCGCCGACAAGCGCGGCGTGCTGGTCCGGCTCACCGAGCAGGGCACCGAACGCATCGACGCGGCCCTGGCCTCGCTCGTGAGCTACGAGGAGAGCCTCCTGGCCCCGATGGCCGACGGTGACCGGGAGAGGCTGGCATCGTTACTGAGATGCCTCCTGGCACCCCTCGACAGGGGCCCGGAGGGTCCGTGAGGCTGGCTGCCGAGCGGTCACACGTCCCGGGACCGCGTCCGGGCGCGAACCACATTCTCCGGGCACTGGCGGGAGATCACGCGTGAAGAGGTGGATGGCCGCGGCGGCCGTGACCGTACTGGCCTCGGGCTGCGGCGGCGACAGCGGCGGGGATCGGGAGGCGCCGGCCGCGCCCAGCTACTACCTGTCCCTGGGCGACTCGCTGACCGTGGGCGTGCAGCCCGACGAGAACGGCGAGCCCCGGGAGACCTCCGAGGGCTACACCGACGTCCTCTACCGCACCCTGTACGACTCCGACTCCACGCTGCGGCACGAGCGGATGGGGTGCGGGGGCGAGGACACCACCACGTTCCTGGAGGGCGGGCTCCCCCGGTGCGAGGAGCGCTACGACGGCGCCTCCCAGCTGGAGGCGGCCGAGGCCTTCCTGGCCGAGCACGAGGGCGCGGTGGAGCTGGTGACCCTCACCATCGGCGGGAACAACTTCACCCGGTGCGTGACGGGGGCGGCCGGCGGCGGGGCCGGGATCGACGAGGGGTGCGTGGCCGACGGCCTGGACCGGCTCGGAGCGGAGGTCCCGGTGATCGCCGAGCGGCTGCGCGAGGCCGCCGGACCCGACACCCAGATCGTCGGCATGACCTACTACAACCCCTTCCTGGCGCTCCTGCTGCTGGAGGGCGGCCCCGCCGAGGAGGCCGCCGGGGAGGGCTCCGGGGGGACCGGCGCCGAGCCGACCGGCGGCGCCGCCCTGGCGGCGCGGTCGGCGGAGGTCCTCACCCAGCTCAACGAGTCGCTCGTGGCCGCCTACTCCGCGGCGGGGATCGACGTGGCCGACGTGGACGCCGTCTTCGAGCCGGCCAACGACCAGGTCCCCGCCGACAGCGGGACGGGGACGCCGGTGAACGTGCAGAGGGTCTGCGCCCTGACGTGGATGTGCGACCTCACCCGGGGGCCGGACATCCACACCAACGCGGCCGGGGCGCGGGAGATCGCCGGGGTCTTCGCCGACCAGGTGCGCTGACCGGAGGGCGGCGGTCCCGCGGGTCCCGGCTCACCCCTCCGCGACGGGGAGCGCCTCCTCGATGAGCGCGGTGATCGCGGGGTCGTCGGGCTCCGTGGACGTGCGGAAGCGGTGGGTGGTGCCGTCGGGCAGGACGAGGAACTTCTCGAAGTTCCACCGCACCCGCCCGGCCCTGCCCCCGGCGTCGGGGACGGTGGTGAGCTCCGCGTAGAGGGGGTGGCGGCTCCCGCCGTTGACTTTGACCCTGCCCGTCATGGGAAAGGTCACCCCCCAGGTCAGGGAGCAGTACTCGGCGATCCTCTCCTCGCTGCCGAACTCCTGGAGGAACTGGTTGGTGGGCACGCCCAGGACGGTGAGGCCCCGGTCGCCGTACCGCTTCTGGAGCCGCTCCAACCGCTCGTACTGCGGCGTGTAGCCGCAGCGCGAGGCGACGTTGACCACCAGCCGCACCCTGCCGGACCACTCGCCGAAGGTGGTCTCCCGCCCGTCGATCATCGTCAGGGGAACACTGTCCAGGTCCAGGACGGTCATCTCTGCACTTCCTGCCTTCTCGGGATGCCGGCGCGCGGCGTGTCACGACGTATTCGGAGCCCGGACCGCCGCGGCCGGAGTCCTCCCCCGGGAACAGGATCCGACACCCCGGCCCCGCTCCCCCGCCGGGCTCCGCCCGGCCCGCCCCCGTTTCCCCCGCCCGCGAACGGGCAGGGCTGGGAGCGTTGCCCGGACGCCCTCCCGTACCCCCGCGGAGGGGCGCCGGCGCACGGCACCGGTATCCGGATCCGGCGGGAGGGGACAGATGAGGTTGCGGTGGGCGGCCGCGGTGGCGGCGACCGCGCTGGCCGCGGGCTGCGCGGGGGAGGGCGGAGAGGCACAGGGTTCCGGGGACGCCCCGGACTCCGGACGTGAGTACTACCTGTCGCTGGGCGACTCGCTGACCGTGGGCGTGCAGCCCGACGAGGACGGCGAGCCCCGGGAGACCTCCCAGGGGTACACCGACTTCCTGTACGAGAGCCTGCGCGAGGACCGCCCCGGGCTGCGGCACGAGCGGATGGGGTGCGGCGGCGAGGACACCACCACGTTCCTGGAGGGCGGCCTGGCGGACTGCGAGGAGCGCTACGGCGGCGCCTCCCAGCTGGAGGCGGCCGAATCCTTCCTCGCCGAGAACGACGTCGGCCTGGTGACCCTCACCATCGGCGCGAACAACTTCACCCGCTGCGTCAAGGGCGTGAACTCCCCCGAGGGCAGGGCGCCCACCTCCCAGGACGTCGACATCGACTCCGCGTGCGTGGCCGAGGGCCTGCGGCGGCTGAGGGAGGAGACCCCGGTGATCGCCGAGCGGCTGCGCGAGGCCGCCGGACCCGGCACCCAGATCGTCGGCATGACCTACTACAACCCCTACCTGGCCTTCCTGCTCCTGGACGAGGACGCCGGGCGGCAGGCGGCGGCCTCCGCGGAGGAGGCCGAGGAGGTCTTCCCCGAGTCCGAGGCCCGGGGCGGGCTCGCCGAGGAGGCGGTGGAGATCCTGACCGAGGTCAACGCGACGCTCACCAAGGCCTACGAGGCCGAGGGGATCGAGGTGGCCGACGTGGACACCGTCTTCGAGCCGGCCAACGGGGAGGTCCCCGAGGGCAGCGACACGGGAATGCCCGTCAACCTCCAGCGGATCTGCGACCTCACGTGGATGTGCGACGGCGACCGGGGGCCGGACATCCACCCCAACGAGGAGGGCGCGCGCCGGATCGCCGGCGTCTTCGCCGAGCGGGTGCGCTGACCGGACCGGGGGCGGGCCGCGCCCGCCCCCGGGGATCAGTCCCCGGCGATCTCGGCCTGCTCCAGCCAGACCTCCTCCAAGCCCTCGCGCTCGGCGGCGAGGGCCTTGGCCTCGGCGTCGAGTTCGGCGAGCCTGGCGTAGTCGTCCGCGGCGGCGGCCATGAGCTCGTGCAGTTCCGTCTCGCGCCTGGTGATACGGTCCATGCGCCGCTCGACCCGCTGCATCTCCTTCTGGGCGGCACGCCGCTCGGCCGCCGAGACGGCGGGCCGTTCCTCCGGCGCCGCCTCGGCAGCGGCCGCCTCGGAGGCGCCCAGCGGCACGGTGGCCTCGCCCAGGCTCCGCACGCGGCGCTCCAGGTACTCGTCCACGCCGCCGGGCAGGAACGCCAGGCTTCCGTCACCCATCAGGGCGAGCACGCGGTCGGTGATGCGCTCCAGGAAGTAGCGGTCGTGGCTGACCAGGACCAGGGACCCGGGCCAGCCGTCGAGGAGGTCCTCCAGCTCGGTGAGGGTCTCGATGTCCAGGTCGTTGGTGGGCTCGTCCAGCAGCAGCACGTTGGGCTCGTCCATGAGCAGGCGCAGCAGCTGGAGGCGTCGGCGCTCGCCGCCGGACAGGTCGCCGATCGGGGTCCACTGGCGCTCGCCTCGGAAGCCGAACCGCTCCAGCATCTGGCTGGCGGTGTAGTCGCGCTTGCCGATGGTGACGTGCTCGCGCACGTCCATGACCGCCTGGAGGGGGCGGGCGGTGGGGTCCAGCTCGGCGATGTTCTGGGACAGGTGGGCGAGTCTGACCGTCCGGCCGGTGCGCACGCTGCCCTCGTCGGGCTCGCGCTCGTGGGCGAGGACCTTGAGCAGGGTGGACTTGCCCGCGCCGTTCACGCCGACCAGGCCGACCCGGTCGCCGGGGCCCAGCTGCCAGGTGAGGTGGTCGAGCAGGACCCGGTCGGGGACGGAGACCGTCACGTTCTTGAGGTCGATGACGGTCTTGCCGAGCCGCGAGCTGGCGAACTTGACGAGTTCGACGGTGTCCCGGGGCGGCGGCTCGTCGGCGATGAGCTGGTTGGCCGCCTCGATCCGGAACTTGGGCTTGGAGGTGCGGGCCGGGGCGCCGCGGCGCAGCCAGGCCAGCTCCTTGCGCATGAGGTTCTGGCGGCGCTCCTCGGCCGCGGCGGCCTGGCGCTCGCGCTCGGCCTTGGCCAGGACGTAGGCGGCGTAACCGCCCTCGTAGCGCTCGACGGCACCGCGCCCGACCTCCCAGGTGCGGGTGGTGACGGCGTCCAGGAACCAGCGGTCGTGGGTGACGACCACGAGCGCCTCGGAGCGGGCGCGCAGGTGCTCGGCGAGCCAGGCGATGCCCTCGATGTCCAGGTGGTTGGTGGGCTCGTCCAGGACGATCAGGTCGTGGTCGCCGATCAGCAGCCGGGCCAGGCCGGAGCGGCGGCGCTCCCCGCCGGAGAGGCCGCTCATGGGGCTGTCCAGGTCCCAGCCGCCGAGCAGGCCGCGCAGGACGTCGCGGATGCGGGCGTCGCCCGCCCACTCGTGCTCGGCGCGGTCGCCCAGGACGAACTCCCCGACGCTGGTGTCGGGGAAGGTGTCGCGCTGGTGCAGGAAGCCGACGCGCAGCCCGCGGTTGTGCACGACCCGGCCGGAGTCGGGCTCGGTGATGCCGGAGAGCACGGAGATCAGAGTCGACTTGCCGCCGCCGTTGCGGCCGACGACGCCGATGCGTTCGCCCTCCTCGACGCCGAGCGACACCTTGTCGAGGAGCACGAGCGGCCCGTAGGCCAGGGACACGTCCTGAAGATTCACCAGATTCATCGTCATCCATTGTCGCCGCAGTGCCGTGGTGCGCGAACCGTTCCCGGCCTCAGGACCGCGGCAGCCCGCCGACGGTCCGGGCGTACCGCTCGGCCTCCTCGTCGGTGCGGGCGTACATGACGGGGCTGTCCGCGCCCTTGGGGAAGATCTTCCAGATGGCGCCGTGCCCGTGCTCACCGGGCACCAGACGGACGAAACGGACGTCGGGATGGCGCGCCGCGAGGTTCCGCTGAGTGGTCATGGGGGTCACCGTAGCCGTCCGTGTCCGGACGCACACGCGGTTCGGGGCCATCGGGGCCCGCCGGAGCGCGCCGCTCCCGGGGCCGGGCTCCGAGCAGCGGCGAAAGGAAACGGACAGGGCCGCTACAGGGCGCCGGGGCAGCATCTGTCCGGCACCGGACGGTGGCCGGCACACGCCTGCCGGTCCTCCCGGGCCTCCCCGTCCCCTCCCCGAAGGGAAACCCCTTGTACAACGCCATCAGACGCTCCGCGGCTGCTCTGCTGCTGTCAACGGCCGCGTGGTGCGCGGCCGTCTCCCCGGCCTCGGCCCACACCTCCTCCGACCTGGGGTCGATCGCCTTCTCCTCCGACGGGTGCGGGTGGACCAGCGGCGGCCACAGCGTCCTGGACTCCCAGCCCGTCCGCACCTCCGGCGGAACCACGGTCGGCAGGGTCTACCTCCTGTGGAACGGCGCCAACGGCCACAACTGCGTGGTCACGCTCAAGGGGTCGGGAACCCACGGCTCCCCCCACTACACCCAGGCCATCCTCGACGTCCAGGGCAGGGGCACCTACACCGACGCGGACCACTACTCCCACTTCGCGGCCGTGTCCGCCTACGCCCGCGACCGCTGCGTGTCCTTCGTCGGCAGCATCCAGCACCCGACCGGCGGGTTCGCCGGAGGCGGCCGCGAGGCCTACGGGTTCTGCGGCGGATGACCTCCTCCGACCGTCTCCCCCGCCCTTCCACCGAACAGGAAAACCCCGTGAAGACCGCCCCCGCGCACAAGATCAGACAAGCCGCCCTGACCCTGGTCCTGGCCCTGGCGGCCCTGACCGCCACCGTCTCCCCCGCGTCGGCCCACACCTCCTCCGACCTGGGGTCGATCGCCGCCGCGTCGGGGGGCTGCGGCTGGTCCAGCGGCGGCTACAGCGTCCTCGACAGCCGCGCCGTCCGGCTCTTCGGCAGCGGGGGGTACAACAGCACCCAGGTCGGCACGGTGTACCTGCTGTGGAGCGGTACCTACGGCGAGAACTGCGTGGTCACGCTCAAGGGCTCCTCCAGCCACGGGACCTCGACGCAGACGGAGGCGATCCTCTACGTCCAGACCTCCGGCGGTGAGACCGCCTACTGGGACAAGGACGAGTACGCCCACTACGCGGCCGTCTCGCGCTACACGAGCGGCAGGTGCGTCGCCTTCTACGGCAACGTGCGGACCCGGGACGGCGAGTGGGGCCACGGGGGCCGCGACGCGTGGGGCAACTGCGGCTGACCCCCTCCGGAGGCCGCCCTCGGCGGCCTCCGGGCCCGCGGCCCCGGCGCCCGCGCCTCCCCGGCCGGACGCGCACCGGGGCCGCCCGCCAGAAAGACTTGTCATGATGGGCGGCTCTTGCCCGATTCTGCGGTTTTCGCGGCGCTATGAGGCTACTGTTGTGCCCCGTCCGCGACACCCCCGCTTCCGAGCCCTTCCCGGGGCTCGCATCGCAGGACGCCGATGCGATCCCGAAAGGGGAGCCATGCGCTCCACGCGCGCCCTCCTGGCCTCCGTGTTCCTCGCCGCCCTGCTCGTTCCGGCCCCCGCCCAGGCGGCCTCCACCACCGGGGCCCTGATGGTCACCCACGTGCGGCCCAACGCCTCCGGCGCCGACGTCAAGGACAACAGGCAGGTCAACCTCAACGGCGAGTACTTCATCATCCGCAACGTCACCACCAGGACCGTCAACACCCAGGGCTACGTCCCCGACATCACGTCCAACACCTACGGACGGGCCCTGCCCGCCTACAACCTCCCGGCGGGGGCCGTCGCCTACGTGCACACCGGGAGCGGCACCAACCGCCGGGACAGCCAGGGCAGGCACCACGTCTACCGGGGCTACGGCCGACACGTCCTGCCCAACGACGGCGGCGCCCGCAACCCGGACCTGCGGCTGAAGAAGCCCGGCAGCCCGGACGACAACACCTCCACGGGCAGCATCAGCGTCTGCAACTGGGGGAAGGCCGCCGACGGCACGACCTACCGCTGCTGAGCCGCGCGGGCGCCGCCGGGGCGTCCCGGCGGCGCCCACCGGGGGGAGGCCCGGGGCCGCACCACGCGAGGTCCCGGGCGCGTCCTCCCCTACACCAGGAAGAAGTCCCTGGCGGCCTTGGCGATTCCCTCGGTGTCCAGTCCGTGCGCCCGCGCGTGGTCGGCCGGAGTCCCGTAGGCCCGCACCTCCCGGTCCCGGGCCACGCCCAGCCCCAGCTGCCGGTGGCGGCGGTCGGCCAGCGCCGCGGCCACCTCGTGCGCGGAGGTCCCCCGCAGGTACGGCTCCACCACGAGCACGTCCGCGTTGCCCGCCGCACCGACCAGGGCGCTCAGCCCCTCGCGGTCGAAGGGCCGCACGGAGGCGGTGTAGGCCACGGTCACGTCCAGGTCGGAGGTGGCCTCCAGCACCCGGTCCAGCATCGGCCCCACGGCCAGCACCACCCCGGCCGAGCGCGGCGAGCCCGTCCGCAGCACGCTGAGGCGCCCGGTGACGGGCAGCGCGACCCGGTTCGCGGTCTCCGACAGCCGCACGTACACGAGGTCGTCCCCGGCGATCGCGGTCCGCAGCGCCTCGCGCGCCTCGTCGGGGTGGCCGGGCACGTACACCGCGCACCCCGGCAGGGT
This sequence comes from Nocardiopsis sp. FR4, assembly GCF_009830945.1. GTDB lineage: Bacteria > Actinomycetota > Actinomycetes > Streptosporangiales > Streptosporangiaceae > Nocardiopsis. The sequence continues at coordinate 49,759 of NZ_VWVV01000025.1, read as the reverse complement.
GTCCAGCAGCGCCACGTCCCCGGGCGCCTGGTGGGTGCGCCCCTCCGCGGCGGCGTCGTAGGAGCCCCCGATGCTCACCAGGACCGCCCCCACGCCCTGGTGGGCCAGGTCCAGCTTGACCTGCTCGAAGGGCCGCTCCACCAGGAACGGCGCGTAGGTGTGCACGACGGGCCGCATCCCGGTCAGGGCCAGCCCCCCGGCTACCCCGATCACGGCCTGCTCGCGGATGCCCACGTCGATCACCCGGCCCGGGTGGCGGGCCGCGGCGGCGCGGAACATCCCCGCGGAGATGACGGCCAGCACGACGGCGACCCGCGGGTCCTCGTCCATGGCCTGGCTGACGGTGGCGGCGAAGGTCTCACGCATGGTGCTCTCCTAGGAGCGGACGCGGGCGACGACGGCCAGCGGCCGCCCCGCGTGGGGCCGGGTGAAGGAGGCGTACAGGGCCTCGTGGTCGCGCCCGGGGGCCTCGCGGACCTCCCAGCCCTCGGTCAGGAAGCGGGAGCCGATCCCGCCGGGCCATCCGAGGCTGGAGGAGGCGTTGTCCACGACGACGACCGTCAGACCGTCCACCCCGAGGCGGCCCGCGACCGCGATGGCCTCGTGGTTGCTGCCCTCGTCCAGCTCGCCGTCGCCGACGAGCACCACGACGCGGGGAGCGGCCCCGTCCGGGCGGCGCACGCCCTGGGCGCGCAGGCCGAGCGCGGTCCCCAGCCCCAGCGGCAGTCCGTGCCCCAGGGAGCCGCTTCCGATCTCCACGCCGGGCACGAGCACCCGGTCGGGGTGGTGGCCCAGCGGCGAGTCGAACGAGGCCCACCCCCGCAGCGCGGGCACCTCCAGGAAGCCCTTGGCGGCGAGCACCGCGTAGAAGGCGGCGGGGCCGTGGCCCTTGGAGAGCAGGAACCGGTCGCGGGCGGGGTCCCCGGCGGTCTCGGGGGCGACGGCGAGTACGCGGTCGTAGAGCACCCACACCACGTCGAGGGTGCCGTGGGCGGCTCCCCGGTGCTTGTCGTCACCCTCCATCAGTCCGATGAGGGCCGGCAGGTCCGCGTAGCGCGAGAGGGGGGCTGTGGCGGTCATGCGCCCAGTGTTGTACCTCAACCAAAGTTGAGGTCAACCAGGAGGCGCCACCACGGAGGCGGCGAAACCGAAGTGATTTACGTCACACGACAGCGGCCCCGGGGACCTCGCCCCACGCCGCCACGACCCGCTCGCACAGCCCGCTCGCCTCCAGCGCGGCCGTGACCGCCGCCTCGCGCCGGGCCACCGCCGCGGTGTCCTCGTCCCCTCCGCCGACCAGGAAGGCACAGGTCGGTCCCGACCCCGAGACCAGCGCGCCCAGGGCGCCCGCGCCGCTGCCCGTCTTCAGCGTCCGCTCCAGTTCCGGGAGCAGGGACAGCGCCGCCGCCTGGAGGTCGTTGGCCAGCGCCGCCCCCAGCGCCGCCGGATCGCCGCTGGCGAGCGCGTCGGCCAGCGCCGGGTCCAGCCGCGGCTCGGGCGCGTCCGGACGCATCCGGTCGTACTCGCCGAACACCCGCGCCGTGGACAGCCCGTGCGGGGAAAGGGCGAAGATCCAGCGGAAACGCCCCGGGCTGGCGACCGGCCGCAGGACCTCCCCGCGCCCCTCGCCCACCGCCGTGGCGCCCACCAGCGCGAAGGGCACGTCGCTGCCCAGCTCGGCGGCGTACTCCAGCAGGGCCTCCAGCGGCAGGCCGCAGCCCCACAGCCGGTCGCAGGCCAGCAGGGCCGCCGCGGCGTCCGCGCTCCCCCCGGCCATGCCGCCCGCGACCGGGATGTGCTTGTCGATGTGGACCGTGACGGGGGTGCCCCGGCCGGTCCGCTCGGCCAGCAGCTCCACGGCGCGCGCGGCCAGGTTGGAGGCGTCCAGGGGAACGCGGGACAGGTGGGCGCCCAGTCCGCCCCCGGCCGTCAGCCCGGCGAGGAGGGGAGGTCCGGCCCCCGCGCCGTCCGGGTCCGTTCCGGTTCGCCGACACGACGGGGCCCGCTTGACGGTAACCTCATCGAACAGCGAGACGGCGTGGAACACGTTGACGAGGTCGTGGAACCCGTCCTCACGTCTGGGCCCCACCGCCAACTGGAGGTTCACCTTCGCGGGGACCCGCACGGTTACGGTGGTATCAACGGTCACGAGTCCCCAATCGTAAAGGACCCCCACCTTGCGTGAACACGTACCCCGCGCCGGGCGCCGGTGTGTTCACCACCCCCCGCCGACACCGGTGTCGCCGGGGGCAACCGGGAACCGGGACCGCGGTCCGGGGATCGTCACCACTGTCATGTCAGTCACCGCCCGCCCCCAGAACGGCCGAAACAGGTCTGTGAGTGGGAATCCGGGCACAAACACCGCTACCTTGGGGCAAGGCGGAGTTTGGACACCGTCGGGGAGGGTCGCTTGCCGTCGGATGGGCTCCCGAAGAACCTGGAACCGCTGGCCGCCGGGGATCCGGCCACCATCGGCCCCTATGTGCTGTCCGGGAAGCTGGGGAGTGGCGGTATGGGAACCGTCTACCTCGGCAGCGCGCCGAACCGCGGCAACCAGGTAGCGATCAAGGTCATCCGCCCGGAACTGGCCTTCGACGAGGCCACCCGGGCGCGCTTCCGCGACGAGATGGAGAACGCCCGCAAGGTCGCCTCCTTCTGCACGGCCAAGGTGCTCGACCACGGGACCTTCGAGAACCGTCCCTACATGGTCACCGAGTACATCGCGGGCACCGCGCTGGCCGAGCACATCGCCGAGAACGGCCCGCTCGACTCCTCGACCCTGCACGGCTTCGCGCTGGGCGTGGCCGCGGCCCTGGCCGCGATCCACCGCACCGGGCTGGTCCACCGCGACCTCAAGCCCGCCAACGTGCTGCTGTCGCTCTCGGGTCCCCGCGTGATCGACTTCGGCATCGCCCGTGCGATGAACACCGCCACGAACCACACCCAGACCGGCATCGTCATGGGCAGCCCGGGCTGGATGGCCCCGGAGCAGCTGCTGGAGGAAAAGGTCACCACCGCGGCGGACATCTTCGCCTGGGGGTGCCTGGTGGCCTTCGCCGGGAACGGCACCCACCCCTTCGGCAACGGCGACGCCATGACCCTGGGCAAGCGCGTGCTCTTCGCCGAACCGCAGATCGGCAACCTGGTCAGCCCGCTGGACCGCCTGGTCACGCGCGCGCTGGCCAAGGAGCCGAGCCTGCGCCCCACCGCCCAGGACCTGCTGCTGGAGCTGGCGGGCGGTGAGGAGAGCACCAACCCCAACGACATGGTCTCGCACGCGCTGCACCAGTCCTGGCGGCCCAACCTGCCCCCGGTCCCGCCCGGGATGCCGCACCCGCAGCAGGCCCCGCCCGGCCACCAGACCATGTCCGGTATGCGCCGCCCGGGACCCGGCCAGTACCAGTCCGCGCCCCCCGCGCCCATGTCGCCGCCCGCCCACCAGACGGGGAACTTCCAGCACCCGCAGGGACCGCCCCAGGGCCGTCCGGCCGCCGCCCGCCCGGGCGGGCAGGCGCGGCGGCCCCGGCCCTCCGGGCCGCCCGCCCCGGGCCAGCACCCGGCCTCGACCGGTCCCATCCCCATGGTCCCGCCGCCCGATCAGCAGGCCAACCGCCCGGGGCCGCAGCCGTACGTGCCGCCGGTGCCGCCGCCCCCGCACCGGCCCGCGGCCCCGAACCGGCGCAGGGGCCTCGTCCTCGTCGTCGTGTTCGGCGCACTGGCGCTGCTGGTGGTGCTCACGATCATTCTGAGCATCCTGGTGAACAACACGCCGCTCTTCGGCGGCGACACCCGGCAGAGCACCTCCGGGGACCAGCAGCCCGACACCGCGCCCGAGGACGACGGCGCCCCGGCGGAGCCCGAGGACCCGGGCGACACGCCGACCGATGAACCGGCCGGGGAGGCGGTGGCGATGTCCCCCGACCGGATGGTCGAGTACCGCGTGGACGACGTGACCTGCGGCCTGGCCAAGTACAACATCCGCTCGGAGCTGCAGTCGAGCGCCGGGTACTGCGTGGTGGCGCTGTCGCTGTCCAACGTCAGCGACGAACTCCTGGGCTTCGCCTTCTCCTCGCAGCGGATGACCACCGACCCCGGCGGCATCGTCGAGGCCCAGCGGCCGTCCGCTGACGAGGCCGAGGCGGCGCTGTGGGACACGGCCGGGATCGGCCCCGGCGCCACGGCCACGGGCGAGCTGGTGTTCATCCTGCGCGACGACCAGGAGCCGGACACCCTCCTGCTGAGCCACCGCCCGGACGCCGACCCCACCGAGATCAGCGTCCAGCACCTGGTGGACTGAGCCCGGCCCGGCGGCCTCCGCGCCCGCGGTCAGCCGGTCAGGCACCCGCCGTGACGGCGGGGTCCCCCGAGGACGCGACGGGCCCGGCACGCGCGCCGGGGCGGCGCGTGCCGGGCCCGTCAGGGGCCGGGGAGGGCTACTCCCACTCGATGGTGCCCGGGGGCTTGCTGGTCACGTCCAGCGCCACCCGGTTGATCTCGCGCACCTCGTTGGTGATCCGGTTGGAGATCCTGGCCAGGACGTCGTAGGGCAGACGCGACCAGTCCGCGGTCATCGCGTCCTCGCTGCTGACCGGGCGCAGCACCACGGGGTGGCCGTAGGTGCGGCCGTCGCCCTGCACGCCCACCGAGCGCACGTCGGCGAGCAGCACCACCGGGCACTGCCAGATGTCGCGGTCCAGCCCGGCGCGGGAGAGCTCCTCGCGGGCGATCGCGTCGGCCTCGCGCAGGACCTCCAGGCGCTCGTGGGTCACCTCGCCGATGATGCGGATGCCCAGGCCCGGGCCGGGGAAGGGCTGGCGCCACACCATCTCGGGCGGCAGGCCCAGTTCCTCGCCGACCCTGCGCACCTCGTCCTTGAAGAGCTCGCGCAGCGGCTCGACCAGGGTGAACTGGAGGTCGTCGGGCAGGCCGCCCACATTGTGGTGCGACTTGATGTTGGCGGTGCCGGTGCCCCCGCCGGACTCCACCACGTCCGGGTACAGGGTGCCCTGGACGAGGAACTCGACCTCGGCGCCCTCCTCGCCGCTCTCGGCGACGACCTCGCGGGCCGCCTGCTCGAACACGCGGATGAACTCGCGGCCGATGATCTTGCGCTTGCCCTCGGGGTCGGTGACGCCCGCCAGCGCGGACAGGAAGCGCTCCTGGGCGTCCACGACCTTGAGCTTGGCGCCCGTGACCGCGACGAAGTCCTTCTCCACCTGCTCGGCCTCGCCCTTGCGCAGCAGGCCGTGGTCGACGAACACGCAGGTGAGCTGGTCGCCGACCGCGCGCTGTACCAGGGCGCCGGCCACGGCCGAGTCCACGCCGCCGCTGAGGCCGCAGATGACGCGCTTGTCGCCGATCTGCTCGCGGATCCGCTCCACCTGCTCCTCGACGATGTTGACCATCGTCCAGGTGGGGCGGCAGCCCGCGCCCTCGTACAGGAAGCGGCGCAGTACCTCCTGGCCGTGCTCGGTGTGCAGGACCTCGGGGTGGAACTGGACGCCGAAGAGGCGGCGGTCGGTGTCCTCGAAGGCGGCGACCGGGGCGCCCGCGGTGCTGGCGGTGGTGGTGAAGCCCTCGGGGGCGGCGGTGACCGAGTCGCCGTGCGACATCCACACCAGCTGCTCGGCGGGCATGCCCGCGAACAGCAGGGACTCGGTGACCGCGGACAGCTCGGTGCGGCCGAACTCGCTGAGGTCCGTCCTGGCCACGGTGCCGCCCAGGGCCCGGGTCATCGCCTGGAAGCCGTAGCAGATGCCGAAGGTGGGCACCCCGGTCTCGAACAGTTCGGGACCGAGGTTGGGCGCGCCCTCGGCGTAGACCGAGGACGGCCCGCCGGAGAGGATGATGGCCTTGGGGTTCTTGGCGAGCATCTCCTCGACGGGCATGGTCGAGGGCACGATCTCACTGTGCACGTGGCATTCGCGGACGCGCCGTGCGATCAGCTGCGCGTACTGCGCGCCGAAGTCGACGACGAGAACGGTGTCGAACGTGCTCTCAGCACCAACGGACACGACGGAGGACCTTCCGCAGGAAGTACAGGGATGTCCGCCCAGTCTAGGCCGTTCCCCGTGCTCGGGCGCGCGCCGGAGGGTGTGCGCTCCCGCTCAGCCCGCGGACCCCGGGGGTCGGCCGACTGCCGGCGCCAGGCGCCGCGGCAGGCCTCCACCGTGTGCACGGCCCTCCAGCCCAGGCCGCGGGCGGCCGGGTCCCGGAGGGGACCCGGCCGGGCGGGGTCAGGGGCGTCCCGGCGGGGTGCCGCGGCGCACGTCCAGCCACAGCACCTGCGGGTCGTGGTCGCTGGCCTGGTCGTGGTACTCGGAGTTGATCCGGGAGATCCCGTAGTCGACCCGGTCCGCGACGGCGGCGTTGACCAGGATGTGGTCCAGCGCCTGGGAGTTGCCGTCGAAGACGTAGTTGTAGCGCTCCTCCTCGGGCAGGTCCTCCATCGGGTTGTACATCGGACCGTCCGCGGTGAGGATGTCCAGGGTCCGGGAGAACTGGAAGTCGTTGAGGTCGCCCATGACCACCAGGTTCGCCTCCGGGTCCACGGCCAGCAGCTCCTCGGCGAACTCGCGGACGAGCTCGGCCTGGGCGGCCCGCTGGGGCTCGCTGGTGCGGTTCGGCGGCTGGTTGACCCCGTGCAGCGGCTGGTCGCCGCCCTTGGAGTTGAAGTGGTTGGTGACCACGTAGATGTCCCGGTTCAGGGAGCGGAAGTGGCCGACCAGAGGCTTGCGGCTGGACGCCCAGGCCTCGTCCTTGGGGCTGATCCGGCCCGGGGAGACCGACAGCTCGGCGCCGCGCCGGCCCTCCACGACCTCCACGGCGGTGGTGGCGTCGCCGCCGGGGCGGTCGACGAACTGCACGGTCTTGGGGTTGAAGAGGAAGGCGTTGCGGATGTTGCCGCCCGGCTGTCCGCCGTCCTGCTTGTCCTCGGGGCTGATCTGGCGCCACTCGTAGGAGGGGCCGCCCTGCGCCTCGACCGCCGCGACGAGCCTGTCCAGGGTGAGGTCGGCGTCCACGGTGCCGTCGTCGACGGGGCCGTTGTTGTCCTGGATCTCCTCCAGGCCGATGATGTCGGGCGAGCTCAGGTACCGGACGATGCCCGTGGCCAGCTCGTCGAACTTGCCCTGGTCGTCCAGGGCGTCGAGGTTCTCCACGTTGTACGTGGCGATGCTGACCTCGTAGCGCTTGCCGTCGCGCAGGCCGGTGCGCTCCAGGTCGCCGGACACGTGCTCGCCCAGGGTGGTGGCGCGGACGAGGTAGCCGCCGTAGCGGCTGTAGTAGACGGGGCCCTCGGTGACCCCGGCCAGGGTGTCGCCCACGTTGGCCTGGGGGAAGGGGTGCCGGGACAGGTCCAGCAGCGACTCGATCTTGACCCGGCCGGAGTTCTGGTCCTGGTAGGAGGCGTACCGGGTCCCGCCGTTGGCGGTGGGGTTCTGCCCGGGCTTGGTGGTCACCCACAGGGCGGAGTAGGGGTCGCTGGCGCCGACCACGGGGGCGTCCTCCACCCGGACGAGCATGTGCTCGTGCGCGGCCCAGAAGTCCAGGGCGTAGGTGTCCGGTTCCAGGGTGAGGCCGGAGATGTCGCCGCCGTGGTCGGGGGCGTACGCCTCGGGGATGGTGTCCTCTTCCAGGAGGAGGGACTCGGGCGGGGTGTTGCCCGAGGACACGACGGTCCAGCGGGCCTGGTCCAGCTGGGTGATGGTCTGCGTGCCGGAGGCGGGGCGGTACTCGCTCACCCGCCCGGCGGCCACGACCTCGTCGCCCACGGCGACGTCGGGGGTGGTGGACCCGGTGAAGACGAACAGCGCCTCGCTGGTGCGCGGGTCGCCGTCGCCCTCGGTGTCCTGGAACCAGAAGCCCCGGGCGCCGCCGAAGGGGTTGACCGCGGTGACCACGCCGGGCAGGCCCGCGACCTGCTGTCCGGCGTAGGGGGAGGTGCGGGTGGTGCCCTGGACGTCGTGCACGCGCAGGTCGCCGGGCTCGACCGGCTCCTCGGGCTCCTCCGGGCCGCCGCCCCCGCCGGGGGTCCGGCCCGCGGAGTTGGTGGGCGTGGGGGTTCCGGCGGTGAGGTCCGCGCCGTTGTCGTCGGTGTCGGTGAACCCGGCGTCGCGCGCGGCGGAGGTGGTGTTGTCCAGCCGGGGGGCGGCCGTGCCCTCGTGGACGACGGCGGTCCCGTAGCCGACGATGTCGACGACGTCGGCGTCCTCCGCGCACTCGTCGGCGGTGCGGCAGGTGACGGGGGCGGTGCCGCTCACGAGCAGGACCGTGCCCGAGGCTGCGGCCATGTTGGCGCCGCCCGCGGCGTCGGGGTCGGGCAGTTCGACGGTGCCGCCCGCGCCCGCCGCCTGGCGGACGAGGTAGTGCCCTCCGGCCGCGATCTCACCGTTCAGGGCGGTGACCTGCGCCCGCGTGGTGGCGCCCGGGCTGGCGGGCAGGTACTGCACGCTCCAGCCGTCGAGCGAGACCGCCTCGGCGGCGGGGTTGCCCAGTTCGACGAAGTCGTGGCGCAGGTCGGCGCCGCTGTTGCCGCCTCCGCCGTAGACCTCGCTGATCACCGGGGTGGCGGTGTCGGCGAGGACGGCCGGTGCTCCCGCGAGGCTGGCGCCCAGGAGTACGGCCGCCGCGGCGGACGTGGACGCCGTCAGGCGCCCGGGTCGGTTGGGGAACACATCTTCTCCGAAAGTGACTGGGGGTTGGGGCGGTGCGCGCCCGGACCGCCGTGCGCGGGCTCTTCCGCGGGGCGTGCTCCGAGGCGTGCACATCATGGCCTTTTCGGATGTCCGAACGAAAGAGAGTGCGTGAAAAGCAGGCGAAGTAGGGCTCAGTTGGGAGGATCGGACCAATCGACCGCCGCTCCCCTCCGGGAGGATCCTCCAAGGACCTCCCGCTCCCCTCCCGGCGACGTGGCCACCGCCCCGGCCGAGGCGACCGCCACGCACACCACCGCGAGCCACTGCGGTGCTGTTCCCCACACCGGACAGTCCGCCGCCCGGTGACCGGCGCTTCGACCAGCGCCCGCTCCTGGACGAGCCGCAAAACCTGCTGGTGCCCGAGGGCCACCCCCTGGCCGGACGGGACGGGGTGCGGCTGGAGGAGGCGGCGCACGAGCACTGGATCGCCTCGCCCGAGCGCGCCGACCAGTACCGGCTCCTGCTGTCCGCCTGCGCCTCGGCGGGGTTCACGCCGCACGTCGCCCACGGCGCCAGGGAGTGGTTCGCGGTCTCCGCGCTGGTCGCGCACGGGTTCGGCGTGTGCCTGGTCCCGCGGCTGGCCCCGGTCCCGCCGGAGCACCCGGTGCGGCGGGTGCTCCCGGCGGAACGGGTGTCCGCCGGGCGCACCGCCTACAGCCGGGGGTCGACCGGCTCCGACTCCAGGGCCAGCACGGCGAACACCGGCTCGTGCACGCGCCACAGCGGTTCGCCGCGGGCGTGCCGCTCCAGGGCCTCCAGGCCCAGCTTGTGCTCGCGCATGGCCAGGCCGCCCTTGCGGCCCACGTTGCGGTCGCGCAGGACCTCCAGCCGCTCGGGGTCGGTGTAGTCGGGGCCGTAGATGATGCGCAGGTACTCCGGACCGCGCACCTTCAGCCCCGGCTGGACCAGGCCCTTGCGGCCCTCGGCGCGGGCGCCCAGGACCGGCTTGACCACCATGCCCTCACCGCCCGCGGCGACCAGGTCGCCCCACCAGTCGGCGGCGGCGGCGCACGCGGCCGGGTCGGTGGTGTCCACGACGCGGTAGCGGGTGGAGCGGACCAGGCCGCTGGCCTCGGCCAGGCGTTCGGCGGTCGCCATGTGCCACAGGTGGTCGGCGTCGCCGTACTCCCGCCCCTCGGAGGCCAGCACCATGAACGGCGCGTACAGCAGTCCGGCGGTGCCGTCGGTGTCCCAGGAGTAGCGCCGGTAGACCCGGCTGAACTCCTCCACCTGCTCGGTGCGCCGCGCCACCCGGTCCGCCAGGCCGTCCACGGGCAGTCCGCGCCCGGCCGCGGCGGCGAGCGCCGAACCGGCGGCGGGCAGGGCGGCGCGGGCCGCGGCGCCCACCGACGCGTACTGCTCGCGGATGAGCGATCGGGCCTTGGCCGACCACGGCAGCATCTCCCCGTCCAGGGCGATCCAGTCGGTGCCCAGCCGGTCCCACAGCCCGGCGTCGGTGACCGCCCGCCGCAGCTCGTCCACCACCCGCGCCCGGAGCGCGGGGTCGCCGAAGAACGGACGCCCGGTGCGGGTGTAGACGGTGCCCAGCTCACCGGGGACGAACCGGCGCTCCGCGGCGGCCTCGTCACGGCACAGCACGGCGACGGCGCGCGAGCCCATGTGCTTCTCCTCGCACACGACCTCGCCGACGCCGCTGCCCCGGAAGGACGCGAAGGCCTCCTTCGGGTGCTCCAGCACGCCGGGCTCGGCGGAGGTCGGGGCGGGCGCCATGGTCGGCGGCAGGTACAGCAGCCAGCGCGGGTCGACCGCGAAGCGGCTCATGGCCTCCAGCGCGGCCAGGGTGCTGCCGGCGTCGGTGCGCACGGTCCCGTACCGCGTATGGACGGCCAGACCGGGCCGGGGGCCTCCGACACCGACGTCGGTGGCGTCCACGGAGGCGTCGGGGCGCTCGGCCTCCGTGGACGCGCCCCCGGCCAGGGGCCGGACGGGCTCGTACCAGGTGCGGTGGGCGTCCACGTCGACCAGCTCGCGCTCCGGGTAGCGCAGCGCGGTGAGCCTGCCGCCGAACACGCAGCCGGTGTCCAGGCAGATGGTGTTGTTGAGCCACTCGGCCTTGTCCATGGGCGTGTGCCCGTAGACCACGGCGGCCCTCCCCCGGTACTCGCGCGCCCACGGCAGCCGGACCGGAAGACCGTACTCGTCGGTCTCGCCGGTGGTCTGGCCGTACAGGGCGAAGGCGCGCACCCGCCCGGAGGCGCGCCCGTGGTACTCCTCCTTGAGCCCGGCGTGCGCGACGACCAGGGCGCCGCCGTCCAGGACGAGGTGGCTGACCAGGCCGTCGCAGAAGGACAGCACGCGCTGGCGGAACTCCTCGCTCTCCCGGCCCAGCTGGTCCATGGTCTCGGCCAGGCCGTGCGTCAGCTGGGCCCTGCCGCCCTTGAGCACCCGGACCAGCTTGTTCTCGTGGTTGCCGGGCACGCACAGGGCGTCGCCGTCGGCGACCATGCCCATGACCAGGCGCAGCACGCCGGGGCTGTCGGGCCCCCGGTCCACGAGGTCTCCGACGAACACCGCGGTGCGCCCCTCGGGGTGGCGGGCGCCGACCGGGCGCCCCCGGTCGTCCCGGGAGAGCGCGTAGCCGAGCCGGCCGAGCAGTTCCTCCAGCTCCTCCCGGCACCCGTGCACGTCGCCGACGATGTCGAACGGGCCGGAGAGCTCGCGGCGGTCCGACCAGGCGCGCTCCAGTTCCACGGTGGCCGCGTCGATCTCCTCGGGCCCCGTGAGCACGTGGACCCTGCGGAAGCCCTCGCGGCTGAGCCGCCTGACCCCCTGCCTGAGGTCGCGCCGCTGGCGGCGGATGACGTGGTCGCCGAAGTCGCGGTCGGGCCGGTGGCGGTTGCGCTCCCGGGCCAGGGCCTCGGGGACGTCCAGCACGATCGCGGTGGAGAGCACGTCGTTGTCCTTGGCGATGCGCACCAGCTGGGCCCGCGCCCCGGACTGCACGTTGGTGGCGTCCACGACGGTGAGCAGCCCCCGGCGCAGCCGGATGTCCACGATGGTGTGCAGCAGCGAGAACGCGTCCGCGCTGGCGGACTGGTCGTTCTCGTCGTCGCTGACCAGGCAGCGGCAGTAGTCGGAGCTGATCACCTGGGTGGGCTTGAAGTGCCGGGCCGCGAAGGTGGACTTGCCGGAGCCGGACACCCCGACGAGCACGACGAGCCCCATCGCGGGCACGGTGAGCACGCGCGTCGCGGGGGCGGTCTTCTCGGGTGTGTTCATCGGGTGAGGACTCCCATCTGGGTCGGGGCTCCGGTCTCGGGGTGTTCGGGCCCCACCGGCACGTGGCGGACGCGGTAGCCGTAGCGGTCGGCCACCCGGTCCGCCCACAGGGTGAACTCGGCGCGGGTCCACTCGAAGCGGTGGTCGCTGTGCCGCAGGCGGCCCTCCTCCAGTCCCTCGTAGTGGACGTTGTACTCGGCGTTGGGCGTGGTGACCACGACGACCCGGGGCCGGGCGGCGCCGAACACGGTCTCCTCCATGGCGGGCAGCCTGGACGGGTCCAGGTGCTCGACCACCTCCATCAGCACGGCGGCGTCGTAGCCCTCGAAGCGCTTGTCCCGGTAGACCACCGAGCCCACGAGCAGCTCCGGACGGGCGGCCGCGTGCTCGGTCCCGCCCGCGGTGTCGGCGAACAGGGGCCGGTGGCGGCCGCGCCCGCGCGGGTCGCAGCCCGGGCAGAGCCTGCGGTGGGCGTGTTCGAGGCTGGCGACGCTGACGTCCACGCCGGTGACCCGGCCCAGGGAGGGCTCCCGGACCAGCCGCTCCAGCAGCTTGCCCGAGCCGCAGCCCAGGTCGAGGACGCTGGCGGCGTTCTCGGCGCGCAGTACCGCCATGACCGCGCCCGCGCGCTGCTCGGCGAGCGAGGGCTCGCGCTCCCCGCGGCCCGGGGCGGCGATCCGCTCCTCGGCGGCCTCCTCCACGGCGGGGTCGTCCCCGGCCTCCTCGGGCAGGTCGTCGGCCTCGGCCAGGCGGGCCAGCGCGGTCCGCACGTAGCTCTCGCGCCGGTTGAGGTAGCGGCGGGTGATCCAGGCGCGTTCGGGGTGCGCGGCGAGCCAGCCGGAGGCGTGCGCGCCGGGGTCGTCGCCGCCCTCCGCCGCCCCCTCCGAGGCCGCGTCCGCCAGTCCCCCGGCCCGCAGGAGCTTGTCGACCTCGCCGCGGTCCACCCAGTAGTGCTTCGTGCCGTCCATGGCGGGCAGCAGCACGTACAGGTGGCTGAGCGCCTCCGACAGGCGCAGGGTCCCGGTGAGGGTGAGCGAGAGGTAGTGGGAGTCGCCCCAGCCGGGCAGCCCCGGGTCCAGGGGCACCGGCTCGGCCAGCACCGACCAGCCCAGGGGCTCGAAGAGCGCCCGCGCCCGGTCGGCCCCGCCCCGGCAGGGCACCGCGGGCAGGCGCAGCTCCAGGGGGATGGGGGTGCGCGCCAGTTCGGGGCGCTGTCGGCAGGTGCCCCGGAGGGCGGACCGCAGGACCCGGCCCAACGCCACCGTGAACAGGGAGGACGTCGCGTAGGGGCGGTCGTTGACGTACTGGGCGAGGGAGAAGTCGGGGGTGCTCACCGACGTGCGCGCGCGCAGCAGCGCCTGCGCGTCCACCTCCAGCAGGAGCGCCGCGGTACAGCGCTCCTCGGTCGCCTCGGGGTAGAAGACGTAGGCGGTCCCGAAGGACTGCTCGAAGCCCTGCACGCGGTCGGGGTGCTTGTGCAGCAGGTGGCCGAGGTCGGTCGCCGGGCGGGCCGTGGTGGTGATCGTCAGTAGCACCCGTGCATTGTGACCGGGTTCGGAGCCGGGTGGCGAGTGCTTTTCGGTCCGGCGGGTCCGGGCCGGTGTCCGCCTCCGGCGGGCTAGGCGGCGGCGCGGCGGCGCAGGAACCAGGCCGTGCCGCCGAGGACGGGGGCGAGGATGAGGGTCTGGGCGGCGGCCAGGGTCCACAGCGACTCCACCAGGTCGGACAGGGGCGAGCCGGGGGGAAGCCCGCTCACGGCGGAGATCCACAGCATCCACACTCCCCCGCCCAGCAGCAGGTAGAGGGGGGCGGCGACCAGCGCGGTGGTCCGGGGGCGGGGCATGCGCAGCAACCGGACCAGGGGCCAGACCAGAAGCGCGGCCACGGGCAGGGGCAGCAGGATCAGGGCGATCCCCGCGCCGATGTTGGCGTCGGGGGTGGTGTGGCCGATGTCCAGGAGCCGGCTGGCACCCCATCCGACGAGGTGGCCCAGGGCGACGGCGGCGAGGGCGGCGGCCGCGGCGGCGAGCGGGACGCGGGGGGCGGGGGTGAGGGCTCGTTCGTTCATACACCCCAATCTGCCCGGCGCGTCCCCGGCGCGCCTGAGTAGGCGTACTCAGCCGCGGGAGGCGTACCCGCCCGCCGCAGGCCCGGCGCCGAGGCTCAGAGCGGGGGCGGGACGTCGGGCGCGCGGCCGGGGTCCACCCCCAGTTCGGTCAGGGTGCGGACCAGCTCGGCGGTGGGGTCGCCGAAGAACGACCACGGCAGGTCGCAGCGCACGGTGCCCACGGCGGTGAGGTGCCAGCGGGCGGCGTCGGTCATCCCGGCCCGGTGCAGGGCCCACCCGAACAGGTGGTGCGCCTGCGCGTCGCGCGGGTGCGGGACGGCGGCGGAGACCCAGTCGCGGGCGAAGGAGAAGAGCTCCCGGGCGGCCTCGCCGTGCAGGCGGCCCAGGGCCTGCTGCACCACGAGCTCCATGCTGCCCTCCCCGCGCAGCCGCGCGCGCTCACGGCGCAGGAACTCGGCGTGCGCCAGGGCGAGCACCGCGGGCAGCGGGCTGCCCTCGGGCGCGGTGTCGGCCACAGAGCCCGCGAAGGCGAACATCTCGTCGGCCGCCGCGGCGGCGGGGGTCCCCGCGTCGGCCACGGCGACCGAGCGGACCCGGGTCACGTGCGCGGAGAACAGGTGCGGTGCCCGGGCCACGGTCTCGCGCCAGGTCCGGTCCCGCTCCGACCGGGGGGCGCGCAGGGCCAGCTCGACCCTCTGCAGCCCCTCCCAGGCCACCGCGTCGTCGGAGCGCAGCGCCACCGCGGCCTGCAACGTCTCCCTGGCCTCGTGCAGCGCGGCGGAGGCCGCCTTGGTCTCGGCCGTGGAGACGGCCGCGGGCCGGTCCAGCGCCCGCGCCAGGAGGGCGTAGCCCAGCCACAGCACGGCGTCGGCCCGGTCGGCGCCGTGCTCGACGAGCACGGCGACCTCCTCGGGGCGTTCGGCGGCGGCCCGGCCCAGCTCGGCCGCCCGCAGCGTGCGCAGCTCGGGGTCCTCCCGGCTCTCCACCAGCAGGGGCACCCCGGCCTCGGCGTCGCCCTCGCGCACCGCCTCGCACACGGTCCGCAGCCCGGGGTCGGCGGCGAAGGGTTCCGGCAGCAGGAGTGCCCCGATGTCGTCGCTGCGTGCCGCCCTGCCCGGTCTGCGTCCGAAGTGCCACATGTCAGCTGAGCGTAGCGGGCGCGGGGCCGGCGCCCGACCTCCGCCGGTGGTTGACCACCTGCAGGGTGATCAGGGCGGTGCCCAGGACCGAACCGGCCAGGACGAACCAGCCGGGGGCCGCCGGCGCCGACAGCACGAGCCCGAACAGGGCGCTCCACTCGGGGGCGACCATGACCAGCGCGGCGGCCAGGGCCAGGGCGAGCCGCTCCCCCACCGGGGTGCGGCGCAGGAAGTGGCCCTCGATCGCGATCGCCGCCGCCGCGAGCGCGACGCAGCCGCTGAGCACCGCGAGGACGAGGTCCGGGACCGGGCCGTCGAGGACCATGAGCGCGGAGTAGGCCATCAGCAGGGGGATGAGGTAGAGGCCCTTGGCGAACTTCCACGCCGACAGGCCCGCGCGCATCGGGGTGGCGTTGGCGATGCCGGCGGCGGCGAAGGCGGCGAAGGCCACGGGCGGCGTCACGTTGGAGTCCTGGCTGTACCAGTACACGATCATGTGCGCGACGATCACCGCCAGCCCCAGCTCCTCCAGGGCGGGGACGGCCAGGACCGCGAGCACCACGTAGGCGGCGGTGACCGGCAGGCCGATGCCCATGATGAGGGAGGTGAGGGCGACCATGAGCAGGGTGAGCAGCAGGCTGCCCGCGAACGCGGTGACCAGCACGTTGGACAGCACCAGGCCGAGCCCGGTCAGCCCCACCATGCCGACGATGACGCCCGCCACCGCGCAGGCCACCGACACCGGCAGGGTGTTGCGCGCGGCCAGCACGAAGACCTCCAGGAAGTCCCGTGGTGAGAGCCTGCTCCCGGCGCGCAGCATCGCCACCAGCAGCAGGGCGCCGCACGCGTACAGGCCCGCCCGGGTCGGCGGCACGTAGTTGAGCAGCAGCACGATCAGCAGTACGAGCGGGGCGAGGAAGTGCCATCCCGCGCCCATCACCGCGCGCGGCGTGGGCAGGTCCGCGTCCCTGGTGAGCCCGACGCCGTGCTTGCGCGCCAGGATGTCCACGAACAGGAACATGACGCCGAAGTACATGAGCGCCGGGATGATCGCGACCTTGACGATGTCGGCGTAGGGGATGCCGGTGCGCTCGGCCATGATGAACGCGCCCGCGCCCATGATGGGCGGCAGGATCTGGCCGCCGGTGGAGGCCGCCGCCTCCACCCCCGCCGCGTCGTGCCGGCGGTAGCCGACCTTGCGCATCAGGGGGATGGTGAACGGCCCGGTGCTGACCACGTTGGCGATGGCGCTGCCGGAGACCGAGCCCATCAGGGCGCTGCCCAGGACCGCGCCCTTGGCGGGGCCGCCGACCATGCGCCCGGTGAGCACGTAGGCCAGGCCCACGAAGAAGTTGCCGCCCCCGGTCTTGGACAGCAGCGCGCCGAACAGGATGAAGACGAACACGAAGGTGACGACCACGCCGAGGGTGAGGCCGTAGATGCCGTCGCCCAGGTAGCTGTGGGTGGCGATGCGCTGGATGGTGGCGCCGGAGTGCCCGAACTGGCCGGGGATGAGCGGGCCGATCCACGCGTAGAAGACGAACCCGGCCACCATGGCGACCATGACCAGGCCCACCGCGCGGCGGGTCGCCTCCAGCAGCAGGACCATCGCGGTCAGGCCCATGATCCAGTCGGTGTCGGTGTAGGCGCCGGCGCGGGAGGCCAGTTCGGCCTGGAACACCATCGGGTAGCAGCTGACCGCCACGGTGGCCGCGATGAGCACGAGGTCGAGCACCAGCGCGGGGACCGAGCGCCCCGCCCGGCCGGGCAGGGCCGGTTTGACGAGGAACACCAGCACCAGGACGAACATCAGGTGGATGAGCCGCTGCTGGCGGGCGTCGAACCCGGCGCGGAGCGCGATGTAGAGCTGGAAGAGGGTCAGCGCGGCGGCCAGGAGCACGACCGCGGCGCCGACGACGGAGGCGAGGCGGCCCTCGCCCCAGCGCTCGGTGGCGAGCCGCCTCCAGACGGGGTCGCTGTTCTCCCGCTCGCCCTCCACGTCGGGCAGGGGTTCGGCGGAGGTCACGGCCCCGGCGCCTCCGGTCCGGGGGTCGGTTTCGGGTGCGTCGGAGGTGTCGCCCCGCGCCTGGGACGTGTTCTCAGCCATGTCTCTTCCTCGGTGGTGTCGGTGGGGCCGGACGGCGGCGGCCGCGGAGGGCGGCGCGCGGGGGGGCGGGGGGTCAGCACTCCGGTTCGGGGGACCCGCCCCACAGCAGTTGGAGGGCGGAGGCCCGGACCGGTGCGACGGCCACCGGGCGGGCGGCCAGGCACGGGGAGAGCCGCACCTCCTCGCGGGGGGTGCGGAGGCGGTGGTCGACGGCCGGGGCGCCGACCCTGATGACCAGTTCGGGGCCGATGTCGCGGTCGATCCCCTCGACCACCCACCACCGGCCGTCGGCGCGCCCGGTCCCCTCCCCGGGGATGTGGCCCATGCCCGCGCCGAACTGGCGGACCCGGGTGGCCTCGACCACGAGGCGCCCGTCGCGGACGCGCAGGTCCTCCTCGATGGGCAGGCCGTCGATGGAGTGGACGTAGGCGATGGTGAGGCGCTCCCCCTCGGCCAGGGAGAGGTGGCCGATCGTCTCGCCCGCGTCGCTGATCCGCAGGGCGGGCCAGAGGGGGAGCAGCAGGGCGGCGAGGACCGCGGCCAGGGCCGCGCCGCCCGACCACGGCGCGGCGGCCCGCGGACGCCGGGGGGCGGCCCCGGCCTCCGCGGGTCCGCGGACGCTCACGGCGGGCGTCGTGTCCATCGGCCGGGTCCCTAGGGACGCAGGTCCTCGGGGATCTCGACGCCCTGCTCCTCGTAGAA
The DNA here is from genome assembly GCF_009830945.1 of Nocardiopsis sp. FR4. Lineage (GTDB taxonomy): Bacteria > Actinomycetota > Actinomycetes > Streptosporangiales > Streptosporangiaceae > Nocardiopsis. The sequence continues at coordinate 31,807 of NZ_VWVV01000025.1, read as the reverse complement.
GCGCAGGGCGCCGGGGTGCACCGGGACGGGGCTGTTGACGATGGTCTCGGGGACGAGGTACTCCTCGGCGGGCGCGTACACGTCGACGATCGTGTTGACGTGCTCGAACATCGCGGCGGTGATGTCGTAGGCCTGGTCCTCGTTGAACTCGCCCGGCACGACCAGGGCGTTCCACACGGCGATGGTGGGCACGTCCTCGTCCACGCCCGGGTAGGTCCCGGCCTCGATGACGTGCTCGGTGTAGCCGCCGTAGCCGTTGACCACCGCGGCGCGCTCGTCGTCGCACAGCGGGATGAGCGCGACGTCGTCGGTGGTGCCGAGCTCGGTGATCCCGGCGTGGCCCTCGCCGACCACCCAGGAGCCCGCGTCCAGCTGGTTGTTCTGCAGGGCGCTGGCGGTCTCCGCGTAGCCGAGCTGGTCCAGCTCGATCTCGGTGCTGGCGATCTCCAGGGACTCGAAGACCTGCCGGGTCGTGGCCTCGTTGCCGCTGCCGACGTCGCCGACGGAGTAGCGGGTGCCGACCACGTCGGAGAAGCACTCGAAGCCCTTGTCCTCGGCGATGGAGTCCAGGGTCACCGCGTGGAAGACGTTGGGGTAGAGCACGGCCAGCGCGTAGGTCTGGATCGGGGCGCCCTCGAAGTCGGCCGTGCCCGTGGCGGCCTGGTCGGCGGCGTCGCCCTGGACGATGGCCAGGTGGCCGCTGCCGGAGCCGAGCAGGCGCAGGTTCTCCACCGAGGCCCCGGTGGCCTCCACCGAACCGGTCTGGCCCTCCAGGTTGTCGCCGATGATGGTGCTCAGCGCGCCGCCGATCGGGTAGTACACGCCCGCGGTGCCGCCGGTGACGATGCTGAGCTGGTTCTGGACGGGACCGCCGCCGATCCCGGCCTCCTCGCCGCCGCCGGACTCCGCCGGCTGGGCGCAGCCTGCGAGCAGCAGCGCGCTGAGGGGGACGGCGGCCAGGGAGGGTGTCGGGCGTCGCATGGGGGTCCTCTCGGGTGCTTCGGGGGTGGGGCGGGAACGGCGCTCGGGCGCCCCGGACGGGGGGTGTGACAGGCGCCACTCCGCTGACCAGCAACGTAGCGGCCGTCCCCGCGAAACCCGTAGGATCCGGCGGCGGATTTGAGCCTCCCCTGAGGTTTCGTCCGCGTTGCTAGGCTGTGGCCATGGTGCGGTCCCCCACCCGACGGCTCGGTACGGCCGCCGGAGCCCTCCTCGCCCTCCTGGCCGCCGCCGCCCTGCTCACGTGGTCGCAGCCGCGGGCCGCCGAGCCGCTCCGCCTGTCCGTGGGCACCGGTGGCACGGGCGGGGTCTACCACGTCTACGGCGCGGGCCTGGCCCGGGCCGCCGAGGCCCGTCCCGGCACCGAGATCGTCGCCCTCACCACGGCCGCGAGCGTGGAGAACAACCGCGTGGTCGCGGCCGGGGGCATGGACGCCGCCTTCACCCTCGCCGACGTGGCCGCCCTGGCGGTCGCGGGCGAGGAGCCCTTCGAGGAGCCGCTGCCCATCGCGGCCGTCGCGCGCCTGTACGACAACCACACGCACCTGGTGGTGCGCGCGGACTCCCGCTACCAGACGGTCGCCGACCTGGCGGGGAGCACCGTGTCCGTGGGCGCGCGGGGCTCGGGCACCGAGATGATGGCCGAGCGCCTCCTGGCCCTGGTCGGCCTGGACGCCGGGGGCGGCGGGGCCGCGGAGGGCGGGGTGACCCGGGTGCAGCTGTCCATCGGCGCCTCGGCCCGCGCACTGGAGGCGGGCCGGATCGACGCGTTCTTCTGGTCCGGGGGACTGCCCACCCAGGCGGTCTCCGACCTGGCCGGGCGCACCCCGGTCCGGCTGCTGGACCTGACCGAGCACGTCCCGGCACTGATCCGCGAGTACGGCGAGTACTTCTCGGACCTGCCGGTGCCCGCGGGCACCTACCCCGGGGTGCCCGCCGTGCGCACCATCGGCGTGCCGAGCCTGCTGGTGGTCAACACCGCCATGCCCGACGCCACGGCCCGGGAGCTGACCCGGCTGCTGTTCGACTCTCGCCCGGAGCTGGTGCGGTTCCACCCGGTGGCGCTGCACCTGCACCCCCGTTCGGCGATCGCCACCCTGCCCGTTCCGCTGCACCCGGGCGCGGCCGCCTACTACCGGGAGGTCAAGTACGCCAACGACCCCGGAGCCGGCGGCGGGGGCTGAGGCCCCGGGCTCACAGCGGCAGGCGGATCCGGGCGTCGATCCCGTGCGGCTCGGCGGGCCGCAGCGACAGGTCGGCGCCCTGGAGCTCCAGCAGGGTGACGACGATGGACAGGCCCAGCCCGGAACCGCCCACCCCGTCGTGCCCGTCCCGCCAGAAGGGGCGGGCGGCCTGGTCCAACTGGGCCGCGGGCAGACCGGGGCCGTCGTCCACCACGTGCACGTCCACGTGGCCCGGCCCGTCGGGGCCCCCGGGCACCCGGTGCGTGCGCACGGTGATCCGCACGCCCGGTCCGCCGAACTTCAGGGCGTTGTCGATGAGCGCGTCCAGGGCCTGGTCCAGGGTGCCCTCCACACAGCGGACGCGCACGCCCTCCTCCCCCTCCCGCACCAGGACGGCCCCGGCGCGCTCGGCGATCGGCGCCCAGGACACCACGCGCTCCTCGACGACCTCCGCGACGTCCTCCCAGACCACGGAGTGCTCGGCGTCCTCGGTGCGGGCCAGGGTGAGCAGGCTGTCGCAGATCCGGCTGAGGCGGTCCACCTCGTCCAGGGCCAGCCGGTGCTCCGGCGCTCCCGCGGGGGTGAGGTGGCGGGACAGGGAGTCCACGCGCAGGCGCAGGGCCGCCAGCGGGTTGCGCACCTGGTGGCCCGCGTAGGCGACGAAGGTGCGCTGGCTCTCCAGCATCGAGGCGATGGTGTCGGCCATCTGGTTGAAGGACTCCCCCAGGCGGCGCAGCTCGGCCGGACCGGCCGCCGTGCGCACCCGGGTGCCCAGGCTGCCGCCGCTGACCGCCCGGGTGGCCTCGTCGAGGTCGTCGATGGGGCGCAGCACCCAGCGCGTGAGGGGGCCCGCGGCGGCGATGCCCGCCACCATCAGGGCGGCCACGGCGGCCCAGGCCACGCACCACTGGGCCAGGGTGGCGCGGCGCAGCGCACCGGTGGGCGAGGCGGTGACGGCCGCGCCCACGACCTCGCCGGAGCGGCCGATGGGCTCGGCCACGATCAGCGGGCCGTCCTGCCAGGGGTAGACCACCGTGTCCGAGCCCATCCGGTTGCCCGCCAGCGCGGTCCGGACGGCCTCGGGGAGCTCCCCGCCGGAGTCCTGGGCGGGGTCCAGGGTCGCGAGGGTGGCGCCCTCCCGGGAGGCGGCCACGACCCGGCCGTCCCGGTCGACGATGACGACGGGGATGCCGTACAGCTGGTCGTAGGCGGTCAGCTCGCCGGACAGGGTGCCCGCCGCGCCGGTGAGCACGCTGGGTTCGGCGAGTCCGGCGAAGCGCGCGGTGTCGTTGATCCGGTCCAGCAGCATGTCCGAGGTGCCGCGGGCGGCGATGCTCCCGCACAGGGGCAGGGCCAGGCCCAGGCAGGCCGCGACCAGCAGGGTGACGTACACGGTCAGCACTCGTTGGCGCATCGCGGTGCTCCGGGGCGGGGTCAGGGGCGCCGGACGGCCGCGGCCGGGGAACCCCCCGGAGCGGCCGCCGGAGCCGCGCCGGGGGCGTCCTCCACCGCGGTCAGCCGGTAGCCGACCCCGCGCACGGTCTCGATGAGCCCGGGGACGTCGAGTTTGGAGCGCAGGGTGCCGATGTGCACCTCCAGGGTGCGCAGGGTCCCCGGCCAGGAGGTCCGCCACACCCGCAGCAGCAGCTGTTCGCGGGGGACCACGGTCCCGGCCTCGCGCAGCAGCGCGACGAGCAGGTCGAACTCCTTGCGGGTGAGATCGACCGGCCGGCCCGCGCGGGTGACGGCGCGGGTGGCGAGGTCCACCCGCAGGGGCCCGGCGACCAGGGGCGCGTCGGCGCGCTTGCGGGTGCGGCGCAGGACCGCCTCCATCCGCGCGCACAGCTCCTCGATGGCCAGCGGTTTGACCACGTAGTCGTCGGCGCCCGAACGCAGGCCGCGGACCCGTTCGCGCTGCTGGCCGCGGGCGGTGACCATGATGACGGCCGTGTCGCCGACCCCGTTGCGCTCGCGCAGGCGGGCGCACAGTTCGACGCCGTCCATGTCGGGCAGGCCGAGGTCGAGCAGGACGATGTCGGCGGGCGCGGCGGCGAGCGCCCCCTCGGCGGTGCGCACCTGGTCGACCGCGTAGCCGTGGGCCTCCAGGGCGCCCGCGAGGGCGTCGGCGAGTCGGACGTCGTCCTCGACGAGCAGCACCTTGATCATGGGTTCGCGTCCTCGGTGTCCGTGCGGGGGGCTGGTACCGCACCCTAACCGGACACTGTGCCGCGAACCACACCCGCGTGGCCCCGTGCAGCACGGCCCGCCGCGCCGGCGGGGTGCCCTCCGGGGCCTCAGGCGCGGATGACGCGCGCCTCCGGGACGATCTCCGGCGCGCCGTGCTGGGCGGCGTCCGCCTCCTGGTCGGTGTCCTGCTCCTGGGCGGCCCGCTCGGCCTCGATGCCCTTGCGGTAGTACTCCACCTCCCGCCGGACCTGCTCCTCGGTCCACTCCAGGGGGCCCGCGAGCAGCTCGGCGGCCTCCTGCGCCGCGGCGATGCCGCGGTCCCAGGTCTCGAAGGAGATCCGGGTGCGCCGGGACAGCACGTCCTCCAGGTGGCGGGCTCCCTCGGCCTCGGCCGCGTAGACGACCTCGGCCCGCAGGTAGTCCTCGGCGTGCGCGAGGGGACGCCCGAGGTCGGGGCGCTCGGCGACCAGGTCGAGCAGGTCGTGCACGGAGGAGCCGTAGCGGCGCAGCAGGTGGCTGATCCGTGAGACGTGCAGCCCCGAGTCGCGGGCCAGCCGGTGGCGCTGGTTGCGCAGCGCCCAGTAGCCGTCGGCTCCCACCAGGGGCAGGCGCTCGGTGACCGAGCCCGGGATCGCGCCGCCCAGCCCGTGCGCGACGGCGTCGACCGCGTCCTTGGCCATGACCCGGTAGGTGGTGTACTTGCCCCCGGCGATGAGGACCAGGCCGGGCACGGGGTGGGCCACCGTGTGCTCCCGGGAGAGCTTGGAGGTCTCCTCCGACTCCCCCGACAGCAGCGGGCGCAGGCCCGCGTACACGCCCTCGACGTCGTCCCTGCCCAGGGGCGTGCGCAGGACCTGGTTGACGTGGTCCAGGACGTAGTCGATGTCGGCGCGGCTGGCGGCCGGGTTCTCCTTGTCCAGGTCCCAGGCGGTGTCGGTGGTGCCGATGATCCAGTGCCGCCCCCAGGGGATGACGAACAGGACGCTCTTCTCCGTGCGCAGGATCATGCCGGAGGAGGCCTGGATGCGGTCGCGCGGCACGACCAGGTGGACGCCCTTGGAGGCGCTGACGTGGATCTGGCCCCGGCCGCCGACCATCTCCTGGATGTCGTCGGTCCACACCCCGGCGGCGTTGACCACCTGGCGGGCCCGGATCCGCAGCTCGTGCCCGGTCTCCAGGTCGGAGACGGTGGCGCCGACGACGTGCTCGCCCTCGCGCAGGAACCCGACCGCCTGGACCCGGGAGGCGATGTGGGCGCCCAGCCCGGCCGCGGTGCGCAGGACGGTGGTGACCAGGCGGGCGTCGTCGACCTGGCAGTCCCAGTACTGGATGGCCCCGGCCAGGGCGCTGCGCTTGAGCGCGGGGAAGATCCGCAGGGCGCCGGAGCGGGTCAGGTGGCGGTGGGAGGGCAGGCCGCGGTTGTTGCGCGAGCTCAGGGCCAGGGTGTCGTAGAGGGTGACGCCCGCGCCGATGTAGGCGCGCTCCCAGTGGTGGGCGAAGGGGAACAGGAAGGGCACCGGGCGGACCAGGTGGGGGGCGATGGTGGTGAGCAGCAGACCGCGTTCCCGGAGGGCCTCGCGGACCAGCGCGATGTCGAACTGCTCCAGGTAGCGCAGTCCGCCGTGGATGAGCTTGCTGGAGCGGCTGGAGGTGCCCGAGGCGAAGTCGCGGGCCTCGACCAGGCCGGTGGACAGTCCGCGCGAGACCGCGTCCAGGGCGATGCCCGCGCCGACGATGCCTCCCCCGACCACGAGGACGTCGAGTTCCCTGTCGGCCATCGACGCGAGCGCCTCGGCGCGCCCCTTGGGTCCCAGCCAGGTGGTAGCCATCCGTCTCCTCCGTCTCGATGGGGGCTCTCCCGGGCCATACCCGCCCCGCGCCCGTGTCCATCCGGGAGGGCCCCAGGCTAACCGTGCGGCGGCGGGCCGGGGGTCCGCCGCCGCGGCGTGTCCCGGGGTCACCTTCCGCGCGGGGCCAGGGCGAGGAGTGCGGCGGCCGGGGTGAGGGCGCCTCCGGCCAGGGAGGCGCCGGCCAGCCCCGCGCCGGAGGCCGCGACGGCCAGCAGCGCGGCCAGCCCGACCGCCGCACCGGTCTGCTGGGAGGCGGAGACCATCGCCGAGCCCACGCCCTGCTCGGCCTCGGGGACCCCGGCCACCGCGAACACGGCCGGGTAGACGGTTCCGGCGGTGGCCCCGAGCAGGACCACCGCGGGCAGCACCGCCCAGTAGGAGTCGGCCGCGACCGCGGCGGCGAAGGCCAGCCCGGTCAGGCCCACCCCCGCGGTACCGGCGAACAGGGTGCCGCGGGTGCCCTGGCGGTCGAGCAGCGGGGGCAGCAGCAGCGAGGAGCCGAGCATGGCCGCCGCTCCCTGGGGCAGGAAGCCCAGCCCGGCCGCGAGCGGGCTCAGCCCCAGGGTGGTCTGCACGTGCGTGGTGTACACGTAGTGCAGGGTGTTGACCGCGCCCATGAGCACGAAGATCAGCGCCATGGTGACCATCAGCGGCCGGTTGGCGAGCAGGCGCGGCGGGCGCCGAGGCGGTCCACGGCCCGACCGCCCAGGAGCAGGAAGCCGCCGTAGCCGAGGGCGAAGGCGTTGACCGCCCACTGGAGCGCGGCGGGGGCCAGGCCGAAGGCGGCGCCGATCTCGGGCAGCGCGATGTAGACGATGTTGAAGTCCACCGGGAGCGCGAAGTGCGCCAGGACCAGGACGGCCAGCGCCAGCCGGGCGCGGCGCGGTGAGGGTTTCTGGGGCGGCGGCCCGGTGGCCCGGGACGGGTTCTGCGGGGACGCGGTGTCGGACATGGGGGCGGGCGCTTCCGCAGCGGCCGAACCTTTTAGTTCAACACTGGAATATTCAGCACGAGAGTAGATGAAACTACTTCAATGCGCAACATTCCAGCGTGGTAGCATCTCGGCATGAGCGAACACGAGTGCCTCGACTCCGCCGAGGAGCGCACCTGGGACGCCGCCACGCTGGCCTTTCGACTGCTGGACCAGCGCGTGGAGCAGGACCTCCAGGAGGAGACCGACCTGCCGCTGACCTACTACGAGCTGCTCGTGCTGCTCTCCAAGGCGCACCACAAGTCACTGCGGATGAGCGACCTGGCCGCGCTCACCCACACCCGGCCCAGCCGTGTCTCCCACGCGGTCAAGAAGCTCGCCGAGGCGGGGCTGGTCAGGCGGGTGCACTGCGAGCACGACCGCCGCAGCTGGTTCGCCGCGCTCACCGACACCGGGCAGGGGGTCCTGGACCGGGCGGGCGCGCGGCACGTGCGGAGCATGCGGGAGAACCTGTTCGACGTGCTCAGCCCGGAGCAGCGGGACCAGCTGCTCGACATCAGCCGGACCCTGCTCGCCCGTCTGGCCCCCGACAGCGCCCTCGCCCGGAGCCGGCCCCCCGCCCGGGAGGAGCGGGCCTCCGCACCGGGAGAGCTGGCCGCGCGCGGCTGACCGGCCGTTCCCTCAGGGGGCCGCGGAGACCTTCCCGGCCGGGGGGACCTTCTCGGGGGCGCCGGGTGTGTCCAGGGCCTCCGGCCGCCGGATCATCCGGTACACGATGAGCAGCGGGACGATCCCGAACACCCCGAAGGACGTGTCAACGAGCTGCCACGGCAGCGGCCCGAGAACCGCCCCGTACGGGGGCGCGGGCGGCCCCGCCCTGGGGGCTCAGGCGGCGTCGGCGTAGGCGTGCGCGTAGGCCAGCACGTCGGTGACGTAGGCGCTGGAGCGGTTGTAGGTCAGGATCGCCGACTCCCAGTCGAGGGCCGAGGTCAGGTCGCGGCCGTCCGCGCACAGGTAGCGGCCCGCCGCCAGCGCGGCGTCGTCGATGTTGTGCGGGTCGGGGTCGTCCCCGCTGACGGAGGCGCCCCAGATCGCCCAGGTTTCGGGGATGAACTGCATGGGGCCGATCGCCCGGTCCCACTCGGTGTCGCCGTCGTAGCGGCCCCCGTCGGTGTCGGGGATGGCCCGGGTGCGGTTGGTGCCGTCCAGCGGGATGCCGATGACGTCGACGGTGGTGGCCCCGTCCGGGCCGATCTCGCCCCCGGCGAAGGTGCCGTGGTGCGACTCCACGTACCCGATCCCGGCCAGGGTGGGCCAGGACAGCTGGCAGCCGGGGAGTTCCTCGGCCAGTACCAGCTGGGCGCCGGCGTACCCCTCCAGGGCGCGGCGCGGGATGCCGGTCGACTCCGCCACCCGGTCCAGCCACTCCGCGCTCGGGCGCGGGAGGGCGGGGGCGGACCGCTCGTCGGCGCCCGCCCGCTCGGGCTCCTCGTCGGCGGGGGTCACCTCGGCGCGCTCCGGCGGGCCGGTGAGCTCGTCGTGCGGCGGGGTCTGGATGGAACCCCGGGGCGACTCCACTCCGGAGGCCCCGGACGCCGACCACTCGTTGAACGCGCTGGTCACCCGGTTCACCAGGACGATCACACCCCCGGTCACCAGCAGGCACACCACGAGCGTCACACACACGGCGACCGCCGGGCCACGCCTTCGGCTCCGGTCGGCACCGGACGCACGCCGCTCACCCATAGGCTCCCCACATCTTCAAGGAAACGTCAACGCCACATCAGGCCGGAACCAAGGTACGCGACGGCCGACGGTGCGTGTCCAGTGCCTGGGGACCCGAAATCGGGCGCCTGCCGCGGATCCGGGAAGGACCGGTCCGCGGCTCTTCGGATCGGCCCAGGTCGGCGGGGTGCGGTGGCACGCGGCGGGGGCCGCGCCGGTGTGACCGGCACGACCCCCGTCGCAGAACCCGTGGGGACCGCCTCGCTAGCGGTGCGGGTTGACCACGACCTCGACCCGCTGGAACTCCTTGAGGTCGGTGTAGCCGGAGGTGGCCATCGTGCGGCGCAGCGCGCCCATGAGGTTCATGGAGCCGTCGCTGGTGGAGGCCGGGCCGTGCAGGATCGACTTCAGGTCGCCGATCGTGCCCACCTTGACCCGCTCGCCGCGCGGCAGCTCGCCGTGGTGGGCCTCGCTGCCCCAGTGGTAGCCGCCGCCGGGCGCCTCGACGGCGCGCGCCAGCGGGGAGCCCACCATGACGGCGTCGGCACCGCAGGCCAGCGCCTTGGCGATGTCGCCGCTGCTGGTCATGCCGCCGTCCGCGATGACGTGCACGTACCGGCCGCCGGACTCGTCCAGGTAGTCGCGGCGGGCCGCGGCCACGTCGCCGATCGCGCTGGCCATCGGCACGGCCACGCCCAGCACGGAGCGGGTGGTGTGTCCGGAGCCGCCGCCGAAGCCGACCAGCACACCGGCGGCGCCGGTGCGCATGAGGTGCAGGGCGGCGGTGTAGGTGGCGCAGCCGCCGACCACGACCGGCACGTCCAGTTCGTAGATGAACTGCTTGAGGTTGAGCGGTTCGGCGCGGCCGGACACGTGCTCGGCGGACACCGTGGTGCCGCGGATCACGAAGATGTCCACGCCCGCGTCGACGACCGCCTTGTGGTACTGGGCAGTACGCTGCGGCGACAGCCGGGCCGCGGTGACCAGGCCCGCGTCGCGGATCTCCTCGATCCGGCGGCCGATCAGCTCCTCCTGGATGGGCGCGGCGTAGATCTCCTGGAGCCGCTGGGTGGCGGCCACGTCGTCGAGCTCGCGGATCTCCTCCAGCAGCGGCTCGGGGTTCTCGTAGCGGGTCCAGAGCCCCTCGAGGTCGAGCACGCCCAGGCCGCCCTGCTGCCCCACGGCTACGACCGTGCGGGGGGAGGCGACACTGTCCATGGGGCTGACCACCAGCGGCGTCTCGAACCGGTAGGCGTCGATCTGCCAGGCGATGGACACCTCCTCCGGGTCCCGCGTCCGCCGGGCAGGCACGATCCCGATCTCGTCGAGCTCATAGGCCCGGCGCCCGTTCTTGCCCAGCCCGATCTCCACCTGAGCCAACGTTTCGATCCCCTCTGACGTGCGTCACCGGATGGTCTACCGGCGCGTTCCTGCCGCCGAGAGTCTATCGACCCGACGCGCGGACGCCGATTCCGCGTCGGAGGGGGTGGCGCGGGAACGGCGCGGGCCGCCCGGCAGAACCCCGGACGGCCCGTGGCGTCGGCGCGCGGGCGCGGCGCCCGCGCGGTCAGCGCATGTTGTAGTTGGGCGCCTCGACGGTCATCTTGATGTCGTGCGGGTGGCTCTCGCGCAGTCCGGCGCTGGTGATGCGCATGAGCTGGCCGCGCTCGCGCAGCTCGGCCACGGTGCGCGTCCCGGCGTACCACATGGACTGGTGCAGGCCGCCGACGAGCTGGTGGGCGACCGCCCGGAGCGGCCCGCGGAAGGGCACCTGGCCCTCGATGCCCTCGGGGATCAGCTTGTCCTCGGAGGCCACCTCGGCCTGGGCGTAGCGGTCCTTGGAGAAGGAGCGGCCGCGCATGGCGCCCAGTGAGCCCATGCCCCGGTAGGCCTTGAACTGCTTGCCGTTGATGAAGATGAGCTCGCCGGGGCTCTCCTCCACGCCCGCCAGGAGGCTGCCGAGCATCACGCTGCTGGCACCGGCGGCGATGGCCTTGGCGATCTCGCCGGAGTACTGGAGCCCGCCGTCGGCGATGAGCGGGATGTCGGCCGGGCCGCAGGCCTTGGCGGCCTCCAGGACCGCGGTGAGCTGAGGGGCGCCCACACCGGCCACGACGCGGGTGGTGCAGATCGAGCCCGGGCCCACGCCCACCTTGACGGCGTCGGCGCCGGCGTCCACGAGCAGCTGGGCCCCGGCGCGGGTGGCGACGTTGCCCGCCACGACGTCGGCGCGGGAGTTGGCCTTGAGCTTGGCGATCATGTCCGCGAGCCCGGCGGAGTGGCCGTGGGCGGTGTCCACGACGATGAAGTCGGCCCCGGCCTCCACGAGCAGCCTGGCCCGCTCCTCGGCCTCGGCGCCCACGCCCACCGCGCCGCCGACGACGAGGCGGCCGTCGGCGTCCTTGGTGGCGTCGGGGAACTGCTCGCTCTTGATGAAGTCCTTGACGGTGATCAGGCCGCGCAGGCGGTTGCCCCGGTCGATCAGGGGCAGCTTCTCGACCTTGTGCTTGCGCAGGAGCTCGAAGGCGTCCTCGCGGCTGACGCCGACGGGGGCGGTGACCAGGTTCTCCGTGGTCATGACGTCGCGGACCAGGCGGCCGCGGTCGCTCTCGAAGCGCATGTCCCGGTTGGTGACGATGCCGACCAGGACGCCGGAGGCGTCGGTGACGGGGACGCCGGAGATCCGGTAGTGGGCGCACAGGCGCTCGACCTCGGCGAGGGTGTCCTCGGGGCGACAGGTGACCGGGTCGGTGACCATCCCCGCCTCGGAGCGCTTGACCAGGTCGACCTGGCTGGCCTGCTCCTCGGCCGAGAGGTTGCGGTGCAGCACGCCCGCGCCGCCCTGACGGGCCATGGCCACGGCCATGCGCGCCTCGGTGACGGTGTCCATCGCCGCGGACAGCAGCGGGATGCGCAGGGTGATGTTGCGGGACAGGCGGGTGGTGGTGTCCACCTCGCCGGGCTGGAGGTCGGAGTAGGCCGGTACGAGGAGCACGTCGTCGTAGGTCAGCCCCGGCGGCAGCAGTTTGCCCCCGTAGTCGTTGAACTCCTGGCCCATGACACAACCTCCGCTTCGCCGGCACACCTGCGCGGTTTCGCCCCCGCGTGTCGTCTCATCCTAGGTCGTGGCCTCGGGCGCCCCCGGTGGAACGGGCTGTTTGACCCGTCACCCGGACGCCAAAGTGAGCAGTCTCACGGTTTGGCCCACGCCCCCGGACACGCGCTCCGGGACCCGTGCCTCTCCCAACGGCGGGCCGGTGTCCGCTTCTTCCCGATCGGGGCCCGTGGGGCGGGTGGGATCAGCCGCACGCCCGGCCACGGCTCCGCCCCGGCGACGGGGGCGCCCCGGGGGGACGGCGTGCCTCAGCCCCGGAACGTGCGGTGCCCCGCCGGGCCCAGGGCGCGGCAGTACCCCCGCACGCGCGGGCGGTCGGGACAGCGGCGGCGGCCGGGCCGGGGGCGGCCCCGGTGCTCAGGGGAGGAGGCGGTTCGCCACGGCCACCTGCCGAAGCCGAGCAATAGCTCTGTGCTGGGCAACCCGTACCGCTCCCGCCGACATTCCAAGGACATGTCCCGTCTCATCCGCTGTCAGTCCGACGATCACCCTCATGAACAGCAGTCTGCGCTGCTGTTCGGGCAGCTCGTCGAGAAGCTCTCTGGCGCGCTGGGCCTCGATGACCCGCACCGCCGACTCCTCCGGGCCCGGACCCTCGTCCGGGCGCTCGGGAACCGTGTCGGTGGGCACCACCTCCACCCTGCCAGCCACACGCAGGGTGTCGGCCACCTTGTGGGCCGCGATCCCGAACACGAAGGCCGCGAAGGGCCGCCCCCGGTCCTGGTAGCGCGGTATCGCCGAGAGCAGGGCGATGCACACCTCCTGGGCCACGTCGTCGGAGTAGTGGGCCAGTCCTGAGACACGGGCGAGGCGGGCACGGCAGTACCTCACCACCATGGGCCGGACCTCGCGCAGCAGCGAGTCCATGGCTCCGTCCTCGCCCCGGACGGCGAGCGAACCCAGGTGGTTCAAACCCCTGTCGCGCGCAGCGGGGTCGCTCTCCCCGTGCGTTTCCGGCCGCTGCGCGGTAACGCCCCCCCGGGCGCCTGCATCCGTCACGTTACGAATGATGCCCCCACCGCGGGACCCAACCGCTCCGATCGACAACTACGGAATGGTCACGTTTTGGGAAATTAGTCCGAAAACGTCCCGTGCCTCGCGGACGCGCGTCGGAGCCGCGTGGTAGTGCGATGGGGCGGGACATCCTGCTGTCCCGCCCCGGGCCCGGGCCCCGACCAGGGCCCGGGCACCGCGCCGGACGCGGTGCCGCGGCCGGGTCAGGGGCCGCGACGACCGTGTCGGCGCTCGTGGCCGTGCTAGTGCGCGTGGCCGTGGCCGTCGTCGTCGGAGTCCTCCTCGGGCTTGTCCGCGACCAGCACCTCGGTGGTCAGCAGCATGCCCGCGATGGAGGCGGCGTTCTGCACGGCGGAGCGGGAGACCTTGACCGGGTCCAGGATGCCCTGGGCGGTCAGGTCGCCGTAGGTGTCGGTGGCGGCGTTGTAGCCGTGGCCGACCTCCATCTCCGACACGCGGTGGGTGACGACGTAGCCCTCGGCGCCGGCGTTCTCGGCGATCCAGCGGGCGGGCTCGACCAGGGCGCGGCGGACGATCGCCACACCGGTGGCCTCGTCGCCGGACAGGCCGAGGTCGCCCAGGGCGGTGGAGGCGTGCACCAGGGAGGCGCCGCCGCCGGCGACGATGCCCTCCTCGATGGCCGCGCGGGTCGCCGAGATGGCGTCCTCCAAACGGTGCTTCTTCTCCTTGAGCTCGACCTCGGTGGCCGCGCCCACGCGCAGGACGGACACGCCGCCCGCGAGCTTGGCCAGGCGCTCCTGGAGCTTCTCGCGGTCCCAGTCGGAGTCGCTGGCCTCGATCTCCTTGCGGATCTGCTGGATCCGGTCGTCGACCTCGGACTGCTCACCGCCGCCGTCGACGATGGTGGTGTCGTCCTTGGTGACGGTGATGCGTCGGGCGCTGCCCAGCGTGTCGACGTCGGCGTTCTCCAGGGTCAGGCCGACCTCCTCGGCGATGACCTGGCCGCCGGTGAGCACCGCGATGTCCTGGAGCATGGCCTTGCGGCGCTCGCCGAAGCCGGGCGCCTTGACCGCGGCGACGTTGAGCGTGCCGCGGATCTTGTTGAGCACCAGCGCGCCCAGGGCGTCGCCGTCGATGTCCTCGGCGATGATGAGCAGCGGCTTCTTGCTCTGGAGGACCTTCTCCAGCAGCGGCAGCAGCTCGTTGAGGTTGCTGATCTTGCCCTGGTTGATCAGGATCAGCGCGTCCTCCAGCACCGCCTCCTGACGGTCTCCGTCGGTGACGAAGTAGGGGGAGATGTAGCCCTTGTCGAACTGCATGCCCTCGGTGAAGTCCAGGTCCAGACCGAAGGTCGGGGCCTCCTCCACCGTGATGACGCCGTCCTTGCCGACCTTGTCGAAGGCCTCGGCGATCAGGTCGCCGATCTGCGCGTCCTGCGCGGAGTTGGTGGCGACGTAGGCGATGTCCTCGCGCTCCTCGACCGGGCGGGCGCGCTCCAGCAGGATCTCGGACACCTTGGCGGCGGCGGCGTCGATGCCCTTCTTGAGCGCCATCGGGGAGGCGCCGGCGGCCACGCTGCGCAGCCCCTCGCGCACGAGGGCCTGGGCCAGCACGGTCGCGGTGGTGGTGCCGTCGCCGGCGGCGTCGTTGGTCTTGGTGGCGACCTCCTTGACCAGCTGGGCGCCCAGGTTCTCGTAGGGCTCGTCCAGCTCGATCTCACGCGCGACGGTCACACCGTCGTTGGTGATGGTGGGGGCGCCGAACTTCTTGTCGATGACGACGTTGCGGCCGCGCGGGCCGAGCGTCACCTTGACGGCGTTGGCGAGGCGGTCCACGCCCCGCTCGAGGGCGCGGCGGGCGTCGTCCTCGAACTCCAGGATCTTCGGCATGTGGGTGCTTCCTCTTCAGGGTGGTCGAAAGCGGGCATCCCGCCCGCCCGGCGATACGCCGACCGGTGCGGGATGCGGTTGGTTCCGAGCCCGGCTGACCGGGCCCCGTCGGGACCTACTTCTCGACGACCGCGAGGAGGTCGCGGGCGGAGAGCACCAGGTACTCCTCGCCGTCGTACTTGACCTCGGTGCCGCCGTACTTGCTGTAGAGGACGACGTCCCCGACCTTCACGTCCAGCGGGATGCGCTTGTCGCCCTCGTCGTCCCAGCGGCCCGGGCCCACGGCCAGGACCTCGCCCTCCTGGGGCTTCTCCTTGGCGGTGTCCGGGATGACCAGACCGGAGGCGGTGGTCTGCTCGGCCTCCAGGGTCCGGACCACGACGCGGTCCTCAAGCGGCTTCAGCACGGTCTTGGTGGCGGTCGACACGGTGTGACCTCCCCCTTCAAGGTTTCGGTGGCCTGTCTTCGGTCCGCACTGGTGCACGGACCGGATGCGAAAAAGGGGCGACCGCGGCGGTCTGTCGTCGCGGGTGCCAGACCGGCCTCGTCGCGATTAGCACTCTACCCCCGAGAGTGCCAGAATGGAAATGTGGCCGTGACTTCCGGACCCGGACCGCACGGGGGCGTCCGGGCGGCGGCCGCGCGCCCGCCCCGCCCCTGAGAGCACCACGACCCCTGAGAGGGAACCCATGCGCGTGCCCGCCTTCGAGGCCCTGCTCACCGACGCGGGCCGGGAGGTGCTGGCGGGGATCGACCCGGAGGCCGCCGCGCGGGACCGGCTGGCCGCGGCCTCACGGTTGCGCGAGGACCCGCGCGTGGCGGCCCTCGACCCCGGTCTACCCGTCTCCGAGCTGGTAAACGCGCTGCTGACCCAGGTCGTCCTGCGCGAGCGCGGCCGGGCCAAGTTCGGCGACCGCGCACGGCGGATGTTCTTCACCCCGAACGGCCTGGAGCAGTCCACGCGGCGCTCGGTGGCCGAGTACCGCGCGGAGCGCACGGCGCGGGCCGCCGGGGGCTCCACCGCGGGCGACCTGTGCTGCGGGATCGGCGCCGACCTGCTGGCGCTGGCCGGGCGCGGGGTTCCGGTGGAGGGCGTGGACGCCGACCCCCTGGCGGTGGCCGTGGCCCGGGCCAACATCGAGGCCCTGGGGCTGTCCGACCTGGCGCGGGTCCGCAGGGGCGACGCCGCCGCGACCGCCCCGGGAGCCCACCCCCTGCTGTTCTGCGACCCCGCGCGGCGGGGCGGGCGCGGCCGGGTGTTCGACCCGGCGGCCTACTCCCCGCCCTGGGACACGGCGGTGGCGCTGGCCGAGGGCGCGGACGCGGCCTGCCTCAAGGCCGCGCCGGGCCTTCCGCACGAGGCGCTGCCCGCCGGGGCCGCGGCCGAGTGGATCTCGGTGGACGGCGAGCTCAAGGAGACCGCGCTGTGGTTCGGCGCGCTGGCCGAGGGACCCCGGCGCCGGGCGACCGTCCTGCACGAACGCGAGGGGCTGCTGGCCCGCGAGGGCGCGGTCGCGCACCTGGACGCCGAACCCGGCCTGGGCCCGGCGCCGGTGGCGGAGGCGCGGCGCTACCTGTACGACCCCGACCCCGCCGTGGTGCGCTCGCACCTGGTGGCCGAGGCGGCGGCGCGGGTGGACGGCGCGCTGCTGGACGAGCGGATCGCCTACTTCACCGCGGACACCGCCGTGGCCTCGCCGCTGTGGCGGGTGTTGGAGGTCGTGGACGTGCTGCCCTTCTCACTCAAGCGGCTGCGCTCGGCGGTGCGCGCCCTGGGCGCGGGGACGGTGACCGTCAAGAAGCGGGGGTCGGCGGTGGACACCGAGAAGCTGCGCCGGGACCTGCGGGCCTCGGGACCGGAGTCGGTGACGGTCGTCCTCACCCGGGTCGGCGAGCGGCCCCTCAGCCTGCTGTGCCGGGAGGCCGCCTTTCCCGTATGAGCGCCGGGATGCGCATGAGGCGGGTGTGACGGGTTCCACTCCCGGCCGAAGCGCCGCGAACCCTCCTGCAACCCTTCGGAACGGCCCAGATCGTTACCTTCCGCACCCAGATCTTTGGCTGTCCCCTGGGGTGGGAGGGACCCGTGTCGTTAGACTGACCACCACTGAGTTCTTTCCCTTCTCATGGATCCACCCGGAAGGCCATGGTTGTTTGATCCGCCCGGCGGTTCAGCCAGAGCATGGTCCTCGCCTCAAATGCACACAAAGAGCCACAATCTCGTCACGATGAGGCAGTGCTGATGCGGGAGAGCCGCCCGCCCGGGGACCATCGAGAACCCGACCCGTCCGGCAACCACCGTCCGTTCCCCCCGGACGGGTACGGGAGCGCCAGAGAAATAAGGAGCACCTCGGTGGAACAGAATCACAACTTCCTCAACGGGGGAGGTCAGGCCGGGATCTCCGACCGGATGCGCGACCTGCTCTCCCAGGCCGCCCAGGAGCACGTCTCCGAGCAGAAGTCCCAGGGTGCCGTCAACGAGGAGATGCGCCAGCGCCTCGAAGGCATGGAGTGGCTGCTCCGCGAACTGCGCGAGCGCGAGCTCACCGCCCTGTCCGAGTCGGTCGCCACGGTCAGCGGTCGCGTCGACGAGTTCCTGGCCCGTCCCCCGGAATGGGCCGAGACCCTCGCCGAGCACATCGAGGTCGTCGGCCAGCAGGTCAAGCCGCTGTCGGACCTGCCCTCCCTGCGCGCCGACACCCACCGCATCGCCGGTCACCTGGACACCGCCCTGACCCGCCTGCAGCGGATGGCCGAGACCGGCACCCGCACCGCCGAGCAGGTCAGCGAGCTGGGCGAACGCCTCACCGGGCTGAGCGAGACCTTCGGGGAGCGCCTGGACGCTCTGGACTCCGCACTCGCCACGCTCAACGCCAGGTCCGAGGCGCTGGAGGCGTCGCTGTCGGCGCTGGCGGAGGCCTCCGAGAGCCGCCACGAGACCCTGACCGCCACTCTGGCCGAGGGCCGCACCGAGCTGTCCGAGGCCCTGGCCAGCGGCAGGGCGGAGATCTCCGAGGCCCTCGCCGAGAGCCGGACCGAGCTGTCCGAGGCCGTGGCCGCCAGCCGCGAGAGCCTCACCGCCGCCGTCCAGGAGAGCCGCGAGGCGCTCGCCGAGGCCGACGCCCGGCTGGGCGAGAGCGTCACCGCCAAGGTGGCGGAGACCACCTCCGAGCTGCGCACCCTCGTGGAGGAGCGCACCGAGAAGCTGCGCGTCTCCGTCGAGGAGCGCACCGCCGAACAGCACGAGTCCCTGCTGTCCCGCCTGCAGGAGAACACCGGCGAGCTGGGCGAGCGCACCGCCGCCCTGGCCTCGGACCTGGCCGCGCTGGCCACCGCCTCTGGTGAGCGCCACGATGCCCTGGCCGCCAAGCTCGCCGAGAGCGTCACCTACCTCAGCACCCAGGCCGAGGAGAACAACGCCGAGACCACGGCCGCCGTCGCCGACGTCACCGGTTTCCTCACCAAGCTGAGCGAGAACCACGAGTCCTCGCTCACCGACCTGCGCGCCCACCTGCGCCAGCGCCTGGCCGAGCTCAACGAGCAGATGGAGCTGGGCCGCACCGAGACCCGGGAGCACGCCGAGGCCACCTCCGAGCGGCTGCGCGAGGCGCTGACCGAGCGCACCGACGCCCTGGGTACCCGGATCGCCGAGGACGCCGAGCGCGTCACCGCCGACTTCGCCGAGCTGCGCTCGTTCGTCCGCGAGACCAGCGACAGGATCTCGACCGAGGCCGAGGAGCGCGTCCAGACCCTGGGCGAGACGCTCACCGAGCAGGCCGAGGCGCACCGCACGGCGCTGGACGAGCGGCTGGAGCGCCACCGCGAGTCGCTCACCGGCAAGGTCGACAACCACCTGTCGCAGATCACCGGCAAGGTCGACCACGAGCTGGGCCGGCTCACCGACCGCTTCGACACCTTCGAGGGCCACTTCGAGGGGAGCTTCGAAAGCGTCGAGGGCAAGATCGACCGCATCGACGGACGCCTGGACGGGGTCAACGGCCGCCTGGACGGCCTGGACGGCCGGGTCAACGGGGTCGAGGGCCAGTTCGACGGCGTCAGCGGGCACTTCGAGGGCGTGGACGGGCGCATGGAGGCCCTGGACGACCGCCTGGAGGCGCTCAACCAGCGGCTCAACCAGCTGCCGCAGACCATGGAGGTCAGCGAGCTGCACCGCCGCCTGGCCGAGCTGGTGGACCGCCCGCAGCTGGACCACACCGGCAAGCTGGAGGAGATCGACGAGCACGTCACCTCCGCCGTGACCCCGGTGCTGCGCGAGATCAAGCAGCGCCCGGACCGCCAGGAGATGGAGGAGACCGTCACCGAGGCGGTCGAGAACTCGCACGACGACATCACCAAGCGCTTCGCCTCCCTGGAGGAGACGGTGCTGGCCCTGGCCGAGGCGCTGCTGCGCCCGGGCCGGGACGGCAAGAAGAAGCGCCGTCGCGACGACGACGAGGACGACGAGTAGGTCCGCGCCCGCCCGGAAGGCCCCGGGCGGACCGCGCCTCCGGGGCCGGGACACCCGCTGGTGTCCCGGTCCCTCCGCGTCCCGCGGAAGCCCCCGGGCGGCGAAGCCGTCAGACGGTGAAGACGATCTTGCCGAACTGCTCGCCCTCGGCCATCGCCCGGAAGCCCTCCTCGGCCCGCGCCAGCGGCAGCACCCGGTCGATCTCGGGGCGCACGCCCGTGCGCACGCACATCTCGGCCAGCGCGGCCAGCTCCTGCCTGGTGCCCATGGTCGAGCCGATCACCCGCAGCTGGAGGAAGAAGACCCGGTTGAGTTCGGCCGGGGGCGCGTCCCCGGTGGTGGCGCCGCAGGTGACCACCGCGCCGCCCGGCTTCAGGGAGCGCAGGGAGTGCGCCCAGGTGGCCTGGCCGACCGAGTCGAAGACGGCGTCCACCCGCTCGGGCAGGCGCTCTCCGGTGGGCAGCGCCCGGTAGGCGCCCAGGGTCAGGGCGCGGACGCGCTTGTCCTCGCTGCGGCTGGTGGCGTAGACGCGGTGGCCCACCTTCGAGGCGAGTTGGATGAGCGCCGCGGCCACGCCGCCCCCGGCGCCCTGGACCAGGATCGTGGACCCGGGCCGCAGGCCGGCCTTGCCGAAGAGCATGCTGTAGGCGGTCAGCCAGGCGGTGGGCAGGCAGGCGGCCTCCTCGAAGCTCAGCTCCGGCGGCTTGGGCACCAGGTTGCCGCGCGGCACGAGGACCCTCTCGGCGAAGGTGCCGTCGTGGACCTCCGAGAGCAGCGAGCGGCGGGGGTCGCGGGTCTCGTCGCCGCCCCCGGCGGACGGGTCCCCGACCACCCCGTGCACGATGACCTCGTTGCCGTCCTCGTCCACCCCGGCGGCGTCGCAGCCCAGGATCATGGGCAGGCGCTCCTCGCTGAGCCCGACGCCGCGCAGGCTCCACAGGTCGTGGTGGTTGAGGGAGGCGGCCCGGACGTCGACCGCGGTCCAGCCCTCGCGGGGCCCGGGGTCGGGGCGCTCGCCCGCCTCCAGCCCGGACAGGGGGTCGTCGGGTGCGATGCGTGCTGCGGTGATAGCGAACATACCCCGAAGCCAACCACGGGGGCCGAACCCGGTTCTACCCCCGGGACGGTGAAACGCCGCTCGCTAGGAGTCGTTGGGGCCCCGACCCGCGTCGAAGCGCTCCCGGTACCGCTCCAGGGCCTCCTCCATGACGTTCTCGGAGAGGTAGGCGACCGGGCGCACCCGGTCCAGGAGGGGTTCGTGGTCGGGGCCGTGGGCGACGGTGCGCCCTTCGAGCACCCATCCGCACCGCTCGGGGTCCTCCTCCACGAGTGAGGCGTACTTGCGCACCTGGCGGGCCAGCCAGTCCTCCAGGGGGCGGGTCCACCACCCCTCCGGGGTGAGGACGGTGACCGAGAGCCCGGGGAGTTCGAGCCCGCTCTCGTAGTCCTTGCTCACCGGGCGGCGGTCCTGCTCGGGGCCGTGGGAGTAGCGCAGGTAGAGGCGGTCGCGGGCGCGAACGAGCCCCGCCAGCTCGGCGAGGCCGCCGACGGTCGGCAGCGGCGTGCGGGCACCGTCGCCTCGGGAGGTCGTGTCCATACCGCCCGACTACCCCGAGCGGGCCGAACACACCATCGCTACGCGCCGCCGACCGGAACCGCCTCCCGCGTGCGGCCGGCGACCTCGCCGGAGCGCAGCAGCGGCGGGTACAGGTCACGTGCCCCGCCGAACCGGTACAGGGCCGCGGGCCGCCCGGCCTCGGCGGCGCGGCGCTCCCCTGTGGGTTCGACGAACCCCGCTGTCTTGAGGACCTTGCGCCGGAAGTTGCTGGGGTCCAGGGCGATGCCCCAGATCACCTCGTAGACCCGGCGCAGGTCGCTGATGGCGAAGGGCTCCCGGCAGAAACTCACCGCCACGGTGGTGTACTCCAGCCGCTCCCGTGCCTTCTCGACCGCGTCGGCCAGGATCGCGCCGTGGTCGAAGGCCAGGCCGAAACCGGGGCCGAGCGCCCGGCGGACCGGTACCCAGACGGCGTCGGCGGCGTCGGTGCCCGCGACGGGCACGGGTAGGTCGGGGCCCAAGGCCAGGTAGGCCACGGTGATCACGCGCCCCCGGGGGTCGCGGCCCGGGTCGCCGTAGGCGCCCAGCTGCTCCAGGTGCAGCGCGCGCCCGTCCAGGCCGGTCTCCTCGCGCAGTTCGCGCAGGGCGGCCCCGTCCAGGCTCTCGCGCGGGCGCACGTACCCGCCGGGCAGTGCGCTGGCGCCCCGGTAGGGCTCGTTGCCCCGCTCGATGAGCAGCACGTGCAGGTCGTCCTCCCGGAGGGTGAAGATGACGAGGTCGACCGTCACGGAGGCCGGGTACCGGGGCAGATCGGACGCTACTGCGGAGTTCATCCCCCCAACCTACTAAAAGTCCACTTGACCAAAATCCCCCGGCGCCATTATGGTCAAGAAGACTAGAAAAAGTCCCTGGAACACCACGGACCTACCTCACGCCGGGAGGGCGCCGTGACGGAGTTCGCACTCGGAGTCACCAGCTCACTGGTCGCGACCACCGCCACCGTCGGGCTCGGCTGGCTGCTGTCCCGGCGGGTGCGCTGGTGGCTCCTGGCCGTGGTCTCCGCCCTCAGCGGACTCGGCGTCCTGCGGGTCCACCAGCACCAGGACGACGCGAAGCCCGCGCTGGCCGAGGAGGTCGGCCGGGCGCGCTGGCTGCGCGTCATGGTCGGGCGGGGCAACGAACTCACCCGGGACGGCTTCACGCCCCTGTGGACCGGTGGCGGACGGACACCGGAGTCCGTCCGGGTGCTCCTGCCCGACCCCGGCTCCCCCGCGCCGGACGGCTCCCCCCGCACCGGGGGGAACTGGCTGGCGCGGCGGGAGCTCGAACTCCGCCAGACCGACCCCGGGTTCGGGCCCGGACTGCTCTCCGAGCAGGTGCGCGCCAACCTGCACTACCTGAACGAGGCGACCCGGAACGCGGACGGCGCCGAGGTCCGCCTCTACGACCTGCCGAACCTGTACCGGATCATCGCCACCGACAACATCGCCTTCATCACGCTCTATGAAAGCGCCGCGCACGGGCGCAACTCCCCCTGCATCGTCACGCACCGGTCGGGCAGGCTCTACGACTTCGCCCTGCACGTCTTCGACACCGCCTGGGACTCCGCCCGGGTCCCCGACGGCACCGCCTCCCTGGACTCCTGAGGGCCCAGCGCCCCAGCCCGTCACCGGGGACCGTGCGGCACGGACACCGCGTCCGTCCGCCCCCTCTTCCAGCCGCTCCGCGGCCCAAGCGCCCCGGAGATCCGACACGACCGGCAGACGGCCTGACCCCTGTCTGTTCCCGCACGGAACCGTCCGCTTTCGCTCACCGCGCACCGCGGCGAGCAACATCCGAAAGATGAAGTCATGTCCGTTACCAGGGACACAGGTCCGAAGTCCCGCACACAGACACCGATCACCAGCGTCGAGGACGCGGTCGGTCTCTCCGAGTACGATCCGACCGCACGGCTGTCCGGTGCGGCTTGGGCCAACTCCGGCTTCCGTGCCCAGGCCCTCCGGCGCTGGAAGAGTAACCAGCACCGGACCAAGGCGCGCGAACCCGGCCTGGACGCCGACGAGGTCATCCGCGAGTGCAAGAAGGCGCACAGCGTCCACGTCGGGGCCGGCGGTTACACCCTGGTCGCGGTGCTCGTCGCCTGCCTCCTCAACGTCGGCGCGGGCGGCATCGTGCTCCTGACGGCCCTCACCCTGGCGGCGTGGGGACGATTCCGCGACTCCGGGGACGGCATGGGCCTGCGCCGCGTAGTGTCCATCGTGGTGGCCGGGTTCCTCGCCTACGTGCTGGTCGTCATGGTCCTCCCGTGGGCGGCCTCACTGTTCCTCTTCTCCGCAGGAGGTGACGAGTACGGGGGGACCGGTACCACGGTCGACCGGGGGTACTTCGGCCCCGGCCTCCTCCTGCCCTTCTGGGTGGTGTTGCCGCTCCTGCTTATCGTCACCGTCGGTATCGGCTACTGGGCTCGCTGGGAGAAGGCCATCGCCCTCGAAGCCATCAGGACCAAGGCGCGGGCCCGGGTCGCGAAGGGCTCCCTGGTCGACAGCGGCGTGGGAGCCGTGCCGGTGGCGTTCTACAGCGACTTCTCACCCTTCACCGGCGCCGGTGTGCCCTACGAGTCCTGGCCGTTCACCCTCAAACTGACCGTTCCCCGGTCGACCCCCTCCGCCTCCGCTCGGGTCGGCTCCAACGGCGACACGCCCGAGGCACGGACCACCGCCCTGCTCGACGGCCACCCGGCGAAAGGGAACGCGGCGGACACCGCTGGAAGTACCCCACCGGTCGCGGGCGACGAACTGCTGAAGCGCGCCTACGACCGGCTCCGTAAGCAACTGCCCCAGCTCGGCGCGACAGGCGAGGACGGGAGCGGCCCCGCACACGAGATGGAGGTGGCAGACTGCGTCTTCCTTCCGGGGATGCGCCAGGACGACCCCAAGAAGGTCCTCAACACCCTGGTCGAGGAGGACGCGGGCAAGCTCCGCGAGCGGTGGGTGAACCGCTTCGTCAAGGCGAACCACGAGCGGGCCCGGCACTTCCTGGAGATCGGGGTCAGCATGTGGGAGAACCAGGTCGTCGTGACGGTCTTCGTCCGGCTGACCACCCGGGGAGGGCTGCTGCACATCGAGGGGGAGACCTTGGTCATGCCGCCCCTCTCCCCCGCCTACCAGGTGCCGCCCGGCGGCTCCGCGGATGAGACACCGCTGCTCAGGGACTCCATCACCGGGCTCGTCCAGGACCTGGGAACCCACCTGTCCGAGGTCATGACCTCACTCGAACTCCTGCGCGTGTCGTCTCAGGAGAACCGTGAGTACTCCGAGGCGTGGGAGAACGAGGGGTACTACGACTTCGCCCCGCGCTCCGGCCTGCGTGAGCTGACCGCCACACAGAGCCTCCGCCAGCTCTTCCAGGCACACGACGTCCGCCGCGTCACCCATGCCATCCCGGAGAAGGTGCTGATCTGCCTCCGGGACGTGCTGAAGGACGCGGGCTACGACACCGAACAGGTCGCGCAGGTCATCCAGAACATCAACAACCAGTACAACCAGACCTTCGAGGAGGGCAGCATCCGGGGAAGGAACGTGGGCGTCAACGAGCCGACGTTCGACCAGCGCACGATGTCCTCCAGCCTGGGTCCGGCCAAGGCCGACAAGTGACGTGGAGGCACGTGTGAGCAAGTACCACCAGACGTTCCAGCCGGGCAGTATCCGGGGCCACAACGTGGGTGTGAACGACGCGACCTTCGACCAGCGCGTCTGCATCACCGACCCGTCCGCCGGGACACGGGGACGGCCGTCGTCCGCCCCCGCCGCGGACGCGGTGGTGGTCACGGCGATCGCCAGCGAGTACGCGGCCGTGGCCGCGCACCTGTCCGAGCCCTTCGAGGAACGCACCGAGGACGGCACCCTGTACCGGATCGGCGAACTGAAGGGGTCCCTGCGCTCCCGCCGGGTCGCCCTGGTCCAGGTCGGTCCGGGCCAAGTGGACGCGGGCGTGTCCCTGGAGCGGGCGCGCACGGCCTTCTCCCCCGAGGTCGTGCTGTTCGTCGGGGTGGCCGGAGGTGTCAAGGACGTGCGGCTCGGCGACGTGGTGGTGGCCGACGCCGTCTACGACTACGAGACGGGCAAGGAGGACGCCGAGGGCTTCCGGTCCCGGGCCAAGACGGCCGCACCGTCGCACGCGGCGGTGCAGCGGGCCATGGACGTGGTCTTCCGTCAGGAGTGGACGAAGCGGATCCTGACCCCGCCTGTGACCGAGCCGCCCCGGGCCTTCGTCAAGCCGGTGGCCGCCGGGAACAAGGTCGTCGCGGACAAGGAGGCGCTCACCGCCGAGCGGCTGCGCCAGTACTGCGGGGACGCGGTGGCGGTGGAGATGGAGGGCTACGGCTTCCTGCGCAGCGCCTACCTGACCTCGGGCGCCCACTCGCTGGTGGTCCGGGGGATCTCGGACCTGCTCAGCGGCAAGACCGAGGCGTCCGACGACCGCTGGCAGCCGGTCGCCGCCGCCCACGCGGCGGCCTTCGCCTGCGAGTTCCTGGACCTGTTCGCCCCCGAGGGATGAGAGCGGGCGGGGGCGCGCACCGGTCGGAGGGGACGGAGCGCGCCCCCGCCGTCCCGCTACGGGAAGGAGCCCTCCAGTTCCTCGGTCAGGGCCGAAACGTAGCCTGACTTCCCCGTAGTCCACTGGTGGGGGTTCTGCACGAGTTCACCGTCGATCAGCAACGAGTCGTCGATGTCGTCCTTGGCGAAGGGGGCTCCGTCGTCCTCGGCCAGCCACCGGGCCACCTGCACGACCAGACGCTCATACAAGGCACCGGGTGTGGAGGAGTAGACGACGATCTCCTCGGGCGCCGAGCGAAGGTCCTGACGAGGCACGTCCACGTAGTCGGCGATTCCAGGGGCGCTCCGCCAGGGTTCGGGATGAAGCGGTTCCGAACCCGGATCACCAGAGGCGAAGAAGAGGAAGCCTCCACTCAGTCCCTCGTCGAGCATCCGCTCAATGGGGTCATCTGGTCCTGCCGGAACCGTGTGCTCGTGCAACACGTGGATACGCGGCGCAGAGGCGTCCTCCCAGGCGTAGTCCCAGGAAACCGTCCCCGAAACCGCCGATATCCCTTCCACATGGGCCGATCCGTCATCCCTACAGACGTAGGAGACGAACAACTGTGTCTCGTTGGGCTCAAGGTTGACGTCGTCGACCCCGCCGGCGGGGCATCCTTCGGACAGGTCGCGTTCCCAGGCCACTCCGTCATCGCTGAAGGGATGAGCGGCCACAACTCCCTCAGAATCTGCTGTCACCCACACATCACGCAGTAGGAGGCCTTCGGAGGGTGCCTCACCCCAGGTGTCATGGGAATCAACCACCGAGCCGCTGCCCGCGTCCAATTTCGCGGTCCGTTGGCGGGACACGGGTCCCATATCGGCCTCGTGCCGAAGCATCACGGTCTCTCCGTCCCACGACACTGAAGCACTGTGAACCGGGCCGGAGGCCTCATAGCGCCACGCTTCCGCCACCGGGTCCACGCCGAACGAAGCCGCTCCGTCCTCGAACAGCGCCAGCACTCCGAAGCGGGTGGACAGCAATTCCGTCGCGGGCCCGCGGGAGTCATCGGCCAGGAACTCCTCGACCGCCGCCATCTCAGCCGCCGTGAGCGGCCCCCGGGCCTCGTCAACAACGTCCGGAACGGCCACGACCTCGCCAGATGCAGCACACCCCGTTCCCAAAAGCATCGCGAGAAACACGGTGAGGCCAACCCTGCGCACTCCACTCCCCACCCGTGTCCTGCAGCTTTGGGAGGAGTTCTGGAGTTCCAGTCCCATCCTCAGTCCTCTTCCATTCTTTCCCGATACAGGTCCGGACCATAGAACTCCATGAAGTCCCGAACATAGGCATCAACACGCCCGTCATTCTCGAAGGAAGTGCTCGCAATAATCTTTTCCACAGCGGACATGTACCCGCTGGCCCCCGTACTCCAATCCGCAGTCGTGGCAGGAAGACGCATGGTACCGTCCTCCTCCTGAATGAGGACCCCCTCCTCTTCCAAAGTCTCCATGTCAATCAGTTCCATGCCAACCATGACATCGAGCAACTGAAGGTTCGCATGATTGCGAATCTCCGCATCGGACTCCATGAACCTCTGCTCGAGATCCTCGATGTAATCGAATTGGATATTCTCATTCACCAGATCACCGACATAGTCTTTCATGGGCTGCTCGAGTATCTTGATAATGACCTCTGCTCCGATGCCGACCGGGTTGGAGTAACCCCCTCCAAGACCCGTTGCCACCGCTGTAAACACGTTGTATCCGGTCTGCCATTGGTTGTTAGCGGAGTTCCGCGCTTCATCAATGGTTTGCTTGCGGTCAACATACTCCTGAATGAGGGCATTATCTAGCATAGTCCTGAGATCTGCAGCGGCCTCCCCTCCGACCCGGTCTCCCACATTGGGGTGAGTCAGGAACGCCTCAATTATCCTACGCTCTTGAGATTCGGTAGCCGCAATAATGTTCGGGGACAGCTCCTCGTTGGCAACAAGGAGCTGAAGGAAGTCCTGCCTCATTTCATTGGGCAGCAAAAGCGCTTTGTCGCCATTCTCATGGAAGAGGTAGAGGTCTTCGCGATCACCACCCACCTCCTCATATCCACTATCACTAGTGTCGATGGAAAAATCATCGAGATAGGAGAGGTAAACCGAAGCGAGGCTCTCCGCCAGTGCGGGGTTGATCTCGGTTACAGCAAGTTCGTAATCACCACCCCCCTTGTTTCCGGTGTCTCGGAAAACGTTGTTCCCCTCATCGTCCTCAGCGGTGAGGATCTCAATGAGGGCATGTGCGGCAAACCCCGCGTGATCCTGCTCTTCGTCTGTACCGTGTTCCTTGTACGAGGAGATCCAGTCGGTGATTCCGCCGACCGCGGCTCCACCGTCCTCCCAGCTATGGGTGTAGAAGGTTTCCAGGATCTTTTCCGGGGTGAGGTCCCCGTGGCTCTCATGGTGCTGGAAGGCGTTCCCCTCGAAGTCCTCACCGGTGATGATGATGTGGTTCGCCTCCTCGTTGCGCGAGGCGACCTCAATGATGGTCTGGAAGTGCTCGTCACTGGGCTCGCCAGCGAAGTAGGGGATTTCGAGAGTCGCGGCGACCGCACCCATGAGCGTGGTCGAGAACTCCGTCCCTCCCTGGACTCCCGGGCCGGCACTGTCAAGAAATGTGCTCAACGTCGCGAACGGAACACCCCAGTCGCTGTAGTCATCCATGAAGCCAGGGAGGTCCGAGTCATGGTTGAGACTGTTGACGCCAGGGAAGTCAGGGATTTCCATCAGGTCCCGAACGTCCTGGGGAAGTTTCTCCATACCGCCGCCGAGGTCCTCGTCGGAGAGGAACAACATGGTGTTCGCCAGGTTGCGGTTGATGTCCCCCTTGGTCTGACCATCAATATGCTCACTGTTATTGAGGGTCTCGATGAAGGTGAGGAAATCCTGAGGCGTCGATTCTCCGTTCAGCTGGCCGACCTGGTTCTCCTCTATCTGCAGTTCGGCGAAAAGAGCCTCGAGGAACTCTATTTCATTGTCACTTAGCTCTTCGCCTTTCTGCTGTGCGGTGAGGGCCCTGAGAACCAGCGCGTTCAAGAGGGCAACCTGGCTGTCGAGGGCGTCCAGGGAACCCTCGTAGCCCTCTGCTGCGGTTTTGAAGAAGTTCGCCATAGTGATGGCGTCAGACTCTTCGTAGTAGAAGTAATCGACGTCCCCGGTGGTGTAGTAGGCGATGTCACCACCGATATAACCTGCTGCGATCAGCTCTTGGATGTTCCCCGGAGTGGGACCCTCCCGGAGTTGTTCTTCGGTGTCCTCACACTTGGTTTCGAGCTTCTGCCACGCCTCCCGGGCCTGTCCGTTGTGCTCTTCGACGATGGCCGCCTGGAGACTTGCGTCGTCATCATCGTCACCGGTGGAGGGCATGGACCCCAGAGCGACCGTCAGGGCCAGTTTGATGGCCTCGATCTCGTCCTCGTACCACTTGACGTCCTCGATGACCTTCTGGACCACGCCGTAGGCGTGGATACACGCCATCATGGCGCTGCTCCACGCTTCCTGGTTTTGAGTGGCGACAGTCTTCAGGCCTTCACCGACCAGGCCCTCGAAGTGCACAGAAACCGGCTGGGCGATAGTGCCGAACTCTCCGGACCGACCGCTGATCTTGGCGTGGAGCTCTTGGAAAGCCTCCTTGTGTCCTATGAGAGCACCTGTGTCGATCTCACACTCGGTATAGCTGAGCCTGGACATATTGCCTTCCACGGGACGGGGGATTGGAAAACCGGTATCAGATGTTGGGCGGGAAGAGCTCGGACGACTCCATATCCGTTCGCGCGCCTTCTCCGGCGCCACCCTGGATGTTTCCAGCGATGGTGTCAGCGTGGCGCTTGACCTCCTCCATGTGCTCCACATGGGCGTCAGCGAAGGCGTTCCAGCCCTTCACGCCGGGGTCGGGGTTCATCGCGCTCTGGACCGCCTGGACGGCTTCGTCGAACTCCACTGGAAGGTCTTTCAAGAGGGCAGCGGCCTGTTCGGCCGCCACACCACCGGCGTGGGCCTCCTCGGGGTTCACACCCGCTGTGTTGGATGCCATGACGCATCACCTGCCTCACTGCGCTGACCTGGGAGAAGAGCCCAGAAGGGGGAATCGGGGAAGGTAATCACACGATTACCACCTCCGACGATAGCGAGATCCGGTGACGACCGGAAAAAGAGGACCCCGCTGACCTGGGCCGAAGCACCTTTCCTGTCCGGATGTGGACACGCGTGGGGCGGGCCGCCCTCCCCACGGCCCGCCCTCCGCTCCTCCGGGATTTCCCCGCTATCCGGCCACCCGTTGCTCCGGGACGGCCGCCCTCCGAACGGGCTCCGGGACCGCGCCTCCGCGGGGGTCCACCACCGCCCACACCGTGAGCGGGCCTCCCCCGCCGCCGAACCAGCCCCACGCGTCGGCCAGACGGTCGACCAGGCGCAGACCCAACCCGGCGCCCACCTCCGGGGCGGTGGTCGGCCTCCCCGGCAGGGCGCCGTCGTCGGTCACCGCCAGCCAGAACACCCCTCGGTAGGCCTCCATCTCCATCCGGACCCGGCCGCAGAGACCGCCCGAGGCGCTGTGCCGCAGGGCGTTGGTGTGCAGCTCGGAGGCGACGGCCATGAGGGGGTGGGCCCGGGCGTAGTCGAGCCTGCTGCCGTTCCAGCACCACAGCCGCGCCGAGGCCACCTGTTCCGGCATGGAACCCCAACTCACCATCCGGACGCCCGGAATCCGGGACGGAATCCTCCTCGGCAGTTCCGCCCACCGCGCCGCACCACGACCGCCATCCATCGCTTCCCCGCCCCTTGACCTGGGTTTCTCCGTCACGGACCAGCGTGGCCGAGGGCCGGGGACTTGGCCTCCTCCAGTGGAGTTTTGGCGAAAGTCCATTAGTGCGAATGGAGTTCCCGCGAAACTCCACGCATGAAAGAAAAGAATGGTAGTACCCTTTTGCCCGTTTCTGGTATGCGAATATCAGGCATGGCGAAGGTGAGCACCGAGATCAAGGAGCGCTGGGGCAGCGTCCTCCAGCAGCGGCGCGAGGCCACGGGCATGACCCAGGAGACGCTGGGCCGGGCCCTGGGAGTGAAGGGCACGGCGGTGTCCAACCTCGAACGCGGCCGGACCACCCCGGCCCGTGACGTCCTGGCCTCACTGGACGAGGCCCTGGAAACCGGCGACGAACTCACCCGGCTGTGGGACGACCTCGTCAAGGAGGGCAAGGTCCCCTGGCTGGGCCAGATGGAGGAGCTGGAGAAGAAGGCCGCCTCCATCCTGGAGTTCCACCCCTTCCTGGTCCCCTCACTGCTCCAGACGGAGGCCTACGCCACCGCGGTCATGCGCGCGGTCACTCCGTGGGAGCCGACCGCCAAGACCGAGGCGAGCGTGGGCGAGCGCATCGCGCGCGGCGAGCGCTTCCAGAGCGCGGACACCCCGGTGATGATGGTGGTGATCGGCCGCGCGGTCCTCACCGAGCCCATCGACCGGGGCCCGGTCATGCGCGAGCAGCTGGAGCACGTCCACGCTCTCGCGAAGAGGGAGCGGATAACCTTGCAGATCACGGAGGAACCGCGGCATCCCGGTCTGGTCGGACCCTTTAAAATCCTCGACCCCCCGCCGGAGCGGGAGCTCGTCTACGCGGAGTCGGCCTACAAGGGCCAGTTCGTCCACGATCCCGACGCCGTGGGAGAGTTCAAACTGAGGTTCCATCGCCTACAGGCGGCGGCGATGCCACCGAGCCGGTCGCTGCGCCTGGTCGAAGAGACGATTGAGGGATTTGGCCATGAGTGACGTCCAGTGGCACAAGAGCAGCTACAGCGGGGGCTCACACCAGGACTGCGTGGAGGTGGCCGAGGGCCCCGAGCGCACCCTGGTCCGCGACACCCGGCACCGCGACCACGGCCACCTCGCCTTCGGCGGCTCCGCCTGGTCCGGCTTCCTCTCCTCGGTGAAGAGCGACCGCTGACCCGCTCCGCACCACGGCCCTCGTTCCGCCCCGGAACGGGGGCCTTTTCGCGTCCTACGCCCGGCTAGAGGCTTTTGTGTTTTTGGTGGGAAATATTCTTCCCGCACCCCTGAACTGGGCGGACGCGCCCATCAAGAACTTTTTCCGCACTACCTCACAGTAACGGCGCCACCACCACTCGAAATGCCCTACGCTTCTTCCCAAAACCACGAATGACCCCGCGACGGTTGCAACCGCCCGGGGTCGTGGCCAGCAACTTCCACCCTTTAACGCAAGGAATTGCCAGCATGCGCCAGTTTAGCGCTGCCGTTATCAGCCGTGTCCTGGACCCCTTCAAGTCCCTGCTCACCTCCCCGAGCGGACGCCACTCGGCCACCGCCGGACGCCGCCGACGCTCCTCCCGCG
>NZ_VWVV01000024.1 GCF_009830945.1 Nocardiopsis sp. FR4 | reverse complement strand
GTGGGGGCCGGGGGCGGCGAGGTGGACCGTCTCGGCCTCCGGCAGCCGCGCCGCGGCCAGCCGCGCGCGCAGGTCGTCGAGGTCGGTGTCACTCGCGTGGGCGTCGAATGCCAGCACGTCGCCGGTCTGGCGGTTCATGAGGCGCCCCCGCCGGGGCGGGCTGACGTGGTGACACCACGCTCAACGGCGGCCGTGACGCACCGGTGTGTGGACATGGGACCTCCTGGTCATCGGTGGGACCGGCCCGGGATCTGTCGGAACCATATAAGACGGTTCTAATAGGTCTCGGTGTCAGTGGGCAACCAGCTAAGGTGGTTCCATGAGCGCTCGGTTTCCTGACTTCCGTCTCGGTAAGGTGCTGGCGACCAGCTTCACGGGAACCCTGTCGGAGCGTCATGGCGACGCTGTCGAGCGCATCCCCACGCCGAACCGACGCGTCGTCTGGCCGGCGGTGAACGGTCTCGCCGTGGAGTCCTGCACCACCGCCCAGCTCGAACGCGCTTGGGAGCTGGGGGAGTCGGTTCACTCCGCCGCGACAGCGGCCGCGCGTTGGGACCCTCTCCCCGTGTCCGCCGTCCAGGTCACCAATGAGCGCAGCATCCAGGGCCGGGCCGCGGTTGTCCTGACGCCCGGGGGGAGCGGCGGTGGCGGCTCAGCTCGGCCTCCTCCGCGGAGGAAGCCCTGGGCGTGACCGCCCCCGACGCGATCAGCGTCATCTCAGGCGAACGAGACGGAAGACTGGCCCTGTGCGCATCGCCGACCTGCCGGACCGCCTTCTGCGACACCAGCCGGAGCCGCACCCGCAGATGGTGCGAGATGAACACGTGCGGGAACCGCCAGAAGAAGGCGAGCTTCAACGCCCACAAGCACGGAAGACCCGGATCGGAGAAGAAGCAGCCGCTGCTCTGGGTGCGTCCGGGGGCACGCGTCCGCGGCGCACCTGTGGCTTCGGGGGCACTCCAACGGCACCGCCCAGAGCCCGTCTGCGGCTTTCGACCAACGTGCTGAGTACGCCTAGCTGGAGGCGCGCTCGACCAGGTGCGGGGCGAACAGCAGGCGTCGGTGGCGGTGGCCGGGGTCCTCGACCTCCTCCACCAGCAGCCGGGCCGCGGCGCCGCCCAGGGCGTGACTGTCCACGTGCACCGAGGTCAGCGGCACCCCGGCCGTGGCCGCCGAGGCGATGTCGTCGAACCCGACCACCGCGATGTCGTCGGGCACACGCCTGCCCGCGCGGGTGAGCGCCTGCATCACCCCCAGGGCCAGCAGGTCGTTGGCGCAGAACACCGCCGTGGCCGGGCTGGGCGAGGCCAGGATCCGTTCGCCCGCACGCCGCCCCTGGTCCAGGGTGAACGCGCCCGCCTCCACCACGTCCACGGCCGCCTCCGACCGCCCCGCCTGGGTGACCGCGCGGCGGCACCCCGCCAGGCGGTCGACGGACTGGCGCATGTGCGCGGGCCCCGTCACACAGGTGATCCGCTCGTGCCCCCGGGCCAGGAGGTGGGTGGCGGCCATCTCGCCGCCCGCCACGTCGTCCACGGCCACCGAGCACACGTCCGGGTAGTCGGTCGAGTTGTGGAACAGCACAGTGCGCAGACCCCGTGAACGGACCCGGTCCACCCACTCCCGCGACAGCTCGGCCGGGGTGATGAGCACCCCCTGGGCCTGCTGCTGGAGCAGCATCTCCAGGTAGCGCTCCTCCTTGGCCGGGTCCACGTCGGTGTTGCACAGCACCACGGTCCGCCCCACGGCGTGCAGGTGGTCCTCCGCCCCGCGGGCCACTCCGGTGAGGAAGGGGTTGCGCACGTCGAACAGGACCAGGCCCACCCCCGTGCCGTAGCCGTTGCTGAGCTGGCGGGCGGCCTGGTTGGGCCGGTACCCCAGGGTGTCGATGACCTCCCGCACGCGGTCGCGCGTGGTGGCGGCGACCACCTCCGGCCGGTTCAGGACGTTGGACACCGTGGCCACGGAGACCCCGGCCTCCTTGGCCACTTGCCTGATACTGACGGCCTTCAAGGTGTGCCTGCTCCCCGTGTCCCCGCGGAGGGGGTCGAGTTGTAACGCTTCAATCCCGGTCCCCTGATGGTAGTGCGGCCGGGCGCGCCCCGACGTCCTCCGGCGGCGCGCCCCGGCTCAGGCGGTGTGCCACGGCGCCTCCAGGCGGTGTTCGCCGCCGCCCACCTCGAAGGGCTCCCGTCCGGGCAGGTCCACCACGGCCGTCGTGCCCGGGGGGACGACGGCGTCCACGCGCAGCAGGCCCCCGGCCCGGCGCCAGTGCACGCTCGCCGTCCCGTAGGGGGTCTCGTGCGTCGCGCCCGCCCGCTCCAGCCCGCCGCCCGGACGGGGGGCGATCCGCAGGCGCCGGTAGCCCGGGGCGTCGGGGGCCAGGCCCGCCACCGTGCGGTGCAGCCAGTCGGCCACCGCGCCGAGCGCGTAGTGGTTGAAGGAGGTCATCTCCCCGGGGTTGACCCGCCCGTCCGGCAGCATGCTGTCCCAGCGCTCCCACACGGTCGTCGCCCCCATCACCACCGGGTACAGCCAGGAGGGGGCCTCGCGCTGGAGCAGCAGCCGGTAGGCGGTGTCGGTGTGGCCGTGCCCGGACAGGGCGTCGCACACCAGCGGGGTGCCCGCGAACCCGGTGGCGATGCGGTACCCGTCCCCGGCGACGAGTGCGGCGAGCCGGTCGGCCGCCGCGCTCCGCTCCTCCTCCGCCAGCAGGCCGAAGCACAGGGCCAGCGCGTACGCGGTCTGGGTGTCGCTGCTCAGCCGCCCGCCGCCGAGGGCGTAAGCCTTGCCGAAGCCGGTGCGCACGTGCTCGGCCAGGCGCGCGTAGCGCTCACGGTCGGCCTCCCGGCCCAGGACCCCGGCGGTCTCGGCCATCACGCGGGCCGACTCCGCGGCGTAGGCGGTGGCCACCAGTGACGGGTCGGTGCGCGCCTGGAAGGGGTCCTCCGGAGGTGCCGCCGGGTCGAGCCAGTCGCCCAGCTGCCGGTCGCGCCGCCAGGTGCCGTCCGGCTCCAGCCGCTCCGCCACCAGGTCCACCCACGCCCGCGCGCTGTCGTACTGGTCGCGCAGCACCCGGGTGTCGCCGAAGCGCTCGTAGACCCGCCAGGGGGTGAGCACGGCGGCGTCGCCCCACACCGCCGCGGGCCAGGCGGGCGTCCAGGTGGGGGCGTGGATGGTGGGCACGACGAACGGCACCGTCCCGTCCGGGTACTGCTCCGCCGCCAGGTCGGCCAGCCACGAGCGCAGCATCCCCGCGCAGTCGTAGAGGAAGGACGCGGTGGGCGCGAACACCTGGATGTCGCCGGTCCAGCCCAGTCGCTCGTCGCGCTGGGGGCAGTCGGTGGGCACGTCGACGAAGTTGCCGCGCATGCTCCAGCGCACGTTCTCGTGCAGCCGCTGCAGGAGCGGGTCGGAGCAGGTGAACTCCCCGGTGGGCCGCATGTCGGTGTGCAGTACCCGCGCCACCACGGCACCGGGCTCCAGTCCGCCGGGCCAGCCGGTGATCTCGGCGTAGCGGAAGCCGTGGTAGGTGAAGCGCGGCTCCCACTCCTCGGCCTGCCCGGTGCCCGCGAGCACGTAGGTGTCGGTGGCCTCGGCGTGGCGCAGCGGGCGCGTGCACAGCCTCCCGTCCTCCAGCACCTCGGCGTGGCGCACGGTCACCGCGGTGCCCGTGGGGCCCTGGACGCGCAGGCGCAGGCGCCCCACCAGGTTCTGGCCGAAGTCCACCAGCAGCCCGCCCTCCCCGGTCGGGGTGACCGCGACCGGGTCGAGCTCGGCGGTGCACCGCACCGGCGGCGACAGCGGCGCGACCAGGGTGGCCGGGTCGCGCTCCACGGGCACCGCGGGGGTCCACCAGGTGTCGTCGAAGCCGGGCCGCGACCACCCCTCCCGGTCCAGGCGGGCATCGTGGTGCTCGCCGTCGTAGAGGCTGGCGGACAGGGTGGCCGAGGGCGCGCACCGCCAGTGCGGGCCGGTGCCGAAGCGCACGGTGGAGCCGTCCGCGCACTCCACCTCCAGCTGGGCCAGCAGGCCGGTGCGGTCGCCGTAGATGTTCCGACGGCCGCCGTGGAAGCCGAGCCTGCCCCGGTACCAGCCGTCCGCCAGGTGCGCGCCGACCGCGTTGGCGCCCTCGCGCAGCAGCGCGGTCACGTCGTGGGTGCGGTAGCGCAGCCGCGCGGGGTAGGTGGTCCAGCCGGGCGCGAGCACCTCGTCGCCCACCCGCTCACCGTTGATCTCGGCTTCGAAGACGCCGTGCGCGGTGACGTACAGGCGCGCGCGGAGCGGCGCCGAGGGCAGGGTGAAGCCGCCCCGCAGGAGGACGGGGCGTTCGTCCCCGACCAGCCCGTCGCCGGGACCGGCCATCTGCGCCCACCAGTCGGCCGGGTCGAGCAGCCCGGCCTCCACCTCCAGGGGCGGGCTCCAGGGGGAGGGGTCGGCCTGGTCGCCGCCCCACACGCGTACGCGCACCGACCGGCGTTCGCGAGAGGCCAGGGGCGGCCCCGGCCAGGGAACGAGGACGGACTCGGCGCCGGTGACGCGCCCGCTCGACCGGATCCGGCCGTCGTCGTCGCGGACCTCGATCTCGTAGGCCTCCTGACGCCACCCGGGCGGTGCCTGGCGCAGCGTCCACGACAGGCGGGGGCGGGACTCGCCGATGCCCAGGGCCGAGCGGTGGTGCTCGGCGGTGGGCGCGTCGGGGACGGCGCGTGCGGAGGAGGGTGAGGCAGGGGACACGGGGACTCCCGGGGAGCGAAGGCAGGCACGGGGCCGCAGCACTGAAGCCAGTTTATTGAACCGTTTCAAGTGGCTGGGCAAGCGTCACCGTAGGAACACTGACACGCTTCCGTCAAGCTGTGGGCATCTAGTCTCCGCTGCAGGCGGTCCTGAAAAGCTCGACACCGAACAGCAAAGTACCAGTTCAATGGAGTTCTCTAGGGAGTGGGTGGGCGACGTTCCCGTCGCTCCGGTTTGGTTGCGAAGAGGTTTCGTTCGCTTTCCGGGGTTGACGTACGTCACGTGCTCCGCCTAGCTTCAGGCCATTAAATGAAGCGTTTCAACTCTGTTAAACCCAGAGTCGCGCCGGAGTCGGAACACCAGCCGCCCCTCCCGCGCCGCACGAGGAAGAACCCGATGGAGACAGCCATGGCCCCCAAGGCCCAGCCGGCCGCACCAGCGGGGAGCGCCAGTCCGCCCCCGCCCGCCCCGGCGCGCCGCTTCCGCACCGACCGGATCGCCGTACCCTGGTGGTTCGTACTCCCCGCGCTCGCCTTCTTCGCCTTCGCGGTCCTGGTGCCCAGCGCCCGAGGCGCGGTGTACTCCTTCACCGACTGGGACGGCCTGGCCCGCTCCTCCAGCTTCGTCGGCCTGGAGCACTACCGGTCCCTGCTCTCCGACAGCGGTGCCCGCGACGCCCTGGTCCACACGCTCCTGATCGCCTTCTCGGTCACCGTCGTGCAGAACGCCGTCGGGCTGCTCCTGGCCCTGGGCGTCAACACCCGGATCAGGTCGCGCAACGTCCTGCGCGTGTTCTTCTTCGCCCCGGCCGTCATCACCCCGGTGGTCACCGCTTACCTGTGGAAGTACCTCTACGCACCGGAGGGCGCAATCAACGCGGCCCTGGACGCCCTCGGGCTGGGCCTCCTCACCCAGAGCTGGCTGGGAGACAGCGACCTCGCCCTGTGGTCGGTGGTCGCCGTCATCGTCTGGCAGTTCTCCGGGTACTCGATGGTCATCTTCCTGGCGGGCCTGCAGTCCATCCCCCGGGAGATCTACGAGGCCTCCGACATGGACGGGGCCGGGCCGGTCCGCCGCTTCTGGCACATCGTGCGCCCCATGCTCGCCCCCGCCTTCACCATCAACCTGATGCTCTCCCTCATCGGCGGCCTCAAGCTGTTCGACCAGGTGTGGGTGATGACCCAGGGCGGCCCCGGCGGCGCCACCGACACCCTGTCCACGGTCATCTACCGGGAGGCCTTCCAGTTCAACGCCTTCGCCTACAGCACGGCCATGGCGGTGGTGCTCACCCTGTTCGTCATCGTGCTGAGCGGCGTCCAGTACGGCTACCTCGGCCGCCAGGAGAGGAACTCATGAAGCGCTACACCTGGCGGACGGGCCTCCTGGAGGCGGCGATGATCGTCGCGGCCCTGGTCTTCGCCTTCCCGGTCTACGTCCTGTTCGTCCAGGCCCTGCGCCCCGTGGACGACACCGGCGCCTCCCCGCTGGTCCCCCCGGCCAGCCCGACCCTGGACAACTTCGCCCAGGCCTGGCAGCAGGCGAGCCTGGGCCCGGCCGTCCTCAACAGCGCCCTGGTCACGGCGGCCAGCGTCGTGCTGCTGGTCGTGCTCTCGGCGCTGGCCGCCTACCCCATCGCCCGCTCCACCCGTGGGTGGTCGCGCGCCGTGTTCGCGCTGTTCATGCTCGGCCTGCTGCTGCCGTTCCAGCTCGCGCTCATCCCGCTCTACCAGACCATGCGCGACCTGGGCCTGCTGGGCAACCCGATCGCGCTCATCATCTACTACACCGGCGTGCAGATGCCCTTCTCGGTGTTCCTCTACACCGGGTTCCTGCGCGGCCTGGACCGCGGTTACGAGGAGGCCGCGATGATGGACGGCGCCAGCCCCCTGCGCACCTTCTTCAGCGTGGTCCTGCCGCTGCTGCGCCCGATCACCGGCACGGTGGTCATCCTCAACGTCATCTTCGTCTGGAACGACTTCCTCACCCCGCTGCTGTACCTCAGCGGCTCGGGCAACCAGACCATCCCCGTGGCCCTGTTCGGATTCGTCGGACAGTACGTCTCCCAGTGGCCCCTCGTCTTCGCAGGCCTGATCATCGGCTCGATCCCCGTGCTCACGGTCTACTTCGCCATGCAGAAGCGCGTCATCCAGGGCTTCGCCGGAGGACTGAAGGGCTGACCCCCTTCGCCGCACCCGCACACCCAACCCCTTTTCCGGAGAGATCCATGTCCAAGAAGCTCCTCGCCCCCGCGGCCTGCCTGGCCGCGGCACTGGCCCTCACCTCCTGCAGCGGCGGTGACGGCGACGACGCGGGCAACGCGGTCACCGTGACCGCCAACTCCACCGACCGGGTACCCGTGGACGCGGTGGTCGCCGCCTTCCAGGAGGCCAACCCCGGCATCGAGGTCACCGTCACCTACGCCGACACCGACCAGCTCCAGAGCACCCTGCGCACCCAGCTGTCCTCGGGCACCGCCCCCGACGTCTTCACCGTCTGGCCCGGCAACGGCAACCCCGCCGCGCTCCAGCTCCTGGCGCCCGGCGGGTTCCTCGCCGACCTCAGCGGCGCCGGGTTCGCGTCGAGGATCCCCGAGGGCGACCGCCCCGTCACCGAGTACGAGGGCTCCACCTACATCGTCCCCGTCACCTACAGCGGCATCGGCGTCATCTACGGCAAGGAGGCGCTGGCCGCCCTGGGCGCGGAGGAGCCCGCCACCTGGAGCGAGCTCATCGAGCTGTGCGGCACCGCGCGGGACGAGGGCGTGAGCCTGCTCGCCCTGGGCAACCAGACCCCGTGGGTCACCCAGCTGGTCACCTACGCCCTGGCCGCGACCACCGTCTACACCGACACCCCCGACTTCGACGAGCGGATGGCCGAGGGCGAGACCAGCTTCGCCGACTCGGGCTGGAAGGCGGCTCTGGAGCAGTACCTGGAGATGGAGGAGGAGGGCTGCTTCAACGACGACCCCCTCGGCACCAGCTACGAGGCCTCCGTCAGCAGCGTCGCCCAGGGCCGGGCTGTCGGCCTGGTCCAGGTCGCCACCACCCTGTCGCAGGTGCAGTCCGAGGCCGGTGACGCGGAGCTGGGCATGTTCGCCCTGCCCGCCACCGACGACGCCGACCAGACCCTAATGCCGGGGTCGGTCTCGGCCGCCTACGGCCTCAACGCCGAGAGCGCCGACTCCGAGGCCGCCATGGCCTTCGTGGAGTTCCTGGGCTCGCCCGAGGGCCAGGACATCTACGCCACCGAGGGCGGAACCCTGACCGCGCTGCCCGACGAGGAGCGCGAGACCGACCCGGCGCTGACCACGCTCACCGACTACCAGGGCCAGGGCCGGACCGTGCCGTTCATGGACCAGCGCTGGCCCAACCCGCGGGTCCAGCAGACCCACTTCACCGTGGTCCAGCAGCTCTTCGCGGGTGACATCACCGTCGACGAGGCCCTGGCCGAGATGGACGCCGCCTACCGGACCGAGTAGGCCGCCGCCGTCCGGGGCCGCTCCCGGCTCCGGACGGCACCCCCCCGCGCACACCCCCCGCCCCCCGGAAAGCACCACGAAACGCAGAACCCTGCTGTCCGCCGCCAACCCGAACACGGTGGTGGTGCTCAACACCGACGGCCCCGTGCTCATGCCCTGGCTCGACCAGGCGGGCGCCGTGGTGCAGACCTGGTACGGCGGCTGCTGCCCGGCCTGTACGGGGTCCACGCGGGCCGCTCCTCCGCCGACCTGCCCCTGGAACGGACCGTCAGGCTCGGCTGAGCCCCGCCCCTCCCGTCCGCCCTCCCGCCCGTGCCCCGGGCGGGCGGAAGCGTGCTCTCACCGCCATGGTCCGGAACACTGCGCACGCGCCTGGGTATCCACGCGCTGGATGGCCGGTATAGCGAAATCGCTCTTCCCGGGTGACCTGGGACACAGGCAAGCTGAACAGGAAGGCAACAGGAGTGGACGGGCGCCGGACGCGCCCTCCCCGGCGTTCACCGCCCCTCTACTCCCGGTGCTCACCGCCTTCTCCCGCGCCACAGCCGCTCCCGGCCGTGCGCGCCCATCCCCCGGACAGCGAGGTGCCCCGTGCCCGAACAGACCCTTCCCCCCTCCGAGGCCCAGGAGCGCCCGGGGACCCGACGCCAGGCCGGTCTGGCCCAGCTCATCCTGCTGCTGGCGGCCAGCTGTATGCCGATCCTCGGCAGCGTGCTGATCGCACCGGTCCTGCCCCAGATGGCCCGGGAGTTCGCGTCGGTTCAGAACGCGGGCGTCCTGGTCCCCGTGGTGCTCACGGTCCCCGCCCTGGTGATCGGCCTGACCGCCCCCTTCGCCGGGGCCCTCGTGGACAGGGTCGACCGCAAGCGCGTCCTGCTGGTCGCGATGGTCGGCTACTCCGTGGTGGGCACCGCGCCCCTGTACCTGGACACGCTCCAGGCGATCGTCGCCAGCCGGGTCCTGCTGGGCCTGTTCGAGGCGGCCATCATGACCTGCTGCACGACGCTGATCGGCGACTACTGGTCGGGCACCCGCCGGGCGCGCTACCTGGGCATGCAGGTGCTCACGACCACCTTCGCCGCCACCGTGTTCCTGCTCGCCGGGGGACTGCTCGGCGCCTGGGGCTGGCGGACCCCGTTCTGGCTCTACCTCGCCGCGCTGGCGCTGGTGCTGCCGATGGCGGCCCTCCTGTGGCAGCCGCGGCGCTCCGAGCCGGAGGGCCCGGTGGGTCTGCCCTGGCGCCAGCTGGCGGGACCGTGCACGGTCACTCTCTTCGGCGGGGTGGTCTTCTACGCGCTCATCGTGCACCTGTCCTACGTCCTGGACGGCGCGGGCGTCACCTCGACCGGAACGGTGGGGGTGATCAGCGCGGTCATGTCGCTGGCCACGGCCGTGGGAGCCGGTCTGTTCGGCAGGGTGTCCGCGGTGACGCCTCGGGTGCTCGTCCCGGTCGAGTTCGGCCTGTCCGCCCTGGGCCTGGGCATCGTCTTCGCCGCACCGTCGGTGCCGGTCATCGTCGTCGGCGCGGTCGTCACCGGCTTCGGCACCGGCCTGCTGCTGCCCACGCTGGTGCTGTGGGCGGTCAACCGGCTCAGCTTCGAGCAGCGCGGACGCGGCACCGGCCTGTGGACGGGGGCGCTGTTCGTCGGCCAGTTCACCTGCCCCCTCATCGTGGCGGGGATCGCGGCCTCGGGCGCGGACCTACGGGGTTCCCTGGGCGTCCTCGGCGCCGCCTCGGCGGTCATGGCACTGCTCCTGCCGCTGACCATGCGCACCAGGCCGCGCTCGGTCGGGGACGGCCACTGACACCGGTCCGCGCTCGGGCTTACGGTGCGCGGAAGCGGTGCGCGGGCCCGCCGTAGCGGGTAAGGAGTGCGACACGGCGGGACCACCGGACGGCGGGTCCGTCATCACGCGGGCGGTCAGGATCCCCGACTCCTTCGGCCCCGAGTCGACCGTCCCCAGCCTCAGCGAGGTCGGCCGCAGGGCCCGCCTCCCGCTCGCCGCCACGGCCCGCCTGGTCAAGGAGACGGTCCGTCACGGGCTGCTCGACCGGGACGAGCGCAGGCGGGCCCTCATCGGAACGCGCATGTGGGAGCTGGCCGAACGCGCCTCCCCGGTGAAGGACCCGCGGGAGGCGGCCCTGCGGTACACGGGCGACCTGCACTCGGCGGTCGGCCACTTCACCCGCCTGGACGTACTGGAGGGCGACGAGGTGCTGTTCGTGGAGCGTCTCACCGTGCCCGGGCCGGTCGTCAGCGTCACCAAGGTCGCGGGGCGGCTTCCCCCGAACGCCTCGTCGGCGGACCCGGCCCTGCTCGCCCACGCGCCGGGCGGTCTGCGCGGGCGCGTCCTGCGGGGGCCGCTGGCCTCCCACACGCCGCGCACCCCGAGCGGGGAGCAGGAGCTGCGCGCCGGGCTCGTCGAGGTCCGGCGGCGCAAGTTCGTGTTCTGTCCCGGGCACATCCACCCCGGCGCGGCCCTTCCGGTGGTTCCGGAAGGGCCGCGCCGTCCTCGGGTCGGGTGGGCGGAGTCCGCCAGCGGGATCAGGGTTCGGTGGAGTCGTCCGTGGAGATGAGCGCCAGCCCGGTTCGGGGATCCACCCGCTTGCGCAGGTGGGCGGGGGTCTCCGTGAGGACGACCTCCATGGTCGGGAACACGCGCAGCTCCTTCAGGTGCCCGGCCAAGGCGGTGAAGTCCTCACGGCCCAGCACGATGTGCGCGTGCAGCGCCGGATCGCCCTGGTTGTCGGCGATGTCACCGATGCAGGAGGCGATCTCCATCTGCTCGTCGAAGTCGACGAACCGGTACTCCCTGGCCTCGCGGTCGAAGTAGCCGAGGACGGCGTGGCGGGCCGCGCCGATGGCGGTCAGGCTCGCGGCGGTGATGCCGCGGGACTCGGCGAAACCGGTGATCTGCTCGAACGCCTCGTCCCCCTCGTCCATGACGAGTAGGAACGTGCGCAGTCCGTTCTCTTCCCACAACTGGGTGGACTTCATCGGTGGTCTCCCCCGTGTGTTCTGGCGCCGGTCACGAGAGCACCGGCGCGTGCGGAGCGATGTCGTCGGCCTTTCCGGACCGGGCCGGAACGTAGGGCCCGGCCGATCGGGTGCCCGGTACTCCTCCACTGCCCACCGTCCGTCCGGGCATGGGCGAGAGTGCCCCCGCGGCGCCGGACACGTCTGTTCGGAGCACACCCCCGGCATCACGAGGAGTTCCCACGGCGATGAACCCGTCCGCCGCGAGCACCGCCACCGGCGCGCCCGCGGCCGCCTCACTCCGGCTGGCCGACCGGACCGGGGCGGCCGACGGAGTCGTGGCCCTCACCCTCACCCGCCCGGGACGCTCGTCCGCATCGGGCCGGGCCCTCCACCACCGGAGAGGAGGCGTCCCACCCGGGCGTGCGGATCGCCCGCGGTCACCAGGACCCGGAGAGGAAGCCGGCCGTCACGGCGGCGAGCTCGCGGTGCGCCTCGGCGTCGCCGATGGTCGCGGGGTCGTCTCCCCGCTGCTCCCCGTAGGAGCCGAACTGGGCGTGGTTCATCCCGGTGACCTCATACGTGAACGCGTCGGCGGGCAGGTGGGACCGGTGCCCCTCGATCGCGGCGGGGTCGGCCAGCCCGTCGCGCGAGCCCGAGACCGACAGCACCGCCAGGTCCTCGCGCCCGCCCAGTCCCGCGCCCTCCGTGGCGTAGGAGGCCCACAGCACGAGCCCGTCCACCGTGTCCGTGCCCGCGCCTCCCGCGTAGGAGGCGGCCATCGCACCGCCCAGCGAGTGCCCGCCCACGTACCACGACCCCACGCCGACGTGGTCGGCGAACACGTCCCCGGCCCGGCCGGGGGCGAACACCGCGAGGTTGAGCGGCATCCGGGGGACGACCACCAGGACCCCGCTGTCGGCCACGATCGGCGCCCACACTGCGGCGTAGGCCTCGGGTTCCACGCGCGCGCCGGGGTAGAAGACCACGCCGGTGCCGGGCCGCGCGTCGGCCGGGGCGAGGACCACCCCGGCGTCGGTCGCGGTCACCTCCACGCCGGGCGTCGCCACCGCCTCCCTGTACGGCCCCTCCTCAGCGGTGTGGGGGGT
Source organism: Nocardiopsis sp. FR4 (assembly GCF_009830945.1). Taxonomy (GTDB): domain Bacteria; phylum Actinomycetota; class Actinomycetes; order Streptosporangiales; family Streptosporangiaceae; genus Nocardiopsis. The sequence continues at coordinate 105,805 of NZ_VWVV01000024.1, read as the reverse complement.
GTACGCCCACACCAGGAAGCCTCCGGCCGCGACCACCAGCACCAGCGCCAGGGCCAGGGCCGCACCCCGCAGCACCCGCCTGGCCCGTCCCCCGCGCCGACCGGCCACTTCCGGGCCCCTCTCCGCCGCCCCGTCATTTTTCACGGAATCCAAGGTACTCGTTTAACGAGCCTTCTTTGCGGTACCTGGAGGGCGTGTGCCTCGGCGTGTTCGCGCCGGTCAGGTGCGCACGTCAGCCGCGAAAGGGAAAAAGGGAACATGACATCCACGGACACACGGCACACCGCCCCGTCCACGCGGGCCTCCCTGCTGGGCCTCGCCGCCTTCCTCGTGGCCGTCACCGCGGTCGCGGCCCTCGGGGTGCTGTCCAACACCGGCACCTCCTCGGACTACGCCGCGCTGCGCCAGCCCCCGTGGGCGCCGCCCTCCTGGCTCTTCGGCCCGGTCTGGACCGTCCTGTACGCCATGATCGCCGTGTCCGGGTGGCTCGTCTGGCGCCGACACGGCTGGCGCGGTGCCCGCGTGGAACTCGCCCTGTACGCCGTGCAGCTGTTCCTGAACGCCGCGTGGACGCCCCTGTTCTTCGCCGCGGGCCTGCGGGGCGTCGCCTTCGCCGACATCTGCCTGCTCGTCGTGGCGCTGACCGCGACCATCGTGCTGTTCGCCCGCCGCTCGCGCTGGGCCGCCGCCCTGCTCGTGCCCTACTGGGCCTGGGTGCTGTTCGCGGCCGCGCTCAACTTCTCCGTCTGGCGGCTCAACACCGGCTGACCGCGCCCGGGCGGAAGGGGAGGAATGACCGAACAGGCGACCAGTCCTTCGGCGGAGGCGGAACCGCAGACCGCACACGGGGCCTGCGACGTCGACGGGCTCACCGCCGGCCGGCCTGCAGTGCGTGCGCGGGAACTCGTGCACGGGCTCCACGCCGCCCGCCAGGCCGCGGCGACCGCCCTCGCCGCGGAGACCCCTCATCCCCGCCCGCACCGCCCCCGTCCGGGGAGGCCCCCGGGTCCCGACCCGGAGGCCTCCCCGGACGGGGGAACGCCCAGAGGACCGGTGCCCCGACGAACTACTTTCGTCACCTGGATAACACCCGCCCGTTGTGGACTCCGGCGGGCACAGGGGTGGACACTGCTGCCGTGGTCAGAACAGGCAACGGCGAGTCGGTGCTGTCCCGGGTGGTGCGTGTCCTGGAGGCATTCGACCCCGACCACCGGGCACTGAGGGTCTCCGAGATCGCGCGGCGCGCCGACCTGCACGTGGCCACGGCCTCCCGCATCGTGGAACAGCTGGTGGGCCACGGGTGGCTGGAGCGCGACCCCCGCGGCGTCCGGGTCGGCGTGCGCATGTGGGAGCTGGCCGTACGCTCCTCGCCCGCGCTGGGTCTGCGCGAGACGGTGGGGCCGTTCATGGAGGACCTGCACGCCGTGGTGGGCCAGCACACCCAGCTCGGGGTCCGCCAGGGCGAGGAGGTCCTGTTCCTCGAACGCCGATCCGCCCCGGGCGCGGTCGTCAACGTCACCCGGATCGCCGGACGGCTGCCGCTGCACGTCTCCTCCTCGGGCCTGGTCCTGCTCGCCCACGCCCCCGCCGAGGTCCAGGAGCGGGTGCTCTCCCGCCCCCTCCCGGCCTCCGGAGCCGCGGTCACCGACCCCCGCAGGCTGCGGGTCCTGCTCTCGGAGGTGCGCCGGACCGGCTACGTGCTCTCGCGGGGCTTCATCGACCGGGAGACGGCCGGGATCGCCGCCCCCGTGCGCGGCTCCACCGGGGAGGTGGTCGCCGCGCTGTCGGTGATCGTGCCCAACGACGAGAACGCGGTCCTCGCCGTCCCGGCCGTGCGCACCGCCGCCCGCTCGGCCTCCCGGGCCATGGGCGCCTGAGCGGACGGCGCACCCGCGAACGGCTCCGGCGGCACGGAGCCGACGGCCGCGCGCCCGTGCGTTGACCCACCTCGCGCCCCGTCGCGCCGACGGACCACCGCCCACCACCCGGCGGGCGGTTTCTCTCATTCATTGAGAATCTTCTGGTGGCCCCGCTCACGCGTGGTGCATCGTCGACACACCCCCGAGGTTTCCGGGCGTCACCGGCCGACCCCCCCGGGGCCGTGCCGCGTGGCCCGCGGCGTCCGACCACCAGAGGAGAAGAGACACGTGCGCACTCAGGTCGCCATCATCGGAGCAGGCCCGGCCGGGTTGCTCCTGTCCCACCTGCTCGGACTCCAGGGGGTCGACTCTGTCCTCATCGAACGCCAGACCGCCGACCACGTGCGCTCGCGCATCCGCGCGGGGGTGCTGGAGGCAGGCAGTGTCGACGTCCTGCGCCAGGCGGGGGTCGGCGACCGGATCGCCGCCGAGGGGGACGAGCACCGGGGCGTGTACCTGCAGTGGCCGGGCGAGCGCCACCACCTCGACTTCACCGAGCTCGTCGGCAGGTCGGTGTGGATCTACGGGCAGACCGAGGTGACCAAGGACCTCATGGCCGCCCGGGAGAGGGCCGGGCGCCCCGTCTTCTACGAGGCCTCCGACGTCACCCCGCACGGCGTGGACACCGACCGCCCCCACGTCACCTTCACCGACGCCGACGGCCGCCCCCGGCGGGTGGACGCCGACGCCGTCGTGGGCTGCGACGGCTTCCACGGCCCCAGCCGCCGCGCGGTCCCGGCCGCGCAGCAGAGGGTGTGGGAACGCCCCTACCCCTTCGCCTGGCTGGGCGTGCTCGCCGACGTCGCCCCCTCCACCGACGAGCTCGTCTACGCCTGGCACCCGGACGGGTTCGCCCTGCACAGCATGCGCTCGGAGGCCGTCAGCCGCCTCTACCTCCAGGTCCGCCCGGACGAGGACATCGCCGAGTGGAGCGACGACCGCATCTGGGAGGCGCTGGCCACCCGCCTGGGCGAGGGGCTGGACGGCTGGAAGCTGCGCACCGGGCCCATCACGGAGAAGAGCGTGCTGCCCATGCGCAGCTTCGTCACCGCCCCCATGCGCCACGGCCGCCTCTTCCTGGCCGGGGACGCCGCGCACATCGTGCCGCCCACCGGAGCCAAGGGCCTCAACCTGGCCATCGCCGACGTCACCCTGCTGGCCGAGGCCCTCACCGCGTGGCTGCGCGACGGGCGCGAGGAGCTCGCCCGCGCCTACTCCGACACCGCCCTGCGCCGGGTCTGGCGGTGCACCCACTTCTCCTGGTGGATGACGACCACGCTGCACCGCCACGGCGACGACTTCGACGCCCGGCTACAGCTCTCCCAGCTCCAGCGGGTCGTCGACTCCGAGGCCGCGGCCGCCGAGTTCGCGCACAACTACGCGGGGCTGCCCATCCGCTTCTGAGCGGGCCCGGGCCGCGCGGTCACCGAGCCGCCCGCACGGCCCGGCCCCGGCCTCCCCGCCGGGCCGGTGCGCCCCGGGTAGCATGCGACCGCGAACCGTCCGCGTCCGAAGGGAGCCAGGCATGAGGGCCAACCAGATCCCCACCGAGGAGATCCGGCGGGAGGCGGCGGCCTTCGCCGACCGGGTCACCGCCGACGGCCGCTTCGGCCGCACCGCCGAACCGGGCCGCTACCGGCTGGTCGTCAGCCGCGCCTGCCCGTGGGCGCACCGGGTGGTCATCACCCGCAGGCTCATGGGCCTGGAGGGGGCCGTCTCCCTGGCCGTCACCGACCCGCGCCAGGAGGTCATCGACGGCGACCCGCACTGGGTGTTCACCGAGGAGACCGGCAGCCCCGGCGGCAGGGACCCCGTCCTGGGCATCCACGCCCTGCGCGAGGCCTACCTGGCGCGCGACCCCCACTACACCGGCGGGGTCAGCGTGCCCGGACTGGTCGACGTGGACACCGGACACCTGGTCTCCAACGACTTCGACCAGCTGGTCAGGGACATGGCCACCGAGTGGGGCGGCCTGGTCCGGGAGGGCGCACCGGACCTGTACCCGCACGCCCTGCGCGAGGAGATCGACACCCTCTCCCGGCAGATCTACACCGACCTGAACAACGGCGTCTACCGGGCCGGGTTCGCCCCCGACCAGGAGCGCTACGACGACGCCGTCGCCCGGGTGTTCGCCCGCCTGGACGCCCTGGAGGAGCGGCTGTCCACCCGGCGCTACCTGGTCGGGGACTCCGTCACCGAGGCCGACATCCGCCTCTTCCCGACCCTGGTGCGCTTCGACGCCGTCTACCACGGCCACTTCAAGTGCAACATCCGCAAGCTCAGCGAGTACCCGGCGCTGTGGGCCTACGCCCGCGACCTCTTCCAGACCCCGGGCTTCGGCGACACCACCAATCTGGACCACGTCCGCGTCCACTACTACTGGGTCCACACGGGGATCAACCCCACGCGGATCGTCGCCGCGGGACCCGACCCGCGCGGCTGGCTCACCCCGCACCGCCGCGAGGAGCTGGGCGGCGCCCCGTTCGGGGACGGAACCGCTCCCGGACCCGTCCCCGAGGGCGAACGCGTCCCCGACCTGTCCCGGTAGGACCCGGTGGTTCATCCGGCCCGCTGGGGCCGGCGGCGGGCGAAGTCCGGGGCGTGCTCGGGCCGGACCCCCCTGCCGATGAGGTAGGCGGGCACGAACGAGATCCAGGGCGCGCGGTCCAGCACCGCCAGCACCGGCCTGGGCGGCCCCACGCGCTCGCCCCGCAGTATGGGTTCGACCAGCATCCGGTGCATGACGCGCTGCAGTGTCTGGACGGCCACGGTCGGCACGATCCGCCGCCTGCGCACGGCCGCCAGGTCACGGGAGGTGAGCGCCCGCGCGCGCAGCGGCCGGGCCAGCAGCCTGGCGGCGGCCACCGCGTCCTGCACCGCGAGGTTGATCCCCACGCCCCCGACCGGAGACATCGCGTGGGCCGCGTCGCCGATGCACAGCAGGCCGTCCGCGTGCCAGCGGCGCAGCCGGTTCAGTCGCACGTCCAGGTGCTTGACCTGGTCCATCGACTTCAGGGAGTCCACCCGGCCGGCCAGTTCGGGCATGAGCTCGACGAGGTCGCGGCGGAAGGCCTCCACTCCCCGGGCGCGCAGTTCGGCGTCGCCGCCCTTGCGCCCGAGGCAGGCGATCTGCAGGTAGCCCTCGCGGGGGATGACCACCATGAACCTGCCCCGGCCCGCGCGGGGGGTCAGCGACGGGGAGTCCCCGGACTCACGGGGCATCCGGAACCACCAGGCGTCGATCCCCACCGGGTACTCCCGTGTGGCCAGGCCCGCCTCGCCGCGGGCCAGCGACCAGCGGCCGTCGCAGGCCACGGTCAGGTCGGCCCGGACCTCCCCCTCGCCCTCCGGGCCCCGGTAGCGGACCCCCTCCACGCCGCCGGGACCGCGCAGCAGGCCGGTGACCTCGGTGCCCATCCGCAGGGTGAAGGCCGCCTCCTCGGCCCCGGCCTCGGCGAGCAGGTTGAGCAGGTCCCACTGCGGGACCATCGCGATGTAGGGGTGGGGGACCCGCAGGCGTCGGAAGTCGCCGACGGTGACGGTGCGGCCGCCGCCGACGGGGAAGGCGGCCTCCTCCAGCCTGCTCTGCGGCAGCGCGGCGAACCGCTCGTACAGGCCGAGCTCCTCCAGCAGTTCCAGGGTGGAGGGGTGCACGGTGTCCCCGCGGAAGTCGCGCAGGAAGTCCTCGTGCTTCTCCAGCACGGTGACCTCCACACCGCCGCGGGCCAGCAGCAGGCCCAGCACCATTCCGGCGGGGCCGCCGCCGATGATCACGCAGGTCGTACGTTCGCTCATGGGTACTCCAGGTCCGTGTTCGGGACGGCCGTGCGGGAACCGCCTCGCGGCGGGGCCCGCACTCGGCGGCGGCGCGGCGGGTCAGGGCGCCGGATCGGCTCGGGCGGGGTCGGGGCCGGCGTCCCTCGGCGGGACGTCCCCGCCGGGGAGCGCCACGGCGCGCAGGAAGGCGTCGGCGAAGGCCGTGCAGACCTCCTCCGGGGCCGGGAAGTGCAGGATCGGCACGTTCTCCAGCGCCGGGCGGAGCAGGAAGTGCATGGCGACCGGGCTGAGCATCTGCTGGATGAGCACCGTGACCGGCAGGTCGCGGATCCGGTCCGCCGCGACCTGTGCGGACAGCCACCCGCCCAGCCCGGCGAGCATGCGGGGGAAGAAGTGGTGGGAGAGCATGTCGACGGTGGGGCCCTCGGGCCGGGTGAACACGTCGGCCAGCATGGCGGGCATCACCCGGGGCTCCCGGGAGAAGGCCTCGCCGAGCGCGCGGTAGAGGGCGTGGACCCGGGTGGCCAGGTCCTCCTCCGGCCCGGCCAGGACCTCCTCCAGGTCCAGGATGGGGCTGTAGCGCTCGAAGACCGCCGCGAGCAGACCGTCTCGGCCGCCGAAGGCCGCGTACAGGCTGTGCACCGAGCACTCGGCGACGGCGGCGACCGCCTCCAGGGTGGCCGCGCCCAGGCCCTGGGCGCTGATCAGGTCCGCGGCGGCCCCGATCGCGCGCTCGCGCACCGGCGGTCGCCCGCCCGGGTCCACGCCCGAGGCGCGCACCGCCTCGTCCAGCGTCCGGCGCGACCCGCCCACGCGGCGCAGCAGGGTGCTGCGGGAGATCCCCGCCTCCCGCGCGATGGCGATCAGGGGCACGTCGGCCACGTCCTTCCCGAGCTGTTCCGCGGCGCGGACGGCCGCGCTCACGAGGTCGGCTGGCACTGGTGAAGAGTGCGGATCTGACATTTCGTTAAAGGTAACTCGTAATAGAGTCTCAGGCAAGGTGCCGGGCCGGAGGCGTCCCCGCCCCGGGCCGGAGCCGCCCCCGGAGCGGGCGTGGCGGAGGCCACCCCCGCCCAGAGCCGTACCGCCCCGCCGCCCGGCTCCGGTGTGCCCTAGTGTTGGCCGCTGGGAGGGACTGTGGACGACGAGGACGGCGGGCGCCCGCGCGGGAAGGGGACCGACCGGTGCTGAGGCTGCGCGGCAGGCACTACGAGGCGGGTCAGGCTCTGGTCATGGCGATCGTCAACCGCACCCGTGACTCCTTCTACGACCGGGGCGCCACCTGGGACGACGCACCCGCCTTCGAGCGCGTGCGCCGGGTCGTGGCCGAGGGCGCCGACATCGTGGACATCGGCGGCGTCAAGGCCGGGCCCGGCGAGCAGGTCGACGCCGAGGAGGAGAAGCGGCGGGTGGTGGACTTCGTGGCCGCCGTCCGCGCCGAGTTCCCCGACCTGGTCATCAGCGTGGACACCTGGCGCGCCTCCGTGGGCCGGGCGGTCTGCGAGGCCGGGGCCGACCTGCTCAACGACGCCTGGGGCGGCTACGACCCCGAGCTGGCCGAGGTGGCCGCCGAGTTCGACGCGGCCCTGGTGTGCACCCACACCGGCGGGCTCGCCCCGCGCACGCCCCCGTACCGGCCGCACTACCAGGACGTGGTGCGCGAGGCGATCGAGGCCACCGTGGCCCAGGCCGAGCGGGCCGTGTCCCTGGGCGTGGACCCGGCCTCGGCCATCATCGACCCGGCGCACGACTTCGGTAAGAACACCTGGCACTCGCTGGAGCTGACCCGGCGCCTGGACGAGATGACCGCCACCGGATGGCCGGTCCTGGTGTCGCTGTCCAACAAGGACTTCGTCGGCGAGACCCTGGACCTGCCCGTGGGCGAGCGCCTGACCGGGACACTGGCGGCCACCGCCGTGTGCGCCTGGCACGGCGCCCGGGTCTACCGGGTCCACGAGGTGGCCCAGACCCGCCAGGTACTCGACATGGTCGCCTCGATCCGCGGGGTCCGGCCCCCCGCGCGGGTCGTACGGGGGCTGGAATAATGAGGAGGCCCGCGTGATCGTGGCCAGTGCCCTGTGCCCGCACCCGCCGCTGCTGCTGCCGGGGCTCAGCGGCGGCCAGGACGTGGCCGCCGACCTGCGCAAGGAGTGCGAGGCGGCCGTCGCGGCGCTCGCGGCGACCGAACCGGACACGCTCGTCGTCGTCGGCGGGCACGGCGCCTCGGGGCGGTACACCGGGGACCTGTCGCCGGTCCGCGAGTTCGGCGGCACGGGGCAGCGCGTCCCCCGCGAGCGCGCCCTGCCGCTCAGCCTGGCCGTGGCCCGACGCCTGCTCGACGCCGTCGGCTACCGCGGCCGGGTGGAGACGGCCGCCGTGGCCTGGGACGCCTCCGACGCCGAGCTGGGGGCCCTGGGCCGGAGCATCGCCGGCCGGCCCGACCGGGTCGCCCTGCTGGTCCTGGGCGAGGGCAGCGCCCGGCGCGCCGCGACGGGCCCCGGGGAGCTGGACGAGCGGGCCTTCGGCTTCGACGAGCGGATCCACCGCTGCCTGGCCGGGGGCGACCGCGAGGGGCTCGCGCGCCTGGACCCGGCGCTGGCCGCCGACCTGATGGTGAGCGGCCGGGCCGCGCTGGGCGTCCTGGCGCACGCCCTGGCCGACACCGTGCCGGTGGACCCCCGGGTGCTCTACGCCGACGACCCGTTCGGGGTCATGTACTTCGTGGCGGTGTGGCCGTGCGTCTCCTGCTGAACGACGCCGTCCCCGGCGCCGCCGCCCCGGGACGGGAACTGGACCCCGCCGCGCTGGAACGGCTCTACGCCTACCCCGACCGGCCCTGGCTGCGCGCGAACATGGTCTCCACCCTGGACGGCGCCGCCGCGGGCAGCGACGGCCGCACCGGGACCATCAACACCCCCGCCGACCTGGTGGTGTTCACCCTCCTGCGCGACCTGGCCGACGTGATCCTGGTCGGCGCCGGAACCGCGCGCGCCGAGGGTTACCGGCACGCGGACACGCGCACCGGGGACCGGGCCGCCCGCGCCCTGGCCGAGGGGCGCGCCGCCCAGCCCGAGTTGGCCGTGGTCAGCGGCACCGGCCGGATACCGCCGCTGCTCGAGCGGGAGTCGCACAGCGGCGGCGGGGTGTTCCTCGTCACCCGCGCCGCGGCCGGGCCCGAGGCCCTGGACCGGGCGCGCCGCGTCCTGGGCGCCGACCGCGTGCTGGTGTGCGGCGAGCACACCGTGGACCTGGCCGCCGCGGTGGCCGCCCTGGCCGGGCGAGGGCTGCCCCGGATCCTGTGCGAGGGAGGCCCCCGCCTGCTGGCCGACGTGGCCGCGGCCGGACTCCTCGACGAACTGTGCCTGACCCTGGTGCCGCTGCTGAGCGGGGGCCTGGAACAGCGCATAGCGGCGGGCGCGGTGGCCGACCGACCACTGGTGCCCGGGGTCGTGATCGAGTCGGAGGGGACCCTGCTCCAGCGCTGGCTGCGCCCCGGGGACTGACCCTCAGCGCCGGCCGTGCCCCGACGCCCGGTCCTCCGGGACCTGCTCCTCCGGGGAGCGCTGCTCCGGAGCCCGTTCCCCGGCCGCGCGGTCCCGCACCGCCCCGGGCAGGGCGGTCAGCACGAAGTCGGCGAGCGGGAAGGCGTGTTCGTCCACGTGTTCGCGGACCCGCTCGCGCTCGTGGGGGCCCAGGCCCATCGCGTGCGCCAGCACCGTTCCGTACAGCGCCTCGCCGAAGGTCCCCGTGTCGACGCCCGGGGGCAGCTCCCCCCGCTCCACGGCCCGGCCCACCATGTCCCGGACCCCGTCGCGGTGGGCGCGCGCGATCCGCTCCTGGTGGGACACGAAGGCCTCCAGGCCGGTGGCGGCGTCCACGGCCACCCGCAGGGTGACCCGGCCGGAGGGGGCCAGGAAGTGGTCGAGCAGGGCCGCCGCCAGCGCCCGGGTGTCGCTCCGCAGGCCACCGGTGTCGGCCGGGGGAGGCGGCTGGGCGTGCTCGGCGATGGCGTCGGCGAGCAGGCGCTCCTTGGTGGGCCAGCGCCGGTACAGGGCGGCCTTGCCGACCCCCGCCCTGCGGGCCACCGCGTCCAGGGTGAAGGAGGCCCAGCCCGCCCTGCCGTACTCGGCCCGCGCCGCCGCCAGCGCCCGCGGCGTGAGGCTGGGATCGCGGGTGCGCCCGCGCCCCGTCCTCGGAGGTGTCGTCCTCGCGCCCCTTCGCTCTCGCTCGCCCATGGGGCACGTTATGCCCAGGTTGGGGCCGATGAAAATCCCCGGTCCCGGGTGCGCGCGGCCCGCGGCGGCACGGCCGCGCTCCCGGGGCGTCCGCTCGGACGTCGGGGGCGTACCGGCCCCCGCCCGGTGCTCAGGGGGCGTACCGGGCCGCCCGGTCCTCGGCGACCGCCAGCATCTGCTCCTGGCGCCGCAGCGCCGCGGGCCGCTGCGGCGCCGCCACGCGGACCAGCTCCCGGCGCCGGCCGTGCCGGGTGGCCAGCGCGGTGGCCTCCGAACGCCGCATCCCCAGCGTCCCGCCCTCGGAGGCCAGCGCCCCGCGCACCCGGCGCCGGTAGGTGCGGCGGAACGCGAAGTACACCACCATCGTGGTCAGGAAGACCACGGCCACCTTGGACAGCAGGCCGCCCATGCCGCCGGGCGCGGGGGCGTCCACCAGCCAGTGCAGCGCCACCGCCAGCCCCACCAGCAGTCCGGCGCCCGCCGCCCGGCGGCGGCCGGGACGCCACCCCGCCGCGGCCAGCAGGCCCACGGCCGCGCCCGCGACCGCCGACATCGCCCAGTGCGAGCCCAGACCCGCCAGGAACACCCGCACGATGGTGCTCTGCACCACCGCCACCACACCGCTGGTGCCGCCCGCCTGGACCACAGCGTTCATCGCGTAGATGAAGTTCTCCGTCACCTCGAAGCCCAGGCCGGTCAGGGAACCGAACACGAACCCGTCCACCGGGCCGCGCAGCGCGTGCGGGAAGGCCACCGCCACCAGTACGACCCCGGCCAGTTTGAGGACCTCCTCGTTCAGCGGCGCGGTCAGCGCGGGCCCCCAGGACCCGGCGAAGTCCAGCCCCAGACTCTTGGCCCACACCGACAGGAGACCCTCGTTGGCCACCACGCCGGCGGCGGTCGCGGCGGCCAGGCCCCAGGCCAGCGCGGTCAGGGAGGGGCCCGCGGCGGGATCGCGGACCGGCCGGATCCGGCACAGCACCCAGAAACCGAAGGCCAGCGTCGCCAGCGCCAGGACCAGCGCCGTCACCGCCTCCGCGGAGAACACGCGCACCATCCCCGCGAAGCGCGCCGCCAGGAAGGCCAGCCCCACCGCGCACAGCGCTCCGACCAGGACGAGGGCGGTGACCGAGGGCAGCCGGTGCCGGCGGGCGTGCGCGCCCGCGGCGGGTGTTCCGGCGGGGCGCCGGGCGGCGGTCCCGTCCTGGTCGGAGCGGCGGGGCGAGGGTACGGGGCCCGGCGCGGTGCCCGGCGCATCGCGGGCCCCGCGTGCGCGCGGCTCGTCGGCTCCGGGGTTCACCCCCCCTCCCGGGTGAAGGAGACCGAGCGGACCACGTCGGCCACCGCCGCGAGGTCGGCCGTGGTCGCGTCGCGCCCGGCGAGGGTCATCTCCACGGCCATGCGCCCGTCGGGGGAGGGGTAGACCACCGCCGCGCCGCGCTGGGTGCGGCTCTCCAGGATCCCCGTCAGCCCCTCGTGTCCGTCGCGGGTGGCGATGGCCTCCGGCTCGCCCAACCGCGCCGAGGCCTCACCGGCCCTGATCAGCCGCCGCATCCCCTCCCACAGCTCCAGCGCGTCGGGCGGGGGGTCGGTCACGGGGGTGACCTTGTTCAGGGTCAGCTCCACCGGACCGCGGCTGAAGCGGTAGGTCCGCCCCGCCTGGCTGGCGCCGGTGTCCAGGACCCAGCCCTCCTGGGGGAAGGTCAGGGAGGCCTCGTAGGCGCCCGCGGACCCCACCGGCACCGGGGAGCCGGAGGAGACCGAATCCGAGCCGGGCAGCAGCGCGTTGAGCAGCGGCCAGGCCGTCACGAGGAGCGCCACCGCCGCGGCGGCCGCGCCCAGCGGCACCCAGTCGCTGCGCGGTCCGCGCCGTCGCGCGCGCGGTTCCTCCGCCGCGGTCTCCGCCATGGGCTCCCCCTCCGTCGGTGTTCCCTGTGCGCACAGCGAAACACCCGGGCGCGGACACGTCGGCGGCGCGACGTCGACTTGGCGCACGTTTGCGGAAATTTCACCGGTTCCGGGGCGTGGGGCCGTCACGGGGGAGAGGGGGAGGGGACCGCGCTCAGAGGGTGGTGGGCAGCGGCCCGCCGTTCCACGCCACCGCGTCGCCCAGCGCCGCCATCAGGTCCATGCCGGCACCCGTGAGCTCGGCGTGGGCGCGGTGCAGGTTGAGCACGATCCGCTCGGCGTCGGCCCAGTCGGCGAACTCGCCCAGGTCCAGGGCGCGGGCGTTCTCCAGCGGACCCATCCCCTCCGCGATTCCGGCCCGGGCGCCCTCCAGCACGAACCGGTAGTAGCGCTCGTGCGCGCCGAGCACCGCGTCCAGAGCGGCGGCGCCCAGCAGCGGGCCGTGCCCGGGTACCACGTGCTCGGGGGCGAAGGCGCTCAGCCAGTCCAGGGAGCGCAGCGCCCCCTCCAGCGAGCCCATGAACACCAGCGGGGTCAGCCCGTGGAAGAGCAGGTCACCGGTGAACAGCACACGCTCCTCGGGCAGCCAGGCCACCACGTCCCCGGGGGTGTGCGCGGTGTACCCCGGATGGCGCAGCTCCACCCGCCGCCCACCGGTGTGGACGGTGAGCTCCCGCTCCAGCACGACCGACGGCAGGCGCCGGGTGACCGCCCCCCACTCCGGCGGCGGCGACCAGAACGGCGGGCAGGAGTCCAGGATCGGGTCGTGCGCGAGCCCCTCGCGCATGGCGGTCTGGCCGATGAGCACGGCGGAGTCGGGCAGCAGGCTGTTGCCGTAGGCGTGGTCCCCGTGCTGGTGGGTGTTGACCGCCCACCGGACGGGAAGGCCGGTGGTCCGCGCCAGCGCGCCGAGGAACCGGCGGGTGCGGGACTCGGTCGCGCAGGTGTCCACGACCAGCAGGCCGTCCTCTCCGGCCACGGCCCCCGCGTTGTTGACCCACCAGGTGCCGTCCGGCTGCACCCACGCGTACACGCCGTCGACGACCCCGGTCAGGGACGCCGCGTCCGGACCGGTCCGCTCCGCCTGTCCCACGGGGTCCTCCTCCTGCTCGCCGCCGGTGCCCGGGCAGGTTACCGCCCGCCCCGGCGGGTCGCACCCGGTCTCCCTCCTGCGGTCGGTAGCATTCTGGGAACCCGGAGTGACCGGAAACGGGCCCGCGCCGGAGCCCCACCGCCCGGCGGTGCCGGTCCACCGGGGCCACCCACGGACCCGACCAGGCTATGGAGCGATCATGCAGCTGCCCTTTCGTGTGCGCGACCTGCCCCTGCGCATCGCCACGGGAGCCTTCCTCCTCAACTCCGGGCTGGAGAAGCGCGACGCCGACGAGGAGGCCGCCCTGGGGATGCACGGCATGGCCGCCGGGACCTACCCCTTCCTCAAGGACGTGGACCCCACCACCTTCGCGCGGCTGCTGTCGGCCGGCGAGATCGCGCTCGGCGCCGCCCTCCTTCTGCCCGTCGTGCCCAGCAGGCTCGCGGGCGCGGGGCTGACCGCCTTCGCCGGGGGACTGCTCGGCATGTACCTGCGCACCCCGGGGATGCGCCGCCCCAACAGCCTGCGCCCCTCCGAACAGGGCCTGCCGCTGTCCAAGGACGTCTGGCTGCTGGGCGCCGGGCTCAGCCTGCTGCTGAGCAGCGACACCGACCGCCGCCCCGCCCGGCGCCGCCGCTGAGCCCGCTCAGTGCCCGGAGCTGAGCGCGGGCACGAACACCCGCAGGGCCGCGTGCCGCTTGGTGAAGACCACCGTCGCCGGGCCCTCCACGACCTCGCCGTCCACGGCGAGCAGCCGGGGCTCGCCGGGCAGGGACAGCGACAGGCCCGTGGTCAGCCGCTCGGCGTAGCCGTCGCTGCCGGTGAGGCCGCCCAGCAGCACGTCGGCGAGGGCGCGCAGCCGGGGGAAGGGCTCCCGGGCGCTGAGCACCCGCACGTCCAGCCGCCCGTCGTCCAGCCGCTCGCGCAGCGCGGGCACCCGGCCGTGCGTGCGGTAGCGGCAGTTGCCCACGAAGGCCCACCACACCCGGGTCGGCTCACCGTCCACCAGCGCCGGGGTGGGGCTCACCTCGCGCAGGTCGCGCCACAGCGCCAGCGCGAACGCGGGCCACTTGCCGATCCGCTCCGCCCACCGGTCGCGCCGCTCCACCATGCGCGGGTAGGAGCCGAACGAGGCGGTGTTGAGGAAGATCCGCCCGTCCACCTCGCCCACGTCCACCCGGGCCAGCCTGCCGTCGATGAACGCGCGTAGGGCGATGTCCACCGAGGTCAGACCCAGGGTGCGGGCGAAGTTGTTCAGGGTTCCGTCCGGCAGCACCAGCAGGGGGCGGTCGTACTCCAGGGCCGCCCGCGCCCCGGCGTTGACGGTGCCGTCGCCGCCCGCCACCGCCAGCACCTCGCTGGTGCGCGCCGCCTGGTCCATGACCTCGGCCACGTCGTCCTCCGCCGACAGCGGCAGGACGCGCGCCTTGGGCAGGGCGCGGGCCACCCGGCTCGTGACGTCGGTCAGGGACAGGGCGGGTACCGCGCCCGCGGCCGCGCGCGGGTTGACCACCACCGTCACCCCCGAGCCCTCGCGGTCGGCGTCGGACTCGCCGTCGGGCACGGTCTGCGCCCCGAAGACCAGTTCGGGGCGGGGCGGGAGCACCGTCCGGGCGAGCAGAGCCGCGCCGGAGCCGATGGCCACCCCGGCGAGCACGTCGCCGGGGTAGTGGACCCCGCTGTGCACGCGCGAGAGCGCCACCGCCCCCGCCAGGGCGGCGACCAGCCCGGCCAGCGGACGGGGGGCGTCGGCCATGACCGCGCCCGCGTAGCCCGCCGCGGCGGCGGTGTGCCCGGAGGGGAAGGAGGTGCTGGGGTAGGTGCGGTAGGGCGAGCGCGCCTCGGGGATGGCGGAGGTGTCCGGCCGGGTCCGGTTGGACAGGTGCTTGACCACCGCGGAGACCGCGTTGGCCGTCCCCGCGGCCAGTATGGCGCGCAGGGCCGTGCGCCGCAGCCGGGGGCCACCGGTGGCCGCGAGCGTGGCCGACATCAGGAACCAGGGCGCCATGTTGTCGGTGGCCTGGACGAACTTGGGCGTGTAGGGGTCCAGGACGGCCGGCCCCGCGCCGGTGATCCGGCGGTAGGCGAACTCGTCGGCCCGCTGTAGGCGGCTGAGAAGGCTCATGGCCCCAGAGTGGCCGCAGACGGGTCAGATGTCCATAAGGGCGCGCGTGTGCGAACTTCCGTGACGTGTGAGGCGTCGGACACGGCGTCGGCCGTGCCCGTCCGAGGGAGCGCGGCGGGGGAGGGGCGCCTCCCCCCGGACACGGGGAGCGGGCGGATGGACGAGGGGGCGCGCGCACGCGCGGGCGGGAGCGCGCGGCGCTGGGCCGGACCGGTGGCCGCCGCCGTCGCGGCGGTGCTGCTGGCGGTCCTGGCCTGGGCCGCCCCGCCGCGGTCGGAGCGCACCGTGGCGGCCCGCCCGGGGCGGCCCGCCCCGGTCCCGGCCGGGGTGACCGCCGAGGGCTGGGTGTGGTCGGCGCCCGGGGGCGCGGAGGTCGTCGGGATCGAACCCGGCAGCCACGGACCGCTCGTGCTGCTGGACGACGGCCTGGTGGCCCTCGACGGGCGCACCGGGGAACCGCTGTGGACCCACCGGTACCCCGGAGAGGCCCTGGTGGACAGCGGCGTTCTCGACGGGGGCAGGTGGGCGTACGTGCTCCGCCACGCGGGATGGCCGCGGTCGGAGGAGCGCCGGATGAGGGTCCTGGACCCGGGGACCGGCGGGGAGGCCGACGACTTCCCCCTGCCCGGGGAGGACGGCGACACCGTCGTCTTCGCGGGCTCCCTCCCGGTACAGGTGCGCGTGGGCGGCCACGGCGGGGCGCTCACGCTGGCCGCCCGGGACCCGCGCTCGGACCGGCAGCTGTGGGACCTCACCCTGCCCGGCGGCGGAGACGTGCCCTGCGAACCCGACGCCGCCCCCCTGGTGCACGGGGACACGCTCCTGGTGGCCTACGCCTGCGCCGAGCCGGAACTGCTGTACACCCACGCCGGGGACGGCCCGTCCGGCGGCGAGGTCGAGGTCACCGTCCTGGCGCTGGAGGCGCGCACGGGGGAGCGGGTCTGGAGCCGCGCCTGGCCGGTGGACGCGGTGCGCTGGGGTCAGGGCGGCACCCTGCTGTCCCCGGGCGGACCGCCCGTCACCGAGGGCGCCCGCACCGCGCTGGAGGTGCACCTGACCGTCGAGCACTGGGCCGACCACGTGCTCGACCCCGCCACGGGCGAGGACGCCGTGCGCCCGCCCGACCCCGGCGGCCTGACGGCCCCGGGACTCGTGCACGCCGACACCGCCACCCTCGTCCACACCGACCACGACGGGACCGTCCGGGTGCACCGGACCTCGGCGGCCGACGGCCGGTCCTCGTGGTCGGCGGTGGAGGGGGTCGACCCCGCCCAGCTGGCGGAGGAGGCCGTGGCCCTGGTGGAGGGCACCGTGCTCCTGGCCGAGCCGGGCGGGAGCTTCCAGGAGGCGGACGCGCTGGTCGTCCCCGCCGCCGAGGGGAGCCCCCCGTACCGGATCCCCCTCACCGGAGGGGTGCCCACGGGCACCGCCCTCCTGCGCGCCGTGCCGGGGGCGGTCGTGGTGGCCGCCTCCGGCGGGTACGGGAGCGTCCACGGACTGGTGCCCTGAGCCCCGGACGCCGCTCTGCGACCGGACGGGGGAACGCGCCGCCAGCCCCCTGTTCCGAGATCTTTTCGTGATGTGGCGGACCAATCCGGCCGCTGACCGGTGCCGAATGCCTCCCGACACACCAACCCCGGGATCGAAGAGGACACATTGGGTACAGGGCAGCACACCCTCCGTCGGCGCAGGGTCGCGGTCATCGGCTCCGGAGTCGCCGGACTGACCGCGGCGCACGTCCTGCACCGGTACGACGAGGTCACACTGCTGGAGGCCGACGACCGCCTGGGCGGGCACGCCCACACCCACCGGATCGCCGACGGCGCGGGCGGCGAGGCGGGCGTGGACAGCGGCTTCATCGTGCACAACCGGCGCACCTACCCCCACCTGCTGCGCCTGTTCGACGAACTCGGGGTGGCCACCCAGCCCACCGAGATGAGCATGTCGGTCAGCTGCCGGGGTTGCGGCCTGGAGTACGCCGGCGCGCGCGGCATGCGCCCCCTGCTGCCCACCCGGTCCCGGCGCAGCCCCGCCTACCTGCGGATGCTCACCGAGATCCCGCGCTTCCACCGGGCCGCCCGCCGCCTGCTGGCCGCCACCCCGCCCCCCGGCGCCGCCGAGCCCACCCTCGGCGACTTCGTGCGCCACCACCGGTTCACCGCCTACACCACCGCCCACTTCCTGCTCCCGCTGGTCTCGGCCGTGTGGTCGTGCCCGCCCGGCACCGCCACCGAGTACCCCGCCCGCTACCTCTTCTCCTTCCTCGCCAACCACGGCATGCTCGGCCTCGGGGGCTCACCCCGCTGGCGCACCGTCGTGGACGGCTCGCACTCCTACGTCGAACGCGTGGCCAAGAACCTGCACGAGGTGCGCACCGGGAGCCCCGTCAGCTCCCTGGCCCGCACCGGCCGGGGGGTGCGGCTGTGCGCGGGCGGGGAGACCCTCGACTTCGACGCCGCCGTCGTGGCCACCCACGCCGACCAGGCGCTGGCCCTGCTCGCCGAGCCCACCGACACCGAACGCGAGGTCCTGGGCGCCTTCGGCTACTCGCGCAACCGGACCCTGCTGCACACCGACACCTCCGTGCTGCCCGCCGACCGCGCCACCTGGGCCAGCTGGAACCACCGCCTGGCCTCCTGCGAGCCCGACCGGGACCCGGTGCGCGTCAGCTACCACATGAACCGCCTCCAGCGCCTGCCGGGCGGCGAGCAGTACGTGGTCACCCTCAACGGCGCCGACGAGGTCGACCCCGACCGGGTCGTGGCCGCCATGGACTACGCCCATCCCGTCTACACCCCCGCCTCCCTGGCCGCGCAGCGCAGGCTCCCCGAGCTCGACGACGGCGTCCTCGCCTTCGCCGGGGCCCACCACGGCTGGGGCTTCCACGAGGACGGGTGCCGCTCGGGCGTGCGCGCCGCGGCCAGCCTGGGGGTGCTGTGGTGACGTGTGCCCCGGCCCTGTACGAGGCCACCGTGCGCCACGTCCGCGTCGAACCCGTCCGCAACGCCTTCTATGACACCTACTACTGGCTGGTCGACCTGGACGACCCGCCCCGCCCGCCCCGGCCGCTGCGCGCGCTGGCCGGCTTCCGCGCCGCCGACCACGCCGTGCCCGACGACGGTGCTCCCGCCGGCGCGGACGGAGGGACGGCCGCCCTGCGCGCCTACCTCGCCCGGCACGGCGTCGACCTGCGCGGCGGGCGGATCCTCATGCTCGCCCACGCCCGGGTCCTGGGCCACGTGTTCAACCCGCTCACCGTCTACTGGTGTTACGCCCGTGACGGAGGCCCGGTCCGGGTTGTCGCCGAGGTGCACAACACCTACGGGCGGCGCCACCGTTATCTGCTGGACGTGGACGAATGGGGACGGGCCGAGACGGGCAAGACCATGTACGTCTCTCCGTTCAACGCCGTCGACGGCCGCTACCGGCTGAGCCTCCCCGAACCCGGCGAGCGCCTCGCGCTTACCGTCGCCCTTCACCGCGAGGGCGGGCTCCCCTTCACCGCATCGGTGCACGGCGTCCGCCATCCCGCCACCACCGGCTCCCTGTTGCGCAGGGCGCTGCGCCACCCCCTCGCGCCGCTGGTCGGCGCGCTGCGTATCCGCCGTCAGGGCGTCGGGCTCCACCTGCGCGGCCTGCCCGTGCGACCGGACACGCACATCCCAGCCCCGAACCGGAAGGCAAGCACACGGTCATGACCACGACCAGCCCCCACACCCCGCCCGCCCTGGACCCGCGGCGCTGGCCCGACGTGGCCCGGGTGCCCGCGGCACGCCTGAGGGCGCCCTTCGCCCGCGCGCTCACCCGCCGCGCCGCCGCGCGCACCGGGATCCGGGTGCACACCGGCCTCAGCACCCCCGCCGAGGAGGTCCCGGATCCCGTGCTGTGGCTGCGCGACCCCGAGGCCTTCCACCGCCGTCTGGGGGCCGGAGGGCTCATCGGCCTGGGCGAGTCCTACATGGCGGGGGAGTGGGACTCACCCGACCTGGTCGCCCTGCTCACCCGCCTGGCCCGGGACTACGGAAACCTCGTGCCGCGTCCCCTGCAGCCCCTGCGCCGCCTCACCCTGCCGCGCAGGCCCGCCTCCGAACGCAACACCCGCGCCGGGGCCAGGCGCCACATCAGCCACCACTACGACCTGTCCAACGACCTGTTCGCGCTCTTCCTCGACCGCACGATGACCTACTCCGCGGCCCTGTTCATGGAGAACGGGCCCCGTGACCGGGAGAGCCTGGCCCGGGCCCAGGAGCGCAAGATCGACCGCCTCCTGGACGGCGCGGGCGTGACCGGGGGCACCGAGCTGCTGGAGATCGGCACCGGCTGGGGCGAGCTGGCCGTGCGCGCCGCCCGGCGCGGCGCCCGCGTCACCACGGTCACCCTCTCCTCCGAGCAGCGCGACCTGGCCGCTGAGAGGGTCGCCGCCGCGGGCCTGACCGGCCGGGTCGAGGTCCTGCTGTGCGACTACCGCGACGTCACCGGCTCCTACGACGCCGTGGTCAGCGTGGAGATGATCGAGGCCGTGGGCGAGCACTACTGGCCCGTCTACTTCGCCGCCCTGGACCGGCTGGTGCGCCCCGGCGGCCGGGTGGGGCTGCAGAGCATCACCATGGACCACGCCATGATGCGGGCCTCGCGCGGCTCCTACACCTGGATCCACAAGTACATCTTCCCCGGCGGGCTCATCCCCTCCGTCCGGGCCGTCGAGGAGCGGCTGCGGGCGGGCACCTCACTGACGATCACCGACCGGCTGGCCTTCGGCCCCCACTACGCCGACACCCTGCGCGTGTGGCGCGGGTCCTTCACCGAGGCGAAGGAGCGGGTCCGCGAACTGGGCTTCGACGACACCTTCGTCCGCATGTGGTTCTTCTACCTCGCCTACTGCGAGGCCGGTTTCCGGTCCGGCGTCCTCGACGTCGAACAGATCATCATGGAGAAGTCCCGATGACCGCCAGCGCGACCCCCGCCCCGCGGGGCCGCCCACTTCCTCGCCCCCCTGGTCGCGGGGCTGTTCAACGGGGTGCCGCCCGTGCGGCTCCGCACCTGGCCGGAGGGGCGCTGGCCTTCGAGGAGGGGCGCACGGGCGTGGACCAGGTCCTGGCCGAGCGGCCCGCCCGCGCCGGGGGCCGCCGGTGAACGCCGCCGCGCTCGCCGCCTCGGCCCTGGCCGTGGCGGTGCTCATGCTCGCCACCGGCGACCCCGCCCGGGTCTGGCTCCTGTTCGGGCTGACCGCCGTGTGGGGCGTGCGCCTGGCCGCGCACATCGGGCTGGGGAGCCTCGGCAAGGGGGAGGACCCCCGCTACGGGCGGCTGCTGGATGACGCGCCCGGCGGCCGGAACGCCTACGCCCGGCGCACCGGCGCCTTCGTACCGCGCCCGCCGAGGGCGTGAGGGGGCGGTTCCGCGCCGCCCCGCGGAGGCGGGGGCGCGGACACCGCCCCCTCCGACCGGCCCGGGTCCCTCGGGAAGGGGGAGGGACCCGGGCCGGGCCCGCCGCGCGAACCGGTTCAGACCGAGGGGATCTGGCCGCCGTCCACCCGCACCACCGAACCCGTGACGTAGGCGGCCTGCCGGCTGGCCAGGAACGCCGCCACCGCCCCGTACTCCTCGGCCCGCCCGTAGCGTCCGACCGGGATCGAGGCGCGGGCGGCGGCCTCGACCTCCTCCAGCGGTCGGCCCTCCCGCTCGGCCCGGGCCCGGTCCAGGGAGTCCGTGCGCGGCGTGGCGATCCGCCCCGGCACGATCACGTTCGCGGTGACCCCGTCGGCGGCCACCTCGTCGGACACCGTCTTGGACCAGGAGTGCAGAGAGGCCCGCAGGGTGTTGGACACGCCCAGGTTCGGGATCGGCGCGATCGGCCCGGACGAGGTGCTCGTGATGATCCGGCCCCAGCCGCGCTCGCGCATCCCGCCGACCACCGCGTCGGTGAGGCGGATGACCGGCAGGACCATGGCCCCGTACATGTCCTCCCACAGCCCCGCGTCCTGGCCCAGCACGGAGGTGGGCGGCGGGCCGCCGGTGTTGTTGACCAGGATGTCCACCGGCCCCAGCTCGGCGGCCACGCGCGCGGCCACCTCGGGGGCCCGCCCGTGGTCGGCCAGGTCCCAGGCGACGGCGAGCGCGGACACGCCGTGTTCGGCGCACGCCGCCACCGCGGCCTCCAACCGCTCCTCGTCACGGCCGGTGACGGCCACGTGCACGCCCTCCGCGGCCAGGGCGACGGCGATGGCCCGCCCCAGGCCCGAGCTGGCGGCGGTGACCAGGGCGACCTTTCCCGCGATCCCCAGATCCATTGCTCTCCTCCCGTTTCCTGCCGGTGCACACGGCATCCTGGCAGGTCGCCGGTCCCGGGCGGAATCCGGGGCGGGCGCGGATCAGGGCGCGGCGCCCTCGCCCCGGCGCCTGCTGTGCCGGGCCACCCGCACCCGGGTGCCGCAGCCCGGCGAGCACCACTCCCGGCGCGGGTGCGTGCGCAGGTAGAACAGCACGCACCCGGGCGCGGGGCAGGCGCGCAGCAGTTCCAGGGCGGGACCGGTGAGCAGGTCCACGGCCGCGCGGGCGGTACGGGCGCGCACCGCGTCGGGGGTGCGCGGGGCGTCGGTGCCGTGCTCCGGGGCGCCGTACCCGGCGGCGGGCAGCGCGGTCCAGTCGGTGTGCTCCCGCGCGGCGAGGTTGACCGCGGCCACGTCCGCGGGGTCGGCCGCCTCCCCGCGTACGGCGGCGGTGAGCAGGCGGCGCAGGCGGTCGCGCAGGTCGGTGAAGGAGGCGAGCGCGGCCCGGCCCGCGTCGTCGTCGGCGACCGGGTCGGATCCCAGCGGGCCCAGGGAGGCGGAGTGCCCGGCGATCCACTCGGCCAGGTCCGCGGGGCGGGTCAGGGCGTCGACCAGCTGTCCGCGCAGGCCGCCGCGGACGAAGACCGTGTTCACGAGGTCCAGTGCCGGGTGCTCTCCGCGCACCGGCATCTCCGTCACCCCCGCCGAGACTCCCATCGCCTCGACGCTACCGGAGCTTGCCCGCCGCCCGTGCGTTCTGGAAGACTCGCCTCCGACGCGAGCTAACGGATAGAAGCTATTTCAAGCGTTAGCAGAGAATCCTCCTCCACCCCGACCGATCGGTGCTGACATGGCGACGGACACCTCCGACCCGCGACCCCAGAGCCCCCGCGCGCTCTCCTTCCTGGCCGGACGGGCCCCCGCTCCCGCCGGTTGGCGCGCCGTCGGCGCGGGGACGCTGACCAGCGTCGCGGCCCTGCTCGTCCTGGCGGCCGCGACGGCGGCCCTGGACGTTCCGCTGCTCATCCCCCCGCTCGCGGCCAGCATGGCGCTGGTGGCGGGCGCCCCCGCGCTGCCGCTGGCCCAGCCCCGCAGCGTCGTGGGCGGGCAGCTGCTCTCCGCGCTGACCGGGTTCGGCGTCCTGGCCGTCGCCGGGCCCGGCCTCTGGGCCGCGGCCGTGGCCGGGGGACTGGCCCTGGGCGTCATGGCGCTGGCACGGACCCCGCACTCCCCGGCGGCGGCCACCGCCGTCATCGTCGCGCTGGAGGCGCCCCCGTTCTGGACCTTCCTGGGACTCCTCCTGGCGGCGACCGCCGTGCTGGTCGCGGTCGGACTGGCCGGTGCGCGCGCCTCCGGCCGCGCCTACCCCGCCTATTGGTGGTGAGCGCCCCGGGCCGCGCGGGACGGGGACCCGGATCCGGATCCCGGGGGCCCGGGCCCCCGGGATCCGTCCGCACGGGGACCGGTGCCGGTCAGGCCAGGGCCCCGTGCGCGGCCCGCTCCCGCAGGATGCGGGCGCGGTGGGCGGCCAGCCGGGAGGTGCGGTTCACGGTCAGCGCGCCGACCAGGCGCCCGCCCCGGTGGTAGGTCACCTCCAGCCGGGAACGGTCCGGATCGTGCTCGCGGACCTCGGTCCGGTCGGCCAGCCGGGGCAGCCCCACCGAGCGGACGCGCAGGCCGAACTGGTCGGACCAGAAGGAGGGCACGGGCTCCGTACCGGGCCCCTCCTGGCCCAGCAGGGCCGCCGCCGCGGCGTCGGCGTGGTCGACGGCCTCGCTCCAGTGGCCGATCACCAGGTGGGACGGGGCTCCAGCGCCCGGCAGGGGGTTGGGCGCGGCCACCACGTCGCCCAGGGCCACGACCCCCTCCGCGGGGGCGCCGTCCTGGCCCAGGGCGCGCCTGCGGTGATCGCAGACCAGACCGGGAGCGGCGCCCCCGCCCAACCGCAGCCCCGAACCCCGCAGCCAGGCGGTGTTGGGCCGCGCCCCCAGCGCCACCAGCGCCGCCCCCGCCCGCACCCGGGTGCCGTCGGAGAGTTCCGCGCCGCTCAGGGACCGCTCGCCGAGCAGCCTCCGCACCGCCGTCCCCGCCCGGAAGTCCACCCCGGCCCGGGCCTGGGCCCCGGCGAACAGGCGGCCCGCCACCGGGCCCAGGGCCCCCTCCAGGGGCGTCCGCGCCCGGTCCACGAGGGTCACCGGCACGCCCAGTTCCCGCGCGGCGGAGGCCACCTCGCTGCCCACGAACCCGGCCCCGACCACCAGCAGCGGATCTCCCCGCCGCAGCGCCGCCCGCAGGCCGAGCGCGTCCCCGCGCCCGCGCAGCGTGTGCACGCCCCCGGGCGGGGCCGGGGGACCGGGCCAGGGGACGGCGGAGGCGCCCGAGGCGACCACCAGGCCGTCGTACTCCAGCGCCGACCCGTCGTCGAGCAGCACCCGGCGCCCGGCCCGGTCCAGCCGCACGGCGGAACGGCCCAGGACCCAGCGCGCCCCCAGGTCCGGCGGGAGCGGAAGCCCGGTCTGCTCCTCCGCGCGCCGACCGGTCAGCAGGTCCTTGGACAGCGAGGGCCGGTCGTAGGGGCCGTGCGGCTCGTCGCCCACCACGGTGAGCCGCCCCCCGAACCCCCGGTCGCGCAGGGCCGTGGCGGCGCTCAGGCCGGCCAGTCCGGCGCCCACCACCACGACCGCCTCCGTGCGCCGGCTCACTCCGGGCCTCCGTCCAGGGTGATCGCCCGGAGCGGGCAGACCCGCGCCGCGCGCGTGACCGCCTCGTCCAGGCCGGGGCCGGGGGAGGGGTCGTACCGCAGCACCTCGTCGTCGTCGAAGGCGAAGACCTCCGGGGCGGCGAAGACGCACTGTCCGTGGTTCTCGCACACGGCCCTGTCGACGTGGACCCTCATGCTCGCTCTCCCGTCGGGGCGGCCGGGGGCACCGGCGGGTTGAACCGGGAGTACCGGGGTTCCCCCGGGGACAGCGGCCCGGCCGCGGGGGTGTCGAGCACGCGCCCGACGCGGAACTCGACCGTGCGCTCGCGGGTGTCGTCGTCCCACAGCACGCGCGCGGTGCCGGTGATCTGCAGGAGGCGTCCCGTCCTCCACTCGGGGACCAGGAGCCCGGCGCGTGGCTGGAGTTCCAGGTTGCCCAGGGTGTTGAACATGGCGTTTCCCCGGTAGTCGGGCCAGCTGAGCAGGTCCGGGGCGTGGACCCGCAGGAAGCCGGGGTTGCCCCCGCGGTGGTTGGCGTCGGCCGCGCCCGTGTCGTCGGCGGTGGCGACGAAGAAGGTGTCGGCCCGCTCCAGGATCTTCCGCTGTTCGGGGGAGAGCAGCTCCGAGCGGCTCGTGGTCCCCGGCCCGGCGGGCGCCGGTTCCAGGTCGCGCTTTTGGAGGTACTTGGGGCAGTTGGAGTAGACCTGCCGCGTCGTGATCCTCAGCCCTTCCCCGTGCGGCCGGGAGGTGCCGTTGATCCGCATCCGGCGCCGGGTGGCCGGTTCGACTGCCAGGGCGCCGACCTCGGCGGGACCGCGGCCGAGCGGTTCGGCCAGCGGGTCCCCCGGCCGGGGCCGGGCCGCGGCGTCGAGGGTGCGCGCGTCGACGGCCCGCAGGAACCCGGGGGCTCCGGTGAGCAGCGAGCACCACAGGTCGCCGCGGTCGTCGGCCGCGCCGACCACGAGCAGGGGCTGCGCGGCGAGGAAGCCGGCGGCCACGTCGGGGATGTCGGGGCGTCGGGCCGCCTCGGAGAAGGCGGCCTGGTCGGTCAGGCCCGAGCGCCGCTGCACGGCGAGTTCGCCCGGGTGGTAGGCACCCATACCGGTGTCCTTCCGTACTGGTGGGGAGGGGAGGGGGGCCGGGGCGCGTCGTCCCCGGCCCGGAGGGCGGGATCAGAAGAAGCCGCAGGTCGGAGCGGAGGCCACCGGGGCCCTGACGCCCTCGGTCCCGGTGGGCGCGTAGATCTCCAGCCGGATGCCGTCGGGGTCGTGGAAGAACACCCCTCCGGAGGCGGCGCCCTCGCCGTGCGGCACGAGCCCGTCGTAGGCGAAGTCCGCACCCGCCTCCCGCAGCAGGGCCTCGGCCTCGCGCACCTCCTCGACCGTCTCCACCTGGAAGGACAGGTGGTGCAGGCCCGCCGTGTCCCGGCGGAAGCCCTCGCCGCTCTGCTTCCACAGCGTCAGGACGAGCTCCCCGCCGCGTCCGAGGAAGGCGAACTCGCGCCCCTCGTCCCGCCCCTCTCCCATGACCTCGAAGCCGAACACGCGCGTGTAGAAGTCCAGCGACCTCCCGAGGTCGGTGACGTTCAGGCCCACGTGGCCGGTCTTCAGGGTGGTCGGCGCCATGGCGCACCTCGTTCTCCGTCGGGGCGGATCGTCCGCCTCCTCTAACCATCAAAAGTGACTTTAAGGGTTAGACTTGGTGAAGTGCAACCCCTCAAATATGTTTCAACGGTTAAAGGGGGGCTTGGTAGGATCCCGGCCACCGGCCGCGCAAGGGACGACGAGGGAGAACGGGGAGAACCGATGACCGCCAGGAAGCGGCCCCTGACCGGTGAACCGGTCGCCATGGACCTGGTCAACACCCGGTGGATCGAGGGCCCGGACCGCCACGACCTGCTGGACTCGCTCGACGGATTCCGTCAGTGGCTCGCCGAGAGCGGACTCGACGCCCGCTTCGAGGCCACCGGCCAGGCACTGGAACACGCGCTCCGGGCGCGCGGGGCCCTGGTCGGGCTCCTGGGAGACCCCGGCGACGCGAAGGCGCGGGAGGAGCTCAACGGGGTCCTCGCCCACGGCCGGGTGCGCAGGCTCCTGCGGGAGGGGGAGCCCGCCGCCGACGTCGAGTTCGACGCGCCCGAATGGGGCCCCGCCTGGACCGCCGCCGCCGACTACCTCGACCTGCTCCGTACCCCCGACCGCATCCGCGGGTGCGCCAACCCCGACTGCGTGCTGTGCTTCTTCGACACGTCCAGGAACGGCACCCGCCGCTGGTGCTCCATGGCGGGCTGCGGCAACCGCGCCAAGGCCGCCCGGCACCACGCCCGGGGACGGGCGGGCCGGACGGCCTGAGCCGGGGGACGGAGTCCGGGGGTCAGCCCCGGCCGGGCACCACCACGGCCCGCCCGGACACCCGGCCCTCCTCCAGCGCGCGGTAGGCGTCCAGCGCCCGCTCCATGGGGAAGCGCTCGACCTCGGGGCGGATCTGCCCGGCCCGGTACATGTCCACCACCTCCCACAGTTCCGGCACCGTGCCCCAGTAGGTGTTGGTGACGTAGGACTCGTAGGGGTTGCTGAAGAACGAGAACTGGTGGGTGCCGTCCGCGATGCCCACCACCGTCAGCCGGCCGCCCTGGGCCATCACCGCGGTGGCCGTGGTGATGGTCGGGGAGGCGCCCACGAAGTCGAAGGCCGCGTCCACGCCCCGCCCGCCGGTGAGCTCGCGGATCTCCTCGACCTGCCGGTCACCGGCCCCCACCGTGACCGCGCCGTCGGCCTCGGCCCGGGCCCGGGCCTCCTCCCTGACGTCGGTGGCGATCACCGTCGCGCCGGTCAGCGCGCGCAGGATCTGCACACCGATCCGCCCCAGTCCGCCCAGGCCGATCACCAGCGCGTGGCGTCCGCCGCCCTCCAGGTGCGGCAGCGCCTCCCTGACCGCGTGGTAGGGGGTCAGCCCGGCGTCCGACAGCGGCGCGGCCTCCACCGGGTCGGCGTCGCCCAACGGCACCAGGTGGTGGGCGGGGGCGGTCATGTACTCGGCCATGCCCCCGTCGCGGCCCAGCCCGACCCCCAGGTAGGGCATCGTGGCCGCGTTCTCGCAGTAGGTGTCCTGCCCCCGCGCGCACATCCGGCAGTGGCCGCAGCCGATCGGCCCGTATACCAGGTAGGCGGCACCCACCTCGACGCGTCCGTCCACCCCGGGGCCGAGCGCCTCCACCCACCCGGAGTTCTCGTGGCCCAGCACGAACGGGGGTTTCTGCGCCCCGGGCTGCCCCTCCCTGAAGTGGCGGTAGACGCTGACGTCGGAGTGGCAGGCCCCGGCGCCCGCCACCCGCAGCAGCACCTCGCCCGGTCCGGGCTCGGGCCTGGGGACGTCGGTCAGCGACGGGAACCGCCCGTAGTTCTCGAAGACCACAGCTCGCATGGGTGCCTCCCCTGTTCTCGCGGGCCGTCCGCCCGCGTACCCGCACGGCCGCTCGACGCTATCAACCCAGGTCACCGGGATCGGGAACCACACGCCACGCGTCCCCGACGAACTTCTCCGACCCCTCCCGATGATTTCCCGCCGTCCCCGTTGTCCGTACGGGTGAACGAATCCACCGAACGGGAAGGGCCGTGATGAACGGCGACACACATCCGCGCGCGCCGGGGCGCGCGTGGCTCGGACTCGGGGTGCTGGCCCTGCCCACCCTGCTGCTCTCCCTGGACATGAGCGTCCTCTACCTGGCCCTGCCCCACCTGGCCGCCGACCTGCGGCCCACCGGCGGCCAGATGCTCTGGATCATGGACGTGTACGGCTTCATGATCGCGGGGTTCCTCATCACCATGGGCACCCTCGGCGACCGGATCGGACGCAGGCGCCTGCTCATGGCCGGCGCCGCCGTCTTCGGCCTGGCCTCGGTGGCCGCCGCGTTCTCATCCAGCGCCGAGGCGCTCATCGCCACCCGCGCGCTCATGGGCGTGGCCGGAGCCACCCTGATGCCCTCCACCCTGGGCCTGATCAGCACCATGTTCGCCGACCCCCGCCAGCGCGCCGTGGCCATCTCGGTCTGGACGAGCTGCTTCATGGGCGGCACCGCCATCGGCCCGGTCGTGGGCGGAGCACTGCTGCAGTGGTTCTGGTGGGGATCGGTGTTCCTGCTCGGCGTCCCCGTCATGGTGCTCCTGCTGGTGTGCGCGCCCCTGCTCCTGCCCGAGCACCGCTCCGCCCACCGCGGACGCCTGGACCCCGTCAGCGTGCTGCTGTCCCTGGCCGCCATCCTGCCCCTCGTCCACGGTCTCAAGACCCTGGCCGAACACGGCCCCGGCACGGCCTCCCTCGCCGCCCTGGCGCTCGGACTGGCCGCGGGCGCGGTGTTCGTCCGCAGACAGCTGCGCCTGGCCGACCCGCTGCTGGACCTGCGGCTGCTGCGCCAGCGCCCCCTCGCGGTCGCCCTGGCCGCGATGACCGCCGGAGCGGTCGCGATGGGCGGCACGTTCCTGCTGATCAGCCAGTACCTGCAACTCGTCGCCGGACACTCCCCCCTCGTCGCCGGGCTGTGGCAGGTGCCCCCGGCGCTGGCGATGATCGCCGCCACCCTGGCCGCGGCTCCGCTGGCCGCCCGGATCGGCCGCGCCAACGTCATCGGCGGCGGCATGCTCGTGACCGCCGCCGGGTTCGCCCTGCTGTGCGCGGTCCCCGCCGCCGACGGAACCGTGCTCGTGGTCGCCGGACTGCTGCTGGCCTCCGTCGGCCTGGGCCCCGGAGCGGCCCTGGGCACCGACATCGTCGTGGGCTCGGCGCCCCGGGACCGCGCCGGCGCCGCCGGGTCCATGTCCGAGACCTGCGGGGAGTTCGGCATCGCCCTGGGCGTGGCACTCCTGGGAAGTCTCGCCTCCGCCGTCTACCGCGCCGGGGCCGACCTGCCCGGCGAGGCGGGCCGCACCCTGCCCGCCGCCGTCACCGCCGCCGCGGAGCTGCCCGCCGCCGCGGCCGCCGCGCTCCTGGCCCCCGCGCACGAGGCCTTCACCGACGGCCTGCGCCTGGCCGCGGCCGTCGGCGTGGTCGCCATGATCGCGTTCGGCGCCCTGGCCCTGGTCCTGCTGCGCCCGGCGCTGACCGCCGCGCCCGGAGAAAAACCGCCTCTGTCCGATGAGTCCGCGGCCCCCGCCGGGTCGGTACGGACGACACCGGTCTCCGACGAGGGATGAGGACCATGGAACGCCCCAGTCTCGACAGCATGCTGCTCGCCACCACCGACCCCGACCGTCTGCACGACTGGTACGCCGCCGTCCTGGCGCCCCAGTCCGACGACGACGTGGACCACTACCGCGTCCTGCGCTTCGGCGCCTTCCACCTGCTCATCGACCGCCGCGACGACGTCGGTCCCGTGGCGGGAGAACCCGCCCGGATGATCCTCAACTTCGACGTGGACGACGCCCGCGCCGTGGCCGCCCGCATGGACGAGCGCGGCACCCGGTGGCTGGCGCCCCTGGAGGACCGCGAGGGCAGCCTGTTCGGCACCGCCCTGGACCCCGACGGCAACTACGTCCAGATCATCCAGCTCAGCGACGAGCACCGGGCCGCCATGCAGAGCGACCGTTAGGGAGGACACCGTGTCCGACACGACCAGGGCCTTCGGCTCCTTCGCCGTACCCGACCCCGTCCGCGCCCGGGAGTTCTACGAGCACACCCTCGGACTGGCCGTCTCCTCCGTGGCCGGCATGGAGGAGCACGGCCTGTTCCACGTCGGGGGCGTTCTCGTCTACCCCGAGCCCGACCACGAGCCCGCGGGCTTCACCGTGCTCAACCTGCCGGTGGACGACATCGACTCCACCGTGGACGAGCTCGTCAGCCGGGGCGTGGAGATGCTGCGCTACGGGGGCTTCGACCAGGACGACAGGGGGATCGCGCGCGGCGAACCGACCGTGGCGTGGTTCGCCGACCCCTTCGGCAACGTGTGTTCTGTCATACAGGAGGCGTAACGTGACGGTCGTGGTGGAACACGCATCCGACCAGGACTTCGCACGGCTCGCCGATCCCTACCGGCGCGAGCTGTTCGCGCACTGCTACCGCATGCTGGGATCGGTGCACGACGCCGAGGACCTGGTACAGGAGACCTACCTGCGCGCCTGGAAGGCCTACGACCGCTTCGAGGGCCGCTCCAGCCTGCGCACCTGGCTCCACCGGATCGCCACCACGGCCTGCCTGACCGCCCTGGAGGGCAGGCGGCGCAGGCCCCTGCCCACCGGGCTCGGCGGGCCCACCGACACACCCGAGGCGGAACTGGTCAACCGGCCCGAACTGTCCTGGCTGGAACCGGTCCCCGACGCGCTCGTGGGCGCCGACGACCCGGGCACGGTCGTGGCCGAGCGCGAGAGCGTGCGCCTGGCCCTGGTCGCCGCCCTGCAGTACCTGCCGCCCAAACAGCGGGCGGTACTGATCCTGCGCGACGTGCTGCGCTTCAGCGCCGCCGAGGTCGCCGACACCCTGGACACCTCGGTGCCCGCGGTCAACAGCCTGCTCCAGCGGGCCCGCGCCCAACTCGCCCGGGTGACCCCGAACGAGGACGAGGTGGCCGAGCCCCGGCCCGGCCAGCGCCAGACCCTCGCCCGCTACGTCGCCGCCTTCGAGTCCTACGACATCCCGGCCATCACCTCGCTCTTCACGGCCGACGCCGTGTTCGAGATGCCGCCCTTCGCCACCTGGGTGCGCGGCGCCGGGCGCATCGGGCGCCTCGTCAGCGCCCAGTGCCCGGCCAGCGGCCCGGGGGACATGGTCCTGGTGCCCACCGGCGCCAACGGCCAGCCCGCCTTCGCGCTCTACATGCGCGGGCCCGACGGCGCCCACCGGGCCTTCGGGATCCAGGTCCTGCGCCTGGCCCCGGAGGGGGTCGCCCACGTGGGCATGTTCTTCGACACCACCCTCTTCCGGTACTTCGGCCTGCCCGACACGCCGCCCTAGCGGGGCAGGTCGAACTCGGCCCAGATCACCCCGCCGCACACCCCGCTGGACGAGGCCGTGCGCCGGGTCCCCCACCGGTCGGCGAAGTGGTCGACGAGCACGAGCCCCTGGCCGCGAACGACCTCGCCCCAGTCGTCGGCGCACGGCACGCCCGCGACGGCGCGCGCCGCCTCGCGCTCGGCCACCGAGAGCCGCAGCACGCGCCCGCCCTCCGCGGGGTGGCGCAGCGCGAGCGTGCGCACCACATCCTCCGGTTCCCCCAGGGACAGCGCGCGGTCGACGGTGTCGGCGAACATCTCGCTGGCGCACAGCACCATGGCCGCGACCAGCTCCGCGCCGGCGCCGACCACCAGGGCCAGATCGGCGCGCAGGTCGGCTCGGGCGATGCCGATGGCGGCGGGAACGGCGGGGTAGGCGCGCGGCCGCCACCGCCGGTCGAGGTCGAGCGGTCGTCGGGGACGGGGCAGGACGGTCATCGCGGTTCCTCCTCGGGACGGGGCTTAACGGGACGAGGCGAAGATCTGGCTCTCGTCGTCCAGCCACACCAGCTGGTGGTCGGCGGAGACGGTCAGTCCGAACTGCGTGAAACCCGGGCGTCCGGACTCCTCCCACAGCAGGTGGGCCGCCTCCAGTTCGGCGAACAGCTTCCGGGGGCCGTGCTGGCGCACCTCGTGGTCCTCCCGCCCGGGGTCGACGTGCCAGGAGGCCCACGACCAGGTGGCCGGGTCCACCAGGAAGACCGTGAACCGGGGGTCCCCGGGGCGGCTCGCGTAGCGCACCCGCCGGTACACACTGGGCATCTGCAGCCCCACCGCGAAGGCGCCGTCCGCGTCGCCGACCACCTCCTCGGGATGCAGCCGGGTCCGCGTGGCCGAGTAGTCGGCGTCCGGCCGGACGTAGGTCTCCAGCAGGTCGCGCGGGGCCCGGTCCGCGCGCGACCACATGCAGTCGATCCGCCCCTCGAACCTCCCGCGGGCCGTACCGTGCGCGCCGACCACGAGGTCGGCCACGGCCCCGTGGTGGAAGGCGTTCCCCCACGGCACCAGGATCCGGCCCCCCGGCTGGCTCTGCGCGACCCACGCGTAGGGCACCCGCCGCACCGCCACCGCGCTGACCACCCGGTCGTAGGGCGCGTTCCCCGCCCAGCCCCGAAGGCCGTCGCCGCCGACCACCAGGGGCGTGTACCCCGCGCTCATGAGCCGGATCCGGGCCTGTTCGGCGAGCTCGAAGTCCAGCTCCACCGACACCACGGCGTCGTCGCCCAGGTAGTGGGCGAGCAGGGCGGCGCCGTACCCGCTGCCGGTGCCCACCTCCAGCACCCGCATGCCCGGTGCCGCGCGCAGGCGCCGCAGCGTCGCGGCGACCACGGACGGAGCCGGTGACGTGGACGTCGGCTCCCCGGGACCGTAGCGGCCCCCGTCGTCGACCTGTGTCGTGACGGGGGTGTCGCTGTAGGCGACCTCCAACCACCGCTCCTCGTCCTCGTACCAGTCGACGGTCTCACCCGTGACGCTGTCGGTGATCGTGTCCGGCAGGAACAGGTGCCGGGGGACCGCGGCGAAGGCGCCCCGCCACTCGGGGGGCAGCTCCAGGCTCTCGACCAGTCTTCGGTGCTGCGGGATCATCTGGGACGCCTCCTCCGCCGGGAGCTGGGTCGGCCCTGGAAAGTGGAGGTCACCGCACTTCTCCTCGGGGTTCCCCCGGGCACGAACGAAACTAGGGTCTTGCGTCCATTACCGGGGCGTTTGATTCCGGGTAGGGATTACTACAGAGATCAAACGCCGTGCGCCCGCGAAGCCGCAATTCCATGCCGATATACACCGGCGGTATGAATGACGAACCCCCTGGTCGGTCCACGTATGCCCCCGGCCTTCTGGTCGCGCCCCGACGTCCTCCGGGCGCTCGCCGGGCGCGACGCGGGCACGCTCTTCAGCCTGGTCCGACAGCACACGGGCGCCAGTCAGCAGGCGATCGGCGCCGCGGTCGACATGGCCCAGCCGCACGTGAGCGCGATCATGTCCGGACGGCGCGCGGTGACCGCGCTGGAGACGTGGCAGCGCGTCGCCGCGGGTCTGGCGATGCCCTCCTCGGCCCGCCGGGCCCTCGGCCTGGCGGACGCCGAGTATTCAGCGGACGATTCCTGGACACAATCCTCAATGGGTGATTTATGGTCCGCGTCCAGAACAGCCCAGGACATCGTCGAGATCACGCTGAAGGACCTGATGAAACGCAGAGACGCATTCGCGGTCGGCGGAGCGCTCCTCGTGGGCGCCACGTTGACGGAGACACTTGAGCACTGGCTGCTTCCCCGGGCGGCCGCACCGGGGAACGGCCGCGGCGGCATCGGCGAATCCGAGCTGCGCCGCATCGAGTCCGCCACCGTGGCGCTGCGGCACTGGGACGACCGCTGGCGCCTGGGCGTGCGCCGCAAGGCGGTCATCGGGCAGCTCTCGGAGGTGTCCGAACTCGTCGGCGTCCCCCAGGCCTCCTCCGTCCAGGTACGGCTGTTCAAGGTGATGGCCCAGCTGTCCAAGATCGTGGCCTCGATGTCGTTCGACGCCGGGGACCACCCGACCGCGCAGCGGTACTACACCCTCTCCCTGCGCGCGCTGCACCAGGCCGGGCCGGAGCACCGCGTCTACGGCCTCGGGGTGCTGGCGGACATGGCCCGGCAGATGCTGGACCTGCACCGCCCCGACGACGCCCTCGACATCTCCCGCCTGGCCCTGGACGGCGCGGCGGGCGCGCCCGCCCGCGTGCGGGCCATGCTGCGCACGCGCGAGGGCTGGTCCTACGCCCGGATGGGCCGCCCGGAGGCCTACCACCGCACGGTGGTCCAGGCCGAGGACCTCCTCGCCGAGGGGGGCTCCGAGGAGGTGCCGGACTGGGTGGGCAACTTCGACCACGCCGAGCTCTCCGGGGTGGTCGGCGCCCGCTACCGCGACCTGGCCGCCAGCCGGGAGGACCGCTCGGCGCGCCGCAGGCACGCGGAGTCCTCGGCCGCCTACATCACCCGGGCGCTCCGCCTGAGGGACCCGGCCAGGAAGCGCGGCAGGGCCTTCGACCTCGTCGGCCTCGGACGCACCTACCTGCTGCTGGACGAGCCCGCCGAGTCGGCCCGGGTGGTGCGCGAGGCCGTGGCGCTGGAGCGCTCCCTGGGGTCGGGCCGGGTGCGCAGGCGGCTCAGCGACTGGTACACCGAGTCCGCCGCGCACCACCGAGACCCGGAGGTGGCTGAAGTCCGTGACGAGTTATCACATACGCTGCTGCACCATCAGCGAAATGTGAAAGGGATGACGTGACTCGGATCGGAATCACTGGTCATTCGAATCTGTCAGCCGACAGCGTGGCGCTGGTGCGCAAGGCACTGGACGCGGCGCTCGTCCCCTACACCGGCGGGGAGCTCGTCGGAGTCTCGTGCCTGGCGCGCGGCGCCGACCAGCTCTTCGCCCAGGCCGTGCTCGACGCCGGGGGACGGCTCGAGGTCGTGCTGCCCTCCGCCGACTACCGGGAGGCCAAGGTCAAACCCGAGGACCTCGACGGCTTCGACGAGCTGCTCGTGCACTCCTCCCTGGTGCGCTACATGCCCCACCGCAAGGCCGGATCCTCCGCCTACGTGGACGCCAACGAAGCCGTCCTGAACGGGATCGACCGCCTCTTCGCGGTGTGGGACGGCCAGCCCTCGGGCGGCAGGGGCGGCACGGGCGACGCCGTGGAGGCGGCGCGCGGGAGGGGCGTGCCGGTCGACGTCATCTGGCCCGAGGGGGCCCGCAGGGACTGAAGGCCCCGTGCGCGCGCGGCCGGGAGCGTTCCCGGCCACGCGCGCACCGGTCAGATCCCGTCCAGTGCGCGGTGCGGGGTGTCGGCGAAGGCGGCCGGGCGGGAGCCGAACCCCAGGTGGTCGCCGGGGAAGACCGCCGGTTCGGTGCCGAGCCGCCGCACCAGGGCGAGGCCGATGTCGTGGATGGCCGAACCCCTCGACTCCCCGCCCAGGCCCACCGCCAGCGGCACGCGCAATGCGTCCGCGTCGGGCCGGTACGCGGTCACCGGCAGCAACCCGTGGGCGAAGGAGTACGCGAGGTTCCCGTTCACGCGCTCCCTGGTCTCCTCGTCCCCGGGCCACGTGCTGTCCTCCAGGCCGTTCAGCACCAGGAACTCGCCCATCGCCGCCTCCGCGCCCTCCTCCGTGAAGGTCTCGTAGACCTCGCGCCCCCGCGCCATGGCCTCCGAGGGGTCTTCGAGCATCAGTACACAGGGCGGCTCGTGCGCGACGACCGCGTGTACCGATGCCAGGTCGAGCGCGACCTGGGCGCCCGCGCTGTTACCGAACACCCGGACCGGCCCGCCCGCCACCTCTGCGATCAGACGCGCCGCGTCGTCGCTGTGCACGTCCACCCGCTGCTCCTCCGGTTCGCCGTCCAGAGGACTGCGCGAGTTGCCCCGGGGGTCGTAGGTGACGGTCGTGTACCGGTCGGCCAGGTGCTCGGTGAGCCCGGCGAAGACCCCCGCGTCCTGCGGGCCGCCGGGGATCAGCACCAGCACGGGCCCGAGCCCCGGACCTCGTAGTGGATTCTGGCACCCGGCACCTTCAGCGTGTGCGTCTCGGTCGAGTTGTGCGGCATGGACGTCTCCTACGCGGCTCCGCGGACCCGGCCTCTCCGTATCCGCTGCCCGGATTCCACCCCGGAAAGTCTCAATCGCGCAGAAAGTATGTATGGACAAGGCCGCCTCCCGAACCGCCCGACCTTGGCGTGCTGACGGTGGCGAAGCAGTCCGCGCCTTCCTGGAAGCCTGGCTTTCGGTGACGACAGTAGAGCTTGTGGGGTTTTTGGGTTTTATGTCGCCAGTGTCCGTCTTTCTGGAAGTTGGAAAAGCGGCTGCTTGCCGCTGGTAAGTTCGCAGGTCGTTCACGTGCTCCCCGCGCACGCGGGGATGGCCCCCGGCCCCCCGATGACGGCCAACGGTATCCACCGGTGCTCCTTGCGGATGCAGGGCTACTCCTGGTGCTGGTGAGGCGTGTGACCGCTGGTGGTGCCGGGTAGGGGCGGCCACAGGCATCCAACAGGGAGGAGGCGAATATGAGCGTTCCGGAGGAGTCCAGGCCCAAGACCACGGACACCGACCAGGTGGTGAAGGGCGACCACAGCGACGACGCCCGGAAGCCGGACACCCGGGAGGAGCTGGAGGCCGAGCTGCAGGACGCCATGGAGGAGCAGAACCTCAGCCGGGAGGACTTCGAGTAGGTCCTCCGGAGCGCCGGGGCCGTCACGGCCCCGGCGCTCGGCGTGTGGACGGCAGTAGGCTGACCCCCGGCACCCACACGGAAAGCGAGACCATGAGCCCCTCGATCGCCACCAACACCCGTGTCGGCCTGGACGGCCTGCTGGAGTTCGTCCGCCCCCGCCACCGCGCCCTGCTCATCACCCGCAGGTCGGACGGCGAACCCCAGGCCTCGCCCGTCACCTGCGGGGTGGACGCCCGGGGCCGCATCGTGGTCTCCACCTACCCCGAGCGCGCCAAGACCCGCAACGCCCGGCGCGACCCCCGGGTCAGCGTGGTGGTCCTGTCCGAGGACTTCGACGGCCCCTGGGTCCAGGTCGACGGGGAGGCGGAGGTCATCGACGGCGAGGACGCCGTCGAGCCCCTCGTCGAGTACTTCCGCGTCATCTCCGGCGAGCACCCCGACTGGGACGAGTACCGCCAGGCCATGCGCCGCCAGGGCAAGGCGCTGGTCCGCGTCACCCCCAGGCGGTGGGGCCCGGTGGCCACCGGCGGCTTCCCCGCCGACCGCGTCTGAGGTCAGCGCCCGGCCTCCGGCGGCCCCCAGCCGTCCTCGGGCGTGCCGCCCGGCGGGTCTCCGCCCTCCGGGGGCGGCCTGTGGTCCTCCCCGGTCGGAGGTTCGCCCGTGGTGCCCTCGCCCGGCCGGGCGGTCCCCAGCCCGGGCATCTTGTCGTACCCGGTCGGGTACCGCCTGCCCTCGGGCCGCTCCTTCCAGTAGTCCGGCGAGCGCACCGCCTCCTGCTTGCGGATCGTATCCCTGCGGATGATCCACAGCACCAGGAAGATCAACGCGATCGGGACGGCGATGGCCACCAGGATCCCGAACAGCCAGCCGAGCGTCGGCCACTCCATCGACTACCTCCGCTTCACAGGGCCGCGAGCAGCTCGCGGCACGCGCTCTCGCACCGGCGGCACGCCTCGGCGCACACCCAGCAGTGCTCGTGGGTCGGGGCGTGGCGCTCGCACTCCTCGCCGCACATGCGGCACGCCTCCGCGCAGGCCTTGACCAGTGCGCGGACGAGGGCGTCCTCGCCCTCGGTCCGGCGGCAGAGCACCCGCTGGGTGGTCTCGCACAGGTCGGCGCAGTCCAGGTCCGCGCGCACGCACCGCAGCAGGTCCGCCGCGTCCCGCTCGCTCATGCAGGCGTCCGCGCACAGGGCACACGCCTGCGCACACGCCCCACAGGCCTCGATACAGGCCCGCAGCTTCTCCTCGACCCCGGCGTCCCGGCGGTCGGGATGGGTGGTCAGCATCTGTTCGACAACGCTCATCTCTCCTCCTCGCGGTACCGGGTTCACAGTGAGAACCGCAGTGCGAAGTGGTTCAGCGACCGGGGCAGCCCCGACGCGGGCAGCGGGCCGCCGGCGTCCGCCCGGGCCGGGCGCCTGCCGCGCACCAGCGAGCGCAGGAACAGCGACACCGCCAGCGGCACCAGGTCGACCGCCGGGCACTCGGCCGGGCCGCCGCTGAAGGGCACCAGCGCCGGCTCGCGCGCGGCACGCCCGTCGAGCCAGATCCCCGGTTCGAACGCGTCGGCGTAGGGCAGGCGCGTGGAGTCCCGATGGAAGTAGGAACTCACGACCAGGAACGCGGTCCCCGCCTCGAAGGACCGCTCCCGCCAGAAGGTCTCACGTGTGCCCTCCCGGATGATCATGAGCGTGGTCGGCCACAGCCGCACCGACTCGCGCACCGTCGCCCGCAGCAGGGGCAGGTCGAGTCCCTCGCGGTCCTCGATCTCCTCGCGTACCTCGTGCCCTCCGGGGCTGAGCGAGGTCAGCAGCGCCAGGGCGCGGAACGCGGCGATGGCCGCCGCGTCGAAAGCGAACAGCCAGTGCGCCACCTGCTCCTCGGGACGCACGTCCGCGTCCTCGGCGGCGTCCTCGGCCAGCCGCGCGGCGAGGCTGCCCGGCTCGGCCCGTTCCACGTTGGCGCGGACCCGGTCCAGGAACTCGGTCCGGGTCGCGCGGCGGGCGGGGGCGAGGTAGGCCCAGTTCGCCCGCGCCCGCAGCGCCCGCAGCAGTTCGGTGGTCCGGTAGTCCCGCGCGGCGAAGGCGCCGAAGACCGCCCGGCGGGCCATCGCGTTGAAGGACCGGGAGAACCGCCGCCAGTCCAGGTCGCCCTCCAGCGCCAGGGCCAGGGCGAGCGCCTCCTCGTCGGCCTGGGCCGCCAGGGTGTCCCCGTCCGGGTGGATCGCCTGGCCCGGTACCAGGGCGGCCTCGTTGGCCCAGCGCCGCCGCGGCCGGTCCGCGTGCTCGGAGACCAGCACCCCGTGCGGCTGGAAGTGCGACAGCGCGCCGCTCTTCTCCCGGCCGCCGGGGGAGAAGGGCTCCGGGGTCTCCCGCAGCAGCCGCTCCACGTCCTCCGGGGCCAGCACCACGGCCGCCCGCCGCCCCGCGAGGCTGATCGGGAACGGGTCGTCGCCGTGGCGTTCGCGCAGGCCGTGCAGGACCCCGGCGGCCGCACGATCGGTGTCCAGCCCCGCGGCCAGGCCGGTGGCCAGCGGGCGGCGCAGGATCACGCCCCGCGCCACGTTGGGCAACAGGACCGAGGCCAGGACACGCGCCGTCTCCGACGCGTGTCCCGCCCGGCGGCCCTCCGTCTGTGTGGGCATCGGAACCGCTTCCTCCCAGGTCGGTTCACTACCGTCTCGGACCGTCGGCCCCGCTCACAGGTGGTCGCGGGGCAGACTCTCGCTCCACTGCCGGGAGAAGACCCGCTCGTCCCCCTCGTAGGCGTCCAGCGTCGCGTACACCTTGAACTCGGTCTCGGTGCACTCCAGCGACGTGTGGGTCTCGGTCCGGGTGCTCCATCCGTCCCGGGCGAAGCGCATCGTCCAGGTCGACTGGCCGCGCGTGGACGTGAAGTCCCCGGCCACCGACTCGTAGAGCTCGTAGGCGCGCCGCCCCACGTCCAGGTCGATGTCGTCGAAGTGCAGGATCCCGCCGTCCTTGACGATCTCCAGCGACGAGTGGGTGTCCACCAGGTCACGGTGGACGCTCCAGCGGTGTTCCGGCTTCTCGCGGCGCGTGGTGGAGATCTCCGGCGCCGCCTCTGGCTCCCCGAACGGCCGCGGATCCCGCTCCTCCGCCTCGGGGACCGGCCGCACCGGCAGCCAGAGGGTGCTGTTCTGGGGGTGGACGGTCAGCAGTACCGGCTTGGGCGGGGGCCAGGCCAGCGGCCAGTAGGAGGTGGACAGCGACAGCCGGATCCTGTGGCCCGCGGGAAAGGCCTGGGCGACGCCGTTGAGGGTGATCTTCACCCGGTAGATCTCGCCGGGCTCCACCTCGGTGGGGTGCTCGTGCGACTCCCGGTGGGTGAGGTTGAGCAGCCCGTAGGTCACGCGGGTGGCGCTGCCGTCGGGCGCGACGTCGCACAGGCGGGCCGCGATCTGGGCCACCGGCTCGGTGACGGAGACCTCCAGCTCCATCTCGACGGCGCCCAGGATCTCCACGTCCTCGGCCAGCACGTCGCTGTCGAAGACCAGGGAACCGCCGTCCTCCTCGCGCTGGTCGTAGGGCAGGTCGGGCGGGGCGTTGTAGGAGGCCCACTTGCCGGCGAACTGGCCCACGGTCAGCGGCGACTGCAGCGTCAGCGACTCGGCCTCGACCTCCTCGCCGGGGGAGCCGATCCGGTACTTGGCCAGCGGGTACCCCCGGTACTTCACGGTCGGCGCGGGCCACTCGTCCTCGCGGATCCAGCGGCCGGGGCGCTCGTGGTAGGCGGTGGAGGGCGGGACGCTGTCCTGCATCCACGCCCACAGCGCGGGCCCCTCGTCCACGCCGTTGTCCTCGCCCTTGAGCCAGTGGTCCAGCCAGCGCACCACCTCCTGGAGGTAGCCGATGGCCGGGCCGGGGTAGCCCATGTGCGGGTAGCGGTGCGACCAGGGGCCGATCAGCCCCCGGGCGGGCGCCTGGATGTTCTGCAGCAGCCGGAAGACCGCGTTGGAGTAGCCGTCGGCCCACCCGCTGGAGGCCAGCACCGGGCAGCGCACGTCCGAGTAGTCCTCGTTCACCGAGGCGTGCCGCCAGTAGTCGTCGCGCCGCTGGTGGCGCAGCCACTCCAGCACCCACGGCTCGGTCTCCTCCAGCCGCTCGCGCCACATGTTGCGCCACTCGTCGCCGACCACCACCGGGTCGGGCGGGCAGGTGGCGGCCGCGAACATCGTCCCCGCCTCGGCGAGGTTGTCCGAGAGCAGGCAGCCGCCCATGTAGTGGAAGTCGTCGCCGTAGCGGTCGTCGGTGAAGGAGCTGATGACGATCGCGCCGAGGCTGGGGGGCTGGCGCGCCGCCACCTGTAGCGCGGCGAACCCGCCCCAGGACAGGCCCATCATGCTGGTGCTGCCGTCGCACCAGGGCTGTTCGGCCAGCCAGGCCAGGACCTCCTCGGCGTCCCGCTGTTCGCGTTCGAGGTACTCGTCGGTAAGCACGCCCTCGGAGTCACCGGTGCCGCGCAGGTCCACGCGGACGCAGGCGTATCCGTGCCCGGCTATGTAGGGGTGGTGCATGGAGTCGCGCACGGACGTCAGGTCGCGCCTGCGGTAGGGGATGTACTCCAGCACGGCGGGCACCGGGGTGACGTCGGAGGAGGTGGGCCGCCATATCCTGGCGGCCAGGCGCACCCCGTCCGACATCGGGATCCACACGTGTTCCTCGGACTGCACGGCGTGCGGCAGGTTGGTGGCCACGTGCATGCCGCGGGGCCTCCCCTCAGTAGTTGGTGAGCTTGCCGACCGAGTCGTCCTCCTCGAAC
Organism: Nocardiopsis sp. FR4; assembly: GCF_009830945.1. GTDB lineage: Bacteria > Actinomycetota > Actinomycetes > Streptosporangiales > Streptosporangiaceae > Nocardiopsis. The sequence goes on along the minus strand of NZ_VWVV01000024.1, from coordinate 64,808 downwards.
TCGAACCGGAGTTCCTCCACGCAGCGCTCGTACTTGGCGCGCATCTCGGTCTCGTCCTCGGCCCCGATGGTGATCTTGGCGAGCTCGTAGCTGTAGCTGTCCTGGGCCTTCAGCTCCGACAGGCGCTGGCCCTCCTCGGGGACGATCTCGATGGTCACGCCGCCCAGCGACTCCTCCAGCGCGGCCACCTCCTCGGGGGTGGGCACGCGGGTGGTGAGGCCGTCGTCGAACCGGCGGTAGTACCACTCGGCCGCCACGTTGAACTCGCCCCGGGCGTCGTCGGGCAGGCGCGGGTCCTGGCCGAAGGCCAGCCGGAGCATGCGCTCGTGGTTGGCGATCCCGTCCACCAGTTCGAAGATCTCCGCGTGGGACTGGGAGTGGCGGGTGTTGACCTCCAGGACGTTGAGGCCCTCCTCCACCGGGTCGTAGAAGAACTCCACGCTGAAGGTCGCGTTGTCCATGCCGACCTTCTCGATGACGCGGGTGGCGACGTCGGCCATCCGCCGCTGCACCTCCTCGGGCAGCGCCGAGGGGTACTGGTGGCGCAGGAACACGGGGCTGCCGGGGTAGTCGACCGAGTCCAGCGCGCCGTAGACCACGACCTCGCCCCGGTACACGTAGCCCTCGACCGCGGCCTGCACACCGTGCAGCGCGCCCTCGGCCAGCGCGGTGTAGGGGCTGAGGGAGGAGATCTCCTCGGGCAGGTCGACCCGGTCCAGGATCTGCTGGAAGGGGCGGCCGATCCGTCCCACGCCCTCGCGGAGCAGGCGCACGGCCTCCTCGAACGCCTCGTCGTCCTCGACGCGGTAGGCGAGCTCGGAGGACATCGACTTCACCGGCTTGAGCCACATGGGGTAGCCGGGGCTCTTGGGGGGGCGGGGGTCGTCTTCCAAGTCGATGAGGGAGAAGGCGGGGTGCTCCTCGATGACCTCGCTCTGGAGCAGCCGGCTCCAGTACTTGTGCTCGCACTTGACGAACGACTCCAGGGAGGCCGAGGGCAGGCCGCGGCTGGAGCACAGGATGGGGACGAAGAGGGTCACCGGGAAGTCCCAGTAGCCGACGATCGCGTCGACGCTGCCCTCGAAGTCGTCCAGGATCCGGTTGGCCTTGTCCAGCAGGGCGTTGATGTCGACCTCACCCAGCTGGAGCTCGTCCAGGGTCAGGAGTTGGTGGAACTCGCAGTGGCGCCCGGTCGGAGTCCTGCGCAGGATCTGCAGGTTGTGCTCGTCCAGGCCGACCACGAACACGTTCTTCACGCTGTCTGCACCGCCTTTCCGTAATAGGACTGTGATGTCCTGGTGCGTACAGGTGCGACTACCCGTGATCGCCGGGCCAAACCGGTCGTGTTTCGTCTCACAGGGCCGATGCGCTGGTCAGAGCGGTGATTGGTGGCTGGATGGCGGCGTCCGCGCAGGTGGCGGCCCCCGGGAGCGGGGCCGCCGTCCCGCCGGTCAGTCCGCGCGGGCGTACTCGTCGATCTCGGCGAGTTCCGCGGCGTCGAAGTCCAGGTCGCCGACCGCCGCCACGCTGTCCTCCAGCTGCGCGACGCTGCTCGCGCCGATCACCGCCGAGGTCACCCGCCCGCCGCGCAGCACCCAGGCCAGCGCCATCTGGGCCAGCGACTGTCCGCGCCGCCGCGCGATGCCGTCCAGGGCGCGCACCCGCTCCAGCGCCCGCTCGGTGATGCCCTCCGCGGTCAGGAACGGACTGCTGCCCGCCGCCCGGGACCCCTCCGGGACCCCGTTGAGGTAGCGGTCGGTCAGCAGGCCCTGCGCCAGCGGCGAGTAGGCGATGGAACCGGCGCCCACCTCGTCCAGGACGTCGAGCAGGCCGTCCTCCACCCACCGGTTGAACATGGAGTAGGAGGGCTGGTGGATGAGCATCGGCGTGCCCAGGCCGCGCAGGATCTCGGCGGCCCGCCGGGTCTGCTCGGGGGAGTAGTTGGACACGCCCGCGTACAGCGCCTTGCCCTGGCGCACAGCCGTGTCCAGCGCGCCCATGGACTCCTCCAGCGGGGTGTCCGGGTCGGGGCGGTGGTGGTAGAAGACGTCCACGTACTCCAGCCCCATCCGCTCCAGGCTCCGGTCCAGGCTGGAGAGCAGGTACTTGCGCGAGCCCCACTCGCCGTAGGGACCGGGCCACATCAGGTACCCGGCCTTGGTGGAGACCACGATCTCGTCGCGGTAGGGGCGCAGGTGGCGGGCCATCACACGGCCGAAGTTCTCCTCGGCCGACCCGGGCGGCGGGCCGTAGTTGTTGGCCAGGTCGAAGTGGGTCACCCCCAGGTCGAACGCGCGCAGCAGGATCGCGCCCTGGTCCTCGATGCCGCGGTCGTGGCCGAAGTTGTGCCACAGGCCCAGGGACAGCGCGGGCAGGCGCAGCCCGCTGCGGCCGCACCGCCGGTAGGGCATCGTGTCGTACCGTGTCGGGGCGGCGACGTAGGTCATGTGTCCTTCTCTCCTCGGGTGGCTGTGCGCGGTGCCCGCGGGTTCGAGCGCTGCCGCGGGGTCAACCGGCGTGCGGAGAGTACAGCGCGGACAGGAAGCGCACCAACAGCGCCTCGCGCTCGGCGGGCGCCAGACCGTCCAGGACCGTGTTGACCACAGCCGTGCCCGAGCCGCCCGGCGCGCCCGGGGCCACCCCCACCGAGGCCAGCAGCGCGGCGAACCCCGCGTCGTCCAGGGCGGACAGGTCCAGCCCGGCGACCGCCTCGGCGAGCCCCTCCGGAACCGGCGGGCGCGCCCCCCGTACCGCCGGGACCGCCTCGGCCAGCACCCGCAGCAGGTCCTCGACCCCGGCCAGCGACACCCCGGTCAGGGTCAGGTGCAGGTTGGCGGGCAGGCCCGCGTAGGACAGCTGCGGCTGCAGGTACCAGCCCGAGGCGGCCACCCGGTCGGCGAGCACGAACACGTCCACCTCGTCGGAGGCCAGCGCCACCAGCGGCGCGTCCGGCTCGCCCAGCACCCGCAGCCCGGGGATCGCGGCCACCCCCGCGCGGAGGCGGTCCGCGGCGGCCATGGCCTCGCGGGCCAGCTCCCGGTAACCCTCGGCGCCCAGGGCGTGCAGGGTGGCCCACGCCCCGGCCAGGGGTCCGGCGCCCTTGCTGCTCTGCACGGTGGAGTTGACCACCGTGTACCCGGGCCAGTCGGCGCTGGCGAAGTAGGCGGCCCGGCGCAGCGCCTCGTCGGCGAACAGCACCACCGAGGCCCCCTTGGGCGCGTACCCGTACTTGTGCAGGTCGCAGGAGAGCGAGGTGACCCCGGGCACCGACAGGTCGAAGGCGGGCACCCGCCCCGGTTCCAGCCAGGGCAGCACCCACCCGCCCACGCAGGCGTCCACGTGGCAGGGCACGCCCCGTTCGGCGGCCAGAGCGGCGATCCCGGCCACGGGGTCGACCACGCCGTGGGGGTAGGACGGGGCCGAGGCCACCACCAGCGCGGTCCGGGGGGACAGAGCCCCCGCGACGGCGTCGGGCAGCGCGCGCAGGCTGTCGGGGTCCACCGGAACGGTCACCGTTTCCAGTCCCAGGTAGTGGCAGGCCTTGCGGAACGCCGGGTGCGCGCTCACCGGCAGCACCACCTCGCCGCGCCCCCGGCCGGCCTTCCCGCCCGGGCCGCCGCCGGAACGCGCGTCGCGGGCGGCCTTGACCGCCAGCATGATCGACTCGGTGCCGCCGCTGGTGAAGATCCCCGGAGTGGTCCCGTCGCCGCCCAGGACGGAGGCGACCGCGCCCACCACCCGCCGCTCCAGGGCGACGGTGCTGGGGAAGGCGGTGGGGTCGAGTCCGTTGACCTCCACCATCTCCATGTAGGCCCGGTGCCCTGCCTCGCGCACCCGGGGGCGGCCGTGGTCGTACACGTAGGCGGCGACCCGTCCCTCGCGCAGGGGCAGGTCGTCCTCCCTCAGGCGGGCGAGCTCGGCGAGCAGGTCCTCGGTGGAGCGTCCGGACTCAGGAAGCACTGTGGTCTCCGGGGTGGTGTGGGGTGCTGGACGCACCGGGGCCGGTCGGCGAGGCGGCGGGTGGGACGGCGAGGGGCCCGGGCCGGGTGCGGAGCCGGCCTCCGGGTCGGGGAGCAGGCGGCGCAGGGCCAGCAGCGGGACCAGGCTCGCCAGGAACAGCGCGGCGGGCAGCACGCAGAAGCCCGCGCCGATGCCGGCCAGTGCGCTCGCGGGCTGCGCGACCGCCTCGGCGGCGGTGGAGGGGCGGAACGCGGTCAGCTCCAGCACGGCCGCGAACAGCCCCGGCCCCAGCGCCATCGCGCCGGTCTCCAGGCCGGTCCACATCCCGGTGAACGTGCCCGCCTGGGCCTGTCCGCTGCGCCCGGCGTCGGCGCGCACGGTCTCGGGCAGCAGCGCCAGCGGCAGCAGCTGCAGCCCGGCGTAACCCGCGCCGACCAGGGCGGTCCCCGCGAGCACGGGCGCGGCCGAGCCGACCAGGACCCCGGGCAGGAGCAGCAGGGCCGCGCCGGTCATGGCGACCGTCGCCGCCAGGTAGCAGCGCACCGTCCCGAACCGGCGGGCCGCCCGCGCCCAGAGGGGCACCGCCAGCAGACTGGGGCCGACCACGCACGCGAACATGGCCGAGGTCAGCCCGTAGGCGCCCAGGAGGTGGGCGGCCACGTAGGGGGCGGCGGCCAGCATGACCGCCACCGCCAGCGCCTGCGGGGCGAACGCGGCGACCAGCCGGAAGAACGCCCGGTTGCCGCGTGCCGCGCGCAGGGCGGCCAGCGGGCCCAGTGTGTCCGGCCCGGGGCGGCTGGAGATCCACCGGGTGCCCAGGGTGGCGGCGGTCATCGCCGTGCCCAGCACCAGCCCGATCACCGCCCCCATCACCAGGTGGCCCGGACGGCCCCCGCCGGCGGCCTCCACGAGCGCCGGGGCCAGACCGCCCGCGGCCAGGACGCCCAGGGTCAGGCACACCACCCGCCAGGACATGGCCCGCGCGCGCTGGTCCCGGCGCGGACTGATCTCCGCGGGCAGGGCGACGTAGGGCACCTGGAACAGGTTGAACGCCGTGGTCGCCAGCACGAACGCGCACCCCGCCCACACCGCCGACCACACGGGGGGCAGCGCGGGCACCGCGAACACGGCGGCGAACAGCACCGGCAGGCAGAGAGCCCCGCAGAGCATGAGCCGCGTCCGGCGGCCGGTGCGCACGGCCTCGGCGTCGCTGACCACCCCGATGACCGGGTCGACGAGCATGTCCCAGACCTTGGGCAGCACCAGGACCAGCCCGGCCAGGCCCGCGGTGACCCCGAGCACGTCGGTCAGGTAGTACAGGAGCAGCAGGCCGGGCAGGGCGGAGAAGACGCCGGTGCCCACCGACCCCACCCCGTAGCCCAGCAGCCGCGCACGCGACAGCGGCGCCGTCACGGCGGGGTCCGGTCGGGAAGGGGGAGGGTGGCCCGGTCAGCGCACGGGGCGGCGGTCCGGGCTGTGCGGGGGAGGGGGAAGGGGAGGGCGCCGTCGCGCTTGACAGCGGCACGCGCGGCGTACGGGGGGCAGGCCACGCGCCGACGTTACTCCCGAGGGGCGCGCCGATCAACGGCCCCGCGTCGCCTCCCCCGCCCGCCCGGCCGGGAACGGCGACCGCGCGGACACCCGTCCCCCGGCGTCCACCTGCCGTTTTCCCGTCCGGAGTGGCGGGTAGCCGTACCCCTACACCCCCAACTCCGTACAGGACAGAACGGGAGCGAACGTCGATGCACCACGAGACCACACCCCCGATCGAGGGATACGAGGGACTCCCGGTCGGGACGCTGCAGCACCGTGTCCGCTCACTCGACGCCGAGCAGATGCGCCAGCTCATCGGTTACGAGGAGAGCCACGCCAACCGCGTCAACGTCCTGGAACTGCTGCGCCACCGGCTGCACGACCTGGAGCAGGGGGCGGAGCCCTCCGAGGGCTCCCAGGACTTCCAACCCGAGCGGCCCGGACCGCCGACCGGCGGCTCCCCGGTGAGCACCGACACCGCGGCCCCCGCCTCCAGCCCGCCGCCGCACGGCGTGCCCAACCAGCCCGCCAAGCCCAAGGGCGACTACCAGCCCGGCGGCCAGTGAGGCGGAGCGCCTCCGCCTCCCGGTCCCGACCGGGCCGTCCATCCGAGCGGTACCCCGCACCCGCGCCGCGGACCGTCCGGTCCGTCCCGCGCGTGCCGCGGGACCGAGCCAGAGTGAGTGGAAGGGGATGAGGACCATGCGGCACGACGCCTTCATCGGGCAGGTGCAGGCCCGTGCCCGCCTGGACAGCCGCGGCGCCGCCGAGGAGGCCACCCGGGCGACGCTGGAGACCCTCGCCGAGCGGGTCGACCCCGGGCTCGGCGACGACCTGGCCGCCCAGCTGCCGCGGGGGATCGGGGAGAACGTGCGCCGGATGACCCGCCAGACCGAGCAGGGGCCGGGCGCCGAGGCCTTCGACGCCCCGGAGTTCCTCAGCCGGGTGGCCCAGCGCGCGCACAGCGACGAGCCCCAGGCCTCGCACAGCACCCGCGCGGTGTTCGAGGTCCTGGACGAGGCCACCACCGGCGAGATCATGGACAGGGTCCGCCAGGCCCTGCCCCGCGACGTACGCGAGCTCGTCGGCAGCGGGGCCTGAGCGACTCCGGGGCCGCGCGCCCGGACGGGAGCCGACCCGGGGGCGGACCCGGTACGCGCCCGGGCGGGCACGCGCCGTTTCCGGCGGGGCCGCCCGGGTAGCCGTACACCCACATCCCCCTGGAACGTTCGACGCACAGGGAGTGACATGGCGGTGGCACCTACCGCGCACCTGACCCGCGGACACGACGGACGGAGCGGCCGGTGATGCGCGGCAAGACATCCCTGGCCCTGGCCGTCGCGGGCTGGGCGGTGTCGCGACTGAGGAACAGGGACGAGCCCGAACCCCCGCCCCGGCGCCGCCGCGGCGGGACGGCGGCCTGGGCCGCGACCGGAGCCCTCGCGGGCGTGGGCGCCGCGGCGCTGGCCGGACGGCCCCGGACCACCCGGCTGCCCGGCCGGGTCGCGCTCATCACCGGCGGCTCGCGCGGACTGGGCCTGCAGATGGCCCGCGAATTCGGCTCGCGCGGCACCTCGGTGGTGATCTGCGCGCGTGACCGGGACGAACTCGACCGGGCGGTGGCGGACCTGGAGGCCCGGGGCGTGCGCGCCCACGGCATCGAGTGCGACATCCGCGACCCGGAGCGGGTCGCGAGCCTGGTGGAGGAGGCCGCCGAGGTCTTCGGCCGCCTGGACTTCGTCGTCAACAACGCCGGGATCATCCAGGTCGGACCGCAGGAGGTGCTCTCCGAGGAGCACTTCCGCGACGCCATGGAGACGATGTTCTGGGCTCCCCTGCGCATCTCGCGGGCCGCGCTCGGCCCGCTGGAGCGCACCCGCGGGTCCCTGGTCACCATCACCTCCATCGGCGGTTACCTGAGCGTGCCGCATCTGCTGCCCTACTCCTGCGCCAAGTTCGCCGAGGTCGCCCTGTCGGAGGGGCTGGGCGGAGAGCTGGCGGAGCGGGGCGTGCGGGTCACCACCGTCGTACCGGGCCTGATGCGCACCGGCTCGCACAAGGCCGCCGTGTTCTCGGGAGACCCCGAGCGGGAGTACACCTGGTTCTCCTTGGGGGCGGGCCTGCCCCTGGTCTCGGTGAACGCCCCGCGCGCGGCCTCCCGGATCGTGGAGGGGGCCGCGCGCGGGCGCAGCCACGTGGTGCTCACCCCGCTCGCCCGGGCGGCCATCGCCGCCCGGGGCCTGAGCCCCTCCCTGGTCCAGAACCTCATGGGCGTCATGGACCGGCTGCTGCCCGACGCGCCCGACGGGGCGGGGGAGCGGCCCGGCAGCCGGGCGGACACGGGCGCGGCCAACCGGGCGGTCAAACTGGTCACCGGGCTCAACGAGCGGGCCAGCCGACGCCTCAACCAGGGGCCGGGCGGCGAGGGGCCGCACGAGGACGGCGGGTCCGGGCAGGGGTGAACGCGCCCCCGGGGCGGTCCGGACCGCCCCGGGGGCGGAGCGTCCGCGGGAGGAAGCAGCGACGGGAAACGGGGGGAGCGGTACGTGACGCGCTTCGGATACTTTCTCGCCAGTGAGGAGCACGGCCCCCAGGAGCTGGTGCGCCAGGCCAGGGCCGCGGAGGCCGCCGGGTTCGAGGCCCTGTGGATCTCCGACCACTACCACCCCTGGCTGGACGCGCAGGGGCAGAGCCCCTTCGTGTGGTCGGTGGTCGGCGCCATCGGCCAGGTGACGTCCCTGCCGGTCACCACGGCCGTGACCTGCCCGACCACGCGCGTGCACCCCGCGGTGGTCGCACAGGCCGCCGCCACCTCCGCGTCGATGGTCCGGGGCGGGTTCATCCTGGGTGTGGGCACCGGAGAGGCCCTCAACGAGCACATCCTCGGCCAGCCCTGGCCGCCCGCCGCCCGCAGGCTGTCGATGCTGGAGGAGGCCCTGGAGGTGATGCGCAAGCTGTGGACGGGCAAGCTCGTCACCCACAGGGGGGAGCACTACGAGGTCGACACCGCGCGCCTGTACACCCTGCCGGAGGAACCGCCCAGGGTCTACATGTCCGCGTTCGGCCCCAAGGCGGTGGGCCTCGCCGCCCGGGAGGCCGACGGCCTCATCCAGGTGGCGCCAAGCCAGGAGACCATCGAGGGCTTCCGCGCCGGGGGCGGTGACGGCAAACCCGTCCAGGGCGGGCTCAAGGTCTGCTGGGCGCCCACCGAGGAGGAGGCCCGGCGGGTGGCCCGCGAGCGGTGGCCCAACGAGGCGCTGACGGGCGAGGCGCCCCAACTGCTGCCCCTGCCGCGCCACTTCGAGCAGCTCACCGAGGAACTGGTCACCGAGGAGATGGTGGCCGGGCAGATCACCTGCGGACCCGACCCCGAGGCGCACGTGGCGGCCTTCCGCCCCTACCTGGAGGCCGGTGTGGACGAGGTCTACGTCTGCCAGGTCGGCGACGACCAGGAGGGTTTCTTCGACTTCTACGCCCGCGAGGTCCTGCCCCGGCTGCGCGCCGAGGCCTGAACCGGCGGTGCGCCGCGCACCGTTCCCGGACACAGCAGGACACCGGAAGAGGAAAGGTGAGGAGAGACATGCACACACGCAGCCGTGACGGCACCCTGCGCCAGCCCGACCCGATGCCGCCGGACCCGTTCCCGCCGACCCCGATGCCCCCGCCGGAGCCGGTACCGGAGCCCGAACCGCCCGGCCCGGGTCCCCTCCCCGAACCGCCCGGACCCGATCCCGAGCCCGAACCCGTCTGAGGACCTCCCCGCCCTCGGGCCCCGGGGCGCACTCGGCCGTGTGCGTCCCGCGGCACCCGCGCGTCCCCGCTCCCACGGTGGCCTGGCTCCCGGAGCGGGCCGCCGACGCGTTCCGTTGGGGGGATTGCCCCTCCGTGGCCGCGAGTCTAGGTTGCCGATCACAGGAAAGAATCCTTCCGGTTCGGCGCGGCCACGCGGGCGGCGCCGCGCCGCCACCCGTCGGAGGACACCGTGGCCCCACCCCCCGTACCCGCACGCGCCGGCCGCGTCCGCGCCGCCCTCGCCCTCGCGTGCGCGCTCCTCGCCGCCCTGGCCCTGGTCGCCCTGGGCCCCGTGCGCGCTCCGGGCGGAGCCTCCCCGGCCGCCGCGGAGGCCCCTGCCCCCGCCTCGTCCGCCGCCACCCCCGTGGAGGCCCACGGCCAGCTGCGCGTGTGCGGCCTGCGGCTGTGCGACGAGAGCGGCCGGGCCGTCCAGCTGACCGGCATGAGCTCGCACGGCCTGCAGTGGTACGGAGACTGCCTCACCGACGGCTCCCTGGACGCGCTCGCCCACGACTGGGGCGCCGACGTGCTGCGCGTGTCCATGTACGTCCAGGAGGGCGGCTACGAGACCGACCCGGGCGGCTTCACCGACCGGGTCCACGAACTCGTCGAGGAGGGCACCGCGCGGGGCATGTACGTCATCGTCGACTGGCACATGCTCACCCCGGGAGACCCCAACCACAACACCGAGCTCGCCCGTGCCTTCTTCAGCGAGGTGGCCGCCGCGCACGCCGACAAGGACAACGTCCTGTACGAGATCGCCAACGAGCCCAACGGCGTGTCCTGGGCGTCGATCAGGAGCTACGCCGAGGAGATCATCCCGGTCGTGCGGGCACGGGACCCCGAGGCCGTCGTCCTGGTCGGCACCCGCGGCTGGTCCTCCCTGGGCCTGTCGGAGGGCTCCGACCACACCGAGATCACCGCCGACCCGGTCGACGCCGACAACATCATGTACGTCTTCCACTTCTACGCGGCCTCGCACGGCGGCTTCCACCGGGAGGGCCTGCGGGCCGCGGCGCGGGAGCTGCCGCTGTTCGTCACCGAGTTCGGCACACAGGAGGCCACCGGCGACGGCCCGAACGACCTCGCCTCCGCGCAGGCCTACCTCGACCTCATGGCCGAGTACCAGATCAGCTGGGTGAACTGGAACTACTCCGACGACTTCCGCTCCGGTGCCGTCTTCGAACCCGGTACCTGCGCCGCGGGCGGCCCCTGGGCCGGCACGGACTCCCTCAAACCGGCGGGGGAGTGGATCCGCGAGCGCGTCCGCGAGGGCGGGGTTCCGCCGACCGGTCCCACCCCCGAGCCCACCGCCGGCCCCTCCGACCCGGCGGAGTGCGACGCACCCGCCTGGTCACCGGACCGGGTCTACACCGGCGGGGACCGGGTCTCCCACGGCGGGCGCCTGTACCGGGCCCAGTGGTGGACCCGCGGCGAGGAGCCCGGCACCACGGGCGAGTGGGGCGTGTGGCGAGACGCGGGGGCCTGCTGAGCGCGGGGCCTCCCCGCGGAGGCGGGCGGACCGACCGGTCCGCCCGCCCGCCCGGGGCACCGGATCAGAACGAGGGGACGGTGGAGATCCGCAGCTCCCCGCTCGCGTCCACGTCCACCAGCACGTGGTCGCCCGGCACGATCTGCTGGTCCAACACCATGCGCGAGAGCCGGTTGCCGACCTCTCGCTGGATCGTGCGCGCCATCGGCCGCGCGCCGTAGGCGGGCTGGTAGCCGCGCTCGGACAGCCACCCCACCGCCTCGTCGGTGAAGCGCACGGTGATGTCGCGCGCCTTGAGCCGCTGTTCGGTGCGCTCCAGCATGAGCCGGGTGATGCGGCCCAGCTCCGCCTCCCCCAGCTGCTTGAAGACGATGACCTCGTCGATGCGGTTGATGAACTCGGGACGGAACTCCTCGCGCAGCCGCCGCATGACCCGCTGTTCGGTGTCGGGGTCCATCTGGCCGTCGGCGGTGAAGCCCATCGGCGCGCCCCCGGTGATGGCCTCCGAGCCCAGGTTGCTGGTCATGATCACCACGGTGTTGCGGAAGTCCACCGTGCGGCCCTGCCCGTCGGTCAGCCGCCCGTCGTCCAGCAGCTGCAGCAGCAGGTTGAACACGTCCGGGTGGGCCTTCTCGATCTCGTCCAGCAGCAGCACCGAGTACGGGTGGCGGCGCACCGCCTCGGTGAGCTGGCCCGCCTCCTCGTAGCCCACGAACCCCGGGGGAGCCCCGGTCAGGCGGCTGGTGGTGTGGCGCTCCTGGAACTCGCTCATGTCGACGCGGACCATGGAGTCCTCGGAGCCGAACATCGCCTCGGCCAGCGCACGCGCCAGCTCCGTCTTGCCCACGCCGGTCGGGCCCAGGAACAGGAAGCTGCCCACCGGCCGGCCCGGGTCGCCCAGGCCCGCCCGTGAGCGGCGGATCGCCTCCGCGACGGCCGTGACCGCCTCGTCCTGGCCGATCACCCGCTGGTGCAGCACCTCCTCCAGGTTCACCAGCCGGTCCCGCTCCTCCTGGGTGAGCTGGGCGACCGGGATGCCGGTGCTGCGCGAGACCACCTCGGCGATGTCCTCGCTGGTCACCTCGGGCACCGCCGAACCGGTGCCGCGCGCCTGGTGCAGGGAGCCCTTGGCGGTGGCGATCTCGTCGCGCAGCGCCGAGGCGCGCTCGTAGTCCTCGTCCTGGACCGCCTTCTCCTTCTCCGCCTCCAGCCTCCGGAGCCTGCCCTCCATCTCGCGCAGCGCGGAGCTGGAGCTCTTCAGCCGCAGGCGCACCCGCGCGCCCGCCTGGTCGAGGAGGTCGATGGCCTTGTCGGGCAGGAACCGGTCGGTGACGTAGCGGTCGGAGAGCTCCGCCGCGGCCACCAGGCTGTCGTCGCTGAAGCGCACCTGGTGGTGGGCCTCGTAGCGGTCGCGCAGCCCGCGCAGGATACCGACGGTGTCCTCCACCGACGGCTCGGGCACCTGGATCGGCTGGAAGCGGCGCTCCAGGGCCGCGTCCTTCTCGATGTTCCTGCGGTACTCGTCCACGGTGGTCGCGCCGATGACGTGCAGCTCCCCGCGGGCGAGTGCGGGCTTGAGCATGTTCCCGGCGTTCATGGACCCCTCGGCGGCACCGGCGCCGACGATGGTGTGGATCTCGTCGATGAAGACCAGCAGCTGCCCGGACTGCTCGCGGATCTCGTCCACGATCTTGTTCAGGCGCTCCTCGAAGTCGCCCCGGTAGCGCGTGCCCGCCACGACCCCGGACAGGTCGAGCTGGACCAGTCGGCGCCCGCGCAGGGTCTCGGGGACGTCGTCGTCCTCGATGCGCTGGGCGATGCCCTCCACGATCGCGGTCTTGCCCACGCCCGGGTCGCCGATGAGGACCGGGTTGTTCTTGCGGCGGCGGGCCAGCACCTCGATGCACTGCTCGACCTCGTCGTCGCGGCCCACCACCGGGTCCAGCCGGCCCTCCCGGGCCAGCGCGGTCATGTCGGTGCCGAACTCGTCCAGGGTCGGGGTGTCGGACGGCCCGGTCTCGGCCTGCCCGGAGCGGGAGGGGGCGCCCACCGCCTTCTGCAGCGACTCCGGGGTGATCCCCGAGCCGTGCAGGAGCTGGCCGACGGGGCTGTCGGTGTTGACCGCCAGGGCGAAGAGGATGTGCTCGGGCGTGATGCTGGAGCTGCCGGTGGCCCGCGCGATCTGCAGGGCGTCGAGCAGGGCCCGCTTGGCGGCGGGGGTCAGCCGGGCCGAGCCGCGCACCGACCGGGGGGCCTGGGCCACCGCCTGGTCGATGACGTCGACGACCTGCTGGGCGCCGGAACCGGTGCGCTCCACCAGTTCCCGCGTGGGCGGGTGGCGCAGCAGCGACCACAGCAGGTGGACCGAGTCGACGTCGGCGCCCCCGGTCTCCAGGGCGCTGCGCACCGAGGCGTCGGCCACCTGCTGCGCCTCGGGGCTCATCAGCTTGGACAGGTCCACGCGCCGGACCGGCCCGCGTGCTCCGAGGAAGCGTGCCAGGAACTCGTCGAACGATCCCGGGTCGCCGCCGCGGTCTTCGGGAAAGTCGTGGGTCATCTCGTCTCGTCCCCCGTGCTTGCGGTAGTGGCATGTTCACTCTAGGCGAACAGCTGTCAATCGGCCGGTAGCCGGTCCCGGTGTGGGGGCCGGAGACGGAAGCGGAGCCGCCCCCACCGGGGCCCGCCCCGGTGCCCGTCCCGCGCGGGGCCGGGTGCCCCGTTCCGGCCAGCTACCCGGGCCCGCGCACGGATAACCGTCGGCGGCGCCTCCCCGAACGGCCCCTGGTGCGGGCCGGGGTCCCGGGGGCGGCGACCTCAGGAACCGGCGGACGGCTCCGGGTCGGAGGCCCTGGTCAGCAGTTCCGTGGGCTCCTTCTCCAGCCGCAGGTGGTGGACCGGGAGCAGGTCGGCGAGCTGCCGGGGGTCGCGGGCGCTGGCGAGCACCGACACCACCGCGGGCCGGTCCGCCAGCCAGGACAGCGCCGCCGCCGCCGGGGAGATTCCACCGCGCCCCGCGACGGTGTCCAGGGCATCCAGGACCCGCTTGCCGCGCGGGTCCTCCAGGTAGGTACGGGCCTTGGCGGCGCGCGGGCTGTCCACCTCGGCGGCGCCGGGACGGTACTTGCCGGTGAGGAAGCCGCGGGCCAGCCCGGAGTGGGGCAGCAGTGCCAGACCGCGCTCCTCGGCCAGGGGCACCAGGCCGGACTCGACGCCGCGCTCCATCAGGTTGTACTGGGGCTGGACGCACACCGGGGCGTGCAGGCCCTCGCGCTCACAGACGTCCAGCCACTCGCGGATGCGCTCGGGTCTGTGGTTGGACAGGCCCACGTAGCGCACCTTGCCGTCGTCCACCAGATCGGAGAAGGCGCGGGCGCTCTCGGCCAGGGGGGTGTCCGGGTCGTCGAAGTGCGCGTAGTACAGGTCGATGGTCTCCACGCCCAGTCTCCGCAGGGAGGCCGCGGCGGCCGCCTTGACGTTGGGCCCGGACAGGCCCGGGAAGTCGGGGTGCCGGCTGACCTTCGTGGCGATCACCAGGCCGGAGGGCCGCCCCCGCGAAGCCAGCCAGCGGCCGATCACCGTCTCGGACTCTCCGCCCCGGTGCCCCTCGACCCAGACGGAGTAGGAGTCCGCGGTGTCGACGAAGTTGCCGCCCGCGGCCGTGTAGGCGTCCAGGACCTGGAACGAGGCGTGCTCGTCCGCGGTCCAGCCGAAGACGTTCCCGCCCAGGCACAGGGGGGACACGTGAAGGGAGGAGCGGCCGATCTGGCGGAGCTGTACGTCGTTCATGCTCACCGTTCTGTGGGGAGGTGGATGCCGCCGCCAGGGTAGGACAGGAACGGTCTCGGCCCCGTCCGGCCAGCCCCCGGGGTGTCACCCGTCCCGGGAGCCGGGCTCCGACGGGTACCCGCAGCCGCTCCCCGACCGACATGCGCCCTCCCCGGCACGGCTCGCGTTCGGGCCCGTCCCGGCTCGCGGCGGAACGGCGTACCGAACCGCCCCGGGCCGGGGAGGGGAACGGCCGTCTACACGCCGTACGCGGAGCGGCGCGCCTCGGCGTAGCGCTCGCGCACGTGCGGCGCGTCCACGGGGCCGGCCTCGGCCTCCGGCGCACCGAGGTCCCAGGCAGGCGGCTCGGCGGTCCCGGCCAGCGCCCACGCCGCCTGGCGGGCGGCGCCGAGCGCCACGTACTCGGCGGGCGGAGGCACGACCACGCGGGCGCCCAGGACGGTCGGGGCCACGGCGCGCACGGCGGCCGAGCGCGCGGCCCCGCCCACGAGCAGGACCCGGTTCACCGGGATCCCCGTGTCGGTCATCGCGGCCAGGCCGTCGGCCAGCCCGCAGAGCATCCCCTCCACCGCGGCGCGCGCGAGGTTCTCCGGGCGCATGTTGGACCGGCGCAGCCCGTGCAGGGATCCCGCGGCGTCCGGCAGCACCGGGGTGCGCTCACCGTCCAGGTAGGGCAGCAGCACGATCCCCCCGGCGCCCGGCTCGGCGGCCAGGGCCAGCGCGTCCAGCCCGGCCAGGTCCACGTCGAGCATCGCCGCGGCGGCGGTGAGCACCCGGGCCGCGTTGAGCGTGCACACCAGCGGCAGGTGGCGCCCGGTGGCGTCGGCGAACCCGCAGATGATCCCGGTGGGGTCCTGGGCGGGCCCCTCGCTGACGGCGAACACGGTGCCGCTGGTGCCCAGCGAGACCACCGCGTCGCCCGGGCCCAGCCCCAGCCCCAGGGCCGCGCCCATGTTGTCACCGGTGCCGGGGGCGACCAGCGCCCCCGAGGGGGTGCGCCCCACGGCCTCGTTCGGGGCGGCCACGCGCGGCACCCGGACCGCGCGCCCGAAGGCCCGCTCCAGCAGGTCGGTCCGGTAGGCGTTCTCGGTCGCCGACCAGTAGCCGGTGCCGGAGGCGTCCCCGCGGTCGGTGGTGGGCTCGGCCCCGCCGCCGGTCAGTCGCCAGGTGAGCCAGTCGTGCGGCAGCATGACCCCGGTCGTGCGGGCGGCGTGCTCCGGCTCCTCGCGCGCCAGCCAGCGCAGCTTGCTGACGGTCAGGCTGGCGTTGGGCACGTTGTCCACGGCCTTGGCCCACTCGGCGGGCCCGCCCAGCTCCTCGATCAGTTCCAGGGCCGAGGGCGCCGAGCGCGTGTCGTTCCACAGCAGGGCCGGGCGCACCACCGCGCCGAGTTCGTCCACGGCCACCATGCCGTGCTGCTGTCCGGCGACGGCGACGGCCGCCACACCGTCGAGCAGGCCGTCGGAGGCCTGCTCCAGGGCGGACCACCAGGCGTCGGGGTGGACCTCGGTCCCGTCGGGGTGCGGGGCGCGCGCCTCGCGCACGACGGTTCCGCTGTCAGCGTCGCAGACCACGACCTTGCAGGACTGGGTCGAGCTGTCGATTCCGGCGACCAGGGGCATCGTTGGGCTCCGTGAGGGCGAAGTGGGGTGGTGACGACCACTCCAACCTAGGGGATGGGCCCCACCAGGGAAAGCGCTGTCACCTCCCCGGACGTCCGCACCGGCCCCTCCGGGCGCCCGGCGGCCCCGGTTCCGGCGGGCCGTGTGGCCGATCCCACCCCGATCAGGGACTCGGGACGGCAATTCCTACCAATCTAGTCGCTTAGGCTCTGACCAGCTCGGCGAAGCCCCACAGGGCTCGCGGACCACGTGGTCGGTACCACCGGCCGCGGTGCCCCCCGTGATCCTCCCTACCACGATCCCGAAGGAGTGCACCATGCGCACGACCTCAGCCGTACTCGGAGCAGCCACCCTCGCCCTGGCGCTCGCCGCCTGCGGCGCGCCCAGCGAGCAGGCCTCCGGGTCCGGGAACTCGGAGGACGTGCTGCGGGTGGGTGTCAGCCCCGTGCCGCACGGCGACATCCTCTCCTTCGTCGACGAGAACCTCGCCGAGGAAGCGGGTCTGGAGCTGGAGATCCGCGAGATCTCCGACTACAACACCCCCAACGCCGCCCTGGTCGAGGGCGAACTGGACGCCAACTACTTCCAGCACCGCTCCTTCCTCAACGAGTGGGTGGCCAACGGCCCCGACGCCGACCTCACCTACGTCACCGACGTGCACATCGAGCGGCTGGGCCTGTACTCCGACAGCGTCGAGAGCGTCGGGGGCCTGCCCGACGGCGCCGAGATCGCGGTTCCCAACGACCCGGCCAACCTCAACCGCGCCCTGCGCATCCTGGAGGCCGAGGGCCTGCTGACCCTCGACCCGGAGGCCGGTGGGACCGCCACCGAGAAGGACATCGAGGACAACCCGCGCGACCTCACCGTCACCCCGCTGGAGGCGGCGCAGCTGCCCCGCTCCATCTCCGACGTGGACGCCGCGGTCGTCAACGGCAACTACGCCATCGAGGCCAACCTGCCCGAGGAGTCCAACGTCCTGGCCTGGGAGCCCGAGGGCGAGGACTACGTCGAGGCCTACGCCAACGGCCTGGTGGCCCTGGCCGAGAACGCCGACGATGAGCGCGTCCAGCTCCTGGCCGAGCTGCTGCACGACGAGCGGGTCCTGGAGTTCGTCCAGGAGTCCTGGCAGGGCGTCGTCCTGGCGGTCGACGCCGACGGAACCATCGTCGAGGGCGCCGGGTCCGCCCAGGAGTGATCCGGCGGCCGTCCCCTCCGGGGGCGGCCCGACCCATCCACCGCCGCGGGGGCGGGGAGCCGAACGGCTCCCCGCCCCCGCGGCGTGTCCGACACACCCGGGGACCAGAGGGTGATCCGTGTCACAGGGCGGGTGTGATCGGGGGTGCGACGTGGGCCCGCGGGGCACCCGGGAGGGGGCGCCGCCCGCCCGGTGCGTGTCCCGCACCGTTCTGAACTGGGCTTTCGCCTCTCTCTCAGTCGCGTCGCGGGTCGGTCGCCGCGTGTTTGGGCTGGTGGACCGTGGAAAGGGGGCGGGAGCGCCCTGCTTCCACAAAACCTACTCATTAAGTAGAGTTTCTCTGTGTCCCCGTCGTCGACCCCGAGGAGGCCCTCCGTCATGCGTGTGCGCTCCGCAGCGGCCAGGACCGCCCTGGCGGCACTGGCCCTCGCCCTGGCCGCGACCGGGTGCGGGGCGGTCGACGCGCACGAGGACGGGTCCGAGCTCACGCTCGGCTACTTCCCCACCGTCACGCACGCCGCCGCGCTCGTGGGCGTGGAGAACGGCCTCTACGCCGACGCCCTCGGCGAGGACGTCGCCTTCGACACCCGCACCTTCAACAGCGGCCCCGACGCGGTCAACGCCCTGTTCTCCGGCGAGGTTGACGCGGCCCTCCTCGGCCCCAACCCCGCGGTCAACGGCTGGGCCCAGTCCGAGGGTCGGGCGCTGCGCGTCGTCGCCGGAGCCGCGACCGGGGGCACCGGCCTGGTGGTGCGCGAGGACATCCGCACCGTGGCCGACCTGCGCGGCACCACCCTGGCCACCCCGCAGCTGGGCGGCACCCAGGACGTGGCGCTGCGCTGGTTCGCCCGGGAACAGGGCTGGGAGGTCGACACCGCCGGGGGCGGCGACCTGTCCATCATCCCGCAGGAGAACTCCGAGACCGTGAACGCCTTCGCGCTCGGCGAGGTCGACGGCGCCTGGCTGCCCGAGCCGCACCTGAGCCGGATCCTGGCCCAGGGCGGCGCCCGGCTGCTCGTGTCCGAGGCGGACCTGTGGCCGGACGGGCGCCACGTCACCGCCCAGCTCGCGGTCAGCGCCGAGTTCCTCGACCGCCACCCCGACGTGGTGGCGGACCTGCTGCGCGGCCACATCGCCTCCGTGGACCTGCTCAACGACGAGCCCGAGGCGGCCCGCCGCGCCGCCGCGGACCACCTGGAGGAGCTCACCGGGGGTGAACTCGACCCCCGCGTCACCGAGGCTGCCTTCGACAACATCACCTTCACCGTCGACCCCGCCGCCGCGTCACTGCGCACCGGCGCCGACCGAGCCGCGGCCGTCGGGCTGCTCGAACCCGTCGACCTGACCGGAATCTACGCCCTGGACCCGCTCAACGCCCTCCTCGCCGAGGACGGCCGCGAGCCGGTCACGGGGCTGGAAGGGTAAGGGCCCATATGACCACCATCACCGAGACGCCCCCGCGCACCGCGGCCGTCGAGATCGGGGACATCACCAAGGTCTTCGGCGAGGGCGGCGGTGCCGTGACCGCCATCGACGGGATGTCCGTCTCCGTCGGCACCGGCGAGTTCCTGGCCATCGTGGGCGCCTCCGGATGCGGCAAGAGCACCCTGCTCTCCCTGGTCGCCGGGCTGGACCGGCCCACCACCGGAACCGTGGACGTGGGCGGTCACCGCGTGTCGATGATGTTCCAGGAGGCCGCGCTGTTCCCGTGGCTGACCGTGGGCGCCAACATCGAGGTGCCGATGAGGGTCAACGGGGTGCCCCGGGCCGAGCGCAAGCGGCGGGTGGACGAACTCCTGGCCCTGGTGCGCCTGACCGGCTTCGCCCGCAAGCGCCCCCACCAGCTCTCCGGCGGCATGCGCCAGCGCGTCGCCCTGGCCCGCGCCCTGGCCCAGGACGCGGACGTGCTGCTCATGGACGAGCCCTTCGGCGCCCTGGACGCCATGACCCGCGACATCCTCCACGACGAGCTGGAGCGGATCTGGCGCGAGCGGTCGCTGACCATCCTCTTCGTCACCCACAACGTGCGCGAGGCGGTGCGCCTGGGCGACCGGGTCGTGCTGCTGTCCAGCCGCCCCGGCCGTGTCCTGGCCGAGTTCCCCGTGGAGGGCGAGCGGCCCCGCCGCATCGACTCCGCCGGGATCGCCGAGCAGGCCGCCGTCATCACCGACCAGCTCCGCCGGGAGGTCTCGCGCCATGCCTGAGGCCGACGTGCGCGACGACGAGCGCCGCGTCCAGGGGCTCGACGCGCTCGAACTCCGGCCCGGCGCCGACGGGCCCCCGGCCGCCGAGCGCCTCCGCCGGATCTGGGCCGCCACCTGGCCCAAGCTGGTCGCGGCGGTGCTGGTCCTGGCGGCCTGGCAGGCGGTGGTGTGGTCGGGCTGGCGGCCCGAGTACGTCCTCCCCGGCCCCGACCGGGTGCTGCCCGTCCTGGCGGACGAGCTCGCCTCCGCCGAGTTCTGGCAGGCCGTGGGCGTCACCATGCGAAGGGCCGTGACCGGTTTCGCACTGGCCCTGGCCGTGGGCGTGGTGGTGGGCCTGGCGGTCTCGCGCTTCGCCCCGCTGCGGGTGGCGATCGGCTCGCTCATCACCGGGCTGCAGACCATGCCCTCGATCGTGTGGTTCCCCTTCGCGATGCTGCTGTACGGCATCACCGAGTCGGCGATCATGTTCGTGATCGTCCTGGGCGCCGCGCCCTCCATCGCGGGCGGGCTGACCTCGGGCATCGACTACGTCTCGCCCTCGCTGCTGCGGGCCGGGAAGGTCATGGGCCTGCGCGGCGTGCAGCACTACTCGCTGCTGGTCATCCCCGCCGCGCTGCCGATGTTCGTGTCCGGGCTCAAGCAGGGCTGGGCCTTCGCCTGGCGCTCGCTGATGGCCGGTGAGCTCCTGGTCGTCATCAACCAGCAGAACTCCATCGGGTGGGCGCTGAGCCAGGCGCGCCAGCTCAACGACGCCGAACGGCTGCTCAGCTACATCATCATCGTGCTGTGCGTCGGCATACTCATCGACGTGTTCTTCAACTGGGCTGACCGCTCCCTGCGCCGCCGCTGGGGGGTCACCGCCTCCTGAGCGGGGCGGACACCGGGGCCGCCACCGCACGCGCGTGCGGTGGCGGCCCCGTCCTTCGGCGGCTCGGCCCGGTCAGCGGCCGCGGGCGGTGCACGCCGTGCGGCCCCGCGTGTCGCGCACCGGGTCCCAGCCGTCCGCGCCGGCCAGGTAGGTCCGCGCGGTGTGCCGGGCGGCCTCCTCCCCGCCCATCTGCGGGCGGCCGTCGGCGACCAGCGCGCCGGGGCCGGAGTTGCGGTACTCCTCCAGCCGGAACCCGCGCCAGTCGGTGCCCGAGGACATCGGCACCCAGCCCGGGGCGCGGCGCAGGTGGGAGCCCAGCCAGGAGTCGCGGATCAGCACCTGGGGGTTGGCGTCCGGGTGCGAGCTGGGCACCCAGGGCCGACCGAGGTAGACGGTGCCCCGCGGCGCGTCGCTGGTGAAGCAGCTGTCCGTGAACAGGAACCCGAACTCCTGGTGGGGCGGGGTGCTCGGCGCGGTCACGTAACCGTTGTCGGTGTCGCTGCCCCGGTCCAGGGAGCGGATCTCGCAGCCGTCGAAGACCGCGGTGGCCCGGCCGAAGACGAAGTCCACGTCACCCTCGACGTAGCAGTCGCGATAGTACTGCCGGGACGGGGTGTCGGCGTTCGGCGAGTTGGCGTACAGGGTGTCCTGGTGGCCCAGGAAGCGCACGTTCTCGAAGACCAGCCGGTCGCCGCTGGTGCGCACCGCCACCGCCTGGGTGGAGGTGATCTCGGGGTGCTCGGCGCGCTCGAAGGAGTTCTCGAAGGTCAGGTCGCGGACGTGCACGTCGTCGCCGGAGATGACCACGCTGGCGCTGCCGGAGGTGCCGTAGGTGCCGCCCCCCGGCTTGGGGGTGCCCGCGGCGCGGTCGTAGGTGACGACCACGTCGCGCGGGTCCCCGGTCGCGCCGAGCAGGGTGATGTTGGGCTTGTCGGAGGGGATGACCACCGGCTCGCGGTAGACGCCCGCCTCGATCCGGATGGTGACGCGCTCGGGGCTGCGCGCGGGCACGGCGTCGACCGCGGCCTGCAGGCCGGTGTGGTCGCCCGAGCCGTCGGCGGCCACGGTGATCACCGGGCCCCGGCGGGGGTCGGCCGAGGCGGTGCCGGAGGTGGTGGCCAGGGCGGCGGTGAGCGCTCCCACCAGGACGGACGCCAGGGCCAGACGCGTTCTGGGCGGAGCGGGGTGTTTTCTCACGGGGGTCTCTCCTCGGGATCGGAGGCGGTGGGGGGCGAGGCCGGGCGCGGGGGGCTCAGACCGGGCGTTCCTGGGGCCAGGGCAGCGCGTTCCCGGGGTCGGGGAAGGTGTCGCCGAGGCGGCGCAGGTGGCGGGGCGCCAGGACGCCCAGGCGCTTGAGCTCGCGGGCCACCATCCGGGCCACCTCGACCGCGCCGCGGGCCTGGAAGTGGGTGTTGTCCTCGACACCGCCCGGGTGGTTGGGGTGTTCGCCCGGGGCCAGCCACAGGAAGTGCTCCTTGGTGCCCTCCGGGCCCAGCGCGCCCCACAGCTCCAGGCTCAGCGCGGTCAGGTCCACGACGGGTACGCCCTCGCGCGCGCCCAGGGCCCGCATGGCCGCCGGGTAGTCGCCGTGGGACTCGCGGGGCGCGCCCTCGGCGGTGAAGCGGCGCCGTTCCACGGAGGTGACCAGGACAGGTCGGGCACCCCGTTCCCGGGCGCCGTCGAGATAGACGGTCAGCTGTTCCTGGTAGGTGCTCCAGGGCTCGGTGTGGCGGGCGGGGTCCTGGGACTTGGCGTCGTTGTGCCCGAAGGAGACGAGCAGCCGGTCGCCCGGACGCAGGTCGGCGAGCAGGGCGTCCAGCAGGCCCAGGTCGGCGAAGCTCTTGGAGCTGGCCCCGGACAGCGCCCGGTTGTCCACGTCCGCGCCGTGGCCGAGGAAGAGGCCGAGGGCCTGCCCCCAACCGGCGCGCGGCGCCTCCCGGGCGGCGTAGGTGGAGGCGGTGGAGTCTCCGGCCACGAAGACGCGCGGTGCCCGCGGTCCGGAGGAGGGTCCGGCCCAGGCGGGGGAGGCGATCAGGGGGAGGCCGAGGGCGGCCGCGGAGGCGGTGAGGAAACGGCGACGGATCATGGGGGAGTCCCTCTCGTGTGGCAAGCGCTTACCCGTTACTGCGGTCAGGACTGCAAGCGTTTGCACGACTTTCCCTGATGCGGGAAGGCGCCGTCAACCCCTCTGGGTGCCTTGGTGCTCTCTTTTGCCATTTATCTGGTGCTTTAAAGTGATATGACGGCTTTTTCGGAGCTCTCGTGGCCGCCATTGCGCGGCAAGCGCTTGTAGTCCATGCTCGCCCGAACGTGCCGCCGCCCAGCCTCGGAAAGAGGCGGGACGGTGCGCATCGGGCCCCGAGGACCCCGTGGCCCGGCACGATGGCGGTGAAGCGGGCGGTCCCCTCCTCGCCCACGGGCCGGACCCCCGCAGGAGGGACCGGCCGTCCCCTCGCCGGCCAGCGGGCGCACCCGTTCTCCGCGTCCACGACCGTGACGGCCAGCTCCGGGGGAAGCCCTGTTTGCCCTCGCTCGCCTCCCCGGGCGGCCCGCACACGGCGAGGGCCCGGCGCGCGGCGCCGGGCCCTGCCCTGGGGGCACGTCCTAGGAGCGCACCAGCGGGGTGTCCACCAGGTGCTCTGCGACGAACCAGGCCTGGAGCTCGTTGGTGCGGATCACCTCCGAGACCAGCAGGTCGTTCGTGCCGTCGTCGCCCAGCTCCTGCGTGCGGGCCGCGGCGTCGTGGGCGTCCTGCAGGATGGTCTCGTGCGCCTCCAGCAGGCGGGAGAGCATCGCGGGCACCTCCTCGGCGCCGTCGGGCGGGCGCGGGATGTTGGTGATCTCCGCGACGTGCCGCGGGTCGCCGACCGCCACACCGCCCAGCGTCTGCACGCGCTCGGCGATGGCGTCGATCAGCGCGGTCTGCTCCCCGGCGTGCTTGTCCATCAGCAGGTGCAGCTGGTAGAAGGTCTGCCCGCGCATCAGCCAGTGGTGCTTCTTGTACATGTCGTGCAGGATGCGCGTGTCGCACAGGACCTGGTTGAGCCGCTGACACGAGAACATCCGTGTGTCGTAGGACAGCCCGACCGGGAACTGGCGGACCGTCCCGAACTCCTGGATCTCCTCGCCGCGCTGGTGCAGCCACGGCTGGCTGCTCCTGGGCTTGGGCGCGGTATCCGTTCTGCGGTCTGCGGTCGTCACGTCTGGTCCCCCTCCAGTCGGTGTGACTCCTGTCGCGTCGGGGCGCGCCACGGCGCGTCCCCGTCCGCCAGTCTCGGCTACCCAACGCCGGACCGTCCCTAACCTCGCGCCAAACCGGGTTAAGTGCCGTGTGCTTTTGGCAGAGGGGGACCGGGACAGGGGTGGTGCGCCCGCTCAGGGGCGATGGCGCAGGCGGTCTGCAGGACGAACCCCGGCCAGGGCCGGTGCGGGTCGTGCCCGGTCAGCTCGCGCACGCGCCGCAGCCGGTAGCGCAGCGTCTGCGCGTGGACGTGCAGTGCGTCGGCGGCCGCGGTCGCCGCTCCCCGGTGGCAGTAGGCCCGCAGCGTCCCGAGCAGGTGGGTGTTGTCCTCCGCCAGGAGCGGCCCCAGCACGGTCCGGCGGACCTGTCCCGGGGTGACCGGGCCGCCGTTGAGCAGGGCCAGCACGCACGCGTCGGCCTCACCGAGCAGGCCGCGGTCGCCGTACGCGTGCGGCGGCGCGGTCTCCAGCGCGTCGTCGGCCAGCCGGTAGGCGACCGACATGTCGTCCAGCGCCCGCGGCGCCAGCACACACCCCCGCCAGGCGCGCTCGCCGATCGCGGCGGTCACCCGGTCGGCGCCGCCGGGGTCCAGCAGCAGCACCGCCCGGCCCGAGCGGGTGGTCAGCAGCGGGTCGGCCGCCGCGCCCCCGGCCAGCTCCAGCAGTTCCATCCCGACCGCGGCCGCGGCCGCGGCGGCCCGGGGCGGCCCCCCGGAGGGCCCGTAGCCGGCCTCGGCCACGACCAGCACCGCGGGGTCGGGCGGGGTCACACCCAGGGTCCGGGCCCGGTCGCGGATCGCGCCGCGCGAGGCCTGCCGCCCGATGAGCAGGTCGTCCAGGAAGGCCCGGCGGGCCCGTTCCAGGTCGGCGTCCAACCGGCGGGCGGCCTCGGCGTGGCCTGCCGACAGGCTCTCGGAGATCTGGTCGATCGAGGCCAGCCACAGTTCGCTCAGGGCGAACACGTCGGTGGCCTCGAGCCGGTCCGCCGCGCGCTCCGCCACCAGCCGCACCGCCGCCGCCGACCCCACCCGGTGCGCCCGCACCACGGCCCCGATCGAGCGCCCGTCGGCCGCCCGGGAGCGCCCGATGCCGCGCAGCCGCTCCACGTCCTCGGGCGGCAGCCGCGTGGCCCCGGCCGCCCACAGCTCCAGCGAGCGGCCCACCAGCCACCCGGTGATCGCCCGCACCTCCGCCAGCTGCGAGTCGTGCAGGGCCCGGTAGGCGGGGACCTCGGCGTGCACCTCGGCCACGATGCGCTCCACCACCGCGTCGCGGTCCCGGATCAGTTCGGCGCCGACCCGCGCGCGCTGTTCGTGTCCCATCAAGGCCACCTCCCGCCCCGGCCCGGGCAGCCTACCGCCGGAGGGTGCTCGAAGCGGGCCGCCCGGGGTAGGGGAGGGGAGGAACCGCCGCGTGGGCGGCCGGGTAAAAAGCCAGCACAGCCGTGGTGCATCCGGGCCCGGAGCCGGAGTGACGTGACAGTATGCGACTGCGGTACGGGTAGGCCGCGCGGTGAGAGTGACAGAGCAGGACCGTTCAGCGCTGACGGGGGATGAGACAGATGCAGCAGATGATCGTTCCGGAGCTCACCTTGGGCAACGGACTGCGCATTCCGCAGCTGGGCTTCGGGGTGTGGCAGATTCCCCCGGACGAGGTGGTGGCGGCCGTGTCCACCGCGCTCGAGACGGGTTACCGCAGTATCGACACCGCGGCCGCCTACGGCAACGAGGAGGGTGTGGGCGAGGCGCTGCGCCGCTCGGGCCTGGACCGCGGCGAGGTCTTCGTGACCACCAAGCTGGCCAACCCCGACCACGGCTACGACGCCACCCTGCGGGCCTTCGACGCCAGCCTGCGGCGCCTGGGCCTGGAGGTGCTGGACCTCTACCTCATCCACTGGCCGCTGCCCGGACGCGACCAGTACGTGCCCACGTGGAAGGCGCTGGAACGCCTCTACGCCGAGGGTCGGGTCCGCGCCATCGGGGTGTCCAACTTCCAGCGGCACCACCTGGAGCGGGTCATGGAGGAGGGCGGCATCACCCCCATGGTCAACCAGATCGAGCTGCACCCGCTGCTCACCCAGGAGGCCATGCGCTCCTTCGACGCCAAGCACAACATCGTCACCCAGGCGTGGAGCCCGCTGGGCCGCGGCAAGCTCCTGGACCACCCCGCCGTCGTCGCGATCGCCCAGGAACGCGAACGCACGCCCGCCCAGGTGATCCTGCGCTGGCACGTGCAGCTGGGCAACGCGGTGATCCCCAAGTCGGTGACCCCGGAGCGGATCCGGTCCAACTTCGACATCTTCGACTTCGAGCTCTCCCGCGCGGAGATGGACCGTATCTGCGCGCTCAACGCCGACAGCCGGATCGGCCCCGACCCCGACGAGTTCGACGGCGTCTAGGGACCGCGCCGCCCGGGTAGGGGGCCGGGGGCGCGCGGCGCCGCTCACGGACCGGGGCGAGGCCGAGGTCCGGAGCGAGCACGGGCGCCCCGGCTCTCACCCCCGGCGCGTCCGGGCGGAGGACACCGCCTAGTCGCGCAGCTCCCGGTGCTTGCGGGCACCGTCGAGAACGGCCGCGGTGCCCCGGCGGCGGACGCGTCCCACGTACACGGCGCCGCCGATGAAGATGGCGGCGACCAGCGCGAGTACGGCGACGAGGGCGAGGGCGGACAGCACCACAGTGATCGACATGCGCCCATCGTAGCCGCACACGCGGCGGACCTCACGGGCCCCCGGGTCCCCGGCGGTGGTGGGCGCGGTTCCAGGAGGGAACGCCGATGGGCCACACACCGCACGAGATCGTCAACCCGCTGACCCTGTCCGAGCCGGTCGGCTACGCGCACGCGATCGTGGTCAGACCAGGACGGGTGGTGCACGTGGGAGGCCAGTGCGCGCGCCGACCCGACGGCACGATGGTGGGCGAGAGCGTGGCCGAGCAGTTCGACCGGGCACTCGCCAACATGGTGGAGGCACTGCGCGCGGCGGGCGCCGAGCCCGTCCACGTGGTGGACATGCGCGTCTTCACGACCGCCATGGCCTCCTACCGGGCGGCCGGCGAGGCCGTCGGCTCGGTCTACCGCCGCTACATGGGCCGCTTCTACCCGCCGATGACCGTGCTGGGGGTGACCGACCTGCTGGACCCCGACGCCCTGGTGGAGGTGGTGTGCACCGCCGTGGTCCCCGAGGAGGCCGGGAGCGGGCCCCTGCGCGTGGAGACGGTCCGGAAACCGGCGGAGGGTGCCGAGGGCGCCATGGTCAGGGACCCGTTGGCCTCGGGCGGTTCCGGATGGACCTCCGCGGACGGCGACCGCTAGCTCCCCCCGAACGCGGGCCGGAGGATCCTCCGGCCCGCGTTCCGCCGCCCACCAGCGCCACGGCCGCCGCGCACACCGCCATCCCCGCCAGGGCGCCCGGCCCCACCGGGTCCCCGAACACCATCCACGACCACACCAGCGTCGTGGGCGGGGTCAGGTACAGCAGCGCCGACACCCGGGCCACCCCCGAGCGGGCCAGCACCGCCCAGTAGAAGCCGTAGCCGCCCAGGGTCGACAGCACCACCACCCAGGCCACCGCCGTCCAGAACCCCGGGTCGGCGGGCGGGGAGAGGGTGCCGGTGGCTCCGGCCAGGCCGGTGAACAGCACCGCGCTCACCGCGCACTGCACGGCCAGGGCCTGGGCCAGGGAGCCCCCGGGTCGCAGGCGGCGTTCCAGCAGGGTCGCGGCCACCAGGGACAGCATCGCCCCGAACGGCAGCGCGTATCCCCACCAGGGCGCGGCCCCCGGGCGCAGCAGGTCGGCGCCCACCACCAGGCCGACCCCCGCCAGGCCCAGCACCAGGCCCGCGCTCTGGCGGCCCCGCACCCGCTCGCCGAGCAGTGGCACCGCCAGGGCCGTGGCGACCAGCGGTTGCAGCGCGGCCACCAGGGCGCTCGTCGCGGCCGACACCCCCGCCTGCGCGGCGGCGTACACCCCGTACAGGTAGCCGGCCTGCGCGAGCAGGCCCAACAGCGCGTGCGCGGCCACGTCCCGCCGGCCCAGGGGCCCTTCACGCCACAGCCACCACGCGCCCAGCAGCCCGGTCACGGCCAGGAAGCGCCAGGCCAGCAGGGTCGTCGCGGGCGCGTACGCGGTACCGAGTTCGGCGCCGACGAAACCGGAGCTCCACATCAGCACCAGGCCGGCGGAGAGCAGCACGGGCGGGGCGAGACGGCGTGTGCGGGTGTACTCCATGCCCGGAGGTAAACATACCGTTCGGTATACTCGCAATGTACCCGTGGACGAAGGCCCGACGGCAGGGAGGAACCCGTGGACCCCACCGCGACCCCGACGCTGACCCCGGCCGCGCGCCGGGTACTGGACGTGGCGTGCGAGCTGTTCTACACGCGCGGCATCAACACCGTGGGCATGGAGCTGGTCGCCGAGCGGGCGGGGGTGACCAAGAAGACGATCTACGACCGCTTCGGTTCCAAACAGCGCCTCGTCGAGCAGTACCTGCGGGTCCGCGACACCCGGTGGCGCGAGCACCTGGTCGCCCACCTGGAGGGGGCCCGCACGCCGCGCGCCCGGGTGGCGGCCACCTTCGACGCCCTGCACGCGTGGATGGAGCGGGAGAACCCGCGCGGGTGCGCCATGGTCAACGCCTACGCCGAGCTCTCCGACCCCGACCACCCCGGCCGCGCGGTCGCCGAGGAGCAGAAGCGGTGGCTGCGCGAGCTGTACGCCGACCTGGCGCGCGAGGCCGGGGCGGCCGACGCGCGGGCCCTCGGCGACGCACTGGCCATGCTGCACGAGGGGGCCGTGGTCGCCCGCAACATCGCCGGGGCGGCCGACGCCGTCCGCACGGCGAGCGCCGCCGCCGACGCGCTGATGACGGTGTACGGCTCCGCCTGAGGATCCCGTCCCCCGGCGCGGTCAGACGTAGCCGAGCCGGGACAGCTCCACGCCCGCCACCTCGTGCACGTCCTCGTACTGGTCGCGGGACAGGCGCTCGCGCCAGGAGCCCACGCCCCACGACTCCGGGGTCACCAGTTCCGAGGCCGACACCCGGGCCCCGGTGAACTCCCGCAGCCGCTCGGCGGTCTCCACCTCCCCGCCGTGCACGTCCTCGTAGCGCAGGGTCATCAGCTGTTCGGTGCCGATGCCGCGGCGCAGCAGCGCCGACATGCGCACCGCGCCCCGCCAGCGCATCGCGCACTTGGCGGCGGTGGAGCCCTCCCGGAACGCGGTCAGGTCCGACTCCTCCTCCAAGCCGAAGAAGTGGTTGGGGAACTCGTGGTCGAGCTTCATGAAGCTCGGCCTGAGCCAGGCCAGCGAGCGCTCGTCCTCCATCATGTCCGCGATGACGTCGCGGCCGTCCCGGATGACCTGGACGAACAGCGCGTCGGGAAAGGCCGTGTGCAGGGCCGTGGCGCAGAAGAGCAGGTCGGGGCTGGCGTCGCCGTAGCGGAGCGCGTCCGCGCTGTGCTCGCAGGGCTCGGAGGCGGCGTTGGCGGGCACGCGCGTCCACGGCCCCGGGCAGCGCGGGCAGGTCAGCGGGGTGAGCTGCCAGGCCTCGGCGTAGGCCTCGCGCAGCAGGCTCGCCGTCCCCGCGGCCCTCTCCTGGGCCAGGGAGGGGCGCCGGGCCACGGCGTAGACCGCGTTGAGCACGCCCGACGAACCCGAGTTCAGGTGGAACCCGGGTACACGGGACAGGGCCCGGGCGATCTCGGGGACGCCCGAGTGGGGCGCGCCCAGGACGAACACCGGGCGCTCCACCTTGGTCCCGTTGACCACGAGAATGTAGGACGGCTGCTTCATGATTGTGTTGATTTTGGCACCCTTTGCCCACCTCGTGTGCATCGGCCGGGGATGTGGCCGTCGCACTCCACGCACCCCGAGGCTACGGCTTCCCGAGGGTACAAGCCCTCATTGTCTGCCAAAGGCGGGCAAAGTGGCTGTCAACCCGGGGTAAGCCGTGGTGGTACGGGCGCTGTAAGAATGGGGCATGGCCTCGACGACGACCGATCCAGCGTCCTTCGCCGACCCCGAGGGGTTCGCCCGGGCCGCTGACCTGCTGGCATCCGCCGGGAGCATCACGGTGCTCACCGGCGCGGGCGTGTCCACCGACTCCGGGATCCCCGACTTCCGCGGCCCGAACGGGGTGTGGACCACCGACCCGGACGCACAGGCCCTGTCCGACATCAACATCTACATGGGCGACGTGGACGTCCGCCGCCGTGTCTGGACCCAGCGGCGCACCCACCCGGTGTGGCGCTCCGAGCCCAACGCCGCCCACCGCGCCCTGGCCGACCTGGAGGCCACGGGACGCCTGCGGTCGCTGGTCACCCAGAACATCGACGGCCTGCACCAGCGGGGCGGGGTCTCCCCGGAACGGGTCGTCGAGGTGCACGGCAGCATGCTGCGGGTGGTCTGCATGGCGTGCGGCCTGCGCACGCCCAGTCCGCAGGTGCTGGCTCGCCTGGACGAGGAGTCCGACCCCCGGTGCCTGGAGTGCGGGGGCATCCAGAAGTCGGACACCATCTCCTTCGGCCAGCGGCTCGACGCCGAGGTGCTGGAGGAGGCCGCGCGCGCCGCCCGTGAGTGCGACGTGTTCATGGCGGTGGGGACCTCGCTGACCGTCCACCCGGTGGCGGGCCTGTGCGACGTGGCCATGATGGCGCGGGCCAGCCTGGTCGTCGTCAACGCCGAGCCCACGCCCTACGACGACTTCGCCGGCGCCGTGGTGCGCGACCCGATCGGGGTGGCCCTGCCCGCCCTGGTGGAGAGGGTGCGCCGGGCCGCTTCCTGACGCGCGGGCCCGCCCCCGCCGTTCGGTGCCGCGCACCCGGGCTCCGGCGCGCGGCCACCGCACGGGGGGCGGGGGTGCTGGAGGAGTGCGGGGTTCATCCGCCGCTGGTGAACTGGCCCGTGTCGGGAGAGACCTCGTGAGGCCCGGGAACGGTCGCGGCGGCCTGGTCCGGGGACGCCTCGGAGCGAGAGGCGTCGGTGGTCCCGGTGAGAGCGGCGACGCGGTGCAGCACGGTGCGCTCCACGTGCCGCCCCAGGCTCTCCAGAACCGGGGCCACCGCGTCGGAACCGAGTTGGGGGCCGACGACCACCTCCGCCACGTCGGAGAGGTACTCCTCCACGGACAGGGCCACGCGCTCGGTGAACTCGCGGTCGGCGGACAGGGCGAGGTCCTCCGCCGCCTGCCTGAGGACCAGGAGTTCCAACCGGCCCAGGACGCGGCCGGTGAGCAACCGGCCATAGGCGGCCAGGCGCCGCCCGGGGGTCTCGTGCACCGGAGCCATGCGCAGGCGCATCACCTCATGCACCTCGCTCCATACACCCGCCTCATCCTCACGGTCGTCCAGGACAGGATCGAGGTACCAGGTCACCAGGTCGTCGGAGACGTACCGCAGATAGGGCAGCAGACCGAACAGGAACCGGGCCGCCGTGCCGTTGACGCGCATGGCCATCGACCGCAGGAGCCGCGCGGTGATCGACTCGTAGGGCACCGACACCTCGTAGGGGTCGGTCACGTCCGCCCGGCGGTCCAGGTTGGCCCGCAGCTCGAAGCCCATGGACTCTCCGACGTTGACGGGGGAGCCGTCCTCCAGCCCGATGACGGTGACCGCGCCCTCCTCGTCCCAGCCGTCGATGTGGCGCACGCGCAGCGCGCCGAGGATGCTGAACCACTCGGCGCCGGGCAGCGTGCGCCACAGGCTGGTCCTGCCCTGCAGGGCCTGGTCGGGTTCGTCTGCGTCGGGGAAGAGCTCCCGGGCGTCCACCGGATCCTCGGACACCAGGCACAGCAGGATCAGGAGGTTGCTGGTGTAGTTGGCCTCCCGGCGGGTCAGCGGCAGGCGCGCGGGCTCGTAGCCGGAGTAGGAGCGGTTGGGTGCGGGGAAGGGCGCCTCCTGGAACAGCTCCACCAGCAGCCGCGCGTAGCCCGCGCGGGCCTCCGGCTCCTCGGCGAAGCGGCGCTCCAGAAGCTCGGCGAGGAAGTCCACCACCTTCTCCCGGCCCGCGTAGCTCGCGAAGGAGGAGAGGGCGTACAGCTCCCCGTCGTCCACCCGGGGGGCGCGCCCCCGGCGGCGGGACGAACGCGCCCGGGACCCGTCCAGGTCGTCCAGGGCCGCCGCCACCGCCCTGGCCACCAGGTATTCGCCGAAGGTGGCGTGCAGGAACTCGAACACGCTCGCGCTGCCCTCGGCGACCCTCGCCCTGGCCTCGTGGACGAAGAAGAACCGGCCCAGCACCTGGTGGGCCGGGGCGATCCGCCCGTGCAGGCCGGTGTCGTCGGGGCGCAGGGCGGCCTCGGGCATGAGGACCGCCAGGTCCCGGTCCAGTTCGTCGGCGGTCACGCTCTGTCTGCGCCGGGTGAACATCGCCAGGGCGGCGACCTCCAGGCGCCGCAGCTCGCCCTCGACCGCGTCGTCGAAGTCCTCGCGGCCCAACCCCGCGTGGTGCTTGTCCACCTCGCGTCTGGCGAACATGGTCAGCAGGCGCTCGTACAGCTCCCCGTGCGTCAGATGCCGCGAGGCGCGCCGCAGCCCGTCGTCGCCCGCGTCGTAGACCAGCAGCATCAGCAGCAGGAGGGGCTGCTCGGCCAGCTCCCGGTAGCGCAGCAGGACGTCGGTGCTCAGCGGCTCCGCACCCGGTGCGGTCAGCGCCCGGGAGTTCGCCCTGTTCCACACCTTCAGCATGTGGCCGATCTGGGCCTCGTCGAAGGGCTCCAGCCGGATCACCGTGCTGCCCTCGGGGAAGCGGGCCCGGTCCACCACCACTGTGCGGCTGGTGACGATCACCACCACGGGCTGCCCCAGTGCCGACTGCTGGTGCTGGAACTCCTGGACCCGCTCCAGGTAGTCGGAGCGGTCCACCCCGGTCGCCTGGAGGAGTTCGTCGAAACCGTCCAGGATGACCACGGGCAGCGCGCCGTCCGCCGACTCGGCGAGTTCACGCCAGGACACCCGGGTGTGGAGGGCGGCGGCCAGCCCCTCCTCGATCTGCACGTGGATGGGGGAGTTGGGGCTCACCGAGCGCAGCTCCACCCGGATCGGCAGGAAGTCCGAGGCGGGCAGCTGGGCCGCGAGCATCTCGGTGAACTTGGACTTCCCCGCCCCCGGGTGGCCCAGGACGACGGTGGGGTACTCGGGGGCCTCGGGATGGAGCAGGTACGCGGCCATGAACGACTGGAGGTCGTCCAGCAGCGGCTGCTCCTCCCACCACCGCTCCGCGGAGGGGGAGTCACCCGTTCGGGCCGCCGCCACACGCCCGCGCGGGGGCACGTAGGCGTCCTCCAGTGAGGGCAGGACGAGCCCCGGCGGAACGTCGTCCGAACGCAGGACGGGCTGGCGCAGGACCGCCTGGTAGGAGGCGGCGAGCTCCTGCCTGCGCCGGTCCGCCTTCCTGCCCGAACCGGCCGCCGCCAGGAGCCGGTGCAGTTCACCGAGGCCGGTGCCCAGGACGTGGCGCGTGTGCTGGTGTTCGGCGAGGTGCACCCAGACGCCGAACTCGGGGACCTCCGCCGCGAGACGCCGCAGGTTCTCCCGCAGCAGCCCCGCCGCCTCCCCGGGGACCTCCTCGCCCAGTCCCTCGACCAGGGGGTGATCGCTGTCCATGCCGTGCTCGGCGGCCTCGGGGTGGTGCACCAGGAGGCTGACGAAGGTTCCGCAGAGCAGGTGGAGGAGGGTGTACGTGTCGAAGGGGTCCCGGTCGTCCTCACCTCTCACACCGGCGGGCTGGGGGAGGCCGGCCAGGTCCTGGACCGCCTGGTCGAAGTAGGAGAACTCCTCGGCGTCGGTGATCCTGAGCGCCTCCAGGGTGAAGGGCGCCTCGTGCCTGGTGAGGTAGGCCTCCACCGCCTCGAAGAAGGAGATGAGGACCAGGATCCGGTGCGCCGCGTCGATCCTCTCCGTCCGCGACAGGCGGCTCTGGCCCCTCAGCTTGTCCTGGATCCCCTCGATGGCCTGGCGCCCCCGGCTCACCAGCAGGCCCCGCAGCCCGAACAGGTCGGGCACCCCCACCAGCCCCAGACCGCCGTCGGCCAGTTTCTCGGCGAAGTCGAGTACCTCGGAGTCGTTCTGGCCGAGGATCCTCAGGGCGTCCGCGTAGCTGAGCTGTTTCGCCATCGGGGGGAGACCGCCTTTCCGGTGCGGGGGCAGACACGGGTCGGACCCGGCGCCGGGGGCGGTGCCGAGTCCGCAGGTCAACGGGGGTCGGGGAGGCCGCGGTTCGCCGGGCTAGGGGAGCTTCCAGTCCACCGGGTCGGCGCCCTGCTTCTCCAGGAGCTCGTTGGTGCGGCTGAACGGCCTGGACCCGAAGAACCCGTTCTTGGCTGACAGCGGGCTCGGGTGGGCGGACTCCACGCACGGCACGCCCGGCATCATCGGCCGCAGGTTGCGGGCGTCGCGCCCCCACAGAATGCCCACCAGCGGCTTGTCGCGCTCGGCCAGCGCCCGGATGGCCTGCTCGGTGACCGCCTCCCAGCCCTTGCCCCGGTGCGACCCGGCCTTGCCGGGGGAGACCGTCAGCACCCTGTTGAGCAGCAGCACGCCCTGCTCGGTCCACGGGGTCAGGTCGCCGTTGGAGGGCATGGGCACCCCCAGGTCGTCGGCCATCTCCTTGTAGATGTTGCGCAGGCTCGCGGGCAGGCGCACGTCGGGGGCGACCGAGAAGCTCAGGCCCACCGCGTTGCCCGGGGTGGGGTAGGGGTCCTGACCCACGATGAGGACCTTCACGTCCTCGAAGGGCTGTTTGAAGGCGCGCAGGACGTTCTCACCGGCGGGCAGGTAGGTGCGCCCCTCCGCGACCTCCTGGCGCAGGAAGTCGCCCATCGCGGCGATCTGCGGCGCGACCGGCTCCAGGGCGTCGGCCCAACCGCTGTCCATGATTTCTTTCAGGTCCTTCGGCATGGCCAGAACACTAGCGGCACCGGACGACATCCACCGCCGCTTCGGACCTTCGGCCCCTTTTCCGGCCACTGCCCCCTCGCCCCCCGGACCGGTTCGGCCCCTCCGGCCCCGGCGGCACCGCCGAGGTCACCCCCGGACCCGCTCCCGCCACCGGCGCAGGTGGGCGCGGACCCGCTCGGTCTCGGCGCTCCCGGCACCGTGCACCCGGGTGTGCTCGTCCACCAGCGCCTCGTAGCCGCACACCGCCTCGGCGGGCCGCCCCGCGTGGCCCAGGTAGGCGGCCAGGTAGTGGCGGGCGCGCAGTGTCGAGGGGTGGTCCCGGCCCAGTACCCGCTCCAGGTCCGGCACCAGCCCCTCCAGCAGCTCCGCCGCCCGCCCCGGCTCTCCCGCCTCCCCCGTCTCGAAGGCCAGGTACAGCCGGGTGGTCAGCACCCGCTGGGAGTCCGGCCCCTCCGCGGCCGCCAGGTCGGGCACCAGGTCCCCGTGCGCCCGGGCGGCCAGCGCGTGGTCCCCGGCCAGCCCCGCGTTGGCGGCCAGGTAGTAGCGCGCGGTGAGCGCCTCGGGGTGCCGGGGGCCGTGGACGCGCACCAGGTCGGCGAGCAGAGCGTCCAGCCGCCGCACGGCCTGCCGGTGCCCCCCGGCCTTGCCGGTCAGGTAGGCCTCCCGTCTCCGCGCCCGCAGTGTGTCGGGGTGCTCGGGGCCGAGCGCGGCCCGCAGCCGGGGCAGCAGGGCGCGTAGCTCCCCGGCCGCCTCGGCGAACCGCCCGGCGTCGGCCGTGGCCTGGACCGCCTCCACCAGGTCCAGCAGCCGTCCGGGGTCCTCCGCGGCGACCGTCCCGGGCCGGGTGGTCGCCACCCGGGTGTAGGGCCGCGTCCGCTCGGCCAGGGGGACCGGGCCGGGACGGGAGGGACGGTCGGGGGCCGGGGACAGGAAGGGGGCCAGCCGCTCCCGTACCTCCTCGGCGGAGGCCGGGCGATCCCCGGGGCGCTTGGCCAGCATCGCGCCCACCAGCTCCGACAGAGGACCGGGCACCTGCGGGCGCAGCTCCGCCACCGGGCGCGGAGCCTCGGTCAGGTGCTGGTGCAGGACCCCCAGGGAGTCGGCGGCGGTGAACGGCGGCCGCCCGGTCAGCAGCTGGTACAGGATCGCGCCCAGTGAGTACAGGTCGCCCGCCTGCCCCACCCTGTCCCCGCGCACCTGCTCGGGCGACATGTACAGGGGTGTACCGATCACCTGGCCGGTCCGCGTGATCCGGCGGCTGCGCGTGGCCGCGGTCAGCGCGGCGATCCCGAAGTCGAGCACCTTCACGGTGCACCCGCCGGAGGAGCCCTCCCCGACCACCATCAGGTTGCCGGGCTTGACGTCGCGGTGCACGATCCCGGCCGCGTGCGCCGCGCCCAGCCCGGAGGCGGTCTGCGCGGCCAGGCCGGCGGCGCGCGGCACCGGCATCGGGCCGCTCTCCCGCAGCACGGCCGTCAGCGGACGCCCCGCCACCAGCTCCATCACCGCGTACACCGGACCGGGACGGCCGTCGGCCCCGTCGTGGCCGAAGTCGTGCAGGATCACCACGTTGGGGTGCCCGGCCAGGCGGGCGGTGAGCCGCGCCTCGCGGCGGAACCGGGCGACCAGCTCCGCCGAGTCCGGGTGGCCCGACCGGAGCAGTTTGACGGCCACGCGCCGGTCCAGGAGCTCGTCCCGCGCGCGCCAGACCTCGCCCATACCTCCCCGGCCCAACGGGGAGAGCAGGCGGTAACGGCCGCCCAGAACCTGTTCCTCGGCCACCGGAACCCCTCACCGTCCGTGTCCGCGTTCACGTCCGACCCCGCGGCCGGTGTCGGCCCCCGCGGTCACGTCCGGCGTCAGCGTACAGCCGCCCGCGTTACTGTGGTCTTCCGCCCGGGGATCGAAAACCCCTGTGTCCCAGGCGGTGCGACCCCGACCCCCGTGTGGAAACGAGCGTCAGCTCCGTGAGCCTGAATCTCTACGTCGGTCCGGACTCCCAACCGGACAAGTACCGTCTCGTCCGTTCCGTGGGCCGTGGCGGCGAGGCCACGCTCTACCTGGCGGAGGTCAGCCTGGCCGGACAGACCGAGCCCGTCGTGGTCAAGGTCCTCAACTCCGACGTGACCGCCAACGAGGGCCAGTTCGCCGAGCTCAGCGCCCGCTGGAGCGAGCAGGCCGAAATGCTGCGCTTCATCAACCGCCTCGGCGTGGTGGGTGTGCGCGAACACTTCGAGGGGGCTCCCGAGCACCCGGCGGACGGCGCGGGGGAGTACTCCGACCGCGCCCTGTACCTGGTGATGAACTACGTCCAGGGCGTGGACCTGCGCGACTGGCGGGCCGAGCACGCCGTGGAGGGGCCGCGCGGCCAGCGCGAGGCGCTGCGCTACCTGGAGCAGGTCGCCGTGGTCCTGGACGTGCTGCACTCGGGCCGGGCCACCCCCTCCAAGCGCGTGGTGGTGCACGGCGACCTGTCGCCCGGCAACATCATGATCAGCGACGAGGGCCAGGCCACCCTGGTCGACTTCGGACTCAGCCGGATCGCGGCCCGGCACATGACCGCCCGGCCCTGGTTCACCCCCGGCTACGCCGCTCCGGAGATCTTCAACGGCGAGTACTCGGCGGCCACCGACCGCTACGCCTTCGGTGCCATCGCCTTCTTCGCCCTGACCGGCCAGGACCCGCCGCCCTCGCCCGAGCAGCTGCGCGAGCGCTTCGGAGCGCTGCCGCTGGTGGCGGCCGGGGGAGAGCGCCAGCGCGAGCTGGTCGCGTCCATGTTCTCCGCCGAGCCCGCGGACCGGCCCGGCGCCTCGGACTGGATCCGGGCGCTGCGGTCCCTGGCCACGTCGGCGCCCTGGACCGGACCGGCGGCCGAACCGGGAGGCGCCCTTCCGCCCGCGGGCGCGCCGGTCACCGGGGCCCCGCCGCAGGGCGCCCCGGTGCGGGAAGCCCCCGGCCCCGGCCCGGACGCCCCGACGCCTCCTCCTGTGCGGGGACCCGGCGGCTCCGGGCCCGCCGCACCGTCGGAACAGGCCGCGCCCCCGCGTCCGGTCGGCGGGATGCGCGGTGTGCCCGAACAGGCTCCGCCGCCCGACCAGGGACCGGACCGGCCCTCCGCGCCGCGGCCCCGCCAGCCCGGGACGGCGGCGCACCCCAGCGGTCCCGGCCCCCGTGTCACCGGGCCGAACGCTCCGGGGCGGGGCGGTCCGGTCCCGGCTCCGTCCCCCCAGCCGCCGCCGCGGCAGGCCCCCGCCCAGCCCTCCGGCGGCCGGTACGCGGGGCCGCCGCACCCCGGACCGCCCCGCCCCGCCCCGGCGGGGGCCGCGGGTCCCGGACCCGGCTGGAACACCGCCACCGGCGCCCTCCCGCACCACGCGGCGCAAGCGGCCACGGGAGAAGCCGGACCCGCCAGGCGCGGGTCGCGCAAGCCCCTGTTCGTCGGTCTGGCGGTCTTCGGCGTGCTGTGCATGGTCGCGGGCGCGGCCGGTACCTATGCAGTCCTGGACCGCTTCGGCTCCTTCTCCCTCAGCCTCCAGGAGTCGGCGGGGGACGTGCAGCCGGACCCGGCCCCCGCCCCGGAGCCCTCCGCGGGCTCCGGGGACTCCGAGCGGCTCGGGGCGGCGGACGAACCCGCGTCGGACGGGCCCGGGGAC
The DNA here is from genome assembly GCF_009830945.1 of Nocardiopsis sp. FR4. Lineage (GTDB taxonomy): Bacteria > Actinomycetota > Actinomycetes > Streptosporangiales > Streptosporangiaceae > Nocardiopsis. The sequence continues at coordinate 26,567 of NZ_VWVV01000024.1, read as the reverse complement.
CCCGCGCCGGACTCCACCCTGCTGACCCAGATGGAGGCCGTCGACGAGGAGTCCAGCAGCTACTGGCGTCCCGAGAGCGGCCGGGCGGAGCTCGACGGCGAGGTCTACAGCCGCGCCATCGTCCCGGGCTTCTGCGCCCAGCACAACTCCGAGTGCACGGGCTGGATCGACTACAACCTCGGCCGCGACTGGTCGACGTTCACCACCACCATCGGTGTGGACGACACCTCCAACGCCGGCGCCACCACCACGTTCACCGTGCACGTGGACGGGGAGGCCGAGGCCACCGAGACCCTGCGCCTGGGCGAGACGATGGACGTCGAGGTCGACGTCTCCGGGGCCCTGCGCCTGCGCCTGGAGGTGGAGAGCGACGCACGCGGCATCTTCCCCGTCTGGGCGGACCCCACCCTGACCGGGAGCTGACCCGGCCCGCGCGGAGGAGCGCCCCCGCGGAGGTGTCCGCGGGGGCGCTCCCACGTCTGGTCGGTGCTGCCGGGGGAGCGGTCGGCCGTGGGGGGAGGGGCGGGGGCGGCCGGTGGAACCGGGCTACTCGGCGCGCCAGCCGCCCTGGCGGGTGGACAGGTTCAGCGCGGTGGTCACCAGGGGCACGTGGCTGAAGGCCTGGGGGAAGTTGCCCACCTGGCGGTTCTCGCGCGGGTCCCACTCCTCGGCGAGCAGGCCCACGTCGTTGCGCAGGGACAGCAGCCGCTCGAACAGCTCCCGCGCCTCGTCCTGGCGGCCGATGGACAGCAGGGCGTTGGCCATCCAGAAGCTGCACGCCAGGAACGCGCCCTCGTCGCCGGGCAGCTGGTCGGCGGAGTTGTCCAGGTCGGTGCGGTAGCGCAGCACGAACCCGTCCACCATGAGCTCCTTGCGAACCGCTTCGATGGTGCCGACCACGCGCGGGTCGTCGTAGGGCAGGAACCCCACCTCGGGGATGAGCAGCAGCGCGGCGTCCAGCTCCTTGCTGCCGTAGTACTGGGTGAAGGTGTTGCGCTGGGGGTCGTAGCCGTACTCGCACACCTCGGCGTGGATGGTGTCGCGCAGGGACTTCCACCGCTCGATGGGGCCCTCCTTGCCGAACTCCTCGATGCTGCGCACCGCCCGGTCGGCCGCCACCCAGGCCATCACCTTGGAGTGCACGAAGTGCTGGCGCGGTCCGCGTACCTCCCACAGCCCCTCGTCGGGCTCGTCCCAGCACCACTCCAGGTAGTTGACCAGGGAGCGCTGCAGGCCCCACAGGTAGTCGCCGCCGCGGATGTTGTGCCGGCGTGCCAGGTGCAGCACGTCCATGACCTCGCCGTAGACGTCCAGCTGGTACTGGCCCACGGCGGCGTTGCCGATCCGGACCGGGCGGGAGGCCTCGTAGCCCGGCAGCCAGTCGGCCTCCCACTCGGTGAGCCTGCGCTCACCGCGGATGCCGTACATGATCTGCATGAGCTGCGGCTCGCCCGCGATCGCGCGCACCAGCCACTCGCGCCAGGCCAGCGCCTCGTCCTTGTACCCGGAGCGGATCATCGCCTCCAGGGTGATGGTGGCGTCCCGCAGCCAGCAGTAGCGGTAGTCCCAGTTGCGCACCCCGCCGATCTCCTCGGGCAGGGAGGTGGTGGGCGCGGCGACGATTCCGCCGGTGGGGCGGTAGGTCAGGGCCTTGAGCACGATGAGGGAGCGGATGACCGCCTCGCGGTAGGGGCCCTCGTAGGTGCACTGGTTCACCCACTTCTCCCAGAAGCGCTCGGTGCGGGAGAGCGCTTTCTCGGCGTCCAGGTGATCGGACTCCTCCACCTGCGAGGGGTGCCAGGTCATCACGAAGGGCACCCGCTGGCCCGCGGTGACGGTGAAGGTGGCGTCGTGGGTGAAGTTGTGGCCCTGCAGGGAGATCGGGGTGCTCAGCCAGATGGCGTCGGGGCCCGCGATGGCCACCAGTTCGGTGCCGGCGCGGTGCACCCAGGGCACGACGTGGCCGTAGTCGAAACGGATGCGCATGGTGGTCTCCATGCGCACCGAGCCGCTCAGCCCCTCGACGATGCGGACGATGTGCGGTGCGCCGCCGCGGGGCGGCATGAAGTCGATCACCCGGACGGAGCCGTCGGGGGTGTCCCACTCCGACTCCAGGATGAGCGTGTCCCCCCGGTAGCGGCGGCGGGTGGCGCGGGTGTCGCCCTCGGCGGGCCTGAGGGTCCAGCTGCCGTTCTGCTCGTCGCCCAGCAGCGCGGCGAAGCAGGCGGAGGAGTCGAAGTCGGGAAGACACGCCCAGTCGATGGAACCGTCGCGCCCGACCAGCGCGGCGGTCTGCATGTCGCCGATCATTGCGTAGTCCTCAATCCAGCCGGGCACGCGGCTCACCCCCATCACGTCGTCATGGTTCCTGCGGTCGCCTCCTCGCGGCCCCGGGCGCGCACGGTCGGGTACACGCCCCGCGGGGGGCCTCCTCCCCAGCCCGCCACCGGGAGTGGACCCGTTGCCGGGAAGGGGCACGGTTCGGGCCACATCCTGCCTCCGCACCAGCCGCCGCTTGCCCTTCACCCGGATATGTGCCCAGGTGAGGACAGCCGAAAAGGCCGGTGCTCAGGAACCGCCCCGAACACGGTCCTTTCCGTTCACCGCGGTCCCCATCTTCCCCTCTTCGAGAGGAGCGCGCTACCCGCAGCTGCACGTGCATCGGAAAGTGCAGGGAGGTATGTGGAGAAATGGGAGAGTTTGTCAGGGCAGAAGTTATGACGCGGTGATCAATATTCGATCACAGCCGGGCTTTGCGTCCCTGCCCACCCGGCCACCCGGCGTTCCGCGCACAGCGCCGCGGGCCGCGGGGCGGCCCCGTGCCCGGCTCCGCCCATGGTCTCAGGAGCCGTCGGGACCGGCTGCCGGGGGCGCGGGCACGCGCATCAGCGGCAGGAACACCTGGGCCAGCGGACCGATCGCCAGAGCGAACGCCAGGGTCCCCACACCCACCGTTCCCCCCAACAGGAACCCGGTCACCACCACGGTCACCTCGATCGCGGTCCGTGCCACGCGCACCGACCACCCCCGCGCGGCCAGGCCGGTCATCAGGCCGTCGCGAGGGCCGGGTCCCAGTTGGGCCCCGATGTAGCACCCGGTGGCCACCGCGCACACCAGCACCCCCAGGCCCAACAACACCACCCGAACGGCCAGGATGTCGGTTTCGGGAAGCAGCCACAGGAACAGGTCCACCGTCAGACCCACCACGACCACGTTGCTCAGCGTTCCCAGTCCCGGCTTCTGCCGCAGCGGGATCCACAGCAGCATCAGCAGGGCGCCGACCAGCACGCTCCACGTGCCGATGGACAGGCCGGTCTGGCGGGACAGGCCCTGGTGCAGCACGTCCCAGGGCATCGCGCCCAGCCCCGCGTGGACCAGCAGGGCACCGCTCAGACCGTACAGGGCCAGGCCCGCGTACAGCTGGACCAGGCGCCGCAGCCGGGGACGGGGCAGGGCCGGGGTGACCAGCAGCCGGCCCAGCAGACGGGCGGCCGCGCCGCGGGTGGCGGAGGGCTGTACGGTCACGGGGGATCCCTTCAGTCATTGGTTCATCGGATGAAAAGCCTTCGGAGGGCCCGGTGCGTCGGATCCCCGCACACCCCGGGGGCCAGTAGGGATCCACCTCGGTATCGTGGCGGATGTGGCGCCTCGAGAGAAGTGCCAATACGGGCAAGTGGCCCGTTGCACGGGGACGGGAGAGGGCATGGCGAGGCAGAGCGTCCAGCGGGCGGCGGAGCGCTCCGGCGGCGGCACCCGGCGGATCAACGGGCGCCTCCTGGCCCGCCTCATCGGTGAGGCCCCCGTGGAGCGCCCCTACTACCTGGCCATCGCCAAGGCCGTCAGCGGGCTGGTGCTGGACGGACGGGTCCCCAGCAACACCCGGCTGCCCGCCGAACGCGACCTGGCCGCCGCCCTGGGGGTCAGCCGCAACACCGTCACCGCCGCCTACGCCTGGCTGCGCGACAACCGCTTCCTGGAGAGCAGGCAGGGGGCGGGCAGCTGGACCGTGCTGCCCGACTCCGGCACCAGCGAGCCCTCGCCCTTCGGCCCGGCAGCCGAGCACATCGACCTGGGCCTGGCCGCGCCCGCGGCCGTGGACGGGCTGCGCGCCGCCGCTCTACGGGCCGCCGAACAGCTCGCCGCGCACGTGGGCGGCCTGGGCTACTACCCCTACGGCCTGCCCGAGCTGCGCCACGCCATCGCCCGCCGCTACGTCGAACGCGGGCTGCCGACCACCCCCGAGCAGATCTTCGTCACCAACGGCGCCCAGCAGGGGGTGGCGCTGGCGGTGGACCTGCTCGTGCAGCCCGGCGACGAGGTCCTGGTGGAGTCGCCCACCTACCCGCACGCGCTGGACGCGGCCCGCCACGCCGGAGCCCGGCTGCGTACCGTCGGAGTGACCCCGCAGGGCTGGGACATGGAGTACCTCGTCGACGCCTTCCGCCAGTGGAGGCCGCGCCTGGCCTACCTCATCCCCGACTTCCAGAACCCCACCGGGGCCCTGATGGACGACGACGAGCGCCGCGTGCTGGTGCGCGAGGCGCGCCGCGCGGGGACCCACCTGGTCATCGACGAGTCGGTCGCGGAGCTGGCCATCGACTCGGGGGACCTGCCCGCGCCGGTGGCGGCCCACGACACCGAGGGGCGGGTGCTGACGGTGGGCTCGGTGGCCAAGCTGCTGTGGGGCGGGCTGCGGGTGGGGTGGGTGCGCACGACCCCGCCGATGGTGGCCCGGCTCATGGCCGCCCGCCAGCGCTTCGACCTGGCGGGGGCGGTGCTGGACCAGCTCACCGCCACCCACCTGTTCGCCGACGTGATGCGCATCCGAGCCGAGCGCAGCCGTCAGCTGCGCCGCAACCGCGACGCGCTGCTGCGCGCGCTGCGCGAACGCCTGCCCGACTGGCGGCCGAACGTGCCCGGGGGCGGCCTGGTGCTGTGGGCCGCGCTGCCCCAGCCGGTGGCCGGCGCGCTGTCCGCCGCCGCCGTCCGGCACGGGGTCCACCCGGCGGCGGGGCCGGTGTTCGGCGCCGACGGCACCCTGGAGCGCTACCTGCGCCTGGCCTACACCCAGCCCCCGGACGTGCTCGCCGACGCCGTGGAGCGCCTGGCCGCCGCCTACACCCAGACCCTGGCCCACCCGGTGCAGCCCCGCGGGCAGCTCTACGTCTGACCCGTGGGGCCGCGGCCCCTGCCGGACACCGGGGCCCGCACCCGCTCCGGCGGTCCCTCAGGCCCCCGGTGCGGGCGCCGCGAACCGCCGGGCGAAGCGCACCACCTCGCCGAGGACCTCGTCGCGGTTGGTCTCGTTGAACACCTCGTGACGGGCGCCGGGGAAGACGCGGGCGGTGAAATCCTCGCCCATGAGCGAGACGATGCCCCCCCTGGTGCCCTCCAGCGGAACCAGGCGGTCGTCGGACCCGTGTAGCCAGAGCAGGGGCAGGCCGCCCACGCTCCCGGCCTCCCCGGCCCGCTCCATCTCGGTGAGCAGGGCGTTCACGGTGGCCCGCTTGAAGGGGCCGTGCCAGACCAGCTCGTCGGCGGCGTAGGCCTCGCCCACGGACGGGTCGCGCGAGAGCGTGGCCGGGTCGATCGGGGCGTCGGGGATCACCTCGGCCGCGGCGAGGTGCTCCAGGGCCGCCCAGCGGCCCAGCACCGGCCCGGACAGCACCAGCCCGCTGAGGTGCTCAGGGTGGGTCTGGGCGTAGCGGGCGGCGATGAGGCCGCCCATGGAGTGGCCGACGAGCACCAGCGGCAGCGTCCGGTAGGCGGTGCGCGCCTGGGTGATGACCCGGTGCACGTCCTGGACCACGCCCGAGTAGTCCTCGACCAGCACCCGCTCGCCGGAGGAGCGCCCGTGCCCGCGGTGGTCGGCGCCGTAGACCACCGCGCCCGCCGCGACCAGGTCCGCGGCGACCCGCTCGTACCGGCCCAGGTGCTCGCCGTAGCCGTGTACCAGTACCACCAGCCAGGTCGGCTCGCTCCCGGTCGGGGCCCAGGCCCGTGCGGCCAGCCGCTCCGAGCCGTCGGGACCGCCCGCCAGGGCCCATTCGCGCGTGGTGATCACCGTGTCATGTCTCCTTGTCAGCCTCCGGGTCCGGAAGGATCGAGGTCACCCTACGGCGCGGGGCGGAGGAGGGGCACCCGGAGGTGCTTGGATCTTCGTCCAAGCCCTGCGCGCGTGGGGACGGGGAGACGGGGTAGTCGGATGTCGCGGACGTCACCATCGGGTCGTCCCGCCCCCGGAACGGCCCCTGGACCGGGCGACCTTTCGTAGGGGACGACGAACTACGCCATATGGTGCGAAGACCACTACTCGCCGTTAAAGAGGCATCTTCTACGCTTACCTATGGGTATCCCTCCGGGTGGGTGCCTTCGCACACGAACCGCCCGGCAACTCGGACTGGAGAGGTGACGCCCGTGCTGGCCGACTCCTATGGGCGAGTGGCGACCGACCTTCGGGTCTCGCTCACCGACCGCTGCAACCTCAGATGCACGTACTGCATGCCCCCCGAGGGGTTGGAGTGGCTGCCCAAGCCGGAACTGCTCACCGACGACGAACTCCTCCGCCTGATCCGCATCGGCGTGACCCGCCTCGGCATCACCGAGGTGCGCTTCACCGGAGGCGAACCCCTGCTCCGACGCGGCCTGCCCGGCCTCGTCGCCGGAACCACCGCCCTGACCCCCCGACCCCACACCGCCCTCACCACCAACGGCATCGGGCTTGCCCGTATGGCCCCCGCCCTGGCCGAGGCCGGCCTCGACCGGGTCAACGTCTCCCTCGACACCCTGAACCCCGACGTGTTCGAGACCCTGGCCCGGCGCCGCCGACTCCCCGACGTCCTCGACGGCCTGGCCGGGGCGGCCGACGCCGGACTCACCCCCGTGAAGGTCAACGCCGTCCTCATGCGCGGCGTCAACGACCACGAGGCCGCCGACCTGCTGCGCTACTGCGTCGAGCACGGCTACGAGCTGCGCTTCATCGAACAGATGCCGCTGGACGCCCAGCACGGCTGGCGGCGCGACACCATGATCACCGCCGAGGAGATCCTCGCCGCGCTGGAGGCGGAGTTCGTACTGGAGGCCGCTGACGCCGACACGCGCGGCAGCGCCCCGGCCGAGCTCTTCCACGTGCGCGGCGCCTCCTTCCCCAACGGGGAGCAGGCCACCGTCGGCGTCATCGGCTCGGTCACCCGGCCCTTCTGCGGGGCCTGCGACCGGGTCCGCCTGACCGCGGACGGACAGGTGCGCAACTGCCTGTTCGCCCGGGAGGAGTCCGACCTGCGCACCCTGCTGCGCAACGGCGCCAGCGACGAGGAGATCGCCCGCAGCTGGGCCGCCGCCGTGGCCGTCAAGCTGCCCGGACACGGCATCAACGACCCCAGCTTCCTGCAGCCGTCCCGACCGATGTCGGCGATCGGCGGCTGAGGACCCGACCGGCGCGCCCGGACCCCGCGCCCGCCGTTCCCCTCCCCGCGCCGGTGGACCGGCACGGATTCCGGGTAGGGGGAAAACACGTTGCACCACCGGCTCCCGCTCTGGCTTGATACTGCGGGCGGCACACCCGTGCCGCGCGTACGGGCCGGTCCGGAAGGGGAGGTGGCCGTCCATGCCCTACACCGAAGTCGCGGGGGACCGCGTCCCGATCCGTATGTGGGCCGCGCCCGGGGAGGTCGAGGGCGCGGCGATGGAACAGCTGCGCAACGTCACCCGGATGCCCTGGGTGCACGGCCTCGCCGTCATGCCGGACGTGCACTACGGCAAGGGGGCCACGGTGGGCTCGGTCATCGCCATGCGCGACGCCGTCAGCCCCGCCGCGGTCGGGGTCGACATCGGCTGCGGGATGACCGCCGTGCGCACCGACCTGACCGCCGAGCGCCTGCCCGACGACCTGGGGCGGCTGCGCTCCGCGCTGGAGGCCGCGGTCCCGGTCGGCTTCCGCGCCCACGACGAGCCCGTGGACCCCGCCACCGTCCCCACCCTGCGCAGCACCCGCTGGGACGTGTTCTGGGACCGCTTCGAGGAGCTGGCCCCCGCGGTCCACACCCGCCGCTCGCGGGCCCTCCACCAGATGGGCACCCTCGGCGGCGGCAACCACTTCCTGGAGGTGTGCCTGGACGACCGGGGCGCCGTCTGGCTGGTACTGCACTCCGGATCGCGCAACATCGGCAAGGAACTGGCCGAGTACCACATCGGCCGGGCCCGGGAGCTGCCGCACAACCAGGACCTTCCCGACCGCGACCTGGCGGTGTTCGTGTCCGGGACCCCGGAGATGGAGGCCTACCGCCGGGACCTGTTCTGGGCGCAGGAGTACGCGCGGCGCAACCGCGACGTGATGATGGGCCTGGCCTTCCGCGCCCTGACCGAGCAGGTCCCGGGCGCGCGTGCCGAGCAGTGGATCTCCTGCCACCACAACTACGTGGCCGAGGAGACCTACGACGGGGTGGACGTGCTCGTCACCCGCAAGGGCGCCATCCGGGCCGGTGCGGGCGACTTCGGCATCATCCCGGGCAGCATGGCGACCGGCACCTACATCGTCAGGGGGCTGGGCAACCCCGACTCGTTCAACTCCGCCTCGCACGGGGCGGGCCGCCGGATGAGCCGGAACAAGGCCCGCAGGACCTTCAGCCAGGCCGACCTCGTCGAGCAGACCAGGGGCGTGGAGTGCCGCAAGGACCTGGGCGTGGTGGACGAGATCCCGGCCGCCTACAAGGACCTGGAGTCGGTGGTCCGGGCCCAGTCCGACCTGGTCGAGGTGGTCGCCCGCCTGCGCCAGGTGGTGTGCGTCAAGGGCTGAGGCCGTACCCGCGTACCCTTCCTGCATGGGACACCGACACCCGAGCAAGCTCCGCAACTCCGACGTGGCGCACGCCCGGGCCCGCTGGCTGCTGCGGGCCGAGCTGGACGGCTGCGACGCGTGCCTGCGCGAGGGGGACCGGGAGGCACTGGCCGACCTCGCCTCCGGAGGGGTGTTCGACTCGCTGCTGACGGGTTTCGTCCTGGCCAGGGCCCAGCGGTGGCACTCGCCGAGCAGACCGGTGCAGTACCCGGCCACGGTGTACCGCATCGCACCCATCGACGAGCGCGACTTCTGGCGGGGGCCCACCCAGCACTGCATGCGGGTGTGCACCATCCGGGGGTCGCGGGGCACCAGCGTCGACACCGGGCCCGCGCTCAAGGAGCTGCGGCAGATGTCGATGGAGGACCGCAAGCTCGTCCTGGACGACGTGGTGGACGGTCTCGCCGAGACGGAGGTCTGACCCATGGCTCGCCCCGAGGGGGCGGACACGCCCCTGGACGCGGTCGTCCTGGCCGGAGGCGCGGCCCGCCGCATGGGAGGGATCGACAAACCCGGCCTGGCGGTGGGCGGGCGCACCCTGCTGGAGCGGGTCACCGACGCCGTACGCGCGCACAACGCCGCCGAGCGCCCCGCGAGGGGTCACGGGGAGGACGGCGCGCGGGTGGTCGTGGTCGGCCCGCCCAGGCCCAGCCCCCGCGCGCTCTACGTCCGGGAGGACCCGCCCGGCTCGGGACCGGTACCCGCCCTGCGCACCGGTCTGGCCCACGTGCGCGCTCCCCGGTTCGCCCTGCTGGCCGCGGACCTGCCCCACCTGGCCCCCGCCCACCTGGCCGTCCTCGACGCCGCGCTGGAAGCCGGCGGGACGGGCGCGGTGTTCGCGGACTCCGCCGGGCGCGAGCAGTGGCTGACGGGGGTCTGGCGCACCGACGCGGTCCGCGCCGCGCTGGCCGACTACCGGGGGCGCTCGCTGTACGGGCTGCTCGGACCGCTGGAACCGCGTACCGTACGGCTGGCCGACGACCTGGCGGTGGCCGACTGCGACACCCCCGACGACCTCGCCCGGGCCCGTCGCCTGCTGGATCCTCCCGGCGGCTGAGCGCGTCCGCCGGTGGCGGGACCGGGCCGCGCGGCCCGGCGGGCTCAGCCCTCGAACTCCTCCATCGGCACGGTCTCGCGCAGGAAGCCGCGCATGCCCAGGAAGTTGGACAGGTACTCCCGGTGCGCGTCGCAGGCCGTCCAGACCTTGCGCCGGTCGGGGGTGTGCAGGGCGGGGTTGTTCCACACCAGGGCCCAGGCGGCGTCGGCACGGCAGCCGCGGCGCGAGCACTGCGGCGGAAGGGCCGGTTTACCCAATGCTGACCCCCAGTCGGAGAATCGGCCCCCATGGTCAAGCCACGGGATGGACCTGGTCTTTCGCGCCGGTCCGCGCGGTGCGGCCCGGGGCCGGACACAGGGCGACGCCGGGTGGCTACGGGGGCAAACCACCCGGCGTCGCAGGCGATGTTTCGACGGGGGCTCGAAACATCGCGTCCGCGCTCCGACGGGGGACCGAAGCGCTAGAACCCAATGTACACCGATGCCCCCCGGTATACGTCAAGAGTCAGTTACGACGTTGTCTCGGGAGAGTCCCACAAATACAGGGACTTTAGTCCCATTCCAGGCATGAACTGGCATTTCACCCAGGGTTCCGGCGTGTGTTTTCGGTAAGTGTCGGCGCCCGGCCGGGGTCAAGGGCGTGCCAACCGCACGCCGGGTCCGGGTCGGTGCCGGGTCAAGCGCCGGGACCGGTCCGCCGCCGCCGGACCCGGCGTGCGGCGGAGCGCCCCGTGTGGTGGCGGGGGATTGCGGGGAGAGCAGGAGGCGGGGGTCGCGTCGCACGACCGACCACGCAGTGCCACCGACCACGCAGTGCCACCGACCACGCAGGGGGTCCCACATGTCCCACCACACCTACCGCGTCACCGAGATCGTCGGCACCTCGCCGCAGGGGATCGACCAGGCCATCCGCAACGGCATCGACCGTGCCTCGGCGACCCTGCGCGGGCTCGACTGGTTCGAGGTGACCGAGATCCGCGGGCACATCGAGGAGGGCGACGTCGCGCACTTCCAGGTGGGCCTCAAGGTGGGGTTCCGCCTGGAGGACTGAGCGCCCCGCGACGGCGCACGGGGGCGGCCCGCCCCCGTGCTTCAGCCGCCCGCCTCGGCGGAGCCCCGGCCCTCCTGGACGTCCACGTGCACGTGGTCCAGGTGCCGCAGGATCTCGTTGTCGGGATCGTCGGCCTCGTAGCGGCGCCAGCCCAGCGACGGGTAGCTCGTGCTCCAGATCCGGTCGTCGAAGATGATCACGTCGATCGCGTAGTCCGGCGCGTGCGCGATCAGCCAGTGGGCCATCACCCAGCCCGCGCGCCGGTTCTCCTCGTTGACCGGACGGTAGAAGACGTCGATGGCCCGCCCGTCGTAGTGCGCCGAGTCCTCGCCGTGCCCGGTGTCGAAACCGCCCGGGTGGTACCCGCCGGTGCTCAGTTCCGCGAAGTGCTCGTCCATCCCGTCCTTGAGCCGCTGGGCGCGCGCGGTCAGCCCGGAGGGCTCCAGCTCCTCCTGCACCCGCAGGTCGGGGTTCTTCGTCGACCGGCAGCTCAGCGAGGGCCCGGCGTCCTCCTCGGGCCCCTCCTCCAGCAGGGTCATCACCTCGTCGGGGATGTCGCTGGTGTCGGGCGAGCCGATCGGGGCGGCGTCGCCCTGCGCGGCCACGGCCGCGGCGGTGGTGGCGCGGCGGGCCTGGTCCCGGTCCAGGCGGACATGCTCCTGGCCCGTCCACACGGCGCACTCGGGACCCCACGGCATCGACACGGGGAGCGGCACGTCGGTGTTGCGGACCACCCAGCGGACGCTCAGTACGGCGACCACGACCAGCACGACCACGACGGCGACCGCGGCGAGCGCGCCCCGGCCGTGGCGCTCGGGACGCGCGGTTCTGTGTGCCATGCCTTCTCGCTCCTCCACGTTCGTGCCGGGGCGGCCTCGCCCGCCCGCGCGGGCCGCGGAGTGGCCCGACCCGAAGTTGCCACATTTCCGACACTACGGGCATTTTCCCTTTTTCGCGCTCCGGTCACCGTTCCGGGGTCAGCGGACCGACCACAGGACGAAGAGGCCGCCCAGGACCAGCGTCAGCGCCCAGATCCGGTCCATGGTGACCCCGCGCCAGCGCAGCGCGTGCACGCCCAGGAAGTCGTGGGCGAGCAGCGCCGCCACCCCCGCGGCGACCAGCATCGCCGCCGTGTGCACCCCCGTCGCGGCCAGCCCGACCAGCGTCGCGTCCCACAGGCTCCACGCCCGCTCGGCCGCGGTCGCGCCCTCCGCCGCCGCTCCGGCGGTCCCGGCGCCCGCGGCAGTCTCCGTCGCGGGGGAGGGGGCCGCGTGCGCTCCGTGCCCGCCGGAGTGCGCCTGTGTCAGCTGCCCAGCCAGCACCGGCATCACCATCAGCCCCGCGCCGTGGGCCGAGGACATCAGGAACGTCCACGCGGACAGCTGCCACAGCGGCAGGCGCACCTCGCGCCAGTGGAAGTGCCGTCGCGACAGCAGCATCCCCAGTCCCAGGAGAACGATCACCGCGCCGCCCACCACCGGAAAGAGCACCGAGGTGGTGGCCGAACCGGTGACGGTGATGAACACGGCCGCCACCCCCACGCTCGCGGCGTGCCCGGCGGCGATGGCGGGCAGTGAGCGCAGCACCTGGGCGCGACCGCCCTCCTGGAGTCCGCGGGTCACCGCCAGGAGCCAGCCCATGCCCGGGTGCAGGCCGTGGAAGGCGCCCAACGCGACGAGTGTCCAGATCTGCGCGGGGGTCACGCGGTCAGGGTCACACGGCTCCCCCGGGGCGGCAACAGCCGGATCCCTTCTGACCGACACCGGCCAGAAGGGTTTGTCTGCCGTTGACGTGACGGTTCCTCAACCCGCACCCGCGCACATGAGTGAGCACTGCGGCGCTGCCCCACGAAGGCGCTGCACGGTGGTGGGGAGGCCTCGGGGGACCCGTCGTGGGCGGTGACCGGGAAAGTTCGTCCGCGGGCCGCCCCACCGCCCCGCGGCACCGGCTCTCCCAGCCGATCGGGGAGGAGGGCGCCCGGGGTGCGCCGCGCGGTTCCGGAAGGTGGCGTCAGACGTCCCTGCCGCACACCCCTGAGGAACGGTGTCACGCCGCCCGTACCGGGGCGGCGGCGCCCGGCCCCGGCGGCACGCGGCCTACGGGCACAGGGCGTTGAGGTCGGTGGCCTCCTCGCCCACCTGGCGGCCCGGGTCGGCGGGCTCCTCCTCGTCCAGGCCGGTGTACTCCTGCCACTCGGTGAGTCCGTCGTCCTCGGCGGCCTCCTCGGAGGTCTCCTCGGCCAGCCCGTCGTCCGCCTCCTCGGACGGGGCGCCGGAGGCCTCCTCGGCCAGCCCCTCGCCGGAGGCGGGCTCGGCGCCCACGGCCTGGGCGACCAGGGACCGGACCGCGTCCCAGTCCGGGTTGGCGGTGTTGACCTGCGGCGGTGACAGCTGGAGCGTCTCCAGGTTGCCCTCGTCGGTCACCAGGTCCGCCAGCTCGACGAACGCGGGCACCTTGGTCTGGGGGATGTCGGTGCTCAGGGTGCGCTCGGTGGCGCCCGCCAGGCGCCGGTAGCTGGTGAGGATGGTGGTCGGCTCGACCTGCTCGGCGACGTACTTGATCAGGCAGCCCTGGCGGCCCATCCGGCCGTAGTCGTCGCTGTTGACCCGGGACCGGCCGTACCAGAGGGCGTCGTGGCCGTTCAGCACCCGTCGGCCCGGCTCCAGGACCCCGCCGCGCACCCCGTAGGGGATCGGCTCCTCGATGAGGACCTCCACGCCGCCGATGGCGTCGATCAGGTCGCGGAAGCCCATCATGTCGACCATCGCGTAGTAGCCGATCTCCAGGCCGACGTTGTGACCGATCACCCGCTTGAGGGTGTCGGCGGCGGGGTCGGCCGCGTCCGGGTTGACCGCCAGCTCCTCGGGCTCCTCGGCCACGGTCTGGTACACGTCGTTGAGCAGCAGGTCGAACCCGTAGGGCTCGGGGTAGCGCTCGGCCAGGGCGCTGTCCTCGGGGAAGCGGGCGTTCTCCATGTTGCGGGGCAGCCCCACCAGCACCGTGTCCCCGGTGTGGGTGTCCATGCTGGCGACCATCATGGTGTCGGTGCGCACGCCGTAGCGGTTGTCCGCCGAGTCCGAACCGATCAGTAGCACGTTGACCCGGTCCTGGCCGTTCCAGGGGTCGGCGCTGTCGTGCGGGGGCTGGAGGGGGTCGTCCTCGGCGTGGAAGACGTTGTTGAGCGTCTGGAAGGCGGTGTAGCCGCCGTGCAGCGCCAGCGCCGAGGGCACGGCGACCGGCACGCACAGCAGCACGACCACGACCGCCCCCAGCGCCTGTGCGCCCCGGGAGGTACCGGGAGGCCGGGTGATGACCCACGAGTGCACGATCACCGTCAGCCACAGCACCGCCACGGCGAACACCACGCCCATGGCACCCAGGAGCCACTGGTCCTGCAGGGCCATGCGGGCCAGCACCGTCATGGCCCCGGCCTCGTCGGCGCCCAGTCGCCACCCCCACACGAGTACGGCCAGGATCGCGGACAGGTACACGCCCAGGATCACCGTCCCGCCCAGCCTGTACCGCATCCGCAGGTGGGCCAGGCCCGGAAGGGGAACCGAGGCCGCGGTCCACAGCAGTGCCCGACCCGTACTGGGGCGCGCGGGCGCCCCGTCCCGCTGTTCGTCCTCCGCTGCCACCGGTGGTTCCTCTCCAGCCGCGGGGCGGGTCGCCCCGTCCTTCGTCGTCGTCCACGCCATGGTCGCCCGACGGCGGCCGTGGCCGGTGTCCGAAACCCCTGTTAGGTACACGTCCGAGAGGGCCTCTCCGGTTCCCCAGCGGACGGCACCCGTCTACTCGGACGCGTTGGGCGGGGCGCGCGTTCGGCCGTTGCGGAGGCGGGGGAGTCCTCCGGGTGGGCCGTGCGGACCCGCCTGAACAGTGTGGCGCTTTGCGAGAGTTGTGGAGACGGCTACTCAGTGATGATGGATGTTCTATACAAGTCTGTTATGTGTCATGGAGGTGGTGGATGGGGCATTGGGCGATGCTTTCGGGCCAATCAAAGGGGTGAATCAACCGATTTCTTTCTCGATCAGTAGTGCACGGGCGCCGCAGCTGCGATGATCTGGCCGCAGGAGGGGGCGCCGTCCGGGGGAAGGGCGGCGTCATGGGAACGAAAGGCAAGCCATCGTGCTCGATGCGGTTGACGCCGCGCTCATGCGCGCGCTGCAGGGGGACGGCAGAGCGACGTTCCAGGCACTGGCCGACGGGGTCGGCCTGTCGAGGACGGCCGTGCGCGCCAGGGTGCGCCAGCTCGTGCAGTCAGGGGCGATCAGGATCGTCGGTGTACTGCACGCCGGGGTGGTCGGGATGGACGTCCTGGGCCACGTGTCGTTCCGTGTCAGCGGCCCGGTGGGCCCGCTGCTGGAGGAGCTGGGCGAGCGCGAGGCCGTGACCTTCGCCGCCCAGTGCGCGGGGCGCTTCCCCGCGGTGGCCCAGGTGCGGGTGGCCGACGACGCCGCGCTCACCAAGGAGCTGTCCGAGCTGCGCTCGCTGCCCGGTGTGGACGGGGTGGAGGTCTTCCGGGCCAACGCCGTGTTCAAGGACGAGCACAGCAGCGTGCGGGAGCTGCACGACATCGAACTGGACGCGCTGGACTGGCGCCTGGTCCGCCAGCTGCTCCGGGACGGCCGGTCCTCCTACGCGGACCTGGCGCGCCAGGTGGGCCTGTCGCAGGCCGCGGCCCGCTCCCGGGTGGTGCGCCTGCTCAACTCCGGCGTGGTCCACGTGACCGCGCTGGTGGAGCCCGCGGCGGTGGGCGCCAACGAGCGGCTGGGCTTCGGCCTGCGCTGTCGGGGCGACGCCGAGGCGCTGGGCGCGGCGCTGGCCAACATGCCCAGGGTCGCCTTCCTGGCCAGCGGTTTCGGCCGCTACGACGTGCTCGGCGCCCTCACCGCGCCGGACCGCTGCCAGCTGGTGGAGGCCCTGGAGGCGGTGCGCTCGACCCCGGGTGTGGGCTACGTGGAGTGCTGGGACCACCTGTCCGTGCGCAAGGAGCGGCGGGGCGGTGAGCGGCCGGTGGAGTGGATCTCCGGTTAGCGGGCCGCGTTGTTCCCGGGCCCCGCTCCGGTCCGGGTTCGGGCGCCGGGGGCTCCGCTCTTCGTCCGACTCTGTAACCGGCGGTAACATTTTTACGTGTTTGCAGCGCTTATGGCTTGCGTCACGCTTAAGTTACCGGTGAGTATAGGGAGGGGCCGGTCCGGGACCGGCCGCACCGGGCGCGGGTGTGAGTGGGGAGGCTGACGTGGCGCTTGAGGATACGTTGACGGCGGTGGGGACGGCGGCGCTGGCGCGCTGCGGCGGACGGCCGTTCGGGACGCACCTGTTCTCCGTCTGGCCGGGGGCCGCCTTCGCGGCGACCGCCTTCCCCGTGCGCTGCACACCGGGGGACAACCTCGCCATCCACGTCGCCGTGGCCCAGGCTCCCCCCGGATCCGCCCTGGTGGTCGACGTCGCGGGCGAGGCCGAGTACGGATACGTCGACGAGATCCTCGCCGTGGCCGCCAGCACCCGCGGGGTCAGGGGGATCGTCCTGGACGGCTGCGTGCGCGACATCGGCGCCATCGTCCGCTGCGAACTGCCCGTGTTCGGCGCCGGTGTCGCGGTGCGCGAGGCCGGGCACGAGGCGGGGGGTTCGGTCGGCCGCCAGATCAGCATGACCGCGGGCGGTCCCACGCCCCTGCCGGTGCGCCGCGGTGACTGGATCGTGGCCGACGACGACGGTGTGGTGTGCCTGCCCCGGGGGCAGGTCAGCTCGATCATCGCCCGGACCCTGGACAGCGTCTCCCGGGAGCGGGAGATCATCGACGCCGTCCACGCCGGGGAGAGCACCCTGGACCTGCTCGGGCTGGACCCCTCCCGGGTCGTGGGCTGGGAGGGCGGCACCGACGCGCGCTCCCGCCGCCCCGGGACGGGGCGCTCGCGCACCCTGGAGGCGCTGCGCGAGGCCGCGGCCCGCAGCGCCGAGGGGCACCCCGGGGCCCGGCCGAGGGTCGCACCGCGCCCCGCCGTGGGCGAGTCCCGCCGGGGCGACTGAGCCCCGGAGCCGCGCTCCGCCGGTGACCGGGGCCCGAAGGAACCGTTCGGGCGACCCCGGGCCCCGGCGCGCGGGAGGCGCTCAGTCCTCCTCGGTCAGGGACAGCAGCTCGTCGATGTAGCAGGTGGCCTCGCGCGCGGCCCCGGCCGCGTCGGCCTCGCGGATCGCCTCGGTCAGCTTGGAGTGGTCCACGCCGTCGGTGGCCGACGAGGGCTGGTCGGTGGCCTCGTCGTTCTGCTCGTAGGCCGTGTGGGCGATGCTCGCGTACACCACCTGGGCGATGTCGTCGTACAGGTCGATGAGTAGCGTGTTGTGGGTGGCGTTGACGACCGCCCGGTGGAAGGTGAAGTCCGCCTCCACGAACGCGCCCATGTCGCGCTCGCGCCAGGCGGCCTCGCGCAGGGCCATGGCGCGGTCGATGTCGGCCATGTCCTCCTCGCTGTGGCGCAGGGCGGCCAAACGGGCCGCCTCCACCTCCAGCGCGCGGCGCACCTCCAGGTTCTCCCGCAGCCGGGAGCGCTCCAGGCGGCGGCGCAGCGCGCCCCCGAGCTCGCTGGAGGCGCGCACGAACGTGCCCGCGCCCTGGCGGATCTCCAGCAGCCCCGCGTGGGCGAGGGCGCGCACGGCCTCCCGGACGGTGTTGCGTCCCACCTCGAGCTGGTCGGAGAGCTCGGACTCGGTGGGGATGCGGTCGCCGACGCCCCACTCACCGGAGTCGATCTGGGCTCTTAACTGGGTGATGACCTGGTCCACGAGACCGGTCCGGCGTGTCGAGGCGAGGGGCACGCGTTTACCTCCTAGGGGCGGGTCGCCGGATGACAGGGCCAGCGCACAGGTACGGAACGGTTAAGGCCGGAGCTTAGACCAGTTACGGTCGGGAATTGGCCTTGAACGGTAATGCGTTATCCTCATGAAGTACATCGGGTCATCCTATGAATCTCTGGAAGTCGTCTCCATGAGCGTCGGACCAGCCTCCCGCACCTCCGTGACGAGCGGTTCCCCCGCGGCCCCGCCCGCCGCCGCGCGCCCGCCGCGGACGGTCCTGCTGCTGCTCGCCGCCGGGATCGCCCTGGCGGCGCTCAACCTGCGCACCGCCATCACGAGCGTGGGCCCGGTGCTGGACGAGGTCACCGCCGGACTGGGCATGAGCGCGGTCGGCGCCGGTGCCCTGACCACCCTGCCCGTGCTGTGCTTCGCGCTCTTCGGCGGCCTGGCCCCCGCCCTGGCCCGCCGCCTGGGCGAGCACCGTCTGCTCCTCTGCGCGCTGACCGCCCTGACCGCGGGCCTGGCCGCGCGGGCGGTGGCCCCCGAGCCCTGGACCTTCCTGGCCCTGAGCGCCTTGGCCCTGTCCGGCGGCGCCGTCGGCAACGTCATCCTGCCTGCCCTGGTCAAGGAGCACTTCCCGGAGCGCGTGGGGCTGATGACCACGGTGTACACCACCGCCCTGGCCCTGGGGACCACCATCGCCGCCGCGGCCACCGTGCCCCTGGAGCAGTCCACCGGCGAGTGGCGCGCGGCCCTGGGCGCCTACGCACTCTTCGGCGTCGTCGCCGCCGTCCCCTGGCTGCTGGTGCTGCGCCACGAGCCCGGACGCGGCGGTTCCGGCCGGGCCCTGGGCTTCCGCCAGGTGCTCTCCACCGGGCTGGGCTGGCAGTGCCTGCTGTACTTCGGCACCCAGTCCTCGGTCGCCTACATCATGTTCGGCTGGTACGCCCAGATGCTCCGCGACCAGGGCATGGACGCCCAGACCGCGGGTCTGGCGCTGTCCTACCTGACCGTCCTGGGCATCCCCATGTCCCTGCTGCTGCCCACGCTGCTGACCCGCACCGGCGACCAGCGCCCCTTCGTGGCGGGGTTCGCCGCCTTCTACCTGGCGGGCCTGGTCGGGTTGTGGTTCGCGCCTCTGTCGGGCGTGTGGGTCTGGACCACCTTCGTGGGCGTGGGCATGGGCTCCTTCGTCTTCGCGCTGACCGCCTTCGCGCTGCGCACCCGCACCGGGGCCGGGACCGCCGCCCTGTCCGCCTGCGGGCAGAGCCTGGGCTACCTCATGGGCGGCTCCGGACCCTTCCTCTTCGGCCTGCTGCACGAGGTGAGCGGCGGCTGGCACGCGCCCCTGCTGCTGCTGGCGGCGCTGGTCGTGGTGAACCTGGGCGTGGGCCTGCTGCTGGGCCGCCCCCGTTACCTGGAGGACGTACTCGCCGAGCGGGGCCTCACACCGGCAGCCAGTCCAGACGGCCGATGAGGTGGACCGAGCCCACGAAGGCCACGACGTCGATGACCGTGTGCGCCACCACCAGGGGCATCACGCGCCCGTAGCGCAGGTAGAACCAGCCGAAGACCAGGCCCATCACCAGGTTGCCGAAGAACATCCCCACGCCCTGGTAGAGGTGGTAGAAGGCGCGCAGCACCGAACTGGCCAGCACCGCCTTCCAGGGGGCCCACCCCAGCTGTCCCAGGCGGTGCAGCAGGTAGCCGACCACGATCACCTCCTCCAGGACGCCGTTCTTGGCGGCCTGGAGCACCAGGACGGGTACGTCCCACCAGTTGCCCTCCAGGGTGCTGGGGGCGATGGTGACCGTCAGGCCCAGCCGCCAGGAGACCACGTACACCACGAGGCCGCCCGCGCCGACGAGCGCGGCCAGGGCCGCGCCGCCGCCCAGGTCCAGGCCGGGGCGGCGCACGTCGAAGCCGATCGTGCGCGCGGACTCACCCGAGCGGCGCAGCAGGTAGGCCACCAGCAGCACCGGGACCAGGGCCGTGGCCACCGCGTACAGCTGCCAGGACAGGTCGAGCCAGGGGCGCTCCCGGGCCCGGGGCCGCACCAGGCTGGCGGTGTGCTCGGCCAGGGACTCGGGAGCGGTGAGCACGCCGACGAAGGAGATGGTCGCCGAGACCGCGGCGGCGCCCAGGGACAGGGCTAGCACGCACAGGACCTCCCAGCGCAGCAGGCGCCGGTCGGCGGTCGGAGCGGGCGGGGGCGGCGGTCCCGCGTGCCGCTCGGCGCGCGGCGGGTGGGTCTTGTCGGTCACGCCTTGCAGGGTACGCGCCGCCCGGCGAGGCGTGTGACCAGGGGGAGCGACGCACGGAACGCGCCCCGGGCGGCGGTGTCCGCCGCCCGGGGCGCGTCGTCCGGAGAAGGGGGCGGAGGCGACTACTCGTCGTCCTCTTCGCCCTCCCCTCCCTCCATGCCGTCCTCGCCCTCCATGCCGGGCTCCTCCACCTCGGGAGCGTCCACGGCGGTGTCCTCGCAGGCCGCGGCGCCGAACACGGCGACGGCGGCGATCGCCCCACCCGCGAGCACTCGGCGGACGGTGGTCAGGGTCTCCTTGCTGATGTCCTCAAGCCTCACTGCTGACTCCATCGGTTCGGGGATGTGCGCCTGGGGCCGCGACCCGCCCACGAGGCGTTTCCGCCCGGCTCGGGACCGGGCGGGGCGTGCAGCGGGTGTTACTTATTCGTGACCCATACGCGAACCACCTTAGACGCCGGAAGCGGCGGTGACCAGGGGCACACGGGGGGCGATCTGGCCTCATGCGGCCAGTCAGCGCTGTTTGATTCCCGCGGGAGGGGAAGGCGCGTGGTACAGCTCCTGTGACAGGGTTTCGGGCATGGGAAAAGCCGCCGGCCATGCGCGTGTGACACGGAGCGCGCATGGCCGACGGCTAGGGGGTGGAGGCCGTCCCGCCCCGCCCCAGCCACGAAAGCGGGGAGGGACGGCCTCCTGGGAACGAAGACCAGAGTCAGTGAGCCGCTGAGAACTGGTCTTCCTCGGTGGAGCCGGTGAGAGCCGTGGTGCTGGCCTCGGGGGAGATGGTCGTGCTGATGGCGTCGAAGTAGCCGGTGCCGACCTCGCGCTGGTGGCGGGTCGCGGTGTAGCCGTTGGCCTCGGCCGCGAACTCGGCCTCCTGCAGCTCGACGTACGAGGTCATCCCGTTCCGGGCGTAGCCCTTGGCCAGGTTGAACATCGAGTAGTTGAGCGAGTGGAAGCCCGCCAGGGTGATGAACTGGAACTTGTAGCCCATGTGGCCCAGCTCGCGCTGGAACTTGGCGATGGTCGCGTCGTCCAGGTGGCGCTTCCAGTTGAAGGACGGCGAGCAGTTGTAGGCCAGCATCTGGTCCGGGTACTCGGCCTTGATGCGCTCGGCGAACTGGCGGGCGACCTCCAGGTCCGGGGTCGCGGTCTCCATCCACAGCAGGTCCGAGTGCGGGGCGTAGGCCAGGCCGCGGGCCACGCAGGCCTCGACGCCGTTGCGGAAGCGGTAGAAGCCCTCGCCGGTGCGCTCACCCGTGATGAAGGGCTGGTCGCGCTCGTCGATGTCGCTGGTGATCAGGGTCGCGGCCTGGGCGTCGGTCCGCGCGATGACCAGGGACGGGACACCGGCGACGTCCGCGGCCAGGCGGGCGGCGTTCAGGGTCTTGACGTGCTGGCCGGTGGGGATGAGGACCTTGCCGCCCAGGTGGCCGCACTTCTTCTCGGAGGCCAGCTGGTCCTCCCAGTGCACACCGGCCGCGCCCGCGGCGATCATGCCGCGCATCAGCTCGTAGGCGTTGAGGACGCCGCCGAAGCCGGCCTCGGCGTCGGCCACGATCGGGGCGAGCCACTCGGGGGCGCTGTCGTCGCCCTCGGCCCAGGTGATCTGGTCGGCGCGCAGGAGCGCGTTGTTGATCCGGCGGACCACGGCCGGGACCGAGTTGGCCGGGTACAGGCTCTGGTCCGGGTAGGTGTTGCCGGAGAGGTTGGCGTCGGCCGCGACCTGCCACCCGGAGAGGTAGATGGCCTTCAGGCCGGCGCGGACCTGCTGGACCGCCTGGTTGCCGGTGAGGGCGCCGAGGCTGTTGACGTAGTCCTCGGTGTGGAGCAGGTCCCAGAGGCGCTCGGCGCCGCGACGGGCCAGGGTGTGCTCCTCGGTGACCGAACCGCGGAGCTTGACCACGTCGTCGGCGGAGTAGGTGCGCTCGATACCGGCCCACCGGGGGTTGGTCTCCCAGTCGCGCTGGAGTGCGGCGCTGGCTTCCTGTCGTCGAGCGCTGGTGCCCATGTTCGATCCCGCCTTACGTGTAGTCCCCAAGGTGTTCGCACCGGTCGAGGGGGTCCTGCCGGGGCCAGGGGGTGAGCCCCGGGCGGTATGTTCCCCGCCGGTAACTAGAATTCTTGAGGAAGTTCCAAGGGTTTTCCACCGGAAATCGTGCGAAGAACAACGATTCTTTCCGTAACATGAACCCATGGCGTACTTTGGTACTGAAGAAATACCGTCTTTGACAGGTGACCTAGATCTCGTCACCTTTGGTCAGCGGCTCCGCCATCTGCGGCGCGCACGCGGCCTCACCCTCTCCGACCTGGGCGAACGCGTTGGTAGGGCCCCCTCCCAGCTCTCCCTCCTGGAGAACGGCAAGCGCGAGCCCAAGCTCTCCCTCCTGACCTCCCTGGCCTCCGCCCTCGGTGTCTCGGTGGAGGAACTGCTGTCCAAGCAGCCCCCGAGCCGCCGCGCACAGCTGGAGATCGCCGTGGAGGAGGCCCAGCGCGACCCCCTGTACCAGGACCTGAACCTGCCGCACCTGAAGGTGGGCAAGCGGGTCCCCAACGACGTGCTCGAACACATCGTTGGCCTGTACGAGGAACTCAAGCGGCGGCACGCCAAGCCCACGGCCACCCCCGAGGAGGCCCGCCGGGCCAACGCCGACCTGCGCCGCCAGATGCGCGAGCGCGGCAACTACTTCGAGCACATCGAGAAGGCCGCGGCCGAGACCCTGAACGCCGTCAACTACACCGCGGGGGCCCTGTCCCAGGGGCAGATCCTCGCGATCGCCACCCACCACGGCTTCTCGCTCAGGTACGTGCAGGACCTGCCCCGCTCGGTGCGCTCCCTGACCGACCACGTCAACCGGCGCATCTACCTCAAGCGCGAGACCACGCTGGGCATGCACAGCCCCCGCACGATCCTGCTGCAGACCCTGGGGCACGTGGTGCTGGGCCACAGCCAGCCGCGCGACTTCGGCGACTTCCTGCGCCAGCGGGTGGAGGCCAACTACTTCGCCGCCGCCGTCCTCATCCCCGAGAGCACCGCCGTGCGTTACCTGCAGGAGGCCAAGCAGGCGCGCGACCTGTCCGTGGAGGACCTGCGCGACGTGTACTCGGTCTCCTACGAGATGGCCGCGCACCGGTTCACCAACCTGGCCCACCGCCACCTGGACCTGGTCTGCCACTTCATCCGCAACGACGAGACCGGGATCATCTACAAGGCCTACGAGAACGACGGGCTGGTCTTCCCCACCGACGACACCGGCGCCATCGAGGGCCAGCGGATGTGCCGCCAGTGGTCGGGGCGCCAGGTCTTCGCCTCGCCCGACCGCTACTCGATCTACTACCAGTACACCGACAAGCCCAACGGCACGCACTGGTGCGTGGCGCACGTGGACCCCAGCCGGGAGCGCAACTTCGCGATCACGCTGGGCGTGCCCTACAAGGAGTCGCGCTGGTTCCGGGGGCGCGAGACCACCAACCGCACCAAGTCCAACTGCCCCAGCGGCGAGTGCTGCGTGCGCCCGCCGGCCGACCTGGCCGCGCGCTGGGAGGGCAACGTGTGGCCCTCGGCCCGCGCGCACTCGCACGTGCTCTCGGCGCTGCCCTCGGGCACCTTCCCGGGCGTGGACGAGCACGACGTCTACACCTTCCTGGAGAAGCATGCCCTGGACTGAGGCTCGGGGGCCGGGGCCCGCTCCGGCCCCCGCCGGCGTTGTGGCGGGGAAGCCCTTGCTGTTACCGTTGGTAACAGCACTGGCCGCCCCTCCGCCCCGGAGGGTCCGACAAAGGATGTAAGCGCATGAGTGAGGCCCCCGCGCCCGCCTTCAGCCTGGAACCGAGTGAGGACGTCCGCGAGGTCCGGGACTGGACGCACGGGTTCGCCGCCGACGTCATCCGCCCCGCCGCCGCCGAGTGGGACGAACGGGAGGAGACCCCCTGGCCGATCATCCAGGAGGCCGCCAAGATCGGCCTGTACTCCCTCGACTTCTTCGCCAACCAGTGGCTGGAGCCCAGCGGTATCGGCATCCCCGTCGCCTTCGAGGAGCTGTACTGGGGCGACCCCGGCATCGCCCTGGCCATCACCGGCACCGGTCTGGCCGCGGTGTCGGTGGCCGCCAACGGCACCCAGGAGCAGCTGCTGGAGTGGACGCCGCAGATGTTCGGCACCCCCGACGACATCCGGCTGGCCGCGTTCTGCTCCTCCGAGCCCGACGCGGGCAGTGACGTCTCGGCCATCCGGACCCGCGCCGTCTACGACCAGGCCAGGGACGAGTGGGTGCTCAACGGCACCAAGACGTGGGCGACCAACGGCGGCATCGCCGACATCCACGTGGTGGTCGCCTCCGTGGAGCCGGAACTGGGCGCGCGCGGCCAGGCCACCTTCATCGTGCCGCCCCGCACGCCGGGTCTGAGCCAGGGGCAGAAGTTCGCCAAGCACGGCATCCGCGCCTCGCACACCGCCGAGGTGGTCCTGGACGACGTGCGCCTGCCCGGTTCCTGCCTGCTCGGCGGCAAGGAGAAGCTCGACGAGCGCCTGGCCCGCGCCCGCGAGGGCCGGCGCTCCAAGGGCCAGGCGGCGATGAAGACCTTCGAGGCCTCCCGGCCGACCGTGGGCGCCATGGCCGTGGGCTGCGCCCGCGCCGCCTACGAGTACGCCCGCGACTACTCCACCCAGCGCGAGCAGTTCGGTCGTCCCATCGGCGAGAACCAGGGCGTGGCCTTCACCCTGGCCGAGATGGCCACCCGCATCGACGCCGCCCGGCTGCTGGTGTGGCGCGCGGCGTGGATGGCGCGCAACGACAAGGACTTCGACAACGCGCAGGGCTCGATGAGCAAGCTCTTCGCCAGCGAGACCGCCACCTTCGTCACCCAGAACGCCGTGCGCATCCTCGGCGGCAACGGGTACACGCGCGACTACCCCGTGGAGCGGTGGCACCGCGACGCCACGATCTTCACCATCTTCGAGGGCGCCAGCGAGATCCAGAGGCTGATCATCGGCCGCGCCGTCACCGGTCTTCCGGTGCGCTGACCAGGGGCGGGCGCGGGACCCGTTCCCCGCGCCCGCCCCCTCGCGCCGGTGGCCTGCCCGTACTCCGGGTAGTGGCCGTGCCATGAGCACACCGACCGGAACCGGGGAACCGGGTGGGACACGGCGGGGCCTGGAGGCGGCCGAGACGCTGGCCCGCTGGCTGGACAAGCCGATGGGCGCGCTCGGCCTCGCCTTCGTCCTCGTGGTTCTCGGCCAGGCCCTGGCCACGACGCCCGTGCTGGTCACCGCGCTGACCTGGCTGGGCTGGCTGCTGTGGCTGCTCTTCGTGGCCGAGTTCGCGCTGCGCGCCTACGTCGCGCGCGACCAGCGCCTCTTCTGGAGGCGCAACTGGTGGCAGCTGCTCTTCCTCGCCCTGCCCTTCCTGCGCTTCGCGCGGGCCTTCGTCCTGCTGCGCACCGCCCGGATCGGCGGGGTGCTCTCGGCCGCGGTCCGTGGATCGCGTTCGGCCTCTCGCCTGCTCTCAGGACGCATCGCCTGGCTGGCGGTGGTCACCGCCATCGTGGTGCTGGGCTCCAGCCAGCTGCTCTACATCCTGGGCTCCTACGGCGACTACGCCACGGCTCTGCACGCGGCCGCGCTGACGACCGTCTCGGGGCAGCCGCTGAGCGCCGACGACACCTTCGCGCGGATCCTGGAGGTGGCGCTCGCCGTCTACTCGGTGGTCGTGTTCGCCTCCCTGGCGGGTGCGCTGGGCGCCTACTTCCTCAGTCCCGACGGCGGGTCCGACGACGCTCCGGGGCCGTCGCCCGCGCACCCGGAAGGGGGTTCGGCGCCCCCGGGCGCCGACGGGGGCTGAAGCAGGCGGCGGGCGGACTCGGCGGCCAGGGCCTCCGCGTCCTCCGGGACGCCCCCGCCCCCCAGGAGGTGGCGCCGCACCAGGGACAGCGGGAGGTCGACCACGGCCAGGCGCACCCGCTCACGCGCCCGCGCCTCCTCCTCGCCCGGCTCGCGCAGGGCGAGCGCCACCCGGGCCAGCAGCCCGCCGACCCCGGCGTTGGCCGCGCTCATCCGGGAGCGGTCCGCCTCGGGCCAGTGCGGGGAGTCGAACTCGGTCGGCCGGTACAGCAGCACCCGCGCCAGGTCGGGGCGGGCGCGGCTCCAGGCCACCACGTGGCGGGCGGTGCCCACGGCCGCCTCCAGCGCCGGTTCGGCGGACAGCGCCTCGCGGCACCCGGCCTGGAAGTCCTCCAGCGCGTGCAGCCACACCGCGGCCAGCAGCGCGGGCCGCCCCGGGAAGCGGTGGTACAGCGAACCGCTGGGCGCCCCGGCCCCGCGGGCCACGGCCGCCATGGTCACCGCGGCCGGTCCGCCCTCGGCGGCCAGGGCGGTGGCGGTGCCGACCAGGAGCTCGGTACTGAAGCGCGCGGGTCTACCCATGTTCCGGAGACTATCGACGTGGTGCGCGATTGAGGTTGGGGCGTGCTGGCCCAGCGAGTCGGCTGGTGGGTGATTACCGCATAGCTGTGCGGTCGGAGACCAGGCCGGCGATGGCCAGGTGGGTTTCGTCGTAGTACTCGC
>NZ_VWVV01000023.1 GCF_009830945.1 Nocardiopsis sp. FR4 | reverse complement strand
AGGGCAAGACGATGGGGCACGCGGGCGCGATCGTGTCGGGTTCCTCGGGCACGGCCGCCGCGAAGAAGGAGGCTCTGGAGGCCGTCGGCGTCAAGGTCGGCAAGACCCCCAGCGAAACCGCCCAGCTGGTGCGCGAGCTGTTCTAGCCCGCTGTTCCAGCCTGGTGTGAAGGCCTCGTCCCACCGTCGTAGCGGCGGGACGGGGCCTTCCTCATCCGCTGATCTTCCTGGGACCGCCCTCGCCTCGTCCGCGGGTCAGGGCCGCGATGAGGCCGGGTCCCACGAGCAGCAGGAAGAACCCCAGGAAGACCGCGATGGCGGTCGCACTGCCGGACATGATCGCCGGCACCCCCCACACGAAGAACAGGAAGCCGCCCCAGCCGAGCAGGGCGCCCGGGTGCGGGGCCCGGTGTCTGTGTTGCCTGTGGTGTTTGAGGTGTTCGCTTTCCGGAGACCCCTCGGGGGTCGCCTCGGGTGCCGGGACCGGTGCGGCACCGGAGGACTCCGGGGGCAGGTCCTCGAAGAGCGGTACCAGGTCCTGGTCGGTGACGGCGCGCAGCGCCGCGTTCGACCGCGCCTCGTGCTCCTCGAAGTCCAGACGGCCTTCCTCCAGCGCTCTCCGCAGCCGTGCCAGCGCCTGGTCGCGTTCGTCGTCGGAGAGGCGGTAACCAGCCATGCGGGTTCCATTTCAGGCGGGGGCGGAGCCGGGATCACAGGGTAGGACGGCGGGCGCGGCCGTACGGTTCCCCCTTCCCCGCGGCGGTGTCCCGCCCCGGCCGCGACACGCGCGGCCGGGATACCACGGAGCATTCCGGTCCCTGGCAGCATAAGTCGGGTGAGTACG
The DNA here is from genome assembly GCF_009830945.1 of Nocardiopsis sp. FR4. Taxonomy (GTDB): domain Bacteria; phylum Actinomycetota; class Actinomycetes; order Streptosporangiales; family Streptosporangiaceae; genus Nocardiopsis. The sequence continues at coordinate 118,518 of NZ_VWVV01000023.1, read as the reverse complement.
CCAGGACCTCCCCCCGACCGCAAGCGCCCGCGGGCCGGTGCCGCGGTGACCTCCGCCACCGACGAAACCCCCGCCGAGGTCGAGGTCGACGCCCCCAGGCCCCTCTACGCCACGGGCGGGCTCGCCGCGGCCACGGCCGCGGGCCTGGGGCTGGCGGTGATCATCACCCTGACCATCATCGGCTGGGTGGCCGCGCCGCACGCCGCCTTCGGCGAGGAGATCGTCGACATCCTCCAGGGCGCGGTGCTGGCCTGGCTGGTGGGCCACCACGTCTCCTTCTCCGTCCCCGACGGTCAGATCGCGCTGCTGCCACTGGGGCTGGTCCTGTTGCCGGGGCTGCTGCTGTACCGGTCGGGGCGGTGGCTGGCCCGCTCCTGCCACATCCCCCGCCTGCGGTACGTGTACCGCGCGGCGCTGGCGATCGCCGGGCCCTACGCGGCGATCGCGGGCACCCTGGCCCTGCTGGCCCGTACCGAGGCCGTGGAACCGAGTATGCCGCGCGCGCTGGTCATGGGCTTCGTGATCGCCTTCCTGGCCGGTGGCCTGGGGGTGCTGCGCCAGCTCATGCGGGACAAGGGCGTGGCCGCGCGGGCCCTGCTGCGGCTGATGCCCGCCCGGTCCAGGTCCCTGCTGGTGGGGATGCTCGTCTCCACCGGAACACTGCTGCTGGGCGGTCTGGTGCTGTTCCTGGTGGCGCTGGCGGTGAGTCTTCCCGAGGTGGTGGAGACGACCCGGGTGCTGGCCCCGGGACTGGTGGGCGGCGCACTGCTGGTGGTCGTCCAGTTGGCCTATCTGCCCAACGCCGTGGTGTTCGCCGTGTGCTACGCGCTGGGTCCCGGGTTCGCGATCGGGACCGGGACCGTCGTGGCGCCCACGGGCGTGTCGGTGGGCGCCGTGCCGATGCTGCCGATGCTGGCCGCGATCCCCGACAACGGGGCCGCCCCGGCGCTGTCCCTGGTGGCACTGGCGGTGCCCTTCGTCGCGGGGGCGGTGGGCGGTGTGCTGACCCAGCGCAGCGCCCCCGACGTGGTCAGCGAGGCCGCGCCCCTGTGGGGCTTCGTGTGCGGGGTGACCACGGGCATGGTGTGCGCGGCGCTGGCCGAGGTGGCCGGAGGCCCGCTCGGCGGGGAGCGGTTGAGCGAGGTGGGCGCGTCCGCGTGGCAGGTGGGACTGGTCTGCGCCCTGGAGGTGGGCGTGGCCGCCGCCGTCGCCGCGTGGGTGGCGAACTGGTGGTACACGCGCAAGCTGGCTCCGGTGGAGCGGTCTGCTTCGAGGGGGCCCGAGGACGGCCCTGAGTCCTCGGCCGGGGCCAAGGCGGTGGCCGGGCCCGCGGGCGCCAGGAAGCCGAAGGCCGGAGCGGAGGCCGAGCGCGGAGCCGCCTCCGGGGCCGCTTCGGACACCGGGGAGGCCGCGCGCACCGAGCCCGCGGTGAAAGGCGAGCCGGTGGTGGATCTGCCGCCGGACGTGCCGGTCGGAGAGGGGCTGGCCACGGTCACGCCGCTGCGCCGCCGGGAGGACAGGGACACGGACCACCGGGACCAGCCGGACCCTCCGGAGCAGTCGGACCGCCGGAAGCAGCCGGAACGGGGGCACCGGGCCGGGGAACCGGCGGTGGAGGGCGCTTCCGACCAGGCCGGGCGCAGGAGGACCCGCAGGGAACTGCGTGCGCGTCGGCGCGAGGAGCGCAGGGCGCGCCGGGCCGCCGAGGACGGCCGCTGGTGGCGTCGCCGCTCCGCCGGGGACGAGGAGTCCGAGGAGATGTACGGGATCACCTACGAGGCCGACTCCGAGGAGCTCGACGCGCCCAAGTCCTGACCGCGCTCCCGACCGCTCCCCGGTGGCGGCCCCGCTCCTCGGGCTCCCCGGCCCCGGGGCCGGGGAGCCCGCCGGGCTCAGGTCGCCCTGCCCAATCCGCCGTACTCAGCTCTCCTTGGGAGCCGACCGGCGCCGGTGGGGCTCGAAGACGGCGTTGACCAGGTCGGTGCACCACTTGAGCAGTTCCAGGTCGCGCAGCGGCTTGCCGCCCAGGCCACCGGACTTGGGCACAGGCACCAGCAGGGTCCGCGCCGCCTCCTTGTGGATCGACTTGGGGTACAGCCGCCGCAGTCGCAGCTCCTGCGACTCGCGCAGCTCCACCGGCGCGAAGCGGATCTGGTTGCCCTGCATCACCACGTCGGTGAGCCCCGCCGACTTGGCCAGCACCCGGAACCGGGCCACCGCCATGAGGTTGTCCACCGGCTCGGGCGGGGTGCCGTACCGGTCGGTGAGCTCCTCGTAGGCGGCGAGGACGTCCTCCTCACTGGTGACGCTGGCGATGCGCTTGTAGGACTGCAACCGCAGCCGCTCCCCGGGCACGTAGTCGTGCGGGATGTGCGCGTTGATGGGGAGTTCGACCTTGGTCTCGACCTCCTCGGTGGCGTCCGGGTCGCCCTTGAGCTCGGCCACGGCCTCGCCCACCATGCGCACGTACAGGTCGAAGCCCACGCCGGCGATGGTGCCGGACTGCTCCGCGCCCAGGATGTTGCCCGCGCCGCGGATCTCCAGGTCCTTCATCGCCACGTACATGCCCGCGCCGGTCTCGGTGTGCTGGGCCACGGTGGCCAGCCGCTCGTAGGCGGTCTCGGTCAGCGGCTTCTCCGGCGGGTACAGGAAGTAGGCGTAGGCGCGCTCGCGCCCGCGTCCCACCCGGCCGCGCAGCTGGTGCAGCTGGGAGAGCCCGTAGGTGTCGGCGCGGTCGATGATCAGGGTGTTGGCGTTGGGCACGTCCAGGCCGGACTCGACGATGGTCGTGGAGACCAGCACGTCGAAGTTCTTCTCCCAGAAGTCGACCATCACCTTCTCGAGCTGCTGCTCGTTCATCTGGCCGTGCGCGTAGGCCACCCTGGCCTCGGGCACCAGGCGCTTGATGTTGGCCGCCACCTTGTCGATGGAGGCCACCCGGTTGTGCACGAAGAAGACCTGTCCCTCGCGCATCAGCTCGCGGCGGATCGCGGCGGTGATCTGCTTGTCCTCGTAGGGCCCCACGAAGGTGAGCACCGGGTGGCGCTCCTCGGGCGGGGTGAGGATCGTGGTCATCTCGCGGATGCCGGTCAGGCCCATCTCCAGGGTGCGCGGGATGGGTGTGGCCGACATGGCCAGCACGTCCACCTGGGTGCGCAGCCGCTTGAGCGCCTCCTTGTGCTCGACGCCGAAGCGCTGCTCCTCGTCGATGATGACCAGGCCCAGGTCCTTGAAACGGGTCTCGGCGGACAGCAGCCGGTGCGTGCCGATGACCACGTCCACCTCGCCGTTGCGCAGCCCCTCGCGGGTGGCCTCCACCTCGCTGTCGGTCTGGAAGCGCGACATCGGCTTGACCGTGACGGGAAAGGAGGCGTAGCGCTCGGTGAAGGTGGACAGGTGCTGCTGCACCAGCAGCGTGGTGGGCACCAGCAGGGCGACCTGCTTGCCGTCCTGGACCGCCTTGAACGCGGCCCGCACCGCCACCTCGGTCTTGCCGTAGCCCACGTCGCCGCAGATCAGCCGGTCCATCGGCACCGACTTGGACATGTCCTTCTTGACCTCGTCGATGGCGGCCAGCTGGTCGGGCGTCTCCACGTAGGGGAAGGCGTCCTCCAGCTCGCGCTGCCAGGGCGTGTCCGGGCCGAAGGCGTGGCCGGGGGAGGCCTGCCGGGCCGAGTACAGGCGGATGAGGTCGCCCGCGATCTCGCGGACCACCTTGCGGGCCCGGCTCTTGGCCTTGCTCCACTCGGCGCCGCCCATCTTGGACAGCGTGGGGGCCTCGCCGCCCACGTACCGGGTGACCTCGCCCAGCTGCTCGGTGGGCACGAACAGGCGGTCGCCGGGCTGGCCGCGCTTGGAGGGCGCGTACTCGATGAGCAGGTACTCGCGGGTGGCGCCCTGTACCTGGCGGCTGACCATCTCCAGGTAGCGGCCCACGCCGTGCTGCTCGTGGACGACGTAGTCGCCCGGCTTGAGCTGCAGCGGGTCGACCGCGCCGCGCCGCCTGCTGGGCATCCGGCGCATGTCGCGGGTGGAGGACTTCTGTCCGGCCAGGTCGGTCTCGGTGAGCACCACCGTGCGCACCGAACGCAGCAGGAAGCCGTGGTCGACCAGTCCTGTGGTGACCGTGGCCACCGCCTCCCGGGGCGGTTCGGCCAGGTCGGTGACGAGTGAGGCGCCCAGCCCGGCGTCGCGCAGCATCGCCACCAGGCGCTCCGCGGGTCCGTGCCCCTGGGTGACCAGCACGACGCTCCAGTTGTCGTGCAGCCACCCCTTGATGTCGGCCAGGGCCCGCTCGGTGTCGCCCCGGTAGGAGTCGGCGGCGACCGCGCCCACGACGACGGCGTCGTCCTCCTCGGCGGTGCCGTCCTCGCCCGGAGTGAACGGGGTCAGCCCCCACCAGGGCAGACCCAGCTCCGCGGCGGTGGAGCGCAGGTCGGCGATGGACATGTAGGCGGACCCGCCCAGGTCGATGGGCGCCTCGCCGCCGGAGGCGGCGTTGATCCAGGAGGCGTCGAGGAACTCGGCGCTGGTGGCCTCCAGCTCCACGGCGCGGGTGCGGATGCGCTCGGGGTCGCAGCCCACCACCATCGCGCCCTCGGGCAGGTAGGTGAGGAAGGGCTCCATGCCGTCGGCGAGCACCGGAGCGAAGGCCTCCATGCCCTCCACGGCCACGCCGTCGGCGATCTTGGTGAGGACCTCGGCCAGGGAGGGGTGCTCCTGGGCCAGGGCCCGGGCGCGCGTGCGCACGGTGTCGGTGAGCAGCAGCTCCCGGCAGGGCGGCGCGAACAGCCCGGAGGCGGCGTTGGCGCGCGCTCCGTCCTCCCCGTCGCCGAGGGGTTCGATGGAGCGTTGGTCGGCGACCTGGAAGTAGCGGATGTCCTCGACGGTGTCGCCCCAGAACTCCAGCCGCAGCGGGTGCTCCTCGGTGGGCGGGAAGACGTCCAGGATGCCGCCGCGCACGGCCATGTCGCCGCGCTTCTCGACCAGGTCCACCCGGGCGTAGCCGGCGTTGGCCAGGTCGGTGACCACGCTCTCCAGCGCGACCTCGTCGCCGGGGCGGATGCGTACCGGCTCCAGGTCGCCCAGTCCGGCCACCAGCGGCTGCAGGACGCTGCGCACCGGGGCCACGACCACCCGCAGCGGGGTGGTCAGGGGGTCGGCGGGGTCGGGGTGGGCCAGACGGCGCAGTACGGCTAGCCGCTGGCCGACGGTGTCCGAGCGGGGGGAGAGGCGCTCGTGCGGCAGCGTCTCCCAGGCGGGGAAGAGCGCCACCGAGTCCTCGGGCAGCAGGGAGCTCAGCGCGTCGGCCAGGTCGGAGGCCTCGCGCTCGGTGGCGGTGACGGCCAGCACGGGGCGCTGCGCGCCCACCGGCGCGTCCGCGGCCAGCGCCCCCACCATGAAGGGGCGCAGCGCCGCGGGGGCGACGAGGTCGAGACGGGGATCGTGGCCGCCGCGGGCGGTCTCGATCGCGCTGTGCAGCGCCGGGTCCCTGGAGACGTCGGCGAGAAGTCCAATGAGGCTCATAGCACCAGAAAGTGGAAGTGGTCCGGATCAGGCGGTGGTGGTCGCGGCCCGCGCGGTGGAAAGGCGGCTGCGGAAGAAGTGGACGCCCGGCACCTTCAGACTATCGAGTCCTGCGGCGCCGCGCGGGTGGGGTGTGGACAACCGGCGGCACGAAGCTGCCTCGTGCCGCCCGCGTCCCGGGACCGGTGCGGGCGGCGGCGCGCATCGGGTAGAACCTCCTCTGAACTGCCCCTATTCCGTCCCGGTCGGTGCTGGGCGAGGGCCCTTCGCGGGCCGGGCATACGCTAGGGGCGTTTCCCCGATCCGGAGGAGAGGAACCGCGTGGTAAGTGCCAACAGGCGTGGGAGCGGGACGCTCGGCGGCGTCGGGCGGCCGGAGGCCCCGGTCTTCACCCCGGGGCCGGACGGACTGGCCCACCTGGAACTGATCCTCAACGGCTCCTACCCGCTGCCCGGTTTCATGACCCGGGAGGAGGCGGAGTCCGTGGCCCGGGACGCCCGCCTGCCCGACGGGCGCCCGTGGCCGGTTCCGGTCACCCTGGAGGTGCCCGAGGAGCTCTCCGGCGCCGACCACCTGACCCTCACCGACCCCGAGGGCGCCCCGCTGGCCGGGCTGTCGGTGACCGAGAACTGGCGCGACGAGCGGGGCGGTTACCGCCTGGCCGGCGTGGTCACCCTGCTGCGCCCGCCGACCTACGGGGTGCTGCGCGAGCTGCGCCCCTCTCCGGCGGAGGTGCGCGCCCAGCGCGAGCTGGAGCCCGGCGGTCGGCCGCTGCTCGCGGTGGTCACCGACCGGCCGCTGCACCACCGGGTGCTGCACCAGATCCGCTCGGAGGCCGACGAGCTGGGCGCCAGCCACGGCGACGGGGGCCGCGCCGAGGTGCTGGTGATCATCGACACCGGCCTGGAGGACGAGGGCATGGCCACGGCGGTGCTGGCCGCCGAGCCCCTGCTGCCCGCGCGGACCTCCTTCGCGGTGTGCACGCTGCCCCGGGCGGCACACCGCTCGCGGGGCGCGCTGGGCGGAACCTGGGGGCCGCGCGAGGTGGCCCTGGCCGCGCACGTGGCCGCAGCCTACGGCGCCACCCACATGCTGGCGGTGACCGACGGCGGGGGCCCCGACGTGGAGCGGGTGATGGCCCAGAGGCCGCCGCTGACCGTGCTGGACCCCGAACCCTGGCGCTACTCCTCGGACGAGGGCCTGTGGCTGCCGCTCACCTGGGTGGACCCGGCCCGGGCCCGCGCCGAGCTCACCGACGCCCAGGTGGAGACGGAGCTGGCGCACGGGCGCGAGCTGCCCTCGTGGTTCACCCCCGCCCGGGTGGCCGCGGAGCTGGCCAGGCTGCGCCCGGCCCGGACCCGCCGGGGGCTGACCGTGTTCTTCACGGGCCTGTCGGGATCGGGCAAGTCCACGATCGCCCGGGGCGTGTGCGACGGCATCCGCCGGACGGGCCGGTCGGTGACCCTGCTCGACGGCGACGTGGTGCGGCGCATGCTCTCCAGCGGGCTGACGTTCTCCCGCGCCGACCGGGAGCTGAACATCCGCCGTATCGGATACGTGGCCTCGGAGATCACCCGGCACGGCGGGGTCACGGTGTGCGCGCCGATCGCCCCCTACGCCGCTGGCCGGGCCGAGGTGCGCGCGATGGTGGAGGAGTTCGGCGACCTCTTCCTGGTGTACGTGGCCACACCGCTGGAGGTGTGCGAGGCCCGGGACCGCAAGGGCCTGTACGCCAAGGCGCGGGCGGGTGAGATCCCCGAGTTCACCGGGATCTCCGACCCCTACGAGGAGCCCGACGACGCCGACCTGGTGGTGGACACCGTGGGGATGGCCCCGGAGGAGTCCGTGGCCCGGGTGATGGCGGCCCTGCGCGAGGGCGGCTGGCTGCCCGACAACGAGGGCTGAGACGAAGGACAGGAAGGGGAGAGGTGTGGACGCCACCGGAGACGGCACCCGCGGGCACCGGCTGCTGCGCCTGGTCGAGGTGATGGACACCCTGCGGCGGGAATGCCCGTGGGACCGGTCCCAGACCCACGAGTCGCTGGCCAAGTACCTGCTCCAGGAGGCCTACGAGACCCTGGAGACCATCGAGGGCGGCGACGCCGCGCTGCTGCGCGAGGAACTGGGCGACGTGCTGCTGCAGGTGGTCTTCCACGCGGCGATCGCCGCCGAGCGCCCCGAGGGCGACCCGGCGCGGTTCACGGTGGACGACGTCGCCGACGCCATCATCGACAAGATGACCCGCCGCCACCCGCACGTGTTCGGCGGGACGGAGGTGTCGGGGGCCGACGAGGTGCGCTCCAACTGGGAGGCGATCAAGGCCGCCGAGCGCGCGGAGAAGGCCAGGGCCGCGGGCGGTGACGGCAGCACCTCCGTCCTGGACGGGGTGCCCTTCGCCCAGCCCGCCGTGATGCTCGCCCACGAGTTGCAGAAGCGGGCGGTGCGCAACGGCTTCCCCGCCGACCTGGTGGGCGACGACGGGGCCGAGGGCGGTGAGCTGTTCGCGGCGGTGGCCGCCGAGCAGGAGCGCGGGCGCGACGCCGAGATGGACCTGCGGGCGGCGGCCCGCCGGTTCGACGCCCGCGTGCGCGCGGCCGAGCACGCGGCCCGCTCGGACGGGCGCGAGCCCCGGGAGCTGTCCGAGGAGGAGTGGCGGGCCTACTGGGCCAAGAGTGAGCAGGAGTAGGGGTGTTCCCCGGCGCGGTGGTCTCTTCCGTGCCTGGCTCGTTCCTCGCTGGCGGCACGTGCGAGCCCTGCAGAACCCCGCCGGCGCCCTCACGGCGCCTCGTGTTTTCCCGGCGCGGGTTCGGGCGCCTGGAAGGCGGTGTTCTTCGGTCTCTTCCGTGCCTGGCTCGTTCCTCGCTGGCGGCACGTGCGAGCCCTGCAGAACCCCGCCGGCGCCCTCACGGCGCCTCACCCCTGCCCGGGTCTGCCCCGTCGTCCGGGTGAGGGGCGGACGGGGCGGATCACCTCGGTGGCGGGGTCGTCCGGGGCCAGCCCGGCGCTGAACGTGGCCTGGGGGCGGCGGGCGGTCTCGCTGACGACCAGCCACACCCCCACGATCACCCAGTTGGCGATCAGCGCCGACCCGCCCGCCGACAGGAACGGCGTCGTCATGCCGGTGAGCGGGATGATCAGGGTCGCCCCGCCCAGCACGATGAACACGTCGAAGGCGAGCAGGAACGCGTACCCCAGCGCGGTCAGCTTCAGGAACCAGTCCCGGGCGGCCAGGGCGATCCGGAAGCCCCGCTCGGCCAGCAGGAAGAGCAGGAGCAGCACCGCCATGAGGCCGGTCAGGCCGAGCTTCTCGCCCACCGAGACCAGGATCAGGTCGCTGTCGGCGGCGAACACCTCCTGCACGAACCCGCCGCCGAAACCCGTGCCCGTCAGGCCGCCCTCGGCCAGGGCGAACATTCCCTCCACGATCTGGAAGCTGCCGCCCTGCCGCTCGTAGACCTCCCGGTCGAAGGCGTCGAGCCAGATCTCCACCCGGTTCTGCACGTGCCCGAAGAGCAGGTAGGCCACGTAGGCGCCGACCGCGAACGCCACCAGGCCGATGAGCACCCAGGACTTGCGCGCGGTGGCGGCGTAGAGCACGGCCAGGAACGTGCCGAACAGCAGCAGCGAGGTGCCCAGGTCGCGGGTGCCCACCAGGAGGAGGATGGCCACGCCCCAGCCCACCGCCATCGGCGCCAGGTCGCGGGCGCGCGGCACGCTGAACACCTTGAGCCCGCCGATCCGCAGGGTGCGGGTGACCAGGGACATCACCTCGCGCCGCCGTCCCAGGTAGGAGGCGAGGAAGATCACCAGCAGCACCTTGGCGAACTCCGAGGGCTGCATGGTGGCCGGACCGACCCTGATCCACCGGCGCGCGCCGAGCACCTCGTGTCCCAGCGGGGACAGCGGGAGCAGGAGGAGCAGCAGGGCGGCGGCAGCGATCAGGTACGGGTACATGCTCAGCCGCCGCGGGTGGCGGACGAGCAGCAGCGTGACCGCGCACAGCACCATGCCCGCCACGGTCCACACCAGCTGCCGGTCGGCGTTGGTGTGCTCGCCGCCGGGCTCGCTCATCTGCAGGACCCAGATCATGGTCAGGCCCAGCCCGTTGAGGACGGTGGCCACCGGCAGGACGACCGGGTCGGCGTAGGGGGCGGTCAGGCGCAGGACGACGTGCAGGGTGAGCGCTCCGGCGCAGAGCACGCCCAGGTAGGTCAGCGGGGCGGGGTCCAGTTCCCCGGTGACGGACAGGGAGGCCGACAGCAGGGCCGCGGCGGTGGTCAGCATGGCCGCCGTCAGCAGGAGCAGTTCGGTTCCGCGCCTGGGTGTGGGGGGCAGGGCCCCGTCGACGGTGCCGGCCTCGGGGTCGCCCATGTCGTCAGTCGTTCCGCCGTCCGTGTCGGGGCCCGGAGCCCGGTACGGGTGCTTCGGCCCGGGTTCGGGTCCGCCCCTGCACTATAAGTGGCGGGGGCGGACCTGTCCCCGAACGTGCCCCTGGCCGGTTCCGGCCTCGCGGCGGTGCGGTCAGCGGGGTACGGGGGCGGGGGAGTCCAGGTCCAGGGCCTCGGCCGCGGTGAAGATCCGGGACTCGAACCCTCCCCGGCGCGCGAGCAGGGGCGCGGCCCGCGCGAGGAGGTCGCGCCCGGCGATGCCCAGGCGAGTGCGCGGTGCCAGGAAGCCCAGCCCGGAGTCGGCGATGGCCTGGTTGGCGGTGACGTAGGGGCGCATCCGCCGTTCGTAGGCGGCCAGGGCCCGGGTGTGGTCGTCGTGGCGGGCCAGTTCCTGGGCGAGGACGTAGGCGCCGACCATGGCCATGCTGGTGCCCTGGCCGGACATGGGGGAGGGGCCGTAGGCGGCGTCGCCGACCAGGGTGACGCGTCCGGTGGACCAGCGGTCCATGCGGATCTGGGTGACGGAGTCGAAGTACAGGTCGGGGGCCCGGTCCATCTCGGCCAGGAGGCGGGCGCCCTCCCAGCCCACGCCCCGGAAGCTCTCGCGCAGGAAGCGCCGCTGCTCCTCGGGGGCTGCGCGGTCGACACCGGTCTCCTCGCCGGTGCGCACGAGCAGGAGGGCCTGGGCGTCCTGCGCGCGGGGTGTGTGGTAGGTCCCCACGGCCCGGCGCGGCTCGTTGTACAGGTGCACCGCCCGGTGCAGCCCCAGGTGGTTGGGCACGGTGAAGATGCTGATGTAGCTCTCCAGGAAGCGGCGGTAGGGCTCCTCGGGGCCGAAGGCGATCCTCCGGGTGGTGGAGTGCAGCCCGTCCGCCCCCACGACCAGGTCGAACACGCGCGGTGCGGCGCGTTCGAAGGTGACGCGGACCCCGTCGGGGCCCTGGTCGAGTCCGGTGACGGAGTCGTCGTACAGGTACTCGGTGTGGGTCGCGGTCGGTGCGTGCAGCAGGGCGACCAGGTCGCTGCGCAGGATCTCGTGGGAGCGGTCGGTCGAGAGGGACTGGGTGCTCTGGACGGCGGCCCTGCGGCGTCCGCGCGCGTCCACGAAGCACACGTCGTCGACCCCGGTGGCGGCGGCGCGGACGGCGTCGAGCACGCCCATGCGCTCGGCGACGTCGACGGCCACGCCGCGTACGTCGATCGCGTATCCGCCGGTGCGGAGCGCGGGGGCGCGCTCGACCACGGTGGCCTCGATGCCGTGGTGGTGGAGCCAGTGGGCCAGAGTGGGCCCGGCGACGCTTGCGCCGGAGATCAGGACGGTGCGTACGGCGGTCATGGCGTTCTCCGCTCTTTCGGATGCCGTTGTCCTCGGCGTCCACGCTAGGCGTCTACTTACCGTGCGTCAAGTAACTTACCGATCGACAGGTAGATCACCGGTCGAAAGGTCGGCGTTAGACTCGTCCCGTCCGACGGCGAGGTGACGGGAGTGGCACGGGTGCCCAGAGCGCAAAGCGACACCAAGGCGCAGATCCGGGCCGTGGCCCTGGACCTGTTCGCCCGGAAGGGCTTCGAGAAGACCAGCCTGCGCGAGATCGCCGAACGCCTCGACATCACCAAGGCCGCGCTCTACTACCACTTCCCGTCCAAGAACGACCTGCTCAGGTCGCTGGTCGAACCCCTGGGCGAGGACATCGAGGCTCTCCTGGCCGAGTACGGGGCCGTCGCGGGCGCGGAGGGGGTCGCCGACCGCCGCGCCCTGGTCGGCGCCTACTACGACGTGTGCGTGCGCCACAGCGGTCTGATGACGGCCGTCCTGAGCGATCTGGCCTCGCTTGCCGAGATCGGTCTGGTCGACGCCATCCTGTCCTGGCGCCGCCGCCTGGACTCCCTGCTCGTGGGCCCCGACGCGGGCGTTCCCGCCCACATGGGCGCGGTGATCGCCCTCGGCGGCCTCCAGGACCTCGCGGTCATGTTCTCCCCGAGGGAGGCCGTTGCCCACCGTGAGCGCGCCGTGGACATCGCGATGGCCGCCCTGGAGTCCGGCTTGTCCGATATGGACTAGACCAATTCCGCCGGGTGCGCGCACCCGGTCCCGGGCGGTGTCGCTAGTCTCGTGTCGGGTCCTGAACCAGTGGTCCGAGAAACCCGAAGAGACGGAGAAAGACCGTGGCGTCCATCGAGGCAGTACAGGCGCGGGAGATCCTTGACTCCCGGGGAAACCCGACAGTCGAGGTCGAGGTTCTGCTCGACGACGGAACCATTACGCGCGCGGGCGTCCCCAGCGGCGCCTCCACCGGCCAGTTCGAGGCCGTCGAGCTGCGTGACGGCGGCGACCGCTACGGCGGCAAGGGCGTGACCAAGGCCGTCACGGCCGTCAACGAGGAGATCGCCGACGAGCTGATCGGGTACGCCCCCGACGAGCAGCGCATCATCGACCGCGCGCTCATCGACCTGGACGGCACCCCCGACAAGTCCCGGCTCGGCGCCAACGCCATCCTGGGTGCCTCCCTGGCCGTGGCCAAGGCCGCCGCCACGACGGCCAACCTGCCGTTGTTCCGCTACATCGGCGGCCCCAACGCGCACGTGCTCCCCGTGCCGATGATGAACATCCTCAACGGCGGCGCGCACGCCGACAGCAACGTCGACATCCAGGAGTTCATGATCGCGCCCATCGGCGCGCCGACCTTCGCCGAGGCGGTCCGCTGGGGCGCCGAGATCTACCAGGCCCTCAAGTCGGTCCTCAAGGCGCACGGCCTGGGCACCGGCGTGGGCGACGAGGGCGGCTTCGCCCCCAACCTGGACAGCAACCGCGCCGCCCTCGACCTGATCGTGGAGGCCATCGAGAAGGCGGGCTACACCCCGGGCACCGACATCGCGCTCGCCCTGGACGTGGCCGCCACCGAGCTGTTCAAGGACGGTGTGTACACCTTCGAGGGCAAGACGCGCACCTCCGAGGAGATGGCCGCCTACTACACCGAGCTGGTGGACGCCTACCCGCTGGTCTCGATCGAGGACCCCCTGGACGAGGAGGACTGGGAGGGCTGGAAGAAGCTCACCGACGAGCTCGGCGAGCGGGTCCAGCTCGTGGGCGACGACCTGTTCGTCACCAACCCCGAGCGGCTCCAGCGCGGCATCCTGGCCGACACCGCCAACTCGCTGCTGGTGAAGGTCAACCAGATCGGCACCCTGACCGAGACCCTGGACGCGGTCGCCCTCGCCCAGCGCAGCGGCTACACGGCCATGATCAGCCACCGCTCCGGTGAGACCGAGGACACCACCATCGCCGACATCGCGGTGGCCACCAACGCCGGGCAGATCAAGACCGGCGCCCCGGCGCGCAGCGAGCGGGTCGCCAAGTACAACCAGCTGCTGCGGATCGAGGAGGAACTCGACGACGCCGCCGTGTACGCGGGCGTGTCGGCCTTCCCGCGCTTCGCCAGGCGCGGCTAGTCTGCCCCAGTGCCCCGCGAATCCGAGCAGCAGCGACCAAAGGCTGAGAAGGCGGCCAAAGCCGACAGCCCGCGGCGCCGACCTGCCCGCAGGGCCGCGGGGCCCGCTGGCCCGGGCACGGGCCGCACCCGCCGGGTGCGGCCCGTGCTCACCAGCCGCGCGGCCATCCTCGCGCTCGTGGTGTGCGTGATCGCGCTCAGCCTGGCCTACCCGCTGCGTGAGTACGTCGCCCAGCGCGCCCAGATCGCGGAGCTGCGCCAGGAGCGCGAGCGCATGGAGGAGAGCGTGGGCAGGCTCCGCCAGCGCGAGGAGGAGCTTTCCCGGGACTCCTACGTCGAACGCGAGGCCCGGGCGCGGCTGCACTACCAGTACCCCGACGAGATCGCCTACATCGTCATCCGCCCCGACGCCGAGGGTGACGCCGAGGACGAGGACGGACCCCGCCAGCCCTGGTTCCTCACCCTGTGGCGCTCGGTGCAGGAGGCCGACAGCCCCCCGCCCGGCGACGGGCTCTGAGCCCGTGGGCGGGGTACGGAGACGGCGCGGGAACGCGGACGTCCTGCTCGCGGTGGCCCTGGGCGGCGCGGTGGGCGGGACCGCCCGCCACGCGCTGACGCTGCTGGTGCCGCACGACGGCACCGGCTTCCCGTGGGCGACCTTCACGGAGAACGTCGCCGGCTGCCTGGCCATCGGGGCGCTGATGGTCGTGATCACCGAGATGGTGACCCCGCACCGGCTGCTGCGGCCCTTCCTGGGCGTGGGCGTCCTGGGCGGCTTCACCACCTTCTCCGCCTACGCCGTGGACGCGCTCTCCCTGGTGGAGGGGGGCGCGCCGCTCACCGCCCTGGCCTACCTGGCCGCCACCCTGCTCGCCGCGCTGGCCGCGGTCCGGGCGGGGGCGGTCCTGGCTCGCGCCGCCGCGCGGCACCGCCGTACCCGATCCGACCGCGAGGCGAGGGGGTCGAACTGATGGAGCTGTCCGGACGCGCGCTGCGGCTGACCGTCCACGTCGGCGACGGCGACACGTGGCGGGGCAGGCCGCTGCACACCGAGATCGTGCACCGCGCGCACACCGCGGGGCTGGCCGGGGCCAGCGTCTTCCACGGGCTGGAGGGCTACGGCGCCTCCCGGCACGTCCACACCGCGCGGCTGCTGTCGATGTCGCAGGACCTGCCGGTGATGGTGGTCATCGTGGACGCGCCCGCGCGCGTGCGCGCCTTCCTGCCCCAGCTCGACGAGCTGGTCTCGGAGGGCCTGGTCACCATCGACGAGGTCGAGGTCGTCCGCCACACCGGGCGCGGCGGAGACCGGTGACCGGGGAGTTCGCCGCCGTGGCGGCGGGGGCGGCCGTCGGAGCCGTGCTCCGCTACGCCACCGACCTGTTCCTGCGCGACCGTACCGACATGGTGCTGCCCTGGGGCACCCTGACGGTCAACGCGGTCGGCTCGCTGCTGCTGGGCTTCCTCGCCGCCGGGATGAGCGCCGGGGCGGTTCCGGGCTGGGCCGTGCTGGTCGCGGGTACCGGGCTGTGCGGAGCGCTGACCACCTTCAGCACCTTCGGCTACGAGACGCTGCGCCTGGCCGAGTCGGGCGCGCGGGCCTACGCGCTGGCCAACGTCGCCCTTACGCTGGTGGCCGGGCTGGGCGCGGCGGTGCTGGGGTGGACGGCGGCGCTCGCCGTGTGGCCACCCGGCTCCTGACGCCTCCCGCTCCCCGACCCCGCCGGTCTCCCGCCCCGGCCGCACCCGGGGGTGGGCGCGCGGCCCTATGCTGGGTGCGCCATGACTTCCGCAGATCAGACCGGGCCCGCATCCGGGCCTCCCGGCCCCGTCGCCGAGCGCGACCTCGCGGCCGTCGAACTCCAGCTGGGCCGCCCGCCGCGCGGCGTGCGCGGGATCGCGCACCGCTGCCCCTGCGGCCTTCCCGACGTGGTACGCACCGCACCCCGGCTGGAAAGCGGCGAGCCCTTTCCGACGTTGTACTACCTGACGTGCCCGCGTGCGGCCTCGGCCATCGGCCGGATGGAGAACGAGGGCCGGATGCGCCAGATGCAGGAGCGCCTGGGCGGCGACCCCGAACTCCGGGCCGCCTACACCAGGGCGCACGAGTCCTACATCGCCGAGCGGGCCGAACAGGCCCGGCGCGACGGTGTGGAGCCGCTGCCCGAGGGGATGCAGAGCACGGGGGGCATGCCCACCCGGGTCAAGTGCCTGCACGCGCTGGTCGCCCACGAGCTCGCCGAGCCGGGCACCAACCCCTTCGGCGCCGAGGCGCTGGAGGAGCTTCCGCACTGGTGGGACCGGGGCCCGTGCGTGTGTGTCGACGACAGCGCCCCCGGGGGCGCCGAAGGGAACGGGTCATGAGCGGTGTCGCGGCCATCGACTGCGGAACCAACTCCGTCCGCCTGCTGATCGCCGACGTCGTCCACGTGGGCGACGACGAGGCGCAGGTGGTCGACGTGGACCGGCGCATGGAGATCGTGCGGCTGGGCGAGGGCGTGGACGAGACCGGGGAGTTCGCCCCCCAAGCCCTGGAGCGCACCTTCGCGGCGCTGCGCGGCTACGCCGAGGCCATCGAGGCGCACGGCATCGCGCTGGGCCCGGAGTCGGTGCGCATGGTCGCCACCAGCGCCACCCGTGACGCGCGCAACCGCCAGGAGTTCATCGACGGGGTCCGCGACATCCTGGGCGTGGAGCCCGAGGTGGTCACCGGCCTGGACGAGGCGGAGCTGTCCTTCGTGGGCGCCACGGCCGAGCTGGAGGCCGAGGACGGCGACGGTCCGCTGGCCCCGCCGTTCCTGGTGGTGGACATCGGCGGCGGCTCCACCGAGTTCGTTCTGGGCGGGGACCCGTACCGGGAGGACGGGGAGCTGGTCCGCGCGTCCCTGTCGGTGGACATCGGCTGCGTGCGCATGACCGAGCGCCACCTGCGCAGCGACCCTCCCACGCCCGCGGAGATCGAGGCGGCGACCGCCGACATCGAGGCGGCGCTGGACGAGGTCGAGCGGGTGGTCCCGCTGCGCGAGGCCGGTTCGGTCGTGTGCGTGGCGGGCACCGCCACCACCGTGGCCGGGATCGCGCTGGACCTGCCCGAGTACGACTCCGAGCGCATCCACCACACCCGGGTGGCGGCCAAGGACCTGGACCGCATCGCCGCCGAACTGCTCGGGCAGACCTCGGCGGAGCGGTCGCGGATCGGCGTCATGCACCCCGGCCGGGTGGACGTCATCGGCGCGGGCGCGCTGGTGCTGTCCCGGGTCCTGGCGCGTACGGGGGCGGACTCCTTCACAGCGAGCGAGCACGACATCCTCGACGGCGTGGCCTGGAGCCTCGTCGTCTGACCAGCGCTTGTGCGCGCCCTTGCCCGGGCCCTCCGGGGCCGGGCAAGGGCGCTCCGGGTGAGACGTGTCACCCCGGAAAGGGCTTGTGAATGCTTTCACAACCCATCTGACCTGCGAAAATGCAAGTCGGTCAGGTCGGGAAATGGTCGGAAGGTGAGCCGGTGTGAACCTTCTCCGTCGGTAGGCGCTTGTGAAAGAATGCACAAGCAGCCGCGAACAAGGGCCGAAGGGCCCGACGCGACCGGGCGGTCCCGCCTCAGCGGGCGACCAAAGACCGTGACAACCTCGCGGCCCCTGGGTAAAGGGGGCGCCACACTTCACGAACCGTTAGGGCGGATATGCGATGACCGAGAGCAGGAACTACCGGCTGGTACACGGCGGCGGGGACGAGGCGGAGATCCCGCACATCCTCATCGTCGGCGGCGGTTACCTCGGGATGTACACCGCGAGGCGGCTGGAGAGGAAGCTCGGGGCCGGTGAGGCGCGGATCACCGTCATCGACCCGAACTCCTACATGACCTACCAGCCCTTCCTGCCCGAGACCGCCTCCGGGAACATCTCGCCCCGTCACGTCGTCGTCCCGCTGCGCAAGGTCTTCAAGCGCGTCCGCGTGCTGGGCGGCCGGGTGGTGCGCATCGACCACGCCGAGCGCACCGTCCGCTACGAGCCCAACGCGGGCGAGCCCGAGACCATCGCCTACGACTACCTGGTCATGGCCGCCGGAGCCGTCTCGCGCACCCTGCCCATCCCTGGGCTGGCCGAGTGGGGCATCGGTATCAAGACCGTGGAGGAGGCCGCCTACCTCCGCAACCACGTGCTCAACCAGCTGGCCATCGCCGACTCCACCGACGACGAGGCCACCCGGCGCAAGGCGCTGAACTTCGTCTTCGTCGGCGGCGGATTCGCCGGGGCCGAGGCCATCGCCGAGCTGGAGGACATGGTCCGCGACGCGGTCCGCGTCCACCCCTCGATCGGCCTGGAGGACGTTCGGTTCTACCTCATCGAGGCGGCCGACAAGATCCTGCCCGAGGTCGGCCCCGAGGTCGGTACCAAGGCGCTCAACCAGCTGCGCCGCCGCGGCATCGACGTCCGGCTCAAGACCTTCCTGGAGTCGGCGGTCGACCAGCACATCAAGCTCAGCGACGGCACCGAGTTCGACGCGGGCACCCTGGTGTGGACCGCGGGCGTCAAGCCCAGCCCGGTCGTGGCCGCCAGTGACCTGCCGCTGGGCCCCAAGGGCCACGTGGACACCAGCGAGCACCTCACCGTCAACGGGGCCGAGAACGCCTTCGCGGGCGGTGACAACGCCCAGGTGCCCGACGGCAACGGCGGCTACTACCCGCCCAACGCCCAGAACGCGGTCCGCCAGGCCCCGGTGCTCGCCGACAACGTGATCGCCACCCTGCGCGGCACCGACCTCAAGGCCTACCGCCACAAGAACCTCGGCGCGGTCGCCGGACTCGGCCTGCACAAGGGCGCCGCCCAGCTGTTCGGCAAGATCAAGCTCAACGGCCGCCTGGCCTGGTACGCGCACCGGTCCTACCACCTGTTCGCCGTGCCGACCTTCAACCGCAAGCTGCGCGTGCTCTCGGACTGGACGCTCGGCCTCTTCCTGCGCCGCGACTTCGCCGCGCTGCCGGAGATGGCCGAGCCCCGCCAGGCCTTCGAGGAGGCGAGCCACCCGCAGATCGAGGACGGCCGCCTGCGCCGGGTCAGCTGACCCCGGCCCGAGAACGCACGAAACGACCGGCTTCCCGCGGGATGCCGGTCGTTTCGTGTCCCAATCCGGCCAACTTTGATCAATGGGGCAATCAGCCCCGGCCGGTATGATGGGCTCGCCCTCGTAGCCCAATGGAAGAGGCAGGCCCCCTAAAAGGGTCACAAGTGTCGGTTCGAGTCCGACCGGGGGTACTGTTTCCTGGCTTTTCCCGGCGCGGGCTTGGGCGCCTGGGAAGGCGGTGTTCTTCGCTCTCTTCCGTGCCTGGCTCGTTCCTCGCTGGCGGCACGTGCGGGACCTCCAGAACCCCGCCGGCGCCCTCACCGCGCCTCGTGTTTCCCCGGCGCGGTTCGGGTGCCTTCGGGGCGGGAACCTTCGGCCTCTGCGCGCACCGTCCTCGTTCCTCGGAAGGTGCGCTCCGAGACCTCCAGAACCCCGCCGGCGCCCTCACCGCGCCTCGTGTTTTCCCGCGCCTCAGCCTGGACGGGGGTGCTCCGGGGCCTGCTGCTCCATCAGCAGCTGGAGCTGGGTGAACAGGCGCTCGCCCGGGTCGCCCAGGTCGATGCCGCTCACCTGTGCCGCCCGCCGCACCCGGTACCGCAGCGTGTTCGGGTGGATGTGCAGCCGCTCGGCCGCCGCCCGCGCGTCCCCGAAGGCCTCCAGGTAGGCCAGCAGGGAGTGCACCAGGTCGGCGCCGCCCGCCCGGTCGTGCTCGATCAGGCGGCTCACCCGCGGGTCGCGCAGCGACGGATCCTCCCGCAGGCGGGCCAGGGTCTCGCTGATCAGCACCCGCGAGCGCACGTCGGAGATGGTGGCCACCTCCCAGTCCATGCCCCGGTCCGCGTCGCGTCCCATCGCGTCCAGCACCCGGTCCGCCTCCGCGCGCGAGTCGGTCAGGTCCGCCAGCCGCTCCACCAGCGACCCCACCGCCCCCTGCACCTCCAGGCCCAGGGCCGCGCGCGCGGCCGCCACCGTCCTGCGGGCCAGCGCCAGCACCGACTTCTCCGCCCCGCGCCACCCCTCCCTGCCGCGGGCCAGGTCCGGAAGCAGCACGTACACCCGCCCGCCCAGCTCCGTCACCAGGGCGCTGCGCCGGTAGGCGGCCGTGTGCACCGACACCAGGTCCACCAGCTGGCGGCGGCGCAGCTCGCGCTCGGGCCGGTCGGGGCGCCCGGCGCGCTCCTCGCCCGCCTCCTCGCCGGTCACGGCGAAGGCCACCACCAGCGCGCCCCGCTCGGAGGTGACCTCCACGGTGTCGGCCAGGGCGCTGGCGTCGATGCGCCCCTCCAACAGGCTGGCCAGCAGGTCCTCGCGCAGCCGCAGGTCCGCGCTGGCGTGCGTGCGCTGGCGGATCATCTGCAGCGCGGTGGTGCGGGCCGCGCCCAGCAGCGCCTCCTCGGCGTGCTCGGACAGGGGCTGGGCGCCCTCCTGGACCCAGATCGCGCCCAGGGGCTGGCGCCCGGCGTGGATGCCCACCGCCAGGCGGCGCCGGATGCCCAGCTCGGGATGCTCGTCCACTCGGACCACCTCCTCGCCCGCGCGCAGCTTGGCGAAGACCCCCCACTCGCGCAGCAGAGCCAGGTAGGACTCCGGTCCGCGCCGCCCGAGCACCGAAAGCCGCCGCAGCTCGTCCACCTCCGCGCCGCTGGAGTAGGCCAGCACCCGGCTCGCCGCGTCCTCGATGCTCACCAGGCCGCCGGTGATCCGCGCGATGGTCTGTGCCATCGAGAACAGGTCGCCGCTGGCCTCGCTCAGATCCTCGGACGCGGTCAGGCGGGCGTCGTCCACGATGGACTGGCACACCGACTGCAGCTGGTCCCAGCGCACCTCGGGACGCACCGACAGCAGGGCGATCCCCGACTCCTGGGCCTCGGTGCGCAGCGCCCGGGCCTCCTCGGCCGCCCGGGGGCGCCCCGGCCGGGTCCCGGCGGGCGGGGGCATCAGCTCCTCCCGGGCGGCGCGGCCGCTGGCCTTGACCGCGACCGCCGTGGCGCCCTGCTCGGCCAGGGTCCGGACCAGGCGGCGCGCCGCGGCGCCCCGGGCCCCGATCAGCAGCACCAGGTCGCCCTCGCGCACCTCCGTGCGGTCCTCCGGGTCGAGGATGACGACGTTGTCCACCTGGACATCGAGCCCGCCCGGGGCCGCGGCCACGTCCACCACCGGGTCGCCCAGGGCCAGCAGCAGACGGCGCAGTGGCAGACCCGTCGGCTCCTCCTGGTCGGACCCGCTCTGACCAGGAGTGACACCGCCCTCCCGGGAGGGCTGGTCCGAGCGGTCGCCGACGGCGCGGAACGGGCCCGGGGGCGGGGCTTCATTACTCATATGTGTCTCATTTTGTCCTAGTGAACAAAGAAGGCGGGCAAAGAGTGGCCTGCCCCACAAGGTTCGCACGGTCTTGTTCTGGGAGCGTTGAATCAGCCAGACCCTGCTTGTTTCAGGGACATTCTCACCGGGGAGGTGCCCATGGACGCCGTGACCAACGTCCCTCTGCCGCAGAACGAACCCGTTCTGTCCTACGCGCCTGGCAGCGCCGAGCGCGAGGAGCTCGTCGCCAAGCTGGAGGAGCTCGGCAGCCAGAGCATCGACCTGCCGATGCGCATCGGAGGCGAGAGCCGCATGGGCGGCGGCGAGCCCATCGACGTCGTGCAGCCGCACCGCCACTCCGCCGTCCTGGGCACCATGCGCAACGCCACCCACGACGACGCCCGCGACGCCATCGCCGCGGCCAAGGCCGCCGCCCCCGCCTGGCGCGCGATGTCCTTCGACGACCGCGCCGCCATCCTGCTGCGCGCCGCCGAACTGCTCTCCGGCCCCTGGCGCGCCACCATCAACGCCGCCACCATGCTCGGCCAGTCCAAGACCGTGCAGCAGGCGGAGATCGACTCGGCCTGCGAGCTGATCGACTTCTGGCGCTTCAACGTCTCCTACGCCCGCGAGCTCATCGCCCAGCAGCCGCTGAGCGTCAAGGGCGTGTGGAACCGCATGGAGCAGCGTCCGCTGGAGGGGTTCGTCTACGCGATCACCCCCTTCAACTTCACCGCCATCGCGGGCAACCTGCCCACCGCCCCTGCGCTGATGGGCAACGTGGTCGTGTGGAAGCCCTCCCCGACCCAGCAGTTCGCCGCCGAGCTGACCATGCGCCTGCTGGAGGAGGCGGGCATGCCCCCCGGCGTCATCAACATGGTCACCGGTGACGGCCTGGCCGTCTCCGACATCGCCCTCAACGACCCCGAGCTGGCCGGGGTGCACTTCACCGGTTCGACGAAGACCTTCCAGCACCTGTGGCGCAGCGTCGGCGAGAACATCGCCAACTACCGGGCCTACCCGCGCATCGTCGGCGAGACCGGCGGCAAGGACTTCATCGTCGCCCACTCCTCGGCCGACCCGGAGATCCTGCGCACCGCCATCGTGCGCGGCGCCTTCGAGTACCAGGGCCAGAAGTGCTCCGCCGCCTCGCGCGCCTTCGTGGCCCGCTCGGTGTGGGAGAAGGTCCGCGACGACCTGGTCGCCGAGACCGAGGCCCTGCCCATGGGCGACGTCACCGACCTGTCCAACTTCATCGGCGCGGTCATCGACCGCCGGGCCTTCGACAAACTGGCCGGGGTCCTGGAGGACGCCAAGTCCGACCCGACCCTGACCGTCCTGGCGGGCGGCACCGCCGACGACTCGGTCGGCTACTTCGTGCGCCCCACCATCATCGAGGGCTCCGACCCCTCCCACGACGTGTTCCGCACCGAGTACTTCGGTCCGATCGTCGCCGTGCACGTCTACGAGGACGAGAAGTTCGACGAGATCCTCAAGGTCGTCGACGAGGGCTCGGCCTACGCCCTGACCGGTGCCGTCCTGGCCAACGACCGGGCCGCCGTCGCCAGGGCCACCGAGGCCCTGCGCTTCACCGCGGGCAACTTCTACATCAACGACCGGCCGACCGGCTCCATCGTGGGCCAGCAGCCCTTCGGCGGCGGTCGCGCCTCGGGCACCAACGACAAGGCGGGTTCGGCGCAGAACCTGTCCCGCTGGTCCAGCCCGCGCGCCATCAAGGAGACCTTCGTCGCGCCGACGGTCTCCTCCTACCCCCACCAGGGGTAACACGGCGCCCCTCCCGTCCTGGGGAGGCGCAACCCCCCGAGGAATCCCAGGTGCGGCCGGGACACCGCCCGGCCGCACCCCGTTCGCGCCAGCCGACCGGCTCGCGCACGTCTTCGTCGAGGTCACCATGCTTCGTAAACCCCTGCTGCTCGCGGCGAGGTCACAGGCCTGCCGCACGCTGGTCGAGCGCACTCCCTTCACCCGGGCGATGGTCAAGCGGTTCGTGGCGGGATCCACCCAGGAGGAGGCCCTCCCGGCGGTGGAGGCCCTGACCCGGGACCGCTACGTCACCCTGGACTTCCTGGGTGAGGACACCACCGACGCCGTCCAGGCCGCGGCCACGGTGACCGCCTACCAGGACCTGCTGGCCGCTCTGGGCGAGGCGGGCCTGGCCGGGCGCGCCGAGGTGTCGGTCAAGCTCTCCGCCGTGGGCCAGTTCCTGGACCGCGACGGCGAGAAGATCGCCCTCGACAACGCCCGGCAGATCGCCGAGGCCGCCCAGGCCGTCGGCACCACGGTGACCCTCGACATGGAGGACCACACCACCACCGACTCCACGCTGGGCATCCTGCGCGAGCTGCGCCAGGACTTCCCCTCGGTGGGCGCGGTGCTTCAGGCCTACCTGCGCCGCACCGAGGCCGACTGCCGCGACCTGAGCGGGGCCGGCTCCCGGGTGCGCCTGTGCAAGGGCGCCTACGACGAGCCCGAGTCGGTGGCCTTCCGAGACAAGGCCGAGGTGGACGGGGCGTACGTGCGCGCGCTGCGCGTTCTCATGGAGGGCGAGGGCTACCCGATGGTGGCCTCGCACGACCCGCGCATGGTCGCCATCGCCGGTGAGCTGGCCGCGGCCAACGGCCGGGGAGCGGACGACTACGAGTACCAGATGCTCTACGGCATCCGCGACACCGAGCAGGTGCGCCTGGCCGCCGAGGGCAAGCGGATGCGCGTGTACGTCCCCTACGGCACCGAGTGGTACGGGTACTACATGCGCCGCCTGGCCGAGCGCCCGGCCAACGTGCTGTTCCTGGCCCGTTCGCTCGTCACCCGCGACTGACGCGGCGTTCGGCGGGCCGATCCGTCCCCGTCCCCGGTACGCCGGGGGCGGGGACGCCGCGTACCGGGGGGCCGTGTCCCAACGGTGACCATGCCCGCGGAACCGGGAACGGGGCCCGTACGTTACTTTGTGGGCAGCAAACCACGCGTTGAAAGGGCCTTGACAAGACATGCGGATGCGGAGTTCCAACCCCGTCCTCAAGCGGGCGCTCCAGCAGGCTGGGCCGACTGGGTACTCCCAGCCGGGTTACGGTCAGCCGGGCTACGGTCAGCAGCAGGGTTACGGCCAGCCGGGTTACGGACAGCCGTACCCGCAGCAGGGTTACGGCCAGCCCTATCCCCAGCAGGGTTACCCCCAGCAGGGCTACCCCGGCGGTCCGGTGCAGAGCGCCGACAACCAGCCGATGACCATCGACGACGTGGTCGTGCGCACCGGCATGACGCTCGGTGTGGTCGCGGCCTTCGGCGCCGTCAACTACTTCCTGTTCGGCTCGGCCCCCGGCATCGCCCTGATGCTCACCTTGGTGGGCGCCATCGGCGGTCTGATCCTGGGCCTGGTGATCGCCTTCAAGCAGATCACCAACCCGGCGGCCATCCTGACCTACGGGGCCCTGGAGGGTTTGCTGGTCGGCGGCCTGTCCGCGTTCCTGGCCTACACGCTGGAGGCCAGCACCGGCCAGGCCGGTGCGGGCGGCACCCTCGTCACCCAGGCGGTGGTGGGCACCGTCCTGGTGTTCGGCGTCATGCTCGCCATGTACAAGTTCCGCATCATCAAGGTGACCGACGGCTTCGTCAAGGCCGTCACGTACGCGGTGATCGGCGCCGCCGCCCTGATGCTGGTCAACTTCGTCCTGAGCTTCTTCATCTCCGGGGGCCTGGGCCTCCGTGAGCCGAGCCCGCTGGGCCTGCTCGTGGGCATCGTGTTCGTCGTCCTGGCCGCGCTGACCCTGGCCGTGGAGTTCCGCGGTATCGAGGAGGGCCTCAGCGCCGGGGTCCCCAACAAGCTGGCCTGGCAGTTCGCCTTCGGCCTGACCGTCTCCCTGGTGTGGCTCTACATCGAGATCCTGCGCCTGCTCTGGATCATCAAGATGATGTTCTCCGAGTAGCGGTCACCGCCTGAACGAGGCCGCCGCGGCGCCCGCCGCGCAGCGGCCGCATGCGAGGGGCCGCCGCCCGGACCGTATCCGGGGGCGGCCCCTTCGCCGTGTCGTACGCGGCCGCGGGCGGCCGGGTCAGACCTTCCCGCGACGGGGAGCGGGGATGGAGCGGTTCCTGCGGCGGCGGTCGTACTCCGTCACCAGGGCCTGCGCGTACCACTGGGGCAGCTCGTACTCGTCGGCGAGCCAGTTCGACCGGTCCTGGCAGCGGACCAGGCCCGGTCCCTTGTCGAGGGCGTCGAACCACTCGTGGAGTCCTCGGCCGGTGACGGCCGGGATGCGTTCGATGAGCTTGGCGTGGATCTCCGGCGAGTGGGTTACCGACATAGGCACCTCCGGCAGTGCGTTTGGCGTGTGGCACTTATCTGCGACACTGCATCAGCATCACGTTTTGGACAAGCCCTGGTCACCAGCTTTTACCTTGCCGGTGTGGGAACGTTTGTCTGAGTGTGCTTCCTAGTCGAACACGGAAGTGAAATCCGGGGTTGCGCGCGTGTTCCGGCCATGGTCGGGGTGTCCTGGGGGCCAGGTGCAAAGTGTCCGAAACGGAGGACTCCGCGCCGGGGGAGCACGATCGGTGCCAGGCGGGCCCGACCGCTCCGAAGCGCCACCGAACAGGGCGAAGGGCCCGGAACGCGGGAGGTTCCGGGCCCTTCGGGCGTCCGCCGGTCCGCGCCGGGTGCGACCGGGCGGCGGACGGTGCGGCTCAGGCGGTTCAGCTCAGGCGCTCGAAGACGGCCGCCATGCCCTGGCCGCCGCCGACGCACATGGTCTCCAGGCCGAACGTGCGGTCGTGGAACCGGAGCCCGTTGAGCAGGGTGCCGGTGATGCGGGCGCCGGTGGAGCCGAAGGGGTGGCCCACCGCGATGGCGCCGCCGTTGACGTTGAGCTGGGAGTCGATGTCGATGCCCAGCTGGTCGGCGGAGGGCAGCACCTGCGCGGCGAAGGCCTCGTTGATCTCGACCAGGTCGATGTCGCCGATGGCCATGTTGGCGCGGGCCAGCGCCTGCTTGGAGGCCTCGACCGGGCCCAGGCCCATGATCTCCGGGCTCAGACCGCTCACACCGGTGGAGACGATGCGGGCCAGCGGGGTGATGCCCAGCTGCGCGGCCTTGGTGTCGCTCATGATGACCACGGCCGAGGCGCCGTCGTTGAGCGGGCAGGCGTTGCCCGCGGTCACGGTGCCGTCGGGGCGGAACACCGGCTTGAGCTCGGAGACCTTCTCGTAGGTGGTGCCGCGGCGGATGCCGTCGTCGGTGCTGACCACGGTGCCGTCGGGCAGGGTCACCGGGGTGATCTCGCGCTCCCAGAAGCCGTTGTCCAGGGACTTCTCGGCCAGGTTCTGCGAGCGCACGGCGAACTCGTCCTGGCGCTGCCGGGAGACGCCGGTGAGCTGGGCGACGTTCTCGGCGGTCTGGCCCATCGCGATGTAGGCGTCGGGGAGCTTGCCGTCCTCGCGCGGGTCGGTCCAGGTCCCGGCCCCGCCCTCGGCGCGCTTGGCGGTGCGTTCCTTGGCCTCGTCGAAGATCGGGTTCTCGTTCTTGCCGTCGTCGCTGCTGCCGTTGACGAACCGGCTGACGGTCTCCACCCCGGCGGAGACGAACACGTCTCCCTCGCCCGCCCTGATGGCGTGGAAGGCCATGCGGGTGGTCTGCAGGGAGGAGGAGCAGTAACGGGTGACGGTGGTGCCCGGAACGGTGTCCAGGCCCAGCTGCACGGCCACGATGCGGGCCATGTTGAATCCCTGTTCGCCGCCGGGCAGACCGCAGCCGAGCATCAGGTCGTCGATGCTCCGGGGGTCCAGTTCGGGGACCTTGGCCAGGGCGGCGCGCACGATCTGGGTGGTCAGGTCATCCGGGCGGATGTCCTTGAGCGAGCCCTTGAAGGCGCGGCCGATCGGGGAGCGGGCGGTTGCGACGATGACTGCTTCGGGCATGGCTGCGTCCCTAACGGTTGAGGTGCTGCGGGTCAGGCTCGGCGCCGGAGGCCGCGCGGCGGTCGGCGCGCCCGCCACCTCCAGCATCGCTTGTTACCGACCAGTAAACCCGTCGGCGCCCCCCGCACGCCACCCGGGGTCGGCGTTCAGTCCTCCCCGCCGGAGCGCTCGCCGCCCCCGGCCGTGCCCACGTCGGCGGTCCGCGCGCGGTCGGAGTCCTGTCCGCGGAGCCGGAACGGGCCCCGGACGAGGGCGGCCCAGCGTCCGCGCCCGCTCGGCATAAGCCCTCTGAACTGGGAATCCGCCCGGGACACCTCCGTTCCGGGGGTGTCGGCGGCGACCACGGCCGCGCGGTCCACCGGGAGGATGCCGCTGGTGCGCTCGGCCTCGTCCAGCTCCGGGAGCAGGCCCAGCGCGGCGCAGGCCGAGGGCAGCACGGCGAAGGCGGCCTGGGAGTACCCGAGGGCTGACGGATGAAAACGGTCAGGCCCAAACATGCTTAGTGGGTTGGTCCGAAAATCGTCGGACAGGAGGTCGCTCATCGAGACCGTGCGCCCGCCGACCTCGGTGACCGCGATGGTCTGCGCGGCGGCGAGCTGGCGGGAGGCGCGGCGGGCCAGCGAGCGCAGCGGCCAGCCGATCGGGCGGACGGTCCCCAGGTCGGGGCAGGTGGCCACGACCACCGCCGTGCCGTGGTCGACCAGCCGGCGGACGGTCTCGCGCAGCTGCGCCACCGCGTCGTTGGGCCGGACCCTCCGGATGACGTCGTTGGCGCCGATGAAGACGACCGCCAGGTCGTAGCGCGAGTCCGGATCCAGCGCGCCCGAGCGCTCGACCTGGGCGGCCAGTCCGGCGGAGGTGGCGCCGGGGGAGGCGGTGCAGCGCAGCCGCACGGGGCGGTCGGCGGCGGCCGCCAGCCCCGAGGCCAGCAGGACGCCGGGGGTCTCGGCGGCCCGCTCCACCGCGAAACCGGCGGCGGTGGAGTCGCCCATCATGAGCATCCGGATCGGCGGCCCCTCGCCGTCACCGTAGACGCCGTCGACCCTCGGTCTGTTCCACGAGGTGACGCCGACCGCGCGGCGGGCGAGCTTGGCCTGCAGGTACAGGAGTACGACGGTGCCGCCGCCGACGAGTGTGAGTCCGCCGCCGCCGAACGCCGTGGCGGCCGCGATCCGCCGTGCGCGTACGGCTCGCAGCATCGGACACCCCCTGGCCTCGCGAGTGCCTGCCCCGGCAGGCCGGACACGAGTGAGGTTACCGGCGGGCAACCCCCGAATCACGTACCTGCGCGGCACACAATCCGAGCCCCCGGGTGAGGTGTTTGCCGCCGCCGGGGACAGGAGGCGCGCGGCCGGCCCACGGCCGTGTGATCCGGCGGAAACCGCTGGTGGAGAACGATTAGAGTCGGAGGGAGACGGGCCGGACCGGCCCAGGGCCCCGGACTCGCCACCGGGGCGAGGAAACGGCGGGCCGCGACCCGGTCGCCACAATGCTGAGGGAGCACACGTGCGGGTATACGACTCACTGATCGACCTGGTCGGGGACACCCCCCTCGTCCGGCTGAACAAGGTCACCCAGGCCCTCGGCCCGAACGCCCCGACGGTCCTGGCCAAGGTCGAGTACTTCAACCCGGGCGGCTCGGTCAAGGACCGCATCGCGCTGCGCATGGTCGAGGCGGCCGAGAAGAGCGGCGAGCTCGCACCGGGCGGCACCATCGTCGAGCCGACCTCCGGCAACACCGGCATCGGCCTGGCCATCGTCGCCCAGGAGAAGGGCTACCGCTGCGTCTTCGTCTGCCCGGACAAGGTCGGTGCGGACAAGCTCTCGGTCCTGCGCGCCTACGGCGCCGAGGTGGTCGTGTGCCCGACCACCGTGGCCCCCGACCACCCCGAGTCCTACTACTCGGTCTCCGACCGGCTGGCCGCCGAGATCCCCGGCGCCTGGAAGCCCAACCAGTACGAGAACCGGAACAACCCCGAGTCGCACTACCACGCCACCGGCCCCGAGATCTGGGAGCAGACCGAGGGCCGCATCACCCACTTCGTGGCGGGCATCGGCACCGGCGGCACCATCAGCGGCACCGGCCGCTACCTCAAGGAGGTCTCGGGCGGCCGGGTCAGGATCGTGGGCGCCGACCCCGAGGGCTCGGTCTACTCCGGCGGCTCCGGGCGCCCCTACCTGGTCGAGGGCGTGGGCGAGGACATCTGGCCGGGCACCTACGACACGTCCGTGTGCGACGAGATCGTGGCCGTCAGCGACAAGGACTCCTTCCTCATGACCCGCCGCCTGGCCCGTGAGGAGGCCCTGCTGGTCGGCGGCTCCTGCGGCCTGGCCGTCGAGGCGGCCCTGCGCGTGGCCCGCGACGCCGGGCCCGACGACGTCATCGTGGTCCTGCTGCCCGACGGCGGCCGGGGCTACCTCGGCAAGATCTTCAACGACGAGTGGATGGCCGACTACGGGTTCCTGTCCGCCCAGACCGAGGAGGCCACCGCGGGCGACGTCCTGGCCGCCAAGGGCGGGGAGATGCCCGACTTCGTGCACACCCACCCGGACGAGACCGTCGGCACCGCCGTGGCGATCATGCGCGAGTACGGCGTCTCCCAGCTCCCGGTGATGAAGGAGGAGCCCCCGGTCATGGCCGCCGAGGTGGTCGGCGCCATCGCCGAGCGCGACCTGCTCGACGCCCTCTTCGACGGCCGCGCCCAGCTGGACGACATGGTCGAGGCCCACATGGGCAGGCCCCTGGCCACCGTCGGCACGGGCACCCCGGTCAGCGACTGCGTGCGCCTGCTGCGCGCCTCCGGCGCCCTGGTCGTGCTGCGCGACGGCAAGCCGGCGGGCATCCTCACCCGCCAGGACCTGCTCGCCCACCTGTCCGGCTGAGCACCGGCCGCACAGCCCGCGGAGGCCCGCACGGGGCCCGGACCGCGCTCCGACCGAGCGCGGTTCGGGCCCCGCTGTGTAGGGTCCGGACAGTTCGCCGCATACTCGGACACTGCTAATGTTCGCGACAGTTACTGGTAGGTAATAAATGGGGGCACGCGTGTCGCGGCTGTTGTCCTGGATCATCCGCTCCGTCTGGTCGTACGCCCGCCGCAAGGCCGAGATCCGCTCCGACTCCCGGGCGGCCCGCCGGTTCGCGCGCTTCGGCGCGGGCTCGGCGATCGCCTTTCCCACGGCCACCCTCTACGGGGAGCCCTGGATCGAGATCGGCGTGCACACCGTCCTGGGCGGGGACATGACCCTCGCCGCGGGCATGGGCCCCGACTACGACCTCGGGCCGGGCACGGTCGTGCGCATCGGCTCGGGCTGCGCGATCGGCCGCGGCTCGCACATCGTCGCCCACAAGTCCGTCGACATCGGCGACCACGTCTACACGGGCCCCTACGTCTACATCACCGACCAGAACCACGCCTACGCCAACACCGAGATGCCGGTGGGCCTGCAGTGGCCGGTGGACGACCCGGTCAGCATCGGCGACGGCAGCTGGATCGGCGCGAACGCGGTGATCCTGCCCGGCGTGCACCTGGGCCGCAACTCCGTCGTGGCCGCGGGGACCGTGGTGCGGCCGGGCACCTACCCCGACCACGCCGTCATCGCGGGCGTGCCGGGCAAGGTCGTGCGCACCCACGACCCCGAAGTGGGCTGGGAGCCGCCGCTGCGCGAGAGCGGCACCCCCACCCGCGTGCCCACCCCCGTCACCGGCCTGCCCCCCGAGGCGCCCGCCGAGCCGCCCGGCCCCGGGTCGGCCACCCGCTTCCCGCCCGCCTGAGCCTCCGCCCGCCCTCCCGGGGCCGCGGCCCGGCTCCCTGTGGAGAACGGGAGGCCACTGGTCGTGGGGCACTATTGTGAGCCCATGACGTTCGACGGGTTTGAAACGCTGGCCATCCACGCGGGACAGGAGCCGGACGCCGGTACCGGGTCCGTGGTGGTGCCCATCTACCAGACCAGCACCTACGCCCAGGACGGGGTGGGCGGTCTGCGCCAGGGCTACGAGTACTCGCGCACCGGCAACCCCACGCGCGCGGCCCTGGAGGAGTGCCTGGCCGCCCTGGAGTCCGGTGTGCGCGGCCTGGCCTTCGCCTCCGGCATGGCCGCCGAGGACACCCTGCTGCGCACCGTCCTGTCGCCGGGCGACCACATGATCATCCCCGGCGACGCCTACGGCGGCACCTTCCGGCTGGTCTCCAAGGTGGTCGAGCGCTGGGGCGTGCAGTGGGACGCCGTCGACCAGTCCGACCCCGAGGCCGTGCGCGCGGCCGTGCGGCCCAACACCCGGGTGGTGTGGACCGAGACCCCCACCAACCCGCTGCTCAACATCACCGACATCGAGGCGGTCGCCGGGATCGCTCACGACGCGGGCGCCCTGCACGTGGTCGACAACACCTTCGCCTCGCCCTACCTGCAGCGTCCGCTGACCCTGGGCGCGGACGTGGTCGTGCACTCCACCACCAAGTACCTGGGCGGCCACTCCGACGTGGTCGGGGGAGCGCTGGTGGTCTCCGACGCCGAACTCGGCGAGCGGCTGGCCTTCCACCAGAACACCATGGGCGCCATCCCCGGGCCCTTCGACTCCTGGCTCACCCTGCGCGGGATCAAGACCCTGGGCGTGCGGATGGACCGGCACAGCGCCAACGCCGAGCAGGTGGTGGCGGTGCTGGAGGGCCACCCCGCGGTGCGCCGGGTGTTCTACCCCGGGTTGGACGGCCACCCCGGTCACCGGACCGCCGAGAAGCAGATGAAGTCCTTCGGGGGGATGGTCTCCTTCGCCCTGCGCGACGGGGAGAAGGCCGCGCTGACCCTGTGCGAGCGGACCGAGGTGTTCACCCTCGGCGAGTCGCTGGGCGGGGTGGAGTCCCTGATCGAGCACCCCGGCCGGATGACGCACGCGTCCACCGCGGGCTCCGCGCTGGAGGTCCCGGCCGACCTGGTGCGGATCTCCGTGGGCATCGAGTCCGCCGACGACCTGGTCGCCGACCTCCTCCAGGCCCTGGGGGGCTGACCCGCCATACGGAGGATTCCTCCGGACACCGGTGGCCGGAGGAGGGGGAGAGGTCTCGGGCCCCGGGCCTGTGCGCCCGTCCGGCCCCGCCGCGCGGGTCCACCGGCTGTGCGCCGGGCCCGTCGCGGCTCGTGCTTCCTGTGGGGGCGGGACCACCGTCAGACGTGGTTCCGCTCCCGGTTCCTACGGTTCAGACCGCGGTGGGCGTGCGGTCCCGGGAGCCGGCTCCTTTGCCGGGGAAGCGCAGTCCCACCACGAGGCTGCCGGTGCGGGAGAGGGGGGTGCTGCCCTGGCCGCCGCGCAGCGAGCGGTAGGTTCCCCGGTCGTCCTGGCGGCGGATGCCGATGCAGACGGCGAGGAAGAACCCCGCTGCCAGGCCCAGCAACACGACTCCGACGAGCGCGATGATGTTGGGGATCATGCTGTTCTCCTAGGGGGGAAGTTCTCGGTGCTCCGGTCGCCCCCCGACGGCGGGAGGGGGCGTTGTGCGGTGTTCCACGGTTCCGGTTCTCTGTTCTGGGAAGTCGCGCTCGGGGCAGGCGCCTGGTCGAAGGTGCGGGGCCGTCGATTCTCGTCCTCGCCGGTGTCCTGGCGGCGTCGAAGCCGTATACCTGGAGTGGCGTTCCTCTACTATGGGCTCATGTTGGCCGGATGGCCCCGTTCATCTGGTGTCCTGCTTAGCTTGTTGGTACAAGATAAGCAGTTGGTTGGTCTTTTACCCCGGCAAGGACTGATGTATGCGGGCAGAGAGCAGATACCGGCAGATCGCGCGCGCCCTGCGGCGCGAGATCCAGGAGGGAGGCCTGCCCCGCGGCGGTCAGCTGCCCTCCGAGAAACAGCTGGAGGAGCGCTTCGAGGCCTCCCGCAACACCATCCGCCTGGCCCTGGGCATGCTGCGCAACCAGGGGCTCATCGTCAGCCGCCCCGGGCGCGGGCACTTCGTCCAGGACGTGGTCCCCGAGACCTTCCACGCCAACCGGAACGGGCCCAACGGCCTGAATGAGTCGGGGATGACCGGGCAGAACCTGGAGGAGCTCCAACTCCTCAGCGCCACCCCCGACATCGCCAGCCGACTACGGGTCCCCGAGGGCGACATGACGGTCGTCCGCCGCATGTACCGGTTCTCCGGAGAGGTCTCGGCCTCCGTCAGCGCCGCCTACTACCCCATGGACCTGGTCCAGGACACCCCGCTCATGCTGCCCGAGGACGTGGAGAGCGCCCTGGCGGTCCTGGCCGAGCACGGCCAGCGCCAGGTCGGCTTCGTCGACGAGCTGGAGACCCGTATGCCCACCCCGCAGGAGGCCAACCAGCTCGAACTCCCGCCCGGCGTCCCGGTGCTGACGGTCCACCGCACCGACCTGTCCGAGGAGCGCCCGATCCGGCTGGTGCAGACGGTCTACGCGGGGCACAGCATCCGCTACCAGTACGAACACGGCAACATGAACGCCTACCACCGGGACTGAGCACACCCATGAACACGTCGAGGAAGACGGTTGTCGCCGACCACCTGCGCGAGGCGCTCGCCAGGGGCGACTACAAACCGGGCGAGCGGCTGCCGGGGGAGGAGGAGCTCGCCGAGCAGCTCGACGTCTCCCGCGCCACCGCCCGCCTGGGCATGCGCATCCTGCAGGACGAGGGACGGATCGCCATCCGCGCCGGGCGCGGGGCCTTCGTCGCCGACCACCGGCCGATCGTCCACCTGGCCACCCCCGTCACGGGCGGCGGGGACTCCGAGCGCTTCCAAGCGGGTTACCAGCCCCACCTGCGCGAGGCCGGGTACGACCAGGTCCGGCAGGAGACCAAGGTCAGCCTGGACACCATGCGGCCCAAGGTCGCCAAGCGGCTGCGCCACGGGGTCGAGGGGGGCGCCCAGGGCGACCTGGTCGTGGTCCGCTCCTCCTCCCGGTTCGTCGAGGGCGGGCTGTGGCAGTCCCAGGTCACCTACTTCCCCTACGACATCGCGGGCAACACCCCGCTCATGTCCCCGGAGAGCCTGGAGGAGGGGGTGACCGCGGTCCTGCGGTCGCTGGGGTACCGCGAGGAGTGGAACTGGGACATCGTCGGCGCCCGGATGCCCTCCCCCGACGAGGCCGAGTCCTTCGGCCTGGGGCCGGGCATCCCGCTGCTGGTCCAGGAGCGGGTGACCTACGAGGGCGAGCGCCCGCTGCGGTTCACCGAGACGGTCATGCCCGCCAACCGCCACCAGCTGCTCTACTCCGGGGGGGAGGCCCCCGAGGAGCTGCTGGTCCTGGCCTCCGACGTCAACATCTTCGAGCGCTGACCCGTCCCGGCCCAGGGCGTGTGGTGGGTGCCGTCCGTCGCGCGGCAGGGCGGGTATCCGCCTACACGCCCTGGTTCCGGCGGCCCAGGTAGCTGTCCACCACCAGCGGGCCCAGCGCCTCGGAGTCGGCGTGCACCACCCGCACGCCGCGCCGCCGCTCCACCAGCGCCTGGAACCCGCGCAGCCGGGGGTCGTCCGCGAGCAGGAAGAAGGTCACCTCCGCGCCCTGGCGCAGGGTCGCGTCCAGCTCGGCGACGGTCAGCTCCACCGTGCGCGGGGAGGCGGGCCAGGCGAACCGGGCGTCTCCGTCCTCGCCCAGATGGGCGGTGGGCTCGCCGTCGGTGACCACCAGCACCTGCGGGCGCAGCCCGCCGTGCCGCCGCAGGTGGGCGCGGGCCAGCCGCAGGGCGTGGTACAGGTTCGTGCCCGGGACCCGGCGCCAGTCGTGGGCCACGAGCGCGCCCACGGACAGCTCCCGGGCCCGCTCCCCGAAGCCGACCAGGTGCAGCCGGTCCTGCGGTCGGCGCGTCGCCACCAGGGTGTGCAGGGCCAGTGCCGTGCGGGTGGCGGCCTCGTGCAGGGAGCGCGTCACCATCGAGTGGGACAGGTCCACGAGCAGGGAGACCGCGGCGGCCTCCACGGGTTCGGTCCCGGCCGCCCGCAGGTCCTCGGTGCGCAGCACCGCGTCCCGCTCACCGGGCCGGGACCGGCGCAGCGCCGCCTCCCGCACGGTCGCGACCGCGTCCAGGTCCCGGTCCCCGTCGAAGGGCAGCGGAACCCCGGTGGGCTCGCCGCCGGGCGCGCCGCCTCCCCGGTGGGAGCCGTCCCGGCCGCCGCGTCCGAGCCGCGCGGCCTCCACGTCGCGCAGCGCCACCTCGCCCAGGCGGCGCAGTTCGCGCGGGCTCAGCCCGTGGTCGGCCTCGTCCAGCCGTCCCAGGGCCAGGCCCGCCTCGCGGCCCAGCTCCCGCTCCAGCAGGCGGCCCAGTCCGACGGCGTCCAGCGCGCCGAGGGCGCCGCGGTCGCCGTCGGCGTAGCGGGTCAGGGCACGCTCCAGGGCGACCAGCTCGGGGGTGCCCGCGGGTCCGTCCAGGGCCGGGGCGATCAGCCCCAGCAGCTCGCGGGCCGCGGCCACGGCCTCCTCCGGGGGCGGGTCGGGTTCGGCCAGGGGGTCGGGCCCGCCCATGTACGCCCGGTACCGGAACCTCACACGCACCCGCCTTCCCGAATCGCGCGCCTACGCACCAGTGCCTTCCCGGATCGCCGGGGTGGTAGACCTCTCAGAAGCGGTACACCCCTCCGTCGGGCAGGGCGTCCTTGGACAGGCGCCGCTCCAGGTACAGGCCCTCCAGCGCGAACTCCACCACGGCGGCGGCCAGCCCCGGTGTGGGCGGGCCGTCCTCGGCCTCCGGCGCGGCGCGGCCGATCATCGCGGCCAGCCCCGGCACGGCACCCACCCGGCGCAGCAGTTCGGCGGCGCCGACCAGGTCTCCGGTCTCCACCGTTCCGCCGCCCGAGAAGCGGTCGCTGAGCGCGGACAGGTCCGCCTCCCCAAGGCGGGCGCGGAAGGTCTCCGCCACGGCCCGGCGCAGCAGCGCGTGCAGGACCTCCGCCTCGCGCCCCTCCGCCTCCAGCTCGAACTCGACCTTGCCCAGCAGGGGCTCCACCGCCGCGGGCAGGTCGCACACCCGGGCCACCGGGACCTCCTCGCCCGACAGCGCGGCCCGGCGCAGCGCCGAGGCCGCCACCGTCTCGGCCGCCGCGATCGCGAAGCGCACCGAGACCCCCGACCGCGCGTCCACCTTCTTGGATGCGCGCACCAGCCGGGTGAAGCGCGCCACCGCCTCCAGCAGGTGCGCGGGCACGACCGTGCCCTCGGGCAGGGCCGCTTCCTGCCGGACGAGCGCCAGCTCGTCGGCCAGGGTCAGCGGGTAGTGCGTGCGCACCTGCGCGCCGAAGCGGTCCTTGAGCGGGGTGACGATGCGCCCCCGGCTGGTGTAGTCCTCGGGGTTGGCGCTCGCCACGAGCAGCAGGTCCAGGGGCAGCCGCAGGCTGTAGCCGCGCACCTGCAGGTCCCGTTCCTCCAGCACGTTGAACAGCGCCACCTGGGCCCGGGCGGGCAGGTCGGGCAGCTCGTTGACGCAGAACACGCCCCGGTTCGCGCGCGGCACCAGGCCGTAGTGGATGGTGTCCGGGTCGCCCAGCGACAGACCCTGGGCCAGCCGCGCCGGGTCCACGTCGCCCACCAGCTCGCCCACCCCGGTGTCGGGTGTGCCCAGCTTCTCGCCGTAGCGCTGCCCGCGGTGCCGCCACACCACGGGCAGCGCGTCGCCCTCCCGGGCGGCGCGGCGCACACAGGAGGGGCAGACCGGGGCATAGGGGTGGTCGTTGACCGGGCACCCGGCCACGGCGGGCGACCACTCGTCGAGCAGGGCCGCCAGGGTGCGGATCAGCCGGGTCTTGCCCTGGCCGCGCTCGCCCAGGAGCACGATGTCGTGCCCGGCGAGCAGGGCCCGCTCCACCTGCGGCAGCACGGTGGAGTCGAACCCGTGCACGCCGGGGAAGCGGGGTTGCCCCGAACCCATCCGCCGGAGCAGGTTCTCGCGCACCTCGGCGGCGACCGGGCGGTGCGTGTGTCCGGACTCGCGCAGCTCCGCGAGGGTGCGCGGGAGCGGCGGCGGGGGCGGGGGTTCGGGGAGGGCGCTCACACCCCGAACCTATCCGCAACCGCCGGGGCCCGTCCGACGCGCGGGGGCCGCACCGGATCCGAGCCGGACCCGTACGGCCGCGCCCGCGCACAGCACCACGGCGGCCCCGCCGAGGACGGTGGGCCAGGTGAGCGGCTCGCCCAGGAACAGCGCGGCCCAGCACACGCTCAGCACGGGCTGGACGAGCTGCACCTGGCTGACCCGGGACATCGGTCCGACCGCCAGGCCGCGGTACCAGGCGAAGAAGCCGAGGAACATGCTCACCACGCCGAGGTAGGCGAAGGCGGTCCACTCCGCAGCGGTGGCGGCCGGGGGGTGCCGCACCGCCGTGACGGCGGTGAGGGCGCACATCAGCGGGACGGAGAGCACGAGCGCCCAGGAGATGGTCTGCCAGGCGCCGAGCTCACGGGCCAGGAGCCCGCCCTCGGCGTAGCCGATCCCGGCCGCCGCGACCGCGCCGAGCAGGAGCAGGTCGGACCAGTGCGGGCCGCCGAACCCGCCCCGCGCCGAGGCGAACGCGACCGCGGCGAGCGCGCCGACGGCGGCCACGGCCCAGAACCGGCCCGGGGGCCGTTCGCGTTCGCGCAGCACGGCCGTCACCGCGGTCGCGGCCGGAAGGAGCGCGACCACGACGGCGCCGTGGCTGGCCGGGACCGCGGTCATCGCGAAGGAGGTCAGCACGGGGAAGCCCACGACCACGCCAGCGGCGACGACCGCCAGGCGCGCCCACTGGCTCCCGCGGGGCAAGCGCTGCCGGGTGAGCGCCAGCGCCGCGGCGGCGAGCAGGGCGGCGACCACCGCGCGGCCGGAGCCGACGAACAGCGGTGACATCCCGCCGTCGTCGACGGCGGCCCGGGTGAGGGGGAGGGTGAACGAGAAGGCGGTGATCCCGAGCAGACCCCACCACAGCCCGGCCCGCTGGGATAGCGCCTGCGGTCGCGGACGAGTAGCGCTACTGTTGTCTGTCATGAATAACGATAGCAGTGCGCGGATCGTGCGGGACCTGCGGGAGTGGATCGCCACCGCCGCGCCGGGGGCCCGGCTGCCGTCCACCCGGGCCCTGGTCGCGCGGTACGGCGCCAGCCCGGTCACCGTACAGAAGGCGCTGCGCGTCCTGGCGGCCCAGGGGATGGTGGAGAGCCGACCCGGCGTGGGGACCTTCGTCCGCGCGGTCCGCGTGGCCCGACCCCACGACTACGGGTGGCAGACCGCGGCCCTCGGATCGCCGCGCGACCGCGCCCCCGGCCGGCCCGCGGCGCTGCGCACCGTCCCCAACGACGTCATCGCGCTGCACTCGGGCTACCCGGACCGGGAACTGCTGCCCGGGCGCCTGGTGCGGGCCGCCTTCGCCCGCGCCTCGCGCGGCGACGCCGCCGTGGCGCGTCCGCCCTCGGCCGGTCTGCCCGAACTCCAGGCGTGGTTCGCGGCCGAGCTCGCCGCCGCCACCCCGGTCGGCGTCACGCCGCCGGCGCCCGGCGACGTCGTCGTCTTCCCCGGCAGCCAGAGCGGGCTCAGCACCGCCTTCCGCGCCCTGGTCGGCGCGGGCCGACCGCTCCTGCTGGAGTCGCCGACCTACTGGGGGGCGATCCTGGCCGCCGCGCGGGCGGGGGTGCGGGTCGTGCCCGTGCCCAGCGGCGCCCGCGGCCCCGACCCCGAGGAGCTGGCGCGGGCCTTCGAGCGGACCGGGGCGCGCGCGTTCTACGCCCAGCCCACCTTCGCCAACCCCACCGGCGCCCGGTGGCCGTCCGACCTGGCCGACCGGGTCCTGGACGTGGTCCGCGCGCACGGCGCTTTCCTGGTCGAGGACGACTGGGCGCACGACTTCGCCATCACCGGGGAGGCGGTCCCCGTCGCGGCCCGCGACGACGGCGGCCACGTCGTCTACCTGCGCTCGCTGACCAAGAGCGTCTCCCCGTCCGTGCGCGTGGCCGGGGTCCTCGCCCGCGGACCGGCCCGCGAACGCCTGCTCGCCGACGCCCAGGCCGAGGCCATGTACGTCAGCGGGCTCCTCCAGGCCGTCGCGCTCGACGTCGTCACCCAGCCCGCCTGGCGCACCCACCTGCGGGGCCTGCGCCAGCAGCTGGCCGCGCGCCGGGACCTGCTCCTCGGCGCGCTGCGCGAGCACGCCCCCGACCTGCGGCCGGAGTCCGTGCCGGAGGGAGGGCTCAACCTCTGGTGCCGGATGCCGGACACCACCGACGTGGCCCGGCTGGTCCGGGACTGCGAGCGGGCCGGGGTGGTGGTCTCCCAGGGCGAGGAGTGGTTCCCCGCCGAACCGGCCGGGGCCTACCTCCGACTCAACTACTCCGGGCCCC
Organism: Nocardiopsis sp. FR4; assembly: GCF_009830945.1. Lineage (GTDB taxonomy): Bacteria > Actinomycetota > Actinomycetes > Streptosporangiales > Streptosporangiaceae > Nocardiopsis. The sequence continues at coordinate 79,559 of NZ_VWVV01000023.1, read as the reverse complement.
GCCCCGGCGCCTTCCCCGACGGAGCGCGCGCCATCGGGCGGGCACTCGCGCGCCAGCGGGGGTCCCTGGGCGGCACCGAGGTGGAAGAATGGGCGTGACGGTGGAGTCCTGCGTCCGGCCGTGAGGGCCGGTGAGACCGGGGGTGGCAGCTGGTGGCGCGTTTCGGCGATGCACTGACGACGGGAGCCGACCTCGTGAACGCGGCCGAGCGGGCCGTGACGGACGCGCTGGAACAGGTGGACGGCCCCGCCGACCTGGTGTGCTTCTTCGTCTGCGGCGCCGACACCGAGGAGGTCACCCTCGCGGGCAGGCGCGTCATGGAGCTGGCCGGGGACGCCGCCACCCTGGGGTGCAGCTCCACCGGCGTCATCGGCGGCGGCCGGGGCGTGGAGGGCCAGGGCTCGGTGAGCGTGTGGTGCGCGAGCCTGCCCGGCGTGGAGATCACCCCGTTCCGTCTGGACACCATCATCGAGGGCGACCACCTGGCCGTCGTCGGGATGCACGAGCCCGGGCCGCGCGACCGCGCCGCCATCCTGCTCACCAACCCCTACGAGTTCCCCACCCAGGCCTTCGTGCGCGAGTCCACCGAGGCCCTCGGCGGCCTGCCCATCGTCGGCGGCATGGCCGACGGGATGCGCGGTGAGGAGTCCGTGCGGCTCTTCTGCGAGGGCGAGGTGGCCGAGAACGGAGCGGTCGGCGTCCTCGTCGGCGGTGAGAACGTCCTGGGCGCCGTGGTCAGCCAGGGCTGCCGCCCCGTCGGGCCGCCCATGACCGTCACCAAGTCCGAGGGCAACCTCCTGCTGGAACTCGCGGGCACCAACGCCTACCAGAAGCTGGAGGAGCTGGTCGAGGAGCTCTCCGAGGAGGACCGCGCGCTGGCCGAACAGGGCCTGCACATCGGCATCGCCATGGACGAGTACGCCGACCACCACGACCAGGGCGACTTCCTCATCCGCACCCTCGCCGGGGCCGACCCCGAACTCGGCGCCCTCACCGTCGGCGACATGGTCGAGGTCGGCCAGACCGTCCGCTTCCAGGTCCGCGACGCCGGGACCGCCGACGAGGACCTCGCCCGGCGGCTCTCCGACTTCGGCGCCCAGCACCCCGTCGGCGCCGGGCTGCTCTTCTCCTGCAACGGCCGCGGAGCCTCGCTCTTCCCGCACGCCGACCACGACGTCCTCGCCGTGCACCGGGTCCTGGGCGTCGACGCCGTCGCCGGGTTCTTCGCCGCTGGGGAGATCGGGCCCGTCGGCGGCGTGAACCACGTGCACGGGTTCACCGCCTGCCTGCTGGCCTTCTCCTAGCACGGCGGAACGGGGTGCCCACGCCTGCGCGCGTCCTCGGCTTCCGCCGCGGTCCAGCGCGCCGGTAAGCCCGCGAAGCGCCCCGGTGCCGTCCCCGCACGTGGAGATCGGTGAAGCCTCCAGGGCCAGCGGGGTCAGTGCCAGGTCGTTGCGGTACTACGGGGATGAGGGTCTGATCGTCCCCGGGCTCTGCCGCAACGGGTACCGCGACTACTGCCGGTCCACCCCCGACCGGGCCCGCGTCATCCGCTCGCCGCTGGAGTCCGGGCTGCCCGTGCGGTGGTCCTGCCCCACCCCGCCTCCGGGTCCGGCGCTGACGCAGACGCGGCGTGCGCGGAGTTCCCGCACGAGGTGCCGCGGCGACCCGAGGCGGGCCGGACCCGCGGCGAGCACGCCCTCGATCCCCGGCGCCAGGAGCCGGACGGGCGGACCGTGCGCCCGCCACCAGGGCGGACCTTTACCCTCCCCGTACCGACACCCGAGACGCCCTGCTTGAGCACGCACCGTCCAGAATGCTTACTGAGTGTGATCAATTCTGCCGCTCCACGTGTTCAGCGAGGCCAGACCAGCATGTCCGATCCCAGGCGCGCACGCGCCACCGCCACCGTTTCCGGTCCTCCCGGGGCCTTCACCGCCCGCACCCCCGCCGCCCGCACCGCGGCGGCGGGGGTGCGGGCCCTGGCGTCCCTGGGCGCCGCGGCCCTCCTCCTGACGCTGGCCCCGGCGCCGGCCCTCGCGCACGGGGAGTGGCTCCGCCAGGACCTGGCCGCCGCCGACCGCGTCGGCCTGGTCCTGGAGTCCGGGGCGCTGCGCCTGGACGAGGAGAGCGCCGGGGACACCGGGGTGCGCACCTACCGGTCGCCGGGGGCCGAACCGCGCTACGCCGGTCTGGCGATCCTGCCCGAGCAGCCCCTGGACGCCCCCACCGACACGGTCGACGTGCGGGTGCGTACCGACGGGCGGGCGGAGGACGTGCTCACCGAGCTGCGCGGCGTCCGCTCCGACGGCATGTGGACCGAGTGGCATCCCACCGGGGAGGAGGGCGGCCGGGTGGCGCTCCCGCGCGACGTCTCCCGGGTGCAGCTGCGGGTGGAGGTCGACGGGAACCGCACCGCCGTCACCGGTCTCTACCTGCGCCGGTTGGAGAGCAGCGGCGGCGAGCCCGGCGGCTCCGGGGCGGACGCCCCGGAGGAGGGTGAGACCGCCGAACCCGCCGCGCCGTTCTCGGCGAGGCTGTTCGCCACCCGGATCGGCCTGGTCGGCAGCAGCACCGCCAACGGCCACCGGGTGCGGGAGAACGACTACTTCGCGGCGCTGCCCTCCCGCCGGGGGCTGGCCTCCCGGGGCGAGGGCGAGTACACGGTGCGGGTGTGCACCACCGGCGCGCTGGGCCCCCAGGGCACGGGCGACACCGAGGGCCACCGGCCGCGCTGCGCCTACCTGCCGGTGTGGGACGTGGGCCCGTGGAACATCCGGGACGACCACTGGAACGCCCGGCGCGAGTCCTGGCGCGACCTGGACCGGGGGCGCCCCCAGGCCCAGGCGGCCTACGCCGAGGGGCACAACGGCGGCCTGGACGGGTTCGGCCGGCGCGTGCGCAACCCCGCCGGGATCGACCTGGCCGACGGCGCCTTCCGGGACGGGCTGCGCCTGCCCACCAACGGGTGGGTGCGGGTCGACTACCTCTGGACCGGGGAGTACCTGCGGCACGCCCGGATCGGCACCGACAGCCGGTACGACCCGGTGACCGTGCGCCGGGGCCCGGGCACGCAGTACGCCGAGGTGGGCCTGGCCGCGCACAGCGCCCACGTCGACGTGGCCTGCCAGACCTCCGGCGAGCAGGTGCGGGGGCCGGGGGGAAGCGCGAACACCTGGTACCGCATCGGCGAGGAGCACTACGTTCCGGCGGTGTTCGCCGAGGGCGGCGCCGACGCCCCCGACTGCGCGGAGCTGTAGGGGGCGCCGGCGCCGGTTCAGGCGCGGATGACCACGGTCCCGGCGACCCGGTCGTGCAGGGTGCGAGCGCGCCGGTCGCTGAGGGCGGCCAGGGACTCGGCCAGGGTGAAGACGTGGCCCACGCAGGGCAGCGACTGGGGCAGGCCGAAGAACGCGGCCCGGCCCATCGCCTGACCCTGGCTGAGCCTGCCGCCGTCGGCGGCGCTGACCACCTTGACCCCGACCATCATCTTGCCGAGCGTGCGTCCCCAGGTGACCAGGTACAGCCAGTCGTAGAAGAACAGCAGCAGGCCCCAGCCGAACACGAACAGCAGGGCCCACAGGTTGGCCTCGGCGTCGCTGGTCTCCTCGTTCCCGGTGAGGGCCACCGTCACGAGGATCATGACGACGAAGAAGGCCGCGGCGGCCACGACCGCGAGCACGTAGTCGATGAGCCGGGCGGCGAGGCGGCGGCCCAGGGTGGCCGGTTCGGGGGCGGCGCCCCGCCCCGGGGCCGCTCCGTGTCCGGGAACCGGGCCGGGGACGGGCGGACCCCAGCCGGGCGGGGGAGCGCCCTGTCCGGGCACGGGGCCGCCGGGGGCCCAACCCGGGGGCCGGTACGGGCCGGGGCGTGGTTCCTTGGGGTTCCAGTAGGGCGAGGACATGGCGACGGGGGTCCCTCAGTTCCGTTGGCGGGTGCTCCTGCGGGGGCTGCGCGCGTGCGGGCCCGCGCGCGCTCCGAGCCTATGACGTGCGAGGCCCCCGAGGGGATCCCTCGGGGGCCTCATCCGCCGGAGGGGCGCCGCGGCCGCCCCGGGACGGAGCGGACCGCGCACCCCGGAAAAGCGGTGGGGGCGGCCGGTGCCGCCCCCCAACCTGATCCGCCGCGTGTGGTGTCACATACCGCTGTAGGGGACGGCGTCGATGATCTCGACCCCCAGACTCTTGCCGTTGGGGAGCTGGTAGCTCACCTTCTCGCCCACCCTCTTGCCGTTGATGGCGGAGCCGAGCGGCGACCGCGGAGAGTACACGTCGATCGGGGAACCGCTCTCCTCGCGGGAGGCGAGCAGGAAGGTGACCTCGTCGTCGTCCCCGTCGAACTTGACGGTGACGGTCATGCCGGGGCCGACCACGCCCTCGGTGCGGGGCGCCTCGCCGACCCGCGCGTTGCGCAGGATCTCGGTGAGCTGGAGGATCCGTGCCTCCATCTTGCCCTGCTCCTCCTTGGCGGCGTGGTAGCCGCCGTTCTCCTTCAGGTCACCCTCTTCCCGGGCCGCCTCGATCTTCTCCGCGATCTCGATGCGCCCCCTCCCCGACAGGTGGTCCAGCTCGGACTTGAGCCGGTCATACGCCTCCTGGGTGAGCCAGGTGACGTTGTCATCGCGGGTCTGGGTCACGGGAACTCCTTGTGTACTAGTAGCAAAGGCCACCAAGCGGCCAGAGCTGAACTTACGAGAATATCACCGTGCGTCGTCACACACGGGTACCCGCGGTTCGGCCCGGTCGCCGGGACCGGCTGGGAGGGGCTCGGTGGATCAGTCCTGCGAACCTTGTTCCCTGCACGAGGCCACTTCTACCGTGGCTGCCTGACGAACCGTTTCAACGGTCGTGGTGACCATGCGGTTCCCGGCCTCGGCGGTGCTGCGGGTCTGTCCGACCTCCACCAGCTGCTCGTCCCGGGCCACGATCAGGCACTCGGCCCCGCCCCTGCTGTTCACCTCGTAACTGATGGTGGCCTGGTCGGGCGCGGGGGCCGAGAAGGTCACCACCTGGTGGTAAACGCCACCGCCCAGACCGCTGTAGTTCATCACCGAATAGCCCCAGCCCACCGCGCACAGCAGGGCGAACAGGGTGCCGAGCACGAAGAAGACCGGGCCGTTGCCGTGGCGCTTGCGCAGCGCGGGCGCGGTAGCGGCCGGGGCGTCGGCCGTCGTCTGGGCCGCGGTGTCGGCACTGGTCACGGCGTCTTCTTCCGGGGTCGGCTGCATCGGGAATCTCCGAACAAGGGGACGGTGTTGTCTAAGATATCCCCGACCTGACAGCCTCCCCACGCGGCCCGTGCGTGAGCCGTTCGACCGGGCCCGGGGGAGCCGGGCGGCCGCGCCCCCGCGCCCGCCACCTAGTCAAGGAGAACTCTTCGTTGTCCGAGCGCCTGCGGCTTATGGCCGTTCATGCCCACCCCGATGACGAGTCCAGCAAGGGCGCGGCCACCATGGCGCGCTACGTGGACGAGGGCGTCGACGTGCTGGTCGTCACCATGACCGGTGGCGAACGCGGTGACATCCTCAACCCCGCCATGGAGCGTCCCGACATCCGCGAGAACATCGCCCGGGTCCGCCGCGAGGAGATGGCGCGGGCCAGGGAGATCCTGGGCATCCAGCAGGAGTTCGCCGGTTTCGTCGACTCCGGCCTTCCCGAGGGCGACCCGCTGCCGCCGCTGCCCGAGGGCAGTTTCGCGACGCTGCCGGTGGAGGAGGGCGCCGCCCCCCTGGTGGCGTCCATGCGCCGCTTCCGCCCGCACGTCGTCCTCACCTACGACGAGAACGGCGGCTACCCGCACCCCGACCACATCATGACGCACAAGGTGTCGATGCACGCCTTCGACGCCGCGGGCGACCCCGACGCCTACCCGGAGGCGGGCGACCCCTGGCAGCCCCTGAAGCTGTACTACTTCGTGTCCTTCCCGCCCGAGCGGTTCGAGGCCCTGGCGGACGTGCTCGCCGCGCGCGGCATGGCCAACCCCTTCGAGGAGTGGATGAAGCGGATCAACGACCGCGACCGCCCCCGCTGGGAGATCACCACGAGCGTGCACTGCAGCGAGTACTTCGACGTCGCCGACGAGGCCCTCAAGGCGCACGCCACCCAGGTCGACCCCAACGGCTTCTGGTTCGCCGTGCCCAACGAGATCGTCGCGGAGGCCTGGCCGACCGAGGACTACCACCTGGTGCGCTCGCTGGTGGACACCGAGGTCCCGGAGAAGGACCTCTTCGACGGTGTCCGAGAAGCAGTGAGAGTATGAGGGGTATGAACACCCTTCTCACGCCCGCGACGGTGCTGGCGAGTGACTTCGAGCTGGACAGCAACTCGGTCACCCCGGGCGTCCTGGGCTTCCTGGTCGTCTTCGCGATCGGCGTCGGACTCTACTTCCTCATGCGCAACCTCACGCGCAGGCTCCGCGCGCTGCCCAAGGACGAGGAGTTCGCCGCCCGGGTCGAGGCGGCCGGCGGGGAGCGGGCCGAGGAGCCCGGCACCGAGGGGGCCGGGGGCGACGACACCGGGCACGCCGAGGACGCCAGCCCCGCCGCCGTACCCGCCGAGGGCTCCGAGCCCGGCACCGGTGACTCCGCGACGCGGACCTGAAGTACCCTCCCCCGCCCTGAACCAGCGGGGGAGCGGTCCCTTCCCCGGCACGCCCGGACCTCCCCGCGAGCGGTACCGGGCGCGACCCGGCCCCGGGTGGCACAGTGGGGGCATGTCCAACCGCCTGAGCGACGCGACCAGTCCGTACCTGCTGCAGCACGCCGACAACCCCGTGGAGTGGTGGCCGTGGGGTGAGGAGGCCTTCGCCGAGGCTCGCCGCCGCGACGTGCCCGTGCTCATCTCCGTCGGCTACGCCGCCTGCCACTGGTGCCACGTCATGGCCCACGAGTCCTTCGAGGACGAGGCGACCGCGGCCCGCATGAACTCCCTGTACGTCAACGTCAAGGTGGACCGGGAGGAACGCCCCGACGTCGACGCCGTCTACATGGAGGCCACCCAGGCCATGACCGGCCAGGGCGGGTGGCCCATGACCGTGTTCGCCACCCCCGACGGCGCCCCCTTCTACTGCGGGACCTACTTCCCGCGCGACCACTTCCAGCGCCTGCTGGAGGGCGTGGCGACCGCCTGGCGGGACCAGCGCGCGGAGCTGCTCGACCAGGGCAGGCGGGTGGTGGAGGCGCTCAGCGGTCCGCGCACGCTGGCCGCCGCGTCCCCGCCCTCCGCCGCCCAGCTCGACCTGGCCGTGCGCGCGCTGGTGCGCGACTACGACAGCGCGCACGGCGGCTTCGGCACCGCGCCGAAGTTCCCGCCGTCGATGCTGCTGTCCTTCCTCACCGCGCAGGACGAGCGCACCCGCCCCCTCCAGAGCGCCGACGAGTCCACGCCCGCCTGGCTCATGGCCGTCGGAACCGCCCAGGCGATGGCCCAGGGCGGTATGTACGACCAGCTCGGCGGCGGCTTCGCCCGTTACTCGGTGGACCGCGAGTGGGTCGTGCCGCACTTCGAGAAGATGCTCTACGACAACGCCCAGCTCCTGCGCGCCTACGTGCGCATGGGTCGCCGCCCCGTCGAGCCGGGCGGCGTCGACGCCCGCACCCGGACCCTGCTGCTCCGGGTGGCCGGGGAGACGGCCGACTGGATGCTGCGCGACCTGCGCACGCCCGAGGGCGGCTTCGCCTCCGCGCTGGACGCCGACAGCGAGGGCGAGGAGGGCACCTACTACGTGTGGACGCCCGGGCAGCTGCGCGAGGTCCTGGGCGAGGAGGACGCCGCCTTCGCCGCCGAGACCTTCCGCGTGACCGAGGAGGGCACCTTCGAGCGCGGCGCGTCCGTGCTCCAGCTGCCCGCGCCGCCCGCGGACACCTGGCGCTTCGAGCGGGTCCGCCGGGCCCTGCTGGCCGCGCGCGGCGAGCGCGTCCCCCCCGCGCGCGACGACAAGGTGGTGGCCGCCTGGAACGGTCTGGCGATCGCCGGGCTGGCCGAGGCCGGGGTGCTGCTGGAGCGGCCCGAACTGGTGGAGGCCGCGTGCGGGGCCGCCGAGCTGCTGCTGGACGTGCACCTGCGCGAGGGGCGCCTGGTGCGCACCTCCCGGGACGGCCGGCCGGGAACCAGCGCCGGGGTCCTGGAGGACTACGCCGACGTCGCCGAGGGACTGCTGGTCCTGCACGGCGTGACGGGCCGGGCCCGGTACGCGCACGAGGCCGGACGCCTGCTGGACACCGTCCTGGAGCACTTCGGCGACGGCTCCGGGGGGTTCTACGACACCGCCGACGACGCCGAGCGGTTGTTCAACCGCCCGCAGGACCCCACCGACAACGTCACGCCGTCCGGCCGGTCGGCGGCGGCGTCCGCGCTGCTGTCCTACGCCGCGCTGACCGGTTCCGAGCGCCACCGCGCCGCCGCCGAGGGGGCCCTGTCCCCGGTGGCGGTGCTGGCCGAGAAGGCCGCCCGGTTCGCCGGGTGGGGGCTGGCCACCGCCGAGGCGCTCCTGACCGGTCCGCGCGCCGTCGCCGTGGTGGGCGATCCCGGTGACCCCCGTACGGGCGAGCTGGTGCGCACCGCGCTGACCTGGGCCCCGCTGGGCACCGTGCTGTCGCGGGGGGACGGACGAAAGGACGGCGGGGTCCCGCTGCTGCGCGACCGGGTGCCGGTGGAGGGGCGGCCCACCGCCTACGTGTGCGAGGGCTTCGTGTGCAAGCTGCCGGTCACCTCGGCCGAGGACCTGCGGGAGCAGCTGCTGGGCTGAGGGCCGGGCGGGGCCGCCGCGGTCAGCCCCTCGCTCCCGCGGCCCTCGGCGACGAGCTCCTCGATCCTGGCCGCCACCGCCGGGAGGCCCCCGTCTCCCAGGCGCCGGCCGGCCCGGAGGTCGATGATGTGGCGCACGACCGGGAGGTGTTCGGTGAGGTCGGCGGGACCGGCGGGGTGGTCGCCGCTCAGCAGCTCGGTGACGGTGGCGGGAACCCCGGCGACCACGTGGCCGAGCTGGTCGGCCGCCGTGCGGGAGAACTCGGCGACGCCCACCCCGGCCGACCGCACCGTGTCCAGGGCGCGCAGCAGGCCGAGCTGGGCGTCGTACCAGACGCCGAAGAGGGCGAGGTCCCAGACCGCGGCCGCCTCGGGGCCTCCCCGACGAACCGGGAGCGGCCCAGTGCGCCGAGGGTCTCCCGGTGCCGCTCGAACGCGGACCGCGAGCCGCTGTAGAGGAGGTTCGCCGCCTCGGTGCCGATCGTCTCGGGGGCGGCCTGGACGCCCGCGTTGAGGTACCGCGCTCCCGCGGCCTCGACCCGCTCCGCGGTCCGGCGCGCCCCGTCCGGGGTTCCGGTGCCCAGCACCGCGACCGTGCGCCCGGACAGGTCCGCGTCCGCCTCGGAGGGCACCTGCCGCGCCGCCGCGTGGTCGGTGAGGGTGAGCGGTACCAGGGCGGCGGAGGAGAGGGCCTCCGCGGCTGATCCCGCCGTGCGCGCCCCCGCGTCCGCGAGGGCCTCCGCGCGGCCCCGGGTCCTGTTCCACACCGTCACGTCGTGTCCGTCGGAGAGGAGGCGCCGGGCCACGACACCGCCGAGCGAACCCGTGCCGATCACCGCCACCCGCTCCGTCGTGTTCCTGGTGTTCGTCATGCGGAGATCCTTGAACATCGACCGATGTTGAGGTCAAGGGGTGCTCAGTCCAGGCGCACGCCTCCGATGATCTCGTTCACCAGGTCGGGACGGTACTGAGGCTGGCGTATCTCCAGGTACACGGTCTCCGGTGCGTCCGCGCGGCGCACGGCGGCGCCGCTCAGCGCGCCGTTGCCGTTGCAGTCCGGCCACTCCCACACCGTGCCCTCCCAGCCCCCGGCGTCCAGGCTCCGCTCGTTCGGGGCTGTGCCGCAGGGTTCGGTGTCGGCGACACCGGACGGCGCGCCGCCCTCGGGCACGACCGTCGCGTACACCCCGTAGGAGTGCGCGTCGGCGGAGTGCCAGGCGTCGGCGTGCGTGGCCGCCAGCACCCCGGGCCGCGAGGCGTGGTCGGCCGCGGCCGGAAGCACCTCCCGGCCGGTGGCGAACTCGCGCGCCCACGTCGCGGGGACCTCCACCCGGAGCCGCTGGGTGGCGTAGCGCACCGGGGTGAGGGACACCCCCGGGTCTCCAGCGGAGGCCGTGGCGCTCACCACCACCAACCCCAGGGACACCAGAAGCGCCGCCGTCCGCTGCCAGGGCATCCGGTACCGCTGCCACCACGGCACCGCCTTGGGCAGGTCGGGCGCCATACGGATGGCCCTGACCCGGTCGGTGAAGGTTTTGGCGTCCGCTGGACGGCTTTCCCGGTCGACCGAAAGTGCGGAGAGAATGAGCTCGTCGAGCGCCGGGGGCAGCCCTGGCCGGATCCGGCCAGGGGGAACCCGCACCGGCGGGCGCGACGGCGGCCGGCCGGTGATGAGCTCGTAGGCGACCGCGCCCAGCGAGTACACGTCGGAGCGCACGTCCAGGTCACCGCCGGGAATGCTCTGCTCCGGCGACATGTACCCCGGCGTTCCGGCGGCCGCGGTGAACCCCGAGGCCTCGTCGATGGACTTGGCGAACCCCAGATCCGCCACCAGTACCCGCTGACCCACCGGTGACGACTGCAACAGCACGTTCGACGGCTTGATGTCGCGGTGGATCGTGCCGTGGTTGTGCAGCACCGTGATGCCCTGGCCGATCTCGGTCAGCAGCCGCAGCGCCTCGTCCAGGGGCAGCTGGCCCCGGCGGATGAGGTCGGCCACACTGCCCTGGTCGGCGTAGGTCATCACCATGTACGGCCGCCCGTCGGGCAGCACGTCCACGTCGTGCACCGCCACCAGCCACGTGGAGTCGGTCTGGCGCAGGATGCGCGCCTCCTCCAGGAAGCGGTGCTGGATGTCCATCTGGTGCGCCCAGTTCTCGGCGAGTACCTTGATGGCCACCGGATAGTTCAGCAGGTCGTCCTGAGCCAGCCAGACCGTGGCGAAGGAACCGGACCCCAGGCGCCGGATGACGCGGTAACGTCCGAAGGCCTCCGGTTGGCTCATGTCCGCCTCGGGTCTGTCGGGGGTGGATACGCGGTCGTTGCCCACTAATACACCATCTGTACCCCCACGTTGCCTCCCGCCGATATGATCCCCTCTCCGGGTGGCGCGGGGACCCCGAATCCAGGGAAACTGGAGGGATCCGAAGGGTTGCGCGCCGAGAGGCGGCGGCCGCGGGTGCACGCGGGCCGTCACCGACGGCGGAGCCCGGACCGTAGGCGTCCCGAGCACGTGTGACCCTCGAATACGGGCGCGCACGCGTCCGCAGCGGACGGCCGGATGCCTGCCGTCAGTCAGGGAGAGACCAGCCATGCGTACTAGTGACCACGCAGACCACGAGGAGACCCCCGCCCCCCGGCGCCGGGTGGCCAGCAACGTCGACGAGGAGCTGGAGGAACTCGCGCGCCGGGCCAAGGCGGGCGACGCCGTCGCCCTGGACGACCTGCTCCGCCGGATCCAGCCCGAGGTGCTGCGCCGCTGTGCGCGCTTCCTGCCCTACCGGCAGGACGCCGAGGAGGCCTGCCAGGACGCGCTGCTGCGCGTGGCCCGCAAGATCGACAGCTTCAAGGGCGACTCCCTGTTCACCACCTGGCTCTACACCGTGGTGTCCAACTCCGCCCGGCAGACCTACCGCTCGATGAAGCGGCGCTCGGCCGAGTTCCCCACCGAGGCCGAGCGGATGCCGCACCAGCGCGACCCCCGCACCACCAGCGTCATCGCCGGTTCCCGCATCGACCTGCTGGAGGCCCTCGACCAGTTGGAGAAGGACCGGCCCAACCTCGTGGCCCCCCTGGTCCTGCGCGACCTGTGCCAGATGGACTACAACGAGATCGCCGCCGAGCTGAACCTGGCCCTGGGCACCGTCAAGTCCCGTATCCACCAGGGGCGCAAGCACGTCCGCAAGTCCCTGGCCGTGACGTAGCCCCCCGCGGGCGAACTACGCTGGAGGCATCCCCGTCGGCACATCCCTTCCGTGGTGTGCTGTCCTTCCGTTCCAGCTCTGAGAGGTTTCGCCAATGGGGCTTCGTGACCCCCTGTATTGGCTGTACGAGCGGCGCCTGGAGCGCAGGCTGACCAGCCAGGAGATCCCCCGCCACGTCGGTGTGGCCATGGACGGCAACCGGCGCTGGGCCAGGAGCAGCGGCCTGCAGGGGGCCGAACACGGCCACCAGGCGGGCGCGAACAAGATCTTCGAGCTGCTGCGCTGGTGCGACGAGGTCGGCGTCCAGGTGGTCACCCTCTGGATGCTGTCCACCGACAACCTCACCCGGGACGAGTCCGAGCTGGGCCCCCTGGTCCGCATCATCGAGCAGACCATCGCCCGGCTGCGCGAGGAGGGATGGAACACCCGCCCCGTCGGAGCGCTCGACGTCCTGCCCGCGTCCACCGCCCAGGCGCTCAAGGAGGCGGAGGCGGCCACATCCGGCAACCCGGGCCTGGTTGTCAACGTCGCCGTCGGGTATGGAGGTAGACGTGAGATCGCTGATGCGGTGCGGTCCCTCCTCCACGAGGAGGCGGCGAAGGGCACCGGTATCCAGGAGCTGGCCGAGCGCCTGGACATCGAGGACATCGCACGGCATCTCTACACGCGCGGCCAGCCCGACCCCGACCTGCTCATCCGCACGTCGGGAGAGCAGCGTCTGTCGGGTTTCATGCTGTGGCAGAGCGTGCACTCGGAGTTCTACTTCTGCGAGGTCTACTGGCCTGCCTTCCGCAGGGTGGACTTCCTGCGCGCACTGCGCTCCTACGGCGCGCGTAACCGCCGTTACGGGTCCTGACCCCCGCACCTCCCTCGGGTCGCCTCCCTTCACGCGGAGTTCACCGCGCGGAGGGAGAGGTCCCTTGGAAACGGGAGCACGGACGCGTAGCGTCGGACCTAGCGGGTGGCGTTCGTCCACCCGTTCGGGAGGCCCCGGCTCATTGATCTCCTCCGCCATCGCGGAACGTCAACGAGGAGGGCCGGACCCGGCCCTCGGGGGCCAGGTCCCGGTCCTCCATGATCCCGTGACAGTAGGGCGCCCCAGCGGTGCCCAAGGGGAGAACGAGTGGCTAGTTCCTCGACCGATCGCCGTGACACCCAGTCCCACGCCGACCCCCACGCGGAGTTGGCGGAGGGCGGGCGCGTCTACGTGCTCGACACCAGTGTCCTGCTCGCCGACCCGATGGCCATGAGCCGGTTCGCCGAGCACGAGGTCGTCATCCCCGTGGTGGTGATCACCGAGCTGGAGAGCAAGCGCCACCATCCGGAGCTCGGTTACTTCGCCCGCAACGCGCTGCGCCGCCTGGACGACCTGAGGGTCTCCCACGGCCGCCTGGACGTTCCCGTGCCGGTCAACGACCAGGGCGGCACGCTGCGTGTGGAGCTCAACCACAGCGATCCGCAGATCCTGCCGGCGGGCTTCCGGCTCGGCGACAACGACACCCGGATCCTCACGGTGGCCCGCAACCTCCAGGAGGAGGGCGGGGACGTCGTGCTGGTGAGCAAGGACCTCCCGATGCGGATCAAGGCCTCCTCGATCGGCCTGGCCGCGGACGAGTACCGCGCCGAGCTGGCCATCGAGCACGGCTGGACGGGCATGGCCGAGCTGGACGTGCCCGCCCACCAGATCGGAGAGCTCTTCGAGGGCGGCAGCTGCGACATCGAGGAGGCCCGCGAACTCCCCTGCCACACGGGACTGGTCCTGGTGTCCGAGCGCGGCAAGGCCCTGGGCCGGGTCCAGCCGGACAAGTCGGTGCGCCTGGTGCGCGGCGACCGGGACGTGTTCGGCCTGCACGGGCGCAGCGCCGAGCAGCGCATAGCCCTGGACCTGCTCACCGACCCCGAGTTGGGCATCGTGTCGCTGGGCGGGCGCGCGGGCACCGGCAAGTCGGCCCTGGCGCTGTGCGCCGGACTGGAGGCCGTGCTGGAGCGGCGCCAGCACCGCAAGGTGATGGTGTTCCGCCCGCTGTACGCGGTCGGCGGCCAGGAGCTGGGCTACCTGCCCGGGACCGAGAACGACAAGATGACCCCCTGGGGCCAGGCGGTGCACGACACCCTGTCCGCGGTGACCAGCGAGGACGTCATCGAGGAGATCGTGGACCGGGGGATGCTGGAGGTCCTGCCGCTCACGCACATCCGCGGCCGCTCGCTGCACGACGCGTTCGTGATCGTAGACGAGGCGCAGTCCCTGGAGCGCAACGTGCTGCTCACGGTGCTCTCCCGTCTGGGCGAGAACTCGCGGGTGGTGCTCACCCACGACATCGCCCAGCGCGACAACCTGCGCGTGGGCCGCCACGACGGCGTGGTCGCGGTGATCGAGAAGCTCAAGGGGCACCCCCTGTTCGCGCACGTCACCCTGACCCGGTCCGAGCGATCGCCGATCGCCGCCCTGGTCACCGAGATGCTGGAGAACTGACCCGGGAGCCGCGGCGGTCCCACCCCACGGGGGCGGGGCCGCCGCGGTGCGGTCCCGGTGTTCAGCGCATCCCGGAGAGCAGGCGGCCCAGGCGCCGCAGCCGTTCCAGGTTCGCCTCGTAGCGGGCGCCGACCGCCAGCAGCAGCACCCCCGCCGCGGCGAACGGCACCCAGTTCGGCACCAGCCGGGTCAGGTCCCACAGCGGCGGACCGAAGGCCCGCAGCGAGGTCGCCACCAGCACCAGCCCGCCCGTCACCAGCACCGCCTGGAGCCGCCGGGCCAGACCCCACACGGCCGCGGCCAGCCCCAGCACCAGCACGGCGGGAACCCGCCACACCAGGTCCTCGCCGGAGAGCACCAGCGCCACCGTGGGCAGGAACAGCAGGGCCAGCGCGCCGCCGTAGGCGGACCAGCTCGACGGCGCCCGCACCGCCCTGCGGCTCCACTCCCAGCCGATGACCAGCGCGGCGAGCGCGGGCGGCACCGTGTACGCCTCGGGTACCGCCACGCTCCACGCGGCGAGCACCGTCCACAGCGCGGCGAACATCAGCAGCCCGCCCACCGGGGCCGCCCAGCGCCGACCCGGACGGACCGCGGTCGCCAGGGCGATCACCCCGACCACCGCCAGGGCCACCGCGACCACCTGCGCCCGGGCCCCCGCCGACACGCTGACCACCAGGGAGGCCACCGCCCACAGGCCCGCCGGGACCTCCACCGCGGGCACCAGGGGTCCGCGCAGCCTCGGCGCCGCCACGGCCACCGCGGCGACCATGGCGATCGGGGCCAGGGCCGCGTACTCCGCGGGCACCGTCAGGACGAGCGGCAGTGCCAGTGCGAAGGCGCCGGTGGCGGCCACGGCCGCGGCCGTGGCGCCGACCGCGACGGCGGTGCTCCGGGCCAGCGCGGCGGCCGCCGCCGCGACCACGGCGACCGTCATCAGCGCGCCGACGTTGGCGTACTCCTGGGGCAGGGTCCACACCACACCGAGCAGCAGGGTGAGGAGTCCGGCGATGCCCGCGGTCCAGCCGGTCCGCGGGTCCCCGGGCGGGGCCGACCACCGCCGGAGCCCGGTCCGGTCCTCGCCGGGACCCGCCCAGGACTCCCGGGGGCGGGCCGACCGGCCCGGGGACCGCGCGGACCACACGGCCAGCGCCGCGCCGACGGCTCCCAGCCACGCCAGCGCGACGGCGAACGGCAGCCCGAGGACCAGCGGAAGCGGGACCAGCGCGGGCGCGGCGGCGAGCGCCGCGGCGACCCCGGTCCGGCGCCCGTCGAGCCGGGCCGCCAGCGTCACCGCCACGGCACCGGCCAGGAGCACCCCCGCCGCCGTGGCGGCCGCCGCGCCGCCGCCCGGCCCGGCGGACAGCCCCAGGGCCGGGAGGGCCGGGTCCAGCAGCACCGAGGCGGGCTGGGACCAGACCCCGTCCCGGGGCAGCAGGGGCAGCCCGGGACTCTGCGCGCGGCCCGCCAGCAGGGGTGCGGCCGGCAGCAGGAGCAGGCCCCCCGCGGTCAGCGCGGACGGGAACCCGGTGGCCGCGTCGCGGAGGGCGGGCGGAGCGCCCGCGCGGCCGGAGGCCAGGGCGGTGGCCCCGGTCAGCAGGCAGGCGGCGGTCAGCAGCCACCAGGCCGTGGCCGGGACCGTCTCGGAGACCACCAGTCCCAGCAGGAAGAACCCTCCGGTGAGCAGGGTCAGCGCGGCCAGGACCAGGCCCGTCGCGTACAGCGTGACCGCCGGGCCGTACGGAGCGGCGGCGCGCCGGTACAGCAGCACGGCGGCGAGCGCCGTCGCACCCACGGCCACCAGCGCGGCCAGGGACGCGTTCTGGCTCGGGAGCGACCACAGCAGGCCGGTCGCCAGGGTCAGGGTCCCGGTGGTCGCACAGGTCCGCGCCGGGGCCCGGCGCCCGGTCAGCGAGGCGCCCAGGACCAGGGCGGTGCCTACGGCCAGCGCCCACGCCACCGCCGCCGCGCCCGGCGCCCCCAGCAGCAGCGGAACCGCCAGGAGCGTCGGCGGCGCGACCAGGGCCGCGGCGGTGACCAGGGCGTCGCGGCGCAGGAGGGCCGCCGCGCCCAGGGCCAGGACGGCCGCGACCAGGACGGCGGCCAGGTAGAGCGGGCCGGGCACGGGAGCCGACGGCGCCTCGGACAGGTACAGGGCCTCCGCCACCGTCTTGGTCCCGGGTGCGCCCGTCCACACGGACAGGGGGACCCGGGGCAGCACGGGTAGACGCGGGGGACCGGCGGCCAGGGGTGCCGCGCCCAGGGACAGCAGCGCGACGACCGTATACACCGCCGGGCGGGGGTCGCGGAGGGGCTGTCCGGGAGCACTCGGGGCGGGTGCACCCGGGGCGGGTGCGTTCGCGGGGGGCGCGGCCGGGGACGGGGCCCGGTCCGGCGGGCGGCGGGCGAGCAGGAGGCCGGTCGCGCCCGACAGCAGCAGGGTGGCGGCCAGGGCCCACCAGCGCACCGGATCGGAGGTCTCGGAGACCACGAGGAGCAGGACCGCCGTCAGGAGCAGCGCGAACACCCACAGCACCGTGCCCGTGGCCCGCAGGGTGCGCACGGGGCGGCCCGGGCGGGAGGCGTCGAGCCACCGGGCGGCGGCCAGGTCCGCGAGAGCGGTCGCGGCGAGGGCGGGCAGTATCCAGGCCCAGGCCCCGTCGGAGGGGAGCGAGGCCACCACCAGCACCGGCACCGGCTGGCACAGCAGGGCGGTGAGGATCCGGGGCGAGCGGAGCGGCGCCGCCAGGGGGTACAGGGCCAGCAGCGCGCCGATCGCCGCGAGCACCGTCGCGGTGTACCCGGGGCCGCTGCCGAACCGCTCCGACATCAGCAGCCACAGGGCGAGGGCGTCGATGCACAGCAGCGCGGCGGCCAGGCAGGCGAAGGTCTCGGCGGTCGCCCGGAGCCCGCGCCGGTACAGGACCGGGGCCGCGGCGGCGAAGGCCGCGGTGGTGAGCCCGAGGACCCCGGCCCGGGTGCCGGTGCCCATGTCGCTCCAGGTCCAGACGGCGAAGACCAGGGCGGCGATGCCGACGAGCAGCCCGCCCAGACCGAGGATGACGTTCTGCGCGGAGCGGCGGGTGACCTCTCCGGCCGCCCGGGGGAGCCGCCCGAGGCCGACCGCGCTCCCGGGAGTGGGACCGGGGACGGTGCCGGGAGCGGGGGCCGCGGCGAACCCGGCCCCGTGCCCGCCCGGGGATCCGGGGGCGCTGGGGGCCCCGAGCCCGGCGGAGGGGGCGGGGAGGGCACTGGCACCGGCCCGGGCCGACTCCTCACGCAGCCGTTCCACCAGGGCGCGGCGTTCCCCGGCCAGCCGCTGCTCCCGTTCGCGCAACCGAGCGAGCTCCGTGTCGATCCACCACAGGCGCTGGGCGCCGTCGCCGACGAGCAGGAGCCCGCACCGTCCGCACGCGCGGGGCTGGTCGGGCAGCGGAGCGCGGCAGTCCGGGCAGGTGATCCGGTGCCCGGCGGGGGGTGGTGGGGAGCCGTGGGTGTCCATGCGCACATCCTGTCCCCCGCGCGGGCCCCGTACATCCGTACAGGTACTCAGACGCGCCCCGCGCGGTGACGCGCGTCTCGCCGTCGGAGGGGCTTCCGAGCTGTCGAGACGTGGGCCTTACCTGGTTTTACCTTGAAACCCTGTTTACTCTTCGTGCATAAGTGCAGGTCAGAAGTCCGCAAAGTGGGCGCATTCCGTGATGTGATCCAAGCCATAGTAAAAGTGGCGTTACTTCGTCGTGACGATGATGCAGGCTGAAGCCGCTGCACAGAACATCCCCTCCCACGTGATGTGACCCGAGTCGCGGTCGGTCGAACGGTAGATCCGTCCCACCGCGCACCCCGATACCAGGGCCACGTGGTCGGCAGCGGCGAAGCACAACACACGAACGCCCATGGGGGGCACGTGTGCGTCTACGCGAAAGGGCGATTTCCCTTGCCAATCCACCTGATCTCGCTGCGCCATGCGGGCGCCGTCGGAGCCGCGACCCTCGTTGCCGGGGGCACGTTCTCCGTCGCCGCGTTCGCCGAGAACGTCGCGGTCGACCCCTCCCAGTTCGCCTCCGCGGCGGTGGTGCCCGAGCAGCCCGCCCCTGATGAGGGCGGGGCCGCGGTCGACGACTTCTTCGCCGCGCGGTCCGACCAGGACGAGCAGGAGCAGCAGGCCCGGCGCGACAGCAGCCGCGAGCAGGCCGGCGCGGCGGCCGAGGACGCCCTCCGTTCCGCCAG
The DNA here is from genome assembly GCF_009830945.1 of Nocardiopsis sp. FR4. Classification (GTDB taxonomy): domain Bacteria; phylum Actinomycetota; class Actinomycetes; order Streptosporangiales; family Streptosporangiaceae; genus Nocardiopsis. Next base: position 60,909 of record NZ_VWVV01000023.1, on the reverse strand, counting down.
CGCCACGGGTGAGGAGGCCGCCGAGCCGGAGCCCGAGCCGGAGCCCGACACCTCCGGCACCGCCGCCGCTGCCGCCTCGGTTCCCTCCGGTTCTCCCAAGGAGATCGCCCTGGACATGGTCCTGGCCGAGGGGTGGGGCGCCGACCAGTTCCACGACTGCCTCGAGCCCCTGTGGGAGAAGGAGAGCAACTGGAACCACACCGCGCAGAACCCCAGTTCGGGCGCCTACGGGATCCCGCAGTCCCTCCCCGGCGACAAGATGGCCTCGCACGGCTCCGACTGGCGGACCAACCCCGCCACGCAGATCGCCTGGGGCATCGACTACATCAAGGGCCGCTACGGCAACCCCTGCGGCGCTTGGTCCCACTCCCAGGCCAATAACTGGTATTAATAGGGCTTTCCCTGCCATTGACCCCCTTTTGGGAAAGGCAATCCGTGCTACTCAACCGAATGTCGCTGCGCAGTACGGCGGCGGTCGGTGCGGCGACCCTCGCGGCGGGTGCGACCTTCGCCGTCTCCGCCTTCGCGGACGAAGGCGTCGACCCGGAGGCCGCGGCCAGCGCCGCCCTGCCGGACACCGAGGAAACCGCGGCCGACACCGAGACCGGGGAGGACCAGTTCTTCTCCGAGCAGTTGAGCCAGGAAGAGCTCCAGAGCCTGCGCGCGCAGGCCGCTGAGGAGCGTGAAGCCGCCCGCGCCAACGGGACCGTGACGGCCCAGGCTGACGGGAGCGACATCAAGGAGGAGGAAGAGGAAGAGGAAGAGGAGGGGGTCGAGGAGGAAACCCCCGTCTTCTCCGGGGACCCCAAGGGCATCGCCTTGCAGATGGTGCTGGCCGAGGGGTGGGGCGCCGACCAGTTCCACGGTTGCCTCGAGCCCCTGTGGGAGAAGGAGAGCAACTGGAACCACACCGCGCAGAACCCCAGTTCGGGCGCCTACGGGATTCCGCAGGCCCTGCCCGGCAGCAAGATGGCCTCGCACGGTTCTGACTGGCAGAGCAACCCGGCCACGCAGATCGCCTGGGGCATCGACTACATCAAGGGCCGCTACGGCACCCCGTGTGACGCCTGGTCCCACTCCCAGTCGGTCGGCTGGTACTAGCACCGGCCACCGGCCCGGTACGAGCGGGCACCCCGGCCCGCCCCGGAGGCGAGGAACCGCGAACCCGCTCCGGCGCCCGGCCCGTTGTCCGGGCATCCCCCGTCCCCCGCCCGCGCACCGCACGGCCCCCGCACTCCACCGACCTGTCGGAGTGCGGGGGCTCTTCCCGTTCCGGACCCCGTGCGGCCGCTGTCCCAGCGCTCCTCCGGGTCGGGGTGCCGCTCAGAGGCCGCGGGCGGTGACGTCGCCCGTTCGGGTGGTCAACACCAGCGCGCCGGCGGTGGCCTCGGTGACGCGGATGTCGCCCCGCGCGGTGGTGATCTCGGCGGGGCCGGTGAGGCGGCCGACCTCGACGTCGCCGTCCACGGCGGTGAGGCGGAGGCCGGCGGCCTCGTCGATCTTGGTCCGGCGGTAGGCACCGTCGAAGACGACGTCGCCGAGGCGCCCGACGCCGCGCAGTTCGCAGCCGGCGGCCGTGCCCCGGACGCTCGAACCGGACGGGAGCTGGACGGTGACCTCCACCGCTCCGGAGGGGCCCAGGTGCTGGTTCCCGGCCTCGGGGGCCTGGATCCGCAGCACACCGTCGGCGTAGGCGACGGCGGTCTGCTCGGCAGCCTTGGCGTCGCGCCCCCTGGCGGGGTCGGCGGGCCGGATCTCCACGGCTGTGTCGGTGCGGTCGGCGGCGATGAGCTGGACGCGTCCGGCGGGGACGTCCAGGGCCGCCGAGATCGGAGTGGGGGTGTCGAACCTCTGCATCGCGCTCTCCTTCGCCCTTTTGTTTCTTATAAAGGAAACGCTATGTTGCCTTCTAAGTTGTGGCAACATACTTGTTGCATTGGATTCTTGTTTATGCAGGTTATAGCCTTCTAATCATTGCAATGGTTGTGAAGTCAACGCAATGAAGGCAGTCGGTTCGTTGCAATGGTCAAGGGTGAACGCTATAGCGGGGCATCGGGGCGCGCGAGAAGGGGCCGTTCCCGGAGAGGAACGGCCCCCGTCCGGATCCGTTGGGAACCGGGCTCAGATGTGCGGGGTGAACGTCTCCATGACCTCCTCGGGCAGGTCGTCGTAGTAGTCGGCGTCCTCGCGCGGAACGTTCACGCTGAGCAGGTAGAACACCCGTGTGCCCTCGTGGTCCAGGCTGACCGCGTACGACCAGAAGCGCCGCTCCGGGGTGCTCCAGGTGTCGTTGGTGAAGTCCGCCTCCATCAGCGCGACGTCCCAGCCCTCACCGAACTCGCCCTCGTCGAACTCCTCCAGGTCCAGCTCGGTGAAGCCGGTCGTGACGTCGTCGGGCTGGTCGGTGCCGCCCTTGGTCTCCCGCAGGTACTCCGCGCTCGTCCCGGTGAACTCCTCCTCCGTCCACCCCGTCACCCACACCTGGTGGTCGCTCCCGGGCGCGATGAAGACCGCCAGCGTGCTGTCGATCTGGCTGTCGTCCACCCGCCACCCCGCCGGGTGGTCCAGGGTGAACCACTGCGACCGGAAGGTCTCCATGTCGTCGTAGGAGGGCGGCTCCCCGTCGTCCCGGTCCTCCTCGTCCCCGTGTCCGGCCTGGCCGCCGTAGCCGTTCCCGGCGTTGGCCTCCTCACCGACAGCGGAGGGGGAGGGCTCCACCGGGGGAGCGCTGCTCTCGGGGGGTACGCCCAGCGTCGCGGTCTCGTCCGTGCCCCGCCCGTCCTCGCGCAGGGCGGCCCCGATCGAGGCCACGGCGATCAGCAGCGCCACCACCGCTCCGGCGCCCACGCCCAGGAGCACCTTCGACGCGCCCGAGCCCGACGGGCGGCCGCCGTGGCCGCCCGAGTGGAGCGGAGCCGTGGAGGAACCGGGCCCGCCCGGCCCGCCGGGAAAGCCCCGGCCGCCCCCGCCGCCGGGCCCCGGGTAGGGGAGGGTCCGGTGCTGGTGGGGCGGGGTCGGGTGCTGCCCCCGGCCGGGCGGGAAGGGGGTCACCGGACCGGTCGGCCCGACCGGCCCGGTGGGGCCGCTGTGTCCCGGGGGAACGGGGGAGGGTCCCTGCGGCGGCGGGGGCGGCGTGCCGGGGTGGACGCTGGCCGGACCGGTGCCGTATCCCGGGTACCCGCCGGAGGCGGCACCCCCGTGGGCGCCGCCGCGCTCGCGCAGCAGCGCCAGCGCCCGGTCGGCGCTCAGCCGCCGGTCCGGATCGCGCTCCAGGAGTCCGCTGATCACGGGCTCCAGCCACCCGGCGCGCGTCATCGGCGGCAGCGGCGCGGAGATCACCGCCGCGATCGCCGCCGTGAGGCTGTCCCGGCGGAACGGGGAGAGGCCCTCCACCGCCGCGAACAGGGTCACCCCGATACTCCACAGGTCGCCCCGGTGGTCGGCGGGATCCCCCTGCAACCGCTCCGGCGGCATGTACTCGGGGGAGCCGATCAGGGCGCCCGTGCGGGTGATGCTGGGCCCGCCCTCCATCGTGGCGATGCCGAAGTCGGTGAGGACCACCCGGCCGTCCAGCGACAGCATGATGTTCCCCGGCTTGATGTCCCGGTGCAGGACCCCGGCCGCCTCCGCCGCCTGGACCGCTCTGAGCAGGGACTCCGCGATCCCGGCGACCGTCTCCACCGGCAGGGCGCCCTGTGCGTTGAGCCGCTCCTGGAGGGATCCGCCCTCGATCAGTTCCATGACCACCCACGGGTCGCCCTCGTACTCGAAGACGTCGTGGACGGTGACCACGGTGGGGTGGCTGATCCGCGCGGCCGACCGCGCCTCGCGCCTGACCCGGTCATGGGCGTCCCGGCGCTCGGCGTCGGTGAAGTGGTCGGGGAGAAGCACCTGCTTGATCGCCACGACCCGGTCCAGGGACGGGTCGAAGGCCTCCCAGACCACCCCCATGCCACCGCGCCCGAGTTCGCGCCGCAGGAGGTAGCGGTCCGCGACGATGCGCTCGTGGTCGCTGTTACTCGACATGTACTGCCCTCTCGGAGGCGGGCTTTCGGGGTGCTCTGTTCAAGAATGTCGGACGCCTCCGGGGCGCGGAAGGTTCCTGGAGGCCACAACAGGCGGGCACCCCGCGCGTGGCGGGGTGCCCGTGGTCCCTCCCGGCGTGCGGTCGGCCGCCGGCGCCGGGGCGTCGCGCCCGGCGGCTACTGGGAGTTGGTCATCTTCAGGACGTCGAGGGCCTCGTCCAGCTGCGCCTCGGTGAGCTTGCCGTCCGCGACGTAACCGCGCTCGATGACCACCTCGCGGATGGTCTTCTTCTCCTTCAGCGACTGCTTGGCGACCTTGGCGGCCTCCTCGTAGCCGATGTAGCGGTTGAGCGGCGTGACGATCGAGGGGGAGGACTCGGCGTAGACGCGGCACTGCTCGGTGTTGGCCTCGATCCCGGCCACGCAGCGGTCGGCGAACACCCGGGAGACGTTGGCGAGCAGGCGGATCGACTCCAGCACGTTGCGGGCGATCATCGGCAGCTGCACGTTCAGCTCGAAGTTGCCGCTCGCGCCGCCGAAGGCCACCGCGGCGTCGTTGCCGACGACCTGCGAGGAGACCTGGAGCATGGCCTCGCACAGGACCGGGTTGACCTTGCCCGGCATGATCGAGGAGCCCGGCTGCAGGTCGGGCAGCATGATCTCGCCCAGGCCCGTGGTCGGGCCGGAGCCCATCCAGCGGATGTCGTTGGCGATCTTGGCGAAGCCGACCGCGATCGTCCGCAGCTGGCCGGAGAGCTCGACCAGGCCGTCGCGGGCGCCCTGCGCCTCGAAGTGGTCGCGGGCCTCGGTCAGGGGCAGGCCGGTGTTGGCGGCGACCTCGGCGATGACCTTGGCGGAGAAGCCCTCGGGGGTGTTGATCCCGGTGCCCACCGCGGTGCCGCCCAGCGGCAGCTCGGCCACGCGGGGCAGGACGGCCTCCAGGCGCTCCACGCCGTAGCGCACCTGCGCGGCGTACCCGGCGAACTCCTGGCCCAGGGTGACGGGGGTGGCGTCCATCAGGTGGGTGCGGCCGCTCTTGACCACCGAGGCGAACTCGTCGGCCTTGCGGGTCAGCTCCCGCTCCAGGTGCCGCAGCGCCGGGACGAGGTCGTTCTGCACGGCCGAGGTGGCGGCGATGTGGATGGAGGAGGGGAACACGTCGTTGGAGGACTGCGACGCGTTGACGTGGTCGTTGGGGTGCACCGGGGCGCCCAGGCGCTCGGTGGCCAGCGAGGCCACGACCTCGTTGGTGTTCATGTTGCTGGAGGTGCCCGAACCGGTCTGGAAGACGTCGACCGGGAACTGGTCGTTCCACTTGCCCTCGGCCACCTCCAGGGCGGCCTCGCGGATGGCCTTGCCGAGGTCGTCGCCGATCACGCCGAGTTCGGCGTTGACCTTGGCTGCGGCGGCCTTGATCTGGCCGAGGGCGGCGATGTGGGCGCCTTCGAGGCCCTGGCCGGAGATCGGGAAGTTCTCGACGGCACGCTGGGTCTGGGCCCGCCACTTGGCCTCGGCCGGGACCCTGACCTCGCCCATCGAGTCGTGCTCGATACGGAACTCGCTCATTGCAACCCATCTCTCCTGGGAAAACCTGTGAGCCCCAGACTGCCAGACGCACCGGAGCACACCACCACCTTCCCCGGGGTTGACGGTGTTGCGCGCGTCATGTTGACACCGCCGCCCCCTCCCGCGCGGTCCTCGCAGGTGGCGGCCGGGTGCGCCGGTCCCCCCGGAACGATGTTCCCGGATGTTCCCCGCCGCCCCGGGTGCCGCGGACGGTTCCCGCGGTCGGCCGGCCGGACCGCCGCTTCCCGGTTCCTCGGGTCCCGGGCGCCGCCCCGGTCCCTCAGGCACCGATGCCGCGCCTGCGCTCCCGGCGCCGCCAGCCCAGGAAGCGGCGGCGCCGGGGCGCGCGCACGCGCACCACACCGAGGAGGGAGAACCCGTCGATCTCCAGAACCGGAGGGTGGGACAGGTTCGAGCGCTGGGCGGTGGTGGTGCGCCTGCCCAGGAACGACCACCCGGTCAGCCGCACCTCGACGCCCTCGGGAACGTCGATCTCCACGCGGCCCAGGACCGCGCTCACCCGCATCCGGTGGTGGTTGTGCAGGAGGAGCGCCTCGCGCATGTCCACGTCGACCCGTCCGAGGAGGGCCACCGCCAGCTCGTCGGGGTAGGCCACCCAGCGGCCCCGGCGCACGACCGTGCCGAACACGCCGAAGAGCGGCTTCGGGGCCAGCTGGAGGGGCTGCTGTTCGGCGGGCATCAGGTCGGCGGTGACCGGCGGCAGCTCACCCAGGGTGCGGGCCCGGAAGACGAGCGACGAGCGCTCCTCGAACTCCTCCAGATCCAGGCGGCCGTCCGCGGCCGCCTCGCGCAGCGCCTTCAGGACCCGTTCGCGGTCGGCGTCGGAGGCGCGGAGCCGTTCGGGGGGTACGTGCTCACTCACGTCTTCACCATAGGAGGTCGCGCGGGCGGGCGTCCCCGAGGCGGCCCCTCCGCGCACGTCAGCGCCTGCGGTCGAGGGAGCGCGCGGCGCGGGCGCCGTAGTGCTGCAGGTGCCAGTCGCCGGGCACGCCGGCCTCCGGCCCCTCGGCGGGCGCGCTGTACTGGCACATCGGAGGCATCCACACCCGGTTGGGAACGGTCACCGAGCGCAGGGTGAGGGGGTGGACAGGTGGCTGGACACGGTCATTCGGTCTTCCCCGCCTACGGGGTGTCCCGCCCGGGCCGGGCGGGAGCCGGAATCCGTCCCCGGGAGCCCGGCCGGAACCGGAGCCCGGAGACGGCCGCGCCGCGCACGGGGGCGGCCGCTTCCGGGGGACGGCACACCGCGAGTTAGCCCCGAAGGCATTGAACGACCAATAGGAAGCACGATGCCCGGCATTGGCCTACTGATGGGTCGGAGTCCGGGTTCCGCACGCCCCGCTCCCCGGGAGCCCCTGTGAGCTGGGGCCCGGCCGCGGGCCTCTCGGCGGCGGCGGAGGAGCGCGGTGGGCAGCCCGGGCGGAAAACCAATGGAGAATCGTCCGACCCGCTGCCTACCGTGTGTGTATGACCACACCTGACCCCGGTCCGCGCCTGCCCGGAAGCGCGTCCATGGCACCGCGTGACACGTCGGAAGTCCCCGCCCTGCTGCTGCGGGGGGTCGTCAAACGCTTCGGCGCACTCACCGCCGTCGACGGACTCGATCTGGAGGTGCCCCAGGGGGTCGTCCTCGGACTCCTCGGACCCAACGGCGCGGGCAAGTCCACCACGATGAAGATGCTCACCGCCCAGGCCCTGGCGGACGAGGGCGAGATCCGCATCCTCGGCCACGGGATCCCGGCCGAGTCCAAGTGGGCCCGCGCCCGCATGGGCGTCGTCCCCCAGCACGACAACCTCGACGAGGAGCTCACCGTCGAGCAGAACCTGCGGATGTTCTCCTACCTCTACCGGGTCCCGCGCCGCCATCGCCGGGAGGCCATCGCCCGCGCCATGCGGCTGGCCCAGCTCTCCGACCGGGGGGAGACCATGGTGGACGACCTGTCCGGCGGGATGCGCCGCCGCCTGCTCATCGTCCGCGCCCTGCTGCACCGGCCCGAGCTCGTCCTCATGGACGAACCCACCGTCGGCCTGGACCCGCAGGTGCGCCAGGACCTGTGGAGCGTCATCGCGGCGCTGCGCGAGGAGGGCGTCACCGTCCTGATGTCCACGCACTACATCGAGGAGGCCGAGCGCCTCTCCGACGAGGTGGCGCTCATGGCCCGGGGCAGGGTGGTCGAGCGCGGCACCCCCGCCGACCTGGTCGCCAAGTACGCGGGCGCCACCGTGGAGGAGTACCTGCCGGGGGAGGAGGGCGTCGACGGGCTGGAACGCCTTCTCCACGACCACGGCTTCAGCACCCGCCGCACCGGCACCACCGTGTCCGTCCTGCGGGCCGAGGAGCTGCCGGACTCCCTGCGCGACCGGCTGGACGTCCCGCTGCGCCGCGCCAGCAACCTGGAGGACGTGTTCGTGACCCTGACCGGGGAGAGTGTGGAATGACCCTTCAACAGAGGCAGGCCCGGGAGGACGCCCGACCGGAGGTCCACGCGCGCCCCGGCCGGTTCGAGGCCGACGCGGTCATGGGCGTCGTCGCCCGCGAGTGGATCCTCTACGGCCAATCCTGGCGGTCGACCACCTTCGCCGCCGTGGTCGAACCGACCCTCTACCTGCTGTGCTTCGGCTTCGGCATGGGCGCCCTCGTCGGTACCCTCGCCGGGTACGACTACATCGACTTCCTGGGCACCGGCATCGTGGCGGTGTCGGTGATGTTCCAGTCGATGATGCCCGCCGTCATCAACACCTTCATCAAACGCCGCTTCCTGCACACCTACGAGGGCATCCTCGCCGCACCCGTGGACGTGCGCGAACTCGTCACCGGCGAGGCGCTGTGGCTGGCGGCGCGCTCGGGGGTGTACGGGTGCGTGCCCCTGCTGGTGGCGATCGGGTTCGGGCTGCGCCCCGGTCCCGGGATGCTGCTGGTGCCGCTCATCGCCTTCGTCGCGGGGTTCGCCTTCGCCCTCTTCGGCATCTGGATCTCGGCGGTGATCACGTCGGTGCGCTCCATGGACTACGTGTTCAGCGGCCTGTTCACCCCGCTGTTCCTGGTGGCGGGCACGTTCTTCCCGCTCACCGAACTGCCCGGCTGGGTGCAGTACGCGGCCACGGCCAACCCGCTCTACCACGCGGTCGAGCTGATCCGCGGGGTGGTCTTCGGCGACCTCGGCGCCGGTGCCGCGCTGGGCCACGTCGGGGTGCTGCTGGCGTTCATCGTGCTGATGTGGTTCCTGGCCTCCTTCCAGGTGCGCCGCCGCGTCGTCAGCTGAGCTCCGCCCGGTCCCGGACCGCCCGTGGACGCGGAACGGGGTGGGAGGCGCGCGCCTCCCACCCCGTTCTCCGTCGGGCCGCCGCTACTCGCCGCCGCTGGGCGCCCAGCGGAGCTCGACACTGCCGCGCTGGCCGCCGTCGGCCACGTTGAGCGCCATACCCAGCGCCCCCCACTGGTCGGGGTCGCGTACCTCGGTGCCGGTCAGCACCTGGCGCAGGTCGAAGAACCCGGCCACCACCGCGTCGTCCATCTCCTGCATGGTCTGCTGGAAGACCGGGTCCTCGCCCAGGCGCCCGGTGGAACCGCTGCCCCGGGCCACGACCACCGTGTCACCGTCGGTGCTCACACCGGGGGGAGTGGAGTAGGGGCCGCCGGCCACGTAGTCGACGAAGTCGCTCAGCGCCTGCTCGTCGCCGCCCACCGCGCGGTACTCGAAGGACATCTCCTCGCCCCCGCCGTAGGCGGAGCCGAAGAAGCCCTCCAGGTCGACGCTGGTGACGCCGAAGGCCGTCGAGGAACCCAGGAGCCTCGAGAAGCCCTCCGGCATGGGCACGCCCATCCCGTTGAACTCGCGCTCGAACTCCTGCTGCTCGCCGGTGCTGCTGAAGAACGGGATCTCGTCGCTCTCGTAGGCGTCGGTCAGCGCCGACCCCAGGCCGCTGGAGCCGAAGGCCATGACCGTGTTCTCGGGCAGCGACTCCATGGCCGCCACGCTCGCTCCCGGCGCCTCGGACAGCCACGCCAGGTCGGACTGCTCCACCGTGAAGTCGAAGACGTCCATGCGCGCCTCCAGGTAGTCGCCGTCCACGCGCAGCGACGCGGTGGCCCGGCCGCTCAGCTCGGAGGTCTCGGCGGCCAGGTCGGTCTCGAACTCCCGGGCGAACTCCTCGACCTCCATGAGCCGGGCGAGATCCGCCCACCCCGCGGCCAGGCTGCCCCCGGGCAGGTCGGCCATGTCGGCGGAGAAGGCCTCCGCCCGGTCCAGGGTGCCGTGCTCGTCCACCTGCGCCCGCAGGTCCTCCAGCGCAGCCTCCGAGTCGCTCATGAGCGCGAAGTCCCGGACCACCTCGAAGGCGATGTCGTCGCGCTGGGAGCCGAGTTCCGCCAGGCCCTCCTCGGCCAGGCGCTCGTTCTCCACCGAGAGTGCGACCGCAGCGGCCACGCCCGCGCCCCCGTACGCCTCGACCTCACCGCTGGCGGGCCAGACCGCCACGCCCACGCGCTGGCCGATCCACTCCTCCACCTCGGCCTGCCGCGCCTCGGGGAAGGTCTCCACGAATCCCTCGGCGAACAGCTCCGTCATGTCGCCGTCGGGCTCGTCCATCTCCTCGGTGACCTCGTCCGGGAGCCGGTCCACGAACCGGAGCAGCTCCAGGGCCTGGGAACCGTTGATCGACAGGTCGAGCTTGGCGAAGGCGATCGCGTTGCCCGGGAGCACTTCCTCGGGCTGGGGGCCGCCGAAGCTGACCAGGGAGACGGTGGCCCACACGGTCGTGGCCATCACGGCGACCGCCACACCGGCGGCGGCGGGGATCAGCCACCGCCTGCCCCGGCCGCCACCGCCCGGGTACGGCCCTCCGGGGTACTGGCCTCCCGCCTGGGGCCCGCCGGGCGGCGGACCCGCGGGGCCGCCGGGAGCGCCGCCCGGGAAGGAGCCCTGCCCCGCGGAGTGCGGGCCGGAGCCCTGCGGAGGAGGAAAGCCCTGGCCCGGCTGCCCGGGCTGCGGGGGCTGCCCCGGCTGCGGGGGCTGCCACTGGGGCTGCTGTGGGGGGTCGGGGTAGGACATCGGACCTCCGGCGGGGATCTTCTTCGCGCGCGGGCGCACGGCCAACGACGGGTCTGATGCCTGGCCGACCCGGGGAGGTTCGCGTCCCGCGCCCATGGCGCGCGGCCGGTCGGGAGGGCGCGGGGGCGCGCCGGGCACCCCGGACCGGCCGCGGCGGGGCACCCGCTTCGTGGGACGCGGCTACACCGAGGAGGGTTCCTCACCGCGGTAGGGGGCGGAGGTCAGGTCCACACCGCTGTAGGCGGACAGCTTGCTCAGGCGGTGCTCGCTCAGCACCTGGCGGACGGTTCCGCTGCGGCCGCGCATGACCAGGGAGTCGGTGATGACCCGGGAGGACTCGTAACGGACCCCGCCGACCAGTTCGCCGTCGGTGATCCCGGTCGCGGCGAAGAACACGTCGTCGGAGCCGACCAGGTCACCGGTGTACAGCACCCGGTCCAGGTCGTGCCCGGCGTCCAGGGCCTTGCGCCGCTCCTCCTCGTCCTTGGGCCACAGGCGGCCCTGGATGACGCCGCCCAGGCACTTCATCGCGCACGCGGTGATGATGCCCTCGGGGGTGCCGCCGATGCCCAGCAGCAGGTCCACGCCGGTCCCGGCCCGCGCCGCCATGATGGCGCCCGCCACGTCGCCGTCGCTGATGAACTTGATGCGCGCGCCCGCGTCCCGCACGTCCTGCACGATCTGCTTGTGCCGGGGCCGGTCCAGGATGACCACCGTCACGTCCTGCGGGGACTTGCCCTTGGCGCGGGCCACCGCGCGGATGTTGTCGGCCACCGGGGCGGCGATGTCGACCACGTCGGCGGCCTCGGGGCCCGTGGCGAGCTTCTCCATGTAGAACACCGCGGAGGGGTCGAACATCGTGTTCCGCGGGCTCATGGCGATCACCGCGATGGCGTTGGGCATACCCATGGCGGTCAGGGTGGTGCCGTCGATCGGGTCGACCGCCACGTCCCACTCCTGGCCGCCGCCGTCGCCCACCTGCTCGCCGTTGTAGAGCATGGGCGCGTTGTCCTTCTCGCCCTCGCCGATCACCACGGTGCCGTTCATCGACACGGTGCTGATCATGTGCCGCATACCGCGCACGGCCGCGCCGTCCGCGCCGATCTTGTCGCCCTTGCCCACCCAGCGGGCGGCGGCCAGCGCGGCGGTCTCGGTGACGCGGACCAGTTCCAGCGCGAGGTTGCGGTCGGGCACCGTGGACTGCGGGCTGCTGGGCTGCGACATGGACGTGACACCTTCCGTCAGGGAACAGGGCGGGGTTGCAGGTCTTAGGGTAGTCACCCGACGTGATGCCGCACGGGCCCCGGTGCCCCGGAGCCGCGTGCTCCCCGGAGGGGGCCCGGTCCCGCCACGGCGTGGCGGCGAAGGTCTACTCTGGCGGGACCGGCCGGACTGGAGTGAGGCGTGACAGTGGACAAGACGGACAAGACCGCCAAGCCCGCGCGGATCTCCCCGCGCGGCGCGGCCACCCGCAGCGCTCTGCTCACGGCCGCCTCCCAGGTGTTCCGCACGGTGGGCTTCGCCAAGGCCGGGGTGAGTGAGGTCGTGGCCCTGGCCGGGGCCAGCGTCGGCAGCCTGTACCACCACTTCACCGGCAAGGCCGACCTCTACCTCGCCCTGTACGAGGAGTTCCAGCAGCGCCAGCAGGACCGCACGCACCACGCGGTCGTGCGGGCGCGCGCTGAGGGGGAGACCGACCCCACGCGGCTGATGAACATCGCCGCCCGCGCCTACCTCCTCGGCTGCATCGAGGAGAGGGAGACCACACGGCTCTTCTTCAGCGGCGACGGCCCGCCCGGCTTCGACTACCAGCTGCGCTCCCGGCTCACGCGTTGGACCGACCGCAACGTGGCGCTGTACCGCAAGGCGGACGAGCCCGTGGACGAGGCGCTGCTCATCGTGGTCAGCGGCGCCATGCTCCTGGCCGTGGCCGAGGTGGTGCGCCGCGACGACGCCGAGGCGCACGCGCTCGCCGACGACATCACCAGGCTGCTCACCCAGCTCGAACCCAAGCGCTGAACGGCGGCGCCGCGGCGGGGCCGGGCCTAACCCCACCCCGGGTCCGGCGGATCCCGGACCTGCGGCAAGCTGGACGGTGACATGAGTGAGTACAGCCGGTCCCGCGCGACCTTCAAGAACTACGCCATCTCCCTCGGGCTCATCGTGGGCATCGTCCTGGTGCTGGCGTGGGTGGTCTCCAGCCGCTCGGGCGAGAACATCCCCTCGGTGGACTACACCACCGACGCCTCGGTCGTGCGGGACGCGGCGGACTACCCCGTCACGCTGCCCTCCACCGAGCTGCGCGAGCGGGGGTGGACGCCCACCAGCTCCTCGCCCCAGGTGGACGGACCGGTCGAGTGGAGCGTGGGATTCGCCACCCCGCGGGACAGCCACGCCATGTTCACCCAGAGCGACGCGGACCCGGACACCGTCGTCGCGGAGCGGAGCGGGGGCGGCGAGCGGGTCGGCACGGTCGCCGTCGGCGGGCGCGAGTGGGAGCACTACGAGTCCGCGGAGCGCAGCGCCCTGGTCCTGCGCGAGGAGGGGGTCACCCTGGTGGTGGCCGGACCCGCCGACCTGGACGAACTGGCTCAGCTGGCGGAGTCCCTGGAGACCGGCCCCGACGGCGGGACCGGCCCGGCCGAGGAGACCGACGGGACCGGCGAGGGCGGACAGGACCGGTCCGGCGGCGGTCAGTAGCCATCCGGAACCGGTCACGGCGGCGGGGCCGCTCCCCTCGCCTTGACGCGGGCGTCAACGTCCACCGTCGTCGCATGCGCACCGGTGAACTCGCCAGACGGGCCGGGGGCACGACCCGCGTCCTGCGGTTCTACGAGACACAGGGGCTGCTGAGGGCACGCCGCGCCCCGAACGGCTACCGGGAGTACGACGAGGAGAACCACCTCCTGGCCGAGGAGATCCTGCGGCTGCGGGCCGTCGGGTTCAGCCTGGCGGGGAGACCCGGCCGTTCGTGGACTGCCCGAGCTCGGGCCACGCGACCGGGGACTCCTGCCCGGACTCGATCGCGGTCTACCAGCGCAAGATCGCCGAGGTGGACGCCGCGCTGAGCGGCTGACCGGTTCTCCCGGCGCGGTTCGGGCGCGGTGGTGTCCCGCTACTCCGCGCGCAGGTCGCGGCGCAGCTCCTTGGGCAGGGAGAAGGTCAGCGTCTCGTCGGCGGTCGTCACGGGCGTGACCGTGCCGTAGCCGTGCCCGGCCAGCTTGTCCAGCAGTTCGCGCACCAGGATGTCCGGCACGGAGGCGCCGCTGGTCACCCCGACGGTGGTCACGCCCTCCAGCCAGGAGTCGTCCATCAGCGAGGCGTTGTCGATCAGGTGGGCGGCGTCGGCGCCGGCGTCCAGCGCCACCTCGACCAGGCGCACCGAGTTCGACGAGTTGTCGGAGCCGACCACGATGACGAGCTCGCACTCGGGGGCCATCGCCTTGACCGCGTCCTGGCGGTTGGAGGTGGCGTAGCAGATGTCGTCGCTGGGCGGGTCGAGGAGGTTGGGAAACCTCTCGCGCAGAGCGTCCACCGTCTGGGTCGTCTCGTCCACCGACAGGGTGGTCTGCGACAGCCACGACACGTTGTCGGGGTCGCGCACCTGGACCTTGTGGACCTCGTCCGGGCTCTCCACGATCTGGATGTGCTCGGGGGCCTCACCGCTGGTGCCCTCGACCTCCTCGTGGCCGATGTGGCCGATGAGGATGATGTCCCGGTCCTCGGCCGCGAAGCGCTTGGCCTCCTTGTGGACCTTGGTGACCAGCGGGCAGGTGGCGTCGATGGTCTTGAGGCTGCGCCGCTGGGCCTCCTCGTGGACGGCCGGTGAGACGCCGTGCGCGGAGAAGACCACGATGGCGCCCTCGGGGACCTCCTCGGTCTCCTCGACGAAGACCGCGCCGCGCTCCTCCAGCGTGCGCACCACGTGGGTGTTGTGCACGATCTGCTTGCGCACGTAGATCGGGGCGCCGTACTGCTCCAGAGCCTTCTCGACGGTGATGACAGCTCGGTCGACACCGGCGCAGTAGCCTCGGGGATTGGCGAGGAGCACACGCCGTTGGTTCGTGGCAGTCGTCATCGCAGTCATGCGTTACATCCTAGGTGGCTTGAGGGGTCTACGGCCCGGGTCCGGGGAAAAGGCATGGTGGAGCCCGTAGCCGCCGCCGAACCGGGGTCATGGTGACACTACCGCGACGGCGGGTGTCCGGTTGGGCTGCGACGTGGCGAAATCGTTCACTTATCGCCTGCTCATGGTGTTCCTCCCTCCTCTATCCTGGTTCACCATCGCATCTGTTCACAGGCGGTTCGCCCTCAACTCGGCCCTGCTGGTTTGCTGGTCGCGCGCCGCTCACCCCCACCCGCCGAGAGCATCAGGAGCCCCCGTCCTATGTCGAACCCGACGCTCGCCACGAAGCTGGTCACCCTGGTCAAGGGCATCTTCGGGCGCAAGGACCAGGCCGCCCCCGCGGCCGAGAACACGGCCGAGGCCAAGGCCGACGCCACCACGGCCCCCGCGGTCGAGGAGACCCGGGACGAGGCCGCGACCACCGGGACCCCCGCCGGGGAGTCCGCCGAGCCGGTGAAGGCCGGGGAAGAGCCCGCTGAGGCGAACAAGCCCGCCGAGCCCGCCGGGGCCGTTTCGGACAAGCCCGCCAAGGCCGAGGGACCCGCCGAAGAGGCCAAGACGGAGGGGCCCGCCGAGCCCGCCAAGGCCGAGGACGCGGACGGCGGCCTGGAGCCCCGCACCGAGCCCGCCACCCCGGCCACCGCCGACGTCACCGAGGCGGTCGAGGTGATCGCCGAGGAGCTGGAGGCCGCCGAGGCGCACACCACGGTCGCCAGCGACGAGGTCCTGGAGCGGGTCCGCAAGGGCGCCGCCCCCTCCGCCGAGGACCTCGCCGTGCCCACCTACGACGAGCTCACCCTGCCCTCGGTCCGCGCCCGCCTGCGCAAGCTCACCATCGACCAGGTCCGCGACCTGCGCGCCTACGAGGTCGCCCACCAGGGCCGCCCCGAGTTCATCAAGATGTACGACAACCGCATCGCCAAGCTGGAGGCCGAGGTCTAGCGGTCCCGCCGGGGCCGTCGGCGGGGCCGGCCGCCCCGCCCTCGGTGCCTGGCGGGCCTGCCCCGAACTGTCGGCGCCCTCACCTAGGCTTCGGGTCATGGGCATGGAGAGTTCCCCCGAGGCGCCGCAGCCGGTACGCGTCGTCCTCAACGCGGTGGGCCAGTGGATCGGCCGCCTGGGCCGGATCTGGGTCGAGGGCCAGATCGCCGAGCTCAACCGGCGCGGCCGCATGGCCTACATCACGCTGCGCGACCCCGTGGCCAACGTCTCGGTCCGCGTGGTCTGCCAGACCTCCGTCCTGGACGCGCAGAGCCCGCCGCCAGAACCCGGCGCCCGCGTGGTCGTGCACGCCAAACCCGACTTCTACGAGGTTCGCGGCACCTTCTCGCTGCGCGCCCTGGAGATCCGCCACGTGGGCCTGGGCGAGCTCCTGGCCCGCCTCGAACAGCTGCGCCGCACGCTGGCCGCGGAGGGCCTCTTCGACGCCGAGCGCAAGCGCCCCCTGCCCTTCCTGCCCAACACCGTCGGCCTGGTCTGCGGGCGCGACTCCGCCGCGGAACGCGACGTGCTGGAGAACGGCCGCCGCCGCTGGCCCGCCGTGCGCTTCGAGGTGCGCCCGGTCGCGGTCCAGGGCGACCGGGCCGTGCGCGAGGTGCTGGAGGCGCTCAAGGACCTCGACTCGCATCCCGAGGTCGACGTCATCGTCATCGCCAGGGGCGGCGGCTCCCTGGAGGACCTGCTGCCCTTCTCCGACGAGGCCCTCGTGCGCGCCGTCGCCGCCGCGGGCACGCCGGTGGTCAGCGCGATCGGGCACGAGCAGGACACGCCGCTGCTGGACTACGTCGCCGACGTGCGCGCCTCCACGCCCACCGACGCCGCCAAGAAGACCGTCCCCGACGTCGGCGAGCAGCTGGAGATCATCCGCCAGCTCCGCGACAGGGGCAGACGCGTGCTCAAGGGGGGACTGGACCGCGAACGGGCCTGGCTGGAGGGCATCCGCTCCCGTCCGGTGCTGGCCAGCCCGGTCCGCGAGGTCGAGCGGCTCGCCGAACAGGTCCTCGACCTGCGCGACCGGGCCCGCCGGAGCCTGACCGTGTCGCTGGACCGCGCCGCCGACGGCCTCGGCCACACCCGGGCCCGCCTGCACGCCCTGTCCCCGGCCACCACGCTGGCCCGCGGAT
The DNA here is from genome assembly GCF_009830945.1 of Nocardiopsis sp. FR4. GTDB lineage: Bacteria > Actinomycetota > Actinomycetes > Streptosporangiales > Streptosporangiaceae > Nocardiopsis. The sequence continues at coordinate 43,997 of NZ_VWVV01000023.1, read as the reverse complement.
ACGCCATCGTGCAGCGCCGGGACGGCTCGGTGGTCCGGTCGGCCGTGGAGCCCGACGTGGGCGAGTCCCTGCGCGTGCGCTTCGCCGAGGACAGCCTGACCGCCACAGTGGAGACGGTCCACACCGAAGACACCGCCGAGGGGGAGTAACGATGGCAGCCAAGGGCACCAGGGACCAAGCTCGCGAGAGCGCGAACGACACCGCCGCCGAACCGGAGCTCAGCTACGAGGAGAGCCGGGAGGAGCTGAACGACGTCGTGCGCCAGCTGGAGTCCGGCGGGCTCAGCCTGAAGGAGTCCCTGGCGTTGTGGGAGCGCGGTGAGGAGCTCGCCCGCGTCTGCGAGCAGTGGCTGGAGGGAGCCCGCGCCAAGCTGGCCGCCGCCGTGGACGAGCGCCGGAGCGGGGACGAGGGGGACAGCGGGGACACGCCCTTCTGAGGGAGGCCGTCCCGGGTCCGTCGCGCACGCCCTAGCGGCGTCCGTTCAGCTCGTCGCCCAGGTCGCGGATGTTGCCGGGCAGGCCCCGGAACACCCCGATCACCAGCACCAGCGCCGTCCCCAGGAACAGCCACGGCGCCACCTCGGCCAGGCGCGAGGCCAGCCCCAGGATCATCACCCGGGCGAACCCGTCGCTGCCCAGGGCGAGCGCGCTCTCGGCGGCGACCACGGCCGCGAAGAACGCGATGGGCGGGCTCACCGACAGCGACAGCAGGTCGCTGGGCCGCACCATGCACACGCTGACCAGGCACGCGAGGGTGAAGGCGATGCCCGGGGCCGCGGGGGTGCCCGCCCAGTGCGCGATCATGGTTCCGGCGAAGCTGAACAGCGTGATGGCCAGCACGCCGCCGCGTCCGGTCAGACGGGGCGGGCGCCGCGGAGCGCCCTCCTTCGGTTTCTCCGGTTCGGCCGCGCGGTCCCTTCTGGCGCGCGGCACGTTCCGGCCGCGACCGTCGGACCGCACGAAGTACGGTGCGTGTCCGGGCTCCGGACCGTCCGCCTTGCGCGGGGGCATAGCCGTCCGCCTCCCAAGTGTGTTACTCACAGTGTTTAGTGTGTCACTTCTGGTGAATGTTCGGTGTCTTTTCCAGGGAACGTGTCGTCCTTTCGGATACTTGCCCCATCCGCTACGAACACGGCTTCCACCCCTTGGACACCGGGATGGGGCGTCGCGGTTCCGGTGTTTCGCGGTCGCGGGTCCGACTCGTCCGCCCGGCGGGGGCGGCCGGGCGCGTGCGGGCCCGCCGATCTCAGGAACCGCGGACGCTCTCGCCGTGCCCGTGCGGGGACCCGTTTCCGGCCGCGCCGTCCAGCGCGATCCCGTCCGGTCCGGCCCCGTTGCCTCCGGGCCCGTCCAGTCCGGATCCGTCCAGTCCGGGTTCGGCCAGTTCGGGGGCGGCCACCGTGCGCGGCCGCTCCTCCACACCCGAGGGCCGCTCCAGCTCCCCGTCCACCAGGCCCAGGTCCCGGAACCTGCGGGCCGTCACCAGTACCCGGCTCTCCAGCGACCCCACGGTCTGGTTGTAGGCGGCCACCGTCCGGTTCAGGGCCCGGCCCAGTCCCTCCACGTGCCCGCCCAGGGTCCCCAGCCGCTCGTGCAGCTGCTTGCCCAGGTCGAACACCGCCCGCGCGTTCTCGCTCAGGGCCTGCTGCTGCCACGCGTAGTGCGCCGTGCGCAGCAGGGAGATCAGCGTCGTGGGCGTGGCGATGTGCACCCGCCGCGCCATCGCGTGCTCCAGCAGCTCCGGGTCGTACTCCAGGGCCGGGGCCAGGAAGGCCTCGCCGGGGATGAACAGCACCACGAACTCCGGTGCCGGGGTGAAGGCCGACCAGTACGACTTGGCGGCCAGCTGGTCCACGTGGGTGCGCAGGTGCCGGGCGTGGACCCGCAGGTGCCGCGCCGACTCCTCCGGCCCCGACTCCACGGCGTCCAGGTAGGCGGCCAGCGGCACCTTGGAGTCCACCACGATGTTCTTGCCGCCCGCCAGGCGCACCACCATGTCCGGCCGCCGCGTCCCGTCGCGCGTGGCGGCCTGTTCCTCGAAGTCGCAGTGCGCGCCCATCCCGGCCAGCTCCGCGACCCGGCGCAGCTGGAGCTCGCCCCACCGGCCGCGCGCCTCGGGACGGCGCAGCGCGGTCACCAGGGACTGGGTCTGGTCGCGCAGCCGCTCGGAGCCCTCGCGCACGTACTCGATCTGCCGGGCCAGCTCGGCGTGCGCGGCGGCCCGGCCCGCGTCGGCCTCCCGCAGCTGGCGCTCCACGCGGTCCAGGGTCTCGGTGAGCGGGCCGACCATGCGCTCCACCGCGCGCCTGCGCTCCTCCAGGTCGCTCCCGGCCTCGGCGCTGACCGCGCGCAGCCGCCCCTCCGCCATCTCCAGGAAGCGCTGGCCGCTCTGGTCCAGGGCCTGCGCGGACAGGGAACGGAACCGGTCGGTGAGCTGTTCCTCGACGTAGGCGGCGTGCTCCCGGGCGGCGCGCGCGTCGGCCCGGGCCTCGGCCTCCCGGCCGCGGGCGAGCAGCCATCCCACGGCGGCTCCGACCGCCAGTCCGACGAGGAGCGTGAGTACGAGTGCGAGGCCGTCCATGAGGGCCTATGGTGTCAGTCCCCGGTGCCGGGCCGCTCCCCGCCACGCAGGACATCGGTGAGCAGACCGACCAAGTCGGGCATGTCCACGGCTTCGGGGTCGTGGAGCCACTGGAGCTGGAGGCCGTCCATCGCTGCCACGAGCAGCGCGGCGACCTGTTCGGGGGTGGCCCCGCCCGCCAGGCGCTCGCCGTGGCGCTCGCGCACGTTCCGGGCGATGGCCGTGCGCAGCCGGGCGTAGCGCTCGCGGAAGTAGTCGCCCGCGGGGTGGTCCTCGGTGACCGCCTCGGCGGCCAGCAGCGAGTAGAGCCGTACGAGCCCGGGGCGCTCGGTGTTGAGGGCGACCAACCGCGCCGTCCCGGAGAGGTCCGCCTCCTCCCCGAGCTCGGCGCCGTCCACCTCGTCGCGGCGGGCGAGCACCGCCACCAGGAGCGCCTCCTTGCTGGGGAAGTGGTGCAGCAGCCCCTGCTGGCTGAGCCCCACCCGCTCGGCGACCGCCGCCAGCGAGCTGCCCCGGAACCCGTTCTCGGCGAACTCCGCCAGGGCGGCGGACACGATCTGCTCGCGCCGCGCGGTCGCGGGCGGCCGTCCGCGACCGCGGCGGGCGGCGGGGGGAGGCGTCGGCTCGGTCATGGGCTCTCCAGGCTGTCGGCGGAACGGCGGTCGTGCTCCCGGGCGAGGAGCCCCCTCCGGGCGAACAGTACGGACCGGGGACTTCACAAGCCCAAGTTAAGCGTTTAACCTGAGGTTCGATTTTACCGACCACCCAGTAGGTCAATTCCCTGTCGCAGCCACGCAGCCCCGGGAGCAGTACATGAGCACACCGAACGACGCCGATCTCGCCCGCGCACGCCGGGTGGAGGCCGCGCTGGCCGCACTCGACCTGGAGGGCCGGGTCCGCCTGCTCTCCGGCGAGTCCATGTGGGCGATCGCCGCCAACCCCGACATCGGTCTGGGCCGCCTGGTGATGTCCGACGGGCCCGTCGGGGTGCGCGGCGAGCGCTGGACCCCGAACGACCCCTCGGTCCAGCTGCCCAGCCCCACCGCCGTCGCCGCCACCTGGGACCGCGACCTGGTGCGCACCGCCGGTCACCTGCTCGCGCAGGAGGCCCACCGCAAGGGCGTGCACGTCCTGCTGGCCCCCGCCGTCAACATGCACCGCTCCCCCCTGGGAGGGCGCCACTTCGAGACCTACTCCGAGGACCCCTACCTGACCGGGGAGATCGGTGCCGCCTACGTCCGGGGCGTGCAGGACGGAGGCGTGGCCACCACCGTCAAGCACTTCGTGGCCAACGACTCCGAGACCGACCGCTTCACCGTCGACGTGCGCGCCGACGGGCGCACCCTGCGCGAGATCTACCTGGCGCCCTTCGAGCGCATCGTGGCCCGGGCGCGGCCCTGGGGCGTGATGGCCTCCTACAACAAGGTCAACGGCACCACCATGACCGAGCACGCCGAGCTCAACGCCGTCCTGCGCGAGGAGTGGGGCTTCGACGGCTTCCTCGTCTCGGACTGGACCGCGGCCCGCGACACCGTCCGCGACGCCCTGGCCGGGCTCGACGTGGCCATGCCCGGGCCCAACACCGTCTACGGCCAGCACCTGGTCGACGCCGTCCGCGACGGCCGGGTCCCGGAGAAGGCGGTGGAGGCCATGGCCCGCCGGGTGCTGCTGCTCGCCGCCCGGGTGGGCCTGCTGGAGGGCGCCGAGCCCGTCGTCGCCCCCGCCGAGCGCCCCGCGCCCCTGGACGGGCGCGAGGTGGCCCGCGAGGTGGCCGCCCGCTCCTTCGTGCTGCTGCGCAACGAGGACGCCGCGCTGCCCCTGGAGCCCGCGCGCCTGCGCCGGGTGGCGCTCATCGGGCTCGCCGCCTCCGAGGCCCGCACCAGCGGCGGCGGCAGCGCCAGCGTCTTCGCCGAGCGCACGGTCACCCCGCTGGAGGGGCTGCGCGCCGCCCTGCCCGGGGACGTGGAGCTGGTGCACGCCGTGGGCGCCGACCCCCGTGCGAACCTGCCCGCCCTGCCCGGTTCGCTCACCGCCACCTTCCGGGCCGCCGACGGGCGCGTCCTGGCCACCGAGGCGCTGCCCGACGGCACCGCCCGCTGGATCGGCGAGCTGCCCGAGGGCGTCTCCAACGCCGAGCTGGACAGCGTCGAGGTGAGCGGTACCCACACTCCCGCCACCGGCGGCGAGCACCTGTTCGGCGTCTCCGGCGCCGGACGCTACGTCCTCACCGTCGGCGACCGGGTGGTGCTGGACGACGAGCTGCGCTTCGAGGGCGACGACCCGGCCGCGGCCATGTTCGACCCGCCCGCCGCCTCCGTTCCCGTGGAACTGGCCGCGGGCGAGCCGGTGCGGGTGAGCGTCACCAAGGCCCACCAGGACCTGGGCATGGGCGACTTCGCGTTCATCGGCTTCACCCTCACCCACCGCGAGCCCATGGCCGGGGCCGACGCCCTGATCGAGGAGGCCGTGTCGGCCGCCCGGGAGGCCGACGTGGCCGTCGTGGTCGTGGCCACCACCGAGGACGTGGAGTCGGAGGGCTTCGACCGCTCCTCGCTCACGCTGCCCGGACGCCAGGACGAACTGGTGGCGCGCGTGGCCGAGGCCAACGACCGCACGGTGGTCGTGGTCAACGCGGGCGCGCCGGTGGAGATGCCCTGGCGCGAGCGGGTCGGCGCGATCCTGTTGACCTGGTTCGGCGGGCAGGAACTCGGCGGGGCGCTCGCCGACGTGCTGCTCGGCCGTCGCGATCCCTCCGGGCGGCTGCCCACCACGTGGCCGGCCGCGCTCGACCAGGCGCCCGTCAGCCAGGTGGCCCCCGTCGACGGCGCGCTCGACTACTCCGAGGGCGTGTTCGTGGGCTACCGGGCCTGGGACCGCGCCGGGACGGCCCCGGCCTTCTGCTTCGGGCACGGACTGTCCTACACCCGATGGCGCCACGACGCGGTCGAGGTCCTCCGGAGCGGGCCCGGGACCGTCTCCGAGGACGGGGAGGCCCTGCTGGCCCGGGTCCGCGTGCACCTGACCAACACGGGGGAGCGGGACGGCCGCGAGGTCGTGCAGGTCTATCTCGCCCCGCACGAGCCCGGCGACCGCCCGGCCCGCGTCCTGGCCGGGTTCGCCGCGGTCGCCGCGTCCGCCGGGGAGTCCGTGGCGGTGGAGGTGGACGTGCCGCGCGACGCCGTGCGCGTGTGGGCCTCCGACGCCGACGAGTGGGAGTACGTCCCCGGCGGCTACGACCTGCTCGTGGGCCGCTCCCACGGCGACACGCGCCTGTCGGTCCGGATCGAGGTGGAGTAGGGTCCCGGCACCTCACGGGTGCCCCCCGCGCCCGCGCCGGGAGCCGAACGGCTCCCGGCGCGGGCCACCTCGCCTTCCCCGGGGTGCGGATGATCCGTGAGGAGCGGAGGCCGGACCTTCCCGGCACGGGGGCCGGCCGGATCCTGGCCGCCATCGTCGGTCGCCCCGCGCCGGTCAACCCCACCAACCAACCCGAGGACCGTGGTCTCCCACATCACGTTCCCGCCCCAGTTCGCGGACCCGGGAGCGGGTTCGGTGCAGGCGCGACTGCCCGTCCTCGGATCCGCTCTGTGCGGGCCCGCCCTCCTGCCCGGGGCCGCGATCGTCGCCTGACGAGGGTCCGGGGGCGGGTCAGGTCCCGCGCCGGACCAGCACCGGCCTCCACGGGGACAGGTGCACCTCGGCGCGCTCGGTGACCACCTCCACGATCCGGCGGGCCACCTCCCCGGGGTCCTGGGCCTCCAGGCGCACGGTGGTCAGCTTCGGGCGCAGCATGTGGCACAGCATGATGTCGTCGGCGCCGACCAGCCCCACCTGTTCGGGCACGCGCACCCCCGCGTCGTGCAGGGCGCCCAGCAGCAGGCCGCTGAACTCGTCGTTGTAGCCGAACACCCCCTCGGGCAGCCCCTCCGCCAGCCAGGCGCGCACGACCGACCCGGCCGACTCGGGCGACCAGTCCATGTCCTGGGTGCGCACGGTCGCCCCCTCGGCCGCGGCCGCCTCGCGCAGACCCCGCAGGCGCTCCTCGCCCATCCCGCGCAGGGGCGGCTCGGCGGGGATCACGGCGGCCAGGTCGCGGTATCCGCGTCCGACCAGGTGGCGGGCGGCCTCCTCGCCCACCGTGCGGTTGTCCATGCGCAGCGTGGACAGCCCGGTGCCCTTGACCTCGGCCGGGTCGGCGCCCACCGCGACCACCCGGATGCCGGACTTGCCCAGCAGGTCGATCCCGGCGGGGGTGAGCCGGTCGTAACCGGCGATCACGGCGGCGGGCCGCATGCCCGCCCAGCCGCGGGCGGCCTTCACTCCGCGGTTGCGCTCGGCCCCGTACTGCATGAGCGTGTAGCCCAGCTCGCGCAGCGCGTGCGTGAGGCCGTACAGGAACTCCGAGGCCAGCTGGCCCTGCACCACGTCCAGGTGCACGTGCAGCACCATGCTGCTGGAACCGGTGCGCAGCGACCGCGCGCTGGCGTGGGGGACGTAGCCCAGCTCGTCGGCGACCGCGCGCACCCGGGCCCGGGTCGCCTCGGGGATGCGTGCTCCGGCCGGGGCGTCGTTGAGGACGTACGACACGGTCGCCGTGGACACCCCCGCCTGTCTGGCGATGTCGGTGATGGTCGCTGGTCGGGGGCGGATCGAAGTCATGCCGCTATCTTGCCCTGCCCGTCGGGGACCGGACGCGGGGGAGCGACCGGTCGGGTCGGGGGTCCGTGTGAACTGCTCACGAAGAATCCATTGAAAAGGTTAAACGTATAACTTAGCTTAAACGAATAACCAATGGCTGAACAGGCATTTCCCCCTACCTCATGCCAGGGACGACGCACATGCCCACCACCCCCTCCCATACGGGGAGCAGGCCCCGCCCGCCCCCGGCGCCCCCGCGGGCGGACGGCGCGGAATGCGGCGCCTGGTCCCCGCGCTCGGCCTGGTCACCGGAACCGCCGCCGTCTTCGGCACGGTCTTCAACCCGGTCGGCGGCCCGCTCTCGGACCGCCTCGACCGGCGCAAGCTCTTCGCCCTGGTCTGCGGGATCGTCTCGGCGCCGGCCATGCTCATCCCCTACCTCGTCCCGACCTGGACGGGGATGCTGGTCTTCGCCGTCGTCAACGGCAGCGCCTTCGGCTGCTTCATGGCCGTGGACACGGCCATGGCCACCCTGGTCCTGCCCAGCGAGGCCGACGCCGCCCGCGACATGGGCGTGCTCAACATCGCCGCCGCCGGACCGCAGATCATCGCCCCGTTCGTGGCCTCAGCGATCATCCTCCACCTCGGCGGATACGGCTCCCTGTTCCCGGTCGGCTCGGCCGTCGGACTCCTCGGGGCACCCGCCATCGTCTTCGTCCGCGGCGTCCGCTGACCCCGCCCGCACCACCAGAGAGGAACACCTTCCATGAGACTGCGAACCCACGAGGCGGGTACCGGCGACCGCACGGCACTGCTCGTCCACGGCGCGATGTCCGACCACGGCACCTGGCACGCGGTCCGGGACCACCTGGTCGGCCTCGGCTACCGCGTGGTCGGCGTGGACATGCGCGGCCACGGCGCCAGTCCGCGCGGCGACTACTCCGCCGAGGCGCTCGGCCAGGACCTGGCGGACTCGCTGCCGGTCGGCGCCGACCTGGCCATCGGCCACTCCATGGGCGCACTGTCGCTCTCCCTGGCGGTGGACCGGCTGCGCCCGGCGCGCGCCGTCTACTCCGACCCCGCCTTCGCCTTCCCGCCGCAGCTCGCGGCGGCGATCCCGGCCATGCGCCGCATGGTCGCCGGGGCCACCTTCGAGAGCGTGCGCGCGGCCAACCCCCGCTGGAGCACGGCCGACGTCGAGGCGGAGCTGGCCGGGTTCGCCGCCTTCGACCCCGACTTCTTCGACGTCATGGCCGAGTGCGCCCGCGCGGACCGCATGCCCGCGACCGCCGTCGTGCCCTCCCTGGTCCAGCTGGCCGACCCCAGCCTCACCGTCGACTCCGACGGCGCCCGCCTGCTGGCCGAGCGCGGCTTCACCGTCCGCACGGTCGGCGGCGCGGGCCACTGCGTCCACCGCGACGACCTGAAGGGCTTCCTGGGGTCCCTGGAGGGCTGGCTCTGAGCGCGCGCTCACCCCCGAGCACCCCGAGCGAAGGCACAGCCAGGACCTCACGACCCCCCGCCCGGCCCCGGCACGGTGACGTGCCGGGGCGGTGTCGTGCCCGGGGGTGGACCGCGGGGAGCGGACACGCCGACGGGGGTGACGGAGGGCACCCGGGAACGACCGGTTCCGGTCATTCGCTTTCCTCGCGCAAAAGTTTTCGAGACCCTGGGGTCTCTCCGTACACCCCGGCCGGAGTCCCCTCCCCGGCCGCCGACCCCTCGGCAGTCCCCCACCTTCCCCAGGAGGCGCTCTCCCATGAGACTGGAGACCTACACCAGCGGTACCGGCGACCGCACCGTCCTCCTCGTCCACGGATCCACGGCCACCCACGAGACCTGGCACGCCGTCGAGGCCGAACTCCTCCGCCGAGGCCTCCGGGTGGTCACCGTCGACCTGCGCGGCCACGGCCGCAGCCCGCGCGGCGACTACTCCCTCCAGGCGCTCGGCGACGACCTGGCCGACTCCCTGCCGGCCGGCGCCGACCTGGCGATCGGCCACTCGGTGGGCGGTGTGGCGCTGTCCCTGGCGGTGGAGCGGCTGCGTCCGGCCCGCGCGGTCTACGTCGACCCGTCGTTCCGCCTGCCCCCCATGCACGCCGACGCCGGTCAGCGCATGCGCCAGGTCTTCGCCACCGCCGACGCCGCCCACGTGCGCCAGCGCAACCCCCGGTGGACCGACGACGACGTCGAACGGGAGGTCCGGGGCTTCGCCGCCTTCGACCCGGAGTTCTTCGACTTCGTCGCGGCCGAGATCGCCGGACGCGACCTCCTCCCCGCCGGGCCGGTCGTGCCCTCCCTGGTCCTGCGCGGTGAGAACAGCATCACCGTCACCCCGCAGGCCGCCCGGGAGCTCGCCGACCGCGGCTTCACCGTCAGGGTCGTTGGGGGCGCCGGGCACTGCGTGCACCGCGACGACCTCCCCGGTTTCCTCGCCGCCCTGGAGGGCTGGCTCTGACGGACCCCGCGGCGGCCGGGGCGCCTCAACCGCCCTGCTGGCGGCCGGGCGCGCAGTCCTCCATGGCCCGGCGCCAGTCGCGCACCGAGGGCCAGAACTCCTCCCGCACCGGTTCGGGGGTGAACAGCCACATCCGCTCCCAGGCGGGTGAGGCCCGGCCGGAGATCTCCGTGCGCGGCTCGTAGGGGGGCAGCCCGCTCACCGGGTACCACGTGTACTCCAACGGGTCGAGCAGGGCCATGAGCCGCTCCTCCACGCCCCGGTCCGGGCGGACCTTCACCAGCATCCACGGCCGGTACCGGCGCAGCACCTCCAGGCCCCCGGCGACCACGTCCGGCTCCGTGCCGACCGTGTCGATCTTGAGCACCGTGGGGAAGGCCGCAGCGTCCTCGTTCCACCGCGCCAGGGTGGTCACCTCCACGCTGATGTGCGACAGGTCGGTCCGGGCCGTGCGCACCAGGGTGTTGCACATGTCGTTGTGCCGGGCCCGGCGCAGGTGCGCGGTGCCCGTGTGGTTGCTCAGAGCCAGTTCGACCACGGTGAAGCCCAGGTTGGCTGAGGAGGAGACCACCCGCGCCGCCGAGGCGATCTCCGGGGTCGGCTCGAAGGCGAACACGGGGCGGCGGGTGCGCGCGGCGGCCAGCAGCGAGTACACCCCCACCCCCGCACCCACGTCGAACACCGCGCCGGGGCGGGTGTGGTCGAGCATCGCCATGAAGCAGGCCAGGCTGTCGGGCTCGTGTCTGGCCAGGCCGAACGAGGCCAGCCGCCGGGGAACGGTGAGGTCGCCGGGCAGTTGCAGGGTGAGACTGTCCGGACCGATCCGGCGCGTGTCCGACTCCAGCCGCGGCAGGGCGAAGGACACGCGGCGGCTCCACGGCGGGACCCGCTCGGGATCCAGGCCGCCCAACCGTCTGGGCAGGCGGACGCGCAGCTTGCGCGTCGCGAAGCGGACCAGCGGGTAGCGGTGCACGAGCGCCCTCAGTTGGTCGGTGACCACAGTTGTCTCCCCCCAGGAGCGAGGCCGCGGCGGGAGCGGCGACCGGTCGTCCACCGCTTCCGCGGCGACGGAGCGCGCCGGTCCGGCGCCCCCGCGCCCGGGGCCCTCGTACCCTCGCGGTCGGCGCCCGTGCCGGACCGCGCGCCTCGTGCCGACGGCCGTGTTTCGGTCCAGGGCCGGGAACGGAGGGGACCGGGGTACGCGACGGGTGACCCGCGCGCGCCGGACGGCCTTGCGCCCCCTTCCCCGGCAGCGTCTGTCGAACCTACTCTGAGTATTGGTGTCTGTGCACAGTGTTTCGGCGATTGGCCTGGCCTTTTCCGTGCCCGACCGCTGCCGGGCCTCCTCCCGGCGGGGGATCGTCCCACCCCGGGGTCCGCATAGACTCTGGGTTTGTGAGTCTGTCTATCGGGATCGTCGGCCTGCCCAACGTCGGCAAGTCCACCCTTTTCAACGCGCTGACCAAGAACGACGCTCTGGCCGCGAACTACCCGTTCGCGACCATCGAGCCCAACGTCGGAGTCGTGGGCGTGCCCGACGCACGGCTCACCAAGCTGGCCGAGATCTTCGACTCGGCGAAGGTCATCCCGGCCACGGTGGACTTCGTCGACATCGCGGGCATCGTGCGCGGCGCCTCCACCGGTGAGGGCCTGGGCAACAAGTTCCTCGCCAACATCCGCGAGAGCGACGCCATCTGCCAGGTGATCCGGGCCTTCGACGACCCCGACGTCACCCACGTCGACGGCGAGGTCGAGCCCTCCCGCGACATCGAGACGATCAACACCGAGCTGATCCTCGCCGACCTCCAGACCCTGGAGAAGGCGCTGCCGCGTCTGGAGAAGGACGCCAAGCGCAACGCCAAGGACAAGGACGCCCAGGAGCTGCTGGCGGCCGCCCGCGCCGCCCAGGAGGTCCTCGACGGGGGCACCTCGCTGTCCGCCGCCGAGGGGGTGGACCTGGACCGCCTGCGCGAGCTGAGCCTGCTCACGGTCAAGCCGTTCATCTACGTGTTCAACCTCGACACCGACGAGCTGGCCGACGAGGCCCTGCGCACCAAGCTGCAGGATCTGGTGGCCCCGGCCGAGGCGATCTTCCTGGACGCCAAGATCGAGGCGGAGCTGGCCGAGCTGGACGAGGACGAGGCCCAGGAACTGCTGGAGTCCATGGGGCAGACCGAGTCGGGTCTGGCGCAGCTCGCCCGGGTGGGCTTCTCCACCCTGGGCCTGCAGACCTACCTGACCGCAGGGCCCAAGGAGGCCCGCGCCTGGACGATCCGCAAGGGCTCCACCGCCCCCGAGGCGGCCGGGGTCATCCACACCGACTTCCAGCGCGGCTTCATCAAGGCCGAGGTGGTCTCCTTCGACGACCTGGTCGAGGCGGGCGACATGCAGGCGGCCCGAGCCGCGGGCAAGGTCCGCATGGAGGGCAAGGACTACGTGATGGCCGACGGCGACGTCGTGGAGTTCCGCTTCAACGTGTAGCGGTGACGCATCGCCACGTCGCCGATCCGGCAGACGTGCGGGTCAGGAGGGGCCCGGCTCCTCGGAGCCGGGCCCCTCCCCGTGCTGGGACGGCTGCCCCCGGCCACCCGGCGCCACCCCTGCCGTGCCGGGGCCCGGCGGCGTTCGCGGTGAGCGCCCAAGCCTCGTCTCCGTGTACGGGACACGCCCGGCCCGGGACGGCGGGCGCCAGGCGCGGGCGCTCTCCGCAGGAGAAGCCGTCGGCGGGCCGGGGTCGGTCCGTGATCACCGCGGCGCGGCGGATCCACTCGGGACTGCGGGCCGCCTTGTACAGGAAGTCGGCGACGTCCGCGCGGCTGACGGTCGGGACGCCCTTCATCGGGGGACGTTCGCCGACGAGGTACGTGCCCTTGGCGGGGCCTTGGTCAGCCTGGTCGGGTAGACCAGCGTCCAGTCCAGTCCGCTGGAGCGGACCGCCTGCTCGGAGAGCTCCTTGTTCGCGTAGAGGTTCCTCAGGACCGTGCGGTACATGGCCTTCCGCACGATGCTCGCCGAGCGGTGGGTGTCTCCGGCGCCGAACGAGGACAACCACACGAGGCGGGACGCACCCCCTCCTCGGCCGCGCCGGTCACGGCCGCCGCGGCACGGGTGAACAAGCCGTCGGCGCGTACGGAGGCGCCCCTGCCGAGAGCCGAGATGACGGCGTCCTGTCCGGTGACGGCCTTCGCGGCATCGCCCTGCGAGGTGGCGTCACCGGCGATCACACCGACCTGACCCGCCGGGCCCTCCAGCGCCTCCGGCGTGCGGGCCAGGACGGTCACCGTGTCGCCGGCCGCGAGGGCCAGGCCGACGACGTGGCGGCCGGTGGGGCCGGTCGCCCCGAGGATCAGGAGCTCCATGGGGTGTGCGTCCTTCGTGCGAGGGGTTCTCCGTGCTGGCACCGAGGCCGTCACCGGGGCGGAATCCGCCGCCTGTGCGGTAGGCCCGCGGCGCGCACGCCCTCCGGGCGAGCTCGTGGCACTTTGCCGCCACAACGGAACAAAGGACCTGTACCACAGGCCATGGGGCTCCGCGGCGAGGCCGGGTGCCGGGCGTCGGACCAAGCCCTTGACGGAGCCGGGCGATGAACGGGCTCCGTGGGAGGGCTCCGGTGACATCCCGCTGACCGTTCGCCGGACGGCGGGGACACACCTTGCTCTCCCCGAGGAAACTTCTCTCTTTCCGGCCCGACCATAATTGCGGCAATGTGCACGGCCACGGGGTGAGTTAGCTGGAACATTGCCGTATTGTGCACCTTTTGCGAAGTTGGGCCGTTGCGCGCAATGTGTGGTTGACGGGGAAACGCGCCGCCGCCAAGGGCGTTCCCAACCCGCACAATGCCTCACTATAGGGATGGGGTAGACAAGGGCATGGCGGATACGCCGTCCGGACCGGGCGGCACGGAACTGTTCAGGAGGCGGGGATGGCGAATGCGTCACGGCGCGGCACCGCCGCGCGTGACCGGGAGGACGCGGCCACGGAGTCCGGCGTCCCCCGCGCCCGGAGGCTGAGCGCCGGTGCGGGCGGCCGCTGGTGGGTCGGCGTGGGACGCGCCGTCCTGTGGGCGTTCATCCTCGTCGTCGTCTTCAACGGCATCTGGTTCCCGCTGCGCGGGGGCCTCGCCCTGCCCGGCCCGGACCAGCAGCCCGAACAGGCCGAGGACACCGCCTATCCCGAAACCGCCGCCGCGGCCTTCGGGCTCCGGTTCGCCGACGCCTACCTCGGCACCGCCGACCCCGAGGCGCGCCTGTCCGACCTGGCCGCCTTCGTTCCGGAGGGGGAGGCCGCCGCGCTCGACGTCCCGGCCGACAGCCTCACCGGAGAAAACCTCACGGTCGTCGCCGTGGACGTGCAGGACGAGCACAACGCCCTCGTCGTCGTGCGCGCCGACGTCAACGGCGAGCCCATGCGCCTGGACGTGCCTGTCTACGCCGACGGGGACGCCCTGGTGGTGTCCGGGCGCCCGGCCCTGCTGGCCGCTCCCACCCGGGCCTCCCTGCCCGAGGGCGCCTCGTTCGAGACCGACCCGCGGGCCGAGGAGCAGCTCGGGGAGGTGCTGTCCGGTTTCTTCGAGGCCTACGCGGGGGAGCCGGCTCACCTGGAGCGTTATGTGGAACCGGGTACCACTATTGCTCCGCTTCCGGAGAACAGCCTGGAATTTGGTGAACTGTCCGATATCACGGTGCCAACCCGGGCCTCGAACGGGAATGATGACGTACGACAGGTGGCGGCCACCGTCCGTTGGAACCTCCCGGCCCCCGAGGACGCCGACGCCGGTCAACTGACGCAGAACTACCTGGTCACCGTCGTGAACTCAGGCACTGAGTGGCACGTACGCGACATCCAGGGCGCCCCGCACTCGTTCGGCGGATGACGGGGCCGGTAGGCAAGGAGAAGAGAAGGACCATGCGCACACCAGCAACGACACCGGGGGGTGGCTCCTGACATGCTCCCCCTGATGTCCTCCACACCGGACGCGTTCCACGCCGCCGGAGGCGCCGACCTGCTCTTCCTCGCGGCGACGGTCGCCCAGGAGAACGCCCCCGACACCGGAGGCCTCGCTGATTTCCTACGCGGGTTCTTCGGGCCGCTCTTCCTCGTCATCGTGTCCATCGTGGCGGTGTTCTTCCTGTTCACCAGGGAGATCACCCGCTTCGCGCAGTTCATCATCCTGGCGATCTTCATCGGGATCGTCTTCTACGTCCCCGGCATCATCGAGGTCATCGCGGTGGCTCTCGCCCGAGCGATGGGCGTATCGACGGAATAGGCGAGGGAGGCCGGGAACGTGGATCTGCCCACGTACACCAACATCTGGCGTATCGAGAAGCGGCTCTACAAGCTCTACGATTTCCGGCTGCCCATGCCGCTGCCCGTGGGCACCTTCGGTGTCGCCCTGGGCGTGTTCGCGCTCTGGGTGGTGCTGCTCAGCCTCCTCAACGCCCCGTTCGTCTTCGGCAACGGCTGGCACCTGGTGCTCTGGGTGGTCCCGCCCGGGGTGATCACGGTGCTGGCCACACGGCCGGTCATCGAGGGCAAGCGCCTGACCGAACTGCTCCTCTCCCAGGCGCGCTTCCTCACCGAGGCGCGGGTGTACAACCGGCTGGCCCCCGAGTACGAACCCTCCGAGGTGCGCGTGACCGTGCGCGTGTGGCACCGCGCCCCCGAGGCGGGCCCCCTGCCCCTGGCCGGGCGACCGCGCGCGGAGGAGGAGGCCGCGGCCGGGCCCGAGCGCACTCCGGCGCGGGCCGAGGAGGCCCGGCCCTCCGGTGCCGAGGCGCCCCCGCTGCGGGGCGTGGCCGCTCCCCCGGCACCCGTCCGCGAAGCCGGGGGCGACCCGGTGTACACGCCCGCCGGAATCGAACGCGCCCCGGCCGTGCCGGAACGCCCGTCCGCAGCCTCCGAGCGGGCCCCGGCCCGAGCGGAACGCGCTCCCGCCGACGGGCCCGAGCGCGCACCCGCCAGCCGCGAGCGGGCCCCCGTGGCCGTCGCGGCGCGGCCCGAACCCGAGGAGCGCCGGCCGCTGCCCCCGGAGGAGGGGTTCCCCGGCGGCCGGGGCGGCTCCGACCCGGACCCGGGCACCCCCGACCGGACCCGGCGCGGGGTCGGCCGCCGTGTGCTCAACTACTTCGGCTTCGGCCTGGAACCGGAGCCCTCCGACCCCCCCGAGGAGGCCCGCCCGCGGCGGCGGGAACCGGAGCCCGCCGACGACGGTCTGGGCGGGGGCTTCGACGAGGACTTCGTCGGGGAGAGGGTCTACGAGACCGAGGGCGAGGAGCAGCGCGACAGCGACGCGTGGTTCGCCAGCCTGCGCGCCTCCTCCGGTGAGACGCCCGTCGGCCTGTCCTCCAAGAGCGCCTACAGCGTCGGCGACACGGCCGCCATGAGCCGGCAGGAGGCGGTCGGCGAGGCCGCCGAGGCCGACCGCGCCGAGGAGGAGACGCCCGCCGCCCGGCGCCTGCGCGGCCGCACCCAGGGCATCCGGGTCGCCAAGGACCTGGAGGAGCGCCGCTCCGAGCGGGTCCGCGAGCCCGGTCCCCGCGAACAGCGCTCCGCCCGGGCGCAGGGCCGGGGACTGCCGGACACCGGGAGGGCCCCGGAGCGGCCCCGGCGCAGGGGCCGCCCCCACGCCGCCCCGTGGGAGCTCACCGAGGGCCGGACCGACCAGGGCGGCCAGGCCGACATGTCCGACTACGCGGCCAGGTACGCCGCCGCCACCGGCCGTCCCGCGGCCGACACCGCGGCCATGCCCTGGCTGCCGCCCTCCTCTCCGGAGGAGGAGGCCGGTGAGCGCGCCCGGCCCGAGGAGTCCGCTGACGGGACGGCCGACGACCGGGAGAGCGGAGGCGACGGCGCCCCCGCCGCCGAGTCCCGGTCCCCGGGGCGGGTCTCCGGTGCGCCCGCGGCACCGGAGGCGCCCGCCACCGGGTCGGAGCCCGCTGAGCGGGCCGCCCCGGGCACGGCCGGGACGCCCGTCGCGGAGCCGGAGTCCGAGGAGCCGGAGCCCGCGGGACGGGCGGTCCGCGGGGCCGACGACTCCGCGGCCGTTGAGGCGCCCGCCCCGCCGCAGTCCGCCAAGCCCCCGCTGGAGCTGGACCACGGCACCGGCGAGCAGGCGGCCATGCCCGCCCAGCCGCGCGAGGAGCCCGAGGACCGCGGGCCGAAGTGGAACGAGCACATGTCCGTGCTCGACCAGCACCTCAGCACCGCCGACACCCCGGCGCCGCCGCGCCCCAAGTTCGCCGACGCCGTGCCCGATCGCGAGCCCGGGGACAGGGCCAAGGACCCCGCGCGGTGGTTCGAGGACGGCAAGAGGCGCCACCCGGACCAGCCCAAGGTCGGTGACCGCGGCAACCCCGTCATCCCGGCCAGCGAGCTGCGCGAGGACGGTTCCTCCACGACCGAAACCGGGGACGCCGAGGAGTCCGGGGCCGGGGGCGCGGAGGTAGCCAAGGCCGGGGGAACGGAGGCGGACAAGGCCGGGGAGAACGCCGAGCCCGACGCCGGGGCGTCCGGGCGCGCTGAGTCCCCGGTGCGCGGGGAGGGGCCCAAACCGCCCACCCAGCTCGACCACGGCACCGGCGAACTCGCCAGCTTCGCGGAGGTCCGTGAGGACCCCGCGCGCGGCGACGTCAACGTCCGCGCCGACGCCGCGGGCTCCGCGGCCCGCCGCCGCACCGTCTCCGACCTGGAGGAGGCCGAGGCCGCCGCCCTGGCGCGCCGCCGCCGGGCCGCGGAAAGCGGCAACGCCCGGGGTTCCGACGACGCGCCCCCGGCCGCCGCGCCCGCCGCGGAGCCGCGCCCGGAGGGGGCCGAAGACTCCCGTGACCAGGTCCGGGCCCGCTGGAGCATGCGCGCCACCGGGAGCGCCGCCGTTTCCGGGGAGGAGGCCGCCGCCCGGGAGGAGACCGCCGGACCCCCCGAGCACGGGGACCGGCCCGAGCGCACGGAGCCGAACGGGCGCACCGAACGCCCCGGGGCCGCCGACCGGACCGGGCACGCGCCCCGCGCCGGGGACGACGGGCCGGAACCGCACCAGGGCGCCGACCCGCACGACGGCGTCTTCCACCGGGTCGCGCAGAACGCCCGCCGCATCGGGCACCTCTTCGGCCAGCCCGCGCCCGGGGAGGAGCCCGAACCGCCCCGGCACGAGGCCAGGACCGAGTCCAAACCCGAACTGGAACTCGACCACGGCACCGGCGAGCAGGAGCGCCTGGGCGACACCCCCAGCGGCGTTCCCTCCCACCGGCCGGAACCCGCCGAGGCGCGGGCACGGCAGGAGGAGCCCGCCGGCGACTCCGGCGGCACCCGGGGCTGGCGGCGCCTGGCCAAGGTCGTCACCGGCGGCGCGGCCCCGGTCCGCTCCGATCTGCCCGCCAGCGACATCGAGCGCCTGCGCACCCCGCTGGACGGGCCGCGCAACCTCGTCGTGCTGGGCTGCACCGGAGGTGCGGGGCAGACCGTCACCACGCTGATGATCGGCCACACCCTGGCCGCGCACCGCGACGAACCCGTCGTGGCCGTCGACGTCAACCCCGGGCCCAACGGCCTGTCCCGCCGGGTCGGCGCCCAGACCCCCGAGACCCTCACCAGCCTGCTCGCCAACGCCGGGGCGGTCCGGGACCACGCCCGGATGAGCGCGTACACGAGCCGGACCGAAACCGGTCTGGAGGTCATCCAGACCCTGGACGACCCCTACGTGCAGACCCTCGACGACCGCGACTACGGACAGCTCACCTCGCTGCTCGGCGGCTTCTACGGCCTCACCCTGCTCGACCCCGCGGCCACGGGGGTGGCCCGCGCCCTGCCCGCCGCGGACGGCCTGGTGCTGGTCGCCCCGGCCAGCGCCGACGCCGAGCGCGCGGTCTCGATGACCTTCGACTGGCTGGACGGCAACGGCTACGCCAACCTGCGCGCCAGATCCGTCCTCGTGGTCAACGGCGTCAGCAAGCGCAGCCTGGAGGCCGTGGACGCCGCCGAGCGCGTGGCACGGGGCCGCTGCCGCGCCATCGTCCGCATCCCCTGGGACGACCACCTCGGCTCGTCCTACACCCGGATCGACGTGGGCGCCCTGCGCCCCGCCACCAAGCGGGCCCACGGCGCCCTGGGCGGGGTCCTGGTCACCTCACTGGCGCATTGACGTCCCCCCGGGGGGCGGACCCCGGGGATCGGCCTCGCGGCCGTGGGCGCGGTGCGCCCCGCGGCGCCCGCTGGTTCCTGCCTCCCCGGCCGGCGCCAGCGCCCCGGAAGGGGGGCGGCGGCCTCACTCAGCCTCCACAGGCGCTCTGCCTTTCCGCTTCCCGCGCCAAGGCGGGTTTGCGTCCGGCGGCGAGCACGACGCGGGACGCGCCGAGGTCCCGGCCGTGTCCGGTGCCGCACCCCGAACACGTCCAGGTACGGATGTTGAGGGGCTTGGGCCCGTCGGCCACCCCGCACTCGGCGCAGGTCTGCGAGGAGGCCGGGAACCGGTCGACCCTGGCGGGGGCGCGCCCGTACCGGGCGGCCTCGTACGCCAACGCCGACACGAGCGAGGCGGAGTACCGGCCCGCCGCGTCCTCGGCCACGGTCACCGTGGAGGGGGTCGAGGGAGGGGACGGTTTTCCCTCGTCGATGAGTTTCCAGCGGGCGTCGGCGGTGAAGCGGACCGACTGGCGGTGCTCTTGCGGGACCTGAACCGGGGCGGGCCCGCCCCGGGTCCCCGCGTTTGCCTCCGAGGGAGCCGAAGAAGTCGCGGTGGGCGGCTCCAGGCCGCGCAACGCCTGCTGGAGGAGATCACGCGGGCGCTGCGCGCGCACGCCCCCGCGAAACGGGGAACCCCCGGGGAGGGCGGGCCGCGGCCCGCCCTCCCCGGGGGCGCCGGGAGAGCGGGTCAGCGGCCCACAGGGGTGAAGTCCCGCGCGGAGAGGAACTCCGGGCGCGGGCTGGGGGCGCTGAACGGCTTCTCGCACGCGTTCTCGACGCTGTTGAACACGATGAAGACGTTCGAGCGCGGGTACGGCGTGATGTTGCCGCCCGAGCCGTGCATGCAGTTGGAGTCGAACACGGTCACGTCGCCCGCAGAGCCGGTGAGCACGTCGATGCCGTGCTGGTCGGCCAGCTGGGTGAGCGAGGACTGGTCCGGGGTACCCACGTGCTGGCTCTTGAGCGAGGACCGGTAGTGGTCCTCGGGGGTCTCGCCGACGCAGGAGACGAACGTCCTGTGCGAGCCCGGCATGATCATCAGGGCGCCGTTGTGCGGGTAGTTGTCGGTCAGGGCGACCGAGAAGCTGCACGCCCGCATCCGGGGCATGCCGTCCTCGGCGTGCCAGGTCTCGAAGTCGGAGTGCCAGTAGAAGGAGCCTCCGCCGAAACCGGGCTTGTAGTTGACGCGGCTCTGGTGCACGTACACGTCCGATCCGAGGATCTGCCGTGCGCGCTCGACCAGCCGGGGGTCGTTCACCAGGTCGGCGAACACCTTGCTGATCTTGTGCACCTCGAACACCGAGCGGACCTCGTCGGAGGTGGGCTCGACGATCACGCGCTCGTCGGCGCGCAGCGCCGGGTCGGAGCTGAGCCTCCTCAGCTCGTCTCGGTAGGTTTTGACCTCCTCGTCAGTGACGAGGGACTTGATCTGCGTGTACCCGCGGCGGTCGTAGCCCCCGATCTCCTCGGAGGAGAAGGGGCCCTCGCCGGATCCCCACACGGTGGGGTCCTTGCGGTACAGCAGGGCGGGTTCGGTGCCCTTGCGGGTGGGGTACTCGTCCGCGGTTGTTGCCGGAAGATCCATCTGCAGAGTCATGGTCGACCCCCTCGCGGGGTTCATCCTCTCTGTGGTCGACGGTTTTTCCTGCCGACATGCGAACTTAACAAAGGTCAGGCAAGCCTCATTCACGGCCTCCGGAGGCCGGTGTTTAGCAGTCTTTTAGCTGGGTATGACAGCTATACTATATGGGGCAAAACAATATGACGGGCCCGTCTTTTCCCGTCCTTTGCCCTCTTTCTTTCCCTCTAATCCGACCGTTTACCTGCGTGGCGTTACCCCGGGTGATCGAGTTTGGGTTGGTGCGTGCATATCCCCAGGTCGTCCCCTTGCGAGCCTTGCGGCTGGTTTGCGCCATTACGCAGGGCACTTTTATTGTGCGCTATATCACACTGCCATGGTTCAGGGTGTGATGCGTAATCCTGGCCGCGTTCGTACCGGCCATCTGCGCTTCGGAAGGAGTTTCCTTCCGGGTATGGCGCCGAAAACCCGGTCACCGCACAGTAGTGGGGTCTTTGTTTCCTCCGCCCGCTCGAAGGAGAAACGTGTTCCCCCTCCCCCGCCTCACCGGTGCGTTCACCCGCGCCACGGCCGCGGTCGCCGCGGTCGTCCTCGCCGTCGTCCTCGGCTGGGCCGCACCGGCCTCGGCCCAGGTGCCCCCCGGCATCCCCAGCACCGCCACCGCCCAGAGCCAGCTCAACTCCCTCACCGTTCGGGCCAAGGGCCCTCAGACCGGCTACGACCGAAGCCTCTTCCCGCACTGGAACGTGGTGCAGAGCCCCTGCACGGCCCGCCAGTACGTGCTGCGGCGCGACGGCCGCGACGTGGTGACCAACTCCAGCTGCCAGCCGACCTCCGGCCGCTGGTACAGCGCCTTCGACAACGTCTGGGTCCACGACGACCCGTCCCGGATCAGCGTGGACCACCTGGTCGCGCTCAGCGAGGCGTGGAAGACCGGCGCCGCCTCCTGGAGCACCGCGCGCCGCACCCAGTTCGCCAACGACGTCAACAACACCCAGCTGTGGCTGGCCACCCCGTCGAGCAACAGCTCCAAGGGTGACAAGGACCCCTCGCAGTGGATGCCGCCGAACCGGTCCGTGCACTGCGCCTACGTCAAGTCCTGGGTCAACGTGAAGTACGTCTACGGGCTCACCGTCACCTCGACGGAGAAGTCCTCCATCCAGAGCACCATCAACACCGCCTGCTGACCCTCCGCCGGGCGGGGCCCGCCTCCGGGGCCCCCGCCCGGCCCCCTCCGGGAGTTTCTGGCGCGCCGTAACCCTGTCCGCTTCTTCGCTCCGGCACGATGCTCCACTATGGGAGAGGCACAGGCGCCCGGCGGGCGCGGCCCCCGCGGGGCCCGCACGCCACGCGACGCGACCAGGAGGGCTAAGAGATGACCGGCACCAGGGGGACCCGCGGAGCGACCCGCCTCGCGGTCCGCTACTTCGACGACCGCGTGCTGATCAGCGACAGCGAGGCCTGGGCCTACTTCCGCCTGCCCACCGTGTCCTACGAGTTCACCACCCCGGAGGAGCGCCAGGCGCTCGCCACCAACATCACCATCGCGCTGGCCGCCATCCGGATGAACGACGCCGAGGTGCACCTGCGCGTCGCGCACCGCACCTACCCGGCCGCGGACTGGGCCACCCGCCTGGACGCCACCTCCGACTCCGGCCCCGGCTGGTACGACTACCTCGACGAGATGTACCGGCACGTGTGGGCCAAGGACTTCTGGACCAAGGAGGTCTACCTCGGAGTCCGCCTCGGCCAGCGCAACCCCGGCGCCGGGCTCGGCCTGTTCTCCCAGATCTTCGGCGTCTACCAGCGCACCGAGCAGGTCCTGGGCATCAACGACGACGCGGTGGACGACAAGGAGATCGCCCGCTGGACCGACCAGTCCGAACGCCTGGGCCGCGCCCTGGCCGCCAGCTCCCTGCACGCCCGCCACGCCACCTCCGACGAGATCGCCTGGCTCATCCGGCACGCGGTCAGCGGCACCGCCGAGGAGATCCGGCCCTCGGCGGTCGGACGGCGCACCTGGGGGCGCGGCGAGATCGAGGCGCTCGTGGACGGCGTCGTGCACAACGGGCGCTCCATGCTGCGCCTGGAGCAGCCCGCCGGGTCCACCTACGTCGCGTTCCTGTCCTTCGCGCGCTTCCCGGACCTGATGCCCTTCCCCGACGGCGAGCCGTGGATGCACCACGCCGACGCGCTCCCGTTCCCGGTGGAGATGTCCCTGCGGATGAAGCTCATCCCGCCGGCCAAGGCATCCAAGGACGTCGGCCGCAAGCTCGCCCACGCCCGCGACATGGACGCCCACATCCGCGAGGCCGGGGTGGAGGCGCCCATCGCGCTCGCCGAGCAGATCGACGCCGCCCGCATGCTCGAGCACGGCATCACCAAGGAGCGCCTCCCCTTCGTCTACGGCTGGCACCGCCTCATGGTCTCCGCGCCCACCGAGCGCCTCCTGGTCCAGCACGTGGAGGCGGTCGTGGAGCACTACCGCGACATCGGCATCGACGTCATCAACTCCACAGGCGACCAGTTCTCCCTCTTCAACGAGTCCCTGCCCGGCGACCGCATCCGCCTGGGCGCCTACGCCCAGCGCCAGCCGCTGCGCACCATCGCGGGCGGTATGCCCACCGCCACCGTCGACGTCGGCGACCGCGTCGACCACTCCGGCGGAGGCTGGGTCGGCCCCTACATTGGCGAGACCATCGGCCGCGCCCGCTCCATCGTCCACTTCGACCCCATGGTCGCCGCGGCCCGCAACCGCCCCACCGCCATCGCCATCACCGGTGAGCCCGGCGGTGGCAAGACCACCCTGGCGCTTCTGCTCATCTACCAGCTCGCCCTGCGCGGGGTCACCGTGGCCGCCATCGACCCCAAGGGCGACGCCGAGTCCCTGGTGGAACTGCTCCGGCGCCGCGGCCGCAAGGCCCGCATCATGTCCCTGGGCTCGGCCCAGCCCGGCCTGCTCGACCCCTTCGCCTTCGGCGACGACCTGCCCGCCAAGAAGACCATGGCCACCGAGACCCTGCGCCTGCTCCTGCCCCGCATGAGCGAGGAGCGCGAGTCGGCCATGATCCAGGCGGTGGCCGCCGTCGCCAACCAGCCCCAGCCCTCCCTGGCCAAGGTCGTGGACCACCTGGTCTCCTCGCCGGGGGCCGCCTCGCGCAACCTGGGCGCCGTGCTGCAGTCCATGTCCGAGATGCGGCTGGCCAGCCTGTGCTTCGACCCCCAGGGCGACGCCCGGATCGACACCGAGGGCTGGACCACCGTGTTCACCCTGGGCGGGCTCACCCTGCCCGACTCGGGTGTGGGCCGCGACGACTACTCCTACGAGCAGCGCCTGTCCGTGGCCCTGCTCTACCTGGTCTCCCAGTTCGCCCGCCGCCTCATGAACGGCCTGGACCGCCACCTGCCCAAGGCGATCTTCCTGGACGAGGCCTGGGCGGTCACCTCCACCCCCGAGGGCGCCAAGCTCGTCCCCGAGGTCTCGCGCATGGGCCGCTCCCGCAACACCGCTCTCATCCTCGTCTCCCAGAACGCGGGTGACCTGCTCAACGAACAGGTCACCAACTGCCTGTCCTCGGTGTTCGCGTTCCGTTCCAGCGAACGCTTCGAGGTGGAGAGCGTCATGTCCCTGCTGGGTGTCGAGCCCACCGAGGACCACCTCGCGGTGCTGCGCAACCTCGGCAACGGCGAGTGCCTGTTCCGGGACCTGGACGGGCGGGCCGGTCGGATCGGGGTCGACCTGGTCTCGGAGAACCTGCTGCGCTGGCTGGACACCAACCCCACCCGCCAGCGGCCCGCCGAGGAGGAGGGGGACGAGGACCTCGTGCCCACCGGCGGACACGACGAACGGGTCTAGGCGTACTGGCCTGAGAGGTCAGGCGGGGACCCTCCCCCCCCGGGGCCGTGCGGGCGGCCGCGCGGCGAGGTGGAGGCCGACAGCGGCCCCGGCGGCCCGGATGGCCAGGTGCTTGCCCGCCATCCGCATGGAAAGGCGCGGTCCAGAGCGGTGGGCGGGACGCGCGTGCGGTCCGCGGCAAAGGTGTACGGGATGCCAGGTTCGGGGCGCGCTCCGGGTGGGCATCTCCTACCCTGTCGGGTTCCTCCCCGAGTGCCCCGACTGAGCCAGCCCCTCCCCGCACCCCCGACCGACCCACCACTCACGAGGGACCGCCCATGAGTGAGGACGTCATCCGGCCGCGACCCGTCGTCGACCCCGCCCTGCCCGAGCAGCGGCGCGGGGAAGCCCTCCGGGAGGGGGATCCGCCCGGCCCCGAGGACGGCGGAGGCGAGGGCGCCACCCGCCTGGTGCGGTTGCGCGAGGGCGGCGTCCAGGTCCTCGGCGTCGGGTTCACCATGGTCCTGGCCCTGCTCACCGCCGGGTGGTACCTGGCCATGGTGATCGCCAGCATCAGCCTGGTCGCCTACGTCGCCGCCCTGGCCTGCCGCCGCGACGCCCATCCCGTCACCCGCGCCGCGGGCGCCGCCGCCGGGGCGGGCACGGTCGCCACCGCCCCCGCCTGGCTGATGGACGTCGTCCCCCAGGACCCCTCCATGGGTATGCCGTGGGCGCTGTTCGGCCTTCTCGTGGCCATGGTCACCGCCGACACCCTCACCTCCCGGGCGTACGGACCGGCCGGGAGGCGCCGGCGCGAGCACGTGGTCCTGCCCGAGGACCTCAGCGAGGCCGACCACGCCCTGCTCGTGCGGGTCCAGGACACGATCGGCCTCGTGTGCGAAGCCCGCGAGGAACTCGGCGGCGAGGCCCTGGACGGTGACCGGGCGCTGGCCGTCCTGCGCGAACAGGAGTGGCGCATCGCCTCGCTGCTGGCCCGCCAGCGCGAACTGCGCCGCGCCCACCTGCGCCGCTGGCAGCGCGCGGTCTCCCCCCGGGTCCGGGAGGCCCTCAAACCGCAGCGGGAGTACCTGCACGCCGTCGAGGAGGCGGTACGCGCCCGGGTCGACCAGATCACCGAGTACGGGCGCCTGGTCCAGGAGGCCGTGACCGCCCACCGGGAGTGGGAGCAGTGCCAGGAGGCACTGGACTCCACCGCCGAGTACGCCGACCACGTCGCCGCGGCGGCCTTCCTGGGCGTGAGCTCCGCCGAGGTCGGCGAGCTCGCCGCCACAGCCGCCCTGGCCCGCAGGGTGCGCGACGAGAGCGTCGAGCGCGCCTTCCGGGGCGGGCGCCGCCTGGCCGCCTCCACCGGTGCGGACGGCCGCGCCCGTGACGGCGGACGGAACGCCAGCACGGGCGCGTGGGAGGCGGCCGCCCCGTGGGGCGCCGAGGCGCCGGGGCACGCCGGGCCGGACGGGACCGGGCGCGGGAGCCCCGCCCCACGGCCGCCAACGGCTGACCGCGCCAGCGCACGGATGCGGTGAAGATCACTCCGGCGGCGGCTCCGGCACCCGCTGCGACCAGCCATGGCGTAGCTGTCCGATTGCGGACAGCGAGCTCTCCGGCAAACGGTCCCAAACACTTCCGGCTTCTGAGACATTGGGCGCATGAGCGAAGTCAGGGAGAGCATTCGCCACCCCCTCGCCGCCGCCGAGGAGGCCGTGGCCGTCCGGGTCGCCTCGGGCCGGGGGGGATACGTGGAGATCCTCCGGCACGCCCGGCAGGCCCTGGCCGACGCGCTGGATGCGGGCTCCGACCCCGACGGCCCCGACGTCAGCGCCGCGCTCACCCAGCTCACCGACCACGTGGACCGGGCGCTGGCCGACCACGTCCACCGCCAGCGCCGCTGGCCCCCGCGTACCGACGGCGAACGCCTCACCCGCGCCTTCCGCGCCCTGGACGAGGCCGGGGTCATCGCCCGCGAGGACTTCGCCTGCTGCGACGGCTGTGCCAGGACCGCACTGGACGGCGAACTCGCCGCACGCAACTCCAACCCCAGCGGCCTGGCGGCGCGGGGCTACGCCTTCTACCACCACCAGGACGCCGGGCACGCTGCCGGGGGCGCGCCGCTGACCATCCGCTTCGGGGCCACCCATCCGCTGCGCCGGGCCGCCGTGGGCGAGGAGACCGCCGAGGCCCTGCGCGCCCACGGGCTCACCGTCGACTGGGACGGCGACCCCGAGCGGGGCCTGCGGGTGCTCATGGACTGGAACCGCCGCCGCTTGGGCCGCCAGGCCGCCTTTCCCGGCCCCGCCGTGAACGCCGAGCCCATGGTCGAGGTGGCCTTCGACAGCCCCGGCCCCTACGAGGCCCCCGAGTGGGTCTCCCACTACGAGGGCCGGGTGAGCGTCCGCGAGCTGTCCCGGATGGTCCTGCCCTGGCTGCCGCGCTCCTTCGTCGCCACCCTCACCAGCGACCGGGGGGACAGCGTCGCCCTGGAACGCGACTTCGACCTGCTGCGCGTGCGCCAGGGCCCCGCGCTCTCCCGGGAACGCGTGGAGGAACCCCTCAGCCGCTGGGCGGTCGGGGCCCTCTGGCCCCGCGAGGAGGCCCGCCCCGACCCCTCCGGCCTGCTGGAGGTCCACTACGCCGACACCGCCGAGGGCGGTCTGGGCTTCATGGACTACCCCGTGCCCCTGGAGACGGCCGCCGCCCGCCACGTCGTCTACCAGCTCACCCCCGCCAAGGGCACGTTCGCGGTGTTCACCGCGGCCAACGGTCGGGTCGTCCAGATGATGTGGGAGAGCGGCCCCCGGCTGTGGCTGGAGAGCCCCTCACCCGGCGAGGGCCTGTCCCGGGGCCGCCACGTCACCCTGCCCGAGGCGGAGGAGATGGTGCGCGTGCTGGCCGAGGAGGGCCGGGTGGCCCTGGCCGACCTGGGGGAGCTGAGGGTGACCTCCTGGTGAGCCGCCGGAGCCGGGGCGCCCCGCTCAGCCGAAGTTCGCGCCGAACCCGAAGAAGGCGCGGACCTTGGGCGGAATCAGCACCAGACCCACGATCACCAGGTTGTACGCCAGCATCAGCACGTAGACCGGCAGCTGTTCGGGCGTGTAGATGAACACCGTGAACATGCTGAACAGCACCATCACCGACACCAGCAGCTGCACCAGGATCACGGCCCCGTAGACCAGCCGCGAGCGGGTCATCACGCCCGCCGCCGCGAAGGCCGAGAAGACCCCCCACAGGCCCAGCGGGAACACCGGCCCCCAGCCCTGGCCGCCGGGGTCCCCCAGCGCCGCTCCCGCGTACGCGGCCGTGAGCACCAGCAGGTAGAGCGCGTTGAGCCCGAGCATCACCGCCGCGATGACCACCGGCACGGGCCCGCCGTGCCCCGCCGGGGCGAAGCCCGCCTGGGGCCCGGACGCACCCGGGCGCCCGGGCAGGGGTGCCCGACCCGTCGGATGCCCCGAGGGGGCCGCGTAGCGGCCGGTTCCCGCTCCGGGGGCGGTGGAGGAACCCGGCGGTGCGGCGTACGGGCCCGCCGCACCCGGCCCGTGCGCGGCCGGCCGGAGGCCCGGCGCCTGGTGGGGACCGCTCGGACGGTGCGGACCGCCGTACCCGTGGGGCGCGCTGTTCCCGTGCGGGCCGGACGGGGTGCCGGACCACGGTGTGTGCGCTCCGCCGCCGGAGGGCTCCCCGCGGTCCCTGGCCCGCCGCTCCCGCGCCAGGAGGGCGAGCGCCTCGTCCGGGCTCGGCCGCGTCGACGCGTCCCGGCTCAGCAGGGCCCCGATCAGCGCCCGCAGCGGTGCGCTCTCCGGCCCCCGCGGCCCCTCGTCCAGCGTCAGCCGGGGCGGCACCGGTGCGGTCAGCACCGCGCTGATGATGCCCGTGATGCTGTCCCGCTTGAACGGCGAACGCCCCTCCAGCAGCGCGTACAGCGTCACGCCCAGGCTCCACAGGTCCGACGCGGGCAGCGCGCGCTCCCCCTCGAACCGCTCGGGGGCCATGTACTCGGGGGAGCCGATGTACACACCGGTCTGGGTCAGGGCGGTGCTGCCGTCGACGTTGGCGATCCCGAAGTCCGTGAGCACGGTGCGGTCGTCGTCGGTGAGCATGATGTTGGCGGGCTTGACGTCCCGGTGGGTGACCCCCGCCGCGTGCGCCGCGCGCAGGCCCTCCAGCAGGGCGCGGGCGGCCTCCTCCACCCGTTCCACCGGCAACGGCCCGCGGTGGTCCAGGTGGTGTTGCAGCGAGGCGCCGCTGAGCAGCTCCATGACGATCCACGGGTTGCCGTCGTGCTCGAGGACGTCGTGGACGGTCACCACCGCCGTGTTGGTGATCCGCGCGGTCGCCCGTGCCTCGCGCAGCGTGCGCTCACGGGCCTCGGCGTGCTCCTCGGGGGACATGCCCTGGGGGAGCAGGACCTCCTTGACGGCCACGTCGCGCTGCAGGGAGGGGTCCCAGGCACGCCACACCGTGCCCATCCCGCCGACGCCGAGCCGTTCCCGCAGCTCGTAGCGGCCGACGGAGGAACGACCGGGAGAGGACATGGGCACGCGTCCCTTCGGGGGTGGGGGAGAGGAGGGGAGGAGCGGCGACTCGGAGTTCCGGGAGTACGGGAGCACGGTGCGCAGGCCAATCTATCCAAAAAAGCCCGCCTGCGGCGCTTTGCGGGGTCCTGGCGCGTTTCCCGGCGGAGTTCCCGCCATCGGGGGACTTCGGGGCCGGCGGGCTGTGTGTTGTGGGTGGTGCGGGTCGTTCGCCTAGCTGACAGGGGCGGCGGGGGTGATGGCGCCGGGTGGCTCTGGACCCTCCTGTGCCGCGCCGTGACCGCTGGCCGCGTCCGTCGCCAGGGCGAGGAGCGCGTGGGCCAGCACCAGCCCGCACACGGCCGCGCAGGCCCATCCGAGGGCCCGGCCCCCGCTCACGATCAGCACGGCGGCCACGGCGGCACCCTGGAGGGCGGCCACGAAGGGAGCGGCCCCAGGCCAGCCGATGTCCAGGCCGAGGATCGGAGAGACCGCCTGCGCGAGGGAGAGCACCGCCGACGCCGTCAGCAGGGCGGCCGTCGCCCCGGGGCGGGGCAGCCCGATGCCGCGCAGCAGCAGGAGAAGGGCCCAGTGCGCGCCCGCGAGCAGGACGCAGGGCAGGACGACGACGGCCAGGACGACCGCGGGGCCCGCGCCCAGGAGGGTGGCGAGCGCGAGGAGGCCGAACAGCAGCAGTAGCCCGCAGGTGAGCAGCGGGTACAGCACGGCGGTCACCAGGAGGACAGCGGCACCGGCGCCGGAGGGCGGGCCGGGTCGGGGAGCGGGAGGCGGGGGCGGAGCGGGCGGGTGGTCCATGGCAGCGGGGTTCCCGGTCGCGGACGTGGTGGGTGGTTCCTTCCCCGGTGACGGCTGCGCACTCCGAGTGGGCCGTGCCGGGGTGTGGCCTGGGAGCACCGTGGGAGGGAACCCGGGTCCTATGTCGGGTTTCGGCTATGCGCCAATGGGGACTCGGGCAGCCACTGAAGACGGTTCAGGTACCGAGTACCAGTCCGGTTGATTGCATGGTGTCCGCTTTTGGTGGAGAAACTGGGTGTGACGCCCCTCATAGTGGCTACGTGGGTAGAAAATTGTGGCCTGGATGTTTTCGGGTGTTTCGGAAGGCCAATCACGCCTGCTACCTGCGCAAACGTGGAGAAGTGAGGGTTTTGTACCCCCTGTTCCGGGGAGGTGGGCCCCCGGAACCGGAAAACTCGTCGCGTTGCGCCCATCTCTGCCCGGGGTGATGACGCACCATAGAGGATGGGGTAAAGACATCGGGGGCCTTGCGGTCGCGCTCGGCCGCGTGCGGTGAGCACGCGTGCGCGGGCGGGATCCGTGGGGCCCGGTGTCTGTGCACGCCCCCCAGGCCGAACCACGACGCAGGAGCCAGCAGATGACGCATCAGCACGTCCGACGGGGCGGTTGGCGACGCATGGTGATGACGTTTCTGCTGTTGACGGGTTTCGTCGTACTGCCGTTGAGCGGTGCCCAGGCCAATCCGCTGTGCCCGGGCGAACCTGCGCCGCTGCCGGAGTCGGCCGGGAGCGGTTCGGACGGCCTGCTGGTGCCCCCGCAGTCGCAGTCCTCCATCGAGGGCTCCACGGACGGTCTGCCGCCCGACGCCAGCATGTACGGCCAGTACGGCACCGCCGGCCAGCAGTGGCACATGATCACCGAGTCCTGCGTGGACGGGATCAGTAACGGCGCCCAGGCCACCCTCGCCAACACCGCCTGGGACCTGTCCAAGACCATCAACCAGTCGACGATCACCGTCTACCAGGCCGCGACCTCGGACGGCCTGCTCGCGAGCTTCAACGAGCTGGTCGAGAACGTCGTGGTCACGCTGCGGGAGGGGATCTGGCGGCCGCTGATCCCGACCGTGGTCATTCTCGGTGCGCTGTGGCTGGGATGGTTCGGGCTCATCCGCAAGCGGATGACGCTCACGATCGAGTCCAGCATCTGGATGGTCGCGGCGACGGCTCTGGGCCTGTGGATCCTGGTCAACCCGGCGCAGATCATGGGTATGGCCAGCAGCCTGGTGAACTCCGGCAGCCAGCTGGTGACGAGCACCGTCGGCCAGGTTCCCTACGGGGGCGGGTCGGGGACGTGTCCCCCGGGGGCCCAGGCGCCGGAGCGGGCGGACTGGGAGTCGGAGGCCGACTTCCAGGTCAGGCGCAACGCGGACATGCTGTGGTCGAGCCTGGTGTGCCAGCCCTGGGTGGCAGGGCAGTTCGGAAATGGCGATATCGCGGAGATCGCGGCTCAGGAGCACGCCGCAGACCTCATCACCGCGCAGGGTATTAGCCGTATAGAGCAACAGCAGATCGCTGATGGAGATCTCGAAGCGACGCCTTTGGTCGAAGAGAAGCAGGCGGCCTATGAAGAGATCGCTTCGAACGTCGAGTCTTCCTTCCCCAGCGTGTATCCTCTCTTTTCGGGGCAGGACCAGGGGAGCCGTCTTGGAGTCGCTACTCTGGCGCTTTTCGCTTCGATCTTCGCCGGTGGCCTTATCCTGGCGGGGTCGGTCGCACTTATCGTTCTGAAGATCGCCTTCCTTCTTCTCTTTCTCCTTGCACCTGTCTTCCTGCTGATCGGTATCCACCCGGGTTACGGACGCATGGTCCTGCTGCGCTGGGTGGAACTGATGGTGGGCTTCCTGCTCAAACAGATCTTTATCGTCCTCCTGATCTCGTTGCTGGTCATGTGCTACGGCATGGTCATGTCCACCAGTCTGGGATGGGGCCTGCAGATGATTCTGCTGGCGCTCTTCACCGTGGCGCTGTTCGTCTACCGCAAGCCCTTCGCCTACCTCTTCGCCTCGGTCAACGCGAACACCTTCACCTCGCGCATCGTCAGCGACGCGGCGCAGAGCCAGGCGCTCAGCAAGAGCGCGGTCGTCCTCCCCCCGGTCGCGAACCTCAAGGCCCAGGCATGGGGTCTGCGCCGAGGACCGCAGATCGCCGGGGTGGCCGCCGGGGTACCCGCTGGCGGAGGCGGTGTGCCGACCAGTGGCGTCGAACCGGGGGTCGGGGACGAGGCTCCGGCCGACGGCGGTCCCGTCCGCGCGGAGGGGGCGCGGGCACGTGGAACCGCAGGATACGGAAGGGTCCGCGACAACGCGGCTCCCCCGCTCAACGTCTCCAGGAGCGCTCCGGCGGGCGGTGGCGGTCCCCGTAGCGGCGCGCCGACCCGAAGCGGTGACCAGGCGCCCAGCCTTTCCGGCGGTGGCGCTGGCGGAGGAGGCCGGGGATCCATCCCGCCCCGGCCCAGCGGCGGCTACACGGGCACGGGAGACACCGGTTGGGCGTCGGTGTTCGGTACGGGCTCCGGCAGCCGGGGCGGTTCCGAGCGGCGCGACGGGGGAGGCGGCTCCGTGTTCGGAGGCGGCGCTCCCGCCTCGGGCGGTAGCCGCGCGGCCAGTTCCGAGCGGCCTGACCCCGGCACCGGCCGTGGCATCTTCAGCGGGCGCGAGGACACCCCGCCCCGAGGCAACCCTGACGCCCGCGGTTCGCGCTGGAGCGCTCCGCGGGAGAGGCGGGACCGACCGGCACCGCAGCGTCCGGCCCGGCCCGCTCCCTCCCACGAGGGCCGTGGCCGCGGTGACGGAGACGGCGGCTGGATCACCGGTTCCGGTAGGCGCAAGGACGACGCTCCCATCACCCCCTTCTGGGGCGAGAGCAGCTCCACCACGAGGGACCGGAAGCGCGACGTGCCCTTCTGGCTGAACAACGACTGAGGAACAAAGGCCCCGACCGATGCCCAACCCTCTCCCCGAACGTGCCCAACGGGCGGTCTTCGTCGGCCTGATCGTCGTGCTGGTCGCGTTCGGCCTGTACATCAGTCTCGGAGGCTTCGGGGGAGAAACCGAGGAGGAGCCGAACACGGCTTCCCCGAACCCCGGAACCACCCCGGAACAGCCTGGAAGCGGAGGAGGCAGCGGCCCGAACGGGCTCTCCAACGTCGAGCCGAGCCCGATCCCGACGACCGCCGCCGAGGATGTCGACGTCCTCGAGTGGTTCCCCTTCTCCGAGCAGGAACTCCAGGCGGCGGGCGCCGTGGCGCGCTCCTTCGCGGAGGCTTACGGGACCATCGACTACACCGAACCCCCCGAGTCCTACTACGGCTCGATGGAAGCTCTGGCCACCGACGAGTTCGCCGAGGTGCTCGCCGAAACCAGCAGGGTCGGTGCCTTCTGGGCCGAAATGTCCGAAGCCGAGGCCGTGGCCGAAGGGCGTGCGGAGATCGACTCGGTGCGGACCTTCGGGGAGGACTCGATCACCTTCGTCGTGACGGCGCAGTCCATCACCGAGACCGCGAACGCCCAGTTCGACGAGGAACTCGGACAGTTCGCCGTCACCGTCGAGCGCAGCGGTGACTCCTGGCGTGTCTTCGACTTCCAGCCCGCGGATGTCGGGCAGTACGGGGAGGAGTAACCCGAGTGATCTCCCTTTTCTCCCCCAAGTCCTCCGACAGGGGAGCGGCGGGCCTCTGGGTCGGCGGCGCCGTCGTGGTCGCGGTCTCCCTGATGATCATGCTGGCCATGTTCGTGATCCCCGTGATCACCAACACCACCCAGCAGATCGGGTCCTTCGTGGCCAACGGGCTGACCTGCTCTCCGAACGCGGACGCCGAGCAGCCGGACGCGAGTGGCTACGCCATGGACTCCATTCCGGAGAACTACCTGGAACTCTACGTCGAGGTCGGTGAGGACCGGGGGGTCCCGTGGAACGTCCTCGCGGGCATCGGGCAGGTGGAGTCCCACCACGGCCGCTGGGACGGACCGGGTATCACCGAGGGACACAACGACTGGGGTGCCGCCGGACCGATGCAGTTCGGGGCCCTGGACGGCTCGGCGGCGGGTAACAGCTGGGGCGGGGAACCGATCCAGGCGGTCGAGGACCGTCCGGAGAACGGCTACGGCGTGGACGGCAACGGGGACGGGATCGTCAACGTCTACGATCCCGCTGACGCCATCCCGGCCGCTGCTGACTACCTGCTGGCTCACGGCCTGGAGGAGGATGTTCGCCGGGCCATCTACGGCTACAACCACGCCTGGTGGTACGTGGACGACGTCCTGGGTTGGGCTGAGGAGTATGCCGAGGGCAACTACGACACCTCCGGTTCCATCCGCACGGCGGTTCTGTGCCAGTTCGACGAGGCGGGCGCACCCATCGGGCGTGCTCCCGACGAACTCACGCAGGCCGTCATCGACTGGGCCCTGGACCAGCGCGGAAAGCCGTACATCTGGGGTGGCACCGGCCCCAGCGGCTATGACTGCTCAGGTCTGACGATGAAGGCGTATGAGAGTATCGGCGTCACGATTCCGCGTGTGTCCCAGGACCAGTGGAAATTCGGCCCCGAGGTTCCCATAGGCGAGGAGCAGCCCGGTGACCTGGTGTTCTTCGATGTGACTCGGGCGGGGGAGCCGCCCGGACCCGGGCATATGGGAATGGTGATCGGCGACGGGCTGATGGTGGAGGCCTGGTGCACCAACTGTGGACCGATCGCGGTGCGCGAGTACGATGACCCCAATCGTGCGGACATCGTGGGTTTCACCCGTCCGCTTGAGCACCCGGACGTGAAGGCCCAGCTGGAGGCACAAGATAGCCGTGGTTGAGGAGAAGGCACCACCCCAGAAGCAGGGGCTGCACGGGTGGAAGGCCGCCGCGGCGGTCTTCGGGGGCGGAACACTGGCGGCCTTCGGGGTCTTTGGAGTCCTTCTCGGCCTTGCCAGCATGTTCTTCAACTTCACTTCCTCCGGCATGGCGGGCGGGGACGAGGGCTCCGGTGGCAACCCCGCAGAACGCATCGGGGAAGCCCGGTCTTCGTTGGAGGAAGGCGAGATGAATGTCTGCGAAGACAACATCGAGTACCTGTCTTCTGTCAACGTCACGCGCCAGGACGGCAATGAGGACTACGTTGACACCGCATCCGGTGGTCAGCCAGAAATCGAGGGGGCTGAGCGAGTAGTTCGGGATGAGTGCCTATGGACTATCGTGCCCAGTTCAGGTTCTTCGCTTTGGGATTTTCATTTCTCCTATGAGGCGGTCATCGATGCTGAAGAAGGGGAGGCAGTTGAAGAAGTCGCTGCTTCCAGGTATGCGGTTCTCAAGTCTGAACTTGCGAGCAACCTCACTCAGGTCGATTCCGAGGGGGATGCCGGATTTGGCGATAAATCCCACTCCGTCTACGGAACCGGGGAACAGGGCCAATCGGTGTACATAGCTCTTGTTCAGACGAAGAGTGCCGTCTACCAGATTCGATTCGATGATCGGACGGGAAGCTCGGTTGGAACCGTTTCGGAGAACGAGTTCAAGAATGAGGCCAGAAAAGTCTCCAGCTTCCTTGGGTACGGTTTCGAGTACTGGATCCCTGAGTAAGAGTTCGTTGGCTTATGCGGTCATCCGGAGGGAAGGCCCCATGGCGGCCGGAGCAGTCCGATAAAGCCTGTCAGGCCACCCCGGCCATGAAGTGGTGGCGGCACAGGGTCGCGTACGACTCGTTGCCCCCGATGTGCACCTGCTCGCCCTCGTAGACCATCACGCCGTCCACCACGCGCGCGTTGTGGGTGGCGCGGCTGCCACACCAGCAGCGGGCCGACACCGGCAGCACCTCCACCTTGTCGGCGAGCTCCACCAGGCGCTGGGAGCCCGGGAACAGCTGCCCCTGGAAGTCGGTGAGGATGCCGTAGCAGTACACGTCGATCTTCATCCCGTCGACGACGCCAGCGAGCTGTCCCACCTGCTTGGCCGACAGGAACTGTGCCTCGTCGCAGATGGCGTAGGGGGCCTTGCGGTCGGCGATGTCGTCGTACAGGTCCAGGCCGTCGGTGACCTCTATGGCGGGCGACTTCAGGCCCAGACGGGACGAGATGATGCCCGCGCCGGCGCGGTCCTGCCTGGTGTAGAGGACACCTTCCCCGCCGCGGGAGTGGTGCTCCTGGAGAGCCATGGTGCTCTTGCCCGAGTTCATCGCCCCGGTGAAGTACTTCAGCTCCGCCATGTCTCTTCCTGCGTCGGGGGTCGTGGGGTGGTGGGGGCGCTGTCAACGGCTCTCGGATCCCCGCAGCGTCGGCCTCTGCCGCGCCGGGTCGCCTGCCGTGGCCAGCAGCGAAGATACCAGTGCCCGCCGAGGTGCCCGGAACCGCTGTCCTCCCGGCCCCGTCTCACTTCCAGGAGAGCTTTCCCGAAGGAGCGGGAAGTCCGCGCCCGTTCCGGCGTTTGTGGGCCTACCGCTCCCGACAGCCAGTCAGACCGAAAACGTAAGTGTGGGATGCCGCACGCATCATTGCCCTCGGCTGTGACTCCACTGTCATCTTCAGGTTCGTGGGAAGCGTGCCTTTCGGCGGTGCCATAACCCCATAGGACAGCGTCGGTGCAGCACACGAGAGGCGCACAGGCCCACGGCAAGGCTGCGGGAACGCCCTGTGCCTGATGCGCGGCGAGAGAAGGAAGTCCACTTAGATATATTTAGCTGCTCCATGCCCGAATAAGGCTGGAATTTCGAAGGGGGATGCGGCATTGAGGCGTGATCAGGTCACTCAGATGGTGGAGAGCCGATGGTTCTCCAACGTGATGCTCATGGTGATTCTGGTCAACGCCGCGATTTTGGGTTGGGCGACTTACCAGGATTCGGCTCTTCCATATTTGGTCGTTGTGGAACGGATCGTCGTCGGTCTCTTCGTCGTGGAGATGACTCTCAAGCTCTACGCCTGGCGCTGGCGCTTCTTCCGCGACCCGTGGAACTGGTTCGACTTCTTCGTGGTCGTCGTCTCCCTGATCCCGGCTACCGGACCGTTCGCCGTGCTCCGCATCCTGCGGGTGCTGCGGATCCTGCGGGTGATCACCGTCGTACCGCAGATGCGCCAGATCATCACCGCCCTGTTCAAGGCCGTGCCGGGGATGGGCACGGTGATCGGGCTGCTCCTGGTCGTCATCTACACGGCGGCGATCATCGCCCACCAGCTGTTCGGCGAGGACGTCCCGGAGTTCTTCGGCAACCTGGGCACGTCGCTGTACACGATGTTCCTGCTGATGACCATGGAGAACTGGCCGGACGTCTCGGACGCGGTACTGGAGCAGCACCCGATGGGCTGGGTGTTCTTCGTGCTCTACATCGTGCTGACCACGTTCATCATGCTGAACCTGGTCATCGGCGTGATCGTGACCTCGCTTGAGCAGGAGGTCAGCGAGGTCCGCTGGGCCGAGGACCAGGAGATCGAAGAAGTCCAGCACGAGGCGGTCATGACGCGGCTGGCGGAGCTGGGGCGGCAGGTGGAGCGCCTGGACCGGCTGCTCCGCGAGCGCGAGGCCGCGCCCGCCGTCAACGGAGCCAGCGCGCCGGAGGCCGACCGGCCGCTCGAAGCGTTGGAGTCCGTCGGGGAGTGCGAGGGGACCTCCGCCCGGAACTCTCGCAATGATCTTGAGTAGTGCCACGGTGAAGCACCCGGATGCCCGGGGGCGGGCTTCCGGGTGGTGTGCTGTGTGCGCACCGGGGCCAGGGATGGCGGGGGAGGGGTGTGGGAGGTCCGGGTGCGCTGCAGTCCACGGCCGCGAACGGTGTTGAGGAAGGTGGTCCACTCCTCGGCGGGGAAGGGGAGGTGCCCGGCGCCGGGGTGCTTGGAGTCGCGGATGGCGGCACCGCCGCAGCCGTTCTTGCGGAAGCCCTCAGAGATGTGGGCGACTTCGGCGCACTCCTGCCCCTGGGCGCTGTGGCTGCTCCTGCGGAACTCAAGTCGGACGGTCATGCCATGTCCTCCGGGGACCGCAGCACATCGTCGGTGAGCTGGAACGAGAGGGGAGTGGAGGGAGCCACGCTCTGCACATTGCCGAATGCCAAGGTATATCGCTCCATTTCCTCCGGTTGATCCAGGTGGAGACCTTCCACGGCCGTCTCCACGTAGGCGATCGGGGGATCCCTGGGATTCGGGAAGTCCAAGATCGTGAACGGCCCAGCGAGGGCCAGGTGGGCTCCTGCGGTGTACGGCAGGACCTGGACACCGATGTGATGCCGAAGGGCCATGTTCTTGAGATAGGTGAGCTGCTCCCGCATCACCTCAGGGCCGCCGATAACGCGTCTCAACGCACCTTCGTCGATGACTGCCGCCGTGTGCGGCGGTTTGATGCGGTTGAAGATGTTCTTGCGCTCCATCCGCGCCCGTACACGGCGCTCCACAGCGCTTTCCCCTAGGACGCGTCCGGCGCGCATGACAGCGGTCGAGTACTCGGGGGTCTGCAGGAGCCCTGGGACCGTGAGTCCTTCGAACCTTCGGACCAGTGAAGCCTCGGCCTCGAAGTCAGGAAGGGCGTTACCTCCGAAGACGTCCTTGTAACTGGACCACCACCCCGACTCTGTGGACTCGCGGGTGAGCCCGTGTAGGGCTTTCCGCTCCTCTTCGGAAGCACGGTAGAGATCGGCGAGTGCATCGATGTCTCGGGCTCTGACCCGCCTGGCTGTGGCGTTTTCGATGCTGCTGATCGTGGACAGGGGAACACCGGGCTCCTTGGCGGCTGCGGCCAGCTTGAGACGGTGGGCCTCGCGTAGGCGGCGCAGCTCGCGGGCCAGGCGACGGCGGCTGCCGCCCCGTTGACCGACCTGGGCGCGAGGCCACCGTGCCGCTGGCCAGTTTCGTCCGCCCCGTTCACCGCCACCGCACCGGACGGCACCTGACCTGCCGTTACCGATGCGGCCTCACTTCCAGGGACGCCCGCCTCAAACCCAGGAGGAATGGGCTGGAACTGAGTGCCGAATCCGGTCGGGGCCTGGCCACGGTGCATGCCTTCGCCACCGAGTGGGGAGACAACGGCCAGGCGGAGTTCCGCAGTGTGTGGTTCCTGCTGGCCTACGACCTGACCGGCAACCCGTGGAGCACCACCGACGACTGATGCTCGTGCGCTGACATGTCCGTGACATGAGACGGGCCCAGGAAAGCGTTGCAGCGCTTCTCCCGGGCCCTCAATCCCGAAATCCAACCCTCAGAAAGTAAGGAGACAGGATCTGATGCGGAATCCTATCCCCTCGCCCCGCCGCCCTGACGACGTTCGCCGCATTCGCCCGTTCTCGCGCCGCACCCCGCTCGTCGGCCCGGCCTGCCCGGTATGCGAGCACCCCTCCTGCCGGGAGAGCCGTGCCCAGTGCCTGCCCCGCCTCGGGGGTCACCGCGCCGAGTTCGCCGTGGAGCACGCCAGCGCCGCCGAGGTCCAGGCCCGGCACCACCACCTGATCGTCTACTTCGGCGAGGCCACGCAGTCCTTCTGGGCCATCACCCCCGCCGGCATGGTCGAGGCCCGCGACGTCGACGCACTCCTCCTGGCCCTGTGGCCGCACACCGACCCGCCCGCCGCCCGGCCCTGGGCCGGGCCCACCGCCGGACGCGTCCCCGTGGCCGCCTGAGCAGCGGGTGAACCGCATGACGGCGAGGGGCGCAGAGTCATCTTCCATCGCTGTGTGTACTCGCCTGCCTCTTCGGGCAGTGGCATGACCGGTAGGGGAAAGCACGACACCGAGGAGGTTGTCATGGCTTCTGAGCCCGCGAGCCCGCTCAAGGACAAGAACTACAACCTGGTCTGGGCCATCCACCAGTCGCTGGAGAACGTCTGGCGCCTGGAGACCTACATCCAGGACGCCGAGAGCCGGGGTGACGAGGAGCTCGCCCGCTGGTTCCGCCGGATCCAGGAGAACAACCAGAAGGCCGGTGAGCAGGGCAAGCAGATGCTTGTCGAGCGCATCAAGAAGGAGAACGGCTGACCTGCCGGTCCCTCCCTTCCGCTCATAGAAAGGCGCCCCCGGCCGGGGGCGCCTTTCCGCGTGT
Organism: Nocardiopsis sp. FR4; assembly: GCF_009830945.1. Taxonomy (GTDB): domain Bacteria; phylum Actinomycetota; class Actinomycetes; order Streptosporangiales; family Streptosporangiaceae; genus Nocardiopsis. The sequence goes on along the minus strand of NZ_VWVV01000023.1, from coordinate 4,391 downwards.
CCGGGGTACGGCCCAGAGCACCGCCGGTAAGCGTGTTGACCGTTCCTGGCCGCACTGGTCTCCGCTGGGGCGGACGTGCACGGGCCGGGACCATTACGGCGGACCTGGCGGGGGTTCCCGAAGAGTCACCGCCGATGCCGGTCCCTCGAAGGGCACCCGATCCGGGGCCGGTCCGGCTCAGGGCGGCGAGCGGCTCCGGCGCGGTCCGTTCCCGCCCGGGTCAGGCGGTCACCGAGAGCACGAGGGCTTCGCGCTCGCCGGGGCGCTCCGCCCGCAGGGCCCGGGATGCGGCGACCAGGTCGGCCGCGGTGCCCGGCTCCGGGATCAGGCTCGCCACCGTGCCGTCGCTCAGGTGCGTGCGCAGCTCGCTCGGGTGGCCGTCGGAGTGGTGCACGAGCACCATCCCGTCCACGTCCCGGCACCACATTCCGGGGAAGTCGCACCCGGCGTGGATACCGGGGTCGGCCGAGCGCGCCTCGTCCCAGGTCACCACGTACAGCGGTCTGCCGTCGGCGTCGCGGTAGGTCAGACGCAGCCCGTTGTTGACCTCGTGCACCTGGCTCGGTTCCCAGTCCGGGTGGTCCAGCACCGCGATGGTCTGCTCGAACGACAGGATCTGCGTCCGTGAGCGCTCGTCGGCCGCCCGCGCGCGGACCTGTTCGCTCACGCTGGGCAGCGCGGCCAGCAGCAGGCTGATCACCGCCATGGCGGGCAGCAGCCCGGGTTTCCAGCGGCACCCCGGCCGGTTCGCCGCCAGCGACGCGCCCATGCCCAGCGTGCTGATCGCCGCGGTCAGGAAGGCGATGTTGGCGTTCGTCCCGCCGGGCAGGCTCATGACGTCCGGGGCGAGGAAGGTGACCACGACGGGCGTGACCATGGCGGTGGCCGTGACGAGGGCGGCGGAGGCGGCGGGGTGGTTCACCCCGCAGTGTTCCAGCCACTGCGTACTCAGCCAGAACATGAGCAGGATGACCCCGGCGACCACCGGGGTCAGGAGCAGGATGCCCTGTCCCGCGCCGCTCATGGTCAGGGCGTGGGCCGTGTCCCACACGCCCACGGGGAACAGGGACATCAACGGGGCCCACACCAGGCACAGGGTGAGGATCGCGCCGACCGCGGCGACCCGAGGCCGACCCGTGGATGCGCGAGGCAGCACGCCGTCCATCAGACCGAATCATCCTCCTGGTGGGAATGACACGTTACGCCTGTTGTGACTTGGGAGCCAGATGTGCAAGAAGGGATTTCCGCTTGACTCTGGCGTCCCCCAAGGTCGAGGGCGGGTTAAGGCACGGTCTCGGGTTGTTGCGCGAATGGTCGACCCTTCACACGAATCCGTTACCGGCCGCCGGGTCGCGACCGCCACTACCGCGGCCGCCCCCTCGCGGCCTGCCGCTCACGCGACCAGGAGGTCACGTTCGGTCACCGGTCGGGGCCGTCGGGACGGCGAGGCGTCGGGTGGGCACCACCGCCGGTCCCGACACGGCCCAAGGGAGCCCACCGGCGGTGTGCCGGAGGCGACCCCGGGTCCTGCCCGGACGCCCCCGGGACGCGGGCCTCCCGCGACTGGTCACCGGGGCACCGAGGTCCGCGGGAACTCCCGGTCCCACGGTCCCCCTGCCCAGGCGGCCGGACCCTACTCGCCCAGCTGGCGGCGGAACGGTCTGCGGGCGGACTCGAACTGCGCCCAGGCCGGGTCGAGCTGGCTGCGCAGCTTGATCTCCCCCTCCGGCCAGTCCATCAGGGCGGCCTCGAACTCGGGCAGCACACCCGAGTCGGGGTCCAGGTAGTAGCGGTAGTCGCGCCTGCCCCCCGCGGTCTGGCGCATGAACAACGCGCCGTTGTCCCCCAGCACCCCGCTCACCCGGGCCTCCAGGTCGTCCAGGGCCGAGGCCGAGGCCCCCTCGGGCAGCCTGTCCTCGTTCATGTGCGTGTAGGGCACCACGACCTGCACGAACAGCGAGAACGCCGGGAAGTCGCGCCGGGTGAGCGGGTGGCGCAGCAGGATCTCCACCGCGCCCTGCAGCGGGACGCGGCCGTGCAGGGTCACCCAGCCGCCGGAACCGCCGAGCATGTCGGCCATCTGCCGCACCACGGCGGGCATCGACGTGGGCGGCAGCGGGTCCAGCGGGGGCTCGTCCAGCGGCGCTGTCCTACCGATCCACCGGACCGTGTCGTCCTCGCCCAGCGCCAGCATGGTGACGTGCTCGGCCAGGCGCTCGCGGGTCTCCCCGGACAGGAACATGTTGTCGGGGTGGTACACGCCCACCTCGATCCGGCCGCTGGCGTGGTCGACCCGCATGGACACCGACACGTGCGACAGGTCCAGCTCGTGGTCGTCCCAGCGCACCGTGGCGGACAGCTGGTCGTGGTCGGCCGGGCGCACCGGACGGAACGCCCACCGGTCGTCCCCGGGTGCGGAGCGGGCCCAGCGCTCGGACTGGATGCGCGCCTCCTCCGAGGCCCCCGGGCGCAGGGTCAGGGCGTAGGCGGGGCCCCCGGTGAGCCGGGAGGGGTCGTCCAGCGCCGCGAGCTGCTCCAGGAGCTTGCCGGGGTCCACGTCCGGGGACAGGTCCAGGTCCCCCACGCCGCCGCCCCCGGGTTTGGGGGCCGGGCCCACCTCCCACTCCAGGTCGGGGTGGATCGCGCGGACCAGGGCGGTGACGCGCTCGGAGACCTCGGGGGGTACGGGCTGGTCCGACTCGACCGCGTCGGCCAGCGCCTCACGCGCGGAGGGCCAGGCGTCCCAGAACTCGGTGACGGCGGTGGTGGAGTCGGCGGAGCGGCGACGACGGAACAGAGCCATGCCCCGATTTTCGCAGAACCGGAACACCACCCTCGCCGCTTCCGCGCCCGTGCGCCGGCCCCCCGCGCGCGGTCCCGCCGACGGGCCCGGCCGACCCGCGGCCCCCGCCCCCGGCGCCCGACGTGTCCCAGCCCTCGCCCGGTCCCGGTGAAAGGGCGTGGCCGCGACCCCCGGCGGGCGCATACGCTGGACGCACTATGACTTTGCGTGTACTGGCCGCCATGTCGGGCGGGGTCGATTCCGCGGTCGCCGCGGCCCGGGTGGCCGAGGCGGGCCACGACGTCACCGGCGTCCACCTGGCGCTGTCCAAGAACCCACAGTCCTACCGCACCGGCGCGCGCGGCTGCTGCACGGTGGAGGACTCCCACGACGCCCGCCGGGCCGCCGACGTCATCGGTATCCCCTTCTACGTGTGGGACATGTCCGAGGAGTTCGACCGCGAGGTCGTCCAGGACTTCGTCGCCGAGTACGAGGCGGGCAACACCCCCAACCCGTGCCTGCGCTGCAACGAGAAGATCAAGTTCGAGGCCGTGCTGGACCGCGCCGTGGCCCTGGGCTTCGACGCGGTGGCCACCGGGCACCACGTCCGCAAGGTCGACGGCCGCCTGGTGCGCAGCGTGGACCAGGCCAAGGACCAGTCCTACGTGCTGGGCGTGCTCACCGCCGAGCAGCTGGAGCACGCGCTCTTCCCGCTGGGCGACTGCACCAAGGAGGAGGTGCGCGCGGAGGCGGAGCGGCGCGGCCTGTCGGTGGCGGACAAGCCCGACAGCCACGACATCTGCTTCATCGCCGACGGCGACACCAAGGGCTTCCTCAACCGGCGCATCGGCGAGCGGCCGGGGCCGATCCGCGACGAGGACGGCAACGTGGTGGGCACGCACGACGGCGCGCACACCTTCACCGTGGGCCAGCGCAAGGGCCTGGGCCTGGGCGGAGCCGCCCACCCCCGGTACGTGCTCTCCATCGAGCCGGTGAACAACACCGTCACGGTGGGTCCGCGCTCCTCGCTGCGCGTGGACGCCATCACCGGTGTGCGCCCGGTGTGGAGCGGGTCCGAGCCGCTGACCGAGCCGACCGACTGCCACGTGCAGCTGCGCGCCCACGGGGAGGTCTACCCGGCCCGCGTGTGGCAGCGCGAGGGCGGCGGGGGCCCCGAGCTGGTGGTCGAGCTGGCCGAGCCCGCCACGGGCGTGGCCACCGGGCAGGCCGTGGTGGTCTACGAGGGCGACGCCGTACTGGGGTCGGCCACGATCTCCGCCACCTCCCGGGCCACCGCCTCCGCCTGAGCGGTCCCGGGCCCGTGACCCGTGGTTCGTCCGAGCGGTCCGGCCCCCGCCCCCGGGGCCCGGACCTGCGGCGACGGGCCCCGGCCCGGCGGCCGGCGTGGGGCTCGCCACCTCGCCCGGGAGCCCGAACCCCTTGCCGGGGTTAGGTAAGGCATAGCATAGTTGCGGGGCGAGCTAACGACGTGGTGCGCGATAGCTGACATCCCGGCCTGAGCATGCGAACGGCCGTGCGGGACGATCATGATTGTGACGTCAAAATGGGCCCGCACGGCCTTGAGCCATCGTATCTGCACCGGGATCCC
>NZ_ML776456.1:64902-121837 GCF_009830945.1 Nocardiopsis sp. FR4 | reverse complement strand
TCCCCCGTCACCGGACCCGGCTTCAAGACCGAGATCCGCCGGGTCACCACCATCGACGAGTTCCCCCAGGACAACGAGTGGATCCGCAAGGAACGGGCCTGGCGCGAGGCCACCGGCCAGCTCTGAGGAGACGGCCGTCGCGGCGGGGAGGCGGTGGCGGCGGTCCCCGCCCGCGCAACGGTCCGCGGGGCGGCCCGAACACCCGGGCCGCCCGGACTCCGCCGCCGCAGTGCCGCCCGGAAGGACCCGCATGACACACCCCCCGCTCGCCTGGCCGTCGACCGCCCCGACCTTCGGGGAGGTCCGGCTGCGGGCCTTCACGGACCGGGACGTGGACATGCTGACGGATCTGTCCACCGATCCGTACGTGCCGCGGATCGGCACCCTGCCCGGCGACGCCGACGGCGACCAGGCACGCGCCTACATCACGCGGCAGCACGACCGGTTCCGCACCGGGACCGGGTACTCCTTCTGCGTCGCGGACCGGCACACCGACGAGGCCGTGGGGGTGGTCGGCCTGCACCTCGCGGCCGTCGCCGCGGGCCGGGCCGGCGCGGGGTACGGCGTCGCGCCGCGCAGCCGGGGGCGCGGGCTCGCGGGCCAGGCGCTCACCGCACTGACCCGGTTCGCCTGGTCCCTCCCGGAGGTGGACCGGATCGAACTCCACATCGAGCCGTGGAACCTGGGCTCGGTGCGCACCGCCGAGGCCGCCGGGTACGAGCGCGAGGGGCTCCTGCGCGGCCACCGGGACATCGGCGGCGACCGGGTGGACGTGCTCCTGTACGCGACGGTGAGGCCGGTCGGCCGGCGGGCGGACGGGAACGGTCGGGCCGTCCCACCGGGCACGGCCTAGGCGTCGTCGTCCTTCTCGGCTTCCTCGACCTCGCCGTGCATGGGCATCTCGAACCAGACCGCCTTGCCGTCCGGCGTCGGGCGCGAGCCCCACCGGCTGGCGAGCTGCTCGACCAGGTACAGGCCCCGGCCGCCCTCGTCGTCGGCGGCGGCACTGCGGATCCGGGGCAGCCGCAGGTCGTTGTCGAAGACCTCCACCCACACCGCGGACGCGCCGCGCCGCAGGCGGAGCAGGAACTCCTTCTCCGCGACCTCGGCCGGGGACTCGTCGGACTCCTCGGCCACCGCCTCCAGCAGGTCGGTCCAGTCCTCGTCGAACTCGTCGGGGCCGGCGGCGGCTCCGAGCGGGGTCTCCGAGTCCAGGACCCCGCCGCCGGTGAACTCGCGGTGCACCGGGTGCGGGGTGGCGTGGATGACCACGTTGGTGACGATCTCCGAGACCAGCAGGCAGGCCAGCTCCGCCTGGTCGCGGTCCATCCCCCACTCCTTGAAGGTGTTGGCCGCCAGGTGGCGGGCCTCGCCCACGGTGGAGGCCTCCGAGCGGAACCACCCCTCGCGCAGGGCGAGCGCCTCGAAGTGGCTGCGCACGACCAGCACGGCGGTGTCGTCGTGCAGTTCGCCCGGAACGCTGTACACGGCCGCCTCGGCGATCTGGTCCACGTCCTTGTCGGCGACCTCGGCCACCCGGTCGGCGAGCCGGCCCAGTGCCTGGTCGGGGTCGGCCCCGCCCTCCCCCGTGCTCCGGTCCACCAGGCCGTCGGTGTACATCACCAGGGTGGCGCCGAGGGGCAGGGTGAGGTCGGCCTGGTGGTAGACCACGTCCTCGCCCGAACCGCCCTTGGCGCGCACGCCCAGCATGCGGTCGGTGACCTCCAGGTCGAGCTTCTCCACCGAGTCGGAGGTGACCAGCAGCGGCGGGGCGTGCCCGGCGTTGGCGTAGGACAGCTCGCGCGACCAGGCGTCGTAGACCATGTACAGACAGCTGACGCTGGGGATCCAGGTGCCGCCGTTGCCGTCGTCCTGGCCGAGCTGGCGGACCCACTCGTCGAGTTCGCGCAGGATGTCGGCGGGCTCGCGGTCGGCCTGGGCGAAGGCGCGCAGCGCGGCGCGCAGCTGGCCCATGACCGCCGCGGCGTGCGGGCCCCGGCCCTCCACGTCGCCGATGACCAGGCCCACGCGCCCGGCCGAGAGCGGAATGGCGTCGTAGAAGTCGCCGCCGGCCTGGGTCTGGAGGCCGTGCCCGTGCGCGTGGAGCGGGGTGGCGGGCAGGTAGCGGTGGGCCAGGGTCAGGCCGTCCAGGGGGGGGAAGCTGCTCGGCAGCAGGCTGCGCTGGAAGGCGATCGCCGTGCTGCGCTCCTCCTCGTACAGCCGGGCGTTGTCGATGGCCAGCGCCACCCGGGAGGCGATGGCGCCGACGAGGTCGCGGTCGAACCCGCCGTAGGTGTTCTTCTGGCGGGGGGAGAGGCCGGACAGGGCCAGGGTGAGCACCCCGAGCACCTCGCCGCGGGCGCGCAGCGGGGCGGCGATGGCGGAGGTGATGCCGACCTGGCGGGAGACGAAGTCGGAGCGGCTGCTGGGCGAGCTCTCGAACACGTACTCGTTGCTGATCACCGCCTCCATGCGGCGCAGCGCCTGGGTGACGAAGTGGCGTTCGGGGTAGCGGACCTCGTCCCCGACGTCGTACCAGGTGCGCGGCGGGGGCGTCCACCCCTCGGCGTGCATGGAGACCTGTCTGACCAGGCGGTCGTGGTCGTAGAGGTCGATGAAGCAGTGGTCGGCGAACTGCGGGACCAGGATCCCGGCCACGCCCCGGACCGTGGAGTCGAACTCCAGCGAGCTGGACAGGCGGCTGCCGATCCGCTCCAGCAGCCCGTACTGCTCCTCCACCCGGCCGCTGCGCAGCGCCTCGCGGGCGATGAGGATGATGCCGTCGATCTCGCCGGAGTCGCCGCGCATGGGCACGGCCTGGGCGCGCACGTGGATCCACGTGGAGTCGCCGCGCAGGATGGCGAAGGTGCCCTCCCACGGCTCGCCGCGCAGCACCCGGCGAGCGAGCTGGGAGGCGTGCTCGCGGTCCGACTCGTGGATGCCGATGTCCAGGAGGGAGAGGCCGACGTAGTCGCGGCCGTCGACGAATCCGAAGAGCTCGCGCGCGAAGGGGTTCCAGTAGCGCAGCAGGCTGAAGCGGTCGATGACGACGATGGCGATCTGCGCCTGGTCCACCACGGCGGCCGTGGCGAGCGCGTCGCTCTCCCGGAAGGGCTCACCCCACCGTGTCATCTAGCCGCCACCTCGCCGTCATGAGCTGCACACATGCCCGCCCCGGGTACCCCGAACGACCGCACCTTGGGGCGAGCGTAGCAACACCGTCAACGTTCCCGCAGCGCAATGTGACAATCCCGATGAGCAACCAATCAACGTGTCCGTACGGTTTACGGCTTGGCGACGAAGATGTGCCCGGCGACCTGCGCGGAGAGTTCGGTGTCCCCGGACTCCGCGTCGATCAGACGGACCCCGTCGTCAGAGGCGCGCAGCACTACTTCCTGCCCCGGTTGTACCCCGGATTCACGCAAGGTGAGCATGATGTCGGCGTCCGACTGGATCTGCTCACTGATGCGGCGCACGGTGGCCGTGGTCTCGCTGTTACCCGCGACGTCGATCATCGGCACGATCGAGTCGTCGGTGAACGGCTCGGGGGAGTAGTCCTCCAGGCCCAGCTCGTCCAGGCCGGGGATCGGGTTGCCGTGCGGGCACACCGAGGGGGCGTTGAGCAGCGTCACCAGACGCTCCTCCACGGCCTCGGAGATGACGTGCTCCCAGCGGCAGGCCTCGATGTGCACGTCCTCCCAGGGCAGCCCGATGACGTCGACGAGCAGGCGCTCGGCGAGCCGGTGCTTGCGCATGACGTGCGTGGCCAGGCGCCGCCCCTCGGCGGTCATGACCAGGTGCCTGTCGTTCTCGACCCGCAGCAGGCCGTCGCGCTCCATCCGGGCCACCGTCTGGCTCACCGTGGGGCCGCTCTGGTGCAGACGCTCGGCGATACGGGCCCGAAGCGGGACGATCCCCTCCTCTTCGAGCTCGAAGACCGTACGGAGGTACATCTCCGTGGTGTCGATCAGCCCGTGTGCGGTCAAGTCTCCCCTCCCAAGGCGTCTGTGCCCGGCGCGCGGTCGCGGCGGACACGGCGGGTCTCTCTCAACACAGGCCGGGGCGTCGTCATTCCCAGGGGCCGAGTGGGGACCGGGGCGTCCGCAGGACCGCGGGAGCGACCACCGATACACGCAAGCATATCGCGCGGAGGAGGAGCCGAAATTCTGCGCGGTCTCACAATGCGGACACTTTCGCTCCCGGCGCAAGGGCCACAGGTCCCGGACGCACCGGGCCTTCGGCCCGTGAGGGGCATCATGCCTGCTCGCGGCCGTGGTCCCCTCCGCGTCCGCCCCGCGGCCCCGCGTACGGGACAGCGAAGATCACGCCGGAAGAACACCTGGTGGGCCCGGCACTCGGAGCTCGGAGCCGGTCCCGCCCCTCACGGGGCCAGGCGCTCGACCTCCCAGGTGTCGTCCCCGGTCCTGAGGTAGCGGAACCGGTCGTGCATGCGGTCGGCGCCGCCCTGCCAGAACTCCACCTCCTCGGGCACCAGCCGGTACCCGCCCCAGTAGGAGGGCCGCGGGATCTCCTCGTCCTCGGGCCACACCGAGTCGAACTCCCGGTAGAGGCGGTCCAGCTCGTCGCGGTCGGCCACGGGCTGGGACTGGCGCTCGCTCGCCCAGGCGCCGAGCTGCGAGCCGCGCGGGCGGGAGGCGAAGTAGCGGTCGTTCTCCTCGTCGCTGAGCCGCTCCACCCGTCCCGCCAGGAGCACCTGGCGCCGGATGGCGTGCCACGGGAAGACCGCGCTGGCCCGCGGATCGGCGTCCAGGGCCACACCCTTGCGCGAGGTGTAGTTGGTGAAGAAGCGCAGGCCGGTGCTGTCGTAGCCCTTCATCAGCACGGTGCGGGCGCGCGGCATGCCCGAGGGCTCGACGGAGGCGAGCACCATCGCGTTGGGTTCGGCCAGTCCGGAGAGGTAGGCCTCGTCGAACCAGAGCTGGAACTGCGTCATGGGGTGCTCGGCGAGCGAGGACCTTCTCAAGGGCTCTCCCGGGTACGGTTTGCGCAGTTCGGCGGGGTCTTGGTGGTCCACAGGGGGCATCCTCTCGCGCCGGACGCTCCCCGCGCCACCCGGCCGCGCCTCACACGCAGTCCGGGGCGGAGGCGGGCGGACTGGCACTGGTCCTGCCGCAGCTGGAGATCACGTGCTGGAGCTCGCCCCCGACCTCGGGCCCCACGAGCACGAGCTGCACCATGCGCTCGGGGTGCCAGTGGCCGTCGACGTCGGCCGCGAACGCGGTGTACCCGGACATGCCCGTGGTGTTTTCGATGTCCTTGATCTCCTCGAACAGCGTGTCGCGCACCGCCTCGTACTCCTCCTGGCCGCGCAGGAACGGCGGTCCCAGCAACCCCAGGTCCTGGAGGAGACCGCCCGTCGACGGGTCGGATGAGCCGCCCCCGGTACCGCTCCCGTCCTCGTCCCCACCGTCGTCCTCCTCTCGGTACAGCCCCTGCACGAGCCGGTCGACGCCTCTGTAGAAGGACCTGTTGCCCTCGGTGTCGTCGCCCGCGCCCCAGGAGCCGCTGGGCGCCAGCGGCGTGTAGAACACCGGGTGCCGGTTCGCGTCGCCGATGCGCTCGGCCTCGTCGGTGACGTACTTGGCGATGTCGTCACCGCCGAGGTATGGTCACGTCCCCGTTCACGCAGGCGTCGCCGCCGGTGCCCTGGATCTCTGTGCGGAAGGCCTCGAGGTCCTCCGAGCGGCCCGCGAAGTACACCAGATCCGGCGGGCCCTCGGTGCACAGCCGGTCCAGGTGGGCGCTGAAGGAGGCGTCCGCGTCCGGGTTCCCGGTCTGGTAGAGCGGCACGCCGTCCTCGTACTCCTCCTTCGCGCCCTCCCACACCCGGCCCCCGCCCTCCCCGTCGGTGAAGGCCGACATGAACTCCCGGACCAGGTGCGGGACGTACTGCTCGTAGGCCAGCCCCAGGAGCTCGCCCTGCACCCCCGCCAACGAGGGGTTGTCGGGGTCGGGGACGTACAGCTCGCCCAGGTAGGCGATGGTGACGTAGGGCTCGCCGCCAGCGTCCACGGCCTGGTTCTGCTCGTGGATGAGTTCGGTGACCTCCCGGAGCCGTTCGTGGAAGACGAAGTCGCCGAAAGGGCCGTCCAGCGCCATAGGACGGCGCACCTGCTTCGGAGGCGCGCCCAGCGTGAACGGCCGGGCCCGCGCTCGGCCCGGAGCCGGTCCCGCTCCTTCCGGGCCCCTCCGGCTGGGCCTCGTGCAGGGCCCGGACGACCTCGACCTGCGTGGTGACCGGCTCGTGCTCGGAGAGTTCCCAGGGTCGCGGCACCTCCTCCCCGCCGGTCTGCGGATCGGAGCCCTGGTCGGACAGGGGCAGCCGCGACCGTATCGCGTCGTATCCGCAGCGGCGCAGCCACAGCAGCGACCGCAGCCGGGAGATGCGGGGAGGCGGCGGGAGCTCGCGGTGACGCTCCGGTACCGGCGGACGACCGCGTGTCCTCGCCGCTGGACGCCTTCTCGGCCACTCGCGGGCACCTTCCACGGCTCGTGTCGCAACTCGTGTCACCCCCGACAGCGGCCCATTAGACAACAAAGCGCACCGAGGGTTCAGGTCTGTTCGCGGAATTGGTGTTGGCCCATACTGGCCAGAAATCTCCTGAATGTGACTTCGCGAGCGGGCCGTCACGTATTTTCACCGGTCCAACAGCGGCCCTGACCGGCGCTGTCGCCGCCGCGGCCACTACTCTGGAGACCGTGACCGACGACATTCAGATTCCCGCGAACCTGCTGCCCTCCGACGGCCGTTTCGGCAGCGGCCCGTCCAAAGTCCGCCCCGCCCAGCTCGACGCCCTGGCCGCCTCCGGCTCCCGCTACATGGGCACCTCGCACCGGCAGAAGCCGGTCAAGTCCCTGGTCTCCCGGGTGCGCGGCGGCGTGCGCGACCTCTTCTCCCTCCCCGACGGGTACGAGGTCGTGCTCGGCAACGGCGGAACCACCGCCTTCTGGGACATCGCCGCGCACGGCCTGCTGAGGAGCAGGTCCCAGCACCTGTCCTTCGGCGAGTTCTCCAGCAAGTTCGCGAAGGTCACCAAGGGCGCCCCCTGGCTGGAGGAGCCCACCGTCATCAGCACCGACCCCGGCAGCCACGGCGAGCCCGTCGCCGAGGCCGGGGTGGACGCCTACGCCCTCACCCACAACGAGACCTCCACCGGTGTGGCCGCCCCCGTCCGCCGCGTGGCGGGCGCCGACGAGGACGCCCTCGTGCTGGTGGACGCCACCAGCGGCGCGGGCGGCCTGCCCGTCGACATCGCCGAGACCGACGTCTACTACTTCGCGCCGCAGAAGAGCTTCGCCGCAGACGGCGGCCTCTGGATCGCGGTCATGTCGCCCCGCGCGCTGGCCCGCGTGGAGGAGGTCGCCGCCAGCGGCCGCTACATCCCGGAGTTCTTCTCGCTGGCCACGGCGGTGGACAACTCCCGCAAGGACCAGACCTACAACACCCCTGCCGTGGCCACGCTGCTGCTGCTCGCCGAGCAGCTGGAGTGGATGAACGGCCAGGGCGGCCTGGAGTGGACGGTGGCGCGCACCGCCGAGTCCTCCTCGGTCCTGTACGAGTGGGCGGAGAAGTCCCCGGTCGCGACGCCGTTCGTCGCCGACCCGGCCAAGCGCTCCCAGGTCGTGGGCACCATCGACTTCAGCGAGGAGGTCGACGCCGCCGCGGTGGCCAGGGTGCTGCGGGCCAACGGCGTGGTCGACACCGAGCCCTACCGCAAGCTGGGCCGCAACCAGCTGCGCGTGGCGATGTTCCCGGCGGTCGAGCCGGACGACGTGCGGGCGCTCACCGAGTGCGTGGACTACGTGCTCACCAAGCTGTCCTGACCCCCGCGCACCTCGTTGCACAATGGTGGCCGACCCGGATCCCGGGTCGGCCACCCCCTTTTCCCGGCTCTCGCTCTCCCAGGACGGTTCGACTGTGCGCAGGAACAAGAAGGAACCCCCCATCAAGATCATTTCGCACCGGGGCGCGTCGGGGCACCGCCCCGAGCACACCCTGGCCTCCTACGAGCTGGGGGCGCGCCACGGCGGCGACTTCATCGAGATGGACCTGGTGGCCACCCGGGACGGGCGGCTGATCTGCCGCCACGAGCAGGAGATCGGCCAGACCACGGACGTGGCCGAACGCCCCGAGTTCGCCGACCGGCGCGCCACCCGCACCGTCGACGGGCGCGAGGTGACGGGGTTCTTCGCCCAGGACTTCACCCTGGAGGAGATCCGGACCCTGCGCGCGGTGGAGCGCCTGAGGGACGTGCGCCCGATGAACGCCATGATGGACGGGACCTACGGGATCCCGATCCTGGAGGAGGTCATCGAGCTGGCGCTGGCGCTCACCGGGGAGCTGGGCCGTCCGATCGGGATCTACCCCGAGACCAAGCACCCCGCCTACCACGAGGCGCAGGGCCTGGAGTTGGAGCCGGTGCTGACCGAGGCCCTGCGCGCGGCGGGGCTGACCGGCCCGGAGCCGCGGGTGCCGGTGTTCCTCCAGTCCTTCGAGGCCGAGAGCCTGCGCAAGCTGACCGGGACCGGGCTGCCGCTCGTGTACCTGATGGGCACCGAGGAGCACTGGCTGCACCACACCACCCCGGACGGGCTGGCGGAGGTGGCCTCCTTCGCGCACGCGATCGGCCCGGCCAAGGGCCTGGTGATCCCGACCAACGAGGACGGCACGCTCGGCGAGCCGACCAGCCTGGTGGAGGACGCCCACGAGGCCGGACTCCTGGTGCACCCCTACACCTTCCGCAGCGAGAACCACTTCCTGCCCGCCGACCTGCGCTCGGACGGCGAGCCGGGCGACTACGGGTCCTTCGCCGCCGAGTACGAGGCCTTCTTCGAGGCCGGGGTGGACGGCGTGTTCACCGATTTCTCCCGGCACGCCTTCCTGGTGCGCGAGCACTTCCTGGACCCCCAGCCCGTGGACTGACCTCCCTCGGGGCGCCGTCCGCCGCTACTGGACGTCGAACTCGTTGCCCTCGGGGTCGCGCATGGTGACGTGCGAGGCCCCGGGCTCCTCCACGGTCCGCACGTAGGCGGCGCCCAGGCCCTCCAGCCGCCGGACCACCCCCTCCCTGCGGTCGGCGCCCACCCGCAGGTCGATGTGCAGGCGGTTCTTGACCGCCTTGGGCTCGGGGACGGCCACGAAGAGCACGCGCCGCCCCAACCCGAAGCCGGTGGGGCCGTCCACGGGGTCGTCGGGGTGGCGGATGGCGGCGGCCTTGACCCACGCCTTGCGCCCGTCGACCTCGGTGTAGTCCTCCTCCCCCGCCAGTCCGGCGGCCACCACGCGCTCGATGAGCGCGCTGTTGTCCTCGGGCTCGTACTCCAGCGCCGCCGCCCAGAAGCGGGCCAGGGGGATCGGTTCGGCGCAGTCCGCCACGAGCTGCCAGTCCACGGCCATGGTCGGCCTCCTCACTGTTGGCGCGGGCGCGGCCGCCCACGTGATTCCAGTTATACTGGTTACATGACACAGGCCACAACCGGTATGCCCATGAACCCCGGGCACGGGCCCGCCTACGTCTTCGACCCCGGAACCCTGTGCCTTGAGCTGCTCGTCACCGGGGGGCCGGGGGCGTACGCGGTCCACGAGAGCCTGCGCGGGCCCGGGGACCTCGCTGACTGGGCCGCGCGGTGCCGCCTGCGCCTGGACCCCGCGCGGGTCGCGGTCGGCGAGGCCGGGCTGACCGCGGCCAGAGCCCTGCGCGACGCGCTCTGGCGCGCGGTCCTGGCCCACGTCGGCGGCGGCCCCCTCCCCGCCGAGGACGTCGAGGCGGTCAACCGGGCCGCCGCCCGCCCTCCGCTGGCGCCGCGGATGGGCCCGGGCGGGGAGCGCTCCTGGGCACTGCCCGCGGACGCCGCCGCGGTGCTGTCCACGGTGGCCCGCGACGCCGTGGAACTGTTCACCGGCCCCCTCGCCGAGCGGATACGCGTGTGCGGTTCGCCCGACTGCGAGCTCGTCTTCGTGGACGCCTCGCGGCCCGGACGGCGCCGCTGGTGCTCCATGGAGCGCTGCGGCAACCGCGCCAAGGTCCGCGCGCTGCGCGCCCGACGCGAGGCCGACGGGCGGACCTGAGGTCCGCCGCCGGCGGACCCGACGGCTCAGCCCCGGCGGGCCAGCAGCACGATCCCGGCGATGACCAGCGCCGCCACCGCGGCACCGCCGACGATGAACGGCAGCGCGTCGCGGGCCTCGGGCCCGGCGGTGCCCTCCTCCTCGTCGACGGCGGACTCCTCCGCGGCCCCGCCGGCCTCCGCGGCCGCCTCCCCGGTCAGGTACCCGTCCTCCAGCGGGATCCGCCAGACCGGCGCGTTCGGGCCCTCGGTCCCGACCATGAGCGCGGCCCCGTCCGGGGTGAAGGCCAGGGACTCGCCCTGGTCGGACTCGGGCAGGTCGAAGGAGCCGAGCGCGGTGCCGGGCACGCCGTCGGCGGAGTCGTAGACGGTGGCCCCCCAGTAGGTGCGGATCGCGTAGCGGCCGCCGTCCGGGGCGAAGGCGGCGTCGGTGGCGAACAGCGGAGCGGAGTCGACCCGCTCCAGGACGTTCCCGCCCTCGGGGTCCAGGGTCTCGGGGGCCGCGTACAGCCCGCCGGAGAACTCCTTGGACACCACGTACAGCCGACCGTCGCGGGGGTCGACCATCATCGACTCGGCGTCGCGCCCGCCGTCCGCGTAGGTGAGGGTGAACACCGCCGGGTCGATCACCGCGTCGGCGAGCACCTCGGGTTCGGCGAACCGGTACACCCGCACGTCGGGCCAGCCGCCGTTGAAGTTGTCGCCGATGTCGCCCACGAGGACCGAGGGGGTCCCGTCGGGCGCCGCCACGACGGACAGCGCCTCCCAGTCGCGCCGCTCCACGCCCAGGGTGACGGTGGCGAGGGTGGCGCCCCCTTCGTCGACCGCGTACACCTCGCTGGGGTGGTCCCCGCTGTCGTTGTGCGTCCACCACACGCCCTCGTGGCGCAGGGAGGGCGCCAGCCCGCTGGACTCCGAGATCCGGGGGTCCTGGAACTCGAACGCGATCTCCGAGCCCTCGGGGCCCTCCCCTCCGCGCGGGTAGTCCACTCCGCCGGAACCGCTCGGCTCCTCTGGGAAGGCCAGGGCGGGGGACGCGGGAAGGAGGGCGAGGAGGGCGGTCGCGGCAAGAACACGGGGAGTTCTCATGACCGACATCCTGCCAGGGAACCGCCCGGATGGCTTGTACCCGGGCGGTAACGGGCACATTGGGCTTACGGAGCGCCGTAAGGAGGGCCTCATGAGGATCGTCGCCTGTCTGAACGGGGACCGCCGCCCCGGAGCGCACCCCGCCCTGCCCGTGTCCGTGGACCAGCTGGTGGCGGACGCCCACGCGGTGGTGGCGGCGGGCGCGACCGAGATCCACGTGCACCCGCGCGACCGCGGCGGAGCCGAGTCCCTGGAACCGCAGGTGGTCGGACCGCTGATGGAGCGGCTGCGCGCCGACGGGCCCGGGGTGCCCGTGTCACTGACCACGTCCCTGTCGGCGGAGTCCGACCCCTGGCGGCGCTACGACCTGGTGCAGAGGTGGGCGTCCTCGGCCCTGCCGGACTCGGTGACGGTGAACCTGCACGAGGCGGGCTCGGTGGACCTGGTGCACCTGCTGAGGGACCGCCGGATCGAGGTGGAGGCGGGGCTGTGGACGGTGGAGGCCGCGCGCATCCTCGTCGCCACCGGGCTGGAGGCCGCGTCGGTGCTGGTGGAGCCCACGCAGGTCACGGTGGAGGACGCCGAGCGCAACGCCATGGCGATCCTTTCGCTGCTGGACCGGGCGGGGGTGCAGCAGCCCCGGCTGCTGCACGGGATCGACGCGACGGCCTGGCCGCTCCTGGAGTCGGCGGTCTTCTCGGGCCACGACATCCGGATGGGGCTGGAGGACACCATGCGCCTGCCCGACGGCACGGAGGCGCGCGACAACGCCGCGCTGATCGAGCACGCGGTGGCCGTGGCCTCCGCCGCGGCCTGAACCGGTCGGCGCGGACCCGGGGCCCGAGCCGGGTCGGCGCCGCTCAGCCCAGCAGGGCGCCCAGGACCACGATGAGCATGATGGAGCCCAGCACCACGGGCAGCAGCCAGCGCTGCTTACGGTTGTTGGTGAGCATGCTCATGACGTGCTCCGCTCCGGAGGTGGGGTGGGATCCGTTTCCCAGCCTAATGCCCAGGTCCGGGCGGTTCGGTAGCGGTCCTCCCGTCCCGGGCGGCTCTCCACCAGGCACAGCTCCCCCGCACGCCACCCGCGGACCCGCAGGTCTCCCAGGGCGCGGACGGTGCCGCTGAGATCCCGGGCGGGGCGGCTGCGGGCGACCGTGATGTGCGGCACGTAGGCGCGGTCCTCGACCGGGAGACCGGTCCCGCGCACGGCGGCGCGCACCCCGTCGGCCAGGGCCCCGAGGGCCTCGGTGTCGCCGCTGAGCCCGGCCCACAGGACGGAGGAGCGCCGGCCGCCGGGCGGGAAGGTGCCCCAGCCCTCGACGGCGAGGCGCGGGGGCCGGTGCGCGCGGGCCTCGCGGCCGAGGGCTTCGGTGAGCGCGGGCAGGAGGCCCTCGCCCACCTCGCCGAGGAAGACCAGGGTGAGGTGCCAGTCCCGGGGCCTGGACCAGCGCAGGTCGGGGGTGTGCTCACGGCCCCGGTCGACGGCGGCGCGCAGCGCGTCGGTCACCTCGGGGGGCGGGTCGAGCGCGACGAAGAGTCTCATGCCCCCATCCTGCCCCGCCGTGAGCCGGTCGCGCCCCGAGGACGGCGGGGCGCGACCGGCTCACGGGTTCTCAGGTACGGCTGACCGCGTCCTCCGGGGGACGGGGTTCCCCGCCCTCGGAGGCGCCCGCCGCCTCCGCCGTGCGGGGGCGCCGGAGCGGCTCGGTCCCCGCCTCCGCGCGCGCGTCCGGGACGGGCTCCGGCTCCTCCGCCGCCCGCTCCCCGGCAGCCCGCTCCGCGTCCGGACGCCGTCGCCGCACCAGGTCGCGCGGGCGCACGCCCTTGAGCCGGAAGAGCGGCACGGACAGCGCCGAGACCACCACGACGGTCACCGAGCCGCCGATCACGAGGCTGGCCTGCGGGCCGAAGGAGTCGGCGAGCAGGCCGACCACGGGTGCGCCCAGGGGTGCCACGCCCAGGAACACCAGCATGAACATGCTCATGACCCGGCCGCGCATGTGCGGGTCCACGCTCAGTTGGAAGGTGGCGTTGATCGTGGTCATGTAGGTCATGAAGGCGATGCCCATGGGGACCAGGACCACGACGAACGGCACGTAGCCGGGCATGAGCCCGGCCACCACCTGGAGCACGCCGAACCCCATCGACCCCAGAAGCACCAGACGCAGCCGGGGCCGCTCCCGGCGGGCGGCCAGGAGGGCGCCCGCCAGCGCCCCGACGGCCAGGAACGCCGCCGCGGCGCCGAAGGCGTCGGCGCCGGTCTCGAAGACGTTGTTGACCATCAGGGCGATCTGGTTCTGGGTGTTGGCTCCGAAGAACTGCGTGCACGCGGCCAGGGCCAGCAGGAGGACGAGGTCGCGCCTGCCGCCGATGTAGCTGAGCCCCTCCCGGATCCGCCCCCTGCCCCCGGACGCCCGCTCGGGGGTGTTGAGCTCACCGGTGCGCATCATCGCCAGGGCCAGGATGGTGAACCCGAACGAGGCCCCGTTGATGAGGAAGACCGGGCCGCTGCCGATGACCGCGATGAGCAGTCCCGCGACGGCGGGTCCGGTGACCCGGCCGAGCTGGAAGCTGGCGCTGTTGAGGGCGATGGCGTTGGAGAGGTGCTCCCGGTCGACCATCTCCGGGACGAAGGCCTGGCGCCCGGGGTTGTCCAGCACGGTGATGAGGCCGAGCAGGAGGGCGAACAGGTACACGTGCCAGACCTCGGCGGCCCCGAGCGTGGCCAGCACGCCCAGGCCCACGGCGAGCACTCCCATGGCGCACTGGGTGCACATCAGCAGCCTGCGCTTGTCCAGCCGGTCGACCAGGGCCCCGCCCCACAGGCCGAACAGGAGCATGGGCAGGAACTGCAGGGCGGTGGTCATGCCCAGCGCGATACCGCTGCCACCGCTGAGTTGCAGGACCAGCCAGTCCTGGGCAATGCGCTGCATCCACGTGCCGGGGTTGGACAGCAGTTGGCCGAGGGCGAACAGGCGGTAGTTGCGGATGGACAGAGAGCGGAACATGGCGATACGCCGCATCAGTCCCTCCCCTGGAACGGGCGGGGAGGGACTGATGCGGCCACCGGCTGACCGCCGTGTCGAACCGGATGTATCGGACAAGCTGGACAAATAAGTAAACGGCGTTGACTCATCAGTGGAGTCAACGCCGTTTCCCGTCTCCGGAATTCCCGCCCGGAGGAGAAGGCGGCGGATCAGCCGATCAGCGCACTGATCGGGGCCTCCGCGAAGTGGATCAGGAACACCAGGGAGATCAGCCACAGCAGCGGGTGCACCTGACGCCTCCTGCCGGTGACCAGGCTGACGAAGGCGTAGGTCAGCAGGCCGAACCCGATGCCGTTGGCGATCGAGTAGGTGAAGGGCATCATGACGATCGCCATGAAGGAGCCCAGACCCAGGGCCGGGTCCTTGAAGTCGATGCTGACGACCTGGGTCAGCATCATGAAGCCCACGATCACCAGCACCGGCGTGGCCGCCTCGAAGGGCACCAGCGACACCAGCGGGGTGAACAGGGTGGCGACCAGCATCAGGGCGCCGGTGACCATCGGCGCGACGCCGGTGCGGGCGCCCTCACCGACGCCCGCGGCGGACTCGGCGTAGATGGTGGCCACCGAGGCCGAGCCCACGCCGCCGAGGATCGTGCCGAAGGCGTCGGCGGCCAGCACCTCGCGGCTGCCGGGGATGTTGCCGTCCTCGTCGGCCAGGCCGCCCTGGTGGGCGACACCGACCATGGTGCCCATGGTGTCGAAGAAGTCGGCCAGCAGCAGCGTGAAGACCAGCATGAGCACGGTGGCGAAGCCGATCTCGGACCAGCGGCCGAACACGTTGAAGCCGCCCTCGGTGAACAGGCCGATCAGCGAGAAGTCGGGTACCGCGACCAGGTCGCCCGCGCCGGTGGGCAGGGCCGGAACGGTCAGGCTCCAGCCCAGGCGGTTGTCGCCGCCGCCCAGGGCCACCTCGACCCCGATCGCCACGACCGTGGCGGTGAGGATGCCCAGCAGCATGGCGCCCGGCACCCTGCGCACGTACAGCGCGATGGTGACCAGCAGGCCGAGGACGAAGATGAGGATCGGCCAGCCCTGGAGGCCGCCGTCGCCGAGCTGCACCGGGGTGCCCTGGCCCGCCTGCACGAAGCCGGCGTTGACCAGGCCGATCAGCGCCAGGAACAGGCCCACGCCGACCGCGATGGCGACCTTGAGGCCGGGCGGGATCGCGGCGAAGACCGCGGTGCGGAACCCGGTGAGCACCAGGATCAGCAGGATGACGCCCTCGACGACGATCAGCATGAAGACGTCGGACCAGGGCATGACCGGCGCGATCCCGTAGGCGACGACGGCGTTGAGGCCCATGCCCGCGGCGATGGCGAACGGGTAGCGGCTGACCACGCCCATGAGCAGGCAGGAGATCGCCGAGACCACGGCCGTGACGGCGGCCACCTCGGGGATGCCCAGGGTGTCGCCGTTGACGTCCTCGGCCGTGCCGATGATCAGCGGGTTGAGGACGACGATGTAGGCCATGGCGAAGAAGGTCGCCAGGCCGCCGCGGACCTCGGTGCCGAGGGTGGACCCGCGCTCGCTGATGCGGAAGTAGCGGTCAATGGGCCCCGCCGGGCGCTTGCCGGTGTCGGTGGGGGATGCGCTTGGAGTTTTCACGTCGACAGCCTGACCTGGTCGTGTTATCGGACAACAAGGATTCTGCGCCAGGTTAGTTGCATCTTCATACAACTCGGGCCACATGTTCCGCACAGGATTCAGAGAAATCACCAGAGGATCGGATGATCCCGCCGGAGAGTGTGACGAAGACGTCCCCGCCGCGCGCGAGGCGCCGCGCACGCCGTCGCTCCCGCTCCGTGAGCGGATAGCCTGGAAGGCGTGCGCAAACCTCGTCAGCCCGACCCGGACGTCCACGAGAGCGACTACCGCGTGCCCGCGGGGATCGGCACCCTGGCCTGGACGGCGGCCCTCGTCGTCCTCCTGGCCCTGGGCGAGGACCTGCCCGAGTCCGAGCGCTGGTGGATCGGCGTGTGCGTGACCGGGATCGTGCTGGGCGTGTTCGGGTTCCTCTACATCCCGCGTCTGCTGCGCAGGCGCGCCCAGGCCGCCGCACGCGCGGACGAAACCGAATCCGACCGCCCTGACCTGCACTGACACGCGATCAACGGGGCACCGTACTTCTGCCCGATAATGGGCGGGTGTCTGAGACGAACTTCCCGCGCGGTCTGGCCGAGCGACTCCGCGGCATCCTCATCGACGCCGACTACACGGTGTCCGGCGTTCGCGACCGCCTCGGCGACGCCGCCGCACGAGCGCTGGCCCGTGAGGAACTGGTGCCCGCGCTGCGCGCCACCGGCGGTGAGGAGCGGCTCGGACTGCTGCTGCGCCTGTGGTGGCTGCGCTCCCCCATCCCCGCCCGTGCCGCGCGCTCGATCCTGCCGGTGGACGAACTGGCCGAGGCCGGTCTGGTCACCGTGGAGGAGGGCGCGGACGGTCCCGTCGTGCGCGCCTTGGTGCACCTGGGCCCCTGGGAACTGGAGGACGGCGGACCCGGCTTCGTGGTCTCCGATCCCAAGGTGCGGCCGGGCGGCGGCGAGGTCCCCCGGCACGACCACGTCGTGGGCGCGGGCGGCGCCTCCTCGACCCTGTCCCATCTGATCGTGGACGGCCCGGTCGACCGGGCCCTGGACGTGGGCACCGGCTGCGGCGTGCAGGCCCTGCACCTGGCCTCCCGGGCGCGCGAGGTGGTGGCCACCGACCTCAACCCGCGGGCGGTGCGCCTGGCCGGGATCAGCCTGGCGCTGTCGGGCGTGACCGGCGCGCGGCTGGCGCAGGGCTCGCTGTACGAGCCGGTCCGGGGCGAGCGCTTCGACCTCATCGTGTCCAATCCGCCCTTCGTGATCACCCCGGACTCCTCGCGGTACACCTACCGGGAGTCGGACCTGCCCGGCGACACCGTGTGCGCCGAGCTGGTGCGCCAGGCCCCCGAGTACCTGACCGAGGGCGGCTGGTGCCAGATCCTGGCGAACTGGCTGCACTCCGACGGCGACGACTGGGAGGACCGGGTCGGCGGCTGGGTGACGGGGACCGGGTGCTCGGGCTGGGTGGTCCAGCGCGACGTGCAGGACCCCGCCGAGTACGTGGAGCTGTGGCTGCGCGACTCGTGCGAGCACGGCACCCCCGAGTACACGCGCCGCTACGACGCCTGGCTGGACTACTTCGAGCGCCAGGGCATCAAGGGCATCGGCTTCGGCTGGATCAGCCTGCGCAACGACGTGGCCCAGGACGCGACCGTGCGGGTGGAGGAGCTGCGGCACGAGATCGAGCAGCCCGTGGGCCCCTACCTGCCCGACGTGGTGGACGGCGCCATGACGGCGCTGCGCCTGACCGACGCCGCCCTGCTGTCCGCGCACGTGGCGCTCGCGCCGGGCGTGGTGGAGGAGCGCGTGGGGCGTCCGGGCGCACCGGACCCGGAGAGGATCCTGCTGCGCCAGCGCGACGGCCTGCGCCGGGTGGCCCGCGTGGGCACGGTGGAGGCGGCCCTGGCCGGGGTGTGCGACGGCACCATGCCGGTGGGCCCGCTGCTGGACGTGATCGCCGAGCTCATCGGCGGGGACGCCGAGACCGTGCGCGAGCGCACGCCCGAGGCGCTGCGCACGCTCATCTCGGAGGGGTTCTTCCGGGTGGCCCGCTGAGCGGTGTAGAAGGCCACGGTGCGCCCGGCGTCGGCCTCGCGCAGCGGGGAGGGGTCGACCGCGTAGAGCCTGCGGGCGCCCTCCCTGCCACGGTGGCGAAGCCGTTCTCCCGGAGCACCCGCAGGTGCTGGGAGACGGCGGGCTGGGAGCTGCCGAACTCGGCGCGCACGGTCTCGGTCAGCTCGTCCGAGGAGCGCTCACCGTCGTTGAGCAGCTCCAGCAGGCGCCGCCGGACCGGGTCGCCGAGAACGTCGAAGGCGTGCACGACACCAACATATAACAAAGATCTTATATAAGCTAGGTTTGATGCCAGGGAGTCCGGAGGATCACCGGCCCTCGCCGGTGAACAGCACCTCGCCGCTGCCGTGCTCCTGGTCGCCGTCCAGCAGCGTGAACCCGGGGGCGTCCACGGGCACGGTGACCTCGGTGTCGCACTCCAGGCCGATGACGTGGTTCTCCCCGGGCGGGAACTCGCGCAGCTCCACGGGCAGCTGGGCGGTGCACTCGGCCGTCTGGTCCTCGTGGTCGAACCGGACGGTGGCGCGGTACCCGGAGAAGAACGGCGTGGCGCGACCGCCGTCGGACCCGCTGAGCATGGTCAGGTCCGCGGTGATCTGCTGGCCGGGGGCGTAGACGTGCTCGGTCTCGGGCTCGCCGGTGGGGATCACGTCCTCGGGCAGGGCATCGGAGCCGCTGCCGCCGTAGCAGCCGGTGGCGGCCAGGAGGGCACCGATGGCCAGGGCGAGAGGGGTTGCGCGCATGGGGATCCTGTCGGTTTCGATGGCGGCAGGGAGCTCCCGTGCGGGCGCTCCGCGCCCGCGTCCGGCTCCCCCGGACGGGAAGGGCTCACCCGCCTCGGGCGGAGGCCCATCGGGAACGATAGCGTCTGCCCATGGCCCGAATCGCCGAACTCATCCGCTATCCGGTCAAGGGATGCGCGGGCGTCCCCGTGCGCACCGCGACGATGACCCCCGCCGGGATCGAGCACGACCGCGCGTTCATGGTGGTCGACGGGGCCGGACACTTCCGCAGCCAGCGCAATCACCCCCGCATGGCGCTCGTCCGCGCCGGGATCAGCGACGACGGCGCGCGCCTGCGCCTGGACACCGACGGGTCCGGCCCCGTCGAGATCGGCGTCGGCCCGGAGGGGCCGCGCCTGGAGGTGACGCTGCACCGTCAGCGCCTCACCGGCGTGGACCAGGGAGCCGAGGCCGCCGCGTGGCTCTCGGAGGTCCTGGGCGCCCCCAGCCGCCTGGTGCGCGTACCCGCCGACCACGACCGCCGGGTGGGCGGCCTGACCACGGGCACCAGCGGGTTCGCCGACAGCACGGCCGTGCTCATGGCCTCCCTGTCCTCCCTGGACCTGCTCAACGAGCGCATCCTCGCCCGCGGCGCCCAGGCCGTGCCGATCGACCGCTTCCGCCCCAACGTCGTGGTGTCGGGCTGGACGGAGCCGCACACCGAGGACCGTGTGCGCTCAGTGCGCCTGGGCGGCGCCGAACTGGGCTACGCCAAGGTGTGCATCCGGTGCGCGGTCACCACGGTGG
Organism: Nocardiopsis sp. FR4; assembly: GCF_009830945.1. Classification (GTDB taxonomy): domain Bacteria; phylum Actinomycetota; class Actinomycetes; order Streptosporangiales; family Streptosporangiaceae; genus Nocardiopsis. Next base: position 102,419 of record NZ_ML776456.1, on the reverse strand, counting down.
ACCAGGAGCGGGGGGTCAGGGACGGACCCGAGCCGCTGCGCACCCTGGCGGGCTACCGGCGCGCCGACACGGGCGGGGTGTCCTTCGGCGCCAAGTTCGCGGTGACCCGGCCGGGCCCCCTCGCGGTCGGCGACGAGGTGGAGGTCACCGCCTGGGACGACCCCGAGGAGGGGCTCGGCGAGCGCCTGGCCGCCGCCCTGGCCGGCTGAGGCGCACGGCCCCTAGTCGTCCAGGTCGGCCTCGGCCAGGAGCCGGGCCGCGGCGGAGGGGTCGCGCAGCACCGCGGAGAGCAGGTGCCTGCGCGACCACTGCCCCGCGCGCCAGCACAGGGCCCGGGCCAGTCCGTCGGAGCCGGACGCGTGCAGCGAGCCGTCGCCGACGTACCACTCCAGCTCCACCCCGTCGACGGTGAGCGTCTGGTGGTGCAGGTAGGTGCGGTCGGGCTCGCCGTCGGGGTCGAGGAACAGGTCGGCCTCGTCCGGCACCGGACGGATCCGCCCGGCGGAGCCGATCCGGCCGGTGACCGCCTCACTGGCCAGGTCGAGGTCGAGGACGTCCGCCAGGGCCACGGCCGCCTCAGCCGGGGCCAGCACCAGTGCGCGGTCCTCCAGCAGCGGCAGCAGGTCCGGGGAGTCCACCACCACGGCGTCCTCGGCGTCGGCCACCACGATCGCGCCGCCCTGCACCGCGCGCACCCGGGAGGGCGGGGTGACCAGGTCGGCGTCCGCCCCCGCCAGCGCGGCCCACACCCGGCGCAGGGCCGCGCGGCCCACGTGCCGGGCCGGGTCGGCCAGCCTGGCGAGCAGGTCGTCGGGCCCGTCGGGGTCGGCCAGCAGGTCGGCCAGGCTGGTGCGCACGCCCAGGGCACGGGCGAACTCCGGGTCGATGTCGTCGGAGACCTCGTCGTACAGGCCGGTGAGCTCGGGCTCGGCGTCGGCGGTGCGCAGGGCCGCCGGAGCGGCGCCGCCGAGCAGGGCGCGGGTGCGCAGCCACCAGGCGGTGTAGGAGGGCACGTCCACCACGCGGCCGTCGGGCAGCAGGACCCGGGCGGGCGCGGTGACCGCCTCGCGCAGCGGCCCCTCGGCGAGCATGGCCAGCGCCCGGGGCCACTGGTCGTCGGCCACGTAGTCGAGGTCGGCCACGCACACCAGCTCGGGCACGACCGGCGGCAGGTCGGGGTCCCCGACCCGTTCCAGGACCTCGTCGGCCCAGTCCTCCAGGCCGTCGGGCCCCTCCTCCCCCGCCGCGCCGTCGAAGACCGACGCCAGATCCTCGCCGAGCGCGACCTCCTCGGCGCGCACCGCGGTCAGCTCCCACAGCGCGCCGACCGCGCGCAGCACCTCGGTCCCGTGCCGTTCCACGAGGTCGGGGTGGACGGTGCCGAAGGGGGCGTCGTCCACGAGCAGGTCGGCCAGGGGCGCTCCGGGCACGAGGAGCTCGGCGGCCACCGAGTAGCCGTCCTCGTCGTCGCGCAGCGCCAGCTCCGCCAGCCAGGGCGCGTCGACCGTGGTCGTCCCCGAGGCGGAGACCAGGTCCAGGACGGCCTCGGCGATCGGCTCGGGGTCGTCGGCGTCCAGGGAGTCGCGGACCGCGGCCTCGGTGCGCGGGTCGGACAGGACGGTGGCGGCGCTGGCCTCCACCGCGCCCAGGCGGTGCAGGAGCGGATGGACGGCGTCGGGGTGGGCCACCCGCACGCCGAGGGTGGCCAGGGCCTCCGGGGGCACCCGGTTGCCCCGGGCGTCGCTGACCTCGGCCCAGTCCTGGCCCGGCACGAGCAGGGAGCGCGGTCCGCGCACGAGGCGGCCGTCGGCGAGCGGGACCGGCAGCGCGCCGAGTTCGTCGAGGTCGGCGCCGCCGCTCCCGGCGGCCGCCAGGGCGGCGTACAGGCCCGCCCACCAGCTCGGCGGGCGGTCGGTGTCGGCGAGCAGGTCGGCGACGTCGGCCAGGCCCAGGCGCTGGACCCGCAGGGCGGCCAGGGCGGGGTGGCGGGGGCTCCACGTCCCCGGCAGCAGCTGGGGGACCAGTTCGGACAGGACCCCCGCCAGCTCGGCAGCGCCCCCGGAGGCACCGGTGTCGAGCAGCACCGCGTCGCGCGGGGCGACGGGCGCTCCGGCGGCGGTGGCCAGGAAGGGGGTGTCCTGGAGGGGTTCGGCGACGCGGGCCCGGAAGACGGCGTCCACGGCCCCGCCGCCCACCCGGGTCCCGGGTACCAGGTCCAGGGCGGCACGGGGGCCGAAGCGGCGCAGCAGGGCGCAGTAGGCGTCGGCGGCCTCCATGAGCAGCAGGTCGGTGGCGGCCCCGGGCTGCACGGCGCGCCGGTCGCTGCCGAGCGGGAAGGTGCCGATGAGGACGGCGGGCAGGTCGAGTTCGGTGTCGGTGGGCGTGGGCGCGTGCACCACGGCCTCGACGTCGGCGGGCAGCGCGGCCGCCGCCCCGTCCTCGTCCACGGGCACCGCCCAGGTGAGCGACCAGGCGGTGCGGTCGCGCTCCTCGGTGGGGCGGTCGGTGAGCAGCGCGGGGTCGAAGGCGCCCGAGCGGCTCAGCACGCGCCACAGGGTGGTGCGGGTGCCCTCGGCGTCCCGGTGGCCGGTGACCAGGTCGGCCGCGGCCTGGGACCCGGCCGCCGCCTCCTCCCGGGTGAGGACGCGTTCGGCGCCCTCCACCACCACGCGCACCTCGGCCAAGCCGGGCAGGGCCAGCAGGAGCGCCTCCCCGGTGCGGTCCAGGAGTTCGCGCACGCGCTCGCGGGCGGCGTCGTCGCGCAGCACCAGGGTGACGACGGTGTCGTACCCCCCGGCCCCCCGGCTTCCGGCGGGGGCGGGGAAGGGCAGCCGCAGCATGGGCACGTGCCCGGAGCGGCGCCCGACCTCCTCGGCGAGGCCGCCGTGGGTGCCCTCCTCGGCGAGCAGGGCGGTGACGGCCTCGCGGGCGGCCTCGGCGCTGAAGCGCACGGCCGACCCGCCGGAGTCGACGGTGACGTCGTCGCTGAGCGCGGCCACGGCGGAGAAGCCGACTCCGAAGCGTCCGGCGGACCCGTGGTCGTCGCGTTTGGTGGAGGCGCGCAGCGTGGCCAGCGACTCCACGCCCTCGGGGGTCAGCGGGGCCCCGGTGTTGGCCGCGGTCAGCACGCGGCCCTCCAACTCCAGGCGCAGCCGGCCGGGAACGCCCGCGCGGCGGGCGGCGTCCGCGGCGTTCTGGGCCAGTTCGACCACGACCCGGTCACGGTAGCCGCCGAGTGCGAAGTCCTCCTCGGCGTTGGCGTCCTCACGGAACCGGGCGGGCGCGTCGGCCCACGCCGCGAGAACGCGTCGGCGCAGCTCGGCGGTGTTGTAGGGATCGGCCACCGAAGCGGTCAGCGGCTCAGCCATGGTGGTTTCCTCCTGCGCTGCGGGCACGGCCCGGCACGGTGCACCCGGGGCGGAATCGGATGCGGTAAACCGACCCTAGCCCACGACGGCGCGGGGCCAGGGCGTGACCGTGCGGCGCGGCGGCGCTCGGCGCCGCGCGCTCAGGAGTCGGAGGAGACCAGTTCCAGCTCGGCGGTGTCGTCGAAGACGATGTGGTCGTAGCCCAGTTCGTCGATCACCGGACGGACCGGCTCGCCTCGCGGCTCGGGACGGCGCACCTCGGAGTGGGCACCGCACCCGTGGTCCATCGAGACCACCCTGCCGTCGTCGGGAGCGTACTCGTTGGTGCACACGCCGAACATCTGGCGCAGCTCACCCGCCAGAGGCGTCATGAAACCGCAGGTCAGGCAGCGCGCGGGCGCCGCCGCGGCGATGGGGCTGCGCGGACCGGCCTCGCCGTTGTACCAGCGCTCGGCGGCCTGCTCACGGCCCACCTCGGAGAGCACCTGGCGTCGGCCCAGGCCCAGCTCCCACACCATCTGCCGGTCCACGCCCTCCTCGTCCAGCTCGTCGTCGGGCACCTGGGCGTAGCCGGGCACGAGGCGCTCGTCGTCCTCGTCGGTGGGCAGCAGGTCGCCCACGCCGACGTCGCCGGGGCGCAGCCGGTCCTTCCACGGAACCCACTCGGGCGCGACGATGGCGCCCTCACCGGGCAGCAGAACGACCTCGTTGACCGTGACCTGCTTGGCGCGCGCGGCGCGGACCACGGTGACGGCGTAGTTCCACCCCGGGTAGGCGGGGTCCAGGCAGGTGAAGTAGTGGGTGACCAGGCGTGTGTCCTCGACCTGCGGGGTGAGGTGCTCACCCACCCATTCGGGCCGCCCGGCCTCGGCTGCCACCGACCGGGCCAGATCCACCGCCTCGAAACATGCCTTGTCCGGTACAGGAGAACGTCGAGAAGGGCTCACGTTTCCCATTCTCACTGATCGGCGGCACCGATTTGACCACAACGAGGGTCAAGGTTCGCCCGATACCAGCTCTTGATCGGACCGGGGCCCGGACACGGCGCGCTCGGAGCGCCGGTCCGGGGCCCCGGCCGCCGCTCAGGCCTCCAGGTCGTCGGCGACCACCCGCAGCACGGAGGCGATCTTGGCCGCCTCCCGCCGCTCGGGGTGGCGGCCCCGGCGGTAGCCGTTGGACAGGCCCTCCAGCAGCTTGATGAGGTCCTCGGTGATGACCACCATCTCGTCGGGCTTCTTGCGCCGCGCCTTGACCACCGAGTGCTGGGTCTCCAGGAGCTTGACCTGGAGCGCCTGCGCGCCCTTGCGTCCCTCGGCCACGCCGAACTCGACCCGCTGGCCGGGGCGCAGTGACGTGGTGCCGTTGGGAAGAGAGGAGGAGTGCACGAACACCTCACCGCCGTCGTCGCGGGTGAGGAAGCCGAAGCCCTTTTCGCCGTCGTACCACTTGACCTTGCCGGTGGGCACCTGGTGACCTCATGCTTTCAGTGACGTGCGCCCGGGAGGAGAGGGGCACGGTGGGATCCGCGCCGTCCGCCCGTTCCCGGAGCGCCCCTGGTTTCCATGGGTGTATCCAAGGTAGTGCCCGGGGGCTGACCGGCGCGAGGGCATAAGTCACGGGGCTCGGCACGCGGGGGCCCGGGCACGCGACGAGGCCCGGATGCGGATCATCCGGGCCTCGGCGTCGGCGGCGGCCCCTCATCCGCTGGGTGCGGAGCGTGGGACGGGACTCGGCGGAGAACGCGGGCCGCCTCGACGCAGGGTGGCGACCGGGCTGGAGACCGGGTCACCGGTACTGACGCGACCGCCTGAAGCGAAAGAGGCGGTGTACCGACATGACTACCCGAATCCGCGTGTCGGGACGCACGGTCACGTGCCGACCGGAAAAGGTTATTCCCCAGCGTTTGCCAAGCAATGACCCGGGAGGCGGCCCCTGAGCAGGGAGGACGCGGCGGAGGGCGTCGGCTTCGGCCTCAGGTCCGCGCGGAGGCCTCCGCGGCCCGGGCCGCGCCCAGGGCCCTGGGGTAGAGGTAGACCGCGCACACCAGGGAGGCCAGGCCCAGCCCGACGACGCCGGTCCCGGCCAGGGACTCCTGGACGTACTGGTCGACGAACTCGGCCTCACCGCCCCACAGGGCCATCCCGACCGCGCAGGCCAGCGGGGGCAGGCCCGCGCCGATCCACTTGTCCCGGCCCCGCCACACCTGGCTGAGCAGGATCAGGGCGGCGCTGAGCACCCACAGGAAGGACAGGTTCCACCACCAGGGCGCCGACACCAGGAGCAGGGCCAGGGCGACGGCCTCGGCCGGGGTGTGCCGCACGACGGAGGCCAGGCCGCGCAGGGGCCCGGGGTTCGGCGCGGGCTCCCCCGCACGGTCCGCGCGGCGGCCCCGGATGTGCACCTCGGTCTGGCGGGGCCCCTCGACCAGGGACATCAGGCCGCGGCTGGGCCCGCCCCGCCAGGGCGGCGGCGGCCGGTCGGCGTGGCGCGGCCTGGGCGGGATCAGCTCGTCGTCCTCGATGTCGAGGTCGCGGCCGGAGAGCTCCCGCTCGACCAGGTCCCGCGGCGTCCCCAGGCCCCTGAGGATCCCCCGCACGGTGTCCGCGTCGTCCCGGCCCGCGGCGGCGCGGCGGGCGTCGATGCGCGAGCGCACACCCGCGAGGTAGGCGGTGCGCTCCCGCGCGGTCATCCGACCGTGCAGTTCCAGGCCGACCTCGGACAGATAGTCCAGTACCAGTTGCTCCGAGCGCTGGGTCATGAACCCATATTGGCCTACGATGACCTGGCTTTTAAGCTCCTTTCCCGTGTTTCGGGCACGGCCTTCGGCATCGGCCCGCGATCGCGTGGGTCGAATACGGTGTGGCACCGGACGTCACACGAGGACAAAGCGGACTCGCGCGAACACCGGGGCGGGAATCGCTTAGCGTTGAGGCGATGACCGACAACGCACCGTCCGACGCGGACGTCTCGGCCCCGGGGGACGACGCGGCCCCCGGACCGCACCGTCCTCCCACGTTCACCTCCTGGCTGCGCGGCCGGTCGGACGCCGAGCTCTCCGAGCTCCTGCGCGCCCGCCCCGACCTGGCCCGGCCGGTCCCGGCCGACATCGGCGCGCTCGCCTCCCGGGCCACGACCCGCAACACGGTGCTGCGGGTCCTGGAGCGCCTGGACCGGTTCACCCTCCAGGTCCTGGAGGCGGTGGTCGCGCTCGGCGACGACCGGCTCAGCGAACCCGTGGGCGTGCCCGCGGCCGACCTGGCCGGGGCGCTGCGCCTGGACCCGCCCCCCGCGGGGCGGGAGGACCCGCTCTCCCGCGCGCTGGACACCCTGCTGGGGCTGGCTCTGGTCTGGCCCGACCGGGGACGGCTGCGCCCCGTGCAGGTGCTGCGGGACGTGCTGCCCCACCCCGCGCAGCTCGGCCCGCCCGCCCGGGTGCTGCTGGCCGCGCTGCCGCCCGGCGCCGCCAAGCGGCTCGCCGACGACCTCGCCCCCGACAGCACCGCGAGCACCCCCGTGGAGGCGGTGGCCGCGCTGCTGTCCGATCCGGGGCGGGTGGCGGCGCTGGTCGGCCAGGTCGGCGAGGACACCCAGGCCCGCAGGCTGCTGGACAGCATGGCGTGGGGGCCGCCGCACGGGACCGTCTCCGACGCCCGGCGCGAGGTGGACCTGTCCAGCGCGGCCTCGCCGGTCGACGCGCTCATCGCCCGCGCCCTGCTGCTGCCCAGCGGGGACGACACCCTGACGCTGCCGCGCGAGGTGGGGCTGTTCCTGCGCTCGGGCCCGCTGTTCCGCGAGGTGACCATCGAGCCGCCGTCGTTCGCGGGCACCGGGCACTCCGCGGAGACCGTCTCCCGGGCGGCCGCCGGGCAGGCGTTCACGGTGCTGCGTTCGGTGGAGGAGCTGCTGGAGCACTGGTCGCAGGACCCGGCCGCGGTGCTGCGCAACGGCGGCATGGGGGTGCGCGACCTGCGCCGGGCGGCGCGGGTGATGGAGACCGACGAGTCCACCGCCGCCCTGCTCGTGGAGGCCGCGCACGCGGCGGGGCTGCTCGGTACCGACGACCGGATCGAGGGCGAGTGGCTGCCCACCCGCGCGTACGACCTGTGGCGGGAGAGCCCGCCCGAGCGCCGGTGGCTGCGGCTGGCGGCGGCGTGGCTGGAGAGCGACCGGGTGGCCGCGCTGGCGGGCTCGCGCGACTCGGGCGGGCGGGTGCGCAACCTGCTCGGCCCGGGGTTGGTGCGCCCGGCCGCAGCCCAGGCCCGACGCGACCTGCTGGAGGAGCTGGGCACCGCCGACCCGGGGTTCGCGCCGCTGGCGGACTCGCTGTCGGCGCGCCTGGCCTGGCGCCGCCCGCGCCGCCAGTCCCCCGTCTACGCCGAACTCGTGGCGGCCGCCTCGGCCGAGGCGGCGGTGCTCGGCCTGACCGGGCTCGGCGCGCTGGCCGACCACGTCCGGCCGCTGCTGGAGGGGGACGAGGAGTCCGCCGCGCGGATCCTGGCCGGGGAGCTGCCCAAGCCCCTGGACTACGTGCTGGTGCAGGGCGACCTGACCGCGGTGGCCCCGGGGCCCCTGGTGACCGGGCTGGCCCGGGAGCTGGCGCTGGTCGCCGACGTGGAGTCCACGGGCGGGGCCACGGTGTACCGGTTCAGCGAGGACTCGGTACGCCGGGCGCTGGACGCCGGCCGGGGCGTGGCCGACATCACCGCACTGCTGGAACGGCACTCGCGCACCCCGATCCCCCAGGCGCTGCGGTACCTGGTCTCGGACGTGGGGCGACGGCACGGCCGGCTGCGGGCGGGAACCGCGTCGAGCTACCTGCGCTGCGACGAACCCGCCCTGCTGGAGGAACTGGTCAGCGACCGCCGGGCCCAGGACCTGGGGCTGCTGCGGCTGGCTCCGACCGTGGTGGCGAGCCGGGTGAGCCGGGCGGCACTGGTGGAGCGACTGCGCCAGCTGGGGTATCACCCGGTGCCCGAGGGCGGGGACGGCGCGATGCGCCTGGGCCGCCCCGAGGCGCGGCGCGCGGACCCGGTCGGGGTCCCGCCCGGGCCGGGGGAGGGCGTCCAGCGGAGGGAGACGGCCGACGCCGCCGTACGCGCCCTGCGCGCCGGCGACGAGGCGGCCACGGCGGCCCGCAGGCCGGTCCCGCTGCCCGAGGACGGTCCGCCCGGCTCGCGTTCGGCGGCGGTGCTGGAGGTGCTCGCCGGGGCCGCGCGCGAGGGGCGCCGGGTGTGGATCGGCTACACCGACACCGACGGCCGCCAGGTGAGCCGGATCGTGGAACCGTCGGGGGTGGACGGCGGTTTCCTGACCGCCTACGACGCCACGCGGGCGGCCGTGCACCGGTTCGCCGTGCACCGGGTGACCGCGGTGGCCGAGCTGGAGACCGACCCCCCGGCGGCGGAGGACGCCCGGACGGAGGACACCCGGCGGAACTGAGGCCGCGCTCCTTCGCCGCCCCGCCGTCCTCCACCGGTGTCAGGAGGTCCGGGCCGGGTCGGGGACGCGTCCGCTCCACCGTCCGGTGCCGGTGTCGCGGGTGAGGAGCATGGCCACCGGGACGGCGAACACGAAGGGGCTGGCGAACACCGCCAGCATCATGAGTCCCTCCTCTCCCCCGATCGTGAACAGGTACCCCGTGAGCAGGGCCTGGGCGACGGTCTGGAAGGCCACGTGGAAGCCCACGCAGGCCCACACGTTCCCCGTGACCAGGCGCAGGCAGCCCAGGACCACACCCATGCCGAAGAACAGCGGGAGCCGTTCGGGGAGCACACCCCAGCCCGCGGAGGGGATCCACAGCGCCAGCCCGAAGAGGGTGAAGAGCGCGGCCTGGGCCAGCACCGTGAGCCATCCCGGCAGGGCGGTGTTGAGGTTGCGGAAGAGGTAGCCGCGGAAGATCAGCTCCTCGGGCACGGCCTCGAACAGCAGCACCAGGACCACGAGTGCGGCCACGACCGCCGCGGCCTCGGCCGCGGGCCGGTTGGGGACGGCCTCCACCGCTCCGGACAGGAGGACCGCCGTGAGCCCCAGGAGGCCCGGCACGAGCCAGGAGGCGGCGCCCACCAGGAACGGCGGCGCCCATCCCCGGCCGGCCAGGAGGAGCCCGCTCCACGGCCGCCGGTCCAGGTACCGGCGGGCCAGCCAGACCACGGGCACGGCCAGCACGAACACCGTGAGGGCGTTCACCCAGTGCCGGAGTCCGGCCTGGGGCCCCTCCGGGAGACGATCACTGATCCACCCCATGACCTGCCACACCAGGAGGGTCGCCGCCATGACGACGGCGACCCGGACGAGGAGGTGGGGGCGTGCCCTGCCCGTCGTGGCGTTCGTGTGCGCGAGGTTCATGCCGTCAGCATCCGCCCGGATCCGCGGCCGGTCCATCGGGGACCCCACCGAGACCTCCCCCGAACCGTCCCCGGCCCGGTGTCGGGGTGCCCTCACCGGTCCCTCCGGTGGAGCCCGCGACGGTCGCGTGCGGGACGGGCGCGAACCGGCGGGCTAGGCTGGAGTCGAGTTGGTCACCCACCGACAGCGAGAGAACCCCCATGAGCAACGCATCGCTGCCCCCCGGGGCATCGTCCCCCCGCGAGCACGGCCGCGGTGACGACCGCGGGCGCGGGAGGAGCCGCGAGTCCGAACACGACCGCGACGAGCGGGAGTCCGAGCGCGACGGGCGCGGGGCGGAGCTCGGGGACCGCCGGGTGCCGGGCGGCTCCAGCAGTTCGACGATGGCCCTGATCCTGCACGCCGTGACCTTCGTGTGCTGCGCGAACTGGTTGTTCGGCATCGCCGGGATCGTGTTCGCGGTGCGCGCCGCGCACGCGCGCGACCGGGGGCGCCCGGTCCAGGCAGAGACGCTGACCCGCTACTCCTGGTACTGCCTGGGCGCGGCCGGGGTGATGCTCTTCGTGATGGCGGTGCTGACCCTGGTGGTGTTCACCCAGGCGGGCTCGTGGATCGGGGGGATCGTACCGGTCAACAACTACTGAGCGGTGTTTGGCGAACCCGCCCGACGGGCAACGCCTCTGCACAGGGTGCGAACGCGGGTACGCGACAGGTGACGGGGAGACAGGGCACGTGGTGACGAACGGCAGCGGCGGCCCCAGGGCCTTCTGGGAGAGGGAGCACGGCTCCGCTCCCGCGTCCTCCGCCGCGGCGCCGCGCGGACCGCTCGCCTCCCCCGCGCGGCGGGAGCCGACGGGGCTCCGGGAACTGTCGGCGCCCCCGCCGACGGACCCGGCCCAGCCGCCGGGAGCGCCCGCCCCGGCCGGTCCCCCCGCCCGCGTGGGCGGCGCGGTGGCGGCGCTGGTGGTGGCGGTGCTCAGCGTGGCCGGTCCGGCCCTGATGGTCTACCTGGAATACTGGTTCTTCCTGCTGGCGGTGAACCTGCCCGGGATCGGTTTCGGCATCGCGGCCCTGACCAGGCTCGCCGACCCCGCGGCGGTGGAGCGGTACATCCGCTACACCTGGGCCTGCACCTTCGCCTACGCCGCCCTGTTCGTCCTGTTCACGATCCCGCTGGCGGTCATCTTCGCGGTGATGTTCCTCCTCACCTACTGAGCCCGCGCCCCTCCCCTTCCCCACCGGCGCCCCGGCGCCGCACGAGCCATGGAGCCACGACCTTGAGTGAGAACTGGCGCACCGGTCCCCCCGACGACCCGTACGCGGGCGCGCCGAACCAGTACGGCGCCGAGCCCTACAAGGACCCGACCGGCGGGTACGGCGGATACGGCCCCGCGAGCGGCTACGGAGTCCCGCCCCACCAGGACCCGGCGGGCCCCTACACGATCGGACCCCGGTACCCCGCGTACGGCCCCCCTCCCCACCAGGGCGGCGCCATCGCGGCCCTGGTGGTGTCCATCCTCATGGTCCTGTCCTGCTGTGCCCTGCCCTCCATCGGCGGGATCGTCTTCGCCTCGATGGCACTCTCGTCCGCCTCGGACCCGGAGAAGGCCGGGCGCGACGTCCGCAACGCGTGGATCGCCAACGGTGTCAGCGTGGGCCTGATCGTCCTCTGCGCGGTGGTCATCGTGATCGCGGTGGCCACCGCCTAGCGTCCGGGCACCGCCCGGCGTCCGGGCCCGGCGCCCCGGGGGTTATGCTCCCGGGGCATGATCGGGGGTCCGAAGTCGTTGCACCTGGGACCGCCCCCGACCCGTGAGATTGAAGGTCCGTGTGTCCTGCCTGATCGTCCAGTCCGACAAGACGCTCCTGCTCGAGGTCGACCACGAGCTCGCCGACGAGTGCCGGCGGGCCATCGCGCCCTTCGCCGAGCTGGAGCGGGCTCCCGAACACGTGCACACCTACCGGATCACCCCGCTGGCGCTGTGGAACTCCCGCGCCGCCGGGCACGACGCCGAGCAGGTGGTGGACGCGCTCATCCGGTTCTCCAGGTTCCCGGTGCCGCACTCCCTGCTGGTGGACATCGCCGAGACGATGGACCGCTACGGACGGCTGCGGCTGGTCGGCGACCCGGTGCACGGCCTGGTCCTGGAGTCCTCCGACCGTGCGGTCCTGGAGGAGGTGGTCCGCTCCAGGAGGCTCGGCGGGATGCTGGGCGAGCGGCTGGGCGGGGACTCCGTGGCCGTGCACCCGAGCGAGCGGGGCAACCTCAAGCAGGCCCTGCTGAAGATCGGCTGGCCCGCCGAGGACCTCGCCGGGTACGTGGACGGCGAGGCGCACCGGATCGACCTGGTCCAGGACGGCTGGGAGCTGCGCGGCTACCAGCGCGAGGCGGCGGAGAGCTTCCACGCGGGCGGGTCCGGCGTGGTGGTGCTGCCCTGCGGCGCGGGCAAGACCGTGGTCGGCGCGGCGGCGATGGCCATGACCGGCGCGACCACGCTGATCCTCGTGACCAACACCGTCTCCGTGCACCAGTGGCGGACGGAGCTGCTGCGGCGCACCTCGCTGACCGAGGACGAGATCGGCGAGTACTCCGGCAGCCGCAAGGAGATCCGTCCGGTCACGATCGCGACCTACCAGGTGATGGCGGCCCGGCGCAAGGGCGTCTACACGCACCTGGAGCTGTTCGACGCCCGCGACTGGGGGCTCGTGGTCTACGACGAGGTGCACCTGCTGCCCGCTCCGATCTTCCGCATGACCGCCGACCTCCAGGCCCGGCGGCGCCTGGGCCTGACCGCGACCCTGGTGCGCGAGGACGGCCGGGAGGGCGACGTGTTCTCGCTGATCGGCCCCAAGCGCTACGACGCCCCGTGGAAGGACATGGAGAACCAGGGGTGGATCGCCCCGGCGGACTGCGTGGAGGTCCGGGTGGACCTGTCGGAGTCCGAGCGGCTGGCCTACGCGACCGCGGAGCCGGAGGACCGCTACCGGTTCTGCGCCTCGTCGGAGACCAAGACCTCCGTGGTCCGGGAGATCGTGGAGCGCCACTCCGGCGAACAGGTGCTGGTGATCGGCTCCTACATCGACCAGTTGGACGAACTCGGCGAGTCGCTGGGCGCGCCGGTGGTCAAGGGCGAGACCCGCAACAAGGAGCGCGAGCGGCTCTTCGACGCCTTCCGCGCCGGGGACCTGCGGACGCTGGTGGTGTCCAAGGTCGCGAACTTCTCCATCGACCTGCCCGAGGCGGGGGTCGCGGTGCAGGTGTCCGGCTCCTTCGGCTCGCGCCAGGAGGAGGCCCAGCGGCTGGGCCGGGTGCTGCGCCCCAAGGCCGACGGCCGCGCCGCCCGCTTCTACGCCGTGGTCGCCCGGGACACGCTCGACCAGGACTACGCGGCGCACCGGCAGCGCTTCCTGGCCGAGCAGGGGTACGCCTACCGGATCACCGACGCCGCCGACCTGCTCTCCGGCGAGGAGCTCTGACCCGGCTCAGACGGAGGGCAGGACGCCCATGACGTAGGTGCCCGCCGCGATCACCCAGGCCACGAGGGAGTAGCTGAGGGTGCGGGTGCGCAGGACGCGGTCGCCCCGCACGGAGGGCGCGGCGAAGGCGGCCACGAGGAGGGCCAGGCCGAGCAGCGCGGGGATGGCGGAGGCCAGCGCGAAGAGCTGGGTCTGGGCGGCGCACGCGGTGTAGCCGGAGGTGCCGGGATCACCACAGAACACGTCGTTCCCCGATCGTTCGGTGCGGTCGGTACTCCCTGACCGTACCGTTTCGGAGGAGGCGGATCAGCAAGGACGCCGACCGGATCCCGGTTTCCCCCTCTCCGGGCGCGTATCGGCGTTCCCCGGTGCCGTTCCGCGCCCTTTACACGAACCCCACTCGTGTCCAATCATGAGGGCACGACAGCCCCCAGGAGGTCACCCATGCCCGAGTCCCCCGCCCCCGAGAGCACCCTCGCCCCCGGCCCTTCCGCCCCGCCCTCCGCGGAGCGGCGCACCGGTTTCCACTCCCTGCGCGGCGGCGGTCTGAACTGGGACTCCCTGCCGCTCCGGCTCTTCGCCAAGGGCAACGCCAGGTTCTGGGACCCGGCCGACATCGACCTGAGCCGGGACGCCGAGGACTGGAAGGGACTGGGCGAGGCCGCCAGAACGCGCATCCTGCGCCTGTGCGCCTTCTTCGTGGCGGGCGAGGAGGCGGTCACCGAGGACATCCAGCCCTTCGTGCGGGCCATGGCGGCCGAGGGCAGGCTGGGCGACGAGATGTACCTGGCCCAGTTCGCCTTCGAGGAGGCCAAGCACGTCCAGGCGTTCCGGCTGTGGCTGGACGCGATCGGGGTGCGGGAGGACCTGCACGGGTACGTCGACGCCAACCCCGGCTACCGGGCGCTGTTCTACGAGGAGCTGCCCGGTGCGCTGGACCGGCTGCTGGAGGACCCGAGCCCGCGCAACCAGGTGCGGGCCTCGGTGACCTACAACCACGTCATCGAGGGGTCGCTGGCCCTGACCGGGTACTACGCGTGGAACCACGTGTGCGCCGCGCGGGGGATCTTTCCGGGCATGCGGGAGGTCGTGCGGCGGATCGGCGACGACGAACGGCGCCACATGGCGTGGGGCACCTTCACGTGCCGGCGCCACGTGGCGGCCGACGACGCGAACTGGGACGTGGTGCGCGAGCGGCTGGACGAGCTGCTGCCGTACGTGATGGCCACGGTCGAGCGGGGCGAGGAGCCCTCGGACGACCCCGGTTCCCAGCGCTACGAGCTGTCTCCGGGGGAGCTGGTCCGCTACGCGGGGGACCGGGCGCTGCGGCGGCTGGGCGCCATCGAGTCCGCGCGCGGGGTGCCGGTCGCCCGGATCGACCTGGACGCCAGCCCCGAGGACCTGGAGGAGCGGTTCGGCGAGGAGGACCGGGAGGCCATGGGCCGGGTCGCCGCCCGGGGGCGGGTCAGTTCGCCGGAAGCACGCTGACCGCGCCCGGGGGCGCCTCCTCCGCGTGCCACAGCTCCCGGCGTCCGCGCTCGGCCTCCAGGGCGATCCTGCCGAACGGCTCGTTCCGCCAGGCACCCACCTCCAGGTGGTTGGCGTAGAGCACCTCGCCGTCGCGGGAGAGGACGTAGACGGAGTCCGCGAGCTGGTGGGTCTCCAGGAACTCCACGGTGTTGGGCAGGCCCAGGTAGAAGCGATCGTGGTCGGACTCGGGCGTCCAGCGGCCGAAGCCCTGGTGCGCGCGGGCCCGCGCGTAGCGGTCGGCGACGGCGAACCTGCTGTTGGAGGTGTGGGTGGCCACGAAGGCGACCTCCACCCGGTAACCGGCGTCGCGGAAGCCCTCCACCCAGGAGGCCGCCCAGTCGGCACGGCCGAGGGGGTGGCTGCACACCACGTCCGCCCGGCCCGCGCGGACGTGCTCCATAGCGAGCCCGTGCAGTCCGCCGACCTGCCGGGCCAGCGAGGCGGAGGCCGCGCGGTCGTCGGCGGCCATCGCCCACTCGTAGTCGGGCGCCAGGCGCAGCAGGTCGTCGCCGTCGTAGCTGACGGTCCCCTCGGGCAGGACGGGCGGCAGGAGGCGCTGCAGGGTGGACTTTCCCGAACCGGGCTGGCCGCCCAGGAGCAGGAGGCGGGGCTCCTCGCGCGCCGCCCCGGTGAGGCGTTCGCGCAGCGCGAGGTCGAACAGCTCGGCCAGGTCCGCGTCGGTCAGGGTCCGGCCGGGGTCCTGGGGGGTGGCACCGTCGCGGGGGCGCACCGGCTCGGCCCGCAGTTCGGCGACGGTCGCGGGCAGCTCCCGGTTGACGCGGTCGACCTCCTCGGGGGTGAGAAAGGGCAGCCGGGCCTCCTCCGCCAGGAGTGCGGCCGCGCGCTCGCGGAGTCCGGGGTCGGAGCCGACCCGGCTCAGGCACGCGCCGACGGCGGCGCTGTAGAGGTTGTGGGCCTGTTCGCGGGCCTCGCGCTGGGCCGCGGTCTGCGGCGGGAAGCCCCCGCAGGAGCTGTCCCCCAGGAGGGTCGTGCCCCTCCGCGCCGTCGTGTCCGCCACCGCCATGCCGTACACCTCTCCGCAACCTCCCTGGCGGCCGGGCCCGGAGGGGTCCGGGGCCGACCGGTTCGCCGCCGCCGACACGGGGGATGTTAGTGCGTCGGCGCGCGGCGGGAGGGGGGTTTGGCCCCCTTGGCCGCACACGGCCACCGGGTGCGGGGCCGGTGGGGAGGAGGGGCGGGGCGGGACGCGGGTGTCCGCGTCCCACCCCGCCGTGCCGGGTTACGGTCAGTCCGCGGAGCAGGTCACGGCGGGCACACCGTTGGTGCCGCCGTGCGTTCCGGTGAACCCGAACTCGGCGCTGTCACCGGCGCCGAGGGAACCGTTCCAGCCCAGGTCGGAGGCGGTGACCTGGGAACCGCTGGAGGAGATGTCGGCGTTCCAGCCCTGGCTGATCCGCTGGCCGTCGGTGTAGGACCACGTCACGGTCCAGCCGCTGAGAACGGAGTCGGCGGTGACCTTCACCGCCGCCTGGAAGCCGCTGCCCCAGTCGCTGACGATCCGGTACTCGGCCGTGCAGCCGTCGCCCGCGGGGGGATCGGTCGGCTCGTCGCTGGGGTCCTCGCCCGGGTCGGTGGGCTCGTCCGGGGGCTCGGGCGCGTTCACCGCCATGTCGTAGGCGGCCTGGGGCACGAACTGTCCGGCGGGCGCGATGCAGCCGTCGGCCTCACCGGGCAGCTTGGTCCAGACGAAGGCGTCGACCAGCGGGTGCCCGGTGTTGGTGGTGCTGGGGCGGCCGATCATCCGACCGGGCGGGTCGCACCACTCGCCGTCGGGGGCGGGGCCGTTGCCGTTGCGGCTGGTGTCAATGACGGCCCCGAGGCCCTGCACGCCGGTGGCGGCGATCACGGCCTCGGCGAAGGCGATCTCGTCGTTGGTCCAGTTGTAGTTGGAGGTGTTGGTGGCGACGCCGTGGGCGCTGTTGGCGATGTCGGCGCCGTTGAGCAGCTCCGCCGCCCGTCCCGGGCTGAGCCAGGCCGAGTGCCCGATGTCGAAGTAGACCCGGGCCTGGGAGGAGCCCGCCCTGAGCGCCTTGCCCGCGTGGGCCATGGACGCCAGTAGGTCGGACGGGTCGCTGCAGCCGCTCACCAGCGGGAGGGCGTCGGGTTCCAGGACGATGGTGGCGGGGCGGCCCTCCAGTCCGGCGGCCACCTCGTCCACCCAGGCGCGGTAGGCGTCGTGGCTGGGCGCCCCGCCCCCGCTGTGGTTGCCGCAGTCGCGGCCGGGGATGTTGTAGACCACCAGGATGGGCGTCTGGCCCTGGGCCTGGGCGGCGGTGACCACGGCGTCCACCTCGCCGCGGACCGTGCCGGGGTTGTGCTGGGTGAACCAGGTGGCCTGGGCGACCGAGGCGATGCGGTCGCGGATGACGTCGGCCCTGGGGTCGCCCGGGTTCTCCCGGACCCAGACGGCCGCCGACGTGTTGGGGTTGACGTAGAAATCGGACGCCGCGGCCGAGGCGGGCGACATGCTGAGCAGTGCCGCTCCGGTGACCAGCGCGGACAGGGAGCCGAGTACGGCTCCGATGGCTATGCGTGTGCGGGACATGAGCCTTTCCTTGGTTGTGCGTTCCCCCGTGGTACCCCCGGGACCTCCGTGTCGTCGGGTGTCGGACAGATGCCTGGGAGCGCTCCCAAGCGCCGTCAGGTTACCCGCCGGAGTCCTCCGAACCCAGGGGGGTAACGGGCACTTTTCCCAAAGGTGACCTCTTCCCCCTGCCATAGGGTGGTCCCATGTCATCCACCCCGTCCTCCCCCGCCGCCGTCATCGACGCCCTGGCCTGGGTCCACGTCCGTGAGGGGCGTCTGCTGTGCGTCCGGACCGCGGGGGTGGACCTGTTCTACCTGCCCGGCGGCAAGCGCGAACCCGGCGAGAGCGACGAGGAGGCGGTGGCGCGTGAGGCCCGGGAGGAGGTCAGCGTGGTCCTGCGCCCGGACACCGTGCGGCGGGTGGCGGTGATCGACGAGGTGGCCCACGCCCAGGCCCCCGGCACGCGGGTGCGCCTGTCGTGCCACACCGCCGAGTACGACGGGGACATCGCGGTGGACAACGAGATCGCCGACCTGGCGTGGATCGGCTTCGCCGAGCGCGACCGCTGCGCACCGGCCGTGCGCCGCCTCATCGAACTGCTGCACGCCGAGGGCACCGTCCGCTGACGGTTCCGCCCTCCTCCCGGAGCGGTCCCTCCCGCCGGAAAACCAGTGGTTCCGGCGCGATCCCCTGATTACAGTTCGGATACTGTGCGTATCCTTCCCCAACCTCCCGGGGTCCCCGACTCCAGGTCCCCCGGCCGGTTCCTGTGGTGGCTCGCCCTGAGGGAGTGGCCCTCACTGCTGTGGTCGGGAACGGCCCTCGGCGGCTACATGGTCTGCTCGGTGCTCACCTCCGCCGCGCTGGGCACCGCCCTGGACTCCGGGGCGGTCCGGGGCGACACCGGTGCCCTCCTGGCCTGGTTCGGCGTCCTCGCCGCGCTCGCCCTGGCCGCCGTGGCGCTGATCCCCGTCGCGCACCGGGCCGAGGCCTTCAACTGGTACGCCTGTGCCTACCGCACGATCCAGGTGGTCACGAACCACGCGGTGCGCATGGGCCCCACCCTCACCCGCCGCCTGCCCTCGGGCGAGGTGGTGGCCGTGGGAACCGAGGACATCGACCGGATCGGCGACTTCTACGAGTCCGCGGGTCTCATCCTGTCCACGCTCGTGTCGCTGGCTGCGGTCAGCGTCCTCATGCTCACCTCGCACGCCACCTTCGGCCTGGTGGTGCTGGTGGCGGTGCCGCTCATCGTCGGGGGCATGGCGCCCGTGCTGCGGCTGTTCTCCCGCCGCCAGGAGTACCAGCGGGACCGGCAGGCGGAGCTGACCACCCTGGCCTCCGACCTGGTAGCGGGCCTGCGCGTGCTCCGCGGCGTGGGCGGCGAGCGGACCGTGGAACACCGGTACCGGGCCTCCTCCCAGCGGGTCCGCTCCGCCGCCGTGCGCGTGGGCTGGGCGGACGCCGCACTCCAGGCCCTGCGCGAGTTCTACCCGGGGCTGCTGCTGGTCGGGATCGTCTGGTACGGCGCCCGCCTGGCCCTGGTCGGGGAGATCACCGTCGGACAGCTGGTGGCCTTCTACGGCTACACCGGCACGCTGGCGGCCTCGGTGCGCCACCTCATGCGCTCGGCGTCCATGCTCGTCTCCGCCCGGGTGGCCGCGGGACGCGTGGTGCGCGTACTGCGGCTGGAGCACGACCACCCCGACCCCGAGCGCCCCGAGCCGGAACCGACCGGCCCCTGCGACCTGTACGACCCGGGCAGCGGCGTGACCGTGGCCGCCCTGCGCACCACCGGCGTGGTCTGCGCCGACCCGGCCGACGCGACCGCGGTCGCCGAGCGCCTGGGCCGCTACCGGGACGAGGAGGGCGCCGACGCCGCGCTCGTCGAGCGCGGCACCGGCCGGAGGGTGCGCCTGCGCGACCTGCCCCTGGCCCGGGTGCGCCAGCGCGTCCTGGTCGCCGCCAACGACGCGCACCTGTTCTCCGGAACCCTGCGCGAGGAGCTCTCCCCCGACGGGGGGCTCCCCGACGAGCGCCTCGCCGAGGTCGTGCGCGCCGCGCACGCCGAAGACGTGGTCCGCCAGTCGGCCGCCGGGCTGGACGCCCCGCTCACCGAGCGCGGACGCGAGTACTCCGGCGGCCAGCAGCAGCGGCTGCGGCTGGCCCGGGCGCTGGCCCTGGACCCGGAGGTCCTCGTCCTGGTGGAGCCCGCCTCGGCCGTGGACGCCCACTCCGAGGCCGCCGTCGCCGCCCGGCTTCCCGCCGAGCGCGCGGGGCGCACGACCGCCCTGGTCACCACCAGCCCCCTCATGCTCGACCACACCGACCACGTGCAGTACGTCGAGGAGGGCCGCCTCGTGGCCGAGGGCACCCACCGGGAGCTCCTCGCCACCTGCGACCGCTACACCGCCACCGTCCTGCGCGCCGTCGCCCCGGAGGGGACGCCATGACCCAGACCACCGACCGCGCCGACGCCCCCGGCCAGCCCGGGGCACCGTCGGAGCACCACGCCCCGGGGCTGCCGGTCGCGCCGGTGACCGCGGTGTGGCGCCGCCTGCGCCGCACCGGACGCGAGCACGGCCGCCTGTTCGCCGCCGTGGTGGGCTTGTACGGGGCGGCGGCTTCGTGCGCGCTGGGCGCGCCGTGGATCCTCGGCGTGATCATCGACACCGTGCGCGCGCAGGGCTCCCCCGGCCGCGTCGACCTGCTCGCCGTGCTGATCGTGCTCTCCCTGGTCCTCCACGCCGGGTTCACGCTGGCCTCGGTGGCCGCCTCGATCCGCTTCGGCGAGACCCTGCTCGCGGAGCTGCGCGAGGAGTTCGTGCGCGCGGTGCTCCGGCTGCCGGTCGGTGTGGTCGAACGGGCCGGGACCGGTGACCTGGTGGCGCGCACCGGACGCGACATCGGCCACCTGAGTCACACCGTGCGCGTGTCGGTGCCGGTGATGGCGGTGAGCACGGTGACCGTGGTGGCCATCACCGGTGCGCTGGCCGTCCTGCATCCGGCGCTGCTCCTGGCCTGGGCGCCCTCGGTGCTCGTGCTGTGGGTGAGCACGCGCTGGTACGCCCGGCGGGCGCCGGACGGCTACGTGCGCGAGCTGGCCACGTACTCGGAGCTGACCCAGAGCCTGACCGACACCGTGGAGGGCGCGCACACGATCGAGTCGCTGGGCCGCCAGGTCCGCCGGATAGCGCTCAACGACCGCCGGGTGGCCCGCGCCTACGCGGCGGAGCGGTACACGCTGTGGCTGCGGTGCGTGTGGTACCCGCAGCTGGAGTTCGGCTACCTCTTCCCGGTCGCCATGACGTTCCTGGCCGCCGGCCTGCTGCACGCGCAGGGGTCCCTGAGCGTCGGCGGGATCGCCACCGCGGTCTTCCTGACCGCCCAGATGGGGCGCCCGGTGGACCAGCTGCTGGACCAGGTGGACAGCCTGATGATGGGGTTCACCAGTATGCGCAGGCTGCTGGGCGTGGAGCTGGCCGAGGAGGAGCCCGACGCCCGGGCCTCGCCCGTCCCGGCGCGGCCGGGCGAGGTCCGGCTGGAGGACGTGCGGTTCGCCTACACCGAAGACGAGGTGCTGCACGGCGTCGGCCTCGTCCTGGAACCGGGTGAGCGCCTGGCCGTGGTGGGCCCCAGCGGCGCGGGCAAGTCCACCCTGGGCAAGCTGATCGCCGGAGTGCACCCGCCGACCTCGGGCAGCGTGCGGGTGAGCGGGGTGACCATGAGCGGGCTGGCCCCCGAGGAGCGGCGCGGACGGGCGATCCTGCTGAGCCAGGAGAGCCACGTGTTCCGGGGGACGATCGCCGAGAACCTGGCGCTGGCGCTGGACCTGCCCGGGGGCGCGGCCGGGGCGGATCGGAAGCGCCTGTGGGAGGCGCTGGCCACCGTGGACGCCGACGCGTGGGTGCGCTCGCTCCCGGACGGGCTGGACACCCGGGTCGGTTCGGGCGAGGCCGCCGTGGACCCGGCCCGCGTACAGCAGCTCGCCCTGGCCCGCGTGGTGCTGGCCGATCCGGACGTGCTGGTGCTGGACGAGGCCACCTCGCTGATGGACCCGCGCTCGGCCCGCCACCTGGAGCGCTCCCTGGCCGGGGTGCTGTCGGGGCGTACGGTGGTGGCCATCGCGCACCGGCTGCACACCGCCCACGACGCCGACCGGGTGGCGGTGGTGGAGGACGGGCGGATCAGCGAGCTGGGGAGCCACGAGGAGCTGCTGGGCCGGAACGGCTCCTACGCCCGCCTGTGGCGGGCCTGGCACGGCGGGGCCTGAGCGGAGGCGCCCCCTGCGGGAAACGCGCCCCGGCGGTCAGGGCGCCCGGTGCGGCCCGGGCGCCCGCCCTCCGGTACCGAGCTGCGAGGACGGGGGGTCTCCCGCGGCTCGGCAAGGGCGGCTCGGACCGAAACGGCGACGGAGGCGAATTCAGGAGGGCCGCTGGTCGGGGCCGGGGAAGCGGGAGGTGTCGAGCTCGGCGTCGAAGGGCTCGGGCAGCCGGATCTTGGCGCCGAAGTCCACCGTGGTCGCGTGGTTGTAGCGGCCGTTGCCCGGCTGCTCGTAGAGGGTGACCGAGGGGCCCGCCTCGTCCCAGGCGTCGATGAGCAGGTAGAGCGGGACCGGGGCGTGCGCGTATCCCCACAACTTGGCCTTGCGATCGGTGTTCCGGCTGCTCCGGGACACGATCTCCACCACCAGTTCCGCCTCGTCCCCCGGGCACGGGCTCCGCGACGGGTCGAGGACGACGTCCTCCGGTATGACGACCAGGTCCGGCATGTACAGCCGTTCGACAACCGGCAGTTGAACACCCAGGGTCTGGTAGACGCCCCAGTCATCGGGAATGGCACGGAGCAGGGCGCGGTTCACTCGGTGCGCGACGATGTTGTGGGGGTCTGATGGGGGGCCACGAGCACGACTCCGTCACTTCGCAGAATAACCCCGGGCTTTCCACCGGGACAGCGCCGTCGCCGACCGCCCCCGGGAACGGCGAAACCGGGCGGCTCCGAGGAGCCGCCCGGTCGTCGCGGGCGAGGTCGCGTATCCGGACCTCTCCGCGGGCCCGGAGGCCCGCGGTCTCACGGACTCGTTAGAAGTCCATGCCGCCCATGCCACCGGTCGGGTCGCCGGCGGGAGCGGCGGCCTTCTCCGGCTTCTCGGCGATGACAGCCTCGGTGGTCAGGAACAGACCAGCGATGGAAGCCGCGTTCTGCAGGGCGGAGCGGGTGACCTTGGTCGGGTCGATGACGCCGTCCTTGAACAGGTCGGTGTACTCGCCGGTGGCGGCGTTCAGGCCGAACCCGGGCTCCAGGTTCTTGACCTTGTCCGCCACGACGCCGCCCTCGAGGCCGGCGTTGATCGCGATCTGCTTGAGCGGCTCGGCGATGGCGCGGCGGACGATGTCGGCGCCGATGGCCTCGTCGCCCTCCAGGTCCAGCTTCTCGAACGCGGGGACGCTGGCCTGCAGCAGCGCGACGCCACCGCCGGGCAGGATGCCCTCCTCGACCGCGGCCTTGGCGTTGCGGACGGCGTCCTCGATGCGGTGCTTGCGCTCCTTGAGCTCCACCTCGGTGGCGGCACCGGCCTTGATGACGGCGACGCCGCCGGCCAGGCGGGCCAGGCGCTCCTGCAGCTTCTCGCGGTCGTAGTCGGAGTCGGTGCGCTCGATCTCGTTGCGGATCTCGTTCACGCGACCGGCGATCGCGGTGGCGTCACCGGCGCCGTCCACGATGGTGGTCTCGTCCTTGGTGACGACGACCTTGCGGGCGCGGCCGAGCATGTCCAGCTCGGTGCTCTCCAGCTTGAGGCCGACCTCCTCGGTGATGACCTGGCCGCCGGTCAGCACGGCGATGTCGCCGAGCTGGGCCTTGCGGCGGTCACCGAAGCCCGGGGCCTTGACGGCGACGGACTTGAAGGTGCCGCGGATCTTGTTGACGACCAGCGTCTGGAGGGCGCCGCCCTCCAGGTCCTCGGCGATGACGACCAGCGGACGGCCGGCCTGCAGGACCTTCTCGACGACCGGCAGGAACTCGTTGTTGTTCGAGATCTTGGAGTTGACGATGAGGATGTAGGGGTCCTCGAGGACCGTCTCCATGCGCTCCAGGTCGGTGGCGAAGTAGGGCGAGATGTAGCCCTTGTCGAAGCGCATACCCTCGGCGAGCTCGAGCTCCAGCCCGAAGGTCTGGCCCTCCTCGACGGTGATGACGCCTTCCTTGCCGACCTTGTCCATGGCCTCGGCGATGGTCTCGCCGATCTGGGGGTCGCCGGCGGAGATCGAGGCGGTGGAGGCGATCTGCTCCTTCGTCTCGATGTCCTTGGAGAGGTTGCCGAGCTCCTCGTTGATGCGAGCCACGGCGGTCTCGATGCCGCGCTTGAGGCCGACCGGGTTGGCACCGGCGGCGACGTTGCGCAGACCCTCGCGGACGAGCGCCTGGGCCAGCACGGTGGCGGTGGTGGTGCCGTCACCCGCGACGTCGTCGGTCTTCTTGGCGACCTCCTTGACCAGCTCGGCCCCGATCTTCTCCCACGGGTCCTCGAGCTCGATCTCCTTGGCGATGGAGACACCATCGTTGGTGATGGTGGGGGCGCCCCACTTCTTCTCCAGGACGACGTTGCGGCCCTTGGGGCCGAGCGTCACCTTGACGGCGTCAGCGAGCTGGTTCATGCCGCGCTCAAGGCCGCGACGGGCCTCCTCGTCGAACGCGATCAGTTTGGCTGCCATTGAGTTCTTGTCCTCCCGTGACCGGGCTGATACGCGATGGGACGAGGCGTGCGCCCGCGACGGACGACCGCGTACGCCCCGGCAACCCTGCTGCCGGAAGGCCGCGGTCTCGCAGCCTCGATCCGGTTAGCACTCAGCCAAGTCGAGTGCTAACCTGCTCCCTTTTTAGCACTCGGCCCCTGAGAGTGCAAACGATGCGGTCACGATTCCCCCTCCTCTCATTCCCGCCTCCAGCTGCGCAAACGCCCCGCGCCGCGCGTGTTTTCCGCGCTCAGCGGACAGTTCGGCCAACACCGGGCGAACACTCCGGTCCGCGGCGCGGGGAGGCGGACGGGCGGGCCGCCGCCGGGGTCCCGGCGGCGGCCCGCGACGGGTCAGGAGCCCAGGCGCCGCACCGCCCTCGACCCCGCGGCCAGCGCCGCGACCGCCAGCACCACCGCGACCGCCCAGCCGGTCCCGACCGCCGCGCCCCACTCCCCGGCGAACAGCGCGCGCTCGGCGTCGACCACGTACGCCACCGGGTTGGCGCGCGAGAGCGCGTACAGCCACGTCGGCGCCAGGTCCATCGGCAGCAGCACGCCGGACAGCAGCATCAGCGGCATGAGCACGGTCTGCAGCACCGGCGCGAACACGTACGTCCGCCTGACCGCCAGGGCCGTCAGGTAGGACAGCGTGGCCAGCCCGACGCCCAGCACCGCCAGCAGGAGCAGTCCGGCGACCGCGCCCGCCACCGGGACGCGGAACCCGAACGGGACCACCAGCACGAGGATGAGCACCATCTGCGCCAGCATGATCGCCACGTCGCGCAGCACCCGTCCGAGCAGCAGCGCCACCCGGCTCACCGGCGCGGCCAGCAGGCGCTCGTGCACCCCGGAGGCCATCTCCGGCAGCAGGGAGAACCCGGCGAACCCGGACGTGAACAGGGCGAGCATGACCAGCAGGCCGGGGACGAACCACTGCCACGGGTCCTGCCCCTCGGCCCCGGCCAGGCCGGACAGCAGCGGAGAGAACAGCACCAGGTACAGCACCGGCTGGAGCATGCCGAAGAGCAGCATCAGCGGCCGGTGCAGGACCGGCCGCATCTGGCGGGCGAAGACGGTCGCGGTGTCGCGCACCAGGCCCGGCCCCCTCCAGGCCGCCTCCGGCCTCCCCGTCCCCGGGGGCGTCCCGGTCTCCTCGTGCACGCTCATGCCTCGTCCTCCCGCAGGCTGCGGCCGGTCAGGGTCAGGAACACGTCGTCCAGGGTGGGCCGCTGCACCCGGACCGTGCGCAGGGGGACCCCGGCCGCGTCCAGCGCGCGCAGCAGCTCGGGCAGCACCGCGTCGCCGCGCTCCACCCGCAGGCGCACCTCCGGGTCGCGCCCCGGGGCCGTGACCACCTCCGGCTCCCCGGCGGACGCGGTCCGCCCGGCGACCGCGGCGCCGGTGTTCGCGTGGTCGGCGTCCGGCACGGTGAAGGTGACCAGGTCCCCGGAGACCCGGCCCTTGAGCTCGTCGGCGGTGCCGTCGGCGATGAGCCTGCCGTGGTCGATGACCAGCACCCGCTCCGCCATGTCGTCGGCCTCGTCGAGGTAGTGGGTGGTGAGCACGACCGTGGTCCCGAGCCGTTCGCGCAGGCGCGTGATGTGCTCCCACAGGTTGGCCCGGCTGTGCGGGTCCAGGCCGGTGGAGGGCTCGTCCAGGAACAGCAGCCGGGGCTCGTGGATCAGCCCCATGGCGATGTCGAGCCGCCGCCGCTGCCCGCCGGAGAGTTTGGTGGACTCCCGGTCGGCGGCGCCGCCCAGTTCCAGCAGGTCGATCAGCTCGGCCGCGCGGCGGCGCGCGGTCCGCCGGTCCAGGCCGTACAGCAGCCCCTGCGTGTACAGCTCCTCCCCGGCCCGCTGGTCGTCCCCGGCCCCGTGCCCCTGGCCGACGAAGCCGATGCCCCGGCGCACCCTCGCCGGTTCGGCGCGCACGTCGTGCCCGGCGACCACGGCCGTGCCCGAGGTGGGCTCCAGCAGCGTCGTGAGCATGCGCAGCGTGGTCGACTTCCCGGCCCCGTTCGGTCCGAGCAGGGCGACGAGCTCGCCCTCGGCGACGTCGATGTCGACGCCGCGGACGGCCTGGACTACCTCCTTGCCGACCCGGAAGTCCCGGGTCAGCCCGCGTGTGCGGATCATCCCTTCCCCCTTCCTATTCAAACTTGAGCAAGCCGAGTATGCCCGACCGGAGCCCGATATTCAAAGTTGAATAAGAGCTTGCGCGGGTGACGGGAGGAAGGGGGTGGAGCCGCCTAGACGGGGGCGGAGGCCCCCGGGAGCGGCGGCAGGCCGAAGGCGTCGGGACCGTCGTCGGCCATGGTGTACCGGCCGGCGCGCAGGGAGGCGATGAGGTCCCGCGTCCACCGCAGGTCGGCCTCGACCGTGCCCCGCCACAGGCCGAACAGCTCGCCGAGGTGCTCGGGCCCCCGCGGCTCCTCGGCGGGGTCGAGTTCGCCGGCGACCCCCTCCAGGAGCTCCAGCCGCCGGCCCAGCAGGTCCAGGACCTCGGCGCGCGGCAGCGAGCACATGAGGGTGACCGAGGCGAACAGCAGCGCGGGGTCGTCCCGGCGGGTCAGCCCCCGGCGCAGGAGGCGGTGGATCTCGGCCACGCCGTCCTCGGTGATCTCGTAGGAGGTGCGGTCCACGACCTCGTCGCCCTCGGCGACGAACTCGCGCAGCTTGCCCTCCTGGGAGAGCTTGCGCAGCGCGTGGTAGAGGGAGCCCCACTTGACGTTGGCCCACGTCTCGGTGCCCCAGGACAGCAGCTCGCGTCCCACGCGGTACCCGTGGGTCTGCCCCTGCATCCGCACCACGCCCAGCACCAACAGCCGCGTCGCCGACATCTCCACCCTCGTTCGACCGGAAACCTCCTCCAGCCTACGAGGGGGAGCGCGGGGCGCCGGAACGGCCGCGGGGACCGGCACGGCGGAGGGGGCGGCCCCGGTGGCCTCGCGGACCGGGACCGCCCCCGCTCGGGCGGGTCGGGGGTCAGCAGCCCCCGGCCACCGCCGGGATGATGGAGACCTGGGCGCCGTCGGCCACCTCGGTCTGCAGGCCCTTCTCGAAGCGCACGTCCTCGTCGCCGACGTAGACGTTGACGAAGCGGCGCACCTTGCCGTTGTCGTCGAGGATCCGGGCGCGGATGCCGGGGTAGTTGGCCTCCAGGTCGTCGAGGACCTCGGCGAGGGTGGCGCCCTCGGCCTTCACCTCGGCGGCGTCGCCGGTGTAGGTGCGCAGGATGGTGGGCACGCGGACGCTGGCGCTCATGGGACTTCCTTCTCGTGGGAGATGACGGGTTCGGTGTTCCCGGCGGGGCCGGGGGCCGGGGCGCGGCGGCCCCGGGCGCGCCCTCAGGCCAGGCCGGCGCCGGTGAAGGCGCTCAGGGACGGCTTGATGGTGGCGGTCACTCCGGCGTCGACGGCGTTCAGGGTCTTGAGTCCGTCGCCGGTGTTGAGGACGACCGTCTCGGCCCCGGGGTCGAGCCTGCCCTCGCGGACCAGCTTGCGCAGCACACCGGTGGTGACGCCGCCCGCGGTCTCGGCGAAGACGCCCTCGGTGCGGGCCAGGAGCTTGATGGAGTCGACGATCTCGTCGTCGCCCACGTGCTCGACCGAGCCGCCCGTGCGCCTGGCGATGTCCAGGACGTAGGGCCCGTCGGCCGGGTTGCCGATGGCCAGCGACTTGGCGATGGTGTCGGGCTTGACCGGCTGGATGACGTCGATGCCCTTGTCCCAGGCCTGCGCGACCGGGGAGCAGCCCGTGGCCTGGGCGCCGAAGATCCGGTAGGGGCGGTCCTCGACCAGGCCGAGCCTGACCAGCTCCTGGAAGCCCTTGTCGATCTTGGTGAGCTGGGAGCCGGAGGCGATCGGGATGACGATCTGCTCGGGCAGGCGCCAGCCGAGCTGCTCGGCGATCTCGTAGGCCAGGGTCTTGGAGCCCTCGCCGTAGTAGGGGCGCAGGTTGACGTTGACGAAGCCCCAGCCCTCGCCGACCGGGTCGCCGATGAGCTCGGAGCAGAAGCGGTTGACGTCGTCGTAGTTGCCGTCGATGGCCACGACCTTGCCGCCGTAGACGGCGGCCATGACGACCTTGGCCTCCTCCAGCCCGGCGGGGATGAACACGCAGGACTCGAACCCGGCGCGCGCGGCGGCGGCGCCGACCGCGCCGGCCAGGTTGCCGGTGGAGGAGCAGGACAGCGTGGTGAACCCGAAGGTGCGGGCGGCCTCGACGGCGATGGCCACCACGCGGTCCTTGAAGGAGTGCGTGGGGTTGCCGGAGTCGTCCTTGACGTACAGGGAGTCCAGGCCCAGCTCGGCGGCGAGGCGGTCGGCCCGCACCAGCGGGGTCAGACCGGGGGCCATGTTGGGCAGTTCGGCGACGTTGGCCGGGACGGGCAGCAGGGAGCGGTAGCGCCAGATGCTCTTGGGGCCGCTCTCGATGTCCGCCCGGGTCACGGTCCCGAAGTCGTAGGCGACCTCCAGGGGGCCGAAACAGAAGTCGCAGGCGAAGCGGGGGGTGAGTTCGTAGCGCTGGCCGCACTCGCGACAGGAGAGTGCGGTACCGGGGCCGAAGGCGCGGGTGGAGGTGGGTTCGGTGGCGGCAATCGCCATGGCGAGGCGTCTCCCCTCATCTTTCCTGGCGGACACCTTGTCCCCAGGCCGGAGTTGGCACCTGTCCCAGCGGCCTCGCGGGTTCGCGAGCGTCGCGCGCTGGAATGGTTGCCGGGGCTTCGCAGGGCCGGTCCCTCCACCCCTCTGGATGAGCAATATGAAGTTGTGGGCGGATCCTCTCGCGGAACCGCACCGTCACTGTAACGGACGCGTTGACCGGTTTTCCATGGCTCGTGAGCTGGGTAACACGAATGGTCTCACATGGTGGAACGCCGCTGGTCGGCGCTCCCCGGACGCACGTGCGTTGTTTCCTGGCTGTGACGCACGCCCCGCTTGGCCGAAAGGGGGTTTGGGGCACCTGTCGACAGGCGAGACCTAGGGTGCGCCCCCGCGCCCGCGCTCCCGCGCGCCGCCGGACCCCAGCCGCAGCCTTTCGAGAGGACGACCACGTGGACAAGGCACAGATCCTCATCGCCTCCAACCGGGGACCCGTCTCCTTCTCCACCGCGGAGGACGGTTCCCTGGAGTACCGGCGGGGAGGGGGCGGCCTGGTCTCGGGGATGAGTTCGGTGGCCACCGAGATCGACAGCATCTGGGTGTGCGCCGCGCTGTCGGACGCCGACCGGCGGGCCGCGGCCGAGGCGCCGGAGGCCCGGCTGGACCGGGCGCACGACCTGGGCGGCATGCGCGTCCACATGCTGGACATCCCCAAGCGCACCTTCGAGGGCGCCTACACCGGGGTGGCCAACTCGGCCCTGTGGTTCGTGCAGCACATGCTCTACGACACCCCGAACAAGCCGTCCTTCGGCTCGCACTTCCGGCGGCTGTGGGAGGACTACACCGCCTACAACAACGCCTTCGCCGAGGCGCTGGTGGCCGGAGCGGCCGAGGGCGCGCGCGTGGCCGTGCAGGACTACCACCTGGCGCTGGTGCCGCGCATCCTGAGGGCCCGCCGCCCCGACCTGCGGATCGCGCACTTCTCCCACACGCCCTGGGCTCCCCCGGAGTACTTCCGGATGCTGCCCGCCCGGGTGGCCTGCGACCTGCTGGAGGGGATGCTCGGCGCGGACCGGCTGGGCTTCCACAGCCCGCGGTGGGCGGACGCGTTCCTGCGCTGCTGCGCGGAGTTCCTGCGCGCGGACGTGGACTTCGGACAGCGGACCGTGGAGTACGGCGGCCGGCTGATCGGGGTGCGGGTGCACGCCCTGGGCGCGGACGGGGAGGGGCTGCGCCAGAGCGCGGCCGACCCGGCCGTGGCGGCGCGCCGCGCGACCCTGGAGGAGGCGGTCGGCGACACCAGGCTCATCGTGCGGGTGGACCGCACGGAGCTGTCCAAGAACATCGTGCGCGGCCTGGAGGCCTACCGGGAGCTGCTGACCCTCCACCCGGAGTGGCGGGGCCGGGTGACGCACCTGGCCTTCGCCTACCCCAGCCGGGGCGACGTGCCGGAGTACCGCGAGTACACCGACACGGTGCTGCGCACGGCCAAGGAGATCAACGCCGAGTTCGCGACCGCCGAGTGGACCCCGCTGATCCTGGAGGTCAACGACGACTACCCGCGTTCGCTGGCCTCGTTCCAGCTGGCCGACGTGCTGCTGGTCAATCCGATCCGCGACGGCATGAACCTGGTGGCCAAGGAGGGCCCGGTGCTGTCGGAGCGCGACGCGGTGCTGGTGCTCTCGCGGGAGGCGGGCGCCGTCGACGAACTGGGCGAGGACGCGCTGGTGGTCAACCCCTACGACACCGTGGAGACGGCGGAGGCGCTGCACAGGGCGCTGTCGATGCCGGAGGAGGAGCGGCGCGGGCGCAGGCGGCGGCTGGCGGAGGCGGCGGTGGCGCTGCCGCCGCGGCGGTGGTTCCAGGACCAGCTGCGTTCGCTGGACTGAGGGGGCCGGGGCCCCGGGCGCGGGTTTCCCGGGGCGGGGGGCTCCCGTTGCGCGCGGTGGTTTCCGTGGTGCGTGCGCCCGTGCGGCGTACGCGTCCCCGGGCGGTCAGTCGGCGGCGGGGCCCTTCTCGGCCTCGGCCAGGAGTTGCTCCACGATGGCGGACTTGGCGAGGGCGTAGTCCCGGATGCTGTCCCAGGTGCGCTCGGCCAGCTCCCGTTTGACCGCGGCGTAGCGCTCCCGCGCGTCGGCGTCGGCGGTGAGGTGGTCCCGGAGGCGGCGCATCCGCTCCGCCTCCGGACAGTCCTCGCTGAACACGTGCATGTTGAGGTTGATCTCCGAGCCCTGGAGCACCCGGAGCCCGTACCAGTCGGGTTCCCTGGCGGCCAGGAAGTACCCGGCGGCCTCCAGGTCGGGCAGGTAGGCGGGTTCGTCGGCGGAGTCGGCGACGACCAGGAGCAGGTCGACGCAGGGCTTGGCGGCCAGCCCTGGCACGGCGGTGGACCCGACGTGCTCGAAGAGCAGGACGCGGTCGCCGAGGGCGGCGCGGACCCTGGCGGCCTCGCGCTCGAAGAGGTAGGGCCACTTGGGGTCGTATTCGGAGAGGCGGACGCGTCCGTTGACCAGGTTGCGGAACCCGGGTGCGGAACCGGTCCGCGGCTCGCCTCGTGAGGGCAGGGGAGACGCTTCGACGGGTGACATCCTCAAAGCCTTGTCCCCTGGCGTGCCCGCGTCAAGACCGTCCGGCGTTCCTTACATATGCACGCGCACACGCCGCATCACGTGCGGTTACGGGGTTCGGACTGGGAGCGATACCACCAGGACGAGCGAGCCCTTGAGGGCGGGGAGCTCGCGCAGGTGCCCGTGGCGGCCGTCCCAGGTGCCGTCAGCCAGGTCTCGGGACAGGCGTTCGACGAAGCGCTCGTGCACCGGTTCGTCCACGAAGCTCCACGCCGAGCAGGACTGGCGGGCGCCCACCTCCAGGAAACGCTCCGGCCGGCCGTAGTAGGCCTCGTTGAACCCGTCGGAGCAGTCCAGGGGGACCGGGACGGGGGTGACCGTCGTGGTGCCGCCCAGGCCCTCCGTCAGCTCCTCGACCGAGGGGTAGCGCCGGGCCTCCGTGTCGAGGACCTCGGGCGCGTACTCGTACAGCCAGAAGTCGCGGACCCGGGCGGGGTCGCAGGTCAGGACGGCCACGGGACCGGTGGTGACCCGCCGGGCCTCGGCCAGCCCGGCCGCGAGGTCGCGCCACTGGTGGACGCTGAACGTGGTCATGGCGGCGTCGAAGGAGCCGTCGGGGAAGGGGAGGCTCTCCGCCGTGGCGTCGACGGCCGCGGACAGGGTGTCGGGGCGCTTGGCGCGCATGCTGGAGGAGGGCTCCACCGCGGTGACCTCGCGGTCGAGGGGTTCGTAGGAACCGGTGCCCGCGCCGATGTTGAGGATCCGGCGCGCGTCGCCGAGCGCCGCGTGGATGGCGGCGGCGATCCGCGGGTCGGGGCGGCGGTAGTCGCTGTAGCGGCGGGCGATCACCCCGTAGTCGGCGTCGCCCGCGCTGCCGTCGGCCCTGCGCGTCATGTGTGCTCCACTCGGTCCGTCGGTGCGCCCCGGAGGCGCCCGGCCGCGATGACGCTACCGCCGGGGCGAACCGGGCGCCAGTGCTTATGGACACCTGCGGCCCCGGCGGCGGGGGGGTGGCGCTACGCGCCGCGGGCCTTGCGGCGGCGCCCGCCCTTCCTGCGGCGGGTGGGGGGCGGGGCCTGGGCGGCGCGCTCGGCGGCGAGCTTCTCGTCCTCCTCGCGGCGCGCGGCCTGGACTCCGTAGGGGTCGGCGGAGGAGCGGCGCACCCACAGGACCAGCAGCAGGACGCCCAGGAACAGGACGGCGCCGACCGAGGCGAACCACGCCCAGACCGGAACGCCCTCCTGGTCGTCGCGGTTGAGGAGGTCCTCGTCGGCCAGGGAGGTGTTCTGGGCGGCGGCGGTGGCCGCCTGCTGGGCGGAGGGCAGGTGCAGGGCGGGCAGGCCGTCGGGACCGTCCTGCGAGCCCTGCACGAGGGCCTCGCGTACCTGGTCGGGGAGCAGCCGCGGGTGGTCGGCGCGCAGCAGCGCGGCGGCCCCGGCCGCCAGGGCCGCCGCGTAGGGGGCACCGGTCACCTCGGTCTGGCCCAGTTCCGCGTCGGCGGTGACCAGGTCGGCTCCGGGCGCGGTCAGCTCGATGGAGCCGGCGTCGGGCGAGTCCGGGAGGAGCTGGCCGTCCTGGTCCGTTCCGGCGACGGTGAGCACGCTGGGGTCCTCCGGGCCTCCGGCGGGTCCGACGACCAGGGCGCCGTTGCTGACGGCCTCCCGGGTGGCGTCGGTCAGGTCGGTGCCCCCGTCGGTCTCGGGCAGCAGGATGACCTGTGCGCCTTCCCGGGCGGCCTCGCGCACGGCGTCGGCCAGGCCGTCGTCGGCGGGCAGGACGAGCAGGGCGGCCTCGGGGGCCGCACCGAGCACGCCGCCGTCGGCGTCCATACCGTGACCGTGCGCCGCGACCAGGGCCGCCGCGGCGTTGCCCGCCCCGGCGTCGCCGTCGTTGTCGCCGAAGCGGGTGTCGACCTCGACGTTTCCGACCAGGTCGGGGTGCTCCTCGTTGACGGAGGCGCCGGGGAGCGCGACGGTGACGCCCTCACCCTGGGTGTCCTCCCACAGCTCCTGGGCGGCGATGGCCTGGAGGCCCCACTGCTCGGGGCGGAAGTCGGGGATCAGGTCGGCCGCGGCCGGAGCCGCCGTCAGTCCGAGGATCACGGCGGTGGCGGTGGCGGCTGCCCAGGGGGCGGCGGCTCCGCCGCGTGCGCGGCGTGTGTGTGTCCTGCTGCGGCTGTTGCCCCCGAGCACGTCAGGCTCCCTCGAACGATATGGTCGGCGTTCCACGCGGCCCTCCCCGGACCCCGGCAAATTCTGTCATGAGCACAGGATCCAGGCGTGGACAAGTGGCCTGAGGGGT
Organism: Nocardiopsis sp. FR4; assembly: GCF_009830945.1. Taxonomy (GTDB): domain Bacteria; phylum Actinomycetota; class Actinomycetes; order Streptosporangiales; family Streptosporangiaceae; genus Nocardiopsis. Next base: position 68,944 of record NZ_ML776456.1, on the reverse strand, counting down.
AGGAAACGTAACTGTATCCCTGGTGCCAGTCCTGCGCTTTCGGCCCCGCACACGGCATGTCGAGTCGCTAGCATGAGTCGGGCCGATCCGGACAAACCGATTTCCCGTCCAGGGGGTGTCCCATGCCGAATCTCGGTCCGACCGAAGACGGTCAGTCGGCCCTCGCCGAACGCGAACAGCGCATCCTCGCCTTCGAACGCCAGTGGTGGAAGTTCGAGGGATCCAAGGAGCAGGCGATCCGTGACGAGTTCGGGTTCTCCGCGACCCGCTACTACCAGCTGCTGAACGGGCTGGTGGACCGCCCCGAGGCGCTCGCCTTCGACCCGATGACCGTCAAGCGACTGCGTCGGCTGCGCGCCGACCGCCGTCGCCAGCGCAACGCACGCCAGTTGGGCATCCAGCTCTGACCGGCCTCCTCACCCTTCACCCTTTCCTCTCCGCTCACTTGTACCCAGCACGCGCCACGGTGACCACAGCACACGCGCGTGTTTTCCGCTCCCCCGCGCCCGGGCCACCCCCGGACGCCGGGACCGGACGGACCCTCCGGGACTCCCGGCCCCGGGAAACCCGACCGTGGTCGACCGTGTACCGAACGCCACGCGACCGTTCGGTGAAACCCGCCTCCCGCGCGGGTAGGGGTCTGCCCCGGGCGGGAGCGCGCCGGTAGTCTGGCGGCCCCGCCCGGTCCGCGAACCGCGGTAGCTCCGGAAAGGTCGCTCATGTCGCTGCCCCAGCCCGGCACGGACGCCGGGCGCACCGCCCTCGACGCCCTGCTGGCCACGCCCGGGAGGGCGCTGGCCGCCTTCGACTTCGACGGCACCCTCGCGCCCATCGTGGCCGACCCGCGCACGTCCGCCCCCTATCCGGGGATCGTGGACGCGCTCGCCGACCTGGCCGGGGTGGTCGGCGCGGTGGCCGTGATCACCGGCAGGCCCGCCGAGACGGCGGTGCGCCTGGGCGGGCTGGACCGGGTGCCGGGCATCACCGTGCTGGGCCACTACGGCGCCGAGCGCTGGACGGGCGACCGCGGCGTGGTCGCCGCCCCCACCCCGCCGGGGGTGGAGGTGGTGCGCGAGGAGCTGCCCGTCCTGCTCGACCGGCTGGGCGCGCCCGAGGGCACCTGGGTCGAGGACAAGGGCCGGTCGCTGGCGGTGCACACCCGGCGCACCGCCGACCCCGACGGCGCCCTGGAGCTGCTGACCCCCTCCCTGGAGGACCTGGCCCGCCGGGCCGAGCTGCGGGTGGAGCCGGGCCGGATGGTGGTCGAGCTCCGTCCACAGGGTGTGGACAAGGGCGCCGCGCTCACCGCGCTCGTGGCCGAGACCGGGCCCCACGCCGTGCTCTACGCCGGGGACGACCTCGGCGACCTGCCCGCCTTCGAGGCCGTCGTGGCGCTGCGCGCGCAGGGCGTCGTGGGCCTGAACGTGTGCTCCTCCTCCGACGAGGTCACCGCCGTGGCCGAGGCCGCCGACCTGGTCGTCGACGGGCCCGCCGGGCTGGCCGACCTCCTGCGCCGGCTCGCCGACGCGGCCCGCGACGCCTCCGGGGTGTGAGGTCCGCGCCCGGTTCAGGACGAGGACTCGTGTGCCTGGGGCGACAGGGCCGTCCGGGCCGCCGACCTCAGGTCCACCAGCCCGGTGCGGTCCCTCCCGTAGTGGACGGCGTTGGTGAGCACCCCGACGTACCGGCCGCTCCGGGGGTGCATGAACAGGCTCGTCCCGGTGAAGCCGTTGTGGTAGACCACCCCCTCCGGGGTCACCAGCCAGCCCAGGCCCCGCCAGAGCCGGGCGCCCGCGTCCACGTGCGGCTGCCAGCTCGTGCGCACGTAGGAGGTCGGGACCGGGCCCCGGCCGCCCTCGTGCATGCGCAGCATCTCCCGGGCGAAGGCGCCGAGGTCGATGGCGGTGCTGAACACCCCTGCGTGCCCGGCCACGCCGCCCATCAGCGCCGCCGCCTCGTCGTGCACCACGCCCCAGGTCGGGGCGGTGCCGGGGATGCGGCGCTCGGTGGGCGCGACCGCGGGTGAGCGCGCCAGGGGGCCGAAGGTGGTGGAGCGCATCCCCAGCTCCTCCCACAGGTCGCCGGCCAGCCGGTCCAGGCCGGTGCCGTAGAGGCGTTCCAGGAGCAGCCCGAGCAGGATGAACCCCCGGTCGATGTAGCTGTACCCGGGTTCCTCCAGGGGATCGGCCAGGAGGGCCTCGGCCAGGTCCTGGTCGGTGCCCACGTAGCGCTCCAGCCAGGTCACCGGGTTGAGCCTGCTGGTGTGGGTGAGGATCTGGCGGGTGGTCACGCCGGCGCCGGGCAGGTGGTCCACGTCCAGGTATTCGGACATGGGGGCGTCCAGGTCCATGATCCCCTCGGCGACGGCCTGTCCGACCAGCGGCCAGGTGGCCATCACCTTCGTCAGGCTCGCCACGTCGTAGGCCACGTCCGGGGCGGTGTCGTTCTCGGCGTCGACCCGGCCGACCGCGACGAACTCCCACATGCCGCCGGTGCCGATCACCGCCGCTCCCCCGGGGAGCCAGCCGGCGTCCACCATCACCTTCAGAACGCCGCGGATCTGCGCCCCCGTCTCCGTGAGCCAGTCACCATCACGCACAACACGCCTCCCCCCGGGTGGTCTCGTACCTCGGCGGATACCCCGTTATCAGGTCGTTGTCACACCGCTCCTCCATGTGCTCAGGACGAAACCCCCGCAGGTCACAGCCGTAATAAGGGGCCCGCGGGCGGTGCGAGTAGTCTGGCGCCGGGAAAGCCCCCTGAGGGAGGACGATGAGCAGCCAGACCCCCGTACCCGCCGGTTTCCGCGGCGTGGCCGGAAACATCGGGATCAAGGATCCCAAGGACGACTTCTTCGCGGTGGTGTCCGAGGTGCCCGCGCACGTGTCCGCGGTGTTCACCCGCTCCCGGTTCGCCGGGCCCAGCGTGCTCCTCAGCCGCCGCGCCGCGGCCGACGGAAGCGCGCGCGGGGTCGCGGTGATCGCGCGCAACGCCAACGTGGCCACCGGCCGCCCCGGCGACGAGCACGCCCGGGAACTGCAGGAGCGCGTGGCCCGGGCGGCGGGGGTCGCGCCCGAGGAGGTGCTGGTCGCCTCCACCGGGGTGATCGGACGCCCGTACCCCATGGAGAAGGTGCGCGCCCACCTGGACGCGCTGCCCGCCGAGTTCCCCCCGGCCGACCTGGACCGCGCGGCGGCGGCGATGATGACCACCGACACCCGCCCCAAGACCGCCTCGGCCCGGGTGGGCGCGGCCACGGTGACGGGCATCGCCAAGGGCGTCGGCATGATCGAGCCGGACATGGCGACGATGCTGGCCTGGTTCTTCACCGACGCCGAGCTGGAGCAGCCGGTGCTGGACGCGGTGTTCCGCCGGGTGGTGGACCGCACGTTCAACGCGCTGAGCATCGACACCGACACCTCCACCAGCGACTCCGCGGCGGTGTTCGCCAACGGGCTGGCCGGTCCGGTGGACGCGGCGGAGTTCGAGGCGGCCCTGTACGGGGTGGCGCTGGAGCTCGTGCGGATGATCGCCTCCGACGGCGAGGGCGCCAGCAAGCTGATCGAGGTGCGCGTGACCGGGGCGCGCGACGACGCCCAGGCCAAGCGGGTCGGCAAGGCGGTGGTGAACTCCCCGCTGGTCAAGACGGCCGTGCACGGCGCGGACCCGAACTGGGGCCGGGTGGTGATGGCGGTCGGCAAGTGCTCGGAGGAGACCGACATCCTCCCGGAGAACGTGCGGGTCCTCTTCGGCGACGTGGAGACCTACCCGGCCGAGTCCACGGACGAGGTGCTGGAGCGCGCCGCCCAGCACCTGAAGGGCGACGAGGTGGTCATCGGCGTCGACCTGGGCGTCGCCGACGGCGCCTTCACCGTCTACGGCTGCGACCTGACCGAGGGCTACATCCGGATCAACGCCGACTACACGACCTGAGCCGGATGGCCCACGCGGGCAAGGCGCTCAGGGCGGGCTCCTCCCAGGCCCGGGTCTACTTCGACATCGGGCACTCGGCCTGGCTCAGCCCGGGACGGGCGGCGGAGCT
>NZ_ML776456.1:0-64892 GCF_009830945.1 Nocardiopsis sp. FR4 | reverse complement strand
CGCCCGGGATCAGCGAGGCCACACCCAGCCACAGGGTGACCATCGCCCCCCGCTCGGTGTCGGCCAGGAAGTCGATGCTGTCGTAGCCGGGGCCGCGCCCGGACCCCGGGGTCAGACGTGCACCACGGGCTGCTCGCCGCCGTCGGGCTGCCCGCCGCGCATGAACAGCGACAGCACCGCGGCCAGCAGCATCAGCGCCGCGGCGATCCCGAAGGCCCAGTGCAGCCCGTCGACGAAGGCCAGGTTGCTGGCCTCGGTGACCGCGCGGGCCACCTCGGCGCTCGCGCCCTCGGGCGGCACCGCGCCGCCCTGGGCGACGGTGCTCTGCATGGCGGTCAGCTCCTCGTCCGCGGGCGCGGCCAGTCCCCCGGCGGCGAAGTGCCCGGGCAGGGTGGCCACGATGGTCGCCGACATCACCGCGCCCAGCACGGCCGTTCCCAGCGAGCCGCCCAGCTGCATGGCGGCCTGCTGCACGGCGGAGGCCACGCCCGCGAAGCGCACCGGGGCGTTGCCGACGATGGCCGCGGTCGCGCCCGTCATGACCAGGCTCAGTCCGATGCCGAGCAGGACGAAGGCCGCCGAGATGTGGACCACGCCGGTACCGGTGTCCAGTCGGGACAGCAGGAACATGCCCGCGCCCGCCATCAGCAGGCCCGCCGTGGTGGGCGTCCTGGCGCCCACCCGGTCCAGCAGGCGGCCGGCGACCGGCGAGGTGAGCGCCATCAGCGCCGTCATCGGCAGGAGCTGCAGGCCGGTCTGCGCCGGGCTCATGCCCAGCACGCCCTGCAGGTAGAAGGTGACGAAGAACAGCGACCCCATGAGGCTCACCGCCATCAGCACCATGAGCACCACGCCGATGGAGATGGAGGGGTTGGCGAACAGCGCGAGCGGGATCAGCGGGTCCCGGGGGCGGCGCTCCCACAGCACGAACGCGGCGCCGAAGACCAGGGCGACGCCGAGGGAGACCAGTGTGACCGGGTGGCCCCAGCCCGCGGTGGGCGCCTCGACCAGGGCCCACACCAGGGCGAAGATCGCGACGCTGACCAAGGCGATGCCGGGCACGTCCATGCGCGAACCGGGGTCGGTGGCCCGGTTCGGCGCGAGCAGCCACAGCGCCAGCGCCACGGCGACCGCGCCCACGGGGACGTTGACGAAGAACACGGACTCCCAGCCGAACGCGCCCACCAGCAGGCCGCCGATGATCGGACCGCCCGCGGTGGCCGCGCCGAGGATGCTGCCGAACACGCCGAAGGCGCGGCCGAGCTTGTGCGGCGGGAAGCCGGAGCGCAGCAGGCCCAGGGCGGCGGGCATCAGCAGGGCGCCGAAAACCCCTTGCAGGACGCGGAAGGCGATCAGCATGATGACCCCGGCGGACAGCGCGATCGCCACCGAGGAGAGCACGAAGCCCACCACGCCCACCAGGTAGGTGTTGCGGTAGCCGAAGCGGTCGCCGAGCTTGCCCGCCGTGATGAGGAACACCGCCAGGCCGAGCAGGTAGCCGTGGGTGACCCACTGCAGTTCCGCCAGGGAGGCGCCCAGGCTCGCCCCGATGGCGGGGTTGGCCACGGCCACGATGGTGCCGTCCAGCGCCACCATCATCACGCCGAAGGCGATGGCGACCAGGGTCGCCCAGGGGTTTCCCCTCAGCCCCCCGGGTTCCGCCCGGGTGGTCGGCGGTGCGGTCGTCGCGTTCATGTTCCCCCCAGTTCCGGCGATGTCCGGCACCGATTATGTCAGCCGCTGAATCTTTGCAGCAACTGCCTTTTGTCAGCGGCTGACGTAATCTGCGCCACGCGGTAGCCTCGGAGGGGACCCAACACGCGGGAGGCACGCAGATGAGCGCGACGAGCGCCGAACCGGACGAGCAGGTCGGGCTCCGCGAGCGCAAGAAGGCCCGGCTGCGCGAGGCGCTCATGGAGACGGCGCTGCGCCTGTTCCACGAGCACGGCTACCAGCGGACCACCACCGAGGAGATCGCCGCCGGCGTCGGGGTCTCCCAACGCACGTTCTTCCGCTACTTCGGCTCCAAGGAGGACGTGGTCCTGGAGGCGCTGGGGGAGGTCGACGAGTACCTGCGCGCCGCCCTGCTGACCCGCCCGGCCGACGAGCCCCCGTTCACCGCGCTGCGCAACGCGATGTGCGACCTGTGGAGGCGCATGGACCGCGGTTCGCTGCACCTGAGGGGCAGCGCGATGGAGCTGATCGCCGAGAGCCCGGAGCTGATGGAGGTCAACCTCCGCCACTACCACCGCAGGCAGGACCGCCTGGCCCGGGCCGTGGCCGCGCGCGCCGGGACGGACCCCCGCACCGACCCCCGCCCGGGGGTGCTGGTGGCGGTGTTCTTCGCCGCGCTGGACAGCGGCCACCAGGCCTGGTGCGCCTCGGGTTCGACGGACAAGCGGGACCTGCTCCGGGCCTTCCTGGAGCGGCTCGACCTGGTCCCCGAGGTGGTCGGCGGGGCCTGGGACGCCCCGGCCCCCTGAGCCGGGAACCAGTACGGGGGCGCAGACCCCGGCGCGGCCGCCACGGCACGGACGCGGTCGCTCCGCGGTCCTCGGCTGGAAAGCGGGGACGGCCCCCACCCGGCGGTGGAGGCCGTCCTGGCTCCGGGGGAGCCGAGCGCTCAGAGGCTCATGACGAGGTGGTGCGTCTTCTCCATGTTCACGCGTTCCGGCTGTTCGCTGACGGATGGCCAGTCAGGGGTGGCACCGCCAGCCGCGTGAGCGGCCGTGCGGATGACGTCGAGCGCGCGCCTGAGAACGGCACTCGGATCGGTCTCGTCGAGGAGGAGGAGCTCAACCGTGAGAGTCGTGCGTGCGGCGTCGGTGCTCACCGTCGAGTCCGTGAAGTCCCCGTTGCACTGCTCCAGCTTGAGCAGCTCCTGCGTCACACGCTCGCCATGAGTGTGTACATCGTCGGTTCCGCTACCAGGCGGCATGATCAGCTCGAACTGGAGGGCGATCTGGGTGGCGTCCCTGCCGTCACTCACGAATCCTCCTCTGCCTCAGATGAACACACTCTCTTCGCGTAACGCACTGTTTGTTTCCAGTAGTTCGGGTTCGATGGGGTGGACCTGACGCTGATGCTCTCCGCACGGACACTTGATCGTGTAGTAGGTGGGAGGGTCCTCGATCGCCGACCCAGCTCGTGGATCTTCTGTAGTGCGTCCTGGCCGTCTTTCCTGGGGTGCTTCCTCCAGTAGCCCAACACACCACCTGTTTCAGGATCCTTCATTATGCCTGTGCTGTCGAGAGCGAACACTCTAGCCCTCGCAAAACCGTGAGGTGGTGGGTTTTGCCGATTGGATGGCCTGCCGCGACAGTGCTCCCCTACTTCTCAGCTGACCACTGAGAACAGCTGGGTCCGTCCGCGAAGGCGCGGCGGCCCGCCCCGGCGGTCACCAGGCGGCGACCTCCGGGTGGGCCACGGCCCGTACCGCCTCCCTGGCCTGCTCGGCGCCGGAGGCGGCCACCGCCAGCTCGGCCATGCGGCGGCACTCCGAGTGGGTGTGCAGGGCCAGCGCCCGGCGCACGGCGGGCAGGGAGGGCGCCGACATCGACAGGCTCGTCGCGCCCAGGCCCACGAGCACCGGGGCCAGCAGCGGGTCGGCGGCGGCCTCGCCGCACACGCCCACCGGGCGGCCCGAGCGCTCGCCCGCCCCGCCCACGGTTCCCACCAGGTGCAGGAGCGCGGGCTGCCACGGGTCGAGCAGGTCCGGCAGCGCGCCCAGGGTGCGGTCGGCGGCCATGGTGTACTGCGCCAGGTCGTTGGTGCCGATCGAGACGAAGTCCACCCTGGGCAGCAGGCGGTCGGCGAGCAGGGCCGCGCCGGGCACCTCGATCATCACCCCGACCCGCTCGATCCCGGCGCCGCGGGCCAGGGCGGCGAACTCCGCCGCCTCGTCGGGGGTGGAGACCATCGGCGCCATCACCCGCACCCGGGCCGATGTGGTGCGGGCGGCGGCCGCGATCGCGGCCAGCTGCTCGGTGAGCAGCCCCGGGTGCACCCGGGAGGTCCGGAAGCCCCGCACCCCGAGCGCCGGGTTGTCCTCCTGGCCGGTGGCGGCGAAGGCCAGCGGCTTGTCCGAGCCCGCGTCCAGGGTCCGGACCGTGACGACGCGCCCGGCGAAGGCCTCGAACAGAGCCGTGTAGGAGGCGGTCTGCTCCTCGACGGTGGGCGGGTCGGTCCGCTCCAGGAACAGGAACTCGGTGCGCAGCAGGCCCACGCCCTCGCTGTCGTGGGCGCCAGCCTTCCCGGGGTCGCCCTCGCCGACGTTGAGCAGCAGGGCGACGCCCGTGCCGTCGGCGGTGCGGCCCGGCCCGGTGGACTCGGCGAGCAGCGCGCGCCTGCGCTCGGCCCGCCGGCGCACGTGTTCGACCTGCTCCTCGTCGGGGTCGGCCGCCACCGTCCCCGCGTCGCCGTCGACCGCGACGAGTACCCCGTCGGCGAGGTCCCCGGCCCCGGCGCAGCCCACGACCGCGGGGATGCCCAGCGCCCGGGCCAGGATGACCGTGTGGCTGGTGGGGCCGCCGTAGCGGGTGACAATGCCGAGCACCCGCTCGGTGTCCAGCTGGACGGTGTCGGCGGGCGCGAGGTCGTCGGCGACCAGCACGTGCGCGACCCCGGGGTCGGGCAGCCCCGGCATCGGCAGGTCCAGGAGCAGCGCCACCGCGCGGTCCCGGATGTCGGCGAGGTCGGCGGCGCGTTCGGCCAGGTAGCCCCCGGCCGCCGCGAGGAGCTCCTGGTAGGCCCCGCATGCGGCGGAGACGGCCCACGCCGCCGGGTCCCCCTGCTCGGTGTGCTCCCCGATCCGGCGCGCGAGTTCGGGGTCGCGCGCCATCAGCGCCTGGGCCCCGAGCACCGCCGCCGCCTCGCCCGTGAGGCCGGCCGCCCGCTGGTCGAGCAGGTCGGCGACCCTCCCCAGTGCCCGACGCGCCAGGTCCGCCTCCTCCTCCGGCTTCCCGGCCCCCGGACGCCGTTCGGGCAGGGACGGCGGTGCCGCCATCCGCGCCACGGGGCCGATGGCGACGCCGGGGCTGGCGGGGATACCCGACAGCCGGGCGGCGCCGGCGGGGGACGGGAGGGGTTCGGTCTGGGCCATGGTCGCTCCGTACGTCGGATATAGGGCGTGGTGGACCGTTTTTCGGAGTTGTCCTTCCCGGAAACCTCCGGGCGCATCCCCTACGGCTGGATGGTCACCTTGATCGCGGTGCCCGAGGCGACCGTCTCGATGGCCTTGTGCACGTCCGACAGCGCCATCCGCTCGGTGATCAGGTCGGCCACCGGCACGGCTCCGGAGGAGATCAGCTCCAGGGCGCGGCGGTTGTGCTCGGGGCTGGACCCGTTGGCGCCGAAGATCCGCAGCTCCCGGTAGTGCACCGCGTTGGAGTCCAGCTGGATGATCGGCGCGTCCTTGGGCAGCCCGCCGAAGAAGCTGATCCGTCCGCTGCGGGCCGTCATGCGCACCGCGTCCTCCTGGGCGCGCCCGGAGGCGGCGGCGGTGATGACCACGTCGGCGCCCCGGCCGTCGGTCAGGCGGAGCACCTCCTCCACCGCGTCGGTCTCCTCGGCGCAGATCGCGGCGTCGGGCCCGACGATGTTCGCGGACATGTCCAGGCGGCCCCGGTTGAGGTCGACCAGGTAGACCGCCTTGGCGCCGCGCGCCCGGGCGAGCCGCACGTGCAGGCAGCCGATCGGTCCGGCGCCCATGACCACCACGGTGTCGCCCTCGCCGACCCCGGCGATCTCCTGGCCGTTGAGCACGCAGGCCAGCGGCTCGGCGACGGAGGCCTCGGCGTAGTCGATGTTCTCCGGGATCCGGTTGACCCCGTCCACGGCCAGGACCGCCTCGGGGATGATCATGTACTCGGCGAATCCGCCGTCGTAGTGGTAGCCCATGGACTCCTGCCGGGAGCACACGGGGAAGCGGCCGTCGGAGCACTCCGCGCAGGTGCCGCAGGGGATGGCGGCGATGACCTGGACGCGGTCGCCCTCGGACCAGCCGGTGACGCCCTCGCCCGTCTGCACGACGCGGCCGGCGATCTCGTGGCCGATCACCCGGGGCGGGCGGATGTGGTGGTGGCCGTGCCGGGAGATCTTCACGTCGGTGCCGCAGGTGGAGCAGTTGACGACGGCGATCTTGATCTGTCCGGGTCCGGCGGTCGGCTCGGGAGCCTGCTCCAGTCGGATGTCACCGGGCGCGTAGAAGCGGGCGACGAGCATGTTCGGGGCCTTTCTGGTGGGTCTTCCGCCGGGCCGGGTCGCGGCCCGGCGGAGGGTGGGGTGTGCCTCAGCCGGCGCTGTCGGGGCTGAGCAGGTCGACGACGTCGGCCGGGCTCCGGGCGGAGCGCAGCCGGGCCGCCCGGTCGGGGTCGGTGAGGACCGCGGCCAGGGAGGAGAGCACGCCCAGGTGCTCCTCCCCCGAGGCGGCGATGCCGATGGCCACGTGGACGGTGGGCCCGTCCCAGTCGACCCCGTGGGGGAACTGGACCACCGCCAGCGCGGTCTCCCTCACCAGGGACCGGGAGGCGTCGGTGCCGTGCGGGATGGCCACCCCCTCACCGACGAAGGTGGGGACGGAGGCCTCCCGCTCGTGCATGGCGGTCACGTAGCCGGGCTCGACCGCGCCGAGTTCGACCAGGAGGTCGCCGCACTGGTCGATGGCGTCGGCCCGGTCGCGGGCGGTGCGGCCCAGCCGCACCGCCTCGGCGGTCAGGGTGAGCTCACTCGGCAAGGGTTCCCCCGGTCTTGACGGCCTGTTCCAGGCGGGTGAAGGCGGGGTCGCCCATGAACATCTGGAAGCCGATGACGACGGTGTCGGGCACCCGCTTGCGGGCCCGGTCGACCAGTCCGGCGTGGCACAGCACCACGTCGGCGCCCTCGGGGATCCGGTCCACCGGGGAGTGCTCGACGCTGACCCCGTGCGGGGACAGGGTCCTGCTCAGCTGCGAGGTGAGCAGGACGCTGCTGCCCATACCGGCGTCGCAGGCGACGACGACCCTCTTGATGTCGGAGCCTTCGATGGTGCTCATGAGGTGCTCTCCTGGTTCTCGGCTTCGGCCTGCTGGGCGTTGGCCTCCTCGCGCTCCGCCTTGCGCTCACCGCGGCCGAAGCCGAGCAGGAGCGAGGCGAGGGCGAAGGAGACGAGGGTGGCGGCGGCGACACCGGCCAGGACGGCCACGTGGCCTCCGGGCGGGGTGACCGCCATGAGCGCGATGATGCTGCCGGGGGAGGCGGCGGAGACCAGGCCGGCGTCCAGGACCATGAAGGTCGCCACACCCGACATCCCGCCGCCGATCGCGGCCAGGATCAGCTTCGGCTGGGCGAGGATGTACGGGAAGTAGATCTCGTGAATGCCGCCGAAGAAGTGGATGACGATCGCACCGGGGGCGGTGGCGCGGCTCAGCTTGGGCCCGAAGAACATGCAGGCCAGCAGGATGCCGAGGCCGGGGCCGGGGTTGGTCTCGATGAGGAACTCGATGGCGCTTCCCTCGGCCACCGCGCGGGCCGTGCCCAGGGGCGTGAAGACGCCGTGGTTGATGGCGTTGTTGAGGAAGAGCACCTTGGCCGGCTCGACCAGGACGGAGACCACCGGCAGCAGGCTCATGTCGACGAGGAACTGCACGCCCGCGCCCAGCCCCCGGGCGACGTGACCGACCACCGGGCCGAGCACGTAGGCGCCCAGGGCGGCCATGACCGCCGCGAGGATACCGGCGCTGAAGTTGTTGACCAGCATCTCGAAGCCGGACTTGATCCGGGGCTGGACGACCTGGTCGAACCGCTTCATGAGGTAGGCGGCCAGCGGGCCCATGACCATGGCGCCCAGGAACATCGGCATGTCCACCGACACGATCACACCCATGGTCGCCGCGGCGCCGACCACGCCGCCGCGCTGACCGTGGACCAGCGTGCCGCCGGTGTAGGCGATGAGCAGCGGGAGCAGGTAGGTGATCATGGGCCCGACGAGCTCGGCCATGAGCTCGTTGGGCCACCAGCCGTCGGGGATGAACAGGGCGGTGATCAGGCCCCAGGCGATGAACGCGCCGATGTTGGGCATGACCATGCTCGCCAGGAAGCCGCCGAAGCGCTGGACTCCGGCGCGCGCTGAGGCGAGTGCGCCGCCGCTCTGCTGTGTGGACAAGGGGAGCCTCCTGGGAGGTACGGCGGGCGGGGGCCGCGCCGGGAAGAGGGGATGGGATGGGGCGGGTGGCCGGGCCACCGGGCGGTCGGCCCCGGACGGTGGGGCCGCGCCGCTCCGGGCGCCCGGCCGGTCAGACCACCTGGACGCGGGGTCCGGCGGTCTCCAGCTCCTCCGCCAGGCCGCTGGCGAGGCCGGAGTCGGTGATGACCAGGTCCAGGTCCTCGACCGCGGCGAAGCGGGCGAAGTGGTCGTTGCCGACCTTGGTGTGGTCGGCGAGCAGGACACAGCGCCGGGCCGAGGCGATCATCGTGCGCTTGACCTCGGCCTCCGCCGGGTCGGGCGTGGTGAGCCCGCGTTCGACGGAGACGCCGTTGGCCGCCATGAAGGCGACGTCCACGTAGGACTCGGCGAGCGAGCGCAGCGCCCAGGCGTCCACGGTGGCCTGGGTGCGGGTACGCAGGCGGCCGCCGAGGAGCATGAGGTTGATGTTGGTACGTGGGGCGAGGGTGAGGGCGATGGAGAGGGAGTTGGTGACGACCGTGAGCTCGCGGTCGGCGGGCAGCTGCTCGGCGAGGCGTCCGGTCGTGGACCCGGCGTCGAGCAGGATCGCGCCCTCCTCGGGGAGCTCGGCCAGGGCGGCCTTGGCGATGCGCTCCTTCTCCTGTGTCATGACGGAGTCGCGCACGTTGAGCGCGGGCTCGAAGCCCAGCCGCTCGACGGGGATCGCGCCACCGTGGACCCTGCGCAGCACCCCGTGGCGCTCCAGCGCCGTGAGGTCGCGGCGGATGGTCTCATAGGTCACGTCGAACTCCGCGGCGAGCCCCGTGACGTCGACCCGGCCGTCCCGCCGGGCGCGTTCGAGGATCACCTTCTGGCGCTCTTCCGCGTACATGTTGGATCACCTGTGTTTCGGTGTGGTTTTGGGTGAGTTTAATGGTGTTGCCTGTGACACACAAGAGGTACCTCCCACCAATATCCCAGCAGCCTCCCCCGAGGCCCCCGGCCGTCGGCCACCAACCCCGACCAGCACGGTTCTTCCGCGCTCGGAGGCCGGGTGTACACACGGAGAAGAGCCGGAGAACTCCGCCCGGCGACCACCCCGCACTCCCCGACGAACCGGAAACCATGGGACGACCGTGTTGACACGTACAGGCAAACACACATAATCAAAGGCAGTCCCACATCCGGACTGGGCCGGGCGCAGCCACCTCGAAAAGAGCACCCATGATCCTGACCCTCACCCCCAACCCGAGCGTGGACCACACCCTGGAGGTGAGCCGCCTGGTACGCGGCGAGGTCCTGCGGGTGAGCTCCACCCGCGCGCAGGCGGGAGGCAAGGGCGTCAACGTCTCCCGTGCCCTGCGCCGCGCGGGCCTGCCCACCCGGGCCGTCCTCCCCGTGGGCGGCGGAGGAGGAGCCGAGCTCACCAGCCTGCTGGGCGACCTCCCCTGCGTCACCGTCCCCATCGAGGGCGAGACCCGGGCCAACCTCGCCGTCACCGAGGACGACGGCACCACCACCAAGCTCAACGCGCCCGGACCGGTGCTCTCCCCCTCGGAGACCGACACCCTGCTCGCGGCCCTGGAGGACGAACTGGCCCGCGAACCCGACTGGGTCGTGGCCAGCGGCAGCCTGCCCTCCGGAGCCCCCGACGACCTGTACGTGCGCGTGGCCGAACTCGCCGCCGCACACGGGGTGGCACTGGCCCTGGACACCTCCGGCAAGCCCCTGGAGTCGGCGGCGCGCGCGGGCTCGGTGTCCCTGCTCAAGCCCAACCACGAGGAGCTGGCGGAGCTGGTCGGCCGGGCCCTGCCCACGGTGGGCGCGGTGGTCGCCGCCGCCCGCGAGGTGCTGGACTGGGGCAACGGTTCGGCCCTGGTGACACTCGGTGGCCACGGTGCGATACTCGTTGGCCCCGGGCACACCTGGTGGGCGCGCGGACCCGAGGTCCGCACGCGCAGCACGGTGGGCGCGGGCGACTGCTCGCTCGCCGGTTTCCTGGGGGCGGACGGCTCCCCCGAGGACCGGCTGCGCAACGCCGTGGCCTGGGGGACCGCGGCGGTGTCCCTACCCGGGACGACCGTTCCCTCCCCCGACGACGTGGCCACCGACGCGATCACGGTGGTGGCCGACCCCGACCCGCAGTGGTCGGTCGACACACTCTGACCCGGGCCGGACAGAACCCGGCCCGCCCGACGACCCCCTGAGGACTGACATGCCCCAGCGCACCGTGGCCATCGCCTCCCAGCTCGGCCTGCACGCCCGCCCCGCCACCCTGTTCGTCCAGGCCGTGAACGAGTCCGGCCTGCCCGTCATGGTCTCCCGCGAGGGACACAAGCCGGTGGACGCGCGCAGCGTGCTCGCGGTGATGGCGATGGGCGCCAAGCACGGCGAGACGGTCACCCTGAGCTGCGAGGACTCCGAGAACGCGGACAAGGTCCTGGACGGACTGGTGGACATGCTGTCCAAGGACCTGGACGCCTGACCCGCGTGCGCGGGGCCGCCGGACGGGCGGCCCCGGTCCCCGCGCCGGCCCCGGCCGGGAGGCTGGCCCCGAGGAGGACCGGCCCTGCGGGAGGGGAGCTCGGCCCTACGGGAGGGGAGCTCGGCCCTGCGGGAGGAGAGACCACCGTCTCTGGCCACACCCGCGCGCCTGGACTACCGTGCTGCCATGGACACTGACGAGACCGTCATCGGCCCCTCGGGGATCTGCCGACGGGGGCAGCACGACTGGAAGCACGAGCCGCCCGGGGCCAAGCAGCAGGTCTGCGCGCGATGCCGCTCCATGTCCACCACGAACTACTGCGACTGCGCCGAGTGCGGCTCCGGCCGGTCGGAGGGCTGAATCCCGGGCACACGCCGCCGCGGACGGAACCCCGCCCCGCGCGCGGAGGGCGCCCGGCACGGCCCCCGGAACTCCCCCCTACCTCCGCGGAACCCGGTGCACCTTGTGCTGGGCCGCCTGGGCCCGCGGGCGCACCACCAGCAGGTCGATGTTCACGTGCGGGGGCCGGGTGACCGCCCACACGATGGTGTCCGCGACGTCCTCGGCGGTCAGCGGGTCGGGCACCCCGGCGTAGACGGCCTCGGCCGCGTCGGCGTCACCGCGCAGGCGGTTGAGCGAGAACTCCTCGGTCTTGACCATCCCCGGGGCGACCTCCAGCACGCGCACCGGCTCTCCGCACAGCTCCAGGCGCAGCGTGGCGGCCAGGGTGTGCGCGCCGTGCTTGGCCGCCACGTAACCGCCGCCGCCCTCGTAGACCACGTGCCCGGCCACGGAGGAGACCACCAGCACGGTGCCGTCCCCGCCGGCGATCAGCTTGGGCAGCAGGGCCTGGGTCATGTGGAGCACGCCGAGCACGTTGACCTCGTACATCGCGCGCCAGTCGGCGGGGTCGCCGGTGGCGACGCTCTCGGTGCCGATGGCACCGCCCGCGTTGTTGACCAGCACGTCGCAGGAGTCCAGGGACGCGGCGAAGGCGTCGACGGCCGCGCGGTCGGTGACGTCGAGGACGTGGGCGCGGGCGCTGAGCCCCTTGCCGGTGAGCTCCTCGGCCAGCGCCCCGATCCGGTCGGCGCGGCGGGCGACGAGGACGACGTCGTAGCCGTGTTCGGCGAGGCCGCGCGCGGTGGCGGCCCCGATCCCGCTGCTGGCTCCGGTGACGACCGCGGTCGCTGTCATGGTGGTTCCTCCCGGGAGTCGCTGTCGCGCCGAGCGTATCCGGTGGCCGAGGACGGCTCCCGGGGCAGGTGGGGTCACGCGGGCGGGTCTGACACGCCCGAGGCGGGGAGGCGGGCCGGACGGGCCGGGTGCCCGCGTGCTTCCATGAGGGGTGATCATCGGCCGCCGCACGCGGCGGCCGACGGCGCTGGACACCGAGGAGAGGCGGGCCGCTTGCGCGGAATCGAGATCCGGGAGCTGGAGTGCTTCCTCGTCCTGACCGAGGAGCTGCACCCCGGCCACGCGAGCGAGCGGCTGGGGATCCCCGCGGACGAGGTGGAGCGGCTGGTGCGCTCGCTGGAGGAGCGGGTCGGCGCCCCGCTGCTGGACCCCGCCAGCCAACGCCTGCGCCTGACCCCCTTCGGTGAGGAGTTCCTCGACGCCCTGCGCCCCGCCTACCAGCACCTGGCCGCGGTGGTGGACGCCGCCCGCGAGCGCGCCCACAACGGTGAGCTGCGTGTGCGGCTGGGCTTCCAGGGCGCGGTGCACGGGCCGGTGGCCAAGGCGGTCCGCGCCTTCGAGGAGCACGAGCCCCGGGCGCGGGTGGAGGTCGTGGAGCTCAACCCCTCGGACCCGTTCGGCCCGCTGCGCGAGGGCGAGGTGGACGCCGCCGTGGTCATGCTGCCGGTCCGCGAGCGCGACCTGGTGGTGGGCCCGGTCTTCTCCCGGCAGCCGCAGCGGCTCGCGGTGCCCGCCGACCACCCCTTCGCCGAGCGCTCCGACCTCGGCGTGGAGGACATGGCGCGGGTGTCGCTCATCCCGGTCCGGCAGCCCTCCGACAACTGGCTGCGCGCGCACTCCCCCACCGTCACCCCGCTGGGCCGGACCATCCACCACGAACCGGTGGTGGACACCCTGGAGGAGGGGCTGTCGCAGGTGGCCGCCGGCCGGGGGGCCATGCTGCTGTGCGGGGACGTCGCCGAGCACGGCGACCTGGCGGGCGTCGTGCTGGTACCGGTCATCGGGCTCCCGGAGTCCTCGCTCGGCCTGGTGTGGCCGCGCGGGGACCGCAATCCGGGGGTGCCGGTGCTGGCCGCCGCCCTCGCCGAGGCCCTGGCCTGACGGGCCGGCCGCAAGGGTTCTCCCCCGCGGTGATCTTGCACTTACAGCGCATCTCGGCCGCGAACCCCGCTAATAGGCACAAGATCACGGCGAAAGGCGCCGCACAGGAGAAAAACCGTGGCGGAGGAAAACCCCGCCTGTTAGCGTGGGCGGAATTTCGCGCAGAACGCGCTTTCCCCACGAGCGAAAAGCACGCCCATGACCGTGGTGAGATCCGGCAACACCTCCCTGATCGTCCCCTACACGTTCTTCACGCTTCTTTCCACGGCGGCCGACTTCACTTTCGGCGCCGTTTTCGTCATGATCATGCTCGACCGTGGGGCCGAGCCCTGGCTGCTCGGCCTGATGTTCGGCTCGGCGAACCTGGTGACCCTGCTGGTCGAGGCGCCGAGCGGGGCGCTGGGCGACCGGTACGGGCACCGCAGGCTCCTGACCCTGGGGCTGGCCCTGTGGGGCGCGGGATTCGTGCTGTTCGGCACCGCGGACCGGCTCGCGCTGGTGCTCGCGGGCATGTACCTGTGGGCGACGGGCCTCAGCCTGCACTCGGGGACGCTCACCGCCCTGGTCGTCAACCGGATCGGGACGGACGCGCGCGCCGCGCGCATCTCCCGGGTGGTGCGGATCGGCCAGGTCGCCGGGCACGGCGGCGGCGTGACGGGCGCGGTCTCGGTGATGGTGTTCGGAACCTGGGCGTCCGCCGGAACCCTCGTGGCGGCGGGTGGCGGAGCGCTCGTGTGCCTGGCGGTTCTGGCCCCTCTGTGTTTCCCGCGCTCCCCGCGCCAGCCGGACCGGCGGGTCGGCCGGATCGTCGCCGAGTCGGCCGCGCTGCTGGCGACCCGGCGCTTCCTGCCCCTGGTGGCGCTGACGGTGTCGCTGGTCTCCAGCACGGTCCTGCTGGTGGCGGCCTGGCAGCCCCTCCTGCGGGAGGCCCACGGCGGGGACGTGCGGCTCAACGGCCTGGTACTGCTGGCGCTGACCTCCGCGCTGGCGGCGGGGGCCGCGTGCGCGCGGTTCGTGGACCGGGGACAGCGCCCGCACGTGTGGGCTCCGCTGGTGGCGGCGCTCTCGGGGGTCCCCCTGGTGCTGGTCGCGCACGGCCTCGTGCCGCTGGTTCCGGGGCTGATCGCGGCGGAGTTCCTCCTCGGCCTGGGCGGTGTGCTGTCGAACGTGTGGCAGCAGCTGATGTTCACGGACGCCAACCGCAACACGATGTTCTCGATGCTGGCGATGGTCGCGGGGATGGTGCGGACCGTGATCCTGGTGCCCTTCGGCGGGCTGTGGGACCTGGTCGGGCTGGCGTGGGCGGCGACGGTCCTGGTCGCGGTGAGCGTCGTCGCCGCGGTCGCCACCGGGGTGCTGACCCGGCTCCTGCCCGAGTCCACGCGGTTCACCGGGGCCAGCGAACGGAAACTCTGACCGAAGGCGCCCGGCCACGCGAAACGTGTGGCGCGGGTCACCTTATAAACCCGGATGGAATCCCGGCATTTCCTATACCCGGGCCACCCGCGGCCCGGGAAAGCCGGATCGTTAGCATCACCCCATTGGCCACGAGGGCGCTTTCCGCGAACGGAGAGGCGGGGAACGATGACACTGGTGGAACTGCTGCGCGCGCGTCCGATCGTGCAGGCGCCGATGGCGGGCGGGGCAAGCACTCCCGAGCTCGTGGCGGCCGTGTCCGGGGCGGGCGGACTAGGCTTCCTGGCCGCCGGGTACCTGTCGCCGGCCGCCCTGGCCGAGCGGGTCCGGGCGGTGCGGGAGGCCGGGGTCACCGCGTTCGGGGTGAACGTGTTCGTCCCCCAGCCCACCACCAGCCCCGACGCGGCGGCGTCCTACCGGCCGCTCCTCCAGGGCGAGGCCGAGCGGTACGGAACGCCCCCGGGCGCGCCCGTGCACGACGACGACGCGTGGGCGGCCAAGATCGACCTGCTCACCGAGGCAGCCGTGCCGGTGGTCAGCTTCACCTTCGGCTGCCCCGACGATGACGTGCTGGACCGGCTGCGCGCGGCGGGAAGCGCCACGGTGGTCACCGTGACCACCGTGGCGGAGGCCGGCGAAGCCGTGGCGCGCGGGGCCGACGGGGTGTGCGCGCAGGGTGTGGAGGCCGGGGGCCACCGGGCCGCGTTCGATCCGGCCCTGAGCGCGGACCGGCCGCTGCGGGAACTCCTGCCGGACGTGGTCGCGGCCGTGGACGTTCCGGTGATCGCGACGGGCGGGATCATGGACGGCGCCGACGTGGCCCGGGTGCTGTCCTCGGGGGCCGCCGCCGCGCAGCTGGGCACGGCCTTCCTGCGCTGCCCCGAGAGCGGGGCCCATCCCGCGCACAAGGCCGCGCTGGCCGATCCGGCCTTCACCGAGACCACCCTGACCCGGGCGTTCACCGGACGACCGGCGCGGGGGCTGGTCAACCGGTTCGTCGCCGAGCACCCGGAGGCACCCCACGCCTACCCGGAGGTCCACCACATGACCCGGCCGCTGCGCGCTGCCGCCGCCTCGGCCGGGGACCCCCACGGGATGGCGCTGTGGGCGGGCACGGGTTTTCGGAGGGCGACCGACGCCCCCGCGGCCGAGGTGGTGGCGCGGCTGCGCCGCGAGGCCGCCGGGGCGGGCGCGCGGGTCTGACCGCGCCCGGGGGCCGTCCCGCCTCCCCGGTCCGGTTCCGTGCCGCGCTCCCCCCGACTCAGCCGGAGGCGAGGGCGCGGGCGCGGTGGAGCGTCTGCACGATACCGACCTGCAGCGGGTCGTAGGGGTGGGCGAGCTGCCCCGCCCGAACGGCCGAGGTCTGCGCTTTCACGGCCATGCTCCGGTCGCCCCTGTGTTCGGCGAGCCGCAGCAGCGCCTGGGCGTGGGCGTTGTGGTAGCGGGAGCGGCGGGGGTCGTCCGGGTGGGCGACGGCGACCGCGCGCTCGGCCAGCTTCACCGCCTCGGACAGCCCGCCCGGGCCGTCCACGCCCTGGCCGAGGAACTCGGCCACCAGCACCAGCCGGACCGGCAGGTGCGGGCTGCCCTCCTCCGTCATCTCCAACGCCTCGCGGGCCATGCGCAGGGCCTTGCGGACCTCGGCCGGGACCGCCGTGATGACCGGGGCCGCCTTCGCGCGCTCGGTGCTCCAGTGCGTGCCCTCGAAGGCCGCGAACTGCTGACGGTACATCGCGGCGTCGGGGTCCTTCCGGCCACCCAGCCGGATCGCCTCCGCCAGGTGCTCACGGCACCCGGCCAGGTCGTCGGCCTGCTGGGTGTCGTAGTAGCGCATACCCAGGGCCGTGGCCTGAGGTAGTGCGCCCAGGGGTCGTCGCTGCGCTCCTCCAGGAGGCGCCGGGCCCGGTTCACCGCACCGTCCGCGCCGTCGGTGTCCTGTTCGGAGTACAGGGTCTCGTTGTAGAGGTCGGCTCGGTCCCGGGGGGTGGGGGGCATCGGGGTCCCAACACGGTCGAGGACGGACTGCCCATGGTAGCGAACCGCACCTCAGGAGACCCCGAAAACCCCGTGTATAGGGTGATCCGCGAGCCGGGCTGGGCACGACCGCCCGGGAGACCCGAGGGAGACGGCGTGACCGCACCGCAGCAGCAAGTACCCGCCCTCAACGCGGCCGTGGCGACCTGGTTCCGTATGGACAGCCTCCTCGGGACGCCGCTCGGCGAGCGCGCCTGGAAGGAGCACTGGGCCGTCGTACTGCACCTGCGCCGTTCCTACGCGGGGTTCTGCGCCCTGTTCGGCCTCTTCTCCGCTGGCGCGGCGGGCGTCGTGGTGGCACTGCTGGGCCTGGAGTGGCAGCAGAACGGGAACTTCCCCCTCACCGTCCTGCCCTTCGTCCTGACCCCCGTGGTCCTGGGGGGCATGTGGAAGCGCAAGACCGCCGTGACCGTCGCCCCGTTCCTCGGACAGCGCCGCCACGTGTGGTGCCGGTGGCTGTTCTCGCTGCTGTTCCCCGTGGTGCTCATCCTGGGCGTGTTCGTCCCGTGGAGCCCGGCCTGGACCGCGGTCGCCGCGCTGCTCTGCGCGGCTCCGTGGTGGCTGAGCGCGGTCCTGGAGCTACGTCGCCCCGCCCCGCCCTACCCCGCCGCCTGGTCAGCCGCCGCCTGAGCCCGCCTGTCGGCGGGGCCGCCGGGGCGGGTGGCGAATCCGACCGCGACCGCCCCGCGGCGGGCGGGCCCGGTTACGCGGGCGCGTAGGTGAGGCAGTCCACCTGGTTCTTCTCGTAGCCGACGGAGATCCCCGGGGCCTGGCATTCGAGCTGGGTGTTGTGCTGGCAGTCGGACATCTTGCAGGCGCCCACCTGGGCCGTGGCCATGGGGTCGCCGCCCTCTTCCTCCCCGCTGAAGAAGGTGTCGCACTGGGCGTGACTGGTGTTGCCCACGGTGATGGCCAGGGCGTGGCACGAGTGCTGGTCGTTGTATGCACACGTGTCCACCGTGCACGAGTTCACCACTGGCATGTCCATAAGCGATCCCCCAAGAACGTTGACGGCGCCTCAGAGCCTCCCAGCAGAAACCCTTCGCCTCCAGAAGATCACTACGTGTCACCACAAGCCTGGCGCGCTCTTTGCCCCCGCTTGGTCCGGGCATTGCCCTCACGCTCACGGTCCGAGGTGACGAAGGACAGCTCTTCGGGCAGCCTTGAAGACCCCAACGAACCCAGTTTGGCCCCTGCCCCACTGCAAGGTTTGGCTCCCTGAGCCCGGCGGGACCTCGCGATGAACAGTCCTCGCACAAAAGATGCCCAGGTCACAGCCTTCTCTTACGGCAGTGGCAAGCACCCGGGAAGACAAAACGCCCAAGCTGTACATTGATCACATGGGCGATGAATGGATCAAACCTGGCGAACTGACCACTCGCAAAGAGGTGAAGGCCCACTGGGGAGGCGGGCAAGGCCAGGGCATCCATCCTTGTGCAACCTCACCCAACGTGCTGCTCTACACCGACCCCGCCTCAGGCGAGAAGAGCGGTTACTACGATGGCTGGCTGCCCACCGAAGACGACAACGGCCCTGTTTTTGAGTACACAGGCGACGGCGAAGGAGATCAAGTCTTTCTTGGCACCTATGGGCCAAGAAACCGGGCCATTCTGTTGCACGTAGACGAAAAGCGCGCACTACGAGTCTTCAAAGCCGTGGGCACTGTTCCCGGCAGAAAGACCAGGATTCAGCGCTATGTAGGAAAGTTTGAACTAGACAAAGAGCAGCCTTACGTTATCCGGCAAGCCCCCAACAAGTCGGGCGCTCTCCGTCGCGTCATCGTTTTCCGCCTACGGCCGAGCGAAGAAATCAGCCCACTCCCCGAAGACGTCATCACCTCTTTGCCAGAAACCGAGATCCTCTCGGTTCCTGCTGACACCACAACCAGCAGGCTGGTAGAGCCAGAATCTTATAACGGAAAGCCCATCTCTAGGTCAGCTGTCCCGCGCACCAAGGCGAGCCGCCGAGAAGCCTCGCTCTGCGAAGATTTCCAAAAAATGCTCGAAGAGCACGAGCACGAAGTGAAAAGGTTCCAGATCAGAGTCGCCGACCTCTCCTCCAGCCTGCTCACTGACCTCTATGACATCAACTCCCAAGTGCTCTATGAAGCCAAAGGAACAAGTTCACGCGAAGCTATACGCATGGCCATTGGACAACTGATGGACTACCGGAGGCACATCACCCCGGACCCCACCCTGGCTGTACTGCTCCCAGAAGAGCCCCATGCAGATCTGCGAGACCTCTTGGCATCAGTCAACATCAACCTTGTCTACAAGCACAAAGATACCTTTATCGGTTGGCCAGTAGACACCCATACACAAAGTTAATAAGCCAAGGTCAAATTACCTCACTGAGGCACTTGGCCGTAGGCGCTTGATCAGGTCAGAGCCTAGGATGTCCGAAACTGGTGACCTTACAACTGGGTACGACCCATCAGGTGTCGAGTCGCTCCAACGCCGCACTTAGACGCTCCAGAATGCGCTCCCGATCCAGAAATTCTAGCGCCCCAAACAACGGAAGCCCGACCGTGCTCCCGATTACCGCGACCCGCACGGGAGAACGGCCAGGACACTCGCGTGGAAGGCGTCCCACTCAGCCTGGGTGTAGGCAAGGCTCGGGGAGTTGGGGGTGATGGTGTCGGTGAGGGTGAAACCGCCGTCGGAGAGGAAGCGGGCGCGCAGGCGTCTATAAGAGGTGGTGTCGTTGACGACCTGGTCGAGGAAGTACTCCCACTCGGCATGGGGAACGGTGAGCGTGGGCCCGCCGGGGTTCTTGGTGTCACCGACCTCGATCAGGCCCTCGCGCGGCGAGCGCACCTGGACACAAGTTGCTCCCGTGCTGCTGTAGCTCGACTTGCGCCACCTCATGTGCTGCTCCCTCAGGCGACGTGGGTACCTCGGCGGTTCCGAGGTACCCAGTACAGCTACGCCTGACGCGCCTTGAGGGTATTCAGGAGACCCGTCCACTCAGCACTGGCGAAAGCGAGGTGCCCGAGGCCGCGATGCTGGGTGTCGCGCACCAGCACGTTCCGCCCTTCGGCGACCTCCACGCAGTTTCCGCCACCGCCACCGGAGTAGCTGGACTTGTGCCAGGGCATGCGTTCGGCCTTCTCGGAAGTCACTTCGTGCCTCATCCTTCGTATCGTTCGCTACGGACGCGCTGGATGCTCTTGACGGACTCTTCAGGGTCCAGAGCCTGCTTCTGGAGCTGCTGGAAGATACGTGAGAAGAGCTCAATCTCGTGCTCTTTCTCCATGTAGACGGCTCCTGCTCGGTACTCGACGAGCACGACGTCATCGAAGCTCACGTTGGCCAATAGGTCGGGGAACTGCATGATGACGAAACTGCCCTCGCTGGCTGGATGGGCACCCGAGTCAAAGGGCAGGACACGCAGGTCTACGTTGGGCAGTTCAGCACGTTCCAGCAGAGTGGACAACTGCTCGCGCATGACCTGTGTCCCACCGACGCTTCGGTAGAGGGCGCTCTCGTTCACAACTGCTTTGAGCTGGAGAGGTGAGTCCTCGGTCAAGCGTTTCTGGCGTTGCAGGCGTACCGTGACGTGCGCTTCTACCTGTTCTTCCGAGCCTGCGTCGACGTCAGCAGAGATCACCGCGCGGGCGTAGTCGGCGGTCTGCAACAGGCCGGGGACCGTGCCGTCCTCGTAGTTCAGCACGGTGTGCGCCTCGGACTCCAACCCGACGTAGGACTCGAACCACTCAGGGATGTCCCGGTGTCTGTGCCACCAGCCGAGTTCTTTCTGTCTGGCCAGGTGGACGAGCTTGTCTCTGTCCTCCTGAGACAGCCCGTAGAACTCGCTGAGTACGTACACGACGGGTACCGGCCAGGGGTTCTCCGCCTTCTCATACTTGGTGAGCGTCCCTGGACTGATGTCGGCGTGACGAGCTGCGGTTCCACTCTTGATGCCCGCCCGGATGCGAGCGCGCTTCATGACACGGGCGATGGTGCGCCGGGTGACGCCTGCTGGGCTCTGCCCCACCGATGACCTCCAGGAGCCGGATGCGTCCAGTTTGGCGCATCTCTACCCAGAGGACCAACCTCCAGCAATCTCCTCTCGCGCAAATTTCCCTAGGACCTATTGCGCCAGAGAGTCACTGACTACATACTCATTGCTTGAGGGAGATCCTAACTTTGGGTCTCTTGACCAGAGGGGGTTTTGCTGTGAACAGCTACGGCGTACCGCGACCGAGGCGGGCGGGAGAGACGGGCGGGAGCGGGCTGCCGCGCCGGGATAGGACCAGCGCCAGGACCGGGGTGCGCCGGGCCTACTTCGGTTCCGAACCCAGCCAGGTGGCCCAGATCCGCAGCTGGTGCCAGCACGGAGCACGGGTGCCCGCGAACCGCACCTTCGCTTTGGTGATCGTGGTCAGCGAGCTGGCCACGAACGCGCTGACCCACTCAGCATCCGGACTGGCGGGCGGGCACATCTGCGTGGAGATGGAGGCGCTGGCCGTCCGGCTCATCCGCATCGCGGTCACCGATGACGGACCTCGCCCCGGCCAGCCCATCCGCTTCCCGACCCTGCCGTCCGAGGGCGACGCTTTGACCGTGTGCGGGCGCGGCCTGCGGCTGGTGGAGCGCTTGTCCACCACCTGGGGATGGGAGGGCGAACCGGGCAGGCCGCTCACCGTGTGGGCGCACATCGACCCCTACGCCCCCGTGCCCGAGACCGCCGAAGCGTAAGGGGTGCGGGGTGGGGTGGAACCGCAGCCACGACAGCGCCCAGTACGAGGCCGCCCGCCTACTCGATGAGTTCCACACCCGGTGGTGGGTGCTCTGGGGACCGGGGTCGCGCCGGTTCTTCGCCTTCTACCTCGGCCCGCACCACGTCACCCCGCTGAGAGCGACCACCCCTCAACGACTGCACGAGCTGATCCGCGCCGCCGAGCGCGAACTCGGCCACGACCGCCCGAGGCGGGAGGCGCGGCCCTTCCGGGGCCGGTGACACCCGCCCGCACCACAAAAGAAAGCGCCCCGCACCAGTGCTTGGACCCACCGGAACGGGGCTCGACCACCACCTGCAAGCACCAGGAGGAGACCGTGGAACACCACCCTAACGGCCGACACCGCAAACCCTGCCGCAGCCTGGCCGGGCGCCTGTGGGCCCTGACCGCCACCGCACTGGCCGTCGCGCTGGCCTACGTGTTCGTCCCCCCGACCCCCGCACGGGAGCGGGAGCGGACCGCCATCACCCCGCCTCCCCGACGACGCGAACCGCCGCCCGCGCCCGCACAGCACCACCCGCCCGTCAGGCACGGGGACGCGGGCGATCCCGACGAAATCGCGGGCGCCCTGGTCCGCCCCTACATGCTCCCCTTCCCCCGTCTCCCCCAAGGCGACCTGCTGGCCATACCCGCGCCCGCACCGACCGCCCCGGCAGCGGCCGAGGACCTCAGCGACCTGGCCGACGCCGTCCGCCGCTACCTGCACCGGGTCGGGTGAGCGCGATGACCGTGACCCTGTCCCCGCCCCGGCGGGCGGCCACCTGGTGGGACCACCGCACCTACCCCTCCCACCTGTCCCAGGTCAGCCGGGTGCGCGCCGACCTGCGCACCGACCTCGCGGGCTTCGACCCCGACCTGACGGACACCGTCCTGCTCTGCGCCGCCGAACTCGCCGCCAACGCCGTCAGGTACGCCCCCGACGGCAACGAGTTCCTGCGCGCCCTGGCCCTGGTCGACGACCACACCCTCTGGCTCGCCATCACTGACCAGGGAGGCGGCACCGGCCTCCCCCGCATCCCGGCACAGCGGTCCGAGGACGCATGGGCGACGGCCGAGGGCCAACGCGGCCTGCTCCTGGTCAGCGCCCTGGCCCGGGAATGGGGTTACTACTCACTCGGCCCGGGGAACACTCGCCTGGGGCTCGGCGTGTGGGCCGTCTTCGCCCCGGACCCGGCCCGGGTCCCGACCGGCCTCGGCCGCCTCGTCCTGACCCGCTGACCCACTGGTCGACCGGCGGGTGGTGTCCGCTCCGGATACCACCCGCGTGTGAACCCCGAGATTCACCCCCTGCAAGCTCTACCCATTGGTAACAATTGGGCCCAGGTGCCTTCCGCTCTCTGGCGAGTGTGATCGGGAGCACCCTAGGGTTCCACCATGGGTGTAATGCGTAAGCGTGTCCTCTTTCGTGTACTTCTGGGGCTGATCGCCGCGATCGTGGCGGTAGCCCTGGTCGTCGCGCTGCTGGGCGTCTGGACGGTCCGCCGGTCCTTCCCGCAGACCTCCGGCGAGCTCACCGTTCGGGGCCTGGAATCCTCCGTCACCGTGCTGCGCGACGAGTACGGCGTCGCCCACGTCTACGCCGACAACACCCACGACCTCTTCCTGGCCCAGGGCTTCACGCACGCCCAGGACCGCTTCTGGGAGATGGACTTCCGCCGCCACGTCACGGCCGGGCGCACGGCCGAGCTCTTCGGCGCCGACCAGGTGGACACCGACGCCTACCTGCGCACGATGGGCTGGCGGCACGTCGCCGAGCAGGAGTACGACCTCCTGGCCCCGGAGACCCGGGCCTACCTGGACGCCTACGCGGCCGGGGTGAACGCCTGGCTCGCCGAGCACGACGGCGCCGAGGCCAGCCTGGAGTACGCCCTGCTCTCCGCGCTCAACGGCGGCCACGAGATCGAGGAGTGGACCCCCGTCGACAGCCTGGCCTGGCTCAAGGCCATGGCCTGGGACCTGGGCGGCAACATGGAGCAGGAGACCGACCGCGCCCTGCTGCTCGACGCCGGGCTGACGGAGGAGCAGGTCGAGGAGCTCTACCCGGCCTACCCCTTCGAGGAGCACCTGCCCATCACCGACACCGACGAGCACGGCGGCGCCCCGCCCGCCGGGCCGGAGGCCGACACCTCGCGTGAGGCCGACGAACGGCGCTCCCCCGAGCTGCCCGAGGCGGCGGCCCCCGCCCTGGAGGGGGTGTCCGCGGCCGCGGCGGCGCTGCCGGAGCTGCTCGGTCCCAGCACCAGCCCCGACCTGGGCTCCAACTCCTGGGTGGTCGGCGGCGAGCACACCGAGAGCGGCCTGCCCCTGCTGGCCAACGACCCCCACCTGGGCGCCTCGATGCCCTCCACCTGGTACCAGATCGGCCTGCACTGCACCGAGCTGACCGAGGAGTGCCCCTTCGACGTCAGCGGGTTCAGCTTCTCCGGCTTGCCCGGCGTGATCATCGGCCAGAACGAGTCGATCGCCTGGGGCTTCACCAACCTCAACCCCGACGTCATGGACCTGGTCGTGGAGGAGATCGACGGAGGGGGCTACGTGGTCGACGGCGAGACCCGGCCGCTGGAGACCCGCGAGGAGACGATCCGGGTCGCGGGCGGCGAGGACGTCGACCTCGTCGTGCGCTCCACCCACCACGGACCTCTGCTGTCCGACGCCGCCGCGGGGGCCGACCTGGCCCGGATCGCCGAGGAACCGGAGCTGGAGGGCGCCGACGGCGGCGAGTACGCCGTGGCCCTGCGGTGGACCGCGCTCACCCCGGGCACCACGGCGGACTCCATCTTCGCCCTGAACCGGGCCCGCGACTGGGAGGACTTCCGCGAGGCGGCCAGTCAGTTCGACGTCCCGGCACAGAACCTCGTCTACGCGGACAACGAGGGCAACATCGGCTACCAGTCCCCCGGAGCGGTCCCGGTGCGGGAGAAGGGCGACGGCCGCTACCCGGTGCCCGGCTGGGACCCGGACTACGACTGGAAGGGGTTCGTCCCCTTCGAGGAGCTGCCCAGCGTGTACAACCCCGAGTCGGGGGTCATCGTCACCGCCAACCAGTCGGTCGTGGACGCCGACTACGCGTACCCGCTGACCGACGACTGGGACTACGGCTACCGGTCGCAGCGGATCAACGACCTGCTCTCCGAGGCGATCGCCGCGGGGCCGGTCACGGGTGAGGACATGTCGCGCATCCACATGGACTCCTTCCACGGCGGTGCGGTCGCCCTGGTCCCGTACCTGCTGGAGGCGGACGTGGAGGGGACCACCGCCCTGGCCCGGGAGCAGCTGCGCGACTGGGACCTGTTCACCGAGGAGGACTCCGCCGGGGCCGCCTTCTACCAGGCCACCTGGCGCCACCTGCTGCCGCTGCTGTTCGACGAGCTGGAACCGGTGGGGATGAGCGGCAGCTCGCGCGGGATGTACGTGGTCGGTCAGCTGCTGGAGGACCCGGACTCGGCCTGGTGGGAGGGCGAGGAGGCCAGCGGGCGCGAGGAGGTGCTGGCCGCGGCCATGGACGCCGCCGCCGAGGAGCTGAGCGGGCTGCTGGGCGAGGACCCCGCGGACTGGCGGTGGGGCGACCTGCACACCCTGACCGCGACCCACCATTCGTTCGGCACCTCCGGCATCGGTCCGGTGGAGTGGCTGTTCAACCGGGGCCCGGTGGAGAGCTCCGGCGGGTCCAGCATCGTCAACGCCACCGGCTGGGACCCGGAGCAGGGCTACGAGATCACCGCGGTGCCGTCGATGCGGATGGTGGTGGACCTGTCCGACCGGGACGCGTCCACGTGGGTGCACCTGACCGGCAACTCCGGGCACGCCTTCCACCCCAACTACGACGACCAGCTGGAGCCGTGGAGCGACGGCGGGACCCTGCCGTTCGCGGTCGGCGAGGAGGCCGTCCGGGCGGCCGCGACCGACGAGCTGGTCCTGCGGCCGTAGGAACCGGGGCCCCGCCGCGAGGCGGGGCCCCGTCAGTCCCGGTCGGCGGGTGCGAGGGGGAAGGTGACCCCGGTGAGCTCCTCCGACAGGGTCCACAGCCGCTTGGCCGCGCGTCCGTCCCACGCGGCCTCGCTGCGGCTGGCCAGGCCGGGCGCGCCGCGCGAGCCGCCCATGGCCTTGGGGCCCGCGTAGGCCGCGCCGGGCACGTCCTGGGTGGCGGCGAAGATCGTGGGCAGTGCGCCGTTGGCGGCGCTCTGCGCGAAGACCCGGTTGCCCAGCCGGGCGATCCCGCGGTAGAGGGCGTTGGCGCCGTGGCTCTGGAGGTTGGTGGCCGCGTAACCGGGGTGCGCTGCGGTGGCCAGCACCGGGGAGCCGGCCTCCTCCAGGCGGCGCTGCAGCTCCAGCGTGAAGAGCAGGTTGGCCAGCTTGGACTGGGCGTAGGCCCTGTAGGGGGTGTAGCCGCGTTCGAGGTTGACGTCGTCGAAGTCGATGCCCCGGGCCATGCGGTGCAGGTTGGAGGAGACGGTGACCACCCGGCCGGTGACGTGCTCCAGCAGGAGGTTGGTCAGGGCGAAGTGGCCGAGGTGGTTGGTGCCGAACTGGAGCTCGAAACCGTCCTCGGTGCGCCCCCGGGGCACCGCCATGATCCCCGCGTTGTTGACGAGGAGGTGGAGGTCGCCCTCCCACGCGTCGGCGAAGGCGCGCACGGACGACAGGTCGGCCAGGTCCAGGCGGCGCACCTCGGTGTCGCCGTCGACCTCCTTGGCCGCCGTGCGCCCCTTGGCCTCGTCGCGGACGGCCATCACGACGCTCGCGCCCGCCCTGGCCAGCACCCGCGTGGTCTCGATGCCCAGGCCGCTGTTGGCTCCGGTGACGACCGCCGTGCGGCCTCGCAGATGGGGGATTCTGACCGCTGTGGTGTCCATTCGGACAAGGTAGGCGAGCTCCGTCAGGTTGTCCATGTCAACAATGCTGCCGTTGCCAACACCGGCTTATGCTGGACACATGGCCGACCGTCCCTACCACCACGGAGACCTGCGCGCCGCCCTGCTCGCCAGCGCCGAGCGGGCTCTGGCGGAGCGCGGTCCCGCCGCGCTGTCGCTGCGGGAGCTCGCCCGTGAGGCGGGGGTCAGCCACGCCGCGCCGGGCCGCCACTTCCGGGACAAGCAGGCCCTGCTGGACGCCCTGGCGCTGACCGGCTTCGAGCGCCTGACCGGGCGGCTGGCGGCGGCGGACGCCTCCGGGAAGGACGCGCGCACCCGGGTCTACGCCCTGGCCAGGGCGTATGTGGGGTTCGCGGTCGAGCACGAGGCCCTGCTCGACCTCATGTACGCGCGCAAGCACGACCCCGAGGCCTCCGAGCAGGTGGCCGCGGCCGTGGCGCGGCTGGTGGACATCGTGGTGCGGCCCATCCTCGACGGCCAGTCCTCGGGCGAGATCGTCGGCGACGACCCCGAGGCCGTGGCGATGACCGTGTCCGCGACCCTGCACGGTTTCAGCGCGCTCAAGTCCGCCGCGCCCCCCGAGGAGATCGACGCGCGGCTGGCCGACGTGGTCCGCGTCCTCTTCGAGGGCCTGGCCCCGCGCTGACCGGCGACCGGAGCGGGCTCCCCCGTGTCCCACCCCATCCCCCGCGACGGAAGAAGGTCCGCCATGGAGTTCTCCGGGAGCTTCGAGATCCACCTGACCCTGGCCGCGCCCGCCCCCGGGCGGGTCGCGGAGGCGGCGGAGTGGGCGCGGCGGCACGGGCTCAAGTTCACCCACATCGAGCTGGACCGCGGCGAGTCCCCGTCCCAGCCGATGGTCACCTACCACGCTGACCGGAGCACCCTGGAGCGTGAACTGGCCGTGGCGGAGAGGTGGTCGGACGACCTGGCCCGGGCGGGCTTCCCCGTCGTCCGCACCAAGGTCGAGGTGGACAGCGATAACGACGGGGTCCCGCGGTCCCGGGAGGCGGCGGAGCGGCTGCCGGAGTCGTGCTACTTCGAGACGCACGCCAAGCTCCTGCTCCCCGAGGGGGCCGATCTGGCGGCGCTGTCGGCGATCGTGGAACCCCTCCGCGCCCGCCTGTCGCGCAACGCGCGCCGGGTGCGTGAGGACGGCCTCCAGGAGCGGTTCGTCACGCAGCGGTGCTCGCGTGTGGGCCGCCGGGAGGCCCGGCGGTTCGCGGACGCCCTCTTCCGGGCCCTCCAGGCGGCGGGGGTGTCCTTCGACCGGGGGGAGGGACCGCGGCCCCGGGTGCTGTCGGTCGAGTCCGAGTTCGTCGTCCACGACAGCGCCCTGTCGGTGGACGCCGGGTGGATGGGCGCCGCACCGGTCCGCGGGGAGTCCGAGGTCCCGTCGGACGTCTACTCCCCGGGGAGCGAGCGGCAACGCCACCCGGACACCTTCGTACCCAACACCCGGGGCCCGGAGGTCCGCCAGGAGAAGGTGTTCGACCCCGCGCTCAAGCACCTGGACTTCGCCTTCGGGGCGGGGGAGCCGGTGTTCGCCGACCCCGGGACGGAGTCCCGCTGGTGGGAGGCCCACCGGAGGGCGATGGAGCTGGCCCTGCGCGCGATCGCGGGCACGCCGTGGCGCGAGCACCTGGTGCTGCGCGGCAGCATGCTCATGCCCGTGTGGGCGGGCGGGGCCGCCCGGCGCCCGCGCGACCTGGACTTCGTGGTGGTCCCCGCCGGGACCGCCCCGTTCGGGGACCCGGCCGACCGGATGTTCGCCGACCTGGTGGAGGCGGTCACGGGCGCGGCCGGGGACGGGATCGCCTTCGACGCGGACGGCGTGGCCCTGGAGGGCATCTGGACCTACGACCGGGTGCCCGGGCGCCGCCTGGTGGTCCCGTGGCGGGCCGGGGGCCTGCCGCCGGGCACCGTGCAGGTCGACGCGGTGTTCCACGAGTCCCTGCCCGAGCCCCCGGTGACGGTCGCGGTGGCCGGGACGGAGGTGCTGGCGGCCAGCGCCGAGCTGTCCCTGGCGTGGAAGGTGCTGTGGCTGTACACGGACACCTACCCGCAGGGCAAGGACCTCTACGACGCCGTCCTGCTCGCGGAGAACGCGACCCCTTCGCGTGAGCTGCTGGTCACCGTGCTGCGCCGGGAGCTGGGCGAGCGGGCCGAGGCCGTGGACGAGCGCCACCTCCGGGACGGGGACGCCTTCGCGTCCGACGCGTGGGAGCACTTCGTCCGGGACTGCCCGTGGGTGGCGGGCGGACCGGACGCGTGGCTCGACCGGTTCGAGGCCGCGCTGGCGCCCGCCTTCCGGCGGGGGTGACGCCGGGCCCCGGGGCCGTGGCGGAGCGCCCCCGCGAACCCGCGGTAACAGTCCCGGGCGTTCGTTCCGCCCGGTCCTTTTCTGGTTCTCGGTACCAGCCAGAGGCGACGCACCGACAATCCGGAGAAGCCGTCCGGATCACCGAAGTGAAATACGACACACACCACGAAAAGTGCTCTGAACTGCCTGTTCGCCGAGCCGGGAAACTGACCGAAACCGGCCTTTGGAGACCTTTTCCGCACGTGTGTGCATCGCATACGCTACAGAACACTCACTCGGAGGCGTGGGTCGACGCACCGCCGCCACCAGCCCTCTGACCCGGGCCGACCGCAACCCTCCTCGCCGAACGGTGATCGGGGTCCGCGTCGCACGCGTCCGTTACGGACTCCCCGGGGACCCGCACCACCAGGGGGAAGTACGAACAGCCAGAACAGCAGGATTTCCGCCGTGCCTTACGGCGGGGACGGCGTCGCTCCTTCACCGACGAGCCGAACGGCGTTCACCTCTTCTCGCACGGCAGACCAGATCACCGTACGTTTAAAGAATGGACACGACCGTCACATGCATGGTAAGGACTCGGCCTTTCCGGAATCCCGGAAGGATGTTCTCTCCCCCTATCCGGAGAACTCCCCCGCCGATTCCTTTCTGAGAAGGAGTCCGCGGATCGTCGGAGCCCTCTCGGCGCGCCTGGAGGCCGAGGAGAACCCCCTCCGGACCGATCCCGGAATCCGCCCCCGCCTCACCGCCTGGGCCGCCTCCGTGATCGACGACTGCGCCTGGAGCCTCCACCACGGACGCCCCTGCCTCCGCGTCAACCGGATGACCGAGACGTACTGGGCGGAGGTGGAGCAGGAGCCGTGGGCCGCGCACCCCCGGCACACCAGCCAGGCGGCCCGATTCCTCTTCGAGGAGATCGCCGCCGCCCTGCCGCAGGAGACGCCGTTCGCGAGCGTGCGCCCCGCCCTGGTCACCGCCCAGAGGAACACCACCCTGCGCGTGGAGGCCGCGCAGATCCGCGCCAACGCCCGTTTCCTGGCCGAGGAACAGGCCGCCAACCAGGAGTTCCGGCGCTTTCTCGCCCGCGAACTGCACGACCGCCTCGGTAGCTCCGTCAATCTCGTCAGCCGGCAACTGGAGCTGTACGAGCTCCTGGCCACCCGGCCCTCGGACGAGAACGCCCACGGGCGCCTGCGCGCCCTCAAGGCCGCCCTGTCCGAACTCAACCAGCAGCTGCGCGCGCTCATATCCGACCAGCGGCGCAGCGAGCGCGCGGGCTCGCTGGAGACCGCTCTGCGCTCCTACGCCGACTCGCTCGACCTCACCGTGCCCGAGGTCCGCTTCGACTTCAGCGGAGAGGAGTCCTGGGTGCCCCCGCACTTCCTGGACGAACTGTTCCTCGTACTGCGCGAGTGCCTGCGCAACTCGGTACGCCACGCCAGGGCGGAGCACGTCCAGATCGCCGTGCGCTTCGACAGCACCGAGGTCCGTGCGATCGCCCACGACGACGGTGTCGGCTTCGACGTCGAGGCCCAGCTCACGCGCGGCGGCCAGGCCTCGACCGGCCTGACCTCGCTCTCCGAGCGCGTCACCGCCCTGGGCGGACGCGTGCGGTTCCTCAGCACGTCCGGGGAGGGTACGCGCACGCTGATCCTCGTCCCCATCACCCCATCCCCGACCGGAGCGGAGGCCGCACGATGATCCGCATCGCCGTGGTAGACGACCACCACCTGCTGCGTGAGGCCCTGTGCGACCTGTTACGCGCCCAGTCCGACCTGGAGGTGGTCGCCAGCGTCGGCTCGACCCGCGCGCTGGTCCCGAACGTGATCGCGGCCCGTCCCGACGTCGTCCTGCTCGACCTGGAGATGCCCGGGCACAACCCCCGCGAGTCGGTGCGGGAGCTGCTCCGCCGCGCCCCCGACACCCACGTGGTCATCCTGAGCATGCACGACGACTCCGCCCTGGTGAACGACCTGCTCTCGCTGGGGGTGCGCGGCTACCTGCACAAGACCGTGGACATGGTGACCCTGATCGCCGCGATCCGGGGGCTGCGCGATCCCGACCGCACCACGGTGGTGGTCTCCTCCGCCAACTGGCGGCGGGGCGAGAGCGCCGACACGGTGCTCACCAAGCGGGAGATCGAGGTCCTGGAACGGGTGTCCGAGGCGATGAGCAACCGTGAGATCGCCCGGAGCCTGGACATCACCGAGGGCACCGTGAAGCGGCACATGCGCAACATCTTCGAGAAACTCGACGCGGTCTCGCGCATCGACGCGGTGAACAAGGCCGTCGAGGCGGGCGCCCTGTCCTCCCGTCAGAAGACGGCCAAGGCCCGCTTCTGACGGCCGCCCGGCCCCGGTCCCCCGGGGCGCCCCCGTACCTCCTTGGAGGTAGGAAGGGTGTCCCCTTGCGGGCAATCCGCTTGTGGGGGCACCCGGCCGGACCTAGATTCCCCGTGTGACCGCTGGTCGGACCACGGTTTCCCACGAGCTAGGAGAGACACGATGCTCCGCTTCACGATCCTCGGCCCCCTGGAGTTGGAGGCGGGCGGCGAGACCCTGCGGCGCGGGCCCAAGGTCACACGCCTGCTGGCCCTCCTGCTCGTGCGCGCCAACCAGACCGTGAGCGTGGACACCCTCGTGGACGAACTGTGGGAGGGCGAGCCGCCCGCCACCGCGGTCCGGACGGTCCGCACCCACGTGTACCACCTGCGCGGCGCGCTGGAGCGCTCCTGCGGTACCCGGGACGCGCGCAGGGTCCTGCGGACCCAGGGGGCGGGGTACCGGATGGAACTGTCCCCGGACGAGCTGGACCTGTTCGCCTTCCAGCAGCTCGTCGGACAGGCACAGGTCCTGTCCGCCGAGAAGCGCCACGCCGAGGTGGTGGACCGCGCCGAACAGGCGCTCTCCCTGTGGCGGGGACCGGTGCTGTCCGACGTGCGTCCGGGCCGGGTCCTGGCCGGGCACGTGGCCCGGCTGACCGAGACCCACACCCGGCTCCGGGAGCTGCGGGTGGACGCCTCGCTGCGCCTGGGCAGGCACCGCGAGGTGCTTCCCGAACTGCGCGACCTGGTGAACGTCTACCCCCTGCACGAGGGGTTCCACGCCCAGCTCATCGACGCGCTGCGCCGCTCGGGGAGGCGCGGGGAGGCCCTGAGCGCCTTCCGCGCCGCACGCGACACCCTGCACGAGCAGCTCGGCCTGGAGCCCTCCGAGGAGCTGCGCCGCCTCCAGCACGCCATCCTCGCCGGGTCCTAGGTTTCCTCCCCACGGGAGGGCGATGCCTCTTTCGAGGTATGTCGGAACCCCCGTGAAGCTGGTTGACTGCTCACCGGGGAGGGCGGAGACCGCACCGCCTGCCCTGACGCCGTCACTCACGGCGTTCACCCCATGACGAAGAGGGGTCGACCGGTTCGGCCTCGGACCTCCTCGGCGTCAGAGCCGAAAACCCGAAGCGGAAAGCGAGCCACACGTGCGCATCTCGGATCTGAGCGAGAGGGCATCGGTGCCCGTCAGCACGGTTGAGTACTACCAGAGGGAACGGCTGATCGCTCCGCCGACCGGGAGGTACGGGTACCGCCCCGAGGACGTGCGCCGTCTGCGGCTGGTCCGCGTCCTGGTGGAGGTCGGCGGGCTGAACCCCGGCCAGGTTCGCGAACTGCTGGAGGCCATGGGGGCGGAGGGGCGGACGCCGCACGAGACCTTCGGCCTGGTGCTGCGCGCCCTGGAGCACCCCCCCACCGGCCGGGACCCCGGCGTGGAGCCCGTGGACGACGAGGCCTGCTTCCTGGCCAGGAGGATCGCGAGGCGGCACGGGTGGACGGTCGACCCCGAGTCCGCGTCCTGGAACACCCTGCTCAAACTCCTGCGTACGCTCCACTGGCTGGACGAGGCCGACACCGAGATCGTGGTCGAGGCGTACGCGGCGGCCGCGGAGCGGCTGACCCGGGCCGAGATCAGCGTCCTGGGCATGTACGCGGACCAGGACGCGCTCGTGGAGCGGCTGGTGCTGTGGACGGTGTTCGGGGACCCCCTGCTCGCGTCCCTGCGCCGGATCGCGCGCCAGGACCGCTCCCGGCGGGTGTTCGACCGCGAACCGCTTCCGGACGAGCCCGGATCAGCGCTCTGAGAGCACGACGCACGAGGGACTGGCCACCGGCGTGGGGGCGCCCACCGGGGCCAGCCTCCCCCCCTCCGACACCCGGTAGGCGGTGACGGACTGCCCCGCCTGGTTGGCCGCGTAGAGGTAGGCGCCGGAGGGGTCCAGGGCGATGGCCCGCGGCCAGCGCGTCCCGGGCCCCTTGGTGGTGACGGGCTGGGACTCGATCAGGCGCAGGCCGGCGCCCTCGTCGGTCACCGCGTAGGAGACCACGGTGTCCAGCCCCCGGTCGGCGGTGTAGACGAAGCGCGCGTCCGGGCTGACGAGCACGCCGGAGGGGGCGTTGCGCGGGTCGGCTCCGGGCGAGGCGACCGGGACGGAACCGCCGAGGGCCAGGGCCCCCTCGTCCGCGTCGTACTCGCAGACCGTGAGGGTGGAGCTGAGCTCGTTGGACACGTACAGGTGGCGGCCCAGGGGGTGCGGTGCGGCGTGCCGGGGCCCGGCCCCCTCGGCGACCAGCGTCCGGGACCGCTCGGTGAGCCGCCCGTCGCGGGGGTCGAGCGCGTACACGTACACGTGGTCGTTCCCCTTGTCGGGGACGACCACGTCGTGGGTGCCGGGGAGGAACAGGCACATGTGCGGGTGCGGCGCCGCCTGCTCCACCCGGTCGGGGCCCGAGCCGGTGTGCTCGACCAGGTCCAGGAGCGCGCCGATCGAACCGTCCTCCTCCAGGGCGTGGACCGCGACGCTCGCCGAGTCGTAGTTGGCGGTCATGAGGAACCGGCCGTCGGGATGGGCCGCGAGGTGGACGGGGGTGGCCCCCTCGGTGGGCACGGCGTTGAGCGGGTCGAGCCCCCCGTCCCCGCGGACGCGGAAGGCGTGGACGTGGCCGTCGTCGGTCTGGCTGACCGCGTACAGGACGTCGCCGCCGGGGCCCAGGGTGAGGTAGGAGGGGTTCTCGATGCCCTGCTGGTAGCCGTGCACGCGCAGTGACCCGTCGGCGCCGACGTCGGCCAGTCCGATACCGGGGAGTCCGGGCAGTCCGTACTCGCCCGCGGTGAACCCGCCGACGTAGGCGCGGCGGGCCGCGGGCCGCGGCGGACCGACCGCGGCGGACCGGGTGGCGAACCAGGCCAGCGCGCCGGCCCCGGCCGCCGCGGCGGTTCCGAGGAGGGTGCGCCTGTCGATGCCGGGGCGGCCGGTGTCGTTCAACGTCTGTCCTTGTCGGTTGGGGGTCACACGGACGAGCCGACGACCAGTCCGGAGAGGAGGACGACGGCCAGTCCGGTGCCGCCGACCGCCAGGAGCAGGTGGGCCCACAGCGGCCACCCGCGGGTGGCGGGAAAAATCCGCAGTACGGCCGCGGTGGCCGTGGCCGCGGCCCACCCGGGCACGGCCAGGCGCAGCGCGACCTCGCCGTTGAGCAGGACCTCGTCCCGGGCGGAGGCGCAGGCCAGGGGGGAGCAGTCGGGGGACGCCTCCGCGCTGGCCAGGAGGGCGCCCGCCGCCAGGGCCGCCGTCGGCGCGAGGAGGAGGAGCACCGTGAGCGCCGCGTAGGGCGACCGGCGGCGCGGGCGCGCCCCCTCCCCCGGCGCTCCCCGCGGCACCGGGCCCCCGGAGGCCGGGGACCCGGGGGCCAGGCGTTCGGCGAGGAGGACGGCGGCGGCCGTGGGTGCTCCGAACAGGAGCCCGAACAGCCCGCCCTGACCGGTCTGGGCGAGCAGGTGCCACAGGGTCTGCGCCGCACCGCCCGCCGAGCCGCCCGTGAGCAGGCCCGCCGCCGCCCCGGTCAGCGCGGCGGCGGCGAAGGCCGTCACCGGGACCGACCAGGCGCCGACGGGGGAGCCCGTCCGCGCCCCCGGGCGCAGCAGCGGGTGCAGGGCGGCGACCGCCACGGCGACCAGCGCCGCCAGGTCCGGCCAGGGGGTCGTGATCCGGCCGGGCAGGGGGAACCCCCAGTCGGCCGCCGTCGCGGTGAGCGGACCGGTGCGGGTGTCCCAGTCGGAGAACAGCCCGGCCGTGAGGGCGACCGCCACCGCCCCGGCGGCGGCCGTCCAGGGGAACGCGCGGGCGGCCGCGGACGCGTTCCTCATCCGACCGGGTCCATCGGCTTGGCGGTGTCGGCGGCTCCGACGGCCCCGGGGGGCCCGGGCTCCGCGTCCTCGCGGAACCCGTACCGGTTCCACAGGCGGGCCAGGGGTTCGGGAGACCACCAGGCCCAGCGGCCCAGGAGCCTCATCGTGGCGGGCACGAGCAGTCCGCGCACGATCGTGGCGTCCACCGCGATCGCGATGGCCAGCCCGATGCCGATCATCTTCATGAAGACGATCGAGGAGGTGACGAAACCGGACACCACGATGATCATCAGGAGTGCCACGCCGGTGATGATCCGGCCGGTGCGCTGGAGGCCGACCGCGACGGCCTCGGTCTCACCGACCCCCCGCTCCCACTGTTCACGCACCCGGGACAGGAGGAACACCTCGTAGTCCATGGCCAGTCCGAAGGCGATGGCCACGATCAGCACGGGGAAGTTGGCGTCCACCACCCCCACCGCGTCGAAGCCGAACAGCCCGGCCAGGAAGCCGTGCTGGAAGATGAGCGTGATCGCGCCGAAGGCCGCCGACAGCGACAGCAGGTTCATCACGATCGACTTCAGCGGCAGCAGGACCGACCCGAAGGCCGCGAACAGCACCAGGTAGGACACGGCGGCGACGAACAGGAGCATCCACGGGGCCCGCTCGCCGATCATGTCCACGATGTCCACCCGGGAGGCGGGCATACCGGTGATCAGCGACTCCGCGTCCGCGGGCGGCCCGACCGCGCGCAGCTCCTCCACCATGGCGCGCGCCTCGGGCGACATGGGGTCCATGGTGTAGGCCAGGGTCACGCGGGCCTGGTCACCGGTCACGCCGGTGACCTCGGCCGAGGCCACCCCGTCCACGCCGGCGAGGCGCTCCGCGTACGCGTCCAGCTCGTCCGCGGCCTCCCGGGCGGGTCCGGGCAGGGTCACGGCCGCCGTCATGACCTTGGTGGGATCGGTGTCGAACCGCTCCTCCAGCGCGGTGGAGACCACCCGGGCCTCGGAGTGGGCGGGCAGGACCCACTCGCCGGGGCGCGCCCAGTTCGCGGTGAGGAAGGGCGCCCCCAGCCCGAGCAGCAGCGCCACGAGGAGGACGGTGACGGCGACGGGCCGCCGCATGACGGCGTGCGCGACGCGGTACCAGCGGTCCTGGGTACCGGGTGCCTTCTCCCGCGGCCAGGGGATGCGCCACCTGTTGACGTTGTGTCCGGCCAGGAAGAGCAGCGCGGGCAGGAGGGTGACCGAGCTGAGCACCGCGAAGACGACGACGGCCACGCCCGCGTACCCCATGGAGCTGAGGAAGCGGGCGGGGAAGAGGATGAGTCCGGTGAAGCAGATGGCCAGGGCCAGCCCGGAGAAGGCGACGGTGCGTCCGGCGGTGGCGGTGGTGCGGTGGACGGCGTCGGCCACGTCGGCTCCCGCCGCCAGTTCCTCCCGGAAGCGGCTGACCATGAACAGGGCGTAGTCGATGGCCAGGCCCAGGCCCAGGATGGTGATCACGTTGATCACCGAACCGGCGATGTCCACGGAGTAGGTGAGCACGCGCAGCACGACGAAGGAGCCGAGCGCGGTGACGGCGCCGACCGCCAGGGGGAGTGCGGCGGCCACGGGGCTGCGGAAGATCAGCACCATCACCACCACGAGGATCGGCAGTGACAGCATCTCGGCACGGGCGATGTCGGCGCCGGTGAGCGCGTTGACCTGCTCGGTCATGGCGGTGACGCCGCCCAGGCTGACGCTGAGGCCCTCCACCTCGACGTCGTCGGCCACCGCCTCCAGCAGCGCCACCCGCTCCTGGTCGTCGGAGGTGTCGAACTGGATGGTGGCGTAGGTGGCCCCGCGGTCCTCGGAGACGTACTCCTCGGAGCCCGTGGAGAAGTAGGAGTCGAGCCGTTCGATCCCCTCCCGGGGCACGCCCTCCAGGGCGGCCTCCACCCGGTCCCCGAACCCGGGGTCGTCCACGGTGAGGTCGTCGCTCTCGTACAGGACGACGACGTCGACCGCGTTGCGGCCCAGCTCTCCGGCGAGGATCCCGTCGGCCCGCACCGACTCGCTGTCCGGGTCGTCGAAGCCCGCGCCCCCGGTCAGGGCGCTGAGGGCGCCGGTCCCCCACACCCCGCCGAACACGGCGAGGAGGACGGCGAGGGACACGACCCACCACCGGTGGCGGACCGCGACCCTGCCAACTGCTGTGAACACGTGCTTTCTCCTTGGTGATGCCGCGGGGACCGGCCGGGGCCCCGTCGGCGGCGGGTGGGTCAGGCCGCTCCGGGAGCGGCGGCCCCGACCGTGGCGCCGTCCTCGCGCGCGGCTCCCACGGCCGAGGCCAGGGCGGGGACGTCGTCGGGCACGGCGACGGAGGCGCGGCCCGTACCGGGGCTGATCCGCCGGGTGAAGCCGGTCAGGACCCTGCCGGGTCCGAGCTCGACGAGCAGGTCCGCGCCCAGGCGGCCGGTGAGGGTGCGGACGCCGTCGAGCCAGCGCACGGGGCTGGTGAGCTGGTCGAGCACGAGGCCGGGCCACCGGCCCGGGTCGGTGTGGGGTTCGGCGTCGACGTTGGCGACCACCGGAACGGCGGCCGGGCGCAGCGCGACCCCGTCCAGGGCGCGGCGCAGGCGCTCCTCGGCGGAGGCCATGAGCGGGCTGTGGAAGGCGCCGCCGACGGGGATGTCCACGACGCGGGTGGCCCCCTCGTCCAGGGCGGCCCGGGCACAGCGGGCGACGCCCTCGGGGGTGCCCGAGACCACGCTCTGGAGGGCGGAGTTGAGGTTGGCGACCCACACACGGGCACCGTCACGGCGCAGCGACGCGGTCAGGTCCAGGACGGTGCGCGCGTCCAGCCCGAGGACGACGCCCATGGTGCCGGGGGCGGCGGCGCACGCCTCGCGCATGGCCTCACCGCGCGCGACCACCAGGCGCACCCCGTCGTCGAAGGACAGGGCGCCCGAGGCGACCAGGGCGCTGTACTCGCCCAGGCTGTGCCCGGCGACGGCGACGGGCGCGGGAACGGGCAGCGCCTCGCGGACCTCGGCGTGCACGACGCTGGACAGGACGAACGTGGCCAGCTGGGCGTTGTCGGTGCGGCGGAGCGTGTCGGCGTCGGCGTGGAGCAGCAGGCCGGCGACGTCCCGGCCGCTCACCAGCGACGCCCGCTCCACCAGGCGCCAGGCGGGTGTGCGCTCCCACGGGGCGCCCATGCCCGGTGCCTGGGATCCCTGTCCGGGGAAGACGTAGGCGATCTGGGACACGGTGGTGGCCTCCTTCACGGCACGTGGGGGCGGGGCCCGGGACGGTCGTCCCGGGCCCCGTGTCGGTCGGTCAGGAGGAGACGGGCTCCTCGTCGGGGGTGAAGGGGCGCAGGTCCAGCTCGACGGCGCCGATCTGGAGCATGAGGAACAGGTCCTGGCGGCAGCCCCAGTGCTCGACGACCTTGCCGTTCTCGACCCGGTAGATGTGCATGTGCTCGAAGGCGACGTCGGCGCCGGTGGCCTTGATGCCGAGGAAGTCGCGGACGTGGCGGCCGGTGAAGCGCAGGTGGATGACGGCCTTGTCGCCGTCGGCGAAGCTGTCGATGCGGTCCCACCGGGCGTCGGCGAAGACGCTGTTCATCCACTTGGCGGTGCCCAGGTAGCCGTCGGGGCCGCCGGGGGTGCCGGGAGGGGCCTCGTGGTCGACGAACTCGTCGGCCACGTACGTGTGGGCGACCTCGGCGTCGAGCTCGTTGAAGATGTCACCCATCTTGTGGGCGATGTCCAGGGTGGTCTGGGACTGGGACACGGGTTGCTCCTTCTGTCGTGCGTCTGTCGGACTGTGGGGGCTGCGGGGGCTGCGGGGGTCAGCCGATCTCGGCTCCGCCGTTGACGGGGATGTTGGCCGCGGTGACGTAGCCCGCGGCTTCGTCGGCGAGGAAGCGCACGGCGGCGGCGACCTCCTCGGCCGTTCCGGCGCGGCCCAGCGCGGTGCGCCCGATCAGGTCCTCGCGGCGCGGTCCGGCCAGGTCCGCGGTCATGTCGGTGTCGATGAGGCCGGGGGAGACGACGTTGGCGGTGATGCCGCGCTTGCCGACCTCGCGGGCCACCGAGCGGGCGAGGCCGATCAGCCCGGCCTTGGAGGCGGCGTAGTTG
The DNA here is from genome assembly GCF_009830945.1 of Nocardiopsis sp. FR4. GTDB lineage: Bacteria > Actinomycetota > Actinomycetes > Streptosporangiales > Streptosporangiaceae > Nocardiopsis. The sequence goes on along the minus strand of NZ_ML776456.1, from coordinate 26,285 downwards.
GCCTGGCCCGGGGCCCCCACGGTGCCGGTGAGCGAGGAGACGTAGATCAGCCTCCCCCAGCGGGCCCGCACCATGTCGGTGAGGACGGCGCGGGTCACACGCAGGGCACCGACCAGGTTGGTGTCCAGGACCTCGGTGAACTCCTCGTCGCTCATGCCCAGGAGGAGTCCGTCGCGGGTGATCCCCGCGTTGGAGACGAGGACCTCCACGGGCCCGTGGTCGCGGCGGACGCGCTCGACCGCCTCCTCCACGGAGTCGGGGTCGCTGACGTCGCAGCGCACTCCGTCGAGTCCGGCGGGTGGTTCCTCCCCGCGGTGGGTGACGACGACCTTGTCGCCCTGGTCGGCGAACGCGCGCGCCACGGCCAGGCCGATGCCGCGGTTGCCCCCGGTGACGAGGACGCGGCGGCTCATCGGACGGCTTCCGTGGGAGAGCCGACGAGGCGGGCCAGTTCGGCGGCGGCCCCGGCCGTGTCGCGGAAGTGGATCGCGTGCCAGCCGGCGGCGCGCGCCCCCTCGCAGTTGCCCTCGTTGTCGTCCACGAGCACGCACCGCTCGGCGGGGACGCCCGCCCGGCGCGCGGCCAGCTCGAACATCCGGGCCTGGGGCTTGCGCGCGCCGACCTCGAAGGACATCACGACGTCGTCGAAGAGCGCGTCGGGGTCGACCATGCGGCGCCAGTGCCCGTCCCAGGTGGGGACCATGTTGGAGAGCATGCCGACGAACACGCCCCGTGCCCGCAGGGCCGTGAGCTGCTCGACCCAGGCCAGGTTGGTCTCGCGGTCCTCGAACCAGTCGTCGGCCAGGGTGGTGATGCGGCGGTCGACGCCGTAGCGCTCGCGCAGCAGGGCGCCGATCCGGGCGAGCCACTCGGCCTCGGTGACCATGGGCGTGTCGATGGGCTCCATGTAGTCGCTGGTGCCGAAACTCTCGGTCACCTCGCCGATCACCGTGAGCAGGGCGTGGGCGTCGATGTCCATACGGGCGCAGAACTTCTGCATGGTCTCGGCGATGGGCGGGGTCAGGACCCCGCCGAAGTCGGTCCACACCGCGGTGACTCGGGGTGCGTTCATCGTGGGGTCGCCTCCGTGCTGAGGTGGGACGTGTCGGTGAGGGCCAGGGACAGCTCGGCGACGGTCGCGCCGTCCTGCTCGAGGCGCACCTCGCGCTCCCCGGTCGCGGGTGCGTCGGCCGGCGTCCGGGCCCGGACGGGGGAGGTCAGTTCCGCGAAGCCGGTGAAGGCGGCCCGCAGCCCGGTCACGTGCCGGGTGCCGGGTGCCGCGGGGCCCCCGCCGGTGCGGTCGGGGAGCGGCGCGGCCAGGACGAGCTGGCGGGCCGCCTCGGCGAGCACGGCGGCGGGCAGGTGGTCGTAGGAGTGGTCGAACAGGGACGGGTTGTCCCAGCGGGGCCGCACCTCGGCGGAGAGGACGCCGTCGCGCGTGACGGTGTCCGCCAGGACCACGTTGAGGGGGTTGGTCCGGCACACGCTCGCGGGGGACACGTCGGTGGGCGCGGCGGTCATGTCACTGGTCCGGGGCACGGGTCCGCCGAGCTGGGCGCGGCGGACCGCCTCGTACTCGCCGGGGGTGAGGAACAGGACGTCCATGCTGTGCGTCCCGGCACGGACCCCGTCCACGTGGAAGACCTGGTCCACGCGCCCCGCCCGCACCCGGTCGCGTCTGCGGCGCACCACGGTGAAGCGGTTGTCGATCACCAGCTCGCCGGGACGGTCGCCGCACAGCAGGGCGGCGGGGTCGGTGTCGATGGCGAACCGGTCCACGATCATCTGGGTGCCCTCGCGTGCGCCCATGTGGGCGTGCGTCCCGGCGATCGCGGCCTGGCGCCCCGCCTCCAGGACCAGCAGCACGTCGAAGACCGCGGGGGTCTGGGTGTGGTCGCTGAAGTAGCCGTGGTTCAGGGGGAGCTGGGCCGCGGCCACGACGTCGGTGTCCGACACCGGGCGCAGGTCGGTGACGAAGACCTCCGAGACAGCGCTCCGGTGCACCAGCGTCCGGTCGAGGGTCGCCTTGAAGCCGAGGTCGGCGGGTATTCGCCCATCCATTTCCGAAACGGAAGTCATTGCACCGCCTTTCACAATCTCATTGACCTTTTCCGCCAGCTTCGCATCAGCGGATAGAAGTCTGGTCAACCCCCGATCAAAGTTGGCCTGGTACCACTTTCGATGAAGAGGGGAGGTACAAAGGAGCAATCCTGTTGCGCACCCCGCACTCCCGCTCCCAAGCTGGTGGAACAGCGGCCCGACCGGAGGGCCCGACTACCCGGAAGGGGGATCCGTGAACGAGGGGATGCCTGCCGCGGACGCCGAGGTGAATATCGGCAAGATTCGCGAGATCGTCAGCCAGGAACTCGAACTCGAAGATGGCGAACTGACTCCGAACGGCCACTTCGTGGAGGATTACGAAGGTGACTCCCTCTCCCTGATCACCGTGGTCGCGCGCATCGAGAAGGAAATGGGAGTGGTCATTCCCAAGTCCGAGCTCCCCGAACTGCTCGACCTGGAGAGGCTCACCGCGGCGGTCCGCCAGCACGGCGAGGTGGCCCGTGCCTGAGACCAGACGCGTCGCCATCACCGGGCTCGGCGCGGTGAGCAGCGTCGGCATCGGCGCCGACGCGTTCGCCTCGGCGATCCGGGAGGGCCGCAACGGGACCTCGGAGATCACCTCCTTCGACGCCTCCGGCTTCCCCTTCCGGATGGCGGGCGAGGTGAGGGACTTCGCGCCCCGCGACATCCTGCGCCGAGCCGACCCCGACCGGTGGGGGCGCAGCGGCCAGTTGGCGGCCGCCGCCTCACGGCTCGCCCTGGAGGACTCGGGGCTGGACCCCGAGGAGGTCTCGCGCGGGCGGTCCGGAGTGATCATGGGCACGACCAGCGGTGAGGCCACGGTCTCCTCGGTCCTCGGGGAGCAGTGGGTCTCGGGCCGGATGAAGGAGTTCTCGCCCCGCGTGGTCGCCCAGGCCCCGGCCAGCCAGATCTCGGCCGCGGTCAGCACCGAGCTGGCCCTGGGCGGGGACACCCAGACCATCCCGACCGCGTGCTCGGCCAGCAACTACGCCCTGGGCCACGCCTACGACCTGGTGCGCACTGGTGAGGCGGACCTGATGTTCGCGGGCGGCGCGGACGCGGTGAACCGCTTCACGCACGCCGGGTTCCACGCGCTGGGAGCGCTCGCCCCCGACGTGTGCCGGCCCTTCGACCGCGACAGGGCGGGCATCATCACGGGCGAGGGCGGGGTGTCCCTGCTCCTGGAGCCGCTGGAGGCGGCGGTGGCGCGGGGCGCCCGCGTCTACGCCGAGGTCCTGGGCTACGGGGTCAACTGCGACGCCAGGCACATGGTCCACCCGGACCCGGAGAGCATCGCCGCGTGCATCCGCGACGCCCACGCCTCGGCCGGGATCACCCCCGAACAGGTCGACTACGTGTGCGCGCACGGCACCGGCACGCCCACCAACGACGCCACCGAGGTACAGGCGGTGCGCGAGGTGTTCGGCGAGCGCGTGCCGCCGATCAGCTCCATCAAGTCGATGATCGGGCACACCATGGGCGCGGCCAGCGGGTTCGGCGCGGTGGTGTGCTGCAAGGCCCTGCACGACGGGTTCCTGCCGCCCACCGCCAACCTCACCGAGGTGGACCCCGAGCTGGGTCCGGGTTTGGACGTGGTCCCCGGGCGCGGCCGCGACGCCAGCCCGCGGATCGTGCAGAACCACGGTTTCGCCTTCGGCGGCAACAACGTCATCACCATCCTGGGGAGGCCCGAATGACCGCCGTGACGACGGAGCCGGACGCGACCACGCGGCTCCCAGCCGCCGTTCCGCTCGCGATCACCTCCGTGGGCGTGGTGTCCGCGGCCGGACTCGGACTGGACGCGCTGGGCGAGGCGCTCGCCTCGGGCGGGCGGGGACACGCGGTACCGGTGGGCGAGGACGCAGACCAGTACCCGCAGGTCGGCGTGCGCTCGGTGGAGGGTTTCCGGCTGCGCGACCACGTGGGCCGCAAGGGCACCCGCAACCTGGACCGGCTCACCGGGTTCGGCCTGGTGTCGGCCAAGTTCGCCCTGGAGGCGGCGCCGCAGGGGGGCGACCCCGACCGCACCGGGGTGGTGGTCACCACCAGCACCGGCAGCACCCAGAGCCTGGTGGACCTGGCGGGCGACACCCTGCTCCAGGAGCGCCCCTACCTGGTCAACCCCTCCCGGTTCCCCAACACCGTCCTCAACTGCTGCGCGGGCCAGATCGCCATCTGGAACGGTCTGCGCGGCGCCAACGTCACCCTCGCCGCCGGCCAGTGCTCGGGGCTGAACTCCTTCCGGCACGCGCGGATGGTGCTGGGGCTGGGCAGGGCCGACCGGCTGGTGGTCGGGGGCGTGGAGGAGCTGAGCGCCCCGCTGGCCTGGGGCTGGCACGCCTCCGGGACCCTGGCCGGGGGCACCGCCATCGGCGAGGGGGGCGCGGCGTTCGTGGTCTCCACATCCGAGGCCGCCCGCGCCGGGGGAGCCGGGATCGCCGCCGAGGTCCTGGGCGTGGAGGTGGGCTTCCACCCGGCCTCACGCGGGAACCGGGCGGGCGCCGTCGCCAGGCACGTGGAGCGCGCGCTGGCCCGCAGCGGCGTGTCCGCCGACGAGGTCACCGAGGTCTCCCCCGGCTCCACCGGCCTGGTGGGGCTGGAGCGCGCCGAGCGGCGCGGGATCGCGATGGCGCTCGGCCGTGTCCCGGAGGTGCGCGACGTGACGCGCGCGGTGGGCCAGTGCTACAGCGCGGCGGGCGCGATGCAGGTCGCGGGCCTGCTGGCGGCGTGGCGGGGCCAACCGTCCGGGCGGCGGCGCCTGGCCCTGGTCACCGCCGTGGGCCACGACGGCAACGTGGGCGCGCTGGTGCTGCGCGAGGGCGGTGGTGACGCGTGAGCCTCAACGACGCGCTCGTCGGCCGGGTCTACCGGTCCGGCGACACCTACGAGGTCGGCCGGGAGAAGATCCGCGAGTTCCGCGAGGCCGTGGGAGCCCCCGAGGGCGACGAGGCCCCGCCGACCTTCCCCATCGTCCTCGCCATGCGGGCGCAGGAGGCGGCGGTACTCGATCCGGAGCTGGGGTTCGACTTCTCCCGGGTCATCCACCGCGACCAGTCCTTCCGCCACGTGCGGCCCGCGCGGCCCGGCGACGTGCTGACCGCCGAGGTCCGCCTCACCCGGGTGGAGACGCTCGGGGCCAACGACCTCGTGGCGCTGCGCAGCGACATCCGAACGACCGCGGGCGAGGCCGTGTGCACCGCGACCACCACCCTGATCACCTGGGCGGAAACCCCATGAGCACCTCCACCGTCTCCCCCCTCCCCCCGGGCGCGGCCGCGCCCGGCCACGAGCTGCCCGAGCGGCGCTTCACCCTGACCCGCGCGGACCTGGTGCGCTACGCGGGCGCCTCGGGCGACTTCAACCCCATCCACTACGACGAGCGCGCCGCCGAGGCGCTCGGCCTGCCCGGGGTCATCGCCCACGGCATGCTCACCATGGGGCTGGCGGCGACCGCCCTCAACGGGTGGTTCGGCCCCTCGGCGCACGTGGCCGAGTACGAGACCCGGTTCGCGCGCCCCGTCGTCGTACCGCCCGGCGAGGGCGTGGAGCTGGTGGTCTCCGGACGCGTGGACGCGGTCCTGGAGGACTCCCGGATCCGCGTCGCGCTGACCGCCGTGTGCGGCGGCGAGCGCGTCCTGGCCCGCGCCCGAGCCGTGGTGGTCACGGACCGATGAGCACACTGGGCACCGCGCACGCCACCCCGCTGGTCCGGACCCGGCGGGTCGAGGACCCGGAGTTCCGGCTGCTCCTACTGCACCACGCGGGCGGCGCGCACACCGCCTTCCGGGGCTGGGGCCGCCGTTTCCCCGAGGGCTGGGACGTGTACTCCGTCGAGGCCCCCGGCCGGGGCAGGCTCCTGGGGGAGCCGTTCGCGACCGCGATGGCCCCCTGGGTCGACCGTCTGGCCGGGGCGGTGGCGCCGCTGGCCGACGTCCCCCTCGGGGTGTTCGGGCACAGCATGGGCGCCGCGGTCGGGTACGAGCTGGCGCGGACGCTGGCGGAGTCGGGCACGGCCCGGCCGGCGTGGCTGGGGGTGTCGGGCCACCCGGAGCCCGGCGCGCCCGTGGACGAGGACGTCCACCGGCTGTCCTCCGCGGAGCTGCGCGCCCGCGTGGGCGGGCTGAGCGGGGTGCCCGACGAGGTCCTGGCCGACGCGGAGCTGTGGGCCCTGTTCGAGCCGCGCCTGCGCGCGGACCTGGCCCTGGTGCGGGCCTGGCGGGCCGGGGGTCCGCCCGCGCCGCAGCCGGTGCCGCTGACCGTGTTCTGCGGCGGTTCCGACCCGGTCGCGGGCCCCGCGCGGGTGCGGGGCTGGTCCGCCCTGGCCCCGCGTTTCCAGGGGGTGCGCACCTTCACCGGCGGCCACTTCTACCTGAGGGCCGAGCGGGACGCGGTGATCAGGGCGATCACCGAGGAGGTCGCCCGGGCCGTCACCGGGTCCGCGCCCCCGTCCCCCGCCCCCACGACCCCGAGGACCTTCCGATGACACGAGACAGCGCACGCGCGGGCGGAGGAGTCGCGGCCGTCGTCGCCATCGCGGTGCCGATGTTCATGGTCGCGCTCGACAACCTCATCGTCACCCACGCCCTGCCCCAGATCCGCGCGGAGTTCGGCGGCGGGCAGTCGCAGCTGCAGTGGGTGGTCAACGCCTACGTGCTCGCCTTCGCCGGGCTGCTCATGGCCGCCTCCGCGCTGGGCGACCGCTTCGGTCGGCGCCGGGTGTTCGCCGTCGCGGTCGCGGTGTTCACCCTGGCCTCGGCCTGGTGCGCGACGTCCTCCTCCCTCGGGGAGCTGATGGCCGCGCGCGTCCTCCAGGGCGCGGGCGCCGCCGCGCTCCTCCCGCTGTCGCTGACCCTGACCGCGGCCGCCGTCCGCCCCGAGCACCGCAACGCCGCCGTGGGCGCGTGGGGCGGCGTCAACGGACTGGGCATCGCCATGGGCCCGCTGGTGGGCGGTGTGGTCACCGAGACGCTGGGCTGGAACTGGGTGTTCTGGATCAACGTCCCGGTGGGCCTGGCGGCCCTGCCCGCCGTCCTGTGGCTGGCCGGCGAGAGCCGGGGAGGCTCGGGCGTGTTCGACCTCCCGGGGGCGGTCCTGATCACCGGCGGCCTGGTGGCGGCGGTCTGGGGGGTGGTGAACGCGGCCGAGACCGGGTGGTCGTCCCCGGCCACCCTGGGCGCGCTGGCGGGCGCGGCGGTGCTGGTGTGCGCCTTCCTGCTCTGGCAGCGCCGTACGCCCGCACCGCTGGTTCCGCTCGACATGTTCCGGAACGGACCGTTCGGCCTGAGCCTGGTGGTGTCGCTGGCCATGTACTTCGGGGTGTTCGGCTCGGTGTTCCTGCTCGCCCAGTACATGCAGGGGCCCCTGGGATACGCGCCCTTCGAGGCGGGCCTGCGGACGCTGCCCTGGACGGCGGCCCCCATGGTGGTCGTCCCGGTGGTGGGCCTGCTCATCGACCGGTGGGGCGGGGGGCGGCTCCAGGCGCTGGGCTGCGCGATGCAGGCGGGCGCCCTGGGGTGGCTGGCCCTGTACGCCACCGCGGACCTGCCCTACACGGCGATGCTCCCGGCGCTGGTCGTCGCGGGCGTGGGCATGGGCGTGGTGTTCGCCGCCAATCCGGCGGTGGTGATCGCCTCGGTGGACGAGGACCGGCACGGCACCGCCTCCGGGGTCAACAACACCGTCCGCGAGTTCGGCGGGGCCCTGGGCATCGCCGCGATCAGCACCGTGTTCGTGCTCTTCCACCCCGGTGGGGCGCCGACCGACGCGGCCTTCGTCGAGGCGATGCGGCCCGCCGTCCTGGCGGGTGCGCTGGTCACCGCGGTCGGAGCCGCCGCCGCCCTGTTCATCCGCCGTCCCTCCCCCGGGGCCCGGAGCGACGAGGCACCGCGTGCCCCCGCGCCCGCGACGGCCCCCTCACGCGAGGCCGATCCCTCACGTCCCCTGTGAACCAACCGCCCCGGCGGCCGCCGGGCGCCTCTTGGCCGGGCGCCCGGCGCCACGGGGCCTCCCCCCTGGCACACCCCTCCCCCGCAGCACCGAACCGGAAGGACCAGACATGACGGACAGACCCCTGGCGATCGTGACCGGAGGCTCCCGGGGCATCGGACGCGCCGTCGCGCTGCGCCTGGCCCAGGACGGCTACGACATCGCCTTCTGCTACCAGCGAGCGGGAGACGCCGCCGCCAGTACCGCGGGGAAGGTCCGCGCGACCGGCGCCTCCTGCTACAGCGCCCCCTGCGACGTCTCCGACCTGGACGCCGTGCAGGAGTTCGTGGCGGCGGCCAAGGCGGAGCTGGGCGATCCCGAGCTGCTGGTCAACTCGGCGGGCATCCTGCGCGACTCGCCCGTGGCGACCATGGACGGCGCCGACTGGAGCGCGGTGATCGACACCAACCTGACCGGGACGTTCAACCTCTGCCGCAGCACCGTCTTCGACTTCATCAAGAACCGGCGGGGCTGCGTCGTCAACATCTCCTCCGTCATGGGTGTGTACGGCAACGCCGGGCAGAGCAACTACTCCGCCGCCAAGGCCGGGATCAACGGGCTGACCAAGGCCATGGCCAAGGAGGTCGCCCGGTACGGCATCCGCGTGAACGTGGTAGCCCCCGGATTCATCGAGACCGACATGACGCGGGACCTGCCCGAGAAGGTGCGCGAGAGCGCCCTGGCCAAGGTCCCCCTGCGCCGCCTGGGCAGCGCCGAGAACGTCGCCGACCTGGTGTCGTTCCTGGCCTCGGACCGGGCCTCCTACATCACCGGACAGATCGTCCAGGTGGACGGCGGCGTGGTCATCTGACCCGCCCCGCACCGGGCCCCCTTCCCTCCCTTCCACCGACACCGCACCCGCGGACACACCACGAGGAGAACCCCATGTCCCAGACAGACACCGCCCTGATCGACGAACTGCGTGAGATCGTCGCCGACGTCCTGGAGGTCGAGCCCGAGGAGATCACCGAGACCGGCCTGTTCGCCGAGGAGCACGAGGCCGACTCCCTCCAGGCCATCGAGGTCCTGGCCCGTATCGAGAAGAACCTGCGCGTGGCCGTCCCGCAGTCGGAGCTGCCCAACATGGGCAGCCTGGAGGGCGTCCACCGCGTCGTCTCCCAGTACAAGGGGGCGAGCGCCTGATGCGCCGGGTCGTCGTGACGGGCCTGGGGCCCGTGTCCAACGTGGGAACGGGGGTCGCCGACTTCGGCGCCTCCGTGCGCGCCGGTCGGTCCGGCGTCTCCCCCATCACCTCCTTCGACGCCTCCGGCTTCCCGCACGCCAACGCGGGCGAGGTGCGCGACTTCGCGCCGAAGGAGCTGGTGGAGCGGCTCGATCCCGCCGAGTGGGGACGCTCCAGCCTGTTCGCGGCGGCCGCCGCACGGCTCGCGGTCGCCGACGCCGGGCTGGACCCGGCCGAGCTGGCGCGCGCCGAGGCCGGGTCGGTCATGGGCACCACCAGCGGCGAGTCGCAGATCATCGAGCGGCTCACCGAGGAGGAGGTGGCCGGGGGCTGGGAGAGCCTCAGCCCCCACCTGCCCCGCCAGGTCCCGGCCTCCCGGCTGGCCTACGCGGTCAACCGGGAGCTGGGGCTGACCGGCGAGGCCATGACCCTGGCCACGGCCTGCTCGGCGGGCAACTACGCCATCGGGTACGCCTACGACCTGGTGCGTTCGGGAGCCGCCGACTACATGGTGGCGGGCGGCGCCGACTCGGTGCTGCGCTGGGCGCACGCCGGGTTCTACCGGCTGGGCGCGGTCGCCAAGCACGTCAGCTCGCCCTTCGACCGCGACCGCTCGGGCATCATCACCGCCGAGGGCGGTGCGGCGCTCGTACTGGAGACCCTGGAGGGGGCGCGGGCCCGCGGAGCGCGCGTCTACGCCGAGGTCCTGGGTTACGGACTCAACTGCGACGCCGACCACATGGTCTCCCCCCACCCGGAGGGGATCGCCGAGTGCATGCGCCGCGCGCACGCCAACGCCGGGATCACGCCGGACGACGTGGACTACATCTGCGCCCACGGCACGGGGACCCCCGCCAACGACCTGGCGGAGGCCACCGCGGTCCTGGACGTGTTCGGCGGGAACCCGCCGCCGATCAGCTCGGTCAAGTCGATGCTCGGACACACCATGGGCGCCTCCAGCGCCTTCGGCGCCATCGCGTCGCTGATCGGCATGCGCGACGGGTTCCTGCCGCCCACCACCAACTTCGCCAACCACGACCCGGCCCTGGGCGGGATCGACCCGGTGCCCAACGAGGCCCGGCCGGCCCGGGTGCGGATCGTGCAGAACAACGGGTTCGCGTTCGGCGGCAACAACGCCATCACCGTCTTCGGGAAGGTCTCATGAACGGCACACGGGCCGGGGTCCCGACCCTGGCGATCACCGGCTGGTCGGCGGTCTCGCCGATCGGGACGGGAGCGGACGGGTTCACCGAGGCGGTGCGCGAGGGGCGCGGCGGCGGCGCGGACGTCAGCGGGATGTTCGACGCCCCGCTGCCCTCCGACCGGGCGCACGCCATCCCCGGTTTCCGGGCCAGCGACCACCTGGGACGCAAGGGGACCCGCCACCTGGACCGCAGCACCGCTCTGGCGCTGGTGGCGACCAAGCTGGCCCTGGAGGCCACCGACGCCGACGTGGCGGCCGACGGCCGGGTGGGCGTCGTGCTGGGCACGACGGCGGGCAGCGTCCGCACCACCAGCGAGTTCAGCCGGGACACGCTCGTGCAGGAGCGGCCCTACCTGGTCAACCCGGTCATGTTCCCCAGCGCGACGATCAACTGCCCCGCCGGGCGCAGCGCCATCTGGCACGGGCTGCGCGGGGTGAACGCCACCGTCGCGGGCGGCCAGATGTCCGGGCTCAACGTACTGCGCTACGGGGCGCACCTCATCGCCGGGGGCCACTCGGACGTGCTGCTGGCGGGCGCGGTCGAGGAGTTCAGTCCCCACATGGCGTGGGGCCACCGGGCGCTGACCCACGGGTACGACGTGCCGCTGGGAGAGGGTTCGGCGGTGTTCGTGGTGGAGGACGCCGAGCGGGTGCGCGCCCAGGGGCGCCTGCCGGAGGCGGAGGTACTCGCCTCGGCGTTCGGCTCCGGCGCGCCCGAGGACACCGCGCGCACCCTGGAGTCGGCCGTCACCCGGGCCCTGCGCCTGGCGGGTGTGGACGCCGACGGGGTGTGGGGTGTCGCCACCGGCGAGCACGGGATCGCCGGGATCGACACCGCCGAGGACGAGGGCGTGCGCGCCGCACTGGGCGGGGGTCCCGTCCGGGTGCGGGTCAAGCCGCTGGTCGGCGAGTGCAACAGCGCCTCCGGCCCCTTCCAGCTGGCCGCCCTGCTCGCCCGCTACCGCTCCGACCCCGGCCTGCACGGACGGGTGTCCGTGCTGACCTCGGTCTCCGCGGACGGCGCCGCCGGAGCGGCGGTCGTGCGGGGCCGCCACATGCCCGGACCGACCGCGACGACCGCGCCGGCGGGGGAGGGTTCGCCGTGAGGAAGCCGCCGAGACTGTACTTCGCGTTCCGCAGCCCCTTCTCGTGGATGGCGCTGCGCAGGCTGGAGGAGCTGTACCCCGAGGCGGTGGACCAGGTCGAGTACCGCCCCTTCTGGGAGCCGGACGAGGACCTGCTCGGGCGGCTGCGGGCCGGGGGCGGCGAGTTCCTCTACACGCCGATGAGCAAGGCCAAGCACCTGTACATCCTCTACGACACCAAGCGCCTGGCGGCCTCGTTCGGGTACACGATGTCCTGGCCCGTGGACGTGGACCCGTGGTGGGAGGTCCCGCACCTGGCGTGGCTCCACGCGCGCCGCGAGGGCCGGGCCCGGGAGTTCTACCGGGCGGTCACCGAGGCGCGCTGGGAGCGCGGCGAGAACGTCTGCGACCCCGCGGTGGTCCGGGACCTGGCCGCCTCGGTGGGGCTGGACGGCGCGACGGCAGCGGCGGCGGCCAGCGACCCCGACCTGCGCGAGGAGGGGCTGCGGGCGCTGCACGACCTGTACCAGGACGACGTGTTCGGGGTGCCGTACTTCCGGGTGGGCCGCCACCGCTTCTGGGGGCTGGACCGGCTGGAGGCGTTCACCGACGCGCTCGGGCTGGAGCGGGCCGAGGAGGAGGCCCGGCCCTCGCTGGCCCGGGTGCCCGTGGGGGCGGACGGTTCCCCTGCCTCCCCCCTGCCCGGGCTGGACACGGACACGGCGGGCGGCTGCGGCTAGCGCGGTGGTCCTGCTCCCAGCGGCGCCCCCGACCGCCGACGGCGCCACCAGGGGCGGGACCACCGGGAGCGGGTCCCCTCCCATCACACCAGACGCCCACCCGCGGCGGAACCGAGACGGAAAGGACCGGCCTTGACCACCACACAGACGGCACCCGACGAGGAGACCCGCTGGGCCCTGTGCCCCGGGTGCGGCTGCTACCTGTACCTGCCCAGACTGCACCGCGACCTGGGTGTGTGCCCGGAGTGCTCGCACCACCTGCGGCTGGGCGTCACCGAGCGGCTGGCGTCCCTGCTGGACGAGGGCGGCTTCGAGCCGCGCGACACCGGGCTGACGGCGGGCGACCCGCTGGGCTTCACCGACCGCAAGCCCTACCCGGAACGACTCGCCTCCGCGCGGGCGGCCACCGGCCGCGGGGAGGCCGCCGTGTGGGGCACCGGGACGATCGGCGGGTTCCCCGTGGTGACGGCCTGCCTGGACTTCGCCTTCATGGGCGGCAGCGTGGGCGGCACCACCGGTGAGCTGATCGCCCGCGCCGCCCGCCACGCGGTCGACACCCGCACCCCGCTGGTTCTGGTGTCCGCCTCCGGCGGCGCCCGGATGCAGGAGGGCACCCTGTCCCTGATGCAGCTGGCCAAGACCGCGCAGGAGCTGGGGCGGCTGCGCGAGCACGGCGTCCTGAGCGTCAACGTCAACACCGACCCCACCTACGGCGGTGCCACGGCCTCCTTCTCCGTGCTGGGTGACGTGGTGATCGCCGAGCCCGGGGCCCGGGTGGGCTTCGCGGGCCCCCAGGTGATCCGGCAGACCATCCGCCAGGAGCTCCCCCCGGGGTTCCAGACCGCCGAGTTCCTGCGGGACAACGGTCTGCTGGACCTGGTGGTCCCCCGCCACGAGCTGCGCCCGACACTGACCCGGATCCTGGCACTGCACACCGACCGCTCGGCGGGAAACGGTGCCGCGCCGGGCGCCGACGGGGGCGCCGGGGCGCCTCTGAGCACCGGGGAGGCGGAGCGCTCCCCGGCGGAGATCGTGGCGCTGGCCCGCGACATCGGGCGGCCCACCACCCTGGACTACTGCGGCCTGGTGTTCGAGGACTTCGTGGAGCTGCACGGCGACCGGGTCAGCGGCGACGACCCGGCCGTCGTCGCGGGGGTGGCCTCCCTGGACGGCCGCCCGGTCGTGGTCCTCGGCCACCAGAAGGGACACGACACCGCCGAACTCGTCCGGCGCAACTTCGGTATGCCCCAGCCCTCCGGCTACCACAAGGCCCGCCGGCTGATGGAGCACGCCGAGCGGCACCGGATGCCCGTGGTGGCCTTCGTGGACACCCCCGGCGCCTACCCCGGCGTCGAGGCGGAGGAGCGGGGCCAGGGCGCGGCCATCGCCGAGTGCATCCTGCGGATGTCGAGGCTGACGGTGCCCACGGTGACCGTCGTGACCGGCGAGGGCGGCAGCGGGGGCGCCCTCGCCCTCGGGGTCGGCAACCGGGTCCTGGCCCTGGAGAACGCCTTCTACTCGGTGATCAGCCCCGAGGGCTGCTCCACCATCCTGTTCGGCTCCGCCGCCGAGTCCGCGCGCGCCGCCGAGCAGCTGCGGATCAGCGCCCCCGAACTGCTGCGGCTCGGCATCGTGGACGGCGTCGTCCCCGAACCGGCCGGAGGCGCCCACACCGACCGGGTGGCCGCCGCCGACGCCGTGGGCTCCGCCCTGCGCGCCGCTCTCAGCGACCTCGGACGCAGCGGGCCCGAGGAGCTCCTCGCCCAGCGACACGCACGTTTCGCACGTTTCGGAAGCCCCACGGAGGAAACGCGATGACATCGGCCACCGACCACAACAGCACCGCCAGCAACGGCCACACGTTCACTTCGATGCTGCCGCCCGACCCGGCGCTCCCGCACCCGCAGTTGTCCCTCGGCGAGCTGCGGGAGGAGGCCGAGCGCCTGATCGCGGGCATGGGACGCCCCGTGCGCAGGGTGAGCCTGCGCGCCGGGGCCAACGTGGTGGAGGTCGACTGGAGCTCGCCCGAGGAGGCCCCGGCGGTGCCCGCGCCGACGGTGGGCACCGTCGCGGCCGCGGCGCCGGGGGCACCGGCTGTTCCCGCCGTTCCCGCCGCTCCCGACGGGGACACCGCGGGCGCCGCCCCCGCGCACACCGTGCGTGCACCGCTGGTGGGCACCGTCTACCTGGCCCCCGAGCCCGGCGCGGCGCCGTTCGTCGCCGTGGGCGACCGGGTGTCGGAGGGACAGCAGCTCGCCATCGTCGAGGCGATGAAGCTCATGAACCCGATCGTGGCCGACCGGGACGGCGTGGTGACCCGCGTCGTGGCCGAGGACGCCGCGATGGTCGAGTTCGACGCCGTGCTCTTCGAGCTGGGTGAGGAGTGACCGTGTTCGAGAAGATCCTGGTCGCCAACCGGGGCGAGATCGCCCTGCGCGTGGTGCGCGCCTGCCGTGAGCTGGGGGTGCGCTCGGTCGCGGTGTACTCCCGGGCCGACGCCGACTCCGCCGCCGTACGCGCCGCCGACGAGGCGGTGTGCATCGGGCCCGAGGCCCCCGGCCGGAGCTACCTCAACATCCCCAACATCATCGGCGCGGCCCTCATGACCGGTGCCGACGCCGTCCACCCCGGCTACGGGTTCCTGTCGGAGGACCCCGACTTCGCGCGGATCTGCGCGGAGGAGGGCCTGGCCTTCATCGGCCCGCCGCCCGACGTGATGGCGGCGCTCGGCGACAAGTCCAGCGCCCGGCGGATCATGGCCGAGGTGGGACTGCCGCTGCTGCCCGGCACGGTCGAACCCGTCGTCTCCGCCGAGGAGGCCGCCGAGGTCGCCGACCGGATCGGCTACCCGGTCGTCCTCAAGGCGGTCGCGGGCGGCGGCGGCCGCGGCATCACCGTCGTCCGGGACCCCGCCGACCTGCCCCGGGCGCTGCGCACCACCCGCGCCAACGCGCAGGCGCTCTTCCGCGACCCGTCGGTGTACCTGGAACGGTACCTGGAGGGAGCACGGCACATCGAGGTCCAGGTGGTGGCCGACGACCACGGCAACACCGTCCACCTCGGCGAGCGCGACTGCTCGGTGCAGCGGCGCAACCAGAAGCTGGTGGAGGAGTCGCCCTCCCCGGTGGTCGGCGCCGACCTGCGCGAGCGCATCGGCAAGGACGCCGTGCGCGCCTGCGAGGCGGTGGGGTACCGGGGCGTGGGAACGATGGAGTTCCTGCTGGACCCCGAGGGCCGCCACTGGTTCATGGAGATGAACACGCGCATCCAGGTGGAGCACCCGGTGACCGAGATGGTGACGCAGATCGACCTGGTGGCCGAGCAGATCCGGGTGGCGGCGGGCGCCCCCCTGTCGTTCTCCGGCGAGCAGGTGCGGTTGCGCGGGCACGCGATCGAGTGCCGGATCAACGCCGAGGACCCCGAGCGCGACTTCGCGCCCGCCCCAGGCAGGCTGGACCGGTTCGAGCCGCCGGGGGGACCCTGGGTACGGGTGGACACGCACTGCGTACCGGGCAGCACGGTGCCGCCCTACTACGACTCGATGATCGCCAAGGTCATCGTGTGGGGCGAGGACCGCGACGCGGCCCTGAACCGGCTGCGGCGGGCCCTGGAGGAGTTCCGGATCGAGGGGCCGGGGACACGGACCACGCTGGGGTTCCACCGGAGGCTGGTCGACCACGGGGAGTTCCGGGCGGGAGCCGCCACCACGGACTTCCTCACCCGCCACACCGTGTGAGGCCCGCGCCCAGGAACCGCCGGGGCACACCCGTTTCACCTGGTCGGCGGCACGGGTAGACCACGTTCGTGGCCGGCGCGCACGGCCGGCCGGATCGGGGGAGAACATGCGAGCGTCCATCGGCGACTACGTGCACACGCACGGGGTCACCAGCGACCAGGGCAGCCACACCGCGGAGATCGTGGAGGTGCGGGGACCCGACGGCGGCCCGCCGTACGTGGTGCGGTTCCCGGACGGGCGGGAGCGGCTCATCTACCCGGGGCCGAACACGGTGGTGGAGCCCAGGCACCCGGTGGACTGACGGCGTGGCCGGCGGAGGCGTCGCGGATCGGCGCCTCCCCGGGGGTGGGCGGCCCGGGAAAGGCTCCGGGCGGCCGCGCGTCAGGCCGACACCCGGTCCAGGAACCCGCCCAGGTTGGCCGAGGCGCGGCTGATCTGTTCCTCCATGGTCAGCGCCTCCGCGAACCGGCCGCCGGGTTCGGGCTCCTTCTTCCCCCGGATGTACAGCGAGCACGCGAAGTCCGCGCACAGGTACAGCCCCACCGTGCCCTCGTCGCGCCCCTTCCCGCGCGCCTTGGGCGCGGCCATCAGGGCCACGCCCCGCCCGGGGTGGGTGGTCAGGCACACCGAGCACATGTTCCGGCGCAGCCCGACGCGGGCGGTGGTCAGGCGCAGCGCGACGCCCACGAGTCCGTCCCCGCGTTCGACGACGAGGTAGGCGCGCTCCTGCGCGGTGTGGTCGCGCCAGCCGAGGAAGTCCAGGTCCTCCCACGGGCGCTGGTCCAGGTCCCGCGGCAGGGAGAGCCGCTTGGCCTCCCCCCGCGAGCAGTTGACGAACGACGCGCGGATCTCCTTTTCGGTCACAGCTCTCATGGAGGGGACGCTAGCGGCGGTTGACCAGGAGGGCAACGCATTAACGTGCGCGGACCGCTCGGCGGTGCGCTGTCGGACTCATACCGTCGGCCGGTCGGCCCGGGCCAGCAGGTAGAGCGCGAAGGGCTCCCCCCGATGGCGGATCCGGCGCGCGTAGCGGAAGCCGAGCCGTTCCATGACCGCGCGCGAGCGGAGGTTGTGGGTCTCGGTGAAGGAGGCCACCTCCTCGGCGCCGAGCCCGTCGAAGGCCAGGTCCAGCCCGGCGCGTCCGATCTCGCTGGCGTAGCCGAGCCCCCAGAAGCGCTCCCGGACCGCCCAGCCGACCTCCAGGCGCCGGGCGCCGTCCACCTCCGCGTAGGACAGCCCGCCGCGCCCCACCAGCTCACCGGACCGCCGGTCGTGGGCGAGCCACTTGTGCACGCCCTCCTCGGTCCAGGCGCGCCGCATGTGCACGGCGCTCTGCCACGCCTCCCCCCGGGTCCACCTGCCGCCGTACCACCGCGCGATGCCGGGGTCGCGGTGCAGGCGCCACAGGACGTCGGCGTACTCGGGGCCGATCGGCCTCAGGATCAGCCTCTCCGTGACACGCGTGCCGGGAGGGTCGGGAGGACGGGGGAAACGGATCATGTCACGGGGGCTCCGGACGGTCGGGGGCTCGGGGCGGCGGCCGGGACGGTTCCGGGTCCGGTCCGGCGCCCGGAACGGGGCACGGACCCCCGGGGCGGTGTTCCTCGCGCGGAGGGGTCCCGCGGGTACGGTACCCCGACCGGGGGCCGGTCCCCGGAACGGACGCGCGCGGGAAGGCGGACGGCGGTCAGGCGGAGGTGCCGGCGCGGACCGGGTTCTCGCCGGGCGGCCCGCGGCCGCGGCCTCCCCTCGCGGGCATGCGGGCCTCCGGCCCCGGTGACCGACGCCTCCCTTATACCCTCCTGGGGTAGGGTATTCTCAGGACGCCGGACGGCACGGGTCCCCGCCGACCGCGTCCGCGGACCATCCACCGGCCCTCCCCGCGACCGCTCCGGGCCGGACACGAGACGAAGGGCTGACGATGAACGTTCCCGGCAAGCTCGGGCTCTACGGACTGGGGCTCGCGGTGGCCTTCGGCGGCGCGCTGGGGGCGGGCACCCTGGTCGGCCCCCTGCTGCCCACGGCCGTCACCGCCGTCACCGCCGCCGACCCCTCGGCGGAGGCGGACGGGTCCCCCGGCGCGGAGGCCCCCTCCACCGGAGGGGGGATCCCCGGCGGGTTGCAGGTCTCCCAGGACGGCTACACCCTCGACCTGCTCGGAGCCCCCGCCGAACCGGGCACGGAGGCGGAGCTGTCCTTCCGCGTGCTCGGTGCCGATGGCGACCCCGTCACCGCGTTCGCGGAGTCCCACGGCGAGCGGATGCACCTGATCCTCGTCGGCCGCGACATGACCGGCTACCAGCACCTGCACCCGGAGACGGACGACGGCGGCACCTGGAGCCTCCCGGTGGAACTGGACGGCCCCGGCGCCTACCGCGTCTTCGCCGACTTCGTGCCCGAGGACCTCGGCCGGGGGCTCACCCTCGGCACCGACCTCGCCGTGGCCGGGGAGTACGCGCCGAGCCCGCTGCCCACGCCCGCGCCCGGCACGGAGACCGGCGGGTACACCGTCGAACTCGACGGCGAGCTGGTGCCCGGAAGCACGGGTGAACTGGCGTTCACCGTCAGCAGGGACGGGGAACCGGTCACCGACCTGGAGCCCCACCTCGACGCCTACGGCCACCTCGTGGCCCTGCGCGAGGGCGACCTGGCCTACCTGCACGTCCACCCCGGGGAGCGGCCGGGCGACGGCGCGGCCGAGCCCGGGCCGCGGATCGTGTTCCAGGCCGAGGCGCCCTCCCCGGGCGACTACCGGCTCTTCCTGGACTTCCGGCACGAGGGGAGGGTGCGCACCGCGGAGTTCACCGTGAGCGTCGGCGCGGACGCCGGAGCCGAGCGCGGGAACGAGGCCGGGTCCGGGGACGGGGACGGGGACGGCGGCGGGGCCGAGGGGGAGGCCGACCACTCCCACTGAACGGTGGCGGGCCCCGGAGGGGGCGCGCGCGTCTCCTCCGGGGGCGGCGTCACAGCGAGTCGATCAGCTCCCGGCAGGCCTGCTCACAGCGCCGGCACGCCTCGGCGCACACCCGGCAGTGCTCGTGCTGGGAGGCGTGCGCGCCGCACTCGTCGGCGCAGGTCTTGCAGGTCTGCGCGCAGGCCTCCAGCACGGCCCGGGTCATGTTGGCGTCGTAGCCCGTGTGCCGCGAGAGCACCCGCCCGGTCGCCTCGCACTGGTCGGCGCAGTCGAGGTTGGTGCGCACGCACTTGACCAGCTCCGCGACCATGTCCTCGCTCAGACAGGCGTCCGCGCACGCGGTACAGGCCTGCGCGCACTCGAAGCACGCCTCGATGCAGGCCCGCATCTTGTCGCGGTCCACACCGCCCAGGTCCATGGGATAGGTCTCCAGCATCTGCCCCGCCACACTCATGGTTCTCTCCCCTTCGTCGTCGACGTACGGACGCGGGGGCGACCGGTGGCGGCCACCGCCGCGCACTCCCCCTAACCACCGGGGACGGAACCAAACACACGGGGGGACGGGGTCGCACCCGCCGGGTGCGACCCCGCGTGGAAGGACCGCCTCACCACCCGCGGAAGGTGGCGCCCGCGTCGGTGGAGCGGCTGACGCGGTGGTCGGCGACCACGACCAGCTGGTCGGCGTCGGCGTGCAGGGCCTGCGGCTCGCCCCCGACCGCACCGGTCCGCGCCCAGGCCACCCCCGCGTCCTCACTGCGGTGCACCTCCCCGCCCGAGGTCAGGCCGTAGAGGGAGTCGGTCCCGGCCGCCCAGGCCACCAGCACCAGCGGCGGGGCGTCCGCCACGGGGGCGAAGCTGGCTCCGCCGTCGGTCGAGCGCCGCAGCCCCTGCCCGGTCGTGGCGACCACGGTGGCTCCGTCGTCGGAGACCGCCAGGGAGAGCGGCTCGACGGACGGGTCCAGTTCCTCCCAGTCCGTGCCGTTCTCGGTGGCGAGCAGGCGGCCGTCGAAGCCGACCACCCGTTCCCCTCCGACCGCCAGGGAGTGGAAGTCCGACTCGCCCTCCCGGGAGAGCGGGCTCCAGCTCGCCCCGCCGTCGAGGGACTCGATCAGTCCGACCGGGTTGGGCAGGTCGGTGCCGGGGCCGGGGTGGCCGCTGGCCAGCAGGCGGCCGGTGTCGGTGACGGAGAAGCCCATCAGGTCGATCGTCGGGCCCACCTTCTCCGGTTCGGCGCCCTCTCCCGTCCCCTCCTCGGGGGCGGGGAGGCGGAACAGGCCGTCGTGGGTGGCCACGAGGACCTCGCCGGTCCCGGGGTCGGCCGCCACGCCGTGGACGTGGGCGGCCTCCGCGGGCAGGACGACGCCGTCCGCCGCCGGGGTTCGGGAACCGTGGGAGCCGTCCGCGCCGCCGGCCCCGCAACCGGTGACCAGGGCCAGGGCCGCCGCCGCGCAGAGCAGGACGGCTCCCGTGCGGGCGCGACCGGGGCGCCCGCCGCCCCGAGGCGTCGGCGCGGGACGCGGCCGCGGGGAGAGGTGCTCAGTGGTCATCGTGGTCCCGCTTTCCGTCCGTCCCGTCGTCGTCCCCGGCGTCCTCGCCGAGCAGTTCGCGCATCCGCTCGATCTCGGCCTCCTGGGTGTCGACGACGTTCCGGGCGAGCTCGACGGCCTCGGGGCTGACACCGTTGTCCAGCTCGTCCCGGGCCATCGCGACGGCGCCCTCGTGGTGGTCGATCATCATCTCCAGGAACGGCGTGTCGAACTCCCCGCCCTCGGCCTGTTCGAGTTGGGCCATCCGCTCCTCGGACATCATCCCGGCCGTGTCCTCGTGGCCCATCCCGACCTCGGGCTCCTCACCCCAGGCGGCCAGCATCTGCCTGAGCTGTTCGATCTCGGGTGCCTGCGCGGCCTCGATCCCGGCGGCGAGGTCCCCGACCTCGCCGCCCGCCCGCTCCGGAGCGAGCCTGGACATCTCCACGGCCTGCTCGTGGTGAGGGATCATCATCTGGGCGAACATGATGTCGGCGTCGTTGAACTCGGCGGCCTCCTGCCCCTCGGCGGTCTGCTGCTCCGTGGGCGCGGCGGCGGGGGTCTCCTCCCCCTCCGTCCCGCAGGAGCTGAGCAGAAGGGCCGCGGCCAGGGCGGCCGGGACCAGTGGGAACGCGCGCGTACGGGTGTAAACGGTCATCCTCGGTACTTCCTCATGGCGTTGTCCGCGCATGGCGCGTGGCGCCACGGCGTGGTGAACGGGGAGCGGGTCCGGACACCGCGGGACGCACCGCGGCCACGCGTGTGCCCGGGAGGGCCTCTACACCCTCAGCACCTGCAGTTGCGCCAGGGAGGGGGGCGAGGGCGTCGCGACCCGCGTCACCGACCGCCGCGGGAACGCGGGCGGCCGGGGCCGGAGGCCGGGCCAGGGAAGGAGGACCGCCGCGGTGAGCCCGAGCAGGGCGGTGGCCATACCGACGATCGCCAGGCACACCGAGGTGGCGTCCGTGGCCGGACCGTGGGGGTCGATGGAGGCGGCCGGACCCGCGTCCACGGCGGCCAGCGGGACGGCGTGCACCGGGGAGAGCGACCCGTGGTGCGTTCTCGGGTCGGTCTGGGCGGAGGCGGCCACGGAGAGGACGAAGGAGGACACCGGATCGGCGGGCGCGCTCTCGTGCGCGCCCGTGGCGGGATGGCCCAACGTGTGCATGGCGGCCACACCGAACAGCAGCGACACCAGCAGCAACAAGCGCACCCAGGCCGGGCCGGGGCGCACCGCGCGCTCACGTGTCACCATGCTCACGGTCACCAGCCTAGACCCCGGGTCGCACGGGATGACCAGGGGCCTCCCGTAGGACGCCGAGGATCGCCCCCGGCGTTCACCGGCCGGAGAAGGCGGGCCGACGGGCCCCTCAACACTACTCCCAGGGGGTATAAAGGCACCATGCCCTCCGCCGCGTGTGGGGCCTGTGCCTGCGCCTGCGCGTCACCCTCTCGGGCCACTGCCCCGGGGGAGGGGAGGCCGGGCGTCCCTGACCGTCCCGCCCCCGGGTCGGGGCCGACCACGACGGGTCGACCCCGGCGCGCTCAGCCGATGGCCTCCTCCATCTGCTCCCGGGCGATCTCCTCGATCTTGTTCTTGATCTCCTCCATCTCGATCGGCAGGTCGCGCTGGTACTTGGCGACCACCTGCTCCTCGGTGAAGGGCGCGTCCGGCTTGAGGACGAAGTGGTGGCTCCAGGTCAGGCGGGTGCCCTCCGGCACCGCCTCGAAGTCCCAGTGGATCTTCACGTACTCGAAGCCCTCCAGCTGGCCCCGGTGGGACCACGCCTTGCCCTCCGCCGGGTCCACGGTGCGCTCGGACACCCAGCTCCACACACGGCCCTGGTCGTCCTGCTTGACCACCCGGAAGCGCGTGGTGTTCCCCTCCTGGTGCAGGATCTCCACCGAGGAGTGCCGGCTGAACAGCTCCGGCCAGGAGGCCACGTCGTTGGTCCGCTCCCAGACCAGCTCGTAGGGGGCGTCGATGACGACGCTGTGCTCCATGTGTCCCATGCGGTTCACACCCTTTCGGCGGCGGGGCCGCCCTCGTTGACGACGGTCACCAGTGCGCTCGGGGAGGGCGCCGCCTCGGCCTCCGCGCCGAGCTTGCGGCCGACGCGGCGCTCCAGCTCCGCCACGATGCCCATGACACCGAGGGAGTCGACCCCCAGGTCCTCGAAGGTGCTCGCGGCCGCCGTGGCGGCGTCGGTTCTGATCCCGGCGCGGGTGGACATGAGTTCCACCAACTCCTCGATCGCGATATGGCTGTCGGGCATGGATCTCCTCGAATGGTCGTGCTCTCGTACGTGCTCGGAACAGGGCTCTGGTGCCGGGCGCGCGCTCGTGCGCCCGCGGCTGTGGAACCACCGCCCCGGGGGCGGCGGCCGGAGCGGGGACGGTCAGGAGTGCTCAGGCAGGGTGAGGACGACGGCGGAGTTGGTCCCGCCCAGGCCGCGCGACAGGACGAGCGCGGTGCGCAGGCGGGCGGCCCGCGGGACACGGACGACCAGGTCCAGGCCGAGGAGCGCGTCGTCGACGTGGGGTGTGGGCGGCACGAGCTGGTGTTCCAGGCTCAGCACGGCGGCGGCCACGTCCAGCGCCCCGGCCCCGGCGTAGGCGCGGCCGAACCCGGTCTTGGGCGCGGTGACCGCGACCCCCCGGGGGAACAGCTGCCGCAGCACCGCGGCCTCGTCGGCGTCGGCCTTGGGCACGCCCACGGCGTCGGCGAAGACCACGTCCACGTCCTCCGGTCCGACACCCGCGCGCTCCATGGCCTGCCGTGCCGCGTGCAGGAGTCCGGCACCGCCCGGGTCGAACGCGCCGACCCCTCCGAAAGTGCTGGCCTGGCCCGCGACGACGGCCCGGACCCGGGCCCCCCGCGCCCGCGCGGCGGCCTCCTCCTCCACGACCGCGACGGCCGCCCCCTCGGCGGGGACGTAGCCGTGGGCCCGCTCGGTGAAGGGCACGTAGGCCGAACGGGGGTCGTCGTCCCCGCTGAGCAGGCCGGCCCCCTCCTGGCAGGCCAGGGAGAACGGCGACCCGATCGGTGCCTCGCTCCCGCCGACCAGCATCGCGGAGGTTCCGCGCCGCAGGGCCCGCTCGCTCTGTCCGAGGGCGTCGAGCATCCCCGGCTCGTCGGTGACCAGCACCCCGCACATGCCCTTGAGGCCGTTGCGGATCGACACCTGGCCGGTGCTCGCGGCGTAGAACCAGGCGATGGACTGGTACGGGCCCACATAACCCGGACCGCTGGCCCACAGGGCCGCGATCTCGCGCTGCCCGAACTCGACGCCCCCCGCGCAGCTGCAGATGAGGACGCCGGTCGCGTAGGGGTCGCCGTCGGCGGCCGCGCCCGAGTCCCGCAGGGCCTCGTCGGCGGCGGTCATCGCGAACCAGGTGAACGCGTCGGTCTGGACGACGTAGCGGCCCTCCAGGTGCGCGTTCGGGTCGAACCCGGGGACCTTGCCGCCCAGGCGCACGTGGAAGCCGCTCGTGTCGAAGTCGGGGATCGGCGCGATGAGGGTGCGTCCCTCACACAGCGCGGTCCAGTAGTCCTCGGTGCCCACCCCCGCGGGTGAGACCGTGCCGAGTCCCGTGATCACCATGGCCATGGCCGTTCCTCACTCTCCCCGGTCCAGGACGACAGCCGACTGGAACCCGCCGAAGCCGCTGCCCACGGAGAGCACCACGTCCGTGCGATGCTCGCGCGCGGTCACCGGCACGTAGTCCAGGTCGCACTCGGGGTCGGGTGTGCTCAGGTTCGCGGTCGGCGGTACGACCCCGGTGTCCATGGCCATCACGCAGGCGGCCAGCTCGATCGAGCCGATGGCCCCCAGGGAGTGCCCCACGGACGACTTGATCGAGGACATGGGCACCCGCCGCGCGTGGTCGCCCAGGGCGCGCTTGACGGCGTCGGTCTCGTGCCGGTCGTTCTGCACGGTGCCCGACCCGTGGGCGTTGACGTAGTCCACCGCCGAGGCCGGGCGCCGCGCCTGGTCCAGCGCGGTCGTGATGGCCCGGGCCATCTCGGTGCCCTCGCGGCGCAGGCCGGTCATGTGGTAGGCGTTGCCGTGGTTGGCGAAGCCCGCGACCCGGCAGCGGATCCGCGCGCCCCGGCGGCGGGCGGCGCCCGCCTCCTCCAGCACCAGGACCGCCGCCCCCTCCCCCATGACGAAGCCGTTGCGGTCGCGGTCGAAGGGCCGGGACGCGTGCGCGGGATCGTCGTTGCGGTCCGTGGTGGCCTTGATGGCGTCGAAGCAGGCCATGGCGATGGGCGAGATCGGGGACTCGGCGGCGCCCGCGACGACCACGTCCGCGAGGTCGTCCTCAATGGCCTGGGCGGCGTAACCGACCGCGTCCAGTCCCGAGGTGCACCCGGTGGAGACCGTCCGCACCGGACCGCGCGCGCCGACCAGTTCGGCGATCTCCCCGGACAGGACGCTGGGCGTCAGAGCCCGGTACAGGTGCGGCGAGGCGGCCGAGCGGTCGACCACCCAGTCGGCTCCGCCCCGGCTCATCGCCACGTAGTCCTTCTCCAGGCGCGTGGTGCCCCCCACGGCCGTCCCCATGCTGACGCCCAAGCGCCAGGGGGAGATCTCCTCCAGGGGAGGTTCGGCGTCGGCCAGCGCCTCGGTCGCGGCGACGGCGGCGAACTGCACGTACCTGTCCATGCGCTCGTCGTCCAACCCGTGCGCGGCGGGGTCGAAGTCGATCTCGGCGGCGATTCGGGAGCGGAATCCGGTGGCGTCGAAAAGGGTGATGTGGCGGGTGGCGGTGCGTCCGGCGGTGAGCATCTCCCAGAACGCGGCCGCTCCGACCGCTCCGGGGGCCACCACTCCGACACCGGTGACGACGGCCTCACGTCTCACGATGCCTCCCCGGCCACTGCTGCTGTGGCGGTAGTCGCGACGGTAGGGCAGGGCAGGGTCATGGGGTTCTTCCTAGGTGTGCTCCAAGGGATGAGTTGAACGCGACGCGGCCTCACGCTCGGTAGCGTGTGTATCACGTAAAGCTAACAACCCCACGATGGAATCGCCCGCCGCGGTGCACTTGGCCCCCAGCTTCCGCGCCCCGCGCCCGCGGAACGTGCACCTGACACCGGTGTCACCACCTACCGTCACACCGACCCGGAACCGCCGTTCCCCCGAGGAAATCACGTGAACCGCACGACGCCGCCCTGGCTTCTCCTCCTCTTCGCGGCCCTGTTCGCCACGGCCACCCCGGCCTCGGACCGTGGCCCTGGAGAGATTTCCCCGGTGCACCGCCACGGCGGGCATGACGGCCGCGTTGGTCACCGGGGTACCGACCGGTGCCCGGCCGGGTGGAGCGACGGGGTGGCGCGCCACCTTCCCCCTCATCGCCGGAGCGGGTACGGTCGCGGCCGTCGGACTCCCGGACTTGGCCCCCGGGGTCCCGCGCTGTGTCCCCGGCGCCCTCCCGCCGCGGACGGCGGGCTGGTGTTCCACCGCTACCTCTACGTCCGCGCCGCTGTTCGTCGTGGGAGCCGCGGGGCCGGCGGGCGCACCCCTCAGTTGGCGCCGACCGCCGGTCCCTGAGGTACTGCGAGAGGCGCGGACTCCTGGGCTCGCACCACGCGGGCCGGGGCTTGCTCCGTCGGCGCATCGGACCCCGTCCCCGGCCGGCACCCGACCCGTGCCTTCCACCACGGGCCAGGTGCCGGAACGGGTCACCCCGGTGCTGGCACGTCCTTGATCTCGCAGACCACCGCGCCGTTGCCCACGGTCTCGCCCGCGGCGATCTTCAGCCCGGTCACCGTCCCGGCCTTGTGCGCGTTCAGCGGCTGCTCCATCTTCATCGCCTCGATCACGAC
>NZ_VWVV01000020.1 GCF_009830945.1 Nocardiopsis sp. FR4 | reverse complement strand
GACGCTCACCCTCGGACCGCACCCGCTTGTAGTGGTTGTACACCGCCACCGACAACGCCTTCTTGGCCTGCTCCTGCCCGATCACATACGAGTCCAGGAACTCGTAGATCTCCCGCGGCTTGGGCAGGGAGTCCCAGGTGAGCTCGGTGGCGTCGGCGAGTTCCTCTTCGATGATCTCGTTGCACAGATCGATGCACTCATCGCAGATGTACACGCCGGGGCCAGCGATGAGCTTCTTCACCTGCTTCTGGCTCTTACCGCAGAACGAGCACTTCAACAGGTCCCCGCCGTCGCCGATGCGTGCCACCCAGCCACTCCTCAAAACTAAGGCCGCCCCGCCGGTGCCGCTCTCGCGAGGGCCGTACGGAAATCTCCCGTGACACCCGCCGGTCACGGACGAGGCGATCTGTGTGTCGCTCTCCGCCAGACTAAGCGAAAAACCGGACCGGCTTCACCACCGGGCGGCCCCGGGCGGGTCAGAAGGCCGGTCCGGCCCCTACGTCAGGTCGTATCCCGTCTCAGGACTTCAGGGAGGCCTTGCGGTAGGGCAGTACGAAGTCAATGATGCCGTAGTCCTTGGCCTCCTCGGCGGTGAGGATCTTGTCCCGCTCGATGTCCTGGGAGACCTGCTCGACCGAACGCCCGGTGTGGCGGGCCAGCGTGGTCTCCAGCTGCGTGCGGATACGGGTGATCTCGTTCGCCTGGATCTCGATGTCGCTGGCCTGACCGTGCATGCCCTCGGTGGCGGGCTGGTGGATCAGGATGCGGGAGTTGGGCAGCGCGCCGCGCTTGCCCTTGGTCCCGCCCGCGAGCAGGATCGCCGCGGCGGAGGCGGCCTGGCCGATGCACACCGTCTGGATGTCGGGGCGGACGAACTGCATCGTGTCGTAGATCGCCATGAGGGAGGTGAAGGAGCCTCCCGGCGAGTTGATGTACATCTGGATGTCCCGCTCGGAGTCGAGCTGCTCCAGGGTGATGAGCTGGGCCATCAGGTCGTTGGCCGACGTGTCGTCGATCTGGACGCCCACGAAGATGATCCGCTCCTCGAAGAGCTTGTTGTACGGATTCATCTCCTTGACGCCGTAGGACGTCCGCTCCACGTAGGACGGCAGGACGTAGCGGCTCTGGGGAGCCATCGAGGCCGCGCCGCCGATGAGACTGGGGTTGAACTCGGTCATTTCACGCCTTCCACGCACTGTGCCGTTCCTGGGACCAGGTCCGACGGGTCAACTCCGGGACCGCTCGTTGGCCACGTCGAGAGTTCCCTCCAGAACCTCGTCGATGAAGCCGTAGTCCTTGGCCTCCTGCGCGGTGAACCAGCGGTCGCGGTCGGCGTCCTTCTCGATCTGCTCGACCGCCTGGCCCGTGTGCTCGGAGATCTTCTCGATGAACATCTTCTTCACGTACATCAGCTGGTCCGCCAGGATGCGGATGTCGGAGGCGGTGCCCCCGATGCCGCCGGACGGCTGGTGCATCATCACGCGGGTGTGCGGAAGCGCGTAGCGCTTGCCGGGGGCCCCGGCGCACAGGAGCATCTGGCCCATGGACGCGGCCATACCGATACCCACGGTGCGCACGTCGTTGGGGATGTACTGCATGACGTCGTAGATCGCCATGCCCGAGGTCACGGAACCACCGGGCGAGTTGATGTACATGGTGATGTCCCGCTGGCGGTCCTCCGCGGACAGCAGCAGGAGCTCGCCCACCAGGCGGTTGGCGATCTCGTCGTCGACCTGCTGGCCGAGGAAGACGATTCGCTGGCGCAACAGGCGCTGAGGCGTCTGCTCAAGGAAAGGGGAAAACTGCGTCTCCGACGTACGGGCGTCGAATCGCGAGGACTCATCAAAGGTCGGCGGCACTCTCGTCACCTGCTCCGGAATCGAAACGGTTGCGATACAGCGACACTAACGCCGCCCGGCACCGCGCTCGTCCGGATCCCGTCCCTGTTCGCTTTGAGCGCAGGGTGTCGGGCCCCGCGCGCTGGCCCTTCCGCCACCGGCGAACACGAGGGGCCCCGAGCGACCGGGAAGGTCACGCGGGGCCCCTGGTGTCGGGCGTCGGCCTACTTGGCGTCCTCGGGCTTGGCCTCGTCAGCTGCGGCGGCCTCGGCCGGCGCCTCCGCCTCGGCGTCGTCCTCGATGACCTCCAGGGCCTCCTGAGCGGCGACCGCGGCGGCCTTGGCGGCCTGCTCCTCGGTGCTCTCCTGCTCGATGACGTTGCCGTCCTCGTCGGTGACCCGGGCGTTGGCCAGGACCAGGTCCATGGCCTTGCCGCGGACGACCTCGGTGAAGGCCACGCGGATCTGGTTGGACTCGACCAGGTGCTGGGCCAGCTGGTCCGGGCTCACACCCATGCGCTGGGCCTGCTCGAACACGTACTGGCTGAGCTCGCCCTGGTCGGCGCTCAGGTCCTCCTGGATGGCCAGCTGGTCGAGGATGAACCCGGCCTTGACCGCGGAGCGGGCGCCGGTGGTCAGCTCCTCGTCGAACTCCTCCTCGGTCTTGCCCTGCGACTCGAGGTAGGACTCCTTGGTGAGGCCGCTCTGGGCGAGCTGCTGCTCCAGGCTCTGGCGGCGGCGGTTGATCTCCTCGTCGACGACCGCGTCGGGCAGCGGGATGTCGACGGAGTCGATCAGCTTCTCCAGCGCCTTGTCGCGGGCGGCGGAGAGCTGCTGGAGGCGGCGGACCTCGGTCATGCGCTTGCGCACGTCCTCGCGGAGCTCGTCGATGGTGTCGAACTCCGAGGCCAGCTGGGCGAACTCGTCGTCCAGCTCGGGCAGTTCCTTGACCTTCACGCTGTGCACGGTGACGGTGACGTCCGCCTCCTTGCCCTCGTGCTCACCACCGACGAGGGTGGTCCTGAAGGTGGCCTCGCCGCCGGCCTCCATGCCGCGCAGGGTCTCGTCGAGGCCCTCCAGCATGGTGTTGGTGCCCACCTCGTAGGAGTAGCCGCTGACGGCGACGTCCTCGAGCTTCTCACCTTCGACGGCGGCGGACAGGTCGATGGACAGGTGGTCACCGTCCTGGACGGGGCGGTCCACGCCCACGAGGGTGGAGAAGCGCTCGCGCAGGGTGCCGATCTGCTCGTCGACCTGCTCGTCGGTCACCTCGGCGTTGTCGACGGTGACCTCGATGCCCTTGTAGTTCTCGACCTCGAACTTGGGGCGGACGTCGACCTCGGCGGTGAAGGCGAGCTCCTCGTTGTCCTCCAGCTTGGTGACCTCCACGTCGGGCTGGCCGAGCGCGAAGAGCTCCTCCTTCTGGATGGCTTCGTTGTAGAGCTCCGGGACGGCGTGGTTGACCGCTTCACTGATCACCGCGCCGCGGCCGACGTAGCGGTCGATCAGCCGCGCCGGCGCCTTGCCCGGGCGGAAGCCCTTGATCCGGACCTGCTTGGCGAGCGACTTGTACGTCACGTCGAAAGCGTGATCGAGCTCCTCGAAGGGCACCTCGATGGTCAGCTTGACCCGGGTCGGGCTCAGCTCCTCGACATCGGTCTTCACGGGGCGGTACTCCTAGGTTTGCCGGCTGGTGTCCGCGTCGGCCCGCAGGCGCACCACACACGACGGCGAAATGCACGCATACACCCCCCGGCGCGGGTCTTGCGACCACGTCCGGCTGGGGTGCCCTGCGACGGGCTGGGACTTACAGTTTCCTGCTGATCGCACCAAGTCTAGGGCAGATACACAGGGGGCCACGGCGCGCGGCCGGAGCCGCTGCCACGGTGGTTTCGTCGGGGTGGCGGGATTCGAACCCGCGGCCTCATGCTCCCAAAGCATGCGCGCTAACCAAGCTGCGCCACACCCCGTGGACCAAACCAAGGATCGCACCCTCGGAATGAGTGTGCGACCACGGCCTCGGAGACTGTACTCTTGTCTCCGTCGGCTCCAAGAGTCTAGAGGACACTCGAAGTCTCTGGTGCCACGCGGGCGTAGTTCAATGGTAGAACCCCAGCCTTCCAAGCTGGTCATGCGAGTTCGATTCTCGTCGCCCGCTCCACCGCCCCCACCGGGGGGCGACCCCGAACCCCCCGATCACCTGCGCTCCCCGCCGGGGGGCGCCCGGAAGCGGACCGCGGCCATGCGCACACGGTCCGCTTACGCTTTTCCGTCCCCCCGCCCCGCCCGGGCGGGACCCCTGAGTGAACTACCTCACAGTGTGCGGGGAAAGCTTCCGCGACGGGACGAACATCCTCCGGAGTCCCCTTCCCGGGCGGTGGGACACCGGTCGCGAAGGGGTCGTCGGCCACTGGCGTGACAGGTTCCCCAAGCCCGCACGAGCGCACATGGGAAACACCGCGGCGCTGACCGCCAAGGGGCGATGCCCGGTGGTGGGAAGGTCCTCGGGAGAGGCCCCGTCAGGGCTGGTGACCGGGAGAGTTCACGGATTTCCACCACACGCGCCCGCGGTCCTCGCTACCGTCGTGTCGAACACACCGACGCAGACGCGCAGCCCGGGAGGCGGTCAGGATGGCGGGTGCCGGTACGCGGCGGCTCCGGACGCTCCAGGCCCCGTTCCTGGTCCCCGCCCCGAGCGGGGCGGCCGCGACCGCTGTGGATGCGGCCCACACCTCCCGGTGGGGTGCCGAGCACCGGCGGAAACCGCTCACCGGTAAGACCAGAGAGGTGTCCCGGCACGATGCGGCCAGCATCGCGATCGGGCGTGGGGGAGCCCGCCCGCCACGGACCGCGCACACGGTGCGCGTACCCGGGCGGGAAGAGGGAGGACACGGGCGACCAGCGCGTCCGACACCGTTCGGGACACGCGTAGTCTCGAGATGTGGCGTCAGGCGTCACTCCCGGACACGGCTGAGGAACGGTACGTTGACCTTTCGGGCGGACCCGTCGGCGTGATCGGGCACGGGTGCCCTCGGGCTTCGCGGAACGGGTGAACAGATGACGGACACGGACTCCACACACGAGCCGGGTGCCGCCCTGCGCACGCGCTGGATCGAGCACCCCGGCGACCTCGCGCGACCGGCCGTGGTCACCGGCGCCTTCGACGTCCTGCACGTCGGACACGTCCGCTTCCTCCGTGCCATCGCCGACCGCGGGCTCCCCCTCGTGGTGGGCGTGGAGTCCGACGAACGGGTGCGGGCCTGGAAGGGCCCTGGACGCCCGGTCAACCCCGCCGAGGAGCGCGCCGAGACCATCGCCGCCCTGGGCTGCGTCCGGGGCGCCTTCGTCATCGAGGGCTCGCCGGAGATCGTCGACTGGGCGTCCTACGCCGACGCCCTGCGGCCGCTGGCCCCCGCCGCCCTGGCCTACACCGCCGGGGACCGCTACACCCAGGCCAAGGTCCGCGGCGCCGCCGCGCTGGGCGCGCAGGCCTGGGAACTGCCCTTCACCCCCGGCCGCTCCACCACCGCCGCCCTGGGCCGCCTGGCCCACGCCCTCTGAGCCCTGTCCGCTTCGGCTCGGGGCCGGGCCTCGGTGCGCCACCCCCGGGCCGGGAAGCGGCGTCTCCGCGGCGGTGTTGACTACATGCGTGTGTCGGGGCGCGCGTGGCGGCGCGTGCCGGCGCGCGTGGCGAACCGGCGAGCAGAACGAGGCTGTCCATGGCAATGATGTCCGGGAGGCCCTCCTACAGGGCCCTGGTCAACGACGGGAGCGCGAAGGGACAGGAGCTGCCGCCCGGCATCACCCGGCGAATCGTCTCCTACGCCAGCCCGCACTGGCGGACGATCCTGTGCTTCCTGGCGGTCACCGCGGTCGGTTCCGCGATCGTGGTCGCCAACCCGCTGCTGCTCAAGACCATCATCGACCGGGGCATCCTGACCGGGAACTCCTCACTGGTGGTGGGGCTGGCGCTCGTCGCCGCCGGACTGGCCGTGCTGGAGGCCGGGCTGACCCTGCTCGGCCGCTGGCTGTCCTCCCGGATCGGCGAGGGGGTCATCTACCAGCTGCGCACCGAGGTGTTCGGCCACGTGCAGCGGATGCCGGTGGCCTTCTTCACCCGCACGCAGACGGGTTCGCTGATCAGCCGGTTGAACACCGACGTCGTGGGGGCGCAGCGGGCGATCACCTCCGTGTTGCAGTCGGTGGTGTCCAACCTGGTCAGCGCCACCGCGGTGATCGTGACCATGCTCGCACTGTCGTGGCAGGTGACGCTGATCGCGCTGGCTCTGGTCCCCTTGTTCGTGGTCCCCGCCAAGCTCATCGGGCGGCGGCTGGCGCACATCTCCCGTGACGCCATGGACACCAACGCGGACATGAGCTCGCTGATGACCGAGCGGTTCAACGTCGGCGGGGCGATGCTGGTCAAGCTGTACGGGCGCCCCGACGAGGAGTCGGCGGGCTTCGCCCGGCGTGCGGCCCGGGTCCGCGAACTGGGGGTGCGCCAGGCGGTGTTCGGCTCGCTGCTGTTCAGCCTGCTGGGCCTGATCACGGCCCTGGCCATGGCGATGGTCTACGGGGTGGGCGGCGTGCTGGCCATCGGCGGGGCCTTCGAGGTGGGAACGCTGGTGGCGCTGACCACCCTGCTCAGCCGCCTGTACGGACCGGTGACGACGCTGTCCAACGTGCACGTGGAGATCATGACCGCGCTGGTCTCCTTCGACCGGGTCTTCGAGGTGCTGGACCTGGAGCCGGGCATCAAGGAGAGCCCGACCGCCCGGGACCTGCCCGAGGGGCCCGTGGCAGTGGAGTTCGACCGGGTCTCCTTCCGCTACCCGGGTGCGAAGGAGTCGTCGGTGGCGTCGCTGGAGCTGACCCCGCAGGCTCAGGCGGACGAGGACACCCAGGTGCTGAGCGGGGTGTCGTTCCGGGCCGAGCCGGGGACGATGGTGGCCCTGGTGGGCCCCTCGGGTGCGGGCAAGACGACCCTGACCCACCTGGTGTCGCGGCTGTACGACCCGACCGAGGGGCAGGTGCGGCTGGGCGGGCTGGACCTGCGCGAGGCGACCGGGGACTCCCTGCGGTCGACGGTGGGGGTGGTGACCCAGGACGCGCAGCTGTTCCACGACACGGTCGGCGCGAACCTGCGCTACGCCCGGCCCGAGGCGACCGACGCCGAGCTGGAGGAGGTCCTGCGCATGGCCCGGCTGGGACCGCTCCTGGAGCAGCTGCCCAACGGCCTGGACACGATGGTCGGCGACCGCGGCTACCGGCTCTCCGGCGGTGAGAAGCAGCGGCTGGCGATCGCCCGGCTGCTGCTGAAGGCGCCGTCGGTGGTGGTACTGGACGAGGCGACGGCGCACCTGGACTCGGGGTCCGAGGCGGCCGTACAGGAGGCCCTGGCCGTGGCCCTGGAGGGGCGGACCTCACTGGTGATCGCGCACCGGCTGGCGACCGTGCGGGAGGCGGACCAGATCCTGGTGCTGGAGGACGGGCGCATCCTGGAGCGCGGCACGCACGAGGAGCTGTTGGACCAGGGCGGACTGTACACCGCGCTGTACCGGACCCAGTTCGCTCCGCAGCGCCGGTAGGCGGGACGCCGGGCGGACCGGCGCGGGGGCGGGGCCCGCCCCCGCCGGGTCAGTCCTTCCCGGCCCTCTTCGCCTTCTTCTCCGCCTTCTTGGCCTTCTCCCGCGCCTTGGCCTTGGCCTTCTTCTCCCTCTTCTCCTTGGCCTTCTTGCGCTCCTTCTTGGCGGCCTTGGAGCGGGCGGGCTTCTTGCGCTTCTTGGGCTTCTTGGCGTCCTTGGAGGTCACGTGGCCGGCCAGGACGGCGGGCAGCGGGGCGACTCCGGGACCGCCCTCGAGGATCCACTCGTCGATGGCCTCGACCAGCTTGTCCTCGGTGACCTCGCCCAGCCACACGGGACGGGCTCCGGCGGCGCGTCCGGCTTGGGAGGGTCGGACGACCACCACGTTGGCCTGGAAGCAGATGCCGAGACACTTGCTGGTGCGGACGGGAACGGTGCGGCCGGAGCGGTCCTCCATGGCGCTGAGCCGGGCGAGCTGGGCCTTGTGGTCCACGCCGGGGACCTTCTTCTTCGTGCCGCAGCAACAGCCCCGGCAGACCGTGAGCTGGCAGGGACGCCCTTCGACCGCGTTCACGCTTTCCCCCGCGCTCTGATCAGAAACTCCCGAAACCGTTAGGTTCGCCTTACCTCATCAGCCTAATCCGCCTCCGGGGCTTCCTGACCAGCGGGTACCCCCTCCGCACCCGGGGCGGCGACCGCCACGGGCCGCCAGGTCTCGGGAAGCCCCTCTCCCTCGGCCTTCCCGTTCCACCCCGGGGCCCACACGGCCGGAAGCCCGGCGGCGAAAAGGGGGTTGCGGTGGTCCATGAGCTGCACGCGTACCTGGGGCTCGGTGCACGCCCCCGAGTTGCCGCAGCGGGCCACCGGCTGGCCGGCCCGGACCCGGTCGCCGCGGCCCACCGCCAGGGACCCCCGCCGCAGGTGGCCCAACAGCACGTAGGCGCCCCCGCCCACGTCGATCACCAGGTGGTTGCCGAGGACCCCGGCCGGGCCGCGCAGCTCCCGCAGCGTGTTCTCCAGGACCGAGCCGAACAGCCAGGGCCAGGAGTTGCGGCTGCGGTGGTCGCGCTGGCGGCCGTGCGCGGCCACGACGGTCCCGTCGGCGGGGGCGTACACGGGCTGGCCGAAGGCCGGGAAGTCACCCGGCGGGCGGCTGAGCGGGCGCCAGCCGATGTCGGGCCGCGCGCCGCCCCCGGGTTCGGCGACCAGGCCCAGCGCGTAGGTCTGCCCGTAGGCGTGGCTGCCCTGGCTGGGCACGCCGTCCACGGGGCTGGTGAGCGCCATCCAGCGGCCCCGCACCGGCGGCCGCAGCACCCGGGGCGCGCGCCGCACGGTTCCCAGGCGCAGCTGTACCGCGAGCGCGAGGACCAGCAGAGCGCCGCCCACCCACCAGGACAGGCCGAGGTAACCGGCCAGGAGGGCGAGCGTGGCCGCCCACATCAGCGGCATACGGATCCGGGCGAGCAGGAGGGGCCATCGGGGCTCGGCCGGTTCGGGGGAGGCGGGGGGGCGGCGCGGGGTGGGAGAGGGCATCCTCCATTGTGGACGCCCCGCCCGCCCCGGCCGGACACGGGTCGCGCTACTTCCTGTCCTCCCGAGCGCGCTTGCGCAGGTACTCCGTGGCGGCTCCGGCACCCCGGTCGATCTTGTCGTCGTGGGCGCCGCCGGTGGCCTTCTTCGCGGCATCGGCGGCCTTGCCGACCAACCCCTGGGCCTTCCCGGCGTTGTCGTCGACGGCCTTCTTCAGCCGCTTGAACGCATCTCCGGTACCGGACATGGAATCCCCCCTCGATCCGTCCTGCTCCTGTCGCGATACCCGCTCCGCCCGCCGTTCATGCGGTCGCGGCACCCGCGAAAAAGGGAACCGAAGCGGCGTCTACCAGGTCAGATGCCCAGGATCAGGCGGGCGATGGAGAAGTAGATGAGCAGGCCGGTGGCGTCCACGAGGGTGGTCACCAGCGGTGAGGAGACCACCGCCGGGTCCACGCCCACCTTGCGGGCGAGCAGGGGCATGGAGGAACCGATGACGGCCGCCCACGTGCACACCGCGATCACCGAGCAGGACAGGACGAGGGCGATGTCGACGCCCACCAGCAGGAAGCCGATGGCCAGGGCCAGGGCGGCGAGAACGAAGCCCAGCAGGAGGCCGACCCTGGCCTCCTTCCAGATCACCGCGGGCAGGTCGCGCACCCGCACCTCACCGACGGCCAGGGCGCGCACGATCGCGGTGGCCGACTGGGCTCCGACGTTGCCGCCGGTGCCGATGAGCATGGGCACGAACACGGCCAGGGCGGTGACCTGCTCCAACGTCGCCTCGAAGGCCTGCATGACGTTGGCCGTCAGTGTGGCCGCCACGATGAGCAGCATGAGCCACACCGAGCGCGCCCCGACCAGGCGCAGCACGCCGACGGACACGTAGTGCTCGCCGACCGGGCTGGCACCGGACTGGCGGGCCATGTCCTCGGAGTCGGCCGCCTCGATGACCTCCAGGGCGTCGTCGAAGGTCAGCAGGCCCACGAAGCGGTCCTCGGAGTCGACCACCGCCAGGGAGACCAGGTTGGCCTCCTGCATGAGGCGGGCGGCGTCCTCGACCGGCTCCGAGGCGCGCACGCGCGGCGCGAACACGTCCACGATGTCCTTGAGCAGCCGGTCGTCGTCGCTGACCACGAGGTCGCGCAGGGTCACCGTCCCGACCATGCGGCGGCCGTCGCTGACCACCGGCAGGGTGTAGATGGTCTCGGCGTCGGCCCCCTTGGCGCGCACGACCTCCAGGGCGCGGCCCACGGTCAGGTCGCGGTGCAGGATGACCGTCTCGGGGGTCATGTACCGGCCGACGGAGTCCTCCGGGTAGCCCAGGAGGGCGGCGGTCATCTTGCGCTCGGCGGGGCTGAGTCCGGCCAGTGCCCGGGTGGCGATCTTGGCCGGTGCCTCGCCGATGAGACGGGCCCGGTCGTCGGGGTCCATCTCCTCCAGGATCTCGTGGAAGGCGGTGTCGCGCAGGCCCAGCAGGATGGCCTGCTGCTGGCCGGGGTCGAGTTCCTCGAAGACCTCCAGCTCGCGGTCCTTGTCCAGGAGCCGGAAGGGGATGATCGCCTCGCTGCCGTCCATGCGGGAGAGTTCGTCGGCGATCTCGTAGGGCCTGTGTTCGGCCAACCAGAGCCGGATACCGGTCAGGTCGTTGCTCTGGACCAGCTCGACCAGTTCTTCAGCGCGCTCGCCTTCTGACATGCGAAGCACCCCCTCGCCTTCTCCTACGCCCGCCGGGCAGCACCCGCGGACGGCACCAGTCCTCGCCACAAGCGGTGGGCCGGAGGTAGCGGCCCCGCTCCGGTCCCGTCGTCGCTGGCGTGGTGGACCGTGCGGGATCGCCCGGGGGCGGAGTAAGGACGGGCACGGCGGTCCGGACGTGTACGGACTGGCCGCCGTACGCGGGACGGGGAGCACCCCGACCCTACCCGTCGGGGCGGCCGGGCGTCGCATCGGCCGATCCCCGCCGGGGCCGGTCGCGCCCGCGCGCGGTGTCCGAATCCGTGGCGCGGGCGGCGGAGGGAGAGCGCGTGCGCCCGGAGAAGGTGCTGGCCAGCGCGGCGTCGGGGAGCGTCCGGCTCAGTCCCGCCACAGGACGACGAGGGCGCAGTCGTCGTTCTTGTCCTTGCTGAGGGTGTCCACGATCTCGTCGGCGCCGGTGGCGAAGCCGCGGGGCACGAGCTGTTCGGCGGCCCCGAGCAGGCGGTCGATGCCGGCGTCGAGGTCCTCCCCCGGGGTCTCGATGAGCCCGTCGGTGCAGAGCATGATGGCGTCGCCGTGGCGGAGCTTGCCGGTGACGGAGGCGTAGGTCATCTCGGGGATGACGCCGAGGACCACGCCCTTGGCCTCGGTGGTGCTCCAGACACCGCTGCCGCTGTCGTAGTGCAGCGCGGGCGGGTGTCCGGCGGAGGCGATCTGGTACTCGCCGGTGTCCAGGTCCACGCTCAGGTGGACGGCGGTCACGAAGCCCTCGCCACCGCTGTTGCGCATGAGGTAGTCGTTGCAGTGGGCGAGGAAGTCCCGGGTGGGCACCGCCCCGATGAGGCCGCTGAAGGCGCCGGAGAGCATGAGGGCGCGGGTCCCGGCGTCCACGCCCTTGCCGGAGACGTCCACGACGGCCACGTCCAGCCGGTTGTCCCGGCGGATGGAGACGACGAAGTCGCCGCCGAAGGAGGAGCCGCCCGCCTGGCGCAGGACGGCGGTGCGCCCCCAGCCCTCGGGCAGCCGGGGCATCCTGCCCTGGTGGCGGATGCGGTCGCGCAGGTCCAGGAGCATCATCTCGCCGCTGAGCCCCTGGACGCCGAGGCGCTCGCGGACCCCCGACAGGAGGTAGGACAGCACGGCGGTGACGCCGATGGTGACCAGCAGGCCGGGGCCCACCTGGCCGAAGTCGAGCATGAAGGCGACGAAGAGCAGGACCGCGGCGACCACGCCCAGAAGGAAGGCCAGGCTCTTGCGCTTGAGGAGCAGGCCGCCCGCCAGGACGGTGAGGATCGTGGAGCTGGGCGGGAACCAGCCGGTGGGGCCCCACACCGCGCCGACGCCGATGCCGACGGCCAGCACCACGAGGGTGATGAGGACCAGGCGGTAGCGGAAGAGCACCTTGCGCCGGAGCACCGCGATGAGCCGCTGCGCGGTGGAGCGCAGCAGCCGGGTGGTCTTGGCGGTCGGTGTGGGCTTCATGGATCCCCTGCGTTGCACACCCGCTCACCAGCGGGGGTCGGTTCTCGGACGGCACGGTCGGGTGGGCACGGGGGCCGCGTCGCCACCGGGCACGTGTACGGCGTGCGGGGGCGGTGGGGCACGCCCTGGCCGTGGTGGCGGAAGGCGCCGAGACGGGCGCCGCCACGGACGGCGGGGGCCCGCCACTGTGCACGAACTGTAGCGCGGGGGGTGTGGCCGTGGCACGTGCAACCAGCGGTGTTCTCCCCCCAAACCACGGATTTGGGTTCAGCCGATAACCGAGCGTGCGGAGTCGGGTACTACCCCGACACGGGGGAACGGCTCCGAATGCCGGGATGTTCCGTTCCCCGGGCACCGGCCCCCGGGGCCGAACGCCCCGGGAGAGCGGACCCGGTGGGACGGCCCGCGCCCCGGCGGCGCGGACCGCTCCAGGGTCTCACATGGGTTCGGCGCAGGCCAGGGACCCACGTCTCGGTAAGTGGGATAAGGCACAGGAGGAGAGAGCGCCCACAAACGGACACCGCACCCCAACGGTGCCGCCAGGGGAGCCAACGGGCGGGGGAACGCCGACGGCCCCGGCGCGGCGGCCGGAGGGCGCCGTGCGGGGCCGGGAGAAACGGACACCGGACCCGCGCGCTCGCGCGGATCCGCCAAGGACGGGAGGTCCCGGTCCCCCTCTAGGGGAGGGCCGGGAGGTCGCCGGTCTCCTCGTAGGAGGTCAGCATCGCGATGCGGCGGGTGTGCCGCTCCTCGTCGCTGTAGGGCGTGGAGAGGAAGACCTCCACGAACCGGGTGGCCTCCTCGCGGGAGTGCATCCGGGCGCCGATGCTGAGCACGTTGGCGTCGTTGTGCTCGCGCGCCAGGCGGGCGGTGTCCTCGTTCCAGGCCAGGGCGGCGCGCACCCCCCTGACCTTGTTGGCGGCGATCTGCTCGCCGTTGCCCGAGCCGCCGAGGACGATGCCCAGGGAGCCCTGGTCGGCGGCCACGCCCTCGGCCGCGCGCAGCACGAAGGGCGGGTAGTCGTCCACCGCGTCGTAGACGAGCGGCCCGGCGTCGACGACGTCGTGGCCGTGCTCCTTCAACCAGGAGGCGAGGTGTTCCTTGAGCTCGTAGCCCGCATGATCTGATCCGAGATAAACACGCACGGGACCAGTCTGGCAGGTCACGGCCGGAACGGGCACGGCGCCCCGCTCGCCGGGGCGAGACGGGGCGCCGTGGTGCGCGTGTCCCTCAGAGGGCGGCGGCGGAGGAGGCGGCGGCCGCGACGGCCAGTCCGATCGCGCCGAAGAGCACGATGGAGGCCACGGCGATCAGGTTGTACAGGACGATCGTCTTGATGTCCTTGCCAAGGGGACCGGCCTTGGAGACCGCGGGCTTGTTGCTCAACTCACACCTCTTCGGGTTCGACCAGGGATCATCCCATCCGAATTTTTCCACACCCCACAACGCGGTTGTCACCGGGGCCGATTCCCCGCGGGGACGTGCGCGGACCGTGAGTCCGGGCACACCCGGGCACGGGCCCCGCCGCCGGGCCGCGTCTGGACGGCGGGCTACATCTGGACGGCCTTGACCTCGCAGAACTCCTCCAGGCCCGCCAGCCCCCACTCGCGCCCGTTGCCCGAGCGCTTGTAGCCGCCGAAGGGCGCGCGCGGGTTGAGCGCGCCGCCGTTGAGCTCGATCTGCCCGGCGCGCAGGCGGCGGGCCACGGCCAGCCCCCGCTCGGGGTCTCCGGACCACACGGCCGCGTTGAGGCCGTACACGGTGTCGTTGGCGATCGCGACCGCCTCCTCCTCCGTGTCGTAGGGGATCATCACCAGCACGGGACCGAAGATCTCCTCCTGGGCGACCCGCATGTCGTTGCGCACGTCGGCGAAGACGGTGGGGCGGACGTAGTAGCCGCGCTCGCGCCCCTCGACCGGTCCGGGTCCGCCGGTGACCAGGCGGGCGCCCTCCTCCACGCCGAGCGCGATGTAGCCGCGCACCCGCTCCAGCTGGGCGGCGGAGACCAGCGGGCCCATCCGGGTGGCCTCGTCCTCGGGGTCGCCGGGAGTGTGTTTGGCGGCGGACTCCGCGGCCAGGGCGACCGCCTCCTCGTAGGAGTCGCGGTGCACCAGCATCCGGGTGAGCGCGTTGCAGCTCTGGCCGGTGTTGCGCATGACGTCGGCGACGCCGCGTTTGACCGCCTTGGCCAGGTCGGCGCCGGGCAGGATGACGTTGGGGGACTTGCCGCCCAGTTCCAGGGCGACCTTCTTGACGGTCTCGGCCGCGACCTGGCTGACCCGGGTCCCGGCGCGGGTGGAGCCGGTGAAGGACACCATGTCCACCCCCGGGTGGGCGGCGATGGCCTCCCCCACCACCGGGCCCGTGCCCGAGACGAGGTTGAACACGCCCGCGGGCAGCCCCGCGTCGTGCAGGACCCCGGTGAGGGCGTAGGCGCTGAGCGGGGCGACCTCGCTGGGCTTGAGGACGACGGTGTTGCCCGCCAGCAGGGCGGGGACGACCTTGAGCACGATCTGGTGGAGCGGGTAGTTCCACGGGGTGATGGCGCCCACGACCCCGACGGGCTCGCGCACGATGAGCGAGTTGCCCTCGCGTTCGCCGCCGAAGTAGCGCTCGCCGTGCTCCTTCACCAGGTCGAGGTAGGTCTGGAACATGAGGGCGGGCAGACCCGCCTGGACCTTGCGGGCGAACCCGGCGGGAGCGCCCATGTCGCGGGTGAGCTCCGCGGCGATGTCGTCGATGCGGGCGTTGAACAGTTCCAGGGCTTTGGCCAGGTGGGTGATGCGCTGCTCGGGAGTGAGCGCGGACCAGGCGGGAAGGGCCGCCGCGGCGGCCCCGACCGCGGCGTCGACGTCCTCGGCGGCCCCTGCCGGAACGGTGTCGATGACCTGCTCGGTCGCCGGGTTGACCACGTCCAGGGCCTCGCTGGAGACGGAGTCGCGCCAGGCGCCGTCGATGTAGAGGGATCGCATGACCCCACTGTCGCAGAACGGGATTCGGGTTGACCAGTCCGGGGTGCGGCGCCGGTGGTTTCCCCGATTCCCCGGAGCGCCGCCGCGACGCCCTGGGGCGTCGGCCCGCCCGGAGGAACCCGGCCCGGTGCGGCCGGTCAGTCCCAGTGCGGCGGGCGCTCGTCCAGCAGCCGCGCGATGGAGTCGTCCTCGGCGGAGTCGCCCCAGCCGGGGCCGCTCTCGTCGGTGGTGGTGTCGGGCAGGATGTCGAGGTCGTCGAAGAAGTCGACCCTGCGCTCGTCATCGGGTCCGGACACGGCTCACGTCCTTTCCTCACGGCGGGCTCCGACCCGCCTCCTGCGGTGTGGCGACTCCAGTGTGCACCGTCCGCGGCGGGTACGGTGCCGCCCGCCGCGCCGGAACCCGTCGGCACGGCGGGCGGCCCCGCGGCGACCGCGGATCAGTCGAAGACGGGGTTGCGGGTCCGGGTCCGCTTGAGCTCGAAGAACCCGTCGGTCCCGGCGACCATCAGCACGCCGTCCCACAGCTTCCCGGCGTCCTCACCCCGGGGGACGGGGCTGACCACCGGGCCGAAGAAGGCCGTGTCCGCGACCCGGACGACGGGGGTGCCCACGTCCTCCCCGACCAGCTTCATGGCCTCGCCGTGGGAGGCGCGCAGGGCCTCGTCGTAGTCGGCGGAGGCACCCGCCTCCGCCA
Organism: Nocardiopsis sp. FR4; assembly: GCF_009830945.1. GTDB lineage: Bacteria > Actinomycetota > Actinomycetes > Streptosporangiales > Streptosporangiaceae > Nocardiopsis. Next base: position 107,564 of record NZ_VWVV01000020.1, on the reverse strand, counting down.
GGTCCCCGGGCAGCCCGGCGTCGGCCAGGGCGGCACGGACGGTCTCGGTGGTGCGCGGCTCGGCGTTGTTGTGGAACCGGGTGCCCAGGGCCGTGTACAGGCCGCCAAGGACCTGCGGGCCGAAGCGCTGCTCGGCGGCCACGCACACCCGCACCGCCTCCCAGGACTGGTCGACGCTCCTGCGGTACTCCTCGGGGAGGTCGCGGCCCTCGTTGAGCACGCCCAGACTCATGACGTGCCAGTGCACTCTGACGGGCCGCACCCTCTCCACCTCCACCAGCCAGCGGGAGGTGATCCATGCCCAGGGGCAGGCGGGGTCGAACCACATGTCGGCGATCTGCTGCTCGCCCTCGGGGGCGGGGGTCTGCGTCATGGCTGTTTCCTCGCTTCACCGGAAAAAGGGGGCCGCCGCCCCCTGCTCGTAGGTGTGCAACCTTGTTCATCGGTTGCGCATTCCGGCCCGGCGCGTGGCAGGATCGTGGCGAGTGGAAGACGACCCGGCCCCGACGACGCTCCACCCAAGGCGGCGGACTCGCCGTGGTCGGCAACGATCCGGCCGGCGACGACGGCGGCCGTGGAGGGAGCGTGGCGTGGCGGGGAACCTGACACGGGACGAGGCTCGGGAGCGCGCGCGGATTCTGCGCGTGGACTCCTACGCCGTGGAGCTGGACCTGACCACCGGTGCCGAGACCTTCCGGTCCACCACCGTGGTCCGGTTCTCCTGCGCGGAGCCGGGGGCGCGGACCTTCGTCGAACTGGCCGCCCCCAGGGTGCTCTCGGCGACGCTGAACGGCGCCGAACTGGACCCGGCGGAGCTGTTCGACGGCGAGCGGCTCGTCCTGCCCGAGGTGGCCGCGGACAACGAGCTGACCGTGGTCGCCGACGCCGCGTACATGCGCACCGGCGAGGGCCTGCACCGGTTCGTGGACCCGGTCGACGACTCGGTGTACCTGTACACCCAGTTCGAGACGGCCGACGCGCACCGCATGTTCGCGTGCTTCGACCAGCCCGACCTGAAGGCCACCTTCGAGCTGACGGTGTTCGCGCCGCCCTCGTGGGAGGTCGTCTCCAACAGCGCCCCGGACGTGGAGCGCGAGGCGGCGGGCCGGGAGCGGGTGCGCTGGCACTTCCCGGCCACGCCGGTGATGTCCACCTACATCACCGCGCTGATCGCGGGCCCCTACCACGTGGTGCGCGACGAGCACGACGGCATCCCGCTGGGCCTGTACTGCCGCGCCTCCCTGGCCGAGCACCTGGACTCCGAAGCCCTGTTCGACGTCACCAAGAGGGGCTTCGACTTCTTCCACGGCCTGTTCGACCTGCGCTACCCGTTCGGCAAGTACGACCAGCTGTTCGTGCCCGAGTTCAACGCGGGCGCCATGGAGAACGCGGGCGCGGTCACGTTCCTGGAGGACTACGTCTTCCGGTCCCGGGTCACCGACGCGCGCTACGAGCGCCGCGCGGAGACCATCCTGCACGAGATGGCGCACATGTGGTTCGGCGACCTGGTCACCATGCGCTGGTGGGACGACCTGTGGCTGAACGAGTCGTTCGCGACCTACGCCAGCGTCTACTGCCAGGCCAACGCCACCAAGTGGACCGACGCCTGGACCACGTTCGCCAACGTGGAGAAGTCCTGGGCGCTGCGCCAGGACCAGCTGCCCTCCACCCACCCGATCGCCGCCGACATGGTCGACATCCAGGCGGTCGAGGTCAACTTCGACGGCATCACCTACGCCAAGGGCGCCTCGGTGCTCAAGCAGCTCGCGGCCTACGTGGGCGTGGACGCGTTCTTCGCGGGCGTGCGCGCCTACTTCAAGGAGAACGCCTTCGGCAACACCGAGCTGAAGGACCTGCTCAAGCACCTGGAGGCCGCCTCGGGCCGCGACCTGTCGGAGTGGTCGCGCGAGTGGCTGGAGACCACCGGCGTCAACACGATGCGCCCGGAGTTCGAGGTGGACGCCGAGGGCCGCTTCACCTCCTTCGCGGTGCGGCAGGAGGCCGCCGCCGAGCACCCGACGCTGCGCTCGCACCGCCTGGCGATCGGCCTGTACGACCGCACCGGTGAGGGGATCGTGCGCCGCGAGCGCGTGGAGCTGGACGTGCGCGGCGAGCGCACCGAGGTGCCCGACCTGGTCGGCACGGCCCAGCCGGACCTGGTGCTCATCAACGACGACGACCTCACCTTCACCAAGATCCGCCTGGACGAGCGCTCCCTGCGCACGCTGGTGGAGGGCGTCGGCGACATCCGCGAGTCCCTGCCCCGGGCGCTGGCCTTCGGCGCGGCCTGGGACATGACCCGCGACGGCGAGATGGCCGCCCGCGACTACGTCGCCCTGGTCATCTCCGGTATCAGCGGCGTGGGCGACGTCATGGTCGCGCAGACCCTGCTGCGCCAGGCCACCGCGGCCCTGCACATGTACGCCGACCCGGCCTGGCGCCCGCTCGGCTTCGAACAGCTCTCCGAGCGGCTGCGCGAGCTGCTGACCGACGCCGAGCCCGGCAGCGACCTGCAACTGGCCTACGTCAACGCGCTCGCGGGCACCGCGGTCGGCGACGCCCACCTGTCCCTGCTCCAAGGGCTGCTGGACGGCGCCATCACCGTGGACGGCCTGGTGGTGGACACCGACCTGCGCTGGACACTGCTGCGCCGCCTGGTCGCGGCGGGCAAGGCCGGTGAGGCGGAGATCGCCGCCGAGCTGAAGGCCGACCCGACGGCCACCGGCCAGCGCAACGCCGCCGGGGCCCGGGCCGCCATTCCCACCGCCGAGGCCAAGGCCGCCGCCTGGGAGCGGATCGTGGGCGAGGAGCTGGCCAACGCCGAGTTCCGCGCGGTGCTGCTGGGCCTCACCGAGCCGGGCCAGGCGGAGCTGTACCGGCCCTACGTGGACCGCTACTTCGCCCAGCTGGCCCCGGCCTGGGAGAAGTGGACCGGCGAGTTCGCGCAGACCTTCGCCGAGGCGGCCTACCCCGGCAACCTGGTGGAGGAGGCGACCCTGGAGCGCACGGACGCCTACATCGCCGAGGCCGACCCGGCTCCGGCCCTGCGCCGCCTGCTGGTCGAGGGCCGGGCGGGCGTGGAGCGCGCCCTGCGCGCCCGCGCCACCGACGCCGCCGCCGGCCGGCGCCGGGGGTAGTTCCGACCGGGCGCCCCGCCCCGCCGCCCGCGGGCGGTGCGGCGGGGCGTCAGAGCGTACGCCCCCGGCCCCTGCCGACCGGGCCGAGGGTGCGCCGGATGCGCGCCACCATGCGGGGGTCGGCGAGCAGTTCGTCCACGAGCACCGGCTCGCCCTCCCCGCTGGTGAGCGGGATCCGCCAGTTCGGGTACTCGTCGCGGGTGCCGGGCTGGTTCTGCATCCGCCGGTCCCCCACCACGTCGGTGAGCGCCACTCCGATCATCCGGGCCGGGGTGGCCACCAGGTAGGCGTGCATGGCAGCCACCACGGCGGCCGGGTCGGCCACCGGGTCGACGTCCTCGTCCAGCAGTCCGAGCTCCACCAGCGCCCGCCGCCACCGCTCCACCCGGGCCTCGGAGTCGGCGCGCTCCTCCTCCACCGGCCGGTTGAGCAGTCCGAGCCGGTCGCGCAGCTCCACGTGCTCGGCGGACAGGTACGAGGCCACGGGCGGCAGGTCGTGCGTGGCGACCGTGGCCAGGCAGTCCGTGCGCCACTGGCCGGGCGCGCGCGGCCGTCCGTCGGCGTCCTGCTCGAACCACAGCACGGAGGTGCCCAGGACCCCGCGGTCGGCCAGGTGGCCGCGCACCCACGGCTCCACGGTGCCCAGGTCCTCGCCGACCACGACGGCGTCGGCCCGCTGGGCGGCCAGGACGAGCGTGCCCACCATGCCCTCGTGGTCGAAGGTGACGTAGGTGCCCTCGGCGGCCGGGGCGCCCTCGGGTACGCACCACAGCCGGAACAGGCCCATGACGTGGTCCACGCGGATCCCGCCCGCGTGGCGCAGCGTGTGGGAGAGGACCTGGCGGAAGGGGGTGTAGCCCAGTTCGGCCAGGCGGCGGGGGTGCCAGGGCGGCTGGCCCCAGTCCTGCCCCTGTGGGTTGAACTCGTCGGGCGGCGCGCCCGCGTGCAGGCCGGGGACCAGGGCGCCGCCGTACATCCAGGCGTCCGCCCCGCCGGCCTGGACGCCGATCGCCAGGTCGTGCACGACGCCGACGCGCATCCCACCGGCCTCGGCGGTGGCCTGCGCCTGGGCGAGCTGCTCGTCGAGGATCCACTGGAGCCAGCGGTGGAACTCCACCCGCGTCCACCGGCGCAGCGCCTCCTCGCCGACCGCGCGCGAGCCGACGTCGCGCAGGGGTGCGGGCCAGGCGCGGTAGTCGGGCCCGTGCTCCTCGGCCAGGGCCGACCAGGTGGCGAACTCGACCAGCGGCTGGCCCTCGCCCTCCAGGAAGGCCCGCAGCGACGACTCCCGCCCCGGTGCCCGGGGCACCTCGAAGAGCACCTCCAGGGCGGCCCGCTTGGCCTTCCACACCGCGTCGCGGTCGAGCAGGTCGGCGGTGCGCCCCCGTTCGCGCAGCGGCCGGGCCAGGCGCTGGATGCCCTCGCGCTGGGCGGGGTCGAGCCGGGCGTACTCGGGGACGTCCTCGATCCGGATGTAGAGCGGGCTGGCGTAGCGGCGGCTGACGGGCAGGTAGGGGGAGGGTTCCACGGGGGTCAGCGGCTCGGTGGCGTGCACCGGGTTGATCAGGGTGAAGTCGGCGCCCAGGTCGCGCGCGCTCCAGTCGGCGAGTTCGGCGAGGTCGCGCAGGTCGCCGGTGCCCCAGGAGGCGCGCGAGCGCACGCTGTAGACCTGCGCCATGATCCCCCACAGGCGGGGGTTGTCGCGCAGCGCCCCGGAGTCGAGCCGGTCGGGGACCACGAGCAGGGGAGCGTCGTGCTCGGTCCCGTTGTCGGTGACGCGCAGGGTGTGCACCCCCAGCGGCAGGCCGGGGTCGAAGGGCAGCAGGGAGCCGTCGGAGGTCTCCACGACGCTGCGCGCCCCCTCTGGGAGTACCAGGTCGGGGGCCTTGCCCTCGCGGACGACCACCGCCGGGGGCAGCGGGCCCCGGACCGCGGGCACGGGCGCCTCCGGGTCCACGCCCAGTGCCGCCAGGACATGGCGGATGGTGTCGGGGCTGACCGGGACCCGCCGTCCCCGCCAGTCCTCGTAGGTCGTCGCCACTCCGTACTGCTCGGCCACACGTGCCAGCTGAACGTCCCTCACAGAATCCGATCATGCCCTACCGGGGTCGCCATACACCGGAGGCCGTACCGGCGTGGGGCCAGAACGTGCCCGAGGTCCTGGCCGATACCGGCCGACGGCCGGGCGCGGAGGGCGGCGCGGCGTCCGCGACCGGACCACGCGGCACGTACGGGCGGGTGACCTGCACAGGGCGTAAACCGATCGCTCCGGGTGCTGGGCGTCTGCATAATCAGGGTGTGCTCGCGAACTACCGGCGGCTCCTCGCCGTCCCCCACGTACCGTCCCTGCTGCTGTGGTCCCTGATCGCGCGCTTCTACGCCCCGGGGCTGATGATCGCGATCACGTTCCTGGTGGTGGAGTGGACCGGCTCCTACACCGTGGCCGGTCTGGTCGTGGGCGCCTTCACCCTGGGCATGGCCCTGGTGGGGCCGCTGCGCGGCCGGATGGCCGACCGGGGCGGCACCGACCGGCTGGTCGCGGTGTGCGGTGTGGTGTTCAGCGTGGGACTGCTGGGGCTGCTCCTGCTGCCGCAGGCGCTGTGGTGGCTGTCGCTTCCGCTGGCCCTGGGCACCGGGCTGTTCTCCTCCCCCGCCAACCAGGTCGTGCGCGCGCTGTGGCCCCGGTTGACGCGCGGACCCGAGCGGCAGGCGATCTACGCGGCCGAGGCCACCGCGCAGGAGCTCCTGTTCGTCTTCTCCCCCATCCTGACCGCCGGCACCGTGGCCCTCGCCGGTTCCCGCTGGGCGCTGCTGGTGCTGTCGGTGCTGGCGCTGCTGGGCGCGCTCGGTTTCGCCGGGTCCCTGCGCCGTGCCGGGGTGACCGGCCCCGCACCGCTCGACGAAGGTGAGGTCTCAGGCGACGCGCGCGGAGGCGGCTCCGGGGACGCCCGCGGGGGCCGGAGCCTGCTGCGCCACCCGGCGCTGACCGCGCTGTTCGCCATGTGCCTGCTCATGATCAGCGGGATCATCTCGGTGGACCTGGTCATCGTGGCGTGGGCCAACGAACTGGAGGCGCCGCAGTACGTGATGGTGCTGGCGTCGGTGTGGGCGCTGGGGTCGCTGGTGGGCGGCGCGGTCGCGGGCGGCCTGCGCGGACGCCCCCGGCTGGTGCGGCGCTCCTTCGGAGCGGTGCTGGGTGTGGCGGTCCTGGTGCCGTTCGTGCCGCCGGTCACCCACCTGCCGACCCCGCTGCTCGTCACGCCGCTGCTCTTCGTGTCGGGGCTGGCGCTGGCTCCGACCGTGGCCGCGGTGATGGGCCGCCTGGGCGACCTGGCCCCCGCCCGGCGGCGGGCCGAGGCCTTCGGGTGGATGTCCGCCGCGATGAGCGCGGGCGGCGCGGTGGCCGGTCCGCTGGCCGGTGCGCTGGTCGACCTCCTGGGCGTGGCGGGCGGTGTGCTGGGCGCGACGGTACTGCTGCTGGTGGCGGCGGTGCTGAGCGTGTTCGTACCGGAGCCGGAGGCGGAGGCCGCGACGGCTCCCGGGAGGGAACCGGAGCCGGCCGCGGAGCCCGCGGACTCCGCGGCCCCGTCCGATGGAGCCCGTTGACGGGACCGCCCCGGTCAGTCGTTCCAGCCGGGCGGTACCCGGTGGGCCCACGGACGGGCGCGTTCCAGCTGCGCCGACAGCGCCAGCAGGGTTCCCTCGCCGCCCATGCGGCCGGTGAGCATGACGCCGATCGGCAGCCCCCCGGGCGACCGGTGCAGGGGGACGTTGACCGAGGGCTGCCCGGAGACGTTGTAGACCGACGTGAAGGGCGTGAACTCGGTCATCAGCCGGAACTCCTCCTCCGGCCCGCCCCCGGTGAAGTGGCCGACGGGCACCGGGGGCAGGGCCAGCGTCGGGCAGAGCACCGCGTCGAGGGGCTCGGTGGCGGCGACCAGGGAGCGCACGCCGCGCTGCAGGCGAGCGCAGGCGGCGATGTAGTCGGGGACCGGGGTGGCCCGGGCGCGTTCGCGCAGCCACCGGTTGAGGGGGCCCAGCTCGGCCTCCCGGGCGGGGTCGACGGGGGTGGCCGAGGCCATCGCGGCCCAGACGACCTGGAAGTCCGTCATGAAGGCGCCGCCGAAGTGGGCGTCGACGGGTTCGGGGACCTCCTCCACGTGGTGGCCGAGGCCGGTGAGCAGGTATACGGCCTCCTCGTACGCGGCCAGGACCTCGGGGTGGACGGGGATGCCCGCGGAGCCGGTGGTGGCGTAGCAGCCGATGCGCAGCCGGCCGGGTCCGCGGTCCACGTGGTCGGTGAAGGTCCGGCCGGGGGGCGGGGCGGTGAAGTAGTCGCCGGGCCGCGCCAGGGCCATGGCGTCCAGGAGCAGGGCGGCGTCGCGGACGTTCCTGGTGAGGGGCCCGGAGGTGGACAGCCCGAGCAGGTCGGGTTTGAGCGGGGCACCGGAGATCCGGCCGCGGGTGGGCTTGAGTCCGAAGAGCCCGCACACGCTGGCGGGGATACGGATCGAGCCGCCGCCGTCACCTCCGTGGGCGACGGGGGCCAGTCCGGCGGCCACGGCCGCCGCCGCTCCCCCGCTGGAGCCGCCCGGGGACAGGTCGGTGTCCCAGGGGTTGCGGGAGGGCGGGGCGATCTCGTTCTCGGTGTAGCAGCTGGAGCCGAACTCGGGGGTGTTGGTCTTGCCGGTCAGGACCGCTCCCGCCCCGCGCAGGCGGGCGACCAGGTCGGAGTCGATCGGGGAGACGGCGTCGCCGAAGACCCGGGATCCGTGGGTGAGCCGGACCCCCGCCACCGGTTCGAGGTCCTTGATCGGCAGGGGGAGGCCCAGCAGGGGCGGAAGGTCTTCCGGAGTGTCGCTCATCACACGCTTCTGCGCGTAGCGGGCCTGTTTGAGAGCCTTTTCCGGAGTGACCGTAATGTACGCACCATAGCGGTGGTCGTACCGCTCGGTTCTCCTCAGACAGTGCTCAGTGATCTCAGTAGGGGACAGCTCACGACTGCGGACCATCTCCAGGAGGCGGTGGGCCGGAAGGTCATGGATCTGGGTCATGCCGACTCAGGTTAGCGGGCACGACACGGGGCACCACGGTGGGTGGAGACACCTCTCCAGAGAAGCTGGCCGAAAGGTCATCATTCCCCGTCCCCCGGGAGAGAACACGTATGCGGCCCGGGAAACAGGGGAAGAAAAGTGTGAGAAGTAATGCACTAGGACTCGGATATGGATCGAACTAACCTGTCCGACGTGGAATCGGCAACCAGAGTGAACGGCCATACCCCATCGTCCGAGGGCGAGGGCGGAAAAAAGCCTGAGTCCCTCTTTTTCCCCAACCAGGACAAGAAAAAGGACATTCCCACCGGAAGGGTCCTCTACGGTGCCCTCCGCGACAACCAGACCGCCCGCAAGTGGTCCCTGCGGGGCGGTGGCTCGGCCGTGGTCGCCCTCGTGGTCGGCCTGCTCACGACCGACTGGCGGATCGGCCTGACCTTCGGCATCCTCACGATGGTCGGACTGATGGTGTACTTCTCCCGGCGCGAGTCGGAGATCCCGCGCTGGCGCAAGCCCTCGGCCGCCCAGCGCAAGACCGAGGCGCAGCTGAAGGTGATGAAGCAGCTCGGCTACCGCGTGCTGCACGCCCGCGCCGTCCCCGGCGGCAACGGCCAGATCGACCACTTCATCGTGGGCCGGCGCGGCGCGTTCGCCATCGACTCCGAGTCGTGGGACAAGCGCCTGCCGCTGCGCAACAAGCTGGAGAAGCTCTACCACGGGCGGTTCAGCAAGAACGAGCGCATCGACGAGGCGCTGGAGGAGGCCAAGCGGGCCGAGGAGCTGATCAGCGCCGAACTGGGCCGCGAGATCAAGGTGCGCGCGTCGCTGGCCATCTACGGGCCCGGCATGCCCTGGGACAGCCACCGGCTGCGGGGCGTGGACATCATCACCGGCACCAAGGTCCGCAAGTGGCTGCGCAGCGGTCGCGACCGCCTCACCGAGGCCGAGATCGAGGAGATCTACCAGGCCGCCAAGAGGGCCCTGCCCCCAAGGTACTGACCCCACCCCACTCCGCTACCCCCGCGGGCCCGGGACACACCACAACGCCGTGGTACCCGGGCCTTCGCCGTCACCCGCACCCGCACCGAGCCGGGCGCGGCGCCGCGCCCGGGACCCCGGCCCCCTCCCCCACGTCTCACGATCCGGATGCCCCGTCTTCCACTTCGAGACCACACCGGTGTGCCGAACGACTACCATCGAGGGGAAACACCCGTAACGATGGGAGTCCACCCCATGCCAGCCCTACGCTCACGCACCGTCACCCACGGCAGGAACATGGCAGGCGCGCGCGCCCTCATGCGCGCCACCGGCGTGGAGCGCGAGGACTTCGGCAAGCCCATCGTGGCCGTGGCCAACAGCTTCACCGAGTTCGTCCCCGGCCACGTGCACCTGCGCGAGGTGGCCGAGGTGGTCGCCGACGCGATCCGCCGGGCGGGCGGCGTCCCCCGCGAGTTCAACTCCATCGCCGTGGACGACGGCATCGCCATGGGACACAGCGGCATGCTCTACTCGCTGCCCAGCCGTGAGCTGATCGCCGACTCGGTGGAGTACATGGTCAACGCGCACTGCGCCGACGCCCTGGTGTGCGTGTCCAACTGCGACAAGATCACGCCCGGCATGCTGCTGGCCGCACTGCGCCTGAACATCCCCACCGTGTTCGTCTCGGGCGGCCCCATGGAGGCGGGCAAGGTCACGGTGGTCGACGGCACCGCCACCACCGTCCGCAAGCTGGACCTGATCAACCCCATGATCGCCGCCGCGGACGAGAGCGTCTCCCAGGCCGAGCTGGACGAGATGGAGGAGGCCGCCTGCCCCACCTGCGGCTCCTGCTCGGGCATGTTCACCGCCAACTCGATGAACTGCCTCACCGAGGCGATGGGTCTGGCCCTGCCCGGCAACGGCACCGTGCTGGCCACCCACACCGCCCGCCGCGCCCTGTACGAGGACGCCGGACGCCTGGTCGTGGAGGCCGCCAAGCGCTACTACGAGGACGACGACGCCTCCGTCCTGCCGCTGTCCATCGCCACCCCGGCCGCCTTCGGCAACGCCATGGCGCTGGACGTGGCCATGGGCGGCTCCACCAACACCATCCTGCACCTGCTGGCCGCCGCCACCGAGGCGGGCGTCGACTTCGGCCTGACCGACATCGACGCGGTCTCCCGGCGGGTGCCGTGCCTGTGCAAGGTCGCGCCGAACACCGAGAAGTACCACATCGAGGACGTGCACCGCGCGGGCGGCATCCCCTCCATCCTCGGAGAGCTCGCCCGCGGCGGGCTGCTGGACACCTCCCTGCCCACTGTGCACGGCAGGACGGTCGGCGAGTTCATCGCCGACTGGGACATCGTCTCCGACACCGTCCTGCCCGAGGCGCTGGAGCTCTTCCACGCGGCCCCGGGCGGTCGGCGCACGACGAAGGCCTACTCGCAGAGCACCCGCTGGGACAGCCTGGACACCGACCGGGAGAAGGGCTGCATCCGCGCGGTCCGGCACGCCTACACCAAGGACGGCGGCCTGGCGGTGCTGTTCGGCAACCTCGCCCCGGACGGCGCGATCGTCAAGACCGCGGGCGTGGAGGAGGAGCTGTGGACCTTCTCCGGCCCGGCCAAGGTCTTCGAGTCCCAGGAGGACGCCGTGGACGGCATCCTCAACAAGCGGATCGAGCCCGGTGACGTGGTGGTCATCCGATACGAGGGGCCCAGGGGCGGCCCGGGCATGCAGGAGATGCTGTACCCGACGAGCTTCCTCAAGGGCCGCGGCCTGGGCAAGGCCTGCGCCCTGATCACCGACGGCCGCTTCTCCGGAGGGACCTCGGGCCTGTCCATCGGCCACGCCTCCCCCGAGGCCGCCGCGGGCGGCGACATCGCCCTGGTGGAGGACGGGGACGTGATCAGCATCGACATCCCCAACCGCAGCATCGTGCTGGAGGTCTCCGAGGACGAGCTGAACGCCCGCCGCGAGCGCCTGCTCAAGGAACTGGGCCGCTTCCAGCCGCGCGACCGCCAGCGCCCGTTGAGCGCCGCACTGCGCGCCTACGCGGCCATGGCGACCTCCGCCTCCACCGGCGCGGCGCGCGACGTGTCCCAGATCGAGCGGTAGGAAGGGGCGGCCCCGCGGGGCCGCCCCGCCTCAGGAGCAGCAGCCGCCCCCGCAGCACCCTCCGCCCGAGGGGGCGGGGGCGGCGGCCCGACCGCCCACCGCCACGGTGGAGAGCAGCCGGACCGTGTCCTGGTGCCCCTGCGGGCAGGCGGCCGGGTCCCCGGCCCGGGCCATCGGTCGGGAGAGCTCGAAGGTGTCGCCGCACTCGCGGCAGCGGAAGTCGTATCTGGGCATGAGACCAGAATACGACCGCCCCCCGGCCGGTGGCCGGAGGGCGGGGAGCCGCCGCGGGGACCGGATGGGACGCAGGGTCGCCGGTCCCGCCGGGTCAGGCCGCCAGGTGGGCCATGTACGGCTCCCACTGGGGGTCGCCGTGGAGGTCGCCGTTGATCAGGCGCCAGTGCGGTCCCTTGGGAACCTTGGGAGTCACGCGCAGCTCCCAGCCGAGTTCGTCCAGGAACTTGTCGGCCTTGCGGTGGTTGCACGGCTTGCACGCGGCCACGACGTTCTCCCACACGTGCGCGCCGCCGCGGCTGCGCGGGATGACGTGGTCGATGGTCTCGGCCTTCTTCCCGCAGTACCCGCAGGTGTGTCTGTCACGGCGCATGAGCGCCACCCGGGTGAGCGGCACTCTGCGGCTGTAGGGGACACTGATGTAGCGCCGGAGCCGGATCACCGACGGCACGTCGTAGGAACGCGTCGCCGAGTGCAGGATCGCCCCCGCGTCGTCCTGGTGGACGACCTCCGCCTTCTCCCGCAGCACGAGCAGGATCGCCCTGCGCAGCGGCAGTGTCGTCAGTGGTTCGAAGCTGGCGTTGAGCAGCAGCACGTGGCGGCGGGCGGTCCCTGTGCCACCCTCCCGGCTGCCCCGGGCGCTCATAGCGCCGCCCCGGCCGCCGTGCGCGGCCGTGTCTCTTCCCCGGCCAGCCGATCGGCCAGCCAGGAGACCTCCCTGTGCACCGATCCGAGGATCGGTGGTTCCGTACGCCTTGCCACACGGACCTCCCGGTGGTCCCGCCGAGTTGCGTCCCGCATTCAGTTTGCGTGGTCGGACCGCCCTGGCGCCACCCCAATTTCCGCCTGGCCGCCCGGAAACCGCCTGTCATCCCGTTTCCCTGTGCCCATTGTGCGCCGACCGCCGCCCCTTACACCCTGGCGCCGCGCCGGACACGCCGGGGTGGGCGCTCGTGGATAGAGTGCGAAGTATGCGTGAACTCCGCTACCCCCAGGCCGCACGGCTGGACATCATCGAGAACCTGCACGGCCACACGGTCGCCGACCCCTACCGGTGGTTGGAGGACGAGGAATCAGCGCAGACCAAGGAGTGGGCGACCGCGCAGGACGCCCTGTACTCCGAGGTCTCCTCGCGCTTCACCGCACGGGACTGGTTCGCCGGGCAGGTGCGCGCCCTGTTGGGTGCCGGAAGCGTCGGGGCGCCCGTGTGGCGGGGTGACCGCCGCTTCTTCGTCCGCCGGACCGCCGAACAGGAGCACGGCGTGCTCTACGTCCAGGACGGCGACGGCCCCGAGCGCGTCCTGGTGGACCCCGGAGCGCTCGACTCCCGGGGCCTGACCACCCTGGACTCCTGGCGGCCCGACCACTCCGGCCGTCTGCTCGCCTACCAGCTCTCCGAGGGCGGTGACGAGGAGTCCGTGCTGCGCGTCCTGGACGTGGACGGCGGAGCGCTGGTGGACGGTCCGATCGACCGCGCACGCTACACCCCGATCGCATGGCTGCCCGACTCCTCGGCCTTCTACTACGTGCGGCGCCTGCCGCCCGAGCAGGTCCCCGAGGGCGAGGAGAACTACCACCGCCGGGTCTACCTGCACCGCCTGGGCACCCCCACCGACCAGGACACCCTGGTCTTCGGCGAGGGCCGCGACAAGACCGAGTACTTCACCCCCGTCATGAGCCGTGACGGGCGCTGGCTGGTCCTGCTCGCCAACCGGGGCACCTCGGCCGCCACCGACGCCTGGATCGCCGACCTGTCCGAGGGCGACCCGGACCGTCCGCGCCTGGTCCCGTTCCAGGAGGGCGTGGACGCCTCCTTGTACCCGCACGTGGGGCGGGACGGACGGCTGTACCTGTTCACGGACCGGGACGCCCCGCGCGGGCGGCTGTGCGTGGCCGACCCCGCGGCGCCCGCCTACGGGAACTGGACCACCCTGGTTCCGGAGGACCCCGAGGCGGTCCTGGAGGGGTACGCGGTCCTGGACGGGATGGAGCGGCCCGAACTGCTGGTCGCCCACAGTCGCCACGCGATCAGCGAGATCACCCGGCACGACCTGACCACCGGGGAGCGCCTCGGCGGCCTGGACATGCCGGGGCTGGGCACCGTCGGCGGGCTCGTCGAGCGCCCCGAGGGCGGGCACGAGGCGTGGTTCGGCTACACCGACAACACCCACCCCTCCTCGGTGTACCGCTACGACGCGCTCACCGGGGAGGTTTCCCTGTGGGCCGACGCCCCCGGCGAGATCGACCTGCCCGATGTACGGGTGGAACAGGTCACCTACACCTCCCGGGACGGCACGGCCGTACGGATGCTGGTGGTCGCGCCCGACGCCCCCGCCGAGGGGCCGCGGCCGACCATCCTGTACGGGTACGGCGGTTTCCGCATCTCCCTCACCCCCGCCTACTCCGCGGTCGCGCTGGCCTGGGTGCGCGCGGGCGGCGTGTACGCCGTGGCCAACCTGCGCGGCGGCCTGGAAGAAGGAGAGGAGTGGCACCGGGCGGGGATGTTCGCCGACAAGCAGAACGTCTTCGACGACTGCGCAGCGGCGGCCGAGCACCTGGTCGCCACCGGCGTGACCGACCCCGAGCACCTCTCCGTCATGGGCGGCAGCAACGGCGGCCTGCTGGTGGGGGCCATGGTCACCCAGCGGCCGGACCTGTTCGCCGCCGCCGTGTGCTCGGCCCCGCTGCTGGACATGGTCCGCTACGAGCGGTTCGGGCTGGGCCAGCTGTGGAACGTCGAGTACGGCACGGCCGAGGACCCCGAGCAGCTGGGCTGGCTGCTGGGCTACTCGCCTTACCACAACGTGTGCGAGGGCACCCGCTATCCGGCGACCCTGTTCACCGTGTTCGACAACGACACCCGCGTGGACCCGCTGCACGCGCGCAAGCTGTGCGCGCAGATGCAGCACGCCACGTCGGCGGACCCCGACGAGCGGCCGGTGCTGCTGCGCCGGGAGTCGGAGGTGGGGCACAGCTCGCGCTCGGTGAGCCGCAGCGTGGCGCTCAACGCCGAGCAGCTGGCCTTCCTCGCGTTCCACCTGGGGCTCGACGTCGGCTGAGGCACCTCCCGGCGCCCGTGGCCTCCGCGGGCGCCAGGAGAGCAACGACACAGGAGCCGACAGCCCGTTTGCCCGGGAGCAATTGAGACAATCGGGATATTCCACCCAGGAGAACAGCACGAGAGGACCAAGGACGTGACACAGACCGAGGCCGGACCCGTCGGTACCGAGTCGGCGCCCCGGCGGCACGTGCACCTGGCCCAGGTCCGCTACGCCGACCTCGACCCGCAGCACCACGTGAACAACGTGCGGATGCTGACCTACCTGGAGGACGCGCGGATCTCGTTCCTGCGCTACGAGGGACTCGTGGACAAGAGCGAGGAGGTGTTCGGGGCCCTGGTGGTGGCCCGCCAGGAGGCCGACTACGTGGCGCCGCTGCTGCCCCGGTCCGAGCCGGTGCGCGTGGAGCTGTGGGTGAGCGGCGTGCGCAACGCCAGCTTCACCCTGTCCTACGAGATCCTGGACGACACCAAGGTCTACCTGCGGGCCAGGACGGTGCTGGTCGGCTTCGACGTGCCGACGCAGAGCGCCCGGCGGCTCAACGCCACCGAGCGCGCCTTCCTCGCCCAGTACTCCTGAGGTGGTGTCCCCCGGCGCGGCTCGGGCGGCCGGGAGGCGGGACCTCCGGTGTCTCCGCACCGTGCCTCTGCGGTCCTACCCGAGGGAGATGGTGACGGCCTCGCCGTCGTCGTCATCGCCGTCCTGGGAGGAGGCGACCGAGACCCGCGTGGGGTTGGCCACCTCCGGGGGCGCGGTCTCCTCGGGCACGTTCACCATGCTGTGCGCGGCCATGACCATGTACTCCCACAGCGGGCGCTCCAGCGCCTCGGGCAGGTCGAGGGAGTCCACGGCGTCGCGCATGTGCCTGAGCCACAGGTCCCGCTCGGTGGCACCGATGCGGAAGGGCACGTGCCGCATCCGCAGCCGGGGGTGCCCCCGCTGTTCGTTGTAGGTGCGCGGCCCGCCCCAGTACTGGATGAGGAACAGGCGCAGGCGCTCCTCGGCGGGGCCGAGGTCCTCCTCCGGGTACATCGGCCGCAGACCGGGGTCCCGGGCCACGCCCTCGTAGAAGCGGCGGACCAGGCGGGTGAAGGTCTCCTCACCGCCGACGGCCTCGTAGAACGTCATGCGCACGGGCTCGTCGCCCGCGCTCTGCTGGGAATCGCGCGCGGAAGTCATCGCCCCCAGGGTATGCGAACCGCCCGATCCCACAAGCGGTGCGGACGGGTGCGGGAACCCGTCCGCACGCGTCCGGGTCAGGTCCGCCCGGCCAGGACCCGCTCCTCCACGAAGTGGACCGCCTGGCCGAAGGATCCGTTCCTGAACGCCTGACGCGCCCCCTCACTCGCCCCTCGACGAGGATCTCCACGCCCGGGGCCGTGTGCTGCTGGGCGAAGGCGAGACAGCGCAGACCGGGTGGGGGCGCCGGGGGCTCGACCGTCTCGGTGCGGTCACCGGTGTTGGCGGCGACGGGCACCCCCTGAGCACTACCTCGTACCCGTCGGCCTGAGCACGACCGTGCCCCGGTCGGTGGAGCCAGCCGTGATCGCGGGGCTCGGCGGGGCGGTCGTCTACGACGCCCCGCACGACCCCCTCCCGGTCGGGATGCTCCTGCGCCTCGTGGACGGGGACGCCGTCGCCGGGTACCTGGTGTTCGGATTTGGCACCGACCGTAGAGGGGCCGGCACGTACGCCCCGGGAGGCCAGCCGCCAACGGTGGGTCCTCCTGGTCGTGATGACGGGAACCTTCGTCTCGATCACGGACTCCTTCATCGTCAACGTCGCCGTGCCCTCGATCCGGTCGGACCTCAACGCTAGTTTCGCGCAGGTTGAACTGGCGGTGGCCGGATACGTACTCGCCTACGGCCTCCTCCTCGTCACCGGGGGCAGGCTGGGGGACATCTTCGGTTACAAACGGCTGTTCCTGAGCGGAGTCGTCGTCTTCACCGTGGCATCGCTCGTCTGCGGCCTGGCCCCGGCCCCTCCACTCTCATCATGGCCCGTGTTCTACAGGCTGCGGGAGCCGCCATGTTCTATCCGCAGGTCCTGTCGATCATGCAGACCTCTTTCACGGGCGAGGCCAAGGCCAAGGCGTTCGCGATCTTCGGCGCGACGATCGGCGTCGCCTCCATCGCGGGCCAGCTCGTGGGCGGAGTGCTGATCAGCGCCGACCTCTTCGGTCTGTCCTGGCGGCCGATCTTCCTGATCAACCTGCCCATCGGCCTCCTGACCCTGATCGGCGCGCTCGTCTTCCTGCCCTCCACCCGCGGCACCGAGCGGCCCAAACTCGACCTGCGCGGTGTCGTGCTGCTCAGCTCCGCGCTGCTGCTGCTCACGGTTCCCCTGGTCGAAGGCCACACCAGCGGCTGGCCTCTGTGGCTGTGGGGTGTGCTCGCGGCTTCGGTGCCGGTGTTCGCTCTGTTCGTCCTCTGGGAGCGGCGTGTGAACCGGTCCGGGGGCGACCCGCTGGTTCCGCCCGGCCTGCTGCGGCTGCCCACGTTCGCCAGCGGCAACCTCCTGGCCCTGGCCTTCTTCGCGGGCAACGCCGGGCTGTTCTTCGTTCTCACGCTCTACCTCCAGAACGGCCTCGGTTACTCGCCCCTGATCGCCGGGCTGACGTTCACTCCCCTCGCGCTGGCCTTCGTCATCGCATCCCTCACGGCACCGCGTATGCAGAAGCGCGTCGGGCTGAGGGTGCTCACCCTCGGCTACACCGTCAACGCCCTGGGCACGGCCGCGCTCCTGGGGAGCGTGCTCGTGTTCGGCACCGACGTGAACGCCTGGATCCTCGTGCCCTCCCTGGCGGTCATCGGGTTCGGCGAAGGGCTGGGGGTGAGCCCTCTCTTCGGCGCCGTCCTGAAGGACGTCCCCGAGCGCGAGGCGGGAGCGGCCTCCGGCGTCGTGGAGACCACCACCCAGATCGGCATGTCCCGGGGAGTGACGCTGGTGGGGCTGGTCTTCCTCACCGTCCTGGGTACGGCGGAGGACCTGGCAATCCACACCTCCGCCTTCACCCTCGCCTTGGTGGTGAACCTCGTCCTGCCCTGACGGCCGTGATGCTCATGCCGCTCGTACTGCGAGCGCGGACCACCTCGGCCTGAGATCCGGGACCGTCGACGGTACGTTGCCCCGGCTGTCGCAAAGACCGTCAGGGTATTCTCAACCCCCAAGCGACTACCAGAAGTGACGAACGAGAACCGAGAGTCAGAATCGTGTCCGCTCCCCCGCGCGGGGAAACGTGTTGCTCTGGTCGCGCGAGTCTCCCGGAGCGCTGACAGATGGTCGACGCGGCCCCACCACAAGAATGCGGGGATATGGGATCCAACGCATCGAACACCTCCCGGACCGGCAGGAGGTGCGCGACCCGGGCGCACCCTCCGTCCCCGATCCCGCACCGTTGCCGACCGGACACCGGCGGGGGCCGTGCGGAGGCCGAACGCGACGCCACCGAGCACCGGTCGAAGTACGTGGTCGCCCGCTGCGAGCTCCCAGCGGGTCACAGCGGGGAACACCTGTCGTGGATCGACGGCGCCTCACCGTACCGGGGGGTGGAGACCTATCTCCTCTGGTCCGCCGCACACCCGTACCGGTGGCGGATCCAGCACATGCGGAGCTGTGAACGCACCGAGAGCGGCGAGGAGCAGTACCACCTCGGCCCCTGCCGTTTCCGAGGAGGCGCCGGACCCTTCCGGAGGCGGGTGATCGCGACGGGCGCTGGGAGCCACGCCCGTGGCACGGGCCCCTGGCGTCGGCCGCGCTCGCGCGTTCGGCCACCGGAGAGCCCACGCACCGGCGGGCCGTGCGTGCGCACGGTCCTCTCACCGGACCGCGCGCACGCACGGTGCTGAGCGCTCAGTCGCGGGTGAGCTTGCGGTGGGTCACGGCGTGCGGACGCGCGGCGTCCGGGCCCAGGCGCTCGATCTTGTTCTTCTCGTAGGACTCGAAGTTGCCCTCGAACCAGAACCAGGAGGCGTCTCCCTCCCAGGCCAGGATGTGCGTGGCGACGCGGTCCAGGAACCACCGGTCGTGGGAGGTGATCACGGCGCAGCCGGGGAAGTCCAGCAGCGCGTTCTCCAGCGAGCCGAGGGTCTCCACGTCCAGGTCGTTGGTGGGCTCGTCCAGGAGCAGCAGGTTGCCGCCCTGCTTGAGGGTGAGCGCGAGGTTGACGCGGTTGCGCTCGCCACCGGAGAGTACACCGGCGGGCTTCTGCTGGTCCGAGCCCTTGAAGCCGAAGGCGGCGACGTAGGCGCGGCTGGGGATCTCGACCTTGCCGACCTCGATGAAGGTCTCGCCGTCGGAGATGGTCTCCCAGACGTTCTTGCTGTCGTCGATACGACCCCGGTACTGGTCGACGTAGGAGATGTCGACCGTGTCGCCGACGTTGATGCTGCCCTCGTCAGGGGTCTCCTCACCGACGATCATCTTGAACAGCGTGGTCTTGCCGACACCGTTGGGGCCGATGACGCCGACGATGCCGTTGGGCGGCAGCGAGAAGCTGAGGTTCTCGATGAGCACGCGGTCGTCGAAGCCCTTGGTGAGGTTCTTGACCTCGACCACGGTGTTGCCCAGGCGCGGACCCGGGGGGATCTGGATCTCCTCGAAGTCCAGCTTGCGGGTCTTGTCGGCCTCGGCGGCCATCTCCTCGTAGCGCTGCAGACGGGCCTTGCTCTTGGTCTGACGGGCCTTGGCGTTGGAGCGCACCCACTCCAGCTCGTCCTTGAGGCGCTTGGCCTTCTTGGCGTCCTTCTGGCCCTCGACCTTCAGACGGGCCTGCTTGGTCTCCAGGTACGTGCTGTAGTTGCCCTCGTAGGGGTAGAACTGGCCGCGGTCCAGCTCCAGGATCCACGTGGCGACGTGGTCGAGGAAGTACCTGTCGTGGGTGATCGCGACGATGGTGCCGGGGTACTTGGCCAGGTGCTGCTCCAGCCAGTTCACGCTCTCGGCGTCCAGGTGGTTGGTGGGCTCGTCGAGCAGCAGCAGGTCGGGCTGTTCGAGCAGCAGCCGGCACAGGGCGACGCGGCGCTTCTCACCGCCGGACAGCTGGGTGACGGAGGCGTCGCCGGGCGGGCAGCGCAGCGCGTCCATGGCCTGGGCCAGCTGGCTGTCCAGGTCCCAGGCGTTGCGGTGGTCGAGCTGCTCCTGGAGCTTGCCCATCTCCTCGAGCAGGTCGTCGGAGTAGTCCGTCGCCATCTGCTCGGCGATCTCGTTGAAGCGGGTGAGCATCGCCTTGGTCTCGGCGACGCCGTCCTCGACGTTCTCCAGGACGTTCTTGTCCGGGTCGAGTTGGGGTTCCTGCGCGAGCAGGCCGACGGTGAAACCGGGCATGAGCCTCGCCTCGCCGTTGGACGGCTGCTCGATGCCGGCCATGATCTTCAGCAGCGTCGACTTACCCGCACCGTTGGGGCCCACGACGCCGATCTTGGCTCCGGGCAGGAACGACCCCGAAACGTTGTCCAGGACGACTTTGTCGCCGTGCGCCTTGCGCACGTTGTTCATGGTGTAGATGTACTCCGGCATGTCTCCAAGCCTAGGGCGTCGGGGCCAATGCCCCCGCCATCGCGAGGGCCTCCGCGCACCGGCGGGCGGGTGTCTCCGCGGCTCCGCCCCTGTCCGGGGACAGGGGCCCAGCGGTCCGGTCTCGCGCGCCTCACTCCTCGGGGCGGGCGCTCATGGTGTCCAGCCAGCGGGGCGTGAACTCACGCCAGCGCTCCACCGGCAGGCCCCAGGTCAGCGCCCGGCTCATCAGCAGGGCCATGGAGTAGCCCGGATCGGCGGTGAGGGCGGTGTCCAGCGCCGCGGCGGCCAGACGCTCGTCGCCGCGCTGCCAGGCCGCGACCGCCAGCAGGGAGGCGGGGGCGGCCCGCTGGTGCGGGGGCAGGTGGCGGGTCAGGCGGCCCCAGAGCTCCTGGTGCAGGGGGGCCGACCGGGCGGTGATGCGCGCCCACATCTCGTCGCGCACGCGGATCTGGGTCAGGTACACGCCCAGCCAGGCCATCTCCTCGGGATCGGCGCCGCCCCGCCCCTCCCGCTCGGCCCGCAGCGCGGCCAGGGCGGCGGTCAGCCCTCGGTCGGTGAGGGCGCCCCGCATGCCCTGTTCCAGCAGTCGCCGGGCGTACGCCTCGACCCGGCGGGCCGCGTCGTCCATGGCCACCCGGTCCGGGCCGTCCACGGGTTCGAGGACGGCCCGGACCCGTTCGGCCTCGGACGCGGTGGCGTGCAGGGGCTCCACCGGGACGATCCCGCGCAGGACCGCGCTGGCCGGGACGGGAGAGCTGTCGACGTTGACGGCCGTTCCCTCGGGCGGGCAGCAGTCGGGCCTGCGGCAGGTGTAGGACCAGTACCGGCCGCCGGTGACGCGCAGGGCGTCGATGACCGTCAGGGAGCGCTCGCGGGCGGCGGCCAGGATCCGGTCGACGTAGGGGGTGACCCGCGGGGGCGGCCCGTAGGCCACGACCATCACCGAGGTGCACTGCTCGGCCGCGGCGGCCTCGACGGGGGCGACGGCGCGGTCCAGCGGCCGGTCGGCCTCCTCCAGACGGTCCAGGTGGCCGCAGAATGCGGAGCGCACGCCCCTGCCCCGCACGGCGAGGACCACGAGTCCGGGGTCGGGGGGCTCACCCACCAGGTAGGGCAGGGTGGCGATGACGTCGGTCGGGTTGGTGAGGGTGAGGGCGGCCGCTGCGGGGCGGTCCGGCTCCCGCTGTGCGGGGACGGACCCTCCCGGCGGGGGCGGGCCGGCCGGGGGACGGTCGTGGGGGTCGGAGGAGTGCGGGGGGCGGTGCGGCTGTTCGGAGTGCATACCCTCACAGTCGGTGACGCGGGGGTCGCGGACAAGAGCCCGTCCGGGGCTGTGGACAACCCGGTCAGATCACGGAACCGACGGTCAGGGAAGCTCCGTGTGGTCGGTGGGGTCGATGTGCCCGCTGTGGCCGGGGATCTCACCGCCCCTGGGGCCGGGGATCTTGCCGCCCACCCCCGGGCGGCCGGCGGGCAGGCACACGCGGTTGCGACCGGTCTCCTTGGCCCGGTAGAGCGCGAGGTCGGCCGCGGTGAGCAGTTCCACCAGGTCGTTGCCGTGGTCACCGATGACGGCCACGCCGACGGAGATGGTGATGGACACCGGCACGTCGTCGACCGCGATCTCCATGCAGCCGACCTGGGAGCGCAGGCGCTCGGCGGCCCGCCAGGCCTCGGCGGTGTCCGAACCGGGAAGCAGCACCACGAACTCCTCGCCGCCGAACCGGCCGAGCAGGTCGGACTGGCGCAGCTGCTGGGAGATGGTGGTGGCCACGCCGAGCAGCACCTGGTCGCCGAACAGGTGCCCGTGGTTGTCGTTGACCCGCTTGAAGTGGTCGATGTCGATGATCAGCACCGCCGCCCGGCCCCGCGAGGAGCGGGCCCTGGCGATCTCCACCGACGCCTCCTGCTCCCAGGTCGGGGCGTTGAGCAGGCCCGTCTTGGGGTCGGTCCGGGCGGCCGTCTGCAGTTGGTTGTACAGCAGACTGCGCTGCAGCAGCAGCACGGGGGGAACCGCGATGACCAGCAGGAGGAGGGAGAGGTGGGCCAGGATCGCGACGGTGACGCCGACGCATAACTCGACGGCGTCCACGGTGAGGGCCTCACGGTCCCACATGGGCCGGAGGCGCTGGCCGGGGCCGCCGCTCATCCGCGCGGCCAGCACGACGATGAACGTGTTGAGGACCGTGTACCCGGTGCAGCACAGCAGCGCCATGAGCACCCCGGTGACGCTGCCCAGCGTCTCGTGTGCGTCCGAGGCCCCGCTCAGCCCGGCCATCAGGCCGCCGCCCTGGACGCCGTGCCAGGTCAGCGAGGCCAGGAAGCCGGACAGGGCGACGGCGGTCGCGTTGAACACCCTGCGGTGCACCAGCGCACGGCGGGAGCGCAGCTGCATCATCACGAAGACGGGGATCGGCAGGAGCAGGGCGTACAGGGGAGGGAGGAGGAGTATGGCGGGAAACCACCACGCGCCCAGCAGGTCGCGCGAGACGCCCGCGGGCAGGCCCAGCCTCCGGATGGCCTCCACCCCGAAGGCCGCGCAGACCACCAGGGCCGCGAACGTGACCGCATCCGGCCACGTGGGGGTGTACAGAGCGACGGCCACCCCGCACAGGAACAGGGTGACGGACAGGAGCAGCCCCATGTAGACGATCAGGCCGCGCGGTTGGTGCAGGAACGGCCAACGCGCCTGACTTCCGTGAGGTGGCGGCCCCGCGGTCCTCATCGGCCTCTCCGAGATACTCACTGCTGCACCCTCCCTCCCTGGTCACTCTCAGCCATCAGACTCTGACAACCGTCTCTGATGGGCCCCGCCCCGCGACGGTTCTCCCTTCGACGAGCCGGATTCGCCCCGCGTTCCCTTACGGTGCCACTCGGTCACGACCGTTGGGTAGCCGTGACCCCGAAAACTTGTTCGGCGTGTAGCACCGTCGTTACCGGAGCCAGTTTACATTACGTTGGGTAATATATTAATTGCTTATTGTATGGAACGCGTGGGCACGCAGGGACGCGCCCACGTCTGTGCCGGGGGCGCGAACTTGAGAGGGTTGGCGCCACAGGCGTTTTGGGGCATCCTTCCGTAGGGACCCGTGGCGGTAGCTGATCCATGGCACAGGGTGTCGACCGCCTGGCGCCCTGACCCGTCCCGGCCCTGACAGCACTCGACCCAAGGAGCACGGCATGGCCAAGCAAGTCACCTGGATCTGACCTATCGGTGCCCGGGGCGGGCGGCGACGCGCCGCCCGCCCCGGGCTGTCCGGCGGCGGGACGGCGATCCGACGCCGCCCGCCGGGAACGGCTCGCTCAGCCGCGTGTTCTGGCCACCTCGTAGGCCGCCCGGAACGCCCGGTACCTGGCCAGCTCGGCCTCCATCGGCTCCACCACCCGCAGTCCGGTGATCTCCCGGACCCGGGCCTGGGCCGTTCTCTCCACGTCCTCGCGCCGTTGGACCGCGGCCACCTCCACGAGGTTCCCGCAACCCACTCCGGTCAGCCAGCCCACCAGCAGGGCCGCGGCCACCACGACCCCGGAGTAGAGGGCGAACACCGGGTCGTCGAAGGCGCGCAGGCCGGTGATGCCGCCGCCGAGCCAGCTCACCAGGGCCACGACCGCCCAGGCCAGGCCCAGGCCGGCGGCGGCGAGCAGCGCGTACTGGGCCGTGCGGGCCATCCTCCACCACGACGGGCTCAGGTCGGGGTCCCCGACCGCGCCGGAGACCGCCTGTCCCAGCTCGGCCGGGAGCTCGGGCACCGCGCTGCGCGCGGCGGCGCGCATCCGGCGGCGCCACAGCCCGGGCATCCCCTCCGAGACGGCGTCGGCCGCCTCGCCCAGCGCGGTCTCCAGCTCGGCCTCGTGCGCGTCCACCGGACCGGCCACGCCGTTCTCGCTGTCACGGCGCAGGAAGTCCAGCTGGACCGCGGCGAGAGGGTCCTTGCGCAGGCGCACCGCCCGGCGGGCGACCGGCCAGCCGACCTGCCGCTTGCCGCGCCTGACATCGTTGGTCTCGGTGACGTCGGCGACCGCCGCCACACCGGCCGCGTTGGCCAGCCCCTCCTGGATCCGGGCCCGCACCTCGGCCGGAACGGTCTCGGGAATCTCGCCCTCGCCGTGGAACTCCCCGAAGGGCTCGATCACCTGGTCCAGGTCGGCGGCCAGCCGGTCGACCAGGGCCCGGCGCTCACGGACCGTCCCGGCGAGGAACTCGCGCAGCTCGCGGATGCCCTGACCGGTGACCGTGGAGGTGGTGAGCACCCGCGGGTGCACCCCCGACTCCGACTCCAGCAGGCGGCGCAGGTCGGTGAGCAGCTCCTCCAGCTCGTCGGGTTCGACCTTGTCGACCTGGTTGAGGACGGCGACGGTGACCGCGCCGTGCCCGGCCATCTGGGCCAGGTAGCGGTGGTGCACCGCGGCGTCGGCGTACTTCTGCGGGTCCAGCACCCACACGAGCAGGTCGACCGAGCCGATGAGGCGGTCGGCCTCGGCGGTGTGCATGCTGCGGACCGAGTCGTGGTCGGGGAGGTCGAGCAGGACCAGACCGGTCAGCTCGGAGTTGCCCGCGTCCAGGACGCTGGTGCGCGAGTGGCGGTAGCGGGTCGGGACGCCGAGCCAGCTGAGCAGGGCGTCGGCCCCCTCGTGCCCCCACACGCAGGCGTGCGCCTTGGAGGTGGTGGGGCGGGTGACGCCGGTCTGCGACAGCTGGAGTCCGCACAGGGCGTTGAACAGCGAGGACTTGCCGCTGCCGGTGCCCCCGGCGAGGGCGACGACGGTGTGGTCGCCGGACAGGCGCAGTCGCGCGCCCGCGTGGTCGAGCAGCTGCGCGGAGCGGGCGGTGAGCTCCTCGGGGAGGTCGTCGCGGCCCAGCTCGGTGAGGGTGGCCAGCGCGTCCAGGCGCTCGATCAGCTCGGCGCGGGTGGTGGTGCGGCCGGGTCGCCAGGTGTCGTGCGTGATGGGCCGGTACTCCTCGTCCTCCCCCGTGTCGTCGGCGGCCGCGTCCGGGCCCACGGCCCGGAAGGCGCCGGAGACCGCGGAGGGACCGGGGACCCGGCGGGGCAGCGGCTCGGGCTCCTCGGGACCGCTCCCGTCGGCCGGAGCGGCCGTCTCCGGAGAAGGCGCCGGTGCGGTCGCCGGGGCGGGAGCCCCGGTGTGCTCCGAGGCGGCGGGCCACTCCCCCGGCCCGCCGTCGGGGACGGGGCGGGCCGCGGCCCGCCCGTCCTCCCCCGACTCCGGGCCGGGGACCCACGTGGGCGCGCCGGGGCGGGCGCGTGCGGCGGAACCGTCGGAGGCGGCGGCCTCCCGCCCGGCGGACCCGTCCTCCTGGGGGGCCTGTTCCCGGGGGTCCTGCCGCTGTCCCACGATCGGGAAGGCACCGGTGGTGCGCCCGGCGATACGGGTGTCGTCGGCGGCCTCGGCGAGGCTTCCGACCCAGCCGGCGAGCCCGTCGGGGTCCTCCCGGTCGGCGTTCCCGGCCGGGTTCGCGTGCCCGGGCCGGGCCTGCCCCGCCGGTTCGGCGGTGTGCCGTGCGTGCCGCCCGGACCGCCGCTGCGCGGCCGGGGAGCCCTCCGGGTCACCCGGAGCGGCGCCCTCGCCGTCCGGCGTGTCCTCGTGGTGTCGAGGGGACTGACGGGGCGCGGAGGCACCGGAAGGGTCCGGGTAGCCCGCGATGCCGTCGTAGGCGGGTTCCTCGGCGGCCTCTCCGGGCAGGGCGTGCTCGGGGTGCTCGGGGACGGGCATGGTGTACCCGCGCCAGGGCCCCGCCTCGGACCGCGCCTCGCGCCGGGGGTGCTC
This sequence comes from Nocardiopsis sp. FR4, assembly GCF_009830945.1. Classification (GTDB taxonomy): domain Bacteria; phylum Actinomycetota; class Actinomycetes; order Streptosporangiales; family Streptosporangiaceae; genus Nocardiopsis. The sequence goes on along the minus strand of NZ_VWVV01000020.1, from coordinate 81,686 downwards.
GTCACCGTGGGCGCCGGGCTCGGGCCGCCCGTCGCCGTGGTCTTCGCCCCCGGCGCGCGCGCCGGTCTCGCGATCCGCCCGCGCGGGGTTCCACTGAGTCGTCATCGTGCTATCTCAAGGTTGTATGTGGCCTGGTAGAGCTGGACTGCGCTGTCCTCCGACGGAATCCCGGCCGAGGCCAGGGCGCTGTCGAAGGGAACGCGCTCGCGGTTGAGCAGCCCGAGGACACGCTCGCGCAGGTTGTCCCGTGCCGACGCGCCCATGCTACGCAGTGACTGGGCGCCGAACAGCCCCTTGAGCAGGCGCTGCGGGGACGGGCCGGAGGCTTCGGCCGCGTGGGCGCCGCCTCCGGAGCGGGACCGCTCGTAGCCGAGCAGGTCGATGATGAGGACGAGGGCGACGATGTCGTGGTCGAAGGTGACGAACCGGGCCACGGAGCGCTTGGTGGCACCGCTGGCGGTGGTCATCTCGGCGATCTCGCGCTGCCACTCGGCGATCTCCTGGCGGATCTGCTGCGCCAGCAGGCCCGTACCCGGCTGGTTGAGGGCCTTGGCGGCCAGGTCGCCTCCGCCGGGGATCTCCCGCCACCGCTGCTCGATCTCGTCGGTGGCGCGCTCGCAGCTGGAGACCACCAGTGCCTCCAGGGAGTCGCGGACGGCGCGCTCCAGGGCGCTCACCCGCTGGCCGCGCTCGGCGCGTTCGGCCCGGCCGCCGCGGCGCGCGCGCTTGCCGCGCAGGCGCAGGCTCCGGGCGAGTTCGCCCCCGGCGGTCACCTCCTGCCAGCGGGCCAGCAGGGATCCGCGCAGCAGGGAGCCGTCGCCCAGGCTGGTCTCGATCCGGTGGCGGGCGGTGGCGTAGGCGTCGTCCACCGCGGTGGTGAGCACGCGGCCGGTCTCGATCTGCGCCTCCACCTGGCGGGCGAGTTCGGGCACCCTCGACCGGAAGCTGTCGATGACCCCGATGAAGGTGCGCCGGGAGACGCGGTCGCGCTGTTCGGCCTCGCCCGCGACCTCGGCCAGGTAGTCACGGATGTGGTCGGCGACGTTGGAGGTGAAGCGCTCGCCCCGGATCTGGTCGGTCTCGGGGATGGCGAACCGGGCGGCCGCTCCGAGCCCGTTGGCCTCCAGCATCGCGCCGAAGTGGTCCAGCAGCTGGCGTCGGCCGCGGCGCGGCACCCGGGAGAGCACCACGGCGAGGGAGGTGTCGCGGTCCCGGGCCACCTGCAGGAACTCCCACACGCGGGCGTCGGCGTAACGCGTGCTGGTGGTGACGAACATCCACAGGTCGGCGGCGTCGAGGAACTTGGCCGCGAACTCGTGGTGCGCGGCGACCGCGGAGTCGACGTCGGGGGTGTCGAGGAGGGCCACGCCCTGGGGCATGGCCTCGGTGGCGGCGAGCACGAGCATGCCGTCCTTGCCCGGCATGGCCAGGCCCTGCTGGCGCACGCGCGGCAGGGACGGGATGAAGGAGGCCTCGCTGAACCAGTCGACGTCGGCGGGGTTGCAGGCCAGGACGGGGCTGTTGGTGGTGGGGCGGCGCACGCCGGTGGTGGTGACCTGCTGGCCGACCAGGCTGTTGACCAGGGTGGACTTGCCCGCACCGGTGGAGCCCGCGACCGCGATCAGCAGCGGGATGTCGGGGCGGCGCACCCGGGGCAGGACGTAGTCGGACAGCTGGGCCAGGACGTCTGCCTGAAGGGTCCGGCCCTCCTCCGCGTGGGGCAGCCCCTCGGCGAACTCCAGGTCCCGGATGTGTTTGCGCAGGTCCTCCAGGACCTGCTCGAAGCGGTTGTCGTCGGGTACGGGGGCACGGTGCTTGGCCGGTCCGGCGGGAACCGGCACGGTGGGCCCCCGGCGGGAACCGGCGTCCTCCTGGAACGCGGGCCCCGAACCCCGGGCGGGCTGGTCGGAGGTGGCGGCCGGTCCGGTTCCGAACCGGTCCGGGGCACCGGGTCCCGTGGTCCCCGGTGCTGCCGACGGCCGGGTCATGGTCGGTATGCCCTCCTCATCGGTGCTGACGGTCCCCCGCCGTGTACGCGGCGTACGCCCCGGACGGGTGTCTCACTGCATATCGCGCCCGGTCGCCAGTCGACGGGTCTCGAACTGGGTTCCCGTGTGCAGTATGTCAAGTTCCCGCGCTGTTTTGACCACTTCTCCGATGATCACCACCGCAGGGGGGCGCACTCCGGCCGCTCGGGCCGAAGCGGCGATGGTGGCCAGAGTACCCGTGATGGTCCGCTGCCCCGGCAGCGTCGCCTCCTGGACCACGGCGACGGGCGTGTCGGCCGGACGGCCGTGGGCGAGGAGGGCCTCGGCCACGGCCTCCAGGCGCTCGACCCCCATGAGGGCCACGACGGTGCCGTCGGAGCGGGCGATCCCGGCCCAGTCGACGGTGGAGCGCGGGTCGTCCGGCGCCACGTGCGCGGAGACGATGTGCACGTCCTGGGCCACGCCCCGGTGGGTGGCGGGGATGCCCGCGCTGGCGGGCGCGGCCAGGGCGCTGGTCACCCCGGGCACCACGGTGACGGGGATCCCGGCGGCCGCGCACGCGGCGGCCTCCTCCCCGCCCCGGCCGAACAGGAAGGAGTCGCCGCCCTTGAGACGCACCACGAACCTGCCCCGTCGCGCGCGGTCGACCAGGACGGCGTTGATCTCCTCCTGGCTCATGGAGCGGCCGTAGGGGATCTTGGCCGCGTCGACGATCTCGACGTCGGCGGGCAGGCGGTCCAGCAGGGAGGTGGGGGCGAGGCGGTCGACCACCACCACGTCGGCCTGCGAGAGGAGCTGTTGTCCCCGAACCGTGATCAGACCGGGATCACCGGGCCCGCCCCCCACCAGCGCGACGCCGCGCAGGCGCTCGCGGCCGCGGCGCGCGTCCAGGGTTCCGTCGGCGAGGCCGTCCACGACCGCGTCGCGCAGGCCGGCCGCACGGCGGGGGTCGCCGTCGGCCACGACGCCGACGGTGACGCCGCCCGCGGAGCCGCTGGCGGGGGTCCAGGCGGAGGAGGCGTGCCGGTCGTCGGCGCGCACGCACCACACGCGGGCGCCCTCGGCCTCCTCGGCGACGGCGGCGTTGACCCCCGGGTCGTCGGTGGCCGCGTGCACGAGCCAGTAGGCGGGGGCCTGGGGCCCGGCGACGTCGCCGGGCGCGTAGGGGCGCCGGTGCCAGGTCAGGTGCCCGGACGAGGCGAGGTCCTCCAGGGCCGCGGACACCTCGGGGGAGACGAGGGTGACCCGGGCGCCGGCGTCGAGGAGCACGGGTACCCGGCGTTGGGCGACCCTGCCCCCGCCGACGACGAGAACGTCACGGTCCTGCATGCGCAGGCCAAGGAGATAGGTCACGGATCGCGCCCCTTCGGTCGTCCGTACCGGCCCCCGGCGACAACGGCGGGGTGCTGGCGGCAAACGACACGCCAGCCGCCGGTGATGTCGGCGATTGCTCCAGATTACGTTGTCAGGCGGGTGTTGCACGGACGTAAACAGAGCCCTGTGGACAGTGTGAGTCCGCACGCACCCGGGACACGCACCGGAAACACGTGTGCGGTGGCCCCGCCCGCACCGGAACCGGCGCGGGCGGGGTCCGGATGGGTCAGTGGGCGGTGGACACGCCCGCGTCGTCGAACGTGGCGACGTCGCGCAGGGCGCGGGCCGCCCCCTGGACCAGGGGCAGGGCGAGCAGCGCGCCCGAGCCCTCCCCCAGGCGCATCTCCAGGTCGACCAGGGGGCGCAGGCCCAGGTGCTCCAGGGCCAGGCTGTGCCCGGGCTCGCTGGAGCGGTGTCCGGCGAAGCAGGCGATGACCGACTCCGGGGAGATCGCCGCGGCGGCGAGGGCGGCCGAACCCGCGATGACCCCGTCCAGCAGGACGGGGACGCGCAGGGCCGCGCCGCCGAGCACGAACCCGGCCAGGGCGGCGTGCTCCAGGCCGCCCAGCGCCGCGAGGGTGCCGATGGGGTCGGCCGGGTCGACGGGGTTGGCGGCGAGGGCGCGGCGCACCACGTCGACCTTGTGCTCGAACATGGCGTCGTCCACCCCGGTGCCGCGGCCGGTGGCCCGCGCGGGGTCGGCTCCGGTGAAGGCGCACACCAGCGCGGCCGCCGGGGTGGTGTTGGCGATGCCCATGTCCCCGGTGACCAGGCACCGGTTGCCCGCCGAGACCAGCTCGCGGGCGACCTCGATCCCGCCCTCCAGGGCCCGCAGGGCCTGCTCCCGGGTGAGCGCGGGGCCCTGGGTGAAGTCGGCGGTGCCGCGCGCGACCTTGCGGTTGAGCAGGCCCGCGGCGGGGGGCAGGTCCCCGACCACGCCCACGTCCACCACGGTCACCTCGGCGCCGACCTGGGCGGCGAAGGCGTTGACGACCGCGCCGCCGCCCAGGAAGTTGTGCACCATCTGGGCGGTGACCTCCTGGGGCCAGGCGGTCACCCCCTGGGCGTGGACCCCGTGGTCCCCGGCGAAGACGGCGACGGCCGCGGGCTGGGGCAGGGGCGGAGGGCACTCTCCCGCGAGTCCGGCGAGCTGGACCGCGACCTCCTCCAGGACGCCGAGGGAGCCCGGCGGCTTGGTCATCCGGTTCTGCCGGTCCCTGGCCTCCTCCATCGCGCGGGCGTCCAGCGCTCCGATGGCGGTGATGGTCTCCTCCAGAAGACTCGTGGGCTCCTGGCCGGGCAGCCCGCGGCGGCCGTAGCGGTCGTGGTGCACGGCCCAGGACAGGGGTCGCCCGGGGGCACGGGGGCCGGACTCCGGTGCGGTGGGGAACTCCTCGACGTAGCCCACGCACAGGTAGGCGACCACGTCCAGGTACGGGGGGAGGTCGAGGGCGCGGGCGAGTTCGCGCTCGTCGACGTGCGTGACCCAGCCGACCCCGAGCCCCTCGGCGCGTGCGGCGATCCAGAGGTTGTCCACGGCGAGCGCCGCGGCGGCGGAGGCGGTCGCGGGCCTGGCGTGGCGGCCGGGCGCGTGCGGCACGCCGCGGGCGGGGTCGACGGTGACGGCGATGTTGAGCGGCGCGTCGAGGACGGCGCGCGCTCCAGGGCCGGGCAGGACGCGGGCCCGCGTGCCGGGCGCGTGCTCCTCCCCCGCCGCGGCGAGGTCGCTGACGCGGGTGCGCAGACCCGGGTCGTCGACGACGAGGAAGTCCCAGGGCTGGGAGTGGCCGACGCTGGGCGCCTGGTGGGCGGCCTCCAGGACCCGGGTGAGGACGTCGTGGGGCACCGGGTCGGGGCGGAAGCCCGTCGGGACGTCGCGGCTCTCGCGGATGGCCCGGTAGACCGCGGCGCGCTCGGCTTCGCCGTAGGCGTGGTCCGGCCGTTCCCCGGACCGGGTCACGGGCGCCGGGGCCGTTTCGGGGGCGGGACGGGCCGCCTCGGGGGCGGGGCGGACCGGCGGGCCGGTGGGCTGCGGCTCGGGCGGAGGCGCGGCTGGTTCGTGTGCGTGCATGTTCTGCTCTGGTTCGGTGGTCGCGGGGCGCTGCTCCGCGTGTGCGGGGTCCGTGGCGGGCGCGGCGGGTTCGGTCCGCCCGCCGGCCTTCGAGGGGTGCCCGGCGGGGCCCGGCGGGGCGGGCGGCTCGGGCTCCGCCTCGGCGGGGCGTTCGCCGCCGCGGAAGGGGATGACGTTGGGACGCGTGCCGGACGGGGGCGGAGGGGGCGCGCCCGGATCCGGCTCCTCGGGGGCGGCCGGCCGGGCCGGGACCGGGTCCAGGGGGAGGGCTCCGTAGGCGGAGGCGGGGTCGGGCGCGGGTTCGGGGGGAGGCGCGGCCCGCTGGCGGAAGGGGTTGGCCGGAGCGCTCTGGGCTCCGCGCCCGGTCTCGGGCAGACCGTCCAGGAGGCCGCCAAGGCGGGGGCCCGCTCCTGGCGCGGATCCGCCGCCGCGCGGACGGGACGGGTCCTGTCCGCCCTCCTCGCCGCGCCGGGCGTCCTCGCGGTCATCCTTGGTCATGATCGCTCCCCGAAAGAGGTGTGTCGACGGCCCGTTTGATCCGGCATTGACCGGTAAGCGTAGTCTGCGGCTTTTACACCGTTACAGCGGGTCCCCCCGGGCCCCGGGTCACCGGTCCCGGTGCGGCCACCGGGCCCCGGGTTCCCACCAACTGTGCCAGAGTCCGTGTGAGCACGCGCGGCTCGCGGACCGGACCCGCCTCTCCGCCCCGGCCCGGAGCGGGCGTGTTCCTCCCCCGGCCAACGGACCCGGGCACGGGGCCGGCGGCTCACACGGGGAGCAGCCCCTCCAGGGCCCGGACGAGCACGCCGTGGGCCCGGGGCTCGCGGACCGCCACCCGCAGCCACTGCGGGCCCAGGCCGGGAAAGGTGTCGCCGCGCCGCACGGCCAGGCCCCGCTCCCGCAGGCGTTCGCGCAGGCGGTCCGCCCCCGGGGCGCGGACCAGCAGGAAGGAGGCGCGGGCGCCGGGCACCACGTGCAGTCCCAGCCCGCGCAGCCCGTCGGTGAGGTGGTCGCGGTACCCGGCCAGGCGGACCGCCCAGGCCTCGGCCTCGGCGACCGCCTCGGGTGAGCAGCACGCCTCCACCGCGACCAGGGCCGGGGTGGACACCGACCACAGGGGCTGGGCCGCCGCCAGGAGACCGACCAGCTCGGGCGGCGCGAGCAGATAGCCCGCGCGCAGGCCCGCCAGGGACCAGGTCTTGGTGAGGCTGCGCACCACCACCAGCCCCGGCAGGTCGTTCCGGGCGGCCAGCGACTCGGGCTCGCCGGGAACGCAGTCGGCGAAGGCCTCGTCCACGACCAGGACGCGGCCGGGTCGGGCCAGCCGGGCCAGGGCGCCGCCGGAGTGGAGCACGGAGGTGGGGTTGGTCGGGTTGCCCACCACCACCAGGTCGGCGTCCTCGGGGACCAGTCCGGGGTCCAGGGTGAAGTCCGGCCGCAGCAGCACCCGGTCGACGTCGTGCCCGGCGGCGCGCAACGCGGCCTCGGGTTCGGTGAACTGGGGGTGCACGACCACCGCGCGGCGCGGGTTCAGCGCCCGGGCCAGCAGGACGAAGGCCTCGGCGGCCCCGGCGGTGAGCAGGACCTCCCCGACTTCGCGGCCGTGCCGCCGGGCGACGGCCCGCCCGGCCCGGGAGGGGTCGGGGTAGGCGCCCAGGCCGGCCAGGGAGTCGGCGATCCGCCGCCGCAGCCAGTCCGGCGGGGCCTCGCCCCGCACGTTGACGGCGAAGTCGAGCAGCCCGCCCCCGAGCTCGGCGTCACCGTGATGGCGCAGGTCGTGGCCCGTGTCCATGTGCTCCCCCGCATCCCCGCTCTCCGCGAAACCACCGCACACTACGACATCACCGACCTGCCGCCGCCAGGGGGTCCGTCCCCCGCGGCGAATCCGGTCGTACCACCGGTGGCGTGGACCACCTTCCTGTGCGAGGGTGTCGAAGGCCCCGGCCTCAGCCGGCCGCCGCACCCCGGCGAGCCGCCGGACCCCCGGTGACCGGTCGGCCTCCACCCGGTCGAACGGAACCCGGACCGGGGACCGGGCACGGAAGGAGAACGGACACAGATGGACAGGCGCACGCTCCTGACCGGTGCCGGTGCCGCCGTCGGCCTGGCCGCGCTGGCCGCCGGCCCGGCCGGCCCCCGCTCCGCCCTGGCCGTCGAGGGCACGGAGCGGACCGTGCCCCGGGTCCTGGCCGAGCCCTCGCCTACGGGCGCACTCGTCCGTCCCGCCCTGCGGATGGACGCGGTCGCCGTCACCGCGCCGCCGGACGGGACCGGTACCGCGATCCGCTTCGAGACCGCCGAGGGGCTGGGCGCGTGGCGGCCGCTGCACCAGCACACCGGTGGCCGTGACGACCGGGAGCCGGTCGCGGCCGCGCTGGTACGCGCGCCGCGGGGGGCCATCGGGTACGAGGTGCGCTCCGAGGGGGAGGCGGCGGCGGTGAACCTGTACGACGGAGAGCGGTTGCGCCTCGGCGGCCCCGAACGCGCCTGGCTGGCGCCGAGCTCCGCGCACGGACCGGGCGTTCCGGCCGCGCTGCCCCTGCGCACCCGCGCGGGCTGGGGCGCCGACGAGTCCTGGCGCTTCGACGAGGAGGGCAACGACCTGTGGGCGCCGGTGTTCCACCCGGTGCAGGCGCTGACCGTGCACCACACCGCCATGGCGGCCGGGGACGACCACGCGGCGGACGTGCGGGCGGTGTACCACCTGCACGCCGTCCGGCAGGCCTGGGGCGACATCGGCTACCACCTGCTCATCGATCCCGACGGGGTGGTCTACGAGGGCCGCCACTCGGGCGGGGACGGGGTCCCGGTCTTCTCCGGTCCCCCGGCTCCGGGCCGGGCCCGGGCGGTGACCGCGGGGCACGTGTACGGCCACAACCACGGCAACATCGGCGTGTGCCTGCTGGGGGACTTCACCGAGGAACTCCCCACCCGCGCCGCCCTGGACTCCCTCGTGGCGGTGCTGCGCCTGCTGTGCGCGGTGACCGGCGTGGACCCGGCCGCGAGCGTGGAGTACGTGAACCCGGACACGGGTGCGGTCAGCCCGGGCGACGCCCTGGCACGGCACCGCGACTGGCTGGCCACCGGGTGTCCGGGCGACGCGTTCGCCGAGGTGTTCGACACCGTGGTCCGCCAGCGCGTCATCGCAGGCCGGGGGTAGTCCCGGCCCGGCCGGACGGGGGCGCCCGGCCCCGGGGGAAGGGGGACGCGGCACCCCGGAACGGCGCGTAGGGTGAGCGCACCGTGAACCGAGGGGGAGCACCGGCGTGACCACCGCCCAGAGCAGACCGATCCTGCCGTCCGTCATCCTGGAGACCGAGCACCTGCGGCTGCGCGCGTTCGTCGAGGAGGACATCGACGACGTGCACGCCTCCTGTGTGGACTCCGAACTGCAGCGGTGGATCCCGATCCCCCGGCCCGGCTCGCCCTACACCCGGGAGGACGCCGAGGCGTGGTGCCGCGAGGTGGCGCCCGGCATGCGCACCGGCGGCGAGGGCCAGCAGTGGGCCATGGTGGAGCGGCGGACCGGTCGGCTCGTGGGCGCGGTGGGTCTGGTGCGCACCCTGTGGGCGGCGATGACCACCGAGGTCGGCTACTGGGTCTCGCCCTGGGGTCGCGGCCACGGCTACGCGACCGAGGCGGCGGTGGCCGTCTCCCGGTGGGCGGTCGACCAGGGGTTCCAGCGGGTGGAGATCAAGGCGGCCACCGCCAACACCGCGTCGCGCCGGGTGGCGGAGCGGTCCGGTTTCACCTTCGAGGGCGTCGAGCGCAGCGCGATGCCGCTGCACGAGGGCCGGACCGACCTGGCCGTGTACAGCCTCCTGCCCGGCGACCTGGCCTGATCCGGGGCGCGCCGCGCGCGGCGGCACACGCGGCGGCGGGTCCGGGGTGGCCTATCCCCACACCCGGGAGAGCAGCCACGTACCGGTGGCCGTGTCGTGGCGCAGTTCGTACACCCCCTGCGACTGCGCCGTACCGGCCTCCACCCTCCAGTGCCTGCGTTCGGGCACCTGGGACTCGTGCGCGGGCGACCAGTCCATGCGCAGGGTGACCCAGTGCTCGAGGATCCTGCGCACCCCGTAGACCCTGCCGTCCCACGTGAACCGGGCCGGGCGCCCGTCGTCCTCGACGACGGACACCTCCGCCCCGTAGTACCGTCCCACGACACTTCCCCTCAGCATCATCGCCTCCTGAACAGCCCGGGAACACGTCGTCGGAACGCCCGCCCGTGGGGAAGACCCGAACCAGCATTCGAACGTGTGTTCTAAGACTAGCGAAAGCGCGGGCCCCCGGGGAACCATTTCGGCACGGGCCGCATCCCCACAGGTGACCGCGGGGACGCCCGGACCCGGGCGTCCACCGCCCGCCGGTACCCCGGGCGGCCCCGCCTCCGCACCCGGAGGTCCGCGGGGCCCGTCCGATCCGCGGGCACCGGCGTCCCGGCATCGGTACGCTGTCAGGCGCGAACCCCACCCTTCCTGTGAGGAACCCCCAACGTGACGTCGAACGGGAACCAGAGCGGCAAACCCCTGCGCGCGGGCGACCCGCGCGAACTCGACGGTTACCGCATCGTCAGCCGCCTGGGCCGGGGCGGCATGGGCACCGTCTACCTCGCCAGGGACGCCGCCGACCGCCCCGTGGCCGTCAAGCTCATCCACTCCGACCTGGCCGACGACGAGTCCTTCCGGCTCCGCTTCGCCCGCGAGGTCCAGGCGGCCCGGCGGGTGGCCCGCTTCTCCACCGCGGCGGTGATCGACGCACGGCTGGACGGCGACCCCCTCTTCATCGTCTCGGAGTACGTGCCGGGACCGAACCTGGACGAGGCCGTACGCGCGAGCGGCCCGATGGGCGGGGGCACCCTGGAGGGCCTGGCCATGGGCGTGGCCGCCGCGCTCACCGCGATCCACGGCTCCGGGGTGATCCACCGCGACCTCAAACCCGCCAACGTCCTCCTCTCCCAGGTCGGCCCCAAGGTCATCGACTTCGGCATCGCCCGGGCCCTGGACGAGAGCGACGCGGTCACCCGTTCCAGCCAGCTCATGGGCACCCCCGCCTACACGGCGCCGGAGCTGATCCTGGGCGAGCGGCCCGGCGCGTCCGCCGACATCTTCGCCTGGGGCTGCCTGGTGGCCTTCGCCGGAACCGGGACGGCCCCCTTCGAGGCCCCCACCGTGCCCGCCGTGCTGCACAACATCACCTCGGCGCCGCCGCGCCTGGAGGGCCTGGAACCGAACCTGCGCGACCTGGTCGCCGCGGCCCTGGACAAGGATCCGCGCAACCGCCCCACCTCCCAGCAGCTCCTGGCCAGGCTGACCGGGCAGGAGGCCCCGGAGGAGGTGGAGGTGAGCCGTAGCATCAGCACGGCGTGGGCTCCGCCGAGCAGTGCCCCGGTCCCCGGCCGGCCGCCGCTCACAGCGCAGCACACCCGGGCGGCCGGGGCGGAACAGGCCCAGCCGCCCGGCGCGGGGCAGCCTCCGGCTGTGGAGCAGCCCCCGGGTGCGGACCAGCGCCCGGGCGGGCCGGGCCCGCACCCGTCGGGCCCCCAGCAGGGGGTGCGCCACACCGGCCGCCCGGGCGGGGGCCAACCGCTTCCTCCGGCGCGGTTCGCCGCCCGGAACGGCCCCTCCGGCCCGTATCCGCCGCCGGGGCAGCCCGCGTACGGCGGGTACTCGCCGCCGGGAGGCCAGCAGACCTTCGCCGCCCGCTCCGGTCCCGGAGTGTCCGGGGACCCGGGCGGGCCCGGTGGGCGCGAAGCCGCCGGAGGACCCGGACAGCCGGCCGCGGTGCCCGGCGGCGCCCCGGCCGGCAGGGGCCGCGGCCGGATGCTCGTCCTGGGCGCCGCCGCGCTCGCGGTGGTCGGGCTGGCCGGGGCGGGCGCGGTGGTCCTGCTGGACCGGCCTCCCTCGGTTCCGGAGAACGTGGTCTCCATCTACGACACCGACTTCAGCACCAACGACGAGTGGAGCCGCGACGTCTACCAGCCCGGGGAGTCCGACGGCTACTGGGCCGAGCAGCGCGGCCTCCTGGTCCGGCTCGACCCGTCCACCCACGAGAGCCGCGGCGAGATGCCGCCGCTGGAGCAGGGCGTCCTGCTGCACGACAGCGTCCTGGTGAGCACCACCGCCTACGTGGTCGAGGGCCCCGAACAGGCGATGTTCGGCGTGCGGTGCTGGGACACCGAGGGCGAGGAGCACCGCACGCAGTACGAGGCCCTGCTGCGCTCCGACGGTCGGCGCGCGGAGATCCGCCGCATGCACGAGGCGGAGGGCGACCGCACCCTCGCCCAGAGCACGGACGTGGCCGGCTTCGAGCCCTATCCCCTCTTCGAGGAGTCCGCCCGGCCCCGGGGCTACGAGCCGGGCACGCCCTACCGGTTCGTCTCCGAGGAGGTGCCGCTCAACACCGTCACCCTGCTGTGCGCTCTCCGGGAGGACCGGGGCGGGGACCCGAGCATGGAGCTGTCCCTGTGGGTCAACGGGGAGCACGTGCTGACGACGGTGGACGACTCCCCCCTTCCCGGCGGCGGGGCACCGGGCGCGGACGGCTCCCCCGGAGGCGGGGACGACGCCGCGGAGGAGCTGGAGGACCACAGCCGGGTCGGCGTCGTCACCCGGCGCGGACCGGGCAACGAACAGGTCGGGGTGCTCTTCACCGAGTTCACGGTGTCCTACGTCCCGGAGGAGGAGTAGGCCCCGGGGCGGAGCCGCGGTCCGGACTGGCATGATGCCGGAAACGGACCCGGAAGGAGCAGTGGAGCCATGCGCGCCATCGTGATCGAGGAGAGCGGCGGACCCGAGGTGCTGCGGTTGGCCGACAGGGACGACCCCGTGCCCGGCCCCGGAGAGGTGCTGGTGGACGTCCGGGCCCGCGGGGTCAACTTCATCGACATCTACCAGCGCAGCGGCCTGTACGACGTCCCCCTCCCCTTCGTTCCGGGGATGGAGGCCTCCGGTGAGGTCGCCGCCGTGGGAGAGGGCGTCACCGACCTGTCGGTGGGCCAGCGGGTGGGCTGGGCGATGGCCCCCGGCGCCTACGCCGAGCGGGCCGTGGTCAGCGCCTCCCTGGTCGTGCCCGTTCCGGACGGGGTCTCCGACGACCAGGCCGCGGCCCTGCTGCTGCAGGGCATGACCGCCCACTACCTCGTCCGCTCGGTCCACCCGGTGGCCGAGGGGGACACGGTGCTGGTGCACGCCGCGGCGGGCGGCACCGGGCTGCTGATCACCCAGTTGGCCAAGGAGCGCGGCGCGCGGGTGATCGGCACCGTGTCCACCGAGGAGAAGGAGCGCGTGGCCCGGGAGGCGGGCGCGGACGAGGTCGTGCGCTACACCGAGACCCCCGTGGCGGAGGCGGTGCGCGAGCTGACCGGCGGCCGGGGCGTGGCGGCGGTCTACGACGGGGTGGGGCGGGACACCTTCGACGCCAGCCTGGCCTCGCTGCGCTCCCGCGGTGTGCTGGCGCTGTTCGGGCAGTCCTCGGGCGCGGTGGCGCCGGTGGACCCGCAGCGGCTCAACTCCGCTGGTTCGGTGTACCTGACCCGTCCCTCCCTGGCCCACTTCGTGGCCGACCGCGCGGAACTGCTGGGCCGGGCCGGCGACCTGTTCTCCCTGGTGGAGGCTGGTCGGCTGGACGTGCGCGTCGGCGGGCGCTACCCGCTGGCCGACGCGGGCCGCGCCCAGAGCGACCTGGCCTCGCGCCGGACCACCGGCAAGCTGCTGCTGGTCTGAGCCGGGCGCCGGGCGCTCCTCGCGGACCGCGGCGGGGGCGCGACGCGGTCCGCTCGCGGGGCCCGCAGGAGCCCGGGGCCGGCTGGTCTGGGCCCGGGGCCGAACGGAACGGACGGGGAGGGCCAGCGCCCTCCCCGTCCGTTCACGTCCCTCCGCGCGGCGGGGTCACCCCTCCTCGCGCGGGCCCGGCATGCCTCCGCCGAGACGGGCCCCGGCCCGGCGCACGTCGTCGCGCGCGTCGGCCACCGCGCGCTCGGCGGCCTCGGCGGCGTCCACCGCGGCCTGCTCGGAGGAGGACTTGGCCGTGTCCGGACCGGCGATCTGCGCGGGACCGCGCGCGCCCCCTTCGTCCCCCTTCTCCGTGGAGGGCGCCGACTGCTCTGTGCTGCCGGAGAAGGCGTGCGTGACGTTCTTGACGGCCTCGGTGAGCTCACCGGGGATGACCCAGAACGTGTTGCCCTCGCCCGCGGCCAGGCTGGGGAGGGTCTCCAGGTACTTGTAGGCGAGGAGCTTGGCGTCGGCGTTGTTGGCGTGCACCGCCTGGAAGACGCGCTCGACGGCCTTGGCCTCGCCGTCGGCCCGCAGGATGGCCGCCTGCTGCTCGCCCTGGGCCTCCAGGATGGCCTGCTGGCGGGCGCCCTCGGCCTTGAGGATGCGGGCCTGGCGCTCACCCTCGGCGTGCAGGATGGCCGCGCGCTTGTCGCGGTCGGCCCGCATCTGCTTCTCCATCGCCTCCTTGATGGTGGGCGGCGGGTCGATCGCCTTGATCTCGACGCGGTTGACGCGGATGCCCCACTTGCCGGTGGTCTCGTCCAGCACCCCGCGCAGCCGGGTGTTGATCTCCTCGCGTGAGGTGAGCGTGCGCTCCAGGTCCATGGAGCCGATGACGTTGCGCAGGGTGGTGACGGTGAGCTGGTCGATGGCCTGGATGTAGTTGGCGACCTCGTAGGCCGCGGCCTTGGGCGCGGTGATCTGGTAGTAGAGGACGGTGTCGATGTTGACGACCAGGTTGTCCTCGGTGATCACCGGTTGGGGGCGCGAGGTGAACACGTGCTCGCGCAGGTCGAACTTGGTGTTGACGCGGTCCACGCCCGGGATGAGGAAGTTCAGGCCCGGACCGAGGGTGCGTGTGTAGCGGCCGAAGCGTTCGATGTTGTACGCCCGGGCCTGGGGAACGATGCGGATCGAGGACAGGGCGGCCGCCACGACGATGACCGCGAGGATGACGAGGGCGATAGTGGGTTCCATGCTGTGGCACCTGGCCTAGGTCTGGGGACGTGGCTGTTCTCCGGGCAGCGCCTCACGCGGGTAGACCACGGCCGTCGCTCCGTCGATCTCCATGACGTCGACGCGCGTGCCCACCGGGATCACCAGGTCTTCGTCGATACAGCGTGCGGACCACTCCTCTCCCGAGAGCTTGACCCTGCCCTGGTCCCCGGAGATCTCCCGCAGGACTACGGCGGAGCGCCCGACGAGGGCCTCGGCGCCGGACCTGGCGGCGGGACCGCCGAGCATCTGGCGCTGCATGATCGGCCGGACGAGGTAGATTCCGGCCGCCGCGGTGGCGGTGAAGCCGATGATCTGCACGGCGACCGGCAGCCCGATGGCGCCGAGGAGGGCGGCGACCAGCGCCGCGACCGCGAGGAGGCCCAGCACGAAGGTGAGTGTGAAGACCTCCGCGACTCCCAGGCCGATGGCGATGATGAGCCAGACCAACCAGGCGTCCATGTCTGCGCGACCCTCCCGTGTGTTCGGGTATTCCTTACGCTACCCATACAAGCCCGGCGAAGCACGCGTTCCTTCGCGGCGTTCCCGGCACGTGACGCGCGGACGCGGTCCCCGGAGGGGACGGGGACGCGGCCCCCGGTGGTACCCGCTCAGGACCACCGCGGGCCGCGTCCGCCCCGCCCGTTCTACCGTCCGCCGGAGAACTGGTAGACGAGCTGGTAGGTGGGCCGGTTCTGCCAGGCGATCGGCCACATGCCGATGCCGCCGACCGCCTGGTGGATCACCGTGTCGGCGCACAGCTGGTCGCCGACGGGGCAGTGTTCGTCCCCCGGGTAGACCTCCCCCGCCGGGGTCCGGGCGGCCTGGGCGAGGGTGTCCAGCAGGACCGTACGGCAGGCCTCCAGGTCCCCTCCGCCGCAGTGGGTCCGCCCCAGCTCCCCCTCGACCGGCTGGCCGAGCACGGAGCGCAGGTCCTTGTGCGCGTAGGACCACCAGCCGTACTGGAACGCCGAACCGCGGTGGGGCTGGCCCTGGTTCACGCTGCCGGGCGCGCCTCCGCCGATGGAGCCCGAGGGCGACTCGTCGATCTGGACGGCCCGGGTGAGCCGGGTGTACAGGTCCTCGCCCAGCTCCGGTTCGAACTGGGCCCGCACCAGCAGCGGCCACCAGGCGTCGAGGGCGCGGACGGCGTTGGCGTAGGAGTAGTACCCGGCGTCACGGAAGGGCTCGCGGCGCAGCGAGCCGGCCTCGTGCCACAGCCGCAGCTCCTCCACGACCGGGGCCAGCTCGGGGTCCTCCACGGGCGCGGTGTCGATGACCTCCAGCAGCAGCGGCAGGACTTCCTGGGCGCGCAGGTCGGCGACCCCCGCCTCCATCATCACCCGGGTGAGGCTGGCGGTGGTGAAGCGGTGCCCGTCGTCGATGAGCGCGGACACCCGGCCGTCGAGCAGGTCGCCGCGGTGCACCGGGCCGGTCGACCAGCCGGAGGTGTAGCCGTGGGCGGGCTTGTTGTTCCAGTTGACGATGTAGTCCGGGTTGACCGCCTGGGGGTGGTCCTCCAGCGGGTGGTAGTCGGCGCCGTTGGCGTCCGGGTCCCAGCCGGACCAGCCCGCTCCGGAGTAGGGGTCGATGGGCAGGTTGGGGTTGGTGCCCTCGGTCCGGACCGGGTTGGCGCCGGAGTTGACGAAGGCGATGTCCTCGTCGTCCACGTAGTGCCAGTTGAAGGCGTAGCCGATGTCCGCGGAGGCCCCGGTGAAGGCCTCGGCGGAGGTGATCTCGTCGGGGTCGTTGAAGCGCTGGAAGCCGAGGATCGAGTCGACCTCGCGCATGTAGGTGGAGCGCAGCGTCGTGAACGCCACGGGCTCGCCGCCCACCGTCGCGAAGGAGTCCACCAGGCCGAACTCCGAGCGCAGGGAGGTCAGCGTGTAACCGCCCGCCGGGGTGCCGTCGGCGACCGTGGGCGACCACGCGTTGGTGACGCTCAGCTCCTCGAAGGGCACGCAGGTCCCCGAGGTGTCCACGTAGGCCCGCGAGGAGGTGGTGGGCTCCGAGCCGTCGGTCTCGCACAGGCTGACCGCGAAGGTGTCGGTGACGTCCTGGCCCGCGGAGGTGGCGCTCCAGGCGTAGTCGACGCCGCGGCCCATCTGGACGTAGAAGCTCACCCCCGCGAAGGAGGCGCCGCGCGCGTGGATGCCCGGGCCCCGCAGTTCCTGGAGCATGAGCAGCTGCGGGGAGAAGTAGCCGGTCTGGGGTCCCATCACGGCGACGGGGTTGCCGCTCTCGGTGTGCCTGCCCGAGACCAGCAGGGCGTTGGACATGCCGCGGGGGTCCGTGAGGCCCTCGGGCAGCACCCCGTCCTCGAACACGCCCTCGGCCGGGGACAGGTCCCCCTCCTCCACCATCTGTTCCAGCTCGTCACGCTGTTCCCGGGGCAGCTCCTCGACGGTGGGCGCCTCCTCCTCCGTCTCCGGCGCGGTCGCGGCCGGCGGCGCGGGCTCCTCGGCGGTGCCGGCGTCCAGCGCGGAGCCGTGCGCGTCGTGGACGATGTCGTAGGGCTCGACCGAGCCGGGGTCGGGCAGGACCTCGCCGACCGGGTCCTCGGGGGTTCCGGCGTAGGGGAACTCGCCCGGCACGCTGACCAGGGCCTCGGGGTCGTTCTCCGTGCGCCAGGCGGCGTAGAGCTCGGCTCCCTCCTCCGCGCCGTAGCGGTCCTGGAAGCCCGCCAGGGCCAGGGCGGCCCGGACCTCGCCCCCGCCTCCCCCGCCGAAGATGCCGCCGACCATGGCGGCGATGCCGACCACGTCGGTGGCGGTGAAGGGTTCGATCTCCCCCGCGTTGGTGACGGCGTCCTTGTGCCCGGTCAGGACGTACTCGCCGGGGAAGGAGCGGTTCCGGTCGGCCCGTGCGATGTAGGCGTTGACGCCCTCGAGGTAGGCGTCCACGTCGGCCAGGGCGCGCGCGCCGCGTTCACCGCTGGCCGCGACGCGGTCGATCTGGGCCTGCTTGTCCTCCTCGGTGTAGGGGGCGTTGCGCCACAGGTCCTGTTCCAGCCCGCGGTTGCCCTCGGCGCCCCCGGCGAAGGAGGTGAGCTCGCCCCGGCCGACCCTGCGAAGCACGTCCATGAGGAAGAGGCGGTCCTCGGCGGCGGCGTACCCGGCGCCGAACATGGTCCCCTCCCTCGTGGTGCCGTGGACGTGCGGGATGCCGTGGTCTGCGTCCCGGGTGATGGTGACGTCCTCGCGCGGCTGGTAGCGGCGCCCCACGTCGTCGGGGTCGACGCCGAACGTGGCGTCGAGGAAGAAGTCGTCCAGCCGCTCCTCGGTGAGGCCGTCGTAGTGGTGGACGAGGTTGTCGTACATGTCCAACTGGCTGGACGAGTGGCGGGGCCGGGTGCCGAAGACCTGGTGGCCGAGGATCTCGACGAGGGTGGCGCTGCCGTTCTGCCCGGGGGGCAGGACGTCCAGGCAGCCCGCGGGCGCGCAGTAGTCGGCGGGGTGCTCGGGGGCCGCCTGGGCGGCGGAGGCCGAGAGGAGTGTCGCGGTCACCGTCAGTGCGGCACCCGTGGCTCCGGCGCGCAGCCGTCGTGGAAGGGAGGGGAACAAGAGCTGTCACCACCTGGGGGTGCGGGCGATGGATCAGCGGCATGTTACGTACGGGTAGAAAATCGCGAAAGAGTTTCATATTTGATCGCAGCCCCGAGGGCCCCTACCAGAGGAGCCGCGCGTTTGGAGTGGCCTTCACCACACGCAGCGCAAACGAATCGGGTACTCCCGGAAAAGGCGGGAGCCGGGAACTCCGGAGTGGCCACATCCGGCCAGGACTTCCTCCGCCGCACCCGCCGAGCTGGGGCGCACCGGGCGCACAGGTGCGCCGGCCCCGCGGAACCGGCCCTCCCCCTCCAGGCGCTTTGACACAATCGCGGCATGAACCAGTACTCGAACCCCCACCCGGGCCAGGGCGAGCCGTGGCACCACTCCGGCGGCGAGACCCCCGGGTGGGGCCTTCCCCCCGAGCAGCAGGGCGGGGCGATGGTGCCCTACGACGCCCCGGGCGGCGGCTACCAGCCCGCGGTCCCCCAGCCCCCGGTCGACGACACCCCCCTCGGCACCATCGGCGAGATCGCGTTCTCCCAGCACACCGTGATCACCCCCGTCGGGCGCTTCCCCATCCGGGGGACGGTGTGGACGGTCAACGACATGAGCCGCACCGAGCGGTCGACCCCGACCTGGGCCGTGATCACGGCGATCCTGGTCTTCTGGTGGACCTGCCTGCTCGGGCTGCTCTTCCTCCTGGTCAAGGAGCAGAGGACCACCGGGCACGTCCAGGTCACCGTGCAGGGCCACGACAAGCACTACAGCACATCGATCATGGTGACCCACCCGGCCGTGGTGGGCCAGATCCACCAGCAGGTGAACTACGCGCGCAACCTGGCCTGAACCCGGGCGTTCACCTGGCCACCGCCGCGGCGACGGCCGCGGCCCCCAGGTGGACGGTCCTGGCCAGGAGCACGGCGCGGCGGATGTCGAGGGCGCCGGGGCGCGGCCCCTCCCCCATGGTGGGGCGGCGCTCCTCGCGTTCACCGTAGGTGTTGGCCCCGCCCAGGGTCCTGCCGAGCGCGCCCGCGAACGCGGCCTCACACTGTCCGGCGTTCGGGCTGGGGTGGTCGCCGCCGTTCCGGCGCCAGACGCGCCAGGCCGTGCGCACGTCGCCGCCCACCACCGGCGCGGCCAGCACGGCCAGGAGCGCGGTCAGCCGCGCCGGCCCCCATCCGGCGACGTCGTCCAGCCGCGCCGAGGCCGCGCCGAACCGCCCGTAGCGCTCGTTGCGGTGGCCGACCATGGCGTCGAGGGTGTTGACCGCGCGAAAGCCCGCCAGGCCCGCCACGCCGCCCAGGGCACCCCAGACCAGGGGGCCGACCACGGCGTCGGAGGTGTTCTCGGCGACCGACTCCACGACCGCCCGGGCGATTCCGGCCTCGTCCAGTCCCGAGGGGTCCCTGCCGCACAGGTTGGGCAGCAGCTCCCGGGCCCGCTCCAGGTCACCGCCCGTCAGCGCGTCGGCGACCCGCTCGGCCTCCCGGCACAGCATGCTGCCGCCGAGCACGGCCCACGTGGTCGCGGCCGTGGCCGCGGTGCCCCTGAACAGGGAACCCGCCGCCACCACGGGAAGCACGGCTCCGGCCGCGAAGAGGCCGCCGCGCGCCCGGGAGTCGCGGTAGACGCGCCTCTCCCACCACCCCGCGGCGCGCCCGTACAGGGCCACGGGGTGCCCCTTGCGCGGGTCGGGCACCACGCCGTCGAGCAGGAAACCCGACACCAGTCCTAGAGTTCGCACGCGAACACGTTAGTCGGGTCAACAAACCACCAAGCCCGAGCCGGGAAGGTTTATCACTCTCCGTAGCAACTAATACAGAGAGTAATCAACATCCACCCGTGGAGGTCCCATGCAGGTCACGATGGTCGCCCTACTGGTCCTCGCAGGTCAGTGGTGGGTCTTCTGATCCGGAGCAGCCAGGACTTCGCGAAACGCCAGCGGCGCAGCGCCGCACCACGAGTTAATCACCGGTAACGTGGAGAGGGAGGCCCATAGCGACCGGTTTGGTGGAGCGCGCGTGGTAACGAGAGGCAACTACGAATCACCGTAGTTAGTGAGGCTTTGCCCGCCCGTGGGCGACATCGGACGAATACCCTAGAATGTCTGCCCGGGACGCCACAGGCGCCACGCCACGGGGCTTACCCGACCGTAGGCACCCCCGCGGAGCCCCACCCCGCCCCGGCGCGCAGCACCCTCCAGCGACCACGGGTAACAGCGTGGTCACGACACGCCGTGGCGGGCGACAATTGAATCAGGCACCCGTAGCTCAGTGGATAGAGCACCGGACTTCTAATCCGATGGTCGCAGGTTCGAATCCTGCCGGGTGCGCCACAAAACCCCAGGTCAAACGGTATGAGCGAGGAACTCAAGCGAAGTCCTCGCCGTGTTTTCGAGGCTTGTGTGCTCCTGGTGTGCTCCCCAGTACAAGGTCAGTACAGGTGGGGGCGCACCTCGCGGAGCATTTTGCCGTTCCTTGCCCCCGGGGGCCTGGGCCCGTGTCCACCCGCCAGCGCCCATCCGGCGGGCGGATACGGCCCTGTACCGCCGTACCCGCCCCCGAGCTGCCCGCCAAGCCAGTCTGTCGGCCGTCCAGAGGCCCCGACACGGGCTGGATCACGGGCGGTGCCTCGCCCAGATCCAGGTATCGGTGCGCCCGCACACAGCCTGCGATGGTGGTCAACTGCTGTGTCGCTGCCCGGCGGTGGAGGAACCTCCGGGATGCAGATGAGCCATGAGAGCATGGAAACGCTCCTGGGAGGCGGCTTCGGTGCCGTCACCGATCCGGTACCAGACCGAGTGGGTCAGGGGCGGGCCGAACGTGATCGGGGGCACCGGAGCGGACAGGGTCCGTTCGGAGCCGATTGAGGACACACCCTCCACTCCGATGCCCAGCCCGACTGGAAGGGCCGGGCCCGACCAGCGGGCGTCGTGCCCGAGGTCCGCTCGTCCGGTACGCCGGTGCACACTGATCGTCTGAAGGACGCCCTGTGAGGTGAACTCCTTGACCAGCGTGGACAGGATCGACAGGTCCGGCTCCTCAGTCGGGGAGTGTCCAACCGCGAGTGTGATGCTCTCCTTCACCCCTTCGGGAACGCGGGTGACCAGCAGGGTTCCGGTGAACGGCCGAACCCGACCGGAGCGGAGACCGTCCGGCGGGCCGGTGAAGAGCAACCACGAGCTCGCTGGTGCGCGTTTGCGGGCCAACGCGGTCAGGTCCCGGGTGTCCCAGGCCAGCGTCGCGGGCTCCCCGGTTCCCCACAGAGCCGGCGCAGAGCCTCCCAGGGTCTGGGAGAGGAACTCCACCGAGCGCCCCAGCTGGAGCCCGGCGTCAGCAGGGTGCAGAACCTTCAGGTCGACCAGGAGCTGGGTTCCCCACTTCTGGTGCGTGTCCTGGAAGGCCGGATGCGGAACGTCTTCGGAGGCCGCGGTTGTATCGCGGACGAAACCGGCAGCCTTGTGCCAGGCCAGCGGAACCCCGGAGAACCCGTCGTAGTACCGGCCATCCGGTGCCTGGGCCACCCAGCGGGCCATGGGATTTCCCAGGACCGAACACAAGGCATGAGTGATCCGTGAACACGACGGGGTCACCAGTTGGAAGCCCCTCCCGGCCCTGCCGTGTTCGGCGATGGCGTCCACCAGCCATGTGGTGAGTGGAACCACCGGTCGGTCCTGGACGGCCACTGCGACCTTGTCCGTGGCAAGGGTGATGGCGGGGTGGTCGGTGGCACCGACCAACAAGGGGTCGTCACGGACCAGGCGGGACTCGGGCTCCCAGACGAGTCCTCCGAACTGGGACACGAGGGCGTCTGCGAAGCGACGGACCATCCCGGCGGTGTCCGCGTCCGTTGGACCCGTCTCGGCGCCGCGTGCCTCCACCCACCAGGGCTGGGCCGGTAGGTCGTCGGTGATTCCCTCGGTGAGCAGACGGTCGGCCTCAGCTGACAACGCAAGCTGTTGAGCGGCTTGGACGGCCGCGACCATCCGTCCCGACTCGTCGCGAAGCTGGATGAGCGCCCCGTCAGCGACAGAGCGCACGCGCAGCTTCGGTCCCGCCTGGACCAGAGCCTGGGTCATACCGCGCAGAGTGGGTGGCCTCTCGAGCAGGGCGACCACGTCATGTGTCATCTGAGTCCTCGGGCTAGAGACGGTCTGTTACATCGAGGCCCCTGTCGGCCGAGCCACCACGAGGCGCCGCCACACCGTAAGCGAAGGCCGTGCCGAAGTAGGTGGGCTCACCGGTCTCGGTCTCGACCCCCAAAGCCGTTTCGAGGTCTCTCAGCCCCTGCGCCAGACGTGGGGCATTGCCGTTATGGACCTCAGGATGGGGACGACCGAAGAAATCGTTCTCCGCCCAGATGTCGTGGTAGACACTCAGCTCGACCATCGTGTCCTCGGTCGCGACATCGACGGAGACACTGACCAGTTCGGGTTCACCTCTCTTACGTCCGTCGGGCGCGATCCAGTTTCCGGGGCCGAGGAGAACCAGCGTCTCCGGGTAGGCTTCCGGTCGACCCGTCGGCCGTGAGTCGCGAACCCGACCCGCCAAGGCAGCGGCCGTGAGGTCGCGGCAGTAAAGGATCCTGGACCGGTAACCGGTGTGCCCGACACCGTACTGGAACCAGTCCACGTCGACACTGTCGAGGTACAGCAGGTCCCGGTTCTGGAGAATTTCCGCTACTGATACCGCTGTGGTGCAGCCCACCTCAAGCCCATCCGAGCCCTCGTCGTGCTCGACCACCCACGTCCACGTGGCGGTGGCCTTCGGTGACCTCATCAACAGGGACATGATTCCTCTAATCGTCATTGACTGGCGGGTAGATCTGCGCATCATCTGGGAAGGTCATCACACCATCAGAAAAGTACACCCTGAAGGACGTGTCGAAGCGACGCGCGTTGGAAAGGATCCGATTCATCGCCTTTTCGGAGAGTTCGATCATGGGAGCGTTCACCTCCAAGATCCCGACCGTCCTCGTACCTTCCATGTCCGGGGGCAGCGTGCGCAGTTGCTTCCCGATCTTCTGGGTGTTGTTGACGATGGCACTTTCACGGATGGTCCCGTCTGTGACGTCGAGCCGTTTGATCTGGTAGGCGTACTGGCCAGACAATCCGTCTGACCTGATCAGAGCGTCGATATCGAAGTTCTGAGAGCTATCCGCGGTAGCTTGCTGGTCTTTCTTCTCCGCGAACTCGAGCCGCTCAGGTGCGTACCCATTCTGCAGGAGATTGTCCATGAAACGGAGTTCCGTACCTGCTGCGGGCACCATGTTCTGATTCGCGAAATCGGAGACGAACTCGTCAAATCTTCGAACCTGGCTCACCCGACCTTCCAGAAGAATGTCCGCGACCTGCTGCCCCAGGGTGGTGCCGTCGTTCTTGAGGGTCGTAATGATGTCGTCGACCTTCTGCCCATTGAGCCCCGCCGAGTCGAGAATGTCCCTAACACCATCCACCTGGCTGTCCAACATCGGACCAGTGGGCTTCTCGGCTGTGGGTGTGCTGGGCTCTGGCGGATTAGGGCCGTCAGGTCCGGCGGGACCCGGCGGCCGAGGCGGCTCAGGCGGTCCTCCGCCGGACGTTCCGCCAGTCGACGGTCCTCCGCTGGACTGTTCTGCCTGATTCGGCGTCTGATCCTCATGAATGGTGACCGGATCGCTGGAGTCATCACTTCGAGCGCCGCCGTCGTTGACGTTGTTCTCGACGTTGTGGTCGGCACGCGCCTCCATACCGTCCGGAGTGACCAGAACCGGGGAGTCGACATCCGGGTCTTGACCGTGATCACGCCCGTGGGAGTCCGAATTCTCTAGAGCGCTGATGGTCCACCGCTCCTCACCGTCGAGCCCGGCCATCTGGCCGTTGTCGGCGCGGTCCATGGAGTCGGCGACGTCCTCGTTGCGCCGCGCGATCTCAGCGAAGGCGGCGTCGATCTCCTCCGTGGTCGGATCGGGCCGTGCGCCCTCGTCCGCACGCTGACCAGGCGTGTCAGCGTTCGGTGAATCTGCTTCCTGCGGGGTGGTGGTGCCCTCCCCCGCAGGTCCGTCCGACGAACTCGACCTCTGAGGAGTGTCGCTGCCTGGTGTGGCGGGCTCTGGTGAGGCAGAGGATTCGGGTACAGGATCGGACCTGTGTTCCGGAGTCGGGCTCGGCTCCGTTTGAGGCCCCTGGTTCTGATAGGACTCCAGCTCACGCAGAGTCTCGTTCATGTCGCCTATACCGGCCGGGGCGTCGGAGCTGTCAGCCTCGATGCGGTCCGGTGCCGTCGGGGCGTCCGGATGGGTGCCGTCCGGCCGGAGAGGGGAGGTGGACATGTTGTTACCGGTGTTCGAAGAGCCATTCGGCCCCTCGGTGCCGCCTGCGTCGATTCCCCCGCTGATCGGGCCGTCACCGGTTCCGGCACCGCCCAGGATGCGCGATACCCGGGCGGCGATCATCGGCACGCCCACCACGGCTCCGACACCGGTGGCGCTCAGTGCCGCACCAGCCGCGATCATGCCGACGTTGGTGAGCACGGTGCCGAACACGTACCCGGGACGCTCGCCCAGTTCGGTCCACGGGAAGAAACCGTGGATCGCGTCCCCCCACGCGCCCCGGGCGGTGTCCCACCATTCTCCGGGGCTGTTCACCATCGCACCGGTCTGCGGGTTGTAGAAGCCGGTCATGGCTCCGAGCCCCGTCAGCGAGTCGCCCCAGTACGAGCTGAAGTTGTTCCACCAGCCGCCGTCCCACCAGCCCTCGGAGCCGTGGGCGCCGACCGCGCCTCCCATGTCCTCCGCACTGCCCTTGATGACGTCCCAGCCCCCGTGGACCGCGTCCACGTGCCACATGTGGTCGGTGCTTTGGGGTGTGCCCCAGGGGGTTTCGACGTCCTCGGGCGCCTCCTCGAAACCGTAGACGGCCTCACCGGCACCGGGTTGGGTCGTGCCCTCGGCATTGCCAGCGATGAAGGTGGTACCGCCGAACAGCGCGGTGATGGCGTTGGCGCACTCCCGTTCGGCCTCCTGGTACTGCTGGTGAAGCGAGTTCACGTGGTTGAGCAGGTTGTTGTGCTCCTCGACCTTCTCGCTCTCGCCGCCGAAGAAGCCACCCTCGTCCCAGTCGTCGTCGCTTCGGATCTCCGCGACGAGGTCTCGGGCGTCCTGACGGGCCTGGATCAGCTTGGAACGCAGTTCCCGTGCTGTCTCAGCGAAGGCCTCCAGGGCGGTGGCTGCCTTATCGAAGTCGGTTTCCACCTCGTCGCCTGTTGTGGCGACGGGGTTGACCGCCGCATACAGGGTTGAGGCCTCGGGTGCGCTGTAGACCTCCTGGAGCCCGGCCCATGAGGTCTTGATGCTCTGTCCTGATTCGGCGATGTTCTCGCCGTCTGTCCTGATGCCCCTGGCCGCGCTCTCCAGGAGCACGGTGTTCACGATGGGAACGGGGATCTCGTCTGGATTGATCAGGTCGTCACTCACTGAGCATTCACTGTCCGTGTTTGGTGGTGCCTTCAGTGGTCGCTGGGCCAGGGCCGGTCCGTATACCGCTTTCGGGAAGGAGTCGTCCCGTGTCCGTTATGTGGGACGGCAGCGTAGCGGAAAGTGTTCTTGGGAATGCCATACGGGTCCGGAGGAGGTTGTGTTACCAGGCATACCGATACCGAGGTGTGGTGTATGTCATTCCGTGCGCGACGGCTGCGTCCCGGGGCAAGGGGCGGCTACGGGATTTCTCCCGCGTTCGCCTGGGCTTCCTCGGCCATTTGGAGGTTGCCGTTGACGTAGTGCATGGTGGCCTCACCGGCACCCTCCACCGCACTGGCGCTCTTTGCCACCATGTCGCCGACTTCGGTGAAGTAGTGCTCGGCGAACTCTGAGAGGGCCACACCAACAGGGTCGCTGTTGGCCGCGCTGTTGGCCTCGTTCAGGTGTGTTTCCAGTGATGTCATGTGGCCGGTGAGCCCGTAGGTGCCGTCCTCGTCACCTATGTGTTCGGAGACACCAGAGAGTACACCGAACACCTGTTGCGGGTGGATGTTCCATGCTGTCACGTGGGTCTCCCTCCAAGCATTGATTGTGGGGGTAGTGGGTTCGGCTCTGGTTGCGATGCAGACTCTAGCGCCCTGGTTTCAACCCGTACATAACAGTTTCCAACCACCGGCCGTGCGATTTCGTCCGGCCCAGCGGTGGACAGCCCTGCACTGGTCGGATGTGGGGCACCGGATGCACCCCATACATGAATGGCGCTGGCCAGGAGACCTTTGATCCGATGGACTACCGGACCCGGGCATGAGGAAACCCCAGGCCAGCCGGGGTGAACCCGTGCGCTGGCCTGGGGTCGGTGGTTCCGTGTGGCTCCTGGTGTGCTCGCCGGTTCGGCTACCCGACCCTCACCGGAGCCGGGCCACGCAGCAGCGCAGCGGTGGCCTCGGCCGCCGCCTTGGCCACGTCCGGGAACACCGACTGGTAGGTGTCCTGGGTGAAGTGCGTGGTCGCGTGCCCCAGCTCGCTGGACACGATCTTCACGTCCGTTCCTGCCGCGAGCGCCAGTGAGGCCGCTCCGTGGCGGAGCCCGTGCAACGTAATCGGTGGCAGTCCAGCGGCCCTGGCGATGCGCAGGAACCAGTCACTGACCTGCCCCGGATGCCACCCCGAACCATCCTGACGGGTGAAGGCCAGACCGCTGTCCACCCACGCCGCCCCTGCTTTGAGGCGGGCTTCGTTCTGGAACCGCTTCCAGGCCCGCAGCACTTTGATGGTGTCCGTATCCAGAGTGATGGTGCGCTGGCCCGCCGCGCTCTTCGGGGTGGAGGTGATCGTCTCCCACGCGAGTTGCACGACCTGGACGCGGATGTCGACCTGCCCGTCCGTCAACCTCGTGTTGGCCCAAGGCAACCCGACCGCTTCTCCTCGCCGTAGGCCCTTAACCGCGATCAGGTGGAACATCGGGTACAGCCACGGGTACTTCCTCGCGTGCACCAGGAAGGCGCGGGTCTGTTCCGGGGTCCACACCATGACCTCTCCTGGCACGGTCCCGTCCTTGGCCCATTGGCGCACCCGGTCCGGTGTCCACACCAGCGGGCGCTTCCTCGGACACGAGGGCAACCGCACGTGTGAGGCGATGTTCACCGACACCGGCAGGTCCGGGCGGCGCACCGCCTCCGACAACGCACTCCGGAGAGTGGCGCGGATCCGGTGCTTGGTGGACAGCGAAATCACCCGGCGCCCCCTGACCGAGGCCCGCACCTGGGGGTCGTCGGATTCGCGGCACTCCAGGATGTGGCTGTTGGTTTCCTCGATGGCCGCGAACATGGCTTCGACGTGGCGGGCCTGGAGCTTGTCCAGCTGGAGCCGGCCCAGGTGTGGGGCGAGGTAGGTGCGGATGTGCCCGGCGTAGGAGGCCCGGGTTCCCGCGGCCAGATCGGGTTTGCCCGCCAACCACTCCCCCAGCCAGGCGGCGAGGGTGGGTGGTTCGGTGCGCACGTCCACCGCCATCGCCACCCGCTTGCGCACCTCCTCCAGATCGGGGAGTGGGCGGCGCTGCTTCAACGCCGCCTGGACCAAGTCAGCAATCTGCACCTCCACCACCGGCTCCCTCTCGGCCAAGGCAATGAGCGCCTTGACGTGCTCCAACCCCGCACGGGCCTGTTCCTGGGAAGCCAGACCGACCCGTCGGGCCTGGCGGCGCCCACCCTCACTGGTCGGGGGAAGCTCGTACTGGAACGCCCACGCCCCATGAGAGGGGTTCCAGCCCCCGTTCCGGCGCTTGAGCTGCGGACATCTCACTCCCAGTGCCCTGCCGGTGTTCTCGTCGCGGCATCCGCACCGTTTGAACGTGGATCCCTCACGCGCGGCCATGCACGACCTCACTTTCGTCTCGATCACCACGCACACCACATCCGCCCACCACCGGCAGCGAGCCGACCTCGACCGCCGTGTCCGGAGTACTCACACCCACTCGGCCCACCTCAAAACCACCTCTGAACTGCGCGAATACGGCGTACGGTCCCGCGTGTGGCGGGACACCACGCATCCACGCTCGACCTCGTAGAGGTGGTCAAGCGGATTCGGCACAACCGTGATCCGATGGGCACACGCCCCCGTCCAGCCGTCCGATACGCAGGATTTCGTCCGGTTCCTGCCGCCGCCCCGTTCTGGGCCGAGCCGGGAGCCAGCGACGCGGGCCCCACCGAGCCCGCCACGCGGCCCGTCCACGCCGACCGTCCCGCCCCAGGACACCTGGGGCACCGCCGCGCGGTGGGGCCGACGTCGGGGCGCTGACAGCCCCACGCCACCCGCCCACGGCTCAGGGCCGCACCATGGGCCTGGAACCCACCGCGAACCGCCCCGTTCCCGAGCAGAGCTTCTCCTCACCAGCACGCCACGGCCCTCCCCCGACGTCGTCTTGGGCCTCTTCGCCCCGATGAACCCCTATGAAGACGCACCCAACGAAGATGCGACATCCGACCTCAGGGCCTCACAGGGCTCGGCCTCCGCCACCGCGTACCGCTGACAGGAGAGGTTGTGCGAAACACGACGCGTGACAACAAAAAACACGTGGCAGGAGTCAACAGGGAACGCTGTGACGCAGCGCCCGGAGCTGGACGATCTTGGGCTCTGCGCAGGAGCAGGGGATTAAATTCTTCTCTCACAATGAAACCAAAAGACTTTCACTGAGAAAAAGGCGAAGAAAGAAGGGACGCCACACGAGCAGAGCGCTCGTGGAAGCGGGCGGGGCGGGCGCGCTCGCCCGTGAGCGAGGGCGCCCCGCCCGCCTACGTGAGGAGAACTACCCACTGGGGTATAAGTCTGGACGCCCGTTGGCCCACCCACAGGGGCGTTGACCTGCGTAGCAGCATGGTTAGGGGTGGGCCAGCTAAGAGTGGCCCACCCGCTGGCCCAGTCGGTGGCCCATGGGCTGGCCCGGGGTTCACTTCGGGTTCAGTGGAGGTTCACACCCCACCTTCCCACTTCCAAGGAAGCCGCAGGGAAAGCGCGCATGCGCTTCTCACAGGCACAGGAAATCGCGCTTTGCCACTCGATAGGCGAGAGCGCTCCGACCACCTCGACCGCACCAGACCCACTCTTTATGGGAAGGGATCGCGAATTCCACCTGAGAGGAGAAAAGTCTTTCTTCCATGGCTTCTTGGCCAGAGGAAGCTTGCACGTGGCAGGTGACAGAACTTGCACGCTCCTGGTCTGGTGAGAGGAAGAGAGGGGCAGACCAAGCCGTCAAGAAGGAGGAACAGCGGAGGGATGGGACAGGCACAGGTGGGCGAGGGCCACGGTAGACGCAGGCGGGCGGGTCCGCCCCCGCTTGCCGGGGCGGACCCGCCCGCCTACGTGAAGAGGACTATCCACTGGATATAAGTCTGGCTTTCCAACGGCCCACCCAAAGGGCCTCTGACCTGCACTGATAACGCCCGCGAGGTGGGCCGATCAAAGCGGCCCACCTACAGGCGGAGGCACAGGCGGAGTCACAGGCCCCTCAACGGCCCTCGCCCTGACACAAGGTTCTTCTGGCCTCCGCCACGTGAGGCCGGGGCGGCGCCAACCCGTAACCACGGTCAGCACCACCCCGGCGTGGGTTCTTACTTCTCAGGTCGCGATCGCCTGCCAGCGCCGCACCAGATGAGCCAGCTCAGCGAACTCGCCCTTACCATCGCCCCCAGGGCCAGAAGGCGGTGGTACCGCCGGGCCTCGAACACCCGCCGTTTCCTCACCTCGGTTCGCCTGCACGCCTCCCCTGCTGTGCGTGCGGACGACGCGGTCCTCGTGCCGAGCGAGGTAGGGACGCACCCCGCGCACCCCGTCGTCGTCCTCACACCACCCACGAGGTCCCGTATACGGAGTCCGCTGCGGCGGCACCCGCACCGGAGCCTCCCTCGCCTGTTCCTCTCCAGGCCGAGGCCGAGGCCGAGGAACATCCGTACGCCCCTTGGCCACAGCCCGTACCGAGGCTGGTTCGCGGTCCTTTCGCGCACTCCGCGAGCGCAGCGGTGGGCGGACCTCGGCCGCCGGTCGCGTACTCGGGCCGGTGGGGCCGCAGAACAGTGCGGCGAGCACCACCCCGAGGACCCAGCACACCTGTTCTCCCCAACCCTGACGGCGCCTGCGGTGCCGCCCGCTATGCTTCTCCACGGTTTCCTCCTGCTGTATCCAGGTGGGAATCACGCCCCGGGCCGGTGTTGCCTCACCGGTTCGGGGCACCCTTTTGTTTTGTCAGCGGCCTTGCGAACGAGGCCGTTTCTTCCTGTGTAGTCGCGGGTGAGTGTCAATGGCCCCGAGGTCGTACGCCCCCGAAACTGCGCTTCTCACCCACAAACCCACACAATGATGCGCAAAGCACCCCAAAGCCCAGCGAATAGGTGCCCTTTTCGCTGAGGGTGGTCGATGTTCCCTTGGATGAGCGAGAACCTTCAACCCCGCCGATCGAAATAGTCACCGTGTTCTACTGGGCAGCTACGTTCCTGTTCAGAGGTGGTCCGCGTCGATCCGGGAGAACACCAGGTCGCTCATCTCTGCGACCGGTTGCTCCCACCTCTGCGGCGGGATGGGCCTCCTGATCGCGGTGGGATAGGTAGTCGCGTCGTACTCGTTGGCGATGCGGTAGGTGTGAAATCCCGCTTCCCTCAGCGGTCCAATCACGGCGCCCGGGTCGAGTCCCTGCTTCGCCAGAGCTCGCGGAGTGATCTCGATGATCAGTTCGGCGTCGGACCGCAGCGTTCCGAGCGCGGGCAGGAGGCTCCGCACCGCTGCGACTTCGGCCCCCTCGACGTCGATCTTGATCAGCCGTGCGTTCCGGACCTCGGCAGGGTCGAGGATTCCCGTGAGCGGCGCGGCACTGGTGTGGAAGGATTCGTGCACGACACACGGCCGGACCGTGGAAGTGCCGCCGAGGTTGCCTGGGTCGGCCAGGAACATCTCCACACATCCGGGTTCCGCCGCGACGGCCTGGGCAACGGTTCGGACGTTGCGCGCACCGTTGAGCAGGATGGTCGCCCGCAGGTGCTGGTGAAAGCGCGGAACGGGTTCGATCGCGGCGACGTGCCCGGTGAGGCCGACGAGGTGGGAGGCGAGCATCGTGTAGTAGCCGATGTTCGCGCCCGCGTCCACGAAGGTGTCCCCGGGTTTGAGGCGGCGGGTGATCCACGCGGTCAGGTGGGGTTCCCAGGTGCCGAAGGTGTAGAGGTAGCGCTGGATGATGTCGCTGGTGGTGACGGGGAACCGGCCTCCGAACCGTGTCTGGGCGAGGGTGGTGACAGGCCTGTGCGTGAGTTCGTGGTCCAGCCACCGGATGGCCCGTGGGGAGATGAGCTCGGGCGTGTGTCGGATCGTTGTTCGTAGGGTTGCTCGGGTGAAGCGGTGCATCGGCTGCTCCGGGAGGGAGGGCGTGTGGAACGGGTTCCTGTGGTGTTCCTGCTGGTCGGCTTGACCGGCTCGGGGAAGACCACCTACGCGCGGACCGTGCTGGAGCTGCGCGGTGTGGTGCGGCTGTCGGTGGACGAGGAGGTCCACCGGCGGCACGGCCGGTACGGGGTGGACTATCCGGAGTGGGAGTACTTCGAGCGCCAGGCCCCGGTCGTGGAGTGGGTGCGCGAACGTCTGGTCTCGCTGGTGTCCCAGGGGCGTGACGTGGTGGTGGACCACGGTCTGTGGCGGTGTGCTGAGCGGGCCGAGTGGAAGAAGCTGGTGGAGTCGGCGGGGGCGCGGTGGAGGTTGCTGTACTTCCCCGTGGAACACGAGGAGTTGCTGCGGCGGTTGTCAGAGCGCAACCGCCGCCAGGACGCCAACGCGTTGACGGTCACGCCAGAGACGTTGGCGGACTTCGTGGCCAGGTTCGACCCGCCGGAGGATGAGGGCGAGGAGGTCATCGCTCCGGGTTCGTTCCCGCGTGGGCCGGCCGCCAGCGGGTGAGGATCCGGTGGGCTTCGCCCTGCCAGCCGGGCGGGGTGCGGTCGAGGGTGACGGGACGGAATCGGAGCACGGGGTCGGTGGTGTCGATCCGTCCGCCGTTCTGACGCAGGTGTTCCAGGAGTCGGGCTGCCTCGTGGCGGACGGCCGGGCTGGTCTCGGTCCAGGTGCCAGAGGCGAAGCGGTCGATCCGGCGCCGAAGGTCGGCGTCGATTCCGTGCCGCCATTTGAAGTGGTGGACCACCGCGACCGGTCCGTGGGCGGGGTGGTGGCCAGGAGCGCGGTGGTTGCCCGAGGAGACGGTGACGCCGGAGCGGGCCAGGACGATCTTGCGGGGGTCCGCCAGCAGTAGGCGGTGGGTGAGCCAGCCGCCCAGGGGGTAGGCGGCATCCAACCGTGCTCGCGGGTCCTCCCCCGTGGTCTCCGCTTCGGGCGGGCGCCATCCGTTCAGGTGTCCGGTGCGGGTGACGCGGTCGAGCATCAGACCGCGCACCACCGTGTGTCCCGCGGTTTCCGCTGCTGTCACGGTGTCGTCGAGGCTGGTGGCGAAGGTGTGGAACTCGTCGCTGTCGGCGATCAGGTGCCACTCGGCGTCGGCGTGGACCCGAAGGCGGTCGCGCAGGCTGGCGTTGGTGGTCTCGTGCCAGGGACCGTGCTCGACCAGTACCGGGGTGACGCCCAAGCGGTCGAGCGTCTCCCGTAGGCGCTGTTCGCTTCCCTGCGGTGCGTGCTCGGGCAGGTGGAGTGCGAGGTGGAAGTCGCGGACTCCGAGCGCCCGGTAGTGGTCGACCCAGGCGTGGAGCAGGTGTGTCTCGACGGGTCCGATGACGGCGATCAGTGGTGGGGGCATGGCTGTTCCTCCTCGGTGGTTAGGCTCTGGAGAAGCGCGAGCATCCGGGCCGGTGTGCGCAGCCCGAGGTCCTCAGCCGCTGTCGGCGGGGGTGCCAACGGCGGGTGCGTCGCGGCTTCATCGATGGCGTGGGCGAGCGCGACGGGGTCTTGGGGCGGGACGACGGTGGCCCAGGTTCGGACGCGCCCGGTCAGGTCGGGATCGTGGTCGGAGAGCAGGAGCGGGACGCCGAAGCGGGCGCAGTCGGCGACCAGCCCGGACTCCTTGCCCACTCCTGGGCACCGGATGACGGCGGTGAAGCTGCTGGCGGCGTAGACCTGCCGGATGTCCGCGGGGTTCAGTGGGCCGGGTAGCGCGCGGAGGTCGACGCCGGGTGCTCTGGCCATACGGTCGAGCAGGTCCGGATCGGTGGGGCTGCCCGCGACGAGGACGTGAAGGGGCTGGGTGAGGTGTTCCAGAGCGGTGGTCACGGTCGCCATGTCCTTGTGCGGCCACCATCCGCCCACCAGGCACAGGACGGCTTCCCTCTCCGGTAGGCCGAGGGTCTGTCGTGCGCGGGTGCGTTCGCTCGGGCTGATGCGCTCGTCGGGGTTGGCGAGGGCGAAGGGGTGGACCGCGGTCCTGAGTGCGGGGAAGCGTTCGCGTACCTCGTCCTCCACGGACCGCGTCGGGCACAGGGCGAGGACCCCCCTGGGCGGGGTAAGACGTCCGAGTGCTCGCACGATGCGGTCCTCGGTGGTGTTGACCTCGTGGACCACGCGCAGGTGCGGTGTCTGGGACAATGCGCGGGCCAGGCTGTGGAGGGCCTCGCTGGCGGTGAGGATCACGGCGGTCTCGGGGGTGCGGCCCAGCAGGTGGCGTGCGGTGTGCAGGGAGGCGGCTTCGGTCAGGCATCGGGCGACCAGAGTGATCTGGTGCGGGAGTCGCCGGTGTGGCAGCAGGTGCCGTGCCCTCGCGGCGGAGCGCTGCGCGCCCTTCCCCAGGGCGAGGAGAAGGCGGGCTTTGACGCCCTCCGGTCGTGTGGCCACTCGGACGCCGTGCTCCTGGAGCAGGGTGTGCACGTGGACGGGCATGCCGTTGAGAGTGATCACCGCGACCTGGTGGCCTGCGGTGGCGGCGGCACGGGCGAGGTGGGTGAGGGCGTGCTGCCAGTGCCCCGCGTGTTCGGTGGCCGGTTCGACCAGCGCCACGGCCCGCCTCACGACCGCTCCTGGGCGCAGGCCACGTCGAACCGGGCACGCAGCCACACGGGATCGTTCAGACGCTGCCAGGCGGGGGCGTCGTCGGGTGTGCTGCGGGCGAAGGCGGTGCCGTCGCGTGCACCGCGTTGGACCCAACGGGTGAAGCGGCCTCCGGCCGGGGCAGACCAGGCGCGGAGCTGCTCGCGCGTGGTGTCGGTGTCGGCCCCGTACTCGCAGCCGCGGGTGAGCATCGCGACCTCCCGGAAGGCGGCCTTCCAGGCGTGGTAGGGGCTCTGGTCGAAACGGGTGGTGCCCGCCACCTGGTCGAGGAACTCCACCCGCCCGGGGAGGGCGGCGAGGACGTCGACGGCCTCGCCCAGGTGTCGGAGGGCGTCGCGGCTGATGAGCTTCATCCCGCCGTAGCCGTAGGCGCGGCCGGTGACGGGGTTGGCGGCCTTCCACACCCGCATGGCCACGTCCTCGCCCAGGGCATCGGGTTCGAGGGTGAAGGTGGTGTGGATGTGGAAGTCGCCGTCAGCGAGGAGGAAGGCGTCGGTGTCGACCAGTTCGGCGGCGAGCTGGTAGGCGCGGCGCATGCCGACCACGCCGTGCAGGCGTTTGACCGGGCGCTCCAGGACACGTTCCAGGCGGGTGTGCAGGTCGTTGGCGAGGGGTTCGTCGAAGGAGAGCATCACCGCGTCGGGGCGGGGGTTCACGCGATCGCCTCCAGGTAGCGGGCGGCCACGCGTTCGGGGGCCAGGTGGCGGGTGGAGTCGTGGGCGTGGCGGCTGTGGGCGTCCCAAAAGGCGGGGTCCTGGACCAGGCGGTCGGCGAGCTTGACGGCTCCGTCGAGATCGTGGGGGTCGAAGAGCAGGTCCTGGTGGACGGCCTCGGCCATCCACGCCATCCGGGGCGCGATGACGGGAACGCCCATGGCGTGCAGGTCGATGATCGACATGGACCAGGTGCAGCCGGGGCGCAGGGGTGCGAACCCGAGGGTGCTCTCGGCGAGGAAGGAGCGGTAGCGTTCGCGGTCGCCGCCATCGGTGCAGACGGTGACTCCGGGGGTCGCGGAGAGTCGGGCGAGGGCGTGTTCGGGGCTGGGGTCCAGGGCGATGCGGCTGGGGTCGCGGCGGCCGAAGAGGTCCATGACGCGGAGAGCGAGGCCGTTGGCGGTGACCCGCTGGGCGATGTCGACGAAGTGGCCGGTGCCGTAGTGGCGGTAGAGCCGGTGGTTGTACAGACCTGTCGGGTGCTCGGGAGCGGTGGCGTCGGAGCGGACCAGGCGGGGATCGCGGGGAGGCGGCACGATGTGGACCCGGTCGTCGATGCCGACCCGGTAGGTGGCCGAGGCTTGGAGGACCCAGTCCCGTGCGGTGCGGGAGTGGACGAGGAGTCGGTCGCAGGCGGCCAGGCCGCTGGCGAAGGCCAGGCGGAGGGGGACTTCGAGGCCGCCGTCGCTGAGGGAGGCGTCCTTGACCAGGTGCCCGTGTTCGTCGACGGAGAAGGGCAGGTAGTGGCAGTAGCCGACGACCTGGGCGTCGATGCCCGCGTCGAGCATCGCAGTGCGGACGGCGGGGGCGGCCTCGATCTGGTTGACCACGACGGTGTCCGGGTGGGTGGCGCGCAGGAGCTGGGCGAGGTAGCCGACGTCGTGTACGAGGCGCACGCGGTACTTGCTGGTGGCCGCGGGCGGGGGCACCATGTGGCGGACGCGGGTGTCGGTGACCGGGATGGGGCACACCAGCGTGACGTCGTATCCGGCGTCGGTGAGTGCCGGGGTGAGGATGTCGGCGTAGATCCACCCGGAGTCAGCGCTGAGCCGGGAGGCGTTGGAGACGTTGAGCAGGTAGAGCATGGACCTGGACATGAGGGTGCTTTCTTGGTCGTCGGGGGTCAGGGTCAGCGGGTGAGGAAGGTGCTCGCGGCCAGCAGTGCGTCCACCTCGTGCTTGAGGAAGCGGCGATGGCCACCGGGGGTTCGGAAGCTGGTGATCCGGCCTTCCTTGGCCCACCGGGAGACGGTTCTGGCGTCCACGCGGAAGGTCTGGGCGACCTCTCCTGGCGTGAGTACGCGGAGGGTTCGGAGAGCGGGTGTCGTCGGGCTAGGGGGCAGAGCCAACAGGGGTTCCTCTCTGAAGGCGTGAGGTGCGCGGGGGTACGGCCTGTGCGGCTGGACCTCGCGTTCCTCGGCGGAAAGCCTTAAGGCGCCGGACAGGGCGTGTGGTGTTCCGCCGGGGGTGAGTGCGATCAGCGGGCACGCGTGCTCGGGGCCGTGGAAGCGGACGCAGAGGGCTCGTCGGCACGGTGGCCGGGCGGTGGTCCGCCCGCGCTGAAGGGCGCGGGCGGTTTCGTCGTGCTCGGGGCCGTGGCGGACGTCCCAGGCCGCGGCGCGGCTGCTATCGCGTGGGCGGGATGTGGCGGTCGAAGATCCCCCACACGGTGACGGGTCCTCCGGCGCAGCCGTCCCACTCCCAGTACAGGGCGAGCTCGGCCAGGCGTCGTAGTCCGCTCCCCTGCCATTCGGGGCACCCTTCGGCGGAAGGGGCCTCGGTGGGAACGGGGAAGGTCAACGGTGTTCCCGGACGGGGTCCGTCGTCGGTCACCGCCAGCTTGAAGGAGAAAGGCTGTTTCTCCAGCCTGATCCGCACGCTCCCGCCCGGCAGACCGGAGGCGGTGTGCGCCAGGGCGTTGCGGTGGAGGATCGCCACAGCCTCGAGCAGTCGTTTGCGCTGGCTCGCGGGCGAGCTACAGCGCGGAAACAGCCAGCGGGCGGCCGTGCGGATGTGGTGCGGTTCGTGTCCGAACTCGGCGATCCACGTGTTGGGGTCGGCGCAGCGAATGCGGCGAGGCAGCCGCGGCAAGGCTCCGGAAGGGCTGGGGGCGTTACCCCGGCTTGTCCCGAGCTGGGTACTCTCCTGCATGTTGTCACCTGGAGTGTCGAGAACGCATGGGTGAGGCCGTGTCCCGGGGCTGCTGTAACAGTCGCCGGGACTTTCTCGTCTGAGGTGGCCTGCGAGCCTCGCCTTCTCTCGATGCGCCACGGCCCTCTGGCCGCATGTATGGCACGCGGGCGCAGTGGTATCGGGTACGAGCTGAGAGGCTCGGTCCACCTTGACTCTTCAAGCATGACTAGGGATTCCCAAATGTCAAGGGGAATCCATGATCCCACTGGGAAGGTTAGGATCAGTGTCATGAGACGGATACCGCGCACCCACAGTCCCAGCGTGCGTCGACGGCGGTTGTCCGCCGAGCTGCGCCGCCTACGCTCCCAACACAAGCTGACGTTGGAGCAGGCCGCGCAAAGCACCCGCATCCCGAAGAGCCGCCTGGGCCGGATCGAGACCAGCGATCTGAAGACCGTCAAGGCCACCGACCTGGACGCCTTGTTGGACCTGTACGAGATCACCGACGCGGGAACCCGTGAGGCCATGCACTCCTTGGCGCGTGAGGCGGGAGAGCGGGGCTGGTGGTCGCGGTACCGCGACGTGTTCGGCACGCACGCGCTTCCGGACTTCGAGACGGAAGCCTCGGTGATCCGCACCTACGAATGCCAGGTCGTTCCCGGGCTGCTACAGACCCCGCGCTACGCGGACGCGCTCGCCCGGGGCACCGCGGCCTTGGACGACGCCGAGATCAAACGGCACGTGGACGCCCGGATGGAGCGGCAGCAGATCCTGACCCGGTTCTATCCACCGGAGTACTACGCGGTGGTCGACGAGGCCGCCCTGCGCCGCCAACCCCAGGACCTGGACATCATGCGGGAGCAGCTCGAGCACCTGGTGGAGGTGTCGACCCGACCGAACATCCACATCCACGTCCTGCCGTTCAGCGCGGGGCTGCACGCCGCGACGCTGGGAAGCTTCGTCATCATGGACTTCCCGGAGCCTCTGGACCCTTCGATCGGGTTCGCCGAGACTCCCACGGATAGTCTGTTCGTAGAGACCGATCCTGAGCTGGCACGGTATAACGCGACATGGCACGCGGTACACAACGCGGCGTCCACTCCAGCTCAGTCACGTGAGTTCCTCCAGGGTGTCCTGGCGGCGTTAGAGAGCGAACACTGATGCAGAACCTGTCATGGCGCAAGTCCTCCTACAGCGGAGGTGGGGGCCAGAACTGCGTCGAGGTGGCGGAGCTGCCGACCGGTTCCGCCGTCCGCGACTCCCAGCACCCCGACGACGCTCAGTTGGCCTTCCCCTCTCCCGAGTGGAGCACCTTCCTCCGTCAGGTGAAGGTTCAAGGCCGCTAACCTTCTTGCGTCACGTCGGCCCCCGGAACTCAAGCACCCACCGGGGGCCGACGTGTGTCCAGCTCGCTGCCCGAGCGTTCCAGGACAGGTGACGGGAAACGAGCCCAGTGTTCAGAGAAGGTTCAGTAGATACTGTTCAGTCCTGAAGTTCCGCGTTTCGCACTCGTCTTGGGCTTCCAGGTGCCAGTATGTCTTCATGTTCACTTTGCTACCTCTTATAACCGCCGCCCTGAGCATGGGTGTTGTCCTCGCCGGCGTCCTGAAGAAGGCCTCCTCGCTAGCCGGGATCGTGGCTGACCTCTGGCAAAAGCTCACGGATATCCGCCAGTGGCGTGACGCACGTTCATCCACAAGCGATGAACAAGTCGAACAGGCACTTTCCTACCTCATGAGGGGGGTGCGGGAAAGAGTGGAGGCAGGGAAGAACACCCTAACGGCCGATGAGGCTCGTCTTGTCAAGACGTCCTGGAGCCTCGCCTCTGAAATCATGGACCATCCGGAGCATGCTTTGAAAGACACGGAAGATTTCGTTGTGAACACCTCCGAGTCTCAAATGCTCGCAGATTTCCTTCTAAACAGAACAAGGCACCATCGGCTGGCGATTATTGGCGCCAGTGGCATCGGGAAAACCACGTTTGCTCTGGGCCTCTGTGAGGCTATACTCACGAAGATAGAGGAAGATTTTTCAGCGCCGGTTCCGGTTTTGGTTAACGCCTCTAGTTGGTGTCTAGAAGGTGATGGACGGACGATCGACCAGGCTGACCGGAGCGTCCAACGTGAGTATCCGGATCTACGCATTAAAAGGGCAAAATACGGGGCGACTCCAGTACGTGAACTACTGTTGCGGAAACAGATCATTCTGATCGTCGACGGCGCAGACGAACTCGGTCGCCACTGGTGCGCAAGATTCCTAGATCAGGTCAACGCTGATGCTGAGCGCCCCTTCGTTCTGCTATGCCGTCCGGACGAGTACCACGAAGCGCTCCCTCCCAGGGGTGTGGTGGCCAACATGGCGGTACTGAAAGCGGCTCCTCTCGACGCAGAGGAGCGTGTCCGGAGCATCAGGGCCATCCTCAGTCCGTCCCAGCTGAAGGAGTCAGGCTGGCAGTCGTTCCTTGATGAGGTGGCCGACACCCCCCAGGGAGCGCTGGCTCAGGCACTCGACACGCCTCTCAAAATCTGGTTACTACGGGTCAATTACATCGACTCAGGAGAGAACCCCTCTGCGCTGCTGGATCGAGATAGGTTTCCGACAGAAGTGGACCTTCGCTCCCATCTCATTGGCGGCCTAATTCCAGCCCTAATGAAGCGTTCCATGAAGGATAGTCACCAAAGGCTCAAATTCACCAATCCTCAGGAAGCGAAGGAGTGGTTGGGGTACATCGCCCACTTGATGTGGCGCGCAAAGACAAGCGCCTTCGAATGGTGGAGATTGCCCACTCTTGTCGGGCGCAGACAATCGGATCTTGCTTTCGCGACCGTGGTTTGCAGTGGTTCTTTTGCATTCCTCTTTCTCTCCTTTGTTGGAATTTTCATTCAAGAGGCCCCCTCTGGCATTAACCGCGATCTCTCTTCTTTGGCTGTTCAGACCCTGCTGATCGCAATGCTGTTTTCCCTCTTCTTCCTCGCCGTGTACAGGGGAGGAACCGAGAGCGCACTTGGCGCTAAACCTCGAATTGGGCGATCAGAACCACGCATCCCTAGCGATGTCCTCCGCGGGGAAATGAGATCCTTCCTTCTAACTCCACTGAAGCTAGCTTTCCTGATGTGGTTTATCTTCCTAGCAGTATTCTTGACGCTTGGCCTATGGGGAGTGAATCGAATGATCGAACACGAGCCGGGTTTTGATATCATGATATCCACTGGCTATGCGACACGATCAGAGATCGTCGAACTCCTTCTCCCCGACGTGATCACTGCCTCTGCGTTCATGGCACTAGCACCCGTTTTCATTATTCTTATATTCAGTTTTTTTAGGGGCCTGGAAAGAAGTACGGGCCTGCTGTGCCTCATCGTTTCCTTGACTCTTTCTGTCGCCGGTCGACTGCCTTTCCGTTGGCTGGTTTTCCTTCAGGAGATGCACAGCCAGGGTGTGATGCGTGTCTGTGGGGCGTCCTACCAGTTCCGTCACGCTGAACTGCTCGAGCACTTGGCGTGGTGGCACCGAACACAGCACGTAGGGAGACGACGGATAGGTCTCTATGACGCGGGGCGTCGGCTCGCCGTGGGGACAGCGACGGCCTTTGCCGTGGGCGGGGTGCTCTATACCATCGTCACCTGAAGGGGGTTAGGTGGTCGTCGTAGTCCAAGCACGCGACTCCCAGGGGCACCTTCTAATCCGATGGTCGCAGGTTCGAATCCTGCCGGGTGCGCCACAAAACCCCAGTTCATAGCCTTGTTTGGTGAGAACCTGAGGGGGTTGTCCTGCCGGTGGGTCCAGGGTGGGGCCCGGGTGGGACCAACACCAGGCCCCGTCGACCACGCCGCTTTCTCGTATGCCGACCGGTCCTCCCGGCGTCCCGCAACACCAGCCACGCGGTTCGCTCCGCCGCCTCCCGCGCCACCTCCGGGAGGACACTGGCATAGGTGTCCGCGGTCAACACGATGCTCGCGTGCCCCAGCATCGCCTGCACCACCTTCAACTCCACCCCCGCCGCCAACGCCAACGTCGCCGCCCCATGGCGCAGATCGTGCAACCGCACCGGCGGCAACCCACTGGCGGTGTTCACCTTCCGAAACAAACGTGACAACCGCTCCGGAGCCAACACACCGCCACCCACCGCCGTGAACACGTAACCGCCCCGATCCCACACCCGGCCGTAGTCCTCGGCCTCTTTCTGCTGACGCCACCGGTGACGGCGCAACACACCCACCGTGGTGTGGTCCACCATCAACGTGCGCCGACTCGCCGCGCTCTTGGGCGCCACCTCCACCAACCCCCGGCCCTGGTGGGCCTGGAGCTGGCGCACCACCCGCACCGTCCCACGATCCAGGTCGACGTCGACCCACCGCAGCCCCACCACCTCGCCCCGGCGCAGCCCGGTCATCACCGCAAGGTGAAACAGCGCGTACAACCGGTCCTCGGCTACGTGGTCCAGGAAAGCGCGGGTCTGCTCCACCGTCCACACCATGGGCCGCGCGCTCTGACCGGCCTCCAACCGCAGCCCGTTGGCCGGGTTGGAGGGCAGCAACCGCTACGCACCGCGGTGTTCAACGCCGCCCGCAACGTGGACCGCACCCGCTGCACCGTCGCCACAGCCACCGGCCTGCCCCTGGGCGTGATGTGTTCGGCGATGCCCTCGAAGGCCCGCTGTACCCGGGCGGGCGTC
Source organism: Nocardiopsis sp. FR4 (assembly GCF_009830945.1). Classification (GTDB taxonomy): domain Bacteria; phylum Actinomycetota; class Actinomycetes; order Streptosporangiales; family Streptosporangiaceae; genus Nocardiopsis. The sequence continues at coordinate 40,217 of NZ_VWVV01000020.1, read as the reverse complement.
AACTCCTCCAGGACTACTTCACCCAGGTGCGGGACGAGGTAGCGGTCGATGTGCTCGGCGTAACTGACCCGGGTGCGCGCACGCAACCGGGTCCGCCCCTCCAGCCAGTGCCGAAGCCACGCGGCCACCGTCCACACCACCGGCTCCGCACCCTGCTCATCGCCCCGGGCCCTGCGCAGGGCCACGCGCGCGGCCTCACGGGAAGCGAACCCTCCCCTACGCACCCGACACCGACCACCCGGGGTCTGGGCTGACTCGAGCGAGAAGTACCAGCTTCCATGCCTACGGGAGCGCAACCGCGGACAACCACTCCCGAGCCTCCTCGACGTACCGGCCACCCGACACCCGCACCTCTTGAACACCGAACCAGGCCCCAACATCACCACCACCTCCAACCCCGGTCTCACCCTGAGGACCAGGGAAGACGAGTGGCAGAAAGCGATCCCCCTGCGGAAGTCTCCACCGCAGGGAAGGTCCAGATCCGGTATCGGCCTCACCTGATCAGTGGCTGCCCTCCACCCACAGCCCTGGACATAGGACACGAGATGGTCCGCTCATCGGACATCACGAGTTCAGCCCAAGCAACTTGACGAATTTGACCCCCGTTGATGTTTGGCAGGGGTAGCATGACCGACATTCCTCGTTTCCCTTCCCTCCCCCCGTCGTGCGCTGGTTGCCCTGTACACCCGCCCATCTCGCCCTGTGAAGGTGCCCATGCGGATCAAGACCGTTCGAGTCGAAAACTTCCGGCGTCTGCGCCAGGTCAAGATCGACCTGAACGAAAGCGCGACGGTGTGTGTCGGGGCGAACAACAGTGGCAAGACCTCGATCACACACATCTTCCGTTCCTTCTTCGTGGAGAAGGCGCGGGACCTGACGTTCTACGACTTCAATTCCGGATGTTGGGACGACTTCGCCCACATCGACGAGGGTGCGGATTTCCCGGTGATCCGGCTGGACCTGCTCCTGGAGGTGGAGAAGGAGGACTGGTACCGCGTCATCGAGATGATGTCGTTCCAGGATCTGGACGAGGATATCGGCCAGGTGGCGCTGCGAGTGGAGTTCGGTCCGAAGGACGGCCCCGGTGGGCTCCTGGCGGACTTCCGGGAGGCCCGGCGGAAGGCGAGGCACACCACGCGGAAGGCGAAGTCGGAGAAGAGGTGGCGGAAGGGGGTGTATTCTCCTTGGCCCGAGGACATGCGTGACTATCTCGACAAGACGTTGCGAGATTCCTACGCGCTGAGCTACCACGTGATCGATCCGAGGAGCTTCGACCGTGACGAGTGCCGACCCGAGGACGTCGTCGGTCCACTCACCGACAACCCCACCGCGGCACAGCGCTTCCTCAACAGCCTCGTCCGCGTGGATATGGTCGATGCCCAGCGCTTCCTATCGGACGACCCCACCTCCAAAGGGCTCGACCTGTCACGGCACGTGTCCAAGTTCCTGCGGCGCAACATCGACTCAAGTGAGGTCAACCACGCCGCACTGCAGGCGATGCGGATATCGGAGCAGGGGGCCGAGGGTTATCTCCAGGAGAAGCTCAAGGACACCTTCGACGAACTGCACGACAGTTCCGACGATCGGATGGACAACCTGCGCCTGGTCGTGCGCAGCCGCGTCGACAACGACGGTCTCATCATGGACAGCGCGTCGATCCACGTGTCCTCCACGAGCATCGACGGCAGGCAGCTCGAACTGCCCGAACGCTACAACGGGCTCGGCTACAAGAACTACCTCTACATGATCCTCGAGATCATCGGTATGCACCGGGCTTGGACCAGGGCCGAGGAAGACAGGTCGCTCATCCACCTGGTGGTGATCGAGGAGCCCGAAGCACACATGCACCCGCAGTTGCAGCAGGCGTTCCTGAATGTCGTCAAGGCTTGCGTACAAAAGAACGCGACGACGGGCTTCCACACTCAGATCATCGTGACCACGCACTCGCCCAACATCATCTACGACACTTCCTTCGACCCCATCAGGTATTTCCGGCGTATCACCGAGACGGCGGGGGCTCCCGCGACCCAGGTACGTGACCTGTCCCGGTTGAACGTGGAGAACGATGAGACGAACTTCCTGCGCCGCTTCCTGAAGTTGACCAACTGCCACCTGTTCTTCGCCGACGCGGTCGTGCTCGTGGAAGGTGATGCGGAGCGGATCCTGCTGCCGCTGATGATCGAGAACCATGCGCCGAACCTGTCCCGTCTGACCCGCGCGCACATCTCCTACCTCGAGGTCGGCGGATCCCACGCATTCAGGTTCAAGAACCTGGTGGAATTCCTTGGGCTGCCGGCCCTGATCATCACCGACCTGGACAGCGTAGACCCAGCCCAGAACAGGAGAGCGTGTACCGCCGCTACGGACGGTGCCGTCACGAGCAACAAGACCCTCATCGACTGGCTACCGAGGAAGGAAAGCGTGCAGGAGCTACGGACGGCCACCGTGGACGAGAAAATCGGCGTCTACGGTGTGGGAGAGAGCTCGTCGGCGGTGCGGGTGGCCTACCAGACGCCTCAGGCCTTCATGTGGCAGGGAGTGCCGGGCACGGCGAGTGGGCGGACTCTCGAGGACGCCATGCTTCTGGAGAACCTCGCATGGGTGGAGAAGAACGGCAAGGACGAGATTCCACTCAAGCTCGACAGCGACATGTCGCATGGTGAAGTAGTCGACAAGGTACATACGTTCGTCCGTGAACTTCCCGGTGGCAAGGCCAATCTGGCACTGACGTTCTTCGACTTGTTCACCAAGGAGAAGTGGACGACTCCCCACTACATCGACGAAGGTCTGGCGTGGCTCAACGCCCGTCTCGACCGGGGGGCGGACCTGTGAGCGGGCGCCTGCACCAGAAGGACACCCGCACCGACATCGAGATCCGCGAGGTGCTGGACTCCTCGGCCAAGGGCGGCTTCGTGGTCATCGCCGGAGCCGGTTCTGGAAAAACGACATCGCTGGTTAAGGCACTCGGGCACATCAGCCGCGTCCACGGCCCCGATCTGCGTGCCCGGAGTCGCAAGATCGCCTGCATCACCTACACGAACATCGCCGTGGAGGAGATCCGCAAGGACGTCGGCCATGACAGTCTCTTCTTCGTTTCGACCATCCACAGCTTCCTGTGGGAGATCGCCCGGCCCTTCCAGCGCGCGATAGCACAGTGGGTTCGCCAGGAGATCACCCGACGTATGAGCAAGAATCCCTCCGATGACCTCCAGGAGGCCTTGAAACGGCTGGACACCCCGCATGCGCGATTCACCTATGAATCGGGACGGAACTTCGCCCGGGGCGTACTCGGCCACAGCGACATCGTCCAACTGGTGCCCTGGCTGATCAAGGAGTACCCACGCCTCGCCACCATGACCGCGCAGTCCTTCCCCTACATTCTTGTCGACGAGAGTCAGGACACCACACGCGATGTGGTCGAGGCGCTCAAGACCATCGAACGGCTCGAGCGCGGGAACGTCTGCCTCGGGTTCTTCGGGGACCCGATGCAGCAGATCTACACGGGCGGAGCCGGGATCATCGAGGGGGACAAGGGAGCTGGCTGGATCACCATCAGGAAGAAGGAGAACTGGCGCTGCCCGGATCGGGTCCTGCACGTCATCAACAGCATCCGCGCGGCCTCGCCGCGTGACGGTGGGCTTCAACAGGTACTGGGTCGGAAACCGGGAGTGAAACCGCATCCGGGTTTCGTGGACCTGTTCGTCCTCCCTTCGGATGGGGACGACGACGCGCAGGTGGCCAGAGTCCGCCAATTCCTCGCGCGGAGTCAGCAGGACGATGAGTGGCGGGCCGGAACCGAAGGCAAGGATCTCAGGATCCTCGTGCTGGAGCACCGGCTGGCCGCCGAACGGATGGGATTCGCCGATCTCCACGAGGCCTTCGCCCGGGGAAAGAGCGCGGAGGTCAAAGAAGGTTTCCGCGAGGGAACCCACTGGAGCCTCGCGCCGTTCATGAAGCGGGTCCTCCCCCTGGTCGAGGCGGTGGAAGGGGACGAAGGAATGGCAGCGCTCGCGATTCTGCGCGAGTCCGCTCCCCGGCTCCGAGCCTTTCTGGACGGGAAGGATTCGGTGGAGGCGCTTGCCGAAGTGAAGCGCGACACCGACGAACTCGTCTCGCTCATGAAGCCCGGTAGCGGGAAGACCACCGGGCAGGTCCTGAGCCATGCGGTGCGCACCGGGCTCATCCCGTTCGATCCGCGGCTGCGTTCCCACCTGCTGCGCGCGGTCGACTCCGAAGGGCTGGATCGGGTGTCCGTGGAAGAAGAGGGGTCTGACACGGAAGCACCGACACGGGAGAAACATGAGGTCATGCGCGCGGTGATGGACGCCTACCTCGCCAGCCCGGTCGATCAGGTCAGGACATACCGCGACTACATCACCGGCCAGTCGCCATACGAGACCCAGCAGGGAGTGAAGGGAGCCGAGTTCGAGCGGGTCATGGTCCTGGTGGACGCTGAGCGGAGCCGACACCCCGACTTCTCCTACGCAAAGTTCTTCGGCTTGCGCGACCTCAGCGACACGGACCGCAAGAACGAGGAGGCGGGCAAGGACTACGCCGTCGACCGGACCCGACGGCTCTTCTACGTGGGCTGCTCGCGGGCGACCCGGTCGCTGGCCGTGGTGCTGTTCACCAAGGAGCCGGAGAAGGCGCTCGATCTGCTGAGGCGGGACGACAGGAGTCCCTTTCCCTCCGACAGCGTGCATGGAATCGGTGATCTGGAGACACAGGAGGTCTGATGGCGGATGAGGTGCGGATGACGGAGGGGCCGTGCCGGTCAGCCCGTTGCCCGACGGCGTCCGTGCCGTGGTTCGTTATCCCGAGGACGGTGAGCGACCCACGAAGCGCGGGCGCTTGGACGTCTCCACGGTGTTCCTGGTCGCCGCAGAACCATCCCGAGGACTTCACACCCCCGGATGATATCGACCCCGGGGACATCGCCTGGGTACTGGAGAAACCCGCCCGCAGGTTGAAGAGCGCGCGGGACCGGTGGGGCGCTCGCGCCGACGAACTCCTGACAGCGTGGATACCCGGCTGAGCCCTGGCACAGGGTTCTGTCCCTGTCCGGAGACCGGACTCGGGCTGTCAGAGCTACGGGATAGCTTCGCCACGCAATCGATTCTTCTCTGCATGAAGGGGCCTGAGTATGGAGTTCCACGCCCCAGGGCGTCCTGAAGACCTGCCTCCGTTCGACGCCCTCTGGGTCCGGTCCGCCGCACTGGCCGCTCTGGAAGCGGGCGGCAGCGAGAACCAGCACCGCTACGCGGACGCGGTCGTGCACCACAACGACGGAGGCGGCAACGAGTGGCGGCTTGCTCGGATCGAGGGCGGACGCGGGGTACTCGTCGGCGCCGACCACGAATGCGACGACTACATGGACGTCGAGGGCTACGACCCCTACGCCGGTCCCGAATGGCTGCCTTGGACCTGGTTCACCGCGTTGGAGAACGACCGTGAACAGGGCTTCGCCTACTGGTGGGACGGAGCCGCGTGGGACCGCATCGACTACCCCGAACTCATCGACAACGACGGACTGAACCTGCTGCTTCCCCACGTGTCCACCGCGGAGAAGGCGGTCGAGAAGGTCCTGAACTTTCTCGACCTGCGTACTTTCACGGACGCGTGGGACGAAGGATCCCCCCTCATACACCGCGTCCTAGACCTGGCCGAGAACGGCACCGGAACCGAAGAGGAGTGGCGCGAGGCCCTGGACGCCGCCCTCACTTTCGCCGCCCGCCAAGACTCGCAATACGTGAGGCGTCGCAGGGACGAGTTCAACGTAGCCCCAGCCCTGGCCGTGGCCCGGGCGACCGGCCTGGTCAAGGACTCCAAAGCCGAGACCAAACCCGCCGAGAACGGACGCCCCGAGGGCTGGGTTCCGAGCCTGGATAGACCCGAACCGAACACTCCAGGAGCGCACTCCGAAGCAAACGAGTGGTCGCTCCGAGGACCTCGCGAGGTGCCATCGGACGCCGTCAGGGGCCGGTGTGTGCTCCGTTTGTGCTCCGCGGTTTTGGACTGGGGCGACACCACACGGCATGACACGGCACCCGACGGCACGGCGGATCGGGTGGGGTGGCATGAAACGGTACGTAGGGACACGTGACGGTACGCAACCATGGCACTTCTAATCCGATGGTCGCAGGTTCGAATCCTGCCGGGTGCGCTATAAAACTCCAGGTCAGATGGGGTGTACGAATCGAGCAGACGAGGAGCGCGGCCCGAATCCGGGCCGTTTGTGCTCCATACGTGCTCCCCAGTTGAACCTCAGTACACGCTACCCCCATCGGACTAAGATCCACCGCCCCTGCGGGGCAACCCCGCGCCCCGACCGCCGCACCGAAACGGCACTGGGGCGGACACCGCCCTGTGCCGCCACGTCCGCCCCGAACACCCCATACCCCTACCCCAGGGGCCGTCCAGGCGTATCAACCGCCCACACGCCCCATTACGGGGTGCCGTCAACAAACGTGTCACCAGCCGCAAACGAGGACTGTCGCCGTGGCCGCTCCCTCAGATGGTGTCGCGTCGGCCTGTCCCATCACTCGGCAACGGTCACCAGGTTCACCGATTACGGGCCAGCCCGCTGCGGCCGCGCCAGGTCAGTGCCGAAAGTGTGGCGTAGCACGTACCGATCGAACGGTTCACCATCGTCGTTAAAGCCAGATCCCGGCCACAGCCCTCGCTCACACACCACCGCGTTCATCGCCCGCGTGGACAGATCCCCGCCGTCGCGGTTGCGCACCAGCAGCCCCAAGGCTGGGCCACTAGATGAGTAATTCCAAGGGGTCAGTGGTCGTAGGCCGTCAGGGAGCGTAGGACCAGCTGGCCGGTGCGGTCGTTGTGCCAGATCGCGGCGGTCAGCGCCAGGATCCGCTGGAGCACCCGGGCAATCACCCCGCCCGGAGTGCGCCCGCCGTGCCGCTCCAGGTCCAACTGGCCCCTGAAGGTCTGGTTGATCGACTCGATGACCTGCCGCAACGGCCGAAACAACCCGACCTGGCCCGTGAGGACCCGCCCTTGCGGGCCGGACGCAGCAAAGACAGACCCGCTTGGGCCAGACAGCGTTCGAAGTCGCACCCGTAGTAGTTCTTGTCCGCGATCAGCGTCTGTCCTGGGCGCTGAGCGACCAGGCCGGGATCGTTCTCGAACATCCCCACCAGGGTGGTGCGCTCGTAGGCCTTGGCTCCGGTGAGCGCGAAGGCGACCGGGAGGCCGCTCAGGGTGCACACCAGGTGCAGGCGCAGCCCCCAGAAGAACCGGGAGTGGGAGGCGCAGTACCCATAGGCGGCCCATCCGGCCAGGTCGGAGCGCTTAACGGTCTCGCGGGAGCGTGCGCACTCGATGGGGGTGGAGTCCACCACCCAGGTGTCGTCGGTCCAGGCGCTGGTATCGGTGGCCAGGTGGCGGATGAGGGTGCGGATCAACCCGGTGGCTTTGCGCAGGCGTTTGTTGTAGCCGCTTTGCTGGGGCAGGTAGGGGAAGCGTGCGGACAGATAGGTGCGGGTATAGCGCAGCCATCGGGCCTCGCTGGTGTGGCCGGTCAGGGCCTGCATCAGGGCCAGGGTGACCAGGTCGGCGTCGGACAGGCGTGGCTGGAAGCCGATTGCGGGGCGCCAGGGAGCCAGGTCGGGGTGGGCTTTGAGGAGGGCCTCGGTACGGGCGTAGAGTGCACAGGCGAGGGAGTTCAGGTCTTGCGTCACAACATGACCCTGGACTCCCTCGCCTCATGCTCAGACCAAGCACCCCTTGGAATTACTCATCTAGGGACGCGCGTGCCTCGGGATTCAGCGGCACCACAGCGCCCAGAGCGGTTCGGCTCCGGACCGGTCCTGAATACTCGCAGAGCTCAAAACGCCTTCCCGGTAGTCACCAGTAGATAAAGCTTTGGTCTGTGGTTCAGAACTTGCCGGATGGGCGATCAGACTTGATCGCATCAAGGCCCCCACCCCCGGGCGGCAAGGAGCCGACACCCTGCTAGCACCCGAGCAGGAACGCAAGCTGACCTGCGCGGACAGGATCGGACTCACCACCGCCCTGTCCCACGTCCTACCCTCCAGCACTGCCGACGGATGGCGCAACCGGGCCCTCGCCCTGATCACCCTGGCCGGAGCGATCGTCACCGGAGCCACCAACCTCCTGGAAGCCCCCGCCTCAGACTTCACCCTGTGGCGCACCCTGACCGCTCTCGATGAGATGACGCACACCGCCATCGCCAAGTCCAGAGCCAAGACCCACCGCCACGTGTGGACCCTCCTGCACCTACGCCCCAGCGGGTTCGCTGGATCACCATCGCGGACAAGCTACTGCGAGAGTGGATCCTCATCGACGTGGACGCCACCATCGTCACCGCCGCCTCGAACAGGGAAGGCGCCACCGGCACCTTCAAACGCACCTACGGACGCCACCCCCTCGCGGCCTGGTGCGCCAACACCAGCGAGTCCCTGGCCACCCTGCTCAGGAAGGGCAACGCCGGCTCCAACACCGTGGCCGACCACATCACCGTGATCCGTGCGGCCTTGGCCCAGATCCCCGGGCAGGTCGGCGCCAAACTCCTGGTCCGTATCGACAGGGCCGGAGCCACCCACGACCTGCTCACCTATCTCGAAGGGCTGACCACCACCCGCCGCACCGTGGGCTGGGCCATCACCGGCGCGGATGAGGAAGCGATCGCCCACCTGCCCGAGGACGCCTGAGAAGCGGGCCTGGGCCCTGACGGCAGCGTCCGTGAGGACACCGGAGTCGCAGAACTGGCCGGGCTGAACACCCGCCCTGGCTGGCCGAAAGGGCTGCGGCTAGTCGTGCGCCGCACCCGCCCCTCGGGCAGGCAGGCCAAGAACCTCACCGCGTTGGAGAAGCGCACCGGGTGGCGCTACACCGTCACCGCCACCAACATCACCCGCATGCACCGGGTGGCGGGCTCGCACCACCCCCAGTGGCTGGACGTGATCCACCGCTGTCACGCCGTGGTCGAGGACCGGGTGCGCACCCACAAGGTCATGGGCCTGGGCAACCTGCCCTCATCGTCGTGGGACGTCAACCAAGGATAGGTGCTGGCGGCCTCAATGGCCGTGGACCTGGACCCGCCAGCTGGGCTGCCACGACGAGACCGAACTGGTGCGGGCCGAGCCGGTCACGATGCGCCACCGGCTCTACCACGTGCCCACCACGCTGGACCGCCACGCCCGCCGCCTCTGGTGCGCATCGATCGGACCTGGCCCTACAAGGATGCGTTCACTACCTGCTGGGATCGGTTGCAGGCCCTGCCCGCACCCGCCTGAGGAGCATTCCCCACCCCGACGAGCATGTGAGAGAGGGAGCGTTCGGCTTCCGGGTCCGCGGATCCCGGCGCAGTCCGCGGCCACACGCGGTGGCCCCGCTCCCGCACCTGCGGGACAAACCGGGGCGAGCCCACGACCCGGTCAGGCAACGATCACCCCTGAAGAATCGAGGCTGGAACGCGTGCTCCGATCGCGCCTGCGGTCGGCCCAGAGACGCCCGGGACTGCTGCGGGGATTCATCCGATCGGCGGGGCTCGATCTCACCCCCTTCCAGTCAACCGCCTGATCAAAGGTCAAAAAAGGCTCGACACAGGCCTGTGACCTGCTCATTCATGTTTAGAAGACTCACCGCACGGCCTTAGTCAAGAGCGTCAGAGCGAAAGGGCTACCTGAAAACCACCCTTGCGTGTGTCAAGCATCACATAAAGCAAGGAGTTCATGGTTCGCCAAATCTTTGCGCAGTTCAGAGGGTCCAGCCGTGACACAAGCACCAAGAGACCCAGCTCTTGACTGTGTTTCGACCATCACTGTAAGTTCATGAACATCTCGAAAGAAAGCGAGGTGATTAGAATGTCGAAGCGCGACCTGACTGGCCACGTCTAATTCATTCTGGGGGTGGGGCGTATGCCCCACCCCCTCGTGCAGTAATGAGATTTGGATTTGGAGATCCTTGAGGAGAATGAGCGGAGAGATTGAGAGGGTATCGCCTCTATCCTTCGGGCAGATTTCGATCCTGAGAAGCCTTGAAACGATAGCTAAGGGTCGGGAAGAATACGCCAACGTCTGGCAGACCTGGTCTCTTCCACCGGGGACAAAAACCTCGGATGTCCAAGAGTCTCTCACTGCCCTCGTGCGTCGGCACGAGTCTTTGCGCTGTGTCTACGATTTTTCCCAACCTGATGAGCCACAACAGATCGTTCAGACTGCCCCCCAAGGTAACCTGTACCTTGTCGAAACGACTCTGGAAAACTCTCCAGGTCAAGCTAAAAAAATAGCCGAGGAGGAACGACGCAAGGCATTCGACATCACAGTGGTTCAGCCGTGGAAGTTCTGGATACTCCACGCGGCGGAAGAAGCTCAACATGTCGTTCTGGTGATGCATCACATCGCCGTCGACGCCACCGCACTGGATATCTTAAAAAGGGATTTCTATAGCTTTCTCGGCGGATCTGATATGCCAAAGGTCGAGTACTCTCCAACCCGTCTTGCGATGGATCAACATTCGGAGGCATGGAAGAACCGTAGAATTCGGTCGTCATCATACCTTCAACGGGTGATGAAAAGAGTGGGCGAGAATTATCCACCTGATCCAGCTGATGAGAAGAGCGCTGTCGCCGGTACCTTCATATCGCGTTCCCTCAAGAATGCGGTCAAGATACGTGCAGAGGAAGCAAAGGTTTCCGAAAGTAATGTACTGCTAGCCGCATACAGCCTTGCTGTCCACCAGCAGCTTCGCCCCACGAACGTTCCGCTCAACATCGCGAGCGCCAACCGGCACTTCGAAAAAACCACCGATCTTGTCGGAAGCCTCAATCAATGGACTCCGCTAATATGCGATCCCGTTCCCTCGGAGGGCCTCGAATCCTACGCAAAGCGGATCCAGAAGAAGACCTTCGCGGCCTATCAGAATGGTTGTTATCATCCTACAGACCTCTTAGCTGCATTCGATGGCTCCAGGTTTTCAGGAAATGCACTGCTCCCCGGCTATTATTTCAACTACATCGAGCGTGTCCCAGAGAACAGCCCCGTACGAAAGTTTGACGCCCAGAGCAACGAAATCGTGCTCCACCGGCCGTCAAACCTCATCGGACCATCCTTCTACCTGGTGGCCGAGAACGGAAGCGAACTCTTTCTCGCCCTCCGAGTGATGTGGAACGAGTTCGACTCATCATCGGCGCGCGAGCTTCTTCGGAATATAATCAATGCCATTGAAGGTAACAAAATCATCTAGCAGGTTGAATTGATCGGAATGAGTGCCGACGACTGGCTGAAAGAAATGCAGATGTCACGCCGGGCGCCCGGACGGCAGGACGATATTCCACCGAATGATTTTTATTCCATCCTCCGCCTGTTCGAGCAAGGGCTCATGCGGTACGGCCAAGGCAACTCCCTCAACGCTCCGTCGGCAGGAGGAATCCATCCATACGATGCGATCGTGTTTTCTTGGGAGAGCCGAGACAGAGGCGATACCTACCTGGTCGCCAGAAGGCTGAACCTTCATCGGCGCTCCTACCGCGTTCTTCCGGTGGACCAAGAAGCTCTCAGAGTCTACTTCCCGCTTGTGGAGGTTGGGCCCAAGAGAGCTCGGGTCTCCTACATTCTTGTCCTGTCGAGACCATGGCTCTCCATGCGAAAATACGGCAAACGGGGCTACCTCTATGCACAGTTAGACGTGGGGCACGCGGCGACAGCTCTTCTGGGTACGGCCCAGGAAGTCGGCATGGCCAGATTGAGCATCCACATCCCCCGCCCTGAGCTGCGGAAAATCCTGGCTGACTTCATTCCTCACCGAGAGATGCACTCCGTGCTCTCCGTGTGCGTACCAAGCCAGGGCAAAGCGGAGAAACAGTGGTCCTCCGAAGAAGAACAGTCAATATTCAACCAAGGTACTGTCGAAAATGAACTAGAATCATACAGTTGGGATTTCATCTCCCAATATCTCCTTCCGGAAGACACGGGCGACGGCAGCACCCTCGGGGAGGAAGCGGCGTTTGGCTCTGTCTCCGACATGCTCCACGAAGGTCCGCCCCTACGTGATTGGCGGAAGCTGTCCAGCATCAGGCGCTCCTGCACGGGCTTTGCCGATGGAGATCTTCCTCACGAGAAGATCGAAACCCTTCTTTCGGTTCTCTCGGTGAACGCGGAGAGCGATATCCGGGAGGATGCTAAACCTGAGTTGGGTATGGCTGTCGTCATGCCGTCCGGTCTCATACCCGCCGCACGGCCACTGAGCGTACCGGATGAAGTCAGTTCTGTAGTCCAAAGTGACTTCATAAAGGATGAACATGCACTCACCCGCGCGTGCAACGGTCAGGTGCACCTGAAAAAAGCGCAGGTGTTCTTAATTTTCTATGTCAACCATGGTGAAAAAAGAGCTCTTACGTGGCATGGAACACGAAGCTGTGTGTATAAGGCTTCCACAAAAGCACACTTTGTCTACCTGAAAGCAGCGAAGGAATCAGTTGGCGTCACCGCAGTAGGCGGCTACGACGAACGTGTCTGGCGTGAGGTTGTCGGACTTTCGCAAGAAGAAGATATCATATATCTGCTCGCGCTCGGGGTCGACTCCGGAGAGGGAGAAGAGAAGCGCGACCGCAGTGTCAATGCGTATGCGCATGGAGAATAAGGAGAGACGAAAGAGCTACCATGGGTGTTCTCGTAGAAGTCGTCAATGAGAGCATATGGCGCCACGCAGAGCTCTCGGCTGTTAATGATGGACGGGTAGCTGTCGCATACCACGAACTGGACGCCGCAGCAGACCGCGTGGCCTCTTCTTTCGACCAACTTTGGCATCAGATCAACAGGGAAGGCTCGGTATTAGGCTCTGGGCGCACGCCACGGGTCGCGATCTATGCCTCGAACTCTGTGGACTACGTCATCATCTACATCGGACTGCTTCGCAGCGGCGCAGTCCCATTCTTGGTGGACCCGTCTTTCGGCGAATACGAACTCAATTTCATTTCCTCGTCATGCTCCGTCGACGTCTTCCTACATGACCGCAGTCTCCCAGTGGCCGAGGGCAAATCGACGTCGCATTTTTTCAACCGGTTCCACGCAACCAGTATTCTCGAAGCCGCGCCTGGCCGGAAGCAACGCTTCGAACTGCTCCCCGAAACCGAGGTGTGCCGATTCAGCTCGGGTTCCACAGGCGCGCCCAGCTGCATCGAGTACTCGGGAGACGCAGTCCACCGCGCGGCCCTCGCCTGGTGCGAGGGGACCAGGATGTCTACTGCTGAACGGCTCCTCTGCTTCGCAGGACTGTTCAACGGACTGTCTTTCAACACTTCGCTCCTCCCGTCCTTTTTGACAGGATCGGAGCTGTGGTTGTCGTCCGGTCTCCCCACGGCCGGTCGGGTAGCACGTTATCTGAAAGCTGCCCGCCCCACCCGGTTGACAGCATTTCCTCCCTTGTATGAGTCGTTGCTCCTCTGGGAAGAGTCGTTGCCAGGGCTGGAGAATCTCAGAGTTTCACTTTCCTCCGCAGCTCCCCTCAGCACCGAAGTCGCCCAAGACCTCTTCTCCCGACACGGCATCAAGATCCACAACTACTACGGGATTGCGGAGACAGGGCCTCTCACCTTCGATCCGTCCCCCTCCGCAGAAGGAGGCGTGGGCTACCCGTTGCCCGGTGTTTCGATCAAAACTAGTGACACTGGGCGCGGGCCGGGGGAGATCCGTGTCCGAAGCAGTTCCATGGGAAGCCGCTACCTGAATTTTCCAGGAGAGCTGGAGCAGAAAATCGATTCCTCGGGCTACTTTATGAGCGGCGACGAGGGCATCATCCGCAACGGATCCCTGTTTTTCACTGGAAAGCTCGGGAAAGGGATCAACATCGCTGGCAGAAAAATCGATCCTACCGAGGTGTCGAACATCCTGTCAGAATTCGGCGTTGCCCAGTCTTTCATCTTCGCGGCGGAGCAGGAGGGGCGAGACCCGGATCTGGCCGCTGTGTTCACTAGTCCAGAGAAGGTGGACACAAATGCGCTTCGTAAACACTGTCTCACTCGCCTCTCCCAGTACAAGGTTCCACAGATCCTTGTGCAAGTCGACGAGATTCCCAAGAGCCAGCTAGGTAAGCCCAGGCTTAGACTCATGCAGGATCTGGTCGCTAAGAAGACGGGAGGTCGACGCTGATACCCCCGACGCCGGATACAAAGGGATCCCCAGGTCACCTCCTCCCATTTGCAGCCCCCACGAGAACTTCCCTGACACGAGAACGAAAGAGCATGAAAGATTCCGCAACTATGCTGATCGAGCGTGTGGCCAAACAGGTGGAAAACGTCACGAACGGAAAGGTCTCCTCGGCGGTGGCGATAGCGAATAGTGATCGTAAGCTCGTAGAGATGGGACTCTCCTCCCTCAACTACCTCAGGCTTGTGAACGCTCTGGAAATTGAGTTCGGGGTCTTCTTCGATTTCGAGGACGACACGGAACCCCCGCTCACGGTCAAGGAAATCTCCGACTATCTGGCCAATGCTGGGGCGGGCGTTGAATAAAAAGCTTGCGATTGGCATTGTTGGAGCTACGGGGAAGTTCGGATCCGTGCTCCAGCAGGAGTTGGAGAAGGAAGGATTTGATGTTGTTCTGACTGTTTCGAGACGGTCACGCACGGAAACAGGGAGTCCCGATGTCATCGTGGACGCCAGCCATCCTTCCGCACTAGCGGACACGATAAGACTGTGTCAGCACCATGGGAGTGCACTCCTTGTGTGCACATCTGGGCTCAGTGCGTTTCACCACGCTGCTCTGGAAGCACTGGCTGAGGAAGTCACCGTGGTGCGAGCTCCCAACCTCTCCCTAGGGTACTGGATTTTGACAGGAGCCCTCCAGCTGGCCCTCCGGAGAGTCGGCGGGATGGGAATGAATCCCGAGACTGTCGTCCACGATCGGCACCCGAAGACGAAGAAAGACGCTCCGAGCGCCACCGCTCTGTCCTTGGCCGCCACCGTAGAAACAGAGACAGGGAAGAATCCACTGGAGATAACTTTCGACCGACAGGGTGAACCTGTGAACGACCACGCTGTGAATATTTTCCTCGACGGAGAATACCTCTCCTTGAAACACGGTGTCGAAGAGATCCAAGCGATGGCGCGCGGAGCGGTGATGGCTGTCAGATGGATCGTCAAAACACCACCAGCCCTGGTGACGATCACTGACGTGTACGACGAACTACTGCTTCGGAGGCTCGGATGAGCGAATCCACAGAGGGAAGGAAGGACTCCTCCCAGAAGAAGACCGCGGCAACCTTGGCCGCAGCGGCCCGATCCCTGTCGCTGGGCGGACACGACGACTTCAACCAGGGCCAGGTCTCGCTACGTCTGCCGGGGCGAGCGCATATGTTTATCAAAGGGGCGATGAAGGGTTTCGACGAGTGCGTCCCGACTGACATCGTCACCACTCCTCTCGACCCGGCAGACGAGCCCGACCCATTGGCACCTCCAGAGCTACCCCTGCACCAGGCCATCTACAAGTCCCGTCCTGACGTCAACGCCATCGTCCACAGTCACGCCCCCAACGGCCTCATCTTCGGTGCGACTGATCTCCCCCTGCGTCCCGTATCCCATGATGGCGCATACTTTCAGGGCCGATTGCCCAAGTTCACCGAGACGAGCAACACCGTTCTGAACCTGGAAACCGCGAATCTGGTCGCCAAGGCCCTAGGGGATAATCCGGCCTTGCTCCTGCGCAACCACGGATCGGTGGTCGTCGGGAAGACGATCCAACATGCCGTGGTATTCGCGCACATGTTGGAACGTGCGTGCAAGCTCCAGCTCGCAGCCGAACAGCTGAACGTGGACTATCACTGGTCTGGACGAGGAGACGTGGCCAAGAAGCGCGACTTCGTGCACTCGGACCTGTCCGTTCGATCATATTGGACCTACTGTCTGAGCCAGGTACGACGTAGGTGGCCCGAGGTGAACGGTTGGAAGCGCCCATGAAATCCAACGAATCTCTTCATCACCTTCATGATGGTGCTCGCCCATGACCAGAGACTTCCTCGTATACGGCACCGCACTGTACCCGAAGGCGGCTCCTGAGAAGGTCAGGTCACTGTTGCCGAAAATCGTCGGCTATGCCGAGAAGCACGGGTTCGACGGACTCCTGTCCTTCTACAACCACCACGACCTCGACCCTTGGATGGTCGGGGGGAACATCCTTACCCACTCGTCCACGGTCTCCCCCTTGATCGCCCTGCAACCCTATTCAGTTCCTCCATTTACCGCCGCCAAGATGATCCATTCACTGACGTTCCTCCATCAGCGAAGAGTTGATGTTAACCTCATCACCGGTGCGGCGGATCACGAACTAGTGGAGGTGGGAGACGCACTCGGCCATGATGATCGGTACGAGCGTGCCGCAGAATACATCTCGGTGGTGCGCTCCTTGCTCTCCTCTGAACAGCCTCTCTCCCACAGCGGGCGCTACTACGACCTACAAGGGATCAACACGAATTCCTTCATCCCCGCTCCGCTCCGTCCACGTGTGTTCATGGCGGGTTCGTCCGCCGCCAACCGGAAAACCGCTGACAGTGTGGCGGACTTCGCAATCACCCATCCTGAGCCCGTGTCGATGTTCGCCGACACCTTCGCCGACCGAAGCGGCACGAAGGTCGGCATTGGTGTCAGATTGGGGATCATCGCGCGTACGAGCTCTAAGGAAGCTTGGTCAGTTGCTCGCTCACAGTTCGTCCCGAACCGCGAGACCAGGCTCAAAGCACGGATACGCAGGAGATCGTCGTCCGACTGGAGCCGGAGAATTGCGAACCTGGCGACTGACTCGGAGGTCTACGACGGTGTCTACTGGACCGGAGCGTACCTGAGCGACAAGGGATCAATGCCGATTCTCGTGGGATCATACGAGGAAGTGAGTGACTACCTCGCCCGATACCTTGACGTGGGAGTCGGAGCGCTATTGCTCGGCGGGGTCTTCTCGAGAGAAGATTTCCATCACGCAGGTGTCGTGCTGGACCGCGTTCGGTCGAGAAAGGTTGCGTAGACATGAGGCCACGCCTTCCTTCTCGTTGCGGACCTGAGTGGAAAGGAAAGCTGACCTGGGGGCAGCGGGCATTCCTCAATGGGATGGAAAGGTATTCACAGCACGCCAGATATCTGAATATCGTTCGGGCTGTTGATCTTCCACCCTTGTGCTCGGGGAAGAGCGTGACGGAGGCGGTTACGACGATACTGGCGAAATACGATAGTTTGCGGACGACGTACTCTCTTGCTGGAGAAGAACCGCTGCAGGTGGTGACTGGCGGTTGCGAAGCTAATATCCGGTTCGTCGAAGTGACCGAAGACATCGCATCCGCAACCAGAGATCTGTCCAACGAGATGCGCAGGATTCCGCTTGGCGCCGATGGTGGACTTCCTTGTTCCACTATTGTCCTCACCCTGGATGGTCGGTCAGCCCGTGCTCTGCTGGCCTTCTCCCACACAGTCGTTGATGCTTCGAGTGCGCAGATCATCGTCGGTGAGATCACCCGCTTGCTTATGTCCGGCTCAGTAGACAACGGTGCGGGAACTCAACCAAGAGAGCGTGCGTTCCTGGAGAGCGGGGAACGGTTCTGGGCGCAAAACGAGCGTTCGGTCAACACGTGGATCAAACGCTTGTCTGATGTATCGGGCCCCTTCAGATCTCCTCGACCACAGGAGCGGGAACCGCAGAACGGATGTGCGCAGGCTGTCGTGCGCGTGCCCCTGGCTGCTGACCGCCTCCGCCGGCTGGAGGAGAAATACCAGTTGGCGTCATCTGCCGTGTTGGTATCCCTGACCGCACTCACCTTGGCAGCTGTCACCGATCTGCGCCGGATCCCACTCCAGGTGCTCTCCTCGAACCGCTACGCCACTGACAGCGAGGGATATGTGGGTCTACTCGCCCAAGTCGGCCCCCTCATCGTGGACACCGGGGTCTCTGGCCTGGCTCTCCGCTCCTTCGTCGACAGGGTCGGGAAACAGCTGTGGGGAAGCTACAAGGCGGCTTTATGGTCACCTGATGACTTGGACGCCGCCCTTCAGGACAAGGGGCTCACCTTCGCTGACCTGGCGGGCTGGCCCACCTACAACGACGTCCGAGGGGTGGCCCCGTCGTTCGAGGGACCTCACAGGCCGGTTCCAGAGGGAGTGGTCGAGTGGATGAAGGGGTGGCCCTACCAGGACGGCCGCTTCTCGATCGCGGTCACCAGCAGCTCCCACACTCTCTGTCTGGCGGTCCGCGCGGATACCGCGTACGTCAGCCCGGAACTCATACTCCGTTTCCTTCGACTTTTTTCTAAAAATTTAGAAGCTGTTACATCCGCTCAAGAAATGCTTCAGGCGGATGCGATCCGCCTTCTCGAAGATGGGCAGTATCGTGATTTTTGAGTTGAGTGAGTTGAGGTTCCTCCTGGGCTCTAGTTCCTTCAATCGGTGGGCGGATTACTTGTGAATCACGCGGAACGCGCAAGAGTGGACGCGACAGAGGATTCGCAGAAGTACATCAGTAGCGTGCAGCGAAGGACCATCGTCACGCTCTTTGTGGTCTATATTGTCGCTGGCTGCGGGGGAACCGCTCTACTGTCGGTTGCAGCCATCTCGGCGGACGAACTCACCAACTCAGAATCCTTGGCAGGGCTTGCGACGACGATGTCAACCCTCGGTGGCGCGGTACTCGCTCTGCCTCTGGCGAAGCTAGCAGCCTTCCGTGGACGCAGGATCTCTCTTTCCTTGGGTTGGGGCTCAGCCGCTCTGGGAAGTCTGACCGCTCTGGCTGGAGCGCACGTCGGCAGTTTTCCCGGCTTTCTGTTGGGAATGGCGCTGTTCGGCGCTGGAACAGCAGCAGCTGCTCAGGCAAAGTATGCCGCCATCGACCTTGCGGATGATCGGAACCGTGGCCGCACCATATCGATTGTCTTCTTCGGCACGACTTTTGGTGTGGTGATCGGACCAAATCTCACCGTCCCGGGCGCGGAAATCGCCGGTTACCTGGGTGTGCAGGAGCATCTTGGGGTCTTCCTGATCTCGTCCGCCCTCTGCTCCTTAGCTGCCATAATCATAGTGTTATTCCTACGGCCGGATCCCCTGCTGTTGTCTCGCGTTTCCCTTGCTTCCGCAGGCGCGGATGAGCCGAAGGTGAGGCGGAAGGGATATTTTTTCAA
Source organism: Nocardiopsis sp. FR4 (assembly GCF_009830945.1). GTDB lineage: Bacteria > Actinomycetota > Actinomycetes > Streptosporangiales > Streptosporangiaceae > Nocardiopsis. The sequence goes on along the minus strand of NZ_VWVV01000020.1, from coordinate 21,086 downwards.
GGGGTTGAAAGGTGTGGCGCGAAGCCCCAGGGCAACCGCTGCCCTGGTTTCGTTCCTTGCGGCTCATGCCGCAATGACCGGTGTCATGACCATGACCCCTGTTCACATGATGCATGGGGGGTCGTCCCTCAGCCTCGTGGGTTTCACCATCAGCATCCATGTCGCGGGAATGTACGTCCTGTCCCCGCTCGTAGGAGTACTCGCTGACTGGATCGGCCGTGGCAGAACGATCGCCTGCGGCAGTAGCATTCTTCTGGTCGCCCTGCTGATCAGTGCCCTCGCAGGACACGACAGTCACCTCATCATGGTGTCTCTTACCCTCCTCGGCATTGGATGGTCCTTCAATGTCGTTGCCGGGACCACATTCTTTACTGAATCGCTGGATCCTTCGGACCGGCCAGCTGGGCAGGGCGTCGCGGACTTGTTGATGAGCCTTGTCGGAGCATCTGCGGCGGCACTGTCCGGGGTTGTCCTCTCGATCTTCGGTTTTGCGGCGCTCAGCGTCGTATCCTTGCTTTACTTGGTTCCAGTTGCGGTTGTCTGGCTTCTCTATGGCGTCAAGGGATCGGGCTCCCCGCCAAACGCCTCCAGTTCGGAGGGTGACCGCTGATACGATACCATCGCAAGGCCTTGATGTTATCTTCGAGAGGACTCCATGTCGATGGAATCAGATCTGTTCAACAACAGCCTGCAGTTGGTCAGCGAGGTGGATCCCCGCATCTCCAGCGCGATATCGAAAGAGCTTGACGACCAGCGTTCCAAGCTCAAACTGATCGCAAGTGAAAACTATGCTTCCCCCGCCGTTCTTGCGGCTATGGGGAACTGGATGAGCGACAAGTATGCTGAAGGAACGATCAACCACCGGTTCTATGCCAGCTGCCAGAACGTCGACACCGTCGAGTCCATCGCTGCCGAACATGCCAAAGCTCTTTTCGGGGCGGCGCATGCCTATGTGCAGCCGCACTCGGGGATCGATGCGAACCTGGTGGCCTTCTGGTCCATCCTCTCACAACGGGTGGAAATGCCGACCCTTAGGGAACTCGGTGCCAAGAACCTTAACGATATCTCTGAAGAGGATTGGCGCAAACTTCGCCTTCGCCTGGGCAGCCAGCGGATGCTGGGAATGGCGCTCGACGCTGGCGGTCACCTGACTCATGGTTTCCGGCCGAACATTTCTGGCAAGATGTTCGAGCAGCAGAGCTACGGTGTCGACTCGGAAACCGATTTGCTGGACTATGGTGCGGTTCGGGACAAAGCTCGCGAGTTCCGCCCGCTCATTCTCGTGGCCGGTTACTCTGCCTATCCCAGGCTCGTGAATTTTAGGGTGATGCGTGAGATCGCTGACGAGGTGGGTGCCACCCTGATGGTGGATATGGCACACTTTGCCGGTCTTGTGGCTGGAAAAGTTCTTACTGGGGACTATGACCCGGTTCCGCACGCACAGATCGTGACGACGACCACCCACAAGTCTCTGCGCGGGCCACGTGGCGGCCTGGTTCTGTGCGACGAGGAACTGGCCGAGCACGTCGATCGAGGTTGCCCCATGGTCCTCGGCGGCCCCCTGCCCCATGTCATGGCAGCCAAGGCCGTTGCCTTGGCCGAGGCCCGGCGCCCGAGCTTCCGAGACTATGCGCGCTCGATCGTCGAGAACGCGTCCGCACTGGCCGAAGGGCTGGCACGGCGCGGTTCTAAGCTCGTCACTGGAGGCACAGACAATCATCTGGTCCTGGTCGACGTGTCTCCTTACGGCGTGACCGGGCGTCAGGCAGAGAACGCGCTTCTGGAGGCAGGCATCGTCACCAACCGGAATGCCGTTCCTCGGGATGCGAACGGATACTGGTTCACTTCCGGTATCCGACTCGGCGTCCCCGCACTCACGACACGCGGATTCGGACCAGACGACATGGACGTGGTCGCTGAATTGATCACCACTGTCCTCGCGTCTGCACGTCCCGCCATGAGGCCGTCGGGAGAGAAGTCCAGGGCGAAGCACGAGTTGGACAGCGCGGTCAGGGACAAGGCGGCAACGCGGGTTGCCGACCTGCTGTCGGGCCACCCGCTCTACCCCAGCATCGACCTTTCCCCCAACTCATAGGGAAGGTGTCTGCGCGAGACAGAGGTTCATCGCGCGGGGCGACTACCCCATAGCAGGAATCGCGAACACACCAGCGGCCGATGCCACCCACGTCCCAGTCACGAGACCACAAAGCGACCAGGTCCTCGGCTTGGCGCTTCTCCTCCATTGGTCCCGCTGAGTTGTGGACGTCGTTCGGCATCGGACGTCGCGGGCACAGCCGCTCGGTGTGCGCGGGCGTCGACCCGGGCCGTGCCCCGGGTCGAATCGTCCAACGTCAGCGCAAGGAAGGCGACGACCGAACGCCGAGAACCTCCCCACCTTCTGGGTTTCGGGTCCAGGCAACACTGGGGCCTTCTTCCTCCTGGCGGTAAGGCTCATACCGAATCCAGGGGACCTTTGATCCGATCGGTTACTGGCCTCGGGCATGAGGAAACCCCAGGCCAGCAGGGATGAACCCGTGCGCCAGCCTGGGGTTGATGGTGCCGTGTGGCTCCTGGTGTGCTCGCCGGTCCGGCTACCCGACCGGTACCGCAGCCGGTCCGCGTAGCAGCGCGGCGGTGGCCTCGGCCGCTGCCTTCGCGACGTCCGGGAACACTGACTGGTAGGTGTCCTGGGTGAAGTGGGTGGTCGCGTGCCCGAGTTCGCTGGACACGATCTTCACGTCCGTGCCCGCGGCCAACGCCAGCGAGGCGGCCCCGTGGCGCAGCCCGTGCAGCGTGATCGGCGGCAGCCCCGCCGCGCGGGCGACGCGGAGAAACCAGTCACTGACCTGCCCCGGATGCCACCCCGACCCGTCCTCGCGGGTGAACACCAGGCCGCTGTCCACCCACCCCGCTCCGGTTTGGAGCCGGGCCTCGTTCTGGAACCGCTTCCAGGCCCGCAGCACCTTCACTGTGTCCGTATCCAGGGTGATGGTGCGCTGTCCCGCCGCGCTCTTCGGCGTGGAGGTCACGGTCTCCCACGCCAACTGCACCACCTGGACACGGATGTCAATCTGCCCGTCCGTCAACCGCGTGTTGGACCAGGGCAACCCCACAGCTTCGCCCCGGCGCAGGCCCTTGACCGCGATCAGGTGGAACATCGCATACAGCCACGTATACCTCTTCGCGTGGCCCAGGAAGGTACGGGTCTGCTCCGGGGTCCACACCATCACCTCCCCCGGCACGGTGCCGTCCGCCTTCCACTGGCGCACCCGGTCCGGCGTCCACACCAGCGGGCGCTTCCTCGGGCAGGAGGGCAGGCGCACGTGCGAGGCGATGTTCACCAACACCGGCAGGTCCGAGCGGCGCACCGCCTCCGAGAGCGCGCTGCGCAACGTGGCCCGGATCCGGTGCTTGGTCGACAGCGAGATCACCCGCCGCCCCCGCACCGAGGCCCGCACCTGGGGGTCCTCGGACTCACGGCACTCCAGGATGTGGGTATTGGCCTCCTCGATCGAGGCGAACATCGCCTCCACATGGCGGGACTGGAGCTTGTCCACCCGCAGCCGACCCAGGTGCGGAACGAGGTATGTGCGGATGTGCCCTTCGTAGGAGACCCGGGTACCGGCGGCCAAGTCGGGTTTGCCCGCCAACCACTCGGCCAGCCACGCGGCGAGGGTAGGCGGTTCAGTGCGCACGTCCACCGCCATCGCCACCCGCCTACGCACCTCTTCCAGGTCCGGGAGCGGTCGGCGCTGCTTCAACGCCGCCTGGATGAGGTCGGCGATGTGGACCTCGACCGCCGGATCCTTCTCCGCCAGGGCGATCAACGCCCTGACATGCTCCAACCCCGCACGGGCCTGCTCCTGGGAAGCCAGGCCGAGGCGGCGGGCCTGGCGGCGCCTGCCCGCAGCGGTGGGAGGGAGTTCGTACTGGAACGCCCACGCCCCATGGGCCGGATTCCATCCTCCGGTTTTGCGCTTCAGTTGCGGGCACCGGGATCCCAGCGGTTTGCCGGTGTGGGTGTCGCGGCACCCGCACCGTTTGAACGTGGACCCTTCACGAGAAGCCATCTACTTCTCACCTTCCGTGTGGTCACCGCGCGCACCGCACCCGCACCCGCCCTGTGGTGGGAAGGCCAGGCGGTCCAGGCCGAGGTGGGCCAGGACCCCGGCGGTCGGGATGACCCAGGCCTTGCCCGCCCGGTGCGCGGGCACCGGGAAGTCACCTTCCCGCAGGAGCCGGTAGGTGGTGGTACGGCCCAGACCGAGCATCCGCCCGGCCGTCACCGCGTCCAGCACCACCGGCAACGAGTCGACCTCGGCCACTATGATCGGAAGGTTCACTGCCACCTCATCCACCTCCTCATCGCTGCTGACATGCACGGATGCGCTGCGCGGCCCCGCGTGGTGCGGGGCACCACGCATCCACGCTCGACCTCGTCGAGAAGCGCAAGCGGATTCAGCGAGTCCCCCATCCGATGGGCGGAGAACCTCGCCAGCACGCCCGATATGCACAGGTTCGCACCATTCCCGCCACCAGCCACCCCAGGGACATTCCAAGGGCCAGCGACGCGCACACCGGGGTTGGCCAGGGCGGAGCCGCCAAACGGCCCCACCGCCCCGATCAGCGCGCCGTGGGGTGATGACCCGCCCCGGGCAGTGGGCCCGACGTCGGGGCGCTGGCCGCCCCACGAACCCCCGCGCAGAACCCCCAGAGGACCCCGATTCGTGGGACTGTTCCCTAGCCGTGGTCGCGGTGCCAAATGAAGGTGGTGAGGCCTCACCATCGGCTGCCCCTTCCTCATGTCGTCATCTCACCCTGATAACCCCTGAAGAAGACGTCCCCACAGCAAATGCGACATCGAGTCCGCAGCGTCACGAGGTTCGACGACCGGCGCCCGTCTGGTCTCGCGCGAGACCAGACGGGCGCCGGTGAGATCGGTCAGGTGTTGTTGCTGTGAGACGTGCGGGCAGGCCCGGGCACACGGGCAGCCGGGCCACTGCACGAGGTCGCATACCAGCGGCGGTAACGGCAGGGCGATCACAGTCGCGAGGTGGTCCAGGGGCAGACCGTGGCAGCACCGGCCGGTGTCCGCGTCGTGCACCGACAAGTGGTGACCGCACCAGCACACGACCTGGGCGGACAGGTCGCGGTAATGGGCGAGACCCGGCCAGCCGCCGTCCACGTAGTAGCGCTGGACCAGGCACCCGAGCCGGTTGATCACACCGACTACGGCCGTCATCAAGGTCAGCGCGGCCAAGGCCAGCGCGTACTCCCATTCCACGTAGCCAGGTTCGATTCCGCGCAGTACGGGACCGAACATAATACCCCTCAGGGGTATAAAGGAGACGGGGGTATGGGCTGGCGTGTGCCCACACCCCCAGGGGTGGGTGTTAGTTGGTGTTCGGGGGCGTGCTCTGGGTGGTGCGATAGCGGCGAGGCCGCTCGCAGGTCAGTTCGGCCGACCCCTCGGTCACCAGGCGGGCGAGGTTGTTCTGGATAGCTCCGATCGATCGCCCCCGGAGGAGGTGGCTGATCTGGGTAGGCCCGAACTCCTGGGCGGGGTCGCTGTCGAGGATGGCCTGGACCATCAGCTTCAGCTCACCGGGAGCGAGCCGGTTCATGCCGCTCACCGGGTTGACCGGCCTGGACTCACCTTCACCAAGTCGGTGAGTGGCCACCGGTGCAACCGCGGGCCACTGGGGCGAGACCGGTACGGGTGCCCCCGCTTCGAGCGTTACCGGGGCCGTGGAGGTGACCGGAGCCCTGCAGGCATCGACCCCGTTGGAATTGGCGTCGCTCTCCTGGTGGCCGCCCTCGGACTCAGCGTCCAAAGGCAGATCAGCGGTCGTGGTGGTCATCACCCAGTGGTCGGGCAGACGGCGCCTGCCCTCCCGCCCGCCCGGGATCCGGATCGCGGCGCCTTCCTTCTCCAGGGTGTTGAGGTGCTTGGTGATGGTCGAGCGGCCCATCTCGACGGCGTCGGCCAGTTCGATGACGGCGACCGGTTCGGTGAACATGCCCAAGGCGGCGAGGATGCGCTCGCGGGTTTGGGTAGCCGAGCGGTGCGAGGTCATAACGGCAGTCCTTAAGGTTGTGGATGTTGACTCGGGCCCCTCCCGGAAGCGGGATGGCTTGTCGCGACAGGGCTGGGCACGAGCGGCTGTGAGTTCGGCCCTGGGGAGGTGGCGGTGTTCGCGCACCGCTCTCCCCCGGGCCGGGCTAGAGCTTCGTCTGGTCGAGGCCCGTGCAGGTGCGGTGGGTGTGGGGGTTGAGCGGCCCGTTCCCGCGTCGGCCGTGGTGACGGGCAGGCGCCCACCTGTCCATGCCGCCAATAGCGCGCATAGTACGCATGGAATAACTCCTTATTTTTTTCCGGATTCCTCTTCGGTGGTCCGAGGTTCACTTGGGAGTTGTGTTTTTGTCAACCCGCCGCGTCAACCCGTTTTCCGACCGCCTCGAAATCGATCCTTCGGTTCGGGAGCGGTCCAAGAGGAACTTGGTTGAGGTGAGTTTGTCAAACCGCGTCGCGAAGTTTTTTTCCGTGCTGTTCGCATGCGTTGGGAGCGCGCGTATGCGCACTGGGGGAGGCTGGACGAAGCACGCCGTTCACGGGACCAAGACGGGTGATCATCTTTTCCGCGAATGACGTGGTTCTGGACAACCACCGAAGTTCATCAAAAGGATGATGTGGATATCCTTCACGCATGGGACCGGTGAGGGGTCAGAGGGAGGGAAGGGAGCCGACCGGGCATCGGGGCGGAAGAGCAGGGGGCGGAGCGGCGAGAGTCCGCCTGGGGCAGGGGACCGCCCGCCCCCTACGTGAGATGACGACCTACTGGGTGTTCAGTCGGGACACCCATAGGAGTAGGTGAAAACGCCTCGACCTGCGGCGAGAGCGGGGTGGGGGTACTCCGCTCTGAGGGGAGTAGGCCGCGGAGCACTCTCATCACCCCCGCTCACAGCATGACCAGCACCTCAGAAGGGTTCCCGAAGGTATGCACGACGAACGCTGATGCGCGCGCTGCTACGGGCGGCCACCAGCCAACGCGAGTCCTTCGTAAATGAGCAAAACCGAAAGGCTCACACTGAAACGGGAGGCCTGGCGGAGCGATATAGAATCCATGAAATTATCTCTACCCATTCGCATGAACCTCCTTTCAGATCATTTCTGATCATCTTTCGAGCTCTTCGTCTAGTACAATCTTCCAGGCACACAAGGACCACTAGCGGTCTTACATGAACAGCTTCACGGATCCCCGAAAAGAAACCATTGAAATGGAGAACTCAGGGAGCTCACTGCATTTTTCTGCCCCAGGGATCATCTATCGGATGTATGTGACCACCGAGTGGAGCTCGCTTACGGGAACGGCCACCGTGGAGGTGGTGATCAGCGGGTCCAGTTCACCGCCTCCCCCTACTGGAGGGGGACCAGGGCACCTCCCACCCACCAGGCCGCGGTGAGGCCAACGGGCGCTCCCGCACCGCCTGGTGGGAGGGTCGTGTAAGTGTGCCCGCAGTCCGGAGACCCCTCCTCTCGGAAAGCGGCGCACGAAGAGTGTGGGGAAAACCGCCCGGTTTCCGTGCCGCGCTTCTGACCTGTGGCAACACCCGTAGAAAGCACCGAGTACAGCGGGGCGGCGCCACCGCGCGTGCGGTGACACCACCCCGAGAAGTAGACGTGCGGTCAGCCGGTCATGGCCTGCCACTGGCGGACCAGACGGGCCAGGTCATCGAACTCCCCTGCTTCTCCCTTCTCACTGCCGGAGCCAGCCGGAGCAGGTGCCATCCGGTGGCGGCCACCGCCCCTGGGCTCCCCGTGAACCGTCTGCACTGACGCTCGCTCGCGCACGCGGGTCATGTGCTCCTCGTGCCTGACCAGGTAGGGGCGCACCGCCCTGATCCCGGCGTCGTCCACACACCAACCCCGCTCAACGTCCCCGGGACTACGGGGCGGAGGCACCACTCCCGCCTCCGGGCGCGCGTTGAAGGCGTTCGCCCATGAGATGGAGTGCTGGCTGCTCGCCGTGCGGTAGTTCGATGCCCATCCCGACTCCTCAACCACCCTGCCCCGGGCGGGAGGGTGCGTAGAGGGTCCCCTCCCGGCCGCACGCGCCCGGCCAGGGCGCTGAGAGCGTGTGTCGCGAGGTACTTGCGCCTCGATCCGCCGACGGACCACCTGAGAGCGAGACTGCATGAGGGACAGGAGCGCGGTGAGCCACCGCCGCACCCGGCCACCCCTCCCCCGTCGACGCCTGCGGTGCCTTCCAATAGAATCGGCCACGGTTGCCTCCTGAATAGCGCAGGTGGAAATCACGCCCCGGACTGGTGTTCGCCGCACCAGCCGGGGCACTTTTCTTTACAGGTCATTTCCTGAAGGTCGGGCTTCCTGTTCGCCTCGCCCTGAACGGGATGCGATGGGTGTCAATGGCCCCGGATGAGCACCCACCCGGAACTGCGCTTCCTCATCCCGACCGCCGCAGGAGTCGGCGTTCGTTCAACCCGCCTCCAGGCAGGTCACCTCAGGTGGATCGAACTACCGACACCGGTGCTGGAGCCTGCTCCCCGACCGCCCGAGAGGTCGACACCGGACAGGGAAAAGAACGACAAAATAGCCATTTCAGACATAGGAAAAACTCCGGATTCTCTATCACACAGACACGGAAGAATTGCCGACGCGCGGGGCAGTGCCGATGGTTTCCCATGGGAACGAGAATCTTCAACCGGAATCCGTCAGAACAGTCACGGAACCACGAAAAACTTCAGAAACGGCTGTGAGCCGCCTGCCCCACGTACGACGGCGGCCGCCCGTCCAGGAAGACCCCGGGCGGACGGCCGCCACTGAACCGGGTCAGTCGATCGGGTGGCGCTCGGCGACCTGCATGAGCGTCAACCGGTTCTGGCTATGCGCGGATCTCCACACCGCGGCCGCCGGTCCCGGGCCGGAGAGATCGGCGTACGTGGCCAGGTACGCTCCCGCCCTGCTACCGCTCCTCGGTGCGAGCACTCCGGCCAGGTTGGCCTCCCTGACCCGCGAGCGCACGACGAACAGCACCACGGACGGAAAGCGCGTCGCCCGCGCGAGGTCGGCGTAGCCGGTCATCTTGTCCCGCACCATCGCCAGGGTCTCGGAGCCGGTGTCATACTCCACGAACACATGCGCCTGCGTCCCCTGTTCCTCCCACCGCACGTACCCGTCGGGGCGCACGTAGCGGCCCCAACGCTGGGTGCACCCGGCCTCGGTCAACCACTGCACCAGTTCCGCTCCCGGTTCCTTGCGGGCCGCGACGGTGAAGGCGACCAGGCAGTCGACCAAGCCGAGCATGTGCCCCAGGCGGGGCGAGTCCGCGACCCCCGCCGCGCGTTCGAAGCGGTAGGAGACCGCCTCTGCGCCCCGCTCCCGGGCGAGCAACCGTGCGCCCGCTGAGCCGAGCACCCAGTGGTGAGGGCTGCTGCCACGGAGTGAGAGCGGCCGGAAGCGGTCCAGCAACCCGTAGCCGTGGAGTCTGAGCAACCGGTGCCGTACCGAACGCTCGCCCACACCGGGAAAGTACAGGCGGTGCAGGTGCTCGGTGGTCATCACCTTGTGGTCGTGCACACCCCCCACGACCTGAAGGTCCCGGGGCATGATCCGTCCCCGGGCCAGCGACGAGGGGCGCGTAGGAGTGCGCTCTACGTGGTCCTTCGCCTGCCGCTTCATGTGCGCCTCCCCCTACGGGTGTCGGCCACCGTGAAAGGCCGCTGGAACAACGGCCTGTCCGGGGAAGGGTTCACTCCCGGGGCAGAGCGCTGTGCAGCAGCTTCCGGGGCGTGGCGTCGCGCTGCCTTGCGCACTTGCGTCGCCCTTCCCGTCACTCCCGGAGGGAGCGGACGGGTGCGCACCGTGGCCGCCCCCTGCTCCTTGGCACCCACCAGCGGGCGCACCGCCGCCTGGTAGGCGCCGAGGTGGGTCAGGTCGTAGGCACCCAGAGCCGGAAGCGTGTGCTGTTGCAGGCTCACCGCGTCATCCGGGGAAGCGGTGAAGTACACCTTCGTTCGGGCGTTCGCCGACAACGCCTTGCGCAGGTCCCCGGGGAGCTGACCCAGCTCCTGGTGCGCGAGCGTCAACCCGAGGCGGTAGCCGCGGGCCTCGGCCAGCATGTCCTCCAGGGACCCCGGCAGGTTCAGGAAGTTCTGGGCCTCGTCGATGTAGGCGCACAGGTCCCTGCGATCCTTCTCCGGAACGTGGATACGCGCGGTGACGGCCTGCCAGGTCGCCGCCAACGCGAACGACCCGATCAGGCTTGAGGTGTCCTCGCCCAGGCGGCCCTTCGGCAACCGCAGCAACACCAGGTGGCCGGTGTCGAACAGCGACGGAAGGTCGACGGTGGACGGTCCGGAGGCCACCACCTGGCGCACCCACTTACGCAGCAGCGCCGTCCGCAGCTTGTTCAGCACGGGGCCCGTCACCGCCGACCGGGCCGAGGCCGTCAGGCCCGCGTACCAGCCCCAGAAGTCCTCCAACGCCTCGTCATCCCCCGTGCGGGCAGTGACCTTCCGCATGACCTCCCGGCGCAGCCCGTCGTCAGCGAGCAGGCGCGGAATGTGCCCCAAGGTCAGCTCGGGGTCCGCCGCACGCGTCAGTGTCAACGTGGCGGCACGCAGGATGTCGTCGGTCCGAGGCCCCCAGTACTGGTCGTAGATCCTGCGGAAGATCCCCACCACCGTGTCGGAGACGAAGTCCGGATCCCCGCCCTGCAACAGGTTCAACCTCGGTGGCGGCGCGTTGTCGTCGGGATCGAACAACACCACCCGGTTGACCGCCGCCTCGGGAAGCCGTGAGAGGACGTCCGTCACCAGGTCCCCACGCGGGTCGATCACTAGTCCTGCCCGGCCCGCCTCGGCGTCCTGCAACACCATGTTCGCGAGCAGGGTGGACTTCCCCGATCCGGTCTTGCCGAGGATGTGCGTGTGCTGGCGGGCTTCGACCACGCCCAAGGCGACCGGCCGCCGTGTGCCGGCGTCACTGTCCCCCACCACCCGGACGTCCTCGCCGCCGCGCGGGACGGCCGGGGCCGGAGCCACCGGACGTGCCCCGGCACGGGACAGCCCCGGGACAGTGGTGTCGGTGGGCAGATGCGCCAAGCCCGCCAGCTCCTGTGTGGAGAGCAGGTATCCGTTGCCGAGGTACCGGTTGGACAGCCACCAGGTCGGTTTGAGCATGAAATGGCGGTCCAGGTGGTTGGCGCCGCCCGCGAACGCCGCGAAGCTGGCGGCGATTCCGTGAGCGCGGCCCCGCAGGCGTTCCCGGGCCGTCTCGCCCTCGTGGGTGGTGGTGAGGACGTAGGCGATGTCGCAGGCCAGTCTCGGACTGGATGCCTTGGTCAGGATCGCGCGGACATCATCCCCCGTCCCGGGAAGGACCGGCGCGCGCCTGATCCGGGAGGTACTGGTGACGGTGGGGTCGATCGCGTCCAGGAGCATCGTCCCGAGCCCGGTGTGCCCATGCAGGCGTGCTGCCGCCCGCCGGGCACGGGCCAGGCGCAACCCCGTCGCGGGGCGTGCGCTGATCCGCACCAGCGCGTGTTCGCCCTCGGCGAGGTCCTCGAAGGCGCCCAGCAGAGGACGCAGCGGGTCGTCGTCGAACTTCGTTCGCAGAGGGAACGCCTCACTGCGACCCAGGCGGACCAATCCACCGGTGGTGTAGACCCCTTCCGGAAGCGGTGACTCCTTCGGGCCCAGGTGCCGGGTGGAGGTGGTGGCACCGGGCCAGGCCGAGGTGATCGCTCGCTCCACCGTGCCTGGCGGCACCAGACGCGGAACCCATACCTGGAACCGCACGCCCGACGCCGAGGCCACCAGCTCCAGGGACAGGTGGGGCTGGATCAGCCACCGCGACCAACGGGGCTTGAGCAACCCCATGGTGTGGTTCCAGAAGGCCTGCGCGTTGGCCAGGTTGGCCTCCGGTGGCGGGAGGACCTGCACCACGCGCGCCTCGCCGGACAGGTGAACGTGTCGGGCAAAGCGTGTCCCCAGTACCGCCGCGCACACCACCACACCGATCAGCGGGATCAACGCGATGACGACGAACACTCCGCCGTTGAGAAGGAAGGCGCCCATCAGACCACCGCCCCGGGACCAGACCTCCGCGCGCCGGTGCCGAGCGCGGTCGGCACGGGTCCCGGTCGCCGCCGCCACCAGTCCCCTGTCCCAGGGACAACTACTGTTCTCATCCGCTACCCCCATGCGTCGCGTCCCCGTTCAGGGACGATCGAGCTATGGAGCCCGCTGAGAGGAGCACCGTGTGGGCCTTCGGCAGTGCTGCTCTCTTCAGCTCCCCTAACGCTCCCTTAAGAAGTCCTGCGCGGGCCGAATGCGACAGGGGGAGCCAAGATCGGGCTTCAAACGGCCGCTGACAAGGGATTCATACAGGTCCGCACCGGTAAGGCAACGATGTCCGCCCGGTGGTCAATCGGAAACCGCGGACCCACACAGTCCTGACACCGGGAAAGCCCCGCCCTACTCTGGAGGGGCGACCGACCAGAGGAGCGGAACCGATGCCTCAGCCCACCCCCACCCCTGATGACACGGAGCTGACGTTCGGACAACGCCTCAAACTCCAACGCACCCGACGCGGTATGACCCGCGAGGTCCTCGCCGGACTCGTCGGCAAGTCAGCGTCATGGGTGAAGGCAGTCGAGGTCGGGCGACTGCACACCCCGAAGCTCGCGATGCTGCTCCGTCTCGCCGAAGCCCTACGCGTGCGGGACCTGGCCCAGCTCACCGGCGACCAGTCCATGCCCATCAGCTTGTTCACAGGCCCCGGTCACGCCCGCCTTCCCGCTGTCCGGGCGGCGATCAACGCCATGCCCGCCCTCACACAACGCCAAGCCCCGCCCGTCGCGCACCTGCGTGCCCGTCTCAGCCAGGCGTGGGCCGCGCGGCACTCATCTCCCCACCACCGGGAGGTGTTGGGACAACTGCTCCCCGCACTGATCGAGGACGCCCAACTCGCCGCCCACCAGGCTGAGGACCGGAACCACCGCCGCGCGGCCCAGGCCGTCCTCGCGGAGGTCTACGCCCTCTCCCAGTTCTTCATCGCCTACCAGCCCGCCCAGGACCTGCTGTGGCGGGTGGCCGAACGCGGCATGGTCGCCGCCCAGGACTCCGGTGACCTGCACGCCATCGGCGTGGCTTCGTGGCTGATGTCCCAGGCGCACCGGGACTCCGGGGACTGGGACGCCGCCGACGTGGTGACCTCACAAACCCTGGACCTCCTCGACCGCCACAGCGACGGCACGACGGACGACGTGGCGGCGATGCGGGGGGCCACCCTGTTCGAGGACGGGTACACGGCCGCGCGACGCGGCGAGACCGGCACCGCCTGGCGGCGCTGGGACCAGGCCCAAAGCATCGCCGACCAGCTCCCCGGCACCTACTACCACCCGGTCACGAGCTTCTCGCGGGCGATCATGGGCGCCCACGCCCTCACCCTCGCCGTGGAACTGCGCGCGGGCGGCGAGTCGGTCAGGCAGGCCGTCCGGGCTCCCTCGGCAGTGATCCCCTCCCGGCCGCGCCGCGCACGCCACGAGATCGAACAGGCGCGCGCCTACTACTTGGACGCCCAGCCGGAAGCCGCCCTGCGGGTGCTGGAAGCCGCGCACGAGGCCGCGCCGGAGACGATCCGCTACAACGGCTACGCCCGACGCATCCTGCTTGAGGAGCTGGACGAGCGGGACGGGCGCCGCCAGCACCGTGCGTCGGTCCTCGCGGAGAAGCTGGGGCTTCTCACCGTGTGAGGAAGGGGGCACAAACTGTGCCCTCCCCCGCCGGGCGGCGCTTCTACGGTCGGGGCATGACGACTTCACCCAGGGGTGCAACTCCCCAGGCACGCGGAGAATCGCCCACCCCCGACCCTCTGGTCACCGCCATCGCCAACGGCTCCCTTACCGGCTCCCAACGGCGCGCGCTCGCCGACCTGGTGCAGTTCCTCGTCTCGGAGATGGGCCGCGACAGCATCGCCCGTCCTGGAAACCTGATGGAACAGACCATCGACCAGGCGGGAAGCTGGGGGACGCTGCGGTCCCTGTGGCGGACCGCCCACCGCGACCTCTACCCCGAAGGGGTGAGGGCGTGACCTTCGAGGAGTTCGCGCGGCTGTCCGCTCCGCGCACCACCCCCGACGCCAAGCTCGTCGACAACGGAGGCCCGCTTCCGAGGCGTAGGTCCACCCAGGAGTCCCTCCTCTCCGCAGGTCTTCTGATGACTCCCCGAGAGGTCGCCCGAGTGCTCCGCGTCGACACCAAGACGGTCACCCGCTGGGCCGATGAGGGCAGGTTGACCCCGGTCCGCACCCCGGGCGGGCACCGCCGCTTCAGCAGGGCCGAAGTCCGCGCCGTGCTCACGGGCCGGACGTCATCACCCGCGCGAAGCCCCACGTCGTCCCAGCACTGAGCCGAACGCTTCCCCTTGCCTGCGCTGGGAAACGTGCCGTCGAGACGCCGGGGCCCGTGATCACGGGCGGAAGGAACCGCTGACGCTGCCGGAGCCGATGATCCCCGCACCCCCTGGGGGACTTGGCCCAGCACCCCGGCGGCCACGCCGCACTGAGCACGGGCCGCCGGTGAGGAAACCGGTGGCCCCGACACGAAGGCGCGACCAGCCGTCCGACCGGCCCCGCACTGCCTCACACAACGGCCCGGTTTCCCTACGGGGCTGGGATAGTAGCAGCCCGTCACCGGACACGAAGGGCTTCTCATGCACCTGATCTGCGAACACCCGGGGTGGAGGACCACCACGACCGCGCGACACCGCACGGTACGCACCACCGCTGACACCTGGCAGGCGGTCGCCGGGCAGGCCATCACCACCACGCGGGTGGGCACGGGCACTGATCCGGCACCAGTGGTGGACGCCTACTCCCCCACGGACCTGAGCACGCGCACGCCCGGCACCCTGCGGGACGCCCTGGAGGCCCAGGGCCCGGTGTCGCGCCTGCGCAACCCGGACCTGTGGGACGCGCTGGCCACAGGCATCATCCGGCAGGTGATCCGCGCCGACCAGGCCCGGTTGATGTACCACCGGTTCTGCACCGCCCACGGCACACCGCTTCCCGTGGCCGGGCCGCCCGCCTTCCCGCGCCCCGAGACGGTTCTCGCTCTGGACGAGAACGACTTCGCCGATCTCGGGATGAAGTTCAAGCACCTGCCCCTGGTCGCGGCCGCCACCGCCTTCGCCGAACTGGGGGCCAAGTGGATGGACTTGTCGCCGGAGGCCCTGGTCGCCGAGGTGCAGACCGTTCCCCGGATCGGGCCCTGGACGGCCGGGGCCGCGGTCGCCGACTACACGGGCGACTTCTCCCTCTATCCGTACGGCGACATGGCCGTGCGCAAGTACGCCGCACAGGCCGCCCCCGACCTGCACTGGCCCAGCACCGAATCCGCCTTCGCCCACCGGTGGCGCACCTTCGCCGCCACGTCCGCAGAGCTCTCCATCCTGACCGTGCTCACCCTCGCACTGGGAGGACACCGTGCCCAGGACCGCACCCCCTCATGAACTGATCAGCGGCCACGACCCCGGTCGCAGCCTCGACCTGCTCCTCGTCAACGCGCCCCTGCGTGACTACGCCAAGCGCCCCCGCGTCAACGACTTCACCCTGCCCGTGCTCGGCATGGGCTACATCGCCACCTACGCCGCCCAGCGTGGCGGGTTCAACGTCGGTGTGCTCGACGCCGAAGCGCTCGGGCTGCCGGTCGCCGACGTCGTCCGGGTGGTCAACGAGGCCACGCCGCGCTGGGTCGGCATGAACCTGTTGGCTCCCACCTACGAGGTCTCCGCGGCCATCACCGCGGACCTTGCCCCAGACATCAAGGTCATGCTCGGCGGGCACCAGGCCAAAGCCATGCCGACGGAGATCCTCGCCGACCCGCGCATGGCCCGGTGTGAGGCGCTCGTCATCGGTGAGGGCGAGACCCGCACGGTGGAGCTGCTCAAGGACCACCGCAACCGCGGGGACCTGCCCGGAGTCATGTGGACTGATCCCCTGCTCAAGGCCCCGGTCGCCGGGGGCCGCCCCGGCCAGGGCCACCACCTGTCCCCCGACATCAACGGACTGTGAGGATGTGTAGTGGCTTCTCCGACGGGTCTGACCCACCGACTGACCGACACCGCGAGGTTGTCCTTTACGGGATTCGTCGGCCCGCTCGGGGAAGCCACCGCACGCGACCGGACGGGTGTTCGTGACCTCATAGGAGCTTGGTCCAAAAGCCCCGCCACAGTCTTGTCCGCCCGCCCGGCCGGCGCGTGCCGCCCCACCGGGATCAGCGAGAGGACGGCCGTGACCAGCATGACGCATCAGCCCCTGGAAGTCACAGCGGGCGTGGACACCCACGGCGAGACCCACCACGCCGCCGTCATCGACCGGCTCGGCCGCCACCTGGCCGACCGCGAGTTCCCCGCCACCGGGCAGGGCTACCGGGACCTGACGGCCTGGCTGTCCTGCCACGGCACCGTGACCGCGGTCGGGGTGGAGGGCACCGGCGCCTACGGCGCCGAACTCGCCCGCCACCTGACCCGCCAGGGCCTGAGAGTGGTCGAGGTGGACCGCCCCGATCGCAAGACGCGCCGGATGAAGGGCAAGTCCGACCCCATCGACGCCTACGCCGCCGCCACCGCGGTGGCCTCGAACCGGGCCACCGGCACCCCCAAGACCCGTGACGGCATCGTCGAGGCGAT
The DNA here is from genome assembly GCF_009830945.1 of Nocardiopsis sp. FR4. GTDB lineage: Bacteria > Actinomycetota > Actinomycetes > Streptosporangiales > Streptosporangiaceae > Nocardiopsis. Next base: position 4,373 of record NZ_VWVV01000020.1, on the reverse strand, counting down.
CCGTTCCCTGCGGGTGGCCCGCCGGGGAGCGGTCAAGGCCCGCACCCAGGCCATGAACCAGCTCCGCCAGCTGCTCATCACCGGGGAAGCGGACCTGCGCGCCCGGTTGCGTGATCTGTCGGCCGACGCGCTCATCGCCGCGTGCGCGCGCCTGCGCCCGGGCCCGGACCTGTCCGACCCCGCCCAGGCCCTCAAGTTCGCGCTGCGCCGCCTGGCCCGTCGCCACCAGTACCTGGGCGAGGAGATCGCCGGTCTGGACGCCGAGTTGAAAGCGCTCACCGCGCGGGCGGCCCCAGCCCTGTTGGAGCTCAAGGGCGTGGGCTCGGATGTGGCCGGGCAGCTGTTGGCCACGGTGGGTGACAACCCCGATCGGCTCAGATCGGAGGCGGCGTTCGCGCACCTGTGCGGGGTCGCGCCGATCCCGGCGTCCTCGGGGCGCAGGGACCGGCACCGGCTCAACCGGGGCGGGGACCGGGCCGCCAACCACGCGTTGCACACCGTGGTGCTGTGTCGGATGCGCCATGAAGAGCGCACACGCGCCTACGTGGAGCGGCGCACCTCCGACGGACTGGCCAAGAAGGACATCATGCGCTGCTTGAAACGCTACGTCGTCCGTGAGGTCTACCAGGTGCTGACCTCGAAGAACACTCCCACATCACTGCGCCGAGACGGCTTCACCGAAGCCGCTTGACATCCATAGGAGCATCCCGTTCGTGGACCGGCGCTTCCTCACCCAGGATCCGCACTTCGAGGCCGGGCGCTGGGAGGCCAACATGGTCGGTGCGCGGGGCTGCCCCTACGACTGCTCGTTCTGCGGAGCCGCTGTCTCCGCCAACCCCGACGTGACCATCCGGGTCCGGCGCCCCGGGAACGTGGTCGCGGAGATGGAGTACCTGCGCGACTCGCTCGGGGTCACCGCGTTCCGGTTCGTCGACGACCTCTTCCTCGGGGCCAAGCGGGTCATCACCTCCATGATGACCGGGTTCTCCCGGGCACACGTGGGTGACTGGGCGGTCTGGGACGCAACCGGGCGGATCAACGTGCTCCACCGCGTCGACGACACCACCCTTGACCTGCTGGTGGCCAACGGGCTGCGCGAGGTCGCGTTGGGCATCGAGTCCGGCTCCGAGCGTGTGCTCGCCTACATCGACAAGAGGATCACCCAGGACATGATCCGCTCCGTCGTACGGCGCCTGGTCACACGCGGCATCAACGTCAAGGGCTACTTCATCGTCGGGTTCCCCACCGAGACCCGCGCCGAGATGGCCCAGACGGTCGACCTGGTGCGGCAGCTGTGGGATCTCACCGACAGCGCTCCCGGACGTTTCCGGTCCTCGGTGTTCGAGTTCCGCCCCTACCCGGGCACACCGGAGTGGGGGCGGCTTCTGGCCACCGGCCTCTACACGCCCGAGCAGCTCCTGGACTACACAGCGGTGGACCTCACTGACCAGGGTGTCGACGAGGGCATGCGTCAGCGCGACGAGTTCAACTTCTCCTCCAACATCCAGTTCGGCGAGGCCAGTGTGGACGAGGTTCGCGCGGCCCTGGTCACCTTGTCCCATGGTGAGCACGAGCGGAGGGTCGCGGCGTGAACCGGGGTCTGTTCGTCGCCTTCGACGGCCCGGGCGGATCCGGGAAGTCCACCACTGTCGCAGCGCTCGGCCAGCGGCTCGCGGTGCAGGGCCTGCCGGTGATGGCCACGGCCCAGCCCTCGCGCGCCGCCCTCGGCCAGCTCGCACGTGCGAACACCCACGCCTACTCCGGTCTCACCCTGGCCTGCCTGGTGGCCGCGGACCGCTACCACCACCTGGAATCCCGGGTTCGCCCCGCGCTGGCCGAGGGGCGTCTGGTGTTGTGTGACCGCTACACGGCTTCCTCACTCGTGCTCCAGGCCGGACTGGACGAGGTTCCCGAGAGCTTCGTGCGCGAGCTCAACCGGTTCGCCGAACCGCCAGACCTGCAGGTCATCCTCACCGCGCCGGACGCGATCCTGCGTGAGCGGCTGTCGATACGCGGTTCGCACGGCCGGTTCGAGGACGACCCCACCACGGCGGCGCGTGAGGTGGCCCTGTACGAACGGGTGGCGGCGCAACTGTCGCGGGAGGGCGTGGTAACCGAGGTCGTGGACACCTCCCCTGGTACGGAAGAAACCGTGTCCCACCTCATGGGCATCATCAGGGCGCTATGGTCACAGGAACGAACCGTCGCCTGACCAAGGACCCAGCCATGCCGCCCTACACCAGCGTCGTCGACGTCCACGTCATCCTGCACAGGGACGGGCAGATCGTGCTGCTGGAGCGGCAGGGCACCGGATATTGCGACGGTATGCTGCACCTGCCCTCGGGGCACCTGGAGGAGGGCGAGCCCCTGCACGTCGGCGCTGCCCGTGAAGCCGAGGAGGAGGTCGGGGTCCTCATCGACCCCGGCCACCTCGCCCTGGCCGCCGTGGTCCACCACCGGCAGGAACCCGGCCACGCCCGGATCGGGGTGTTCTTCTCAGCCCAGCGGTGGGAGGGTGAGCCCCACAACGCCGAACCGGACGAGTGCGGCAAGCTCGTGTGGGCCGACCCCCGCATGCTGCCGTCGAACACCATCCCCTACCCGGCCGCGGGCATCCGCGCCTGGCTCAACGGAGGCGGGTTCGCACCTCACGGGTGGTGAACCTGGTTCAGATCGCGGAGGCCGCGTGGACAAGGGTGTCGTAAGTGTCCGTAGTGCGTTCGAGTTCCACGCCGAGCCCTCGTGCCCAGGCGTCCAGGTCTGCCTGGACGGCCACGCCGTCGCGGTCGTCGTCCACGGTCATCTCCAACTCCAGGAACGCGCCCACGTGCTCAACCACGTCCACGCAGACCAGGATCTCGCCTGCGGCCCCCACACGACGGTGCTTGACGATCCGCACGCTGGGGATATAGCCCATCTGGAGGACAGCGGCGTGCATCTGCTCCCGGTCGGAGACGACTGACTCGAACTCGGTGCACTCCATCGTGTTCGCCAATGGGGTCTTGGTGGTGAACACGTGCAGGCCGTCCTGGGTGCGCAGACGGCAGAAGGTCCGACCGGCCTTGGGCATACCCGGCTCCCAACCAGCGGGCGCGTACGCCTGGTCATCCTGGAAGACCGTCTCACCCAGGTCCACCCCGGCTTCCTTGAGAGCAATCAGAAGCGCGTCGAGGTCCCCGACTCGGTACTTGGTCTCAATCTCCCGCATCAGACGCCCCTCAGCTCTCGGTCCCACCGTGCCCCAGGAGCGTACCGAGGTTCACAAGCCAGGCACGGCTGTTTCACCCGAGGCTGACAGAGAGGAGAGGCTCGGGTCCCTTGCGTGCCCTCTCCTGTGAATCCTGTCTGACCTCGGCAGAGCATCCTTCTACGGGTGCCCCTCAGATGACGGGAGGCGACCCCGGCACGCGTCCGGGCTTCCATCACACCCGGAACGAAGCAGACAGTCTCCGGAAACGAGGATCTCGCGAGGTACCATCGGATGCTTCCGCCCGGTTGTGTGCTCCGTTTGTGCTCCGTAGTTGTGGACCGGGGCGGCACCACACGGCATGGCACGGCACCGGATGGCACGGTGGATCGGGTGGGGTGGCATGAAACGGTACGTAGCGACACGTGACGGTACGCAACCAGGGCACTTCTAATCCGATGGTCGCAGGTTCGAATCCTGCCGGGTGCGCCACAAAACCCCAGTTCAGGCGGGGTGCGCGAGTCGAACAGGCGAGGCGCCGGGCCCGGACCGGGGCCTGACATGCTCCTTGTGTGCTCCGCAGTACGAGGTCAGTACAGGTGGAGGGCCACCTCGCGGAGCACTTTGCCTGCGCGTGACCCAGCGGCCCCACCCCGGGACTCCCCCGTGTCCGCCCACCAGCGCCCTACAACCGCCCCGGCATCCCTGCCGTGGGGCACCACGGGCCCCGGGCATCCACTGCTGCCTCACTGGGCTGTGTGCGGCCGGTCCAGCCGGACCTCTATACCCCTTACCCCTTAGGGGTTCCATGCCGCGATCGGTTCGCATAAATAGGGTGAAACGAATCTGGACAGCAACGGCAAGCGTCACAGTCACAGCCGGATGGTGGTGCACTGCAGCAGTCGCACCAAACATGAGGGGTGGATAGCATCCTCGTGGGTGGCGGACTGAACCTGCCCGAATCTATCAGTTCCGCGCCACCGACAACGTGGAGAAGAGCGTCGAACAGCAGCACGATCTCACTGAGCCTACGCTGTCTCTCCAGTCACGCGATCTCGTTGTCGGCGACACGTGAATACTGACCCCGTAGCGTCGTCCGAAATCTGACCCCCTCTGCTGATGATCAGGAAGGTGATCACTGTGGAGGACTGGGCGGAGATCCGCCGTTTGCACCGATCAGAGCAGA
>NZ_VWVV01000019.1 GCF_009830945.1 Nocardiopsis sp. FR4 | reverse complement strand
TGGTGTCGGGAGATGCCGGTGAGCCGTGGATGGGCCAGGACCGCACGGTTGCCCTTGATCGTCACGGCGGGATCATGCCACAGCCGTTCATCCCTTGCCTCACCCGCTATCACGCACCAACTCGTTAGAGCTCATCTCAAAAGCCCTGCGAGATGTCCCTGTGCCTGGCATGATCACGTGCTGTGAGTGATGCGTTGCCCGATGCGCTCTGGAAGATCGTCCAGGCCTCCGGCTGCTCCTGGGAGAAGGCCGACGGCCTGTTCGGCCTCACCCGCGCCACCGCCCACCGCTGGTTTCAGACCTGGACCGAGACGGGCCTGTTGCCCACGATCCACCGCACCGTCCTGGATGAGCTGGGCAGACGCGCCCTGCTGGACTGGTCCCGCGCCACCGTCGACTCCCAGTCGATCCGTGCTAAGAGAGGGGGAGAACACGGGGCCAAACCCCACCGATAGGGGCAAAGGCGGTTCCAAGCTCCACCTGCTGTGCGACAACCAGGGTCTGCCGCTGACCTGTGCGATCTCCGCGGCCAACGTCAATGACATCGAGGCACTCAAGCCCCTGGCCCGGGGCATCCCGGCGGTGCGGTCGCGTCGAGGTCCCCGGCGGCGGCGTCCAACCAAGCTCCACGGCGACAGTACCTACCACTCCCGAGATCAGCGCCGCTGGCTGCGCGAACGTGGCATCAGGGTGCGTCTGGCCCGTCCTGGCATCGAGTCCTCCCAGCGTCTGGGCAGGCACCGGTACAAGGTCGAGCGCTCCATCGCCTGGCTGGGCTCCTACCGCAGACTGAATGTGCGCTGGGAACGCAAGGCCTCCACCTTCCTGTCCATGCTCGGCATCGCCTGCATCCTCATCTGCTACAAACATCTCGCGAAGCATGCTGATGGCTTTTGAGATGAGCTCTGAGCCACGGCAAAGCCGAAGGCGTTAGGGCTCCGCGTTATTAAGGGGGAACTTCTTACACTATGCGATCTAACTGACCAGGTACTCAGGCTTCGGCATGGAACGCTCGCTTTGTACGTCGTGCCGCCAGAGTCACGATCGCACATGAACCTGCTGCAAGCAGGGTTCCGCCAAGGGAACCGACAGTGTTCAATAGAACGTCGCCTGTCTCGGTGCTACGCCCGGCCCCCATGGCCCACTGGGCTGCTTCAATGACAACTGACAGGGTAGGTCCAAACAGGATGCGAGGAGCCCAGGTTGAGAATGCATGGAAAGCAACGACGGCCATTGGAACGAATAGGAGAGCGTTCACGGCTTTCTCTGCCAAAATCAATTCGATGCGCTCCATGGCCGCTTCCATCTTCTGCTCCTCGTCAGGGACCATGCCTTCCATCTGGTCAATGACAGCTTGTTCCTCGTCCGGAGGGACGGTGTTACCGTCTGGGTAAGTGACGGTCAGGTTCTCTGCAGGCCCGTATGCGAAGTAGTCGTATTCCTCCCAGTTGCTCCATTTTTCTCGCTCGGCCTGGGAGAGTTCCTCGTAACTGTGCACCACACTTCGACCATCGGAGAGATAACTCCCCTCCGGAGATTTGACCGCTTCGAGTTCCAATGGGATATCTTTCAGGAAAGACAGTGGATCCCACTGGATGCTACGACTTCCCTCGTAACCCCCACCTTCCCCAATGGGCAACGCCAAAATAGCTATATAACCCACTGATGCAATTACCAGAGTGGCGCGCGCCAGGCGGGACACTCCACCTCTTGAATGGAAAGATGTCCAAGCAACAGCGAGAGTTGCAATGGCGATGAAGAGCAGTGCTAGGACCAAGCTCACGGGGGTCGCGTAAAAGAGAACTCTCCACATATTATTTCAACTTCCAATAGACTCGGGCCTCAAAGTATGGAGGGTTATGCATCAATCCCTATCCAACTGCAGTACTTATTGCACTCGGTCGGAAAAGGGGCTGGGCATGACAGCGAGTCTGAAGCATGCCATCACAGTCCGGGCCGAACCATCCACGGCGTTACCTACGCCACCATTGATCATGAAGTTTTCTCACGTGTGTTGCTAGCCCATGCACATGGTCGTTTGTTGACACTCCCGAGCTTTGCAAGTGGGATCCTGACCAGGGATGTCACCACTATTTGCGGCTGGTGGCACGTTCTCTAACGGGGGTTGAGGAACATTAGAACACGAAAACGACGGGTGTCGTTAACGAACGTGGCACCAGACGCAAACGTGACCGAACCTCACCGGTCGGTGACGAGCGCTTCCAGGGCGGCGGCCTTGTGGGGTGTGGACCAAGTACGCCGGAAAGCGGCAATGGGCTGGTCGGCGGGCAGGTGAAGGACAGGTGCAGCGTCCGCGCTGAGGTCAGCTTCTTGAACCGCGGGTAGGCCGTGCGCTCGATCGAGGTCATCGGCGGGGCCCTCTTCCAGGACAGGGGCGGGGGTCGCCGACACGGTAGCGACAGAGGACCGGGGTATTCCCGGCGCTTCACCGAATCGCAACCGAACAGGAGCAGGACCCTCCAAGGCGGATGCAATCAGGGCTGTTGATCAGCCCATTGCCGCTTTCCGGCGTACTTGGTCCGCCCCCCACATGGGCGGGCAGCAGCTCGCCGAGGCGGTCGGGAACGACCCAGGCCCAGTCCGACAGTTCGTCCGGAGGCAGCCGCGGTTCGGCGTTCTCGGGAAGGCTGGCGGTGAACAGCCACTGCAGGGCGGCGGTGCGTCCGCCGCGGGGCGGCACCCAGTCGACCGCGACGGTGTCCGGGAGGGGCGTCACCGTGTGGGCTGAACGTCACCGGCCGGGGCGGTGCCCTAGGCTCGAACGGATGGGACGCACCGACACCGGAGACGAGCAGCAGTTCCGTGTACGTCCGCCCGGCGTCCGGGGGGCGGCGGGCGCGCTCATCCGCTCCCCGGCGGGGGAGGTGCTGCTGGTGGAGCGCGTCTACAGACCCGACCAACCGTGGGGCCTCCCCGGAGGCATCATCGAACAGGACGAGTCCCCGCTGGCGGCGTGCCGCCGGGAGCTGGCCGAGGAACTCGGCGTCCAGGCCGTCATCGAGCATCTGGCCGCGGTTGACTGGGTGCCGCCCCGCGCCGGGGGCACCGCTGCCCTCCAGTGGTTGTTCGTCGTCCGTCTGCCCGAGAACGCAGAGCTTAGGCTTCCCCCGGACGAGCTGTCGGGGTGGGCCTGGGTCGCCCCCGACCGCCTCGGCGAGCTGCTGTCCGCCCACGTGGCCCGCCGCGTCAGAGCGGCTTTGGCCGCTCGTGAGCGGGGTGCCACCGCCTACCTCGAACACGGGCACCCCATGGTGGAGGGGGAGTGTTGACCGCGCCGGGCACCGTGGACGCGCGCGGGACGTTCCGGTCGACGGCTGTGTTGGGCGGCTGCCACCCGCGCGCCTTCCGACGGGAGCGGCGCGCCGGGTTTCGGCGCCTGACCGCTCTGAGCGCCGACAGTGACTACCTGGTTGTCTAGAGTCACAGAAGCGGATTGGGCCGACCACCGCAAGGTCATCAACGCGATCCCGTTCCGCACCCGCACCGGTATCCCTGGCGTGATCTGCCCGAACGCTACGGGCCCTGGGAGAGCGCCGCCGGACGCCACCGCGGCTGGTGCACCGACGGCACCTGGCAAAGGATCGCCGACCGGCTGCGGATCGACGCCAGCAACGGCGAAGAACTCCTCGCCGGTATCGCACCAGCGTGCGGGCCTACTCCAGCCGCGCCAACCGGGACCATCTGCGCGGGAGAGGGATCAAAGCGACGATCGCTCAGCCCCGCGGCCAGCGTGAGCACCACCGGCTCAAGGGGGCAGAGGGGGGCGGCCTCCGACTTTCGACCAGGGGGCCTACGGTAAGCGGTACTCCGTGGTGCACCGGGAAGGCTGTTGGGTGCTCACTCGCGGTTCGGCGCGCCGGACGGAGGACTCCCCGCTGGTTTCGTGTGGGGAAACCCCCGAGAGGGAAAGATCGCTGGCCTGAAGCACACTCTGGCTGATGCCATCATCACCTACGCAGCCGCTTAGACGGCCCGGGGCCCCTCGGACCGGTGCTTCCGGCGCGGACATCGGGTGCCGTCAACGAACGTGTCACCGGCCGCAAACGAGGTTCGCCCCTGCCACTCCGGAGGCCCTCACAGCGGACCGGTGAAAACTTCTACGGTGTGGTTGGGTGGGACACATGTTTATTTCTTCGGGGGCATGACCGGGCTCTACCAAAACGGTGGCAACATCGCGATGTTCGTGCCGTTGGGCGCGCCGGAGAAGGAGACCCCTCGTGTACGGATCCAAGGGCGACCCCGGTGTCGGCAGCCGCGAGTACGACCCCCTGGACCCGGCTCCCGAGTCTGCCCCCGAGCCAGAGCCGGGGAAGCCCGGCACCGAGCGCTAGGCACTGTTTTGAACGGGTCAGGTCCCGGAGCCAGATCCGGATCGAGGCCACCTGCACGGTCCCGTCGAAGATCGCGGCCCGCACCCCCGTTTCACCGGGGCACGGGTGCTCGGGCGGCGGGGTCTTGCGGCGCTGGCGATGACCCGCGAGGTCGGGGCTTGGGCAGCGACCGAACGACCCGTGGCGGTGGAGGGCCGTCGAGGCTCGGCTTACCGCCACCGGCCGTTCTGATCCAGGCGTTCGCGGAGCGGCCCCTTCTCTGTCGAGCTGGGGTTGATCGGGGGGAAGAGCGGTAGGTCGGCGGTTGCGCGGTGGTGCACCCGCGCGATGGCGCCTACCTCATGACCGCCGTCGGGTTGCTCGTCGTACTCCTCCGTCGCCAGCGCACCGCGAACGGAGGGGGTGACGTGCAGCCGGTAGAGCAGGTGCGGTTTGCGTGGAGGCGGTGCGGGCCCGGGTCCAACTCCTCCCCGAGCTCGCGTGGGAGCGCGGCGAACAGGTCCTCACCGGGTTCGACGTTGCCGCCCTGCGGGGTGTGGTGGGTCGAGGCGGCGCGGTCGCGGCGGATGAGGGCGACCTCTTCGCCGCAGAACACCGGTGCGCCGACACGGATCCTGGTGCGGGATAGGGGACGGGGCGGTCGGTGAGGTCCGTGCGGACCGGTGTCGCGTCCCGGTCCCCGGTCAGCGGCTCCCTCCGGTTCTCAGCCCCTGCGCCGGAGAAGGTACGCCGCGGTCAGTGCGACGGCGCGGTCCCCGTCCCGGGACAGCTCCGTGAGGGCGCGTGATGCCACGGGCCCCGGGATGTCCGCCAGCGCCTGGGTCAGCCATACGCGCGCGGAAGCCCGCGTGCCGTCGTGGGCGAGGCGGTCGATGATCCTGGCGGCGATCTGGTCCGCCGTCGCGGTGTCGCCCGCCAGCATGCCCAGCGCGTCGGCCGCGTCGGTGTCCTTGCTTCCCTCCGCGACCATGTCGACGAGTGCCGGGATCGCGTCGGCCACTCCGCGTGCTCCGAGCGCCAGGGCCGCGTACTCGCGGACCACGGTGTCGGGGTTGGCGAGGGCCTCCCGCAGCCGGGCGGTGGCCTCGGCGCCGGGCATCTCGACGAGGGCCCGGGCGGCGCGTGCGCGCACCGCGGCCACCGGTGAGGCGAGGCCCCGGGCCAACAGTGCCGTGCCGCCGTCGCCCGAGCGCGCCAGCGCCCATTGAAGGGCCCCGGCGACGTTCGGCTCCGTCTCGCTCAGAACCGCCTCGACCAGGGCCTCCACCGGAGCCCCCTCGACCGGGGACAGGGCCGCGCGCTGGCGCGCGGTCGCGCTCGTGGACCCCAGCGCCTGGAGGAACGCGATGGTCTGCAGGACGTCCTCCCAGTCGGCGGGTCCGGCCGCGTCGATCCGGCGCAGCCGGGTGAGCAGCTCGGTTTCGGCCGCGATGCGGGCGCGTGTCTGGCGGATGAGGTCGTCGACGAGCCCCGAGGGCGTGAAGCCGGGGTCGTCGAGCGCGCGCCCGATCTCGCGCAGCGACAGCCCCAGCGACCGCAGGCTCTCGATATGGAAGATCCTCCGGATGTCCTCGCCGGAGTACTCCCGGTAGCCGGAGCCCGTACGGCTCGACGGCCTGATCAGGCCGAGCGACTCGTAGTGCCTGAGCATGCGGGCGCTGACTCCGGACCGCCGCGCCACCTCACCGATCAACACGTCCTAGTGTCCCTCCCGCCCGGACCCGCCCAGGGCCACGACGCGCTTGGCCTCCTCGATCGCGAACTCGAATCCGGTCTCCGGATCGCTCAGCAGCCGTTCGGTGGCGAGGGCGTGCGCGCGCACGCGCGGGTCGGGGGCCTTCGTCGCGGCGCGCAGGGTCGGCACGATGGCCTCGCCCAGTGCGACCAGCGCCCGGCTGAGGCTCAGCTGGGTCTCCCGTTCGCCGCGCCCGAGCTGTGCGGCCAGCACGGCGGCCAGTTCGGGCTCCTGGCCTTGCGGTACGAGCACGACCGCGGCCCGCCAGGCGCTTCGGGCCACCTCGTCGTCGGGGTCGGTCAGGAGCGCCCGTGTGATCGCCGGCCACGCCCGCCGGTCGCCGATCTTGGACAGTGTGTGCAGCGCCTGGCTGCGCGCCTGCGCTCGTTCGGAGCGGACTTCGCGGAGCAGCGCGGGGAGCGTCACGGACGCCGGGTGCCGGGTGAGCGCCCAGGTCAACATGTCGCGGACGAAGAACTCGGGCTCGGTCGCGCACCGCTCGACGAGGGTGTCGACGAAGCGCGGGTCCGGCGTCGTGCCGAGCGCCAGGGCCGCCCGCACGCGCACGGACGCACGGCCGTCCTCCAGGGCCTGGAGCGTTCGCGCGGTGTCCTGCGGCGTCTTGGTCATCGGGACCACCTCCTTGGCACGTAGTGAAGTGCTTGTCACCGTGTCAAGGTCAAGGCGGGTCCGCCGCGGGGGCGGCGGGTCGGTGTTCGCGCGGGTCAGCGTGTGGGCGGGGCGGTGCTCTCGCGTTCGACGACCTCGCCGCGGACGGTGACCACGCGGGGCTGGTCGGCGGGTTCGCCGTCCAGGGCCAGGGCGGCGGCCCGCTCGCCCATCTCCTCCAGGGGCAGGCGCACGGTGGTCAGCGCGGGGGTGAGGTCGCGCAGGGTGGGGATGTCGTCGAACCCGGCCACCGACAGGTCGGCGGGCACCCGCAGGCCCAGGTCGCGCAGGGCCGCCATCGCCCCCGTGGCCATGACGTCGTTGACCGCGAACAGGCAGGTGGCGTCGGTGCCCACCGCCATGAGGCGGCGGGTGGACTCGTAACCGCCGTCGCGGGTGAAGGCGCCGTGCACGACGTTGTGGTGGGCCAGGGCGAGCCCCGCTCCCGAGAGAGCGGAGTGGAAGCCGTCCAGGCGTTCGCGGGCGGTCTGCAGGTCGGTGGGCCCGGCCAGGATGGCGAACTCGCGGTGCCCCTGGGCGATGAGGCGGCGGGCCAGGTCGGAGGCGCCGGTGTGGTTGTCGGGGGTGACGGTGTCGGCGGGCAGGCCCTCCTGGGACACGCACGCCACCCGGCCGCCCTGGCGACGGAAGAGGCGGATCTCCTCGGCCAGGCGCCGGTTGCTCTCCTCGTCGGTGGAGCGCGAGCCCACCAGGACCACCGCGCGGGCCCGGTGGGCGCGCAGGGTGGCCAGGATGCGGCTCTCGGTCTGGGGGGAGCGGCTGGTGGTGCCCAGGACCAGGACCAGGCCCTGTTCCTCGGTGTGGCGGGTCACCCCGGCGGCGATGGAGGAGAAGTAGGGATCGGAGATGTCGTGGACCAGCAGGCCGACCAGGGAGCTGCTGTTGCGGGCCAGGGTCTGGGCCGAGGCGTTGGCGAGGTAGCCGAGCTCGCGGGCGCTGGCGGTGACCTTGTCGCGCAGACGCTGGCTCACCTGCCGGGTGCTGCCGTTGATCACCCGGGAGGCCGTCGCCAGGGACACTCCCGCGTGTTCGGCGACCTGTTCCAGCGTCACATAACCGGACTCCACGCCGCTCCCTCTCCTGCCTCGGCCCATGGGAAAACTCTTTCCTACCCTAGCGGAGCTCCCGGCCCGCTCACGGCCGTCAGGACGCCTCATTTGCCTCTCCAGCCCCACTGGTCTCAGGGCTGGTCGGTGGTGGCGCGCAACTGTTCGCGCCAGGTGCGGGTGGGGATCCATCCCAGGGCGGTGCGGGCCGCCTCGGAGGAGAAGACCGCGCGTCCGTCGGCCAGGGCCGCGGCGGCCCCGGCGGTGGTGGGGTGGTAGCGGGGCAGCAGGGTGTCCACCGGGCCGGGGGCGAGGGGGTCGGGGGCCATGGCGTTGAGGATCTGGCCGCCGCGCAGCCGGGCGGGGTTCTCGATCACCAGGGCGAACAGTTCGGCGGCGTCGCGGGCGTCGACGTAGTTGAACAGGGACACGGCGGCCAGCGCGGGGTCGGCCAGCCGTTCGGCCATGGTGTGCCCCTGCTGGGTGGGGGCGCCCTCCCACTCCTCGGGGGCGACCACGTACCCGGGGCGCACGCAGGTCAGCACGCAGGTGGGGCTGGTGCGGGCCAGGGCCCGGACGGTGTCCTCGATGATCGACTTGCTCAGCCCGTAGGCGTGCCAGGGCGCGACCGGGTGGTCCTCGTCCAGGGGCAGGTAGCGGGGCGCCCAGGAGGGGGTGTTGTACCCGTAGACGGTGGGGCTGGAGGCGGCCACGGCCGAGTGGGCGCCGTGGGCGACGGCGGCGGAGAGCACGGCCCAGGCCAGGCCGGTGTTGACCTGGAGGGTCTCCACGTCGGGGCGGGCGAAGGGCACGGCGATCCCGGCCAGGTGGACGACCGCCTCGGGGCGGGCGCGGGCGAAGGCCTCCTCCAGGGCGGCGGGGTCGAGCAGGTCGGCGGTGACGGTCTCCACGCCCGCGGGCAGCTGGGCCGGGGCGGTGTCCGCGGAGGTGACCTGGTGGCCTCGGTCGACCAGGACGGACACGACGCTGCGGCCGAGCCGCCCGGAGCCGCCGGTGACGAGAACGCGCATGGGTGTTGTCTTCCTTGTCGTGCCCCGGGGGCCGGGGCGGTTGTCCACAGGTGTGGGCGGGGCCTGGTGGGCGGGTGGCGTGGCGCCCTAGCGTGGATAGCGGGGGTCCCCAGGCCGCCCGGCTTCGTGCTGCCCCGGCACCCCCTGAGGCGGGTGTTCAGTCCAGCGACCGCGCGGTCGCGGCCAGTTCCTCCAGGGCCGCGGCGTCGGGGTGGCCGTCGCGCACCGCCACGCGCAGGCGGCGCTCCAGGAGGGCGCCCTCGGGCACGGGCAGGCGTTCGTCCCAGGCCAGGGCGGGTCCCACCCCGGGGTACTCCTCGGCGCGCAGGAACCACGGGTCGGTGTGCTCCCCGGGCTGGAGGAGGAGCAGGGTCCACCGCGCGCCCGCCCGGTCGGTGCCGGACAGGGCCAGCCAGGGGGCGCGGGAGCCGTGCAGGGCCTTCTCGCCCTCCAGGCCGTCGGCGCCCAGGACGCGGGGCGGGGCCTCGGCGACGGGGGCGCGCCAGAACAGGCCGCCGTAGCCGGCGCCGGGGCGTCCGTTGGTGGCGGGGCTGCCGATGCTCAGGTCGCGGCGGGCGGTGTTGCGCAGGCGTACGCGCACGTCCAGCACCCAGGTGTGCTCGTCCAGGCCGAGGGCGTGCAGGGTGCGTTCCTCGGCGAGCAGCTCGACGCCGCCGGGGTCGGTCCACGACAGCGCCTGCACGCGCCGGTGCGGGCTCTGCTCCAGCCAGGACACGTGGTTCTGCCGGCCGTGGTTGTCCAGCAGCACCGACCCCCGGTCGCGGGTGAAGGTGCGCCCGCCCCAGAAGCTGGTTCCGGAGACGTCGGGCACGGCCACGCTCACCCCGAGGTGGTGCAGGTGGTCGGCGGGCCGCAGCTCGGTGACCGCGGTTCCGGCCAGGGTGCGCACCGGGTGCAGGTAGGGGCGCGGGGACAGGGTGGGTTCGATGTCGGTTCCGTCGTGCAGGACGGCGAGGTCGCGGCCGTCCAGGGCCAGGGTGGTCACGGTGTGGCCTTCGCGTCGGTCGGCCCCGCCGACCGGGCGGCGGCCCAGGCGGGGTCGAGTTCGGAGAACAGCGCCAGGTGTTCGGCGCTGCGGTGGATCAGGGTGTCGATGCCGGGGATGATTCGGCGCACGCCTTCGTCGGTGGTGTGCCGGCGCTGCATGTGCGCGGGCAGGGACACCGGGTCGGGGGCGGTGCGCACCCGTTCGAGGACGTGCATGAACGCGCGGGTGGCCCGGGGCGGCACCAGCAGGGGCTCGCCCTCGTTCACGTGGGCGAGGAGGTTGGCCAGCAGCGGGGTGCGCGGGTGGGTGGTGGTGGCCGGGGCGTGCCCGGGGCGGTGCAGGGTGACGCGGTCCAGGGTGTACTCGAACTCGATGCGTCCGCGCTCGCCGTGCACCACCAGGCGCGGCGGCAGGTGTTCGGGGGCGCACAGGGTCACCGCCAGGGTGATGGGAAGCCCGTCCCGGGTGCGCACGCGCACGCAGGAGGTGTCGTCGGCCTCGATGGGGTGGGCGTGGAACATCTCCAGCTCCACCCCGGCGGGCGCCTCCTCCTGGGCGCCGGCCACCGCCAGGGCGGTGGCCAGGGCGTGGGCGAAGGGGTTGGTCAGCGCCCCGTCGACCACGTCGCGTCCCTGCAGGCGGCGCCGCCCGGCCCAGGGGGCGCGGTCGTAGTAGGCGGAGGTGCGCACCCAGGTGCCCGCGCCGCCGATACCGCGCACGCGCCCCACGGCTCCGTCGTCGATGAGCGCGCGCACGGCCGCCACGGCGGCCGAGCCCAGGCTCTGGAAGCCGACCTGGCAGGCCAGTCCGGAGGCGTCCACGGCCGCGGTGAGTTCCTCGAACTCGGCCAGGGTGGCGGTGGTGGGCTTTTCCAGGAGCACGTGGGAGCCGTGTTCCAGGGCGGTGCGGGACAGGGGCAGGTGGGTGTGGATGGGGGTGGACAGGATGGTGACCCGCGCGCCCGTGCGGTCGATGGCCTCACCCAGGTCGGAGTGCCAGGGCAGCGGTCCGTGTCCCTCCAGGTCGTCGCCCTCGGGGACGGGACGCTGGTCGCACAGGCCCACCAGGCGGACCAGGCCGGTGTCGGCCATGGCGCGCAGGGAGCGCAGGTGGGTGCGGCCGTGTCCGTGGACTCCGGCCAGCAGGACGGGCACGGGCGCGCTCATCAGCTGTCTCCGAGCAGGTCGGCGACGCGGATTGGGGTGCCCGAGGCGATGGAGGCGTTGGCGGCCAGTCCGGTGAGCAGGGCGTTGCCGCCGTCGGCGTGGTCGGGGCGGATGCCGTCGTCGGTGCCGCCGAAGAGGGAGTCGAGCATGAGCTGGTCGCCGCCGCCGTGGGTGCCCTCGCCCACCGCGACCGGGATCTCCTCGGGCGGCTGCCAGTGGCGGCGCAGCCACAGGCGGGCGGTGGTGTGCTCCTTGGGGGCGGGCATGCCGCGTACGGGTGTGGCCTCGTCCTGGTGGGGCGAGGTGTACTCGAACTCGGTCATGTCCAGTTCCAGGCGGCCCCTGCTGCCGGTGATGGAGATGCGGTAGCCCTCCCAGGGGGCGTAGGCGACCAGGTGGTAGGTCAGGCGGGCGCCGGTGTCGTAGCCGACCAGCACCGACATGTCGTCCTCGATGGTGATGCCGGGGCCGAAGACGTTGAGGTCGCGGCGGTAGCCGTCCTCGTGCTCGGCCTCCAGGTACAGGGCGCGCAGGTCCTCGCTGTCGTCCATGTGCAGGGCGAAGGGGTCGTTCTCGGCGGCGGAGTCGCGGTGCGCGCGCTCGTAGTCGGCGGCCAGGCCGTGGCGGCGGCCGTTGTCCTCGCCGTAGAAGAACAGGCGGCCCGAGGCGTAGACGTCGGTGGGGCGTGCGCCGATCCACCAGTTGACGAGGTCGAAGTGGTGGCTGGCCTTGTGGACGAGCAAGCCGCCGGACTGGGCCTTGTCGCGGTGCCAGCGGCGGAAGTAGTCGGCGCCGTGGCGCAGGTCCAGCAGCCACTCGAAGTGCACCGAGCCGACCTCGCCGATGGCTCCGGAGGTGATGAGGTCGCGCAGCTGGCGGTGGACGGGGTTGTAGCGGTAGTTGAAGCCGACGGTCACCCGGCGGCCGGTGCGCGCCTGGGCCTCGTTGATGCGCCGCAGGCCGTCCAGATCGGCGGTCATGGGCTTTTCGGTGATGGCGTCGCATCCGGCGTCCAGGGCGGCCACGATGTAGTCGGCGTGGGTGCGGTCGACGGTGCAGACGATGACCTCGTCGACCCCCTGCTCCTTGAGCATGCGCGTGAAGTCGTCGGGGGAGTAGGTCGGCACGGGGTCGAGTCCGGCGTCGGTGACGATCCGGTTGTGCACGGCCATGCGGGTGGTGTTGGTGTCGCAGAGGGCGACCAGCCGTCCCCGGTCCCGGTGGGTCCCGGTCAGCGCCCGGGTGTACATCCGGGCGCGGGAGCCGGTGCCGACGATCGCGTACCTGCGTGGAGTGGTGTGGTTCACAGAGGGCATGGTAAACGCTTTCCGAAGTGAACGGCAAGGGCACGGGAGCAGTCGTCGCCACTCCGAGATCCTCAACTCAAAGTAGTGACACCAGTTCGAAGAGTTGCGGAAAAGTGTGGGAAAGGCGCGCCGGACGGGGAAGCAGGGCCCTCAGGGGTGCCCCCGAAGGGTAACGATCTGGGGTGTGGATCACAGTTTTGCCGAAACCTAGCGTTGACACCCATGTAACCCGGTGCTAGAAACTGAACATCTTAGTACGTGGATAGCGCTTACCAGAACGGGTTTCAGCAGCTCACCCCGTGTTCTCTGACACAGCGTACGCGCCCTTCCGAACGAGATTGGCAGTTTCCATGAATCCAGGACCGCACGCGTCCGCCAGCGCCCCGGCGGTGGCCCCACGGGAGGGTGGGTCCCCGTGAGCGCCCTCCTGCAACGACGGCCCGCCAAGGCTCCGGACGGCCCGGCCGCCGCCGCGCCGCGCCGTCGCACCGGCAAGCCCCCGGCTCCCGGCAAGAAGCGCAACGAGAACCTCGCCGCCTACGGCTTCCTGGCCCCCTGGTTCCTGGGCCTGGCGTTCATCACGGCCGGCCCCCTGATGGCCTCGCTGTACTTCTCCTTCACCGACTACAGCCTCATCGGCGACCACAACTGGGTCGGCCTGGAGAACTACGAGCGGATGCTCGGCGACTCCCGGCTGCACAGCGCGCTGAGGGTCACGTTCGTGTACGTGTTCGTGTCGGTGCCGCTCCAGCTGGCCCTGGCCCTGGCCCTGGCGATGGTGCTGGACCGGGGCGTGCGCGGACTGCCTCTGTACCGGTCGGTGTACTACCTGCCCTCCCTGCTGGGCGGCAGCGTGGCCATCGCCATCCTGTGGCGCCAGGTCTTCGGCGCCGAGGGCCTGATCAACCAGGTGCTGGCCTTCTTCGGCATCCAGGGCGAGGGCTGGGTCTCCCACCCCGACTACGCGCTGGGCACCCTGATCGTGCTCAACGTGTGGACCTTCGGCGCGCCGATGGTGATCTTCCTGGCGGGCCTGCGGCAGATCCCGGCCATGTACTACGAGGCCGCCGCGGTGGACGGTGCGGGCCCGATGCGCCGGTTCTGGAACATCACCGTGCCGATGCTCACCCCCATCATCTTCTTCAACCTGGTGCTGCAGATCATCAACGCCTTCCAGACCTTCACCCAGGCGTTCATCGTCAGCGGCGGCACGGGCGGCCCCTCCGACTCCACGCTCTTCTACACGCTCTACCTCTACCAACGCGGCTTCGGCGCCTTCGACATGGGATACGCCTCGGCGATGGCGTGGCTGCTGCTGATGATCATCGGAGGGTTCACCGCGGTGAACTTCCTCGCCTCCAAGTACTGGGTCTTCTATGGCGACTGAGACGACGGCCCGCGCCAGCTCCGGCGAGCGCACCCGGGCCCAACACCTACGACGACTGCTCACCCACGTCGGGCTCATCGGGTTCGGGCTGCTCATGCTCTACCCGCTGTTGTGGATGCTCTCCAGCTCCTTCAAGCCGACCGAGGAGATCTTCCGCGCGCCCGGCCTGATCCCGGAGACCTTCAGCTTCGGCAACTACCCCGAGGGCTGGACGGCGCTGCAGCACCCCTTCCACCACTACCTGCTGAACTCGGCGATCGTGGTGGCCGGGGCGATCATCGGCAACCTGGTGGGCTGCTCGATGGCCGCCTACGCCTTCGCCCGCCTGGAGTTCCGCGGCAAGCGGCTGTTCTTCGCCATCATGCTCGCCACGATCATGCTGCCCATCCACGTGGTGATCGTGCCGCAGTACATCCTGTTCGCCGAGCTGGGCTGGATCAACACCTTCCTGCCGCTGATCGTGCCCAAGCTGCTGGCCACGGACGGGTTCTTCATCTTCCTCATGGTGCAGTTCATCCGCGGACTGCCCCGTGACCTGGACGAGGCCGCGCGCATCGACGGCTGCGGACACGTGCGGATCTTCCTCCAGCTGATCCTGCCGCTGTCCCTGCCCGCCCTGGCCACAACCGCCATCTTCACCTTCATCTGGACGTGGAACGACTTCTTCAGCCAGCTGATCTTCCTCACGAGCCCGGACATGTACACCGTCCCCGTGGCCCTGCGCACCTTCGTCGACTCCACCTCGCAGACCTCCTGGGGTCCGCTGTTCGCGATGTCGGTGGTCGCCCTGGGGCCGGTCTTCGGGTTCTTCCTCGCGGGACAGCGATACCTGGTCAAGGGCATCGCCACCACCGGAATCAAGTAGTCGAAGGGAAACCAACCCATGCGTACCCACCCTCACAGCGGGCGCCCCCGGGCCCGCCGCCGCAGCCCCCTGTTGTCCGTGACCGCCGCGGTCGGGGCCATCGTCATGGCCGCCACCGCCTGCGGCGGGGACTCCGGATCCGGTGATGACGGCGTCGTGGAACTGCGCTTCTCCTGGTGGGGAGCGGACGACCGGCACGCCACCACCCAGCAGGTCATCGACCTGTTCGAGGCCGAGAACCCCGACATCAAGATCGTCGCGGACTACACCGACTGGGCGGGCTACTGGGACCGCCTGGCCACCAGCACGGCCGCCAACGACGCGCCCGACATCATGACCCAGGAGGAGCGCTACCTGCGCGAGTACGCCGAGCGCGGCGCGCTGCTGGACCTCGGCGAGGTCAGCGACGAGCTGGACCTGTCCAAGATCGACCCGCTGGTCGCCGAGAGCGGCAACCTGGGCGACCAGACCTACGGTGTGGCCACCGGCGTGAACGCCTACGCGATCCTGGCCGACCCGCAGGCCTTCGAGGAGGCGGGCGTGGAGATGCCCGACGACTCGACCTGGACCTGGGACGACTACGTCGAGATCGCCGCGGAGATCACCGAGGCCACCGACGGCGAGATCGTCGGCACCCAGAGCATGACCTACAACGAGTCGGGCTTCCAGATCTTCGCCCGCCAGCGCGGCGAGAACCTCTACAACGAGGACGGCTCGCTCGGCTTCTCCCAGGAGACCCTGGAGGAGTGGTTCCAGGTCACCCAGGACCTGCTGGACAACGGCGGCCAGCCCGGCGCCTCCGAGAGCGTGGAGATCGAGGCGGGCGGTCCGGACCAGTCGGTGCTGTCCACCAACAAGGGCGCGATGGCCCACTTCTGGACCAACCAGCTGGGCGGCATCTCCGCGTCCGCGGGCCGCGACATCGAGCTGCTGCGCTACCCCGGTGAGACCGAGCACGAGCGGACCGGCATGTACTTCAAGCCGGCCATGTTCTACGCCATCTCCTCGGGCACCGACCACCCGGAGGAGGCGGCCCGCTTCGTGGACTTCCTGCTCAACAGCAACGAGGCGGCCGAGCTGATCCTGGCCGACCGCGGCCTGCCCGCCAACGTCGACGTGCGCGCCCACATCCTGAACTCGCTGCCCGAGGCCGACGCCCGCAGCGCGGTCTTCCTGTCCGAGATCGAGGACACGATCGTGGACGGCAACCCGCCGCCGCCGATCGGCGCCGGCCAGGTCGTGGAGATCACCAAGCGCGTCAGCGAGGAGATGGTCTTCGGTGACCTGACCCCGGCCGAGGCCGCTGAGCGGTTCATGTCGGAGGTCGAGGCGGCCACCGGCGGTTCCTGACCCCCACAGTCCCTCTGATAACAGACCGGGCCCGGCGGAAGACCACTCCCCTTCCGCCGGGCCCGGTCGCGTGTGCGCGGGGCCGGCGCCCGTCCGTGCGCGCGGAGGGAGGTGCGGGGGTTCAGCGCCCGGTCGAGCCGTCGACCAGTTCGCGGAGGATGTCGGCGTGTCCGGCGTGGCGGCCGGTCTCCTCGATCATGTGGACGAGGGCCCAGCGGACGCTGGGAGCGGGCCGCCCCGGCCGCGACCGGGGGAGCGGGGCGCCGAGGTCGGCGCACCCGTCGAGGACCGTGTTCGCGTCCCCGACCGCCCCGCGGTACCGGGCCACGACGTCGGCCACGCTGTCCGTCGGCGCGGCCCGGAAGGTCGCCTGCCAGTCGCCGACCTCCTCCCCGAGGAACAGTGAGCGCTCGACGAGGGCCAGGTGGTGGAGCAGGCCGAGCAGGTTCGTGCCCGAGGGCACCCCGGCCGTGCGGACCCGCGGTTCGGGGGCGCCGTCGACCTTCGCGGCGACCGAGGCCCGGAGGTAGTCGAGGAAGCCGCGCAGGACCGCGGTCTCGCCGCTCCCGGTGCGGGGTGGAGGGGTGTCGTGGCGGTGGGCGGTGGTGGGCATGGTGCTTCCCCCTGTGGGTTCGGTGCCCGGCGCCGGGTCAGGCGGTGCGGCGGATGATCAGGACGTGGTCGGTGACCTCGGCGGTGCGTCCGCCCGGGCCGGTCGCGGTCCGTCGGGGCGCGTCGGCCCGCTCCACCGCCCACGTTCCCGGGTCCAGGCCGATACCCTCGGCGACCTCTCGCGGGCCCGGGTACCGGGTGTCGGGGTCCTGGTTCCACGACCACGGCGCGGTGGAGCCGTGGTCGACGACCAGCAGCCGCCCGCCCGGGCGCAGCGCGTGCGCGGCCGAGCGCAGGACGGCGCTTCGGTCCAGGTCGAAGGGCGTGTGGAGGCAGTGGGCGCAGACCAGGTCGAAGCGTCCGCCGGGGAAGGACCGGTGCAGGTCGTGCCGCTCGGCGACGACCAGGTCACCCAGCCCCCGTGCGCGGGCGAGGCCGCTGAGCCGCTCGAGCGCCACGGCCGAGATGTCGGCGGCGGTGACGCGCCACCCCCGCCGGGCGAGCCAGAGCGCGTCGCCGCCGCCACCGCATCCAAGGTCCAGGGCGTGGCCGGGCGTCAGACCGGTGACCGTCTCGGTGAGGCGTTGGTTGGGTGGCGGGTCGGCGGCCGCCGGACGGGCGGCGTGGACGTCGTCCCAGAACGCGACCGGGTCGGTGGTGTCCATCGGGGCTCCTTCCGTAGAGGTGCGCCCAGCTTGACGGGAACCGGCAGGTTTTGGCACGAGAACTTGCGGTTATGGCAAGATGGCCCCGTGGACCGCGAAACGGAGGACGTGCTCGGCGTGGTGGGGCCGCGGCTGCGCGCGCTGCGCCGCGAGCGGGGCATCACGCTCGCCGACCTGGCGGCGGCGACCGGGGTCTCGGAGAGCACCCTGTCGCGGCTGGAGAGCGGTCGGCGCCGGGCGACCCTGGAGTTGCTGCTGCCGCTGGCCCGTACCTACGGCGTGCCCCTGGACGATCTCGTCGGCGCTCCGCGCACGGGCGACCCCCGCATCCACCTGAAGCCGATCCGGCGGTTCGGGATGGTCTTCGTGCCGCTGTCCAGGCGGCCGGGCGGAACGCAGGCGTTCAAGATGGTCATCCCCGCCCGGGCGGAGCCGTTGGAGCCGGCCCCGCAGACCCATGAGGGCTTCGAGTGGCTGTACGTGCTCAACGGGCGCCTGCGGTTGGTGCTCGGTGAGCGCGACCTGACGTTGGCGCCGGGTGAGGCGGCCGAGTTCGACACCTCCCTGCCGCACTGGTTGGGCAGCGCTGACGGCGGTGCGGTCGAGCTTCTCATCCTGTTCGGTCTTCAGGGGGTGCGCGCACACGTGCGCACCGCCCCCGCGGCCGGGTCCTGACGCCCGCGTCCCACACCGCTCCCGGGGCGTGCCCGGGGGCTTCAGGGGGCGGTGGGCAACCGGGGCCCGGGGGCGGTCTCGTCCTGCGGTGCGCCCACGGGCACGGCGGTCTGGGCGACCAGGGCGCCCGCGACGATGACTGCGGCGCCCAGGATCTGGGCGGGGTTGAGGGCCTCGCCCAGCAGGGCCCAGGCCAGCGCGATCGCGGTGACCACCTCCAGGTAGCCGACCGCTCCGGCCACCTGGGGGGACAGGCGCCGGACCGCGGAGATGCCCAGGACGTAGGCCAGCGCGGTGCACACCAGGCCCAGCCACAGCGCCGCGGCCCATCCGGGCAGGGGCAGGGAGCCGAGGTGGACGGGCCCGCCCAGGGTGGCCCAGGGCAGGTCCCAGGGGCGGGCCAGCAGCCCGAGCAGCAGGGCGGCGACCAGGGAGCCCAGGGCCACCAGGGCCAGGGGGTCGGTGTCCTCGTCCAGGCTGTCGGAGAGCAGGAAGAAGGCGGCCTGCCCGGCGGCGGCGCCCAGCGCCAGGGCCACCCCGAGCGCGTCCAGGCGCATGCCCGCCCACACCTCCAGCAGCAGGCCCAGTCCGGCCAGGGCCAGGACCACGCCGACCACGGCGGCGGGGGAGACGCGGGTACGGCGCACCACGCGCAGCCACAGCAGGACCAGGACCGGGCCGAGGAACTCGATGAGCAGGGCGATGCCGACGGGGATGCGGGCCACGGCGGCGAAGTACAGGGCCTGGACCCCGGCCATGGGGACGGCGCCGTAGGCCAGCACCAGCAGGGGGCGGCGCCGGACCAGCCGCCAGTGGACCAGGGCCAGGGGGGAGAGCAGCAGTGCCGCGCCGCCCACGCGCAGCCAGGTCACCTGCAGGGGGTCCAGGCCCGCCTCCAGCAGGGGTCGGGCGAACACGCCCGCGCCCCCGAAGGCGAGCGCCGCGGCGAGGGCGAAGGCCAGCCCCTTGGGGCGGTGGCGCGCGGGAAAGCGGGACACGTCGGTACTCCTGGGCACAGGCGGGGAGATCGGACCGCTGACGAGCATACGGCGCGGCTGCGACGCGCTTCCCCCTGACCGGGGGCGGGGGCGGTGCGGCCCGCCGCCCGGAGCGGGCTGGACGCGCTCAGCGTGCGTCGGAGTGGTCCTGGTCGTCGAGGAGGGCACGCAGACGGTCCCAGTCCGCCCTGCGCGCCATCGACCGGTACACCGGAAGGGAGGCGGTGGTCCTGCGGCCGACCGTCATGGTCAGCCGGGTGCCGCTGGCGTCCAGGCGCGCCCGCGGGTCGAGGGCGGTCTCGGCCCTGCTGCCCCGCATGATGGGCACGGTCAGCCTTCCCGGGGCGAGGACGAAGTAGGGCATGCGGACGTAGGCGGCGCCGAAGGCCAGGACGATCAGCCCGGGTATGAGGGCGGACAGGCCCGGGTCGGAGCCCGCGGTCGCCCAGAGCCACACGCCCAGGCCGCACAGGCCGGCCCCCAGCGCCAGGAACATGCCGCACAGCCACCAGGCGAACCGTACTCTCACCGTCATTCGCTGTTCACCGTTCCCGGTCGGGGGTCGTCGGACGGGGTGTCGCGAACGCATTCCACTCTAACGAAGCCTGTGCCGATGCGGTTCTTCGAGCTCCCCGCGCGGCCGGACACGCGGCCCGGCGTGGTTGGCCGTGACGGTGCCCGGTCAGCGGTCCTGGTGCGCTTCGTTGCGGGACAGCTCCAGTTGGGCCCAGGCG
Source organism: Nocardiopsis sp. FR4 (assembly GCF_009830945.1). GTDB lineage: Bacteria > Actinomycetota > Actinomycetes > Streptosporangiales > Streptosporangiaceae > Nocardiopsis. The sequence continues at coordinate 112,184 of NZ_VWVV01000019.1, read as the reverse complement.
ATGTCGTGCCAGGCGTCGAACTTGCGGCCCGCCTGGCGCATGACGCCCGCGTCCTGGAAGCCCAGGGCGCGGTGCAGGCCCACGCTGGCGTCGTTGGGCAGGGTCATGCAGGCGATGGCGGTGTGCATGCCGCGTTGGGCCAGGCGCGGCAGCAGGGCGCCGTACAGGGCGCGGCCCGCGCCGGTGCGCCGGTGTCCCACGCGCAGGTAGACGCTGACCTCGCAGGTCCACCGGTAGGCGTCGCGTGTGCGGAAGGGGCCGCCGTAGGCGTATCCGGCGATGCCCCGGTCGTCCTCCAGCACGACCCAGGCGTGCCGCTCCTGGCACGCGGCGATGCGCGCCGCCATCTCCTGGGCCGTGGGGGGTTCGTACTCGAAGGTGATGGCGGTGCCGGTGACGTAGGGCGCGTAGAGGGCCGCGCACGCCGCCGCGTCGGCCCGGGTGGCGTCGCGCAGGGTCGGGATCGAACTCATGTCCATCATGGTAAGCGAGACTGTCTTCTATAGTGAACGCATGAGTGACGCACTGGGAGTGGCCCTGGCCACGACGCTCCAGGAACTGCGCAGGGCCCGGGGGATGAGCGGGAGCGCGCTGGCCGAGCGCTCGGGGGTCTCGCGGGGCATGATCAGCCGGATCGAGAACGGCGACGTCCAGCCCACCGCCGCGCTGCTGGGGCGCCTGGCGGCGGCGCTGGGCATCACCCTGTCGGAGCTGATCGCACGGGCCGAGCGGGGCGACCGGCGCCTGGTGCGCTCCCGCGAGCAGCCCGTGTGGACCGACCCGGAGACCGGCTACCGGCGGCGCGCGGTCTCGCCCACCTCCGGGGGGCCGATCGAGCTGGTGGAGGTGGAGCTGCCACCGGGGGCGCGGGTGGCCTACCCGGCGGAGTCCTACGCCTTCACCCACCACCAGGTCTGGGTGCTGGAGGGCACGCTGGCCTTCCGGGAGGGCGAGGTGGAGCACGTGCTGGAGGCGGGGGACTGCCTGCACCTGGGCGCGCCCGAGCCGTGCGAGTACCGCAACCGGACCGGGGAGCCCTGCCGTTACCTCGTGGTGGTCGCACGGGACCGGGAGTGAGGCGGCAGGGCGCCCCCGCCGGGAGCGGGTGCGCCTCCGGCGGGGTGGACCTGGAGAGGGGGCCGGTCCCGGCCGGGCTATGCGACGGATCCGGCCGGCGCGGGCGGGGTGGCCGAGCACCACGGCATGGGCCGGGCCGCCGATCCGCTCGCCTGAGCGACGGGGTGAGGAACATCGGGGTGAAACCCCGCGCTGAGCACCGAACGGACCGGGTAGGGCTGGAGTGAGAGACTCTCTGCCCCCACCGTCAAGAGCAGTTCCCCGGTCTTCGGCCTCAGGCGGTTCCCTCTTCCCGACTACTCGAGTAATGCAGGCGCCAGGGCCAGCACCGTTGCACGTCCGCCCCCGCGCCCGACCATGCCCCCGCCTACAAACAGCCACGTCAGGAGAAGTCCCGTGTACCCCCACAGTCACCCCTACATCAGCGGTTACCTGGAACGCCCTGACGGCCAACGCCTGTTCTGGCAGGAACTGGGGAACCCCCAGGGGATACCGGTACTAGGCGTACACGGCGGCCCCGGTTCCTCCTCCAACTCGCACTGGTCGATGCTCACCGACCCCGCCCACTACCGGCTCATCCTGCTCGACCAACGCGGAGCTGGCGCCAGCACCCCCGACGCCGGCGACATCGACACCGACCTGGGCCCCAACACCACCGACCACCTGATCGCCGACTTCGAGGCCCTGCGCGCCCATCTGGGCATCGACACCTGGCACCTGATGGGCGCCTCCTGGGGATCCTGCCTGGCCCTGGCCTACGCCCAGACCCACCCCGACCGCGTGCGCTCCCTGGTGCTGTTCGCTGTCACCGCCGGCACCCGCCAAGAGATCCTCTGGATCACCCACCGCATGCGCCGTGTCTTCCCCGCCCAGTGGGAGGACTTCTACGCCGCCGCGGGCGTCGGCGCCGACCCCACCGCGCTCCCGGCCGCCTACGCCCGCCTCCTCGCCGACCCCGACCCCCGGGTCCGCTTCGATGCCGCCCGCGCCTGGTGCGCCTGGGAGGACACCCACGTGGCCACCGCCCCCGGCCACACCCCCAACCCCCGTTTCGAGGACCCGGCCTTTCGTGCCACCTTCGCCCGTCTGGTCACCCACTACTGGGCCAACGACTGCTTCCTGGCCCCCGACCAGCTGTTGAACGACGTCGGCCGCATCGCCCATCTGCCCGCCGTGCTCATCAACGGCCGCCTGGACATCAGCGGTCCCTGCGACACCGCACACGACCTGGCCGCTCGCTGGCCCGCCGCCGAACTCGTCATCGTCGACGATGCCGCCCACGCCACCAACACCGCCGGTATCGGCCAGGCCGCCAAGGACGCCCTCGACCGTTTTCGCGCCCTGTAGTCAGGCTCCCGGTCCAAGACGTCTCTGACCAGGCAGAACTCACAACGGAGCGCAGGCGCATACGGGGATGGGGGCGGAAACGGAAAACGCGGTGGGGCAGTGTGGGGGCATGCCCACCTACGAGACGATGCCGTTCCACCTGGAGACCGAGCGGCTGGTGCTGCGGCCCTGGGCCGAGTCGGACGCCGATGGGCTGCGCGCCCTGCTCGCCGAACGCGGCAACGGAACGCCCACGGTGGAGCACGTCCGGGCGGGCATCGCGAAGCGGCTCACCGAGACGGCGGCGACGGGGATCGCCCTGCTGCCCGTCCAGCGCCGCGACGAGGGTGACTTCATCGGTTACTGCGGGTTGGTCGTCGGCCGCTGCACCCTGGAGGAGCCGGAGATCGCCTACGAGCTGTTCCAGCGCGCGCACGGGCGCGGCTACGCCACCGAGGCGGCCGGCGCGGTGCTCGCCGCTGCCGCGGCGACCGGGCGGAGAAGGCTCTGGTCGACCGTCGGCACCTGGAACACGCCCTCGCTCCGTGTCCTGGAGAAGCTCGGGTTCGAGCGGGACCGCGTCTCCACGGAGGACAGCGGTGAGGTGGCGTGGCTCACCCGCCCGCTGCCGTGACCGTGTAGGCGGGGGCCGCCGCGAGGACGCGGCCGTGTCCCTCCGGGAGGCCGCGCAGCCCCGGGCCGCGGCCCCCCGACGGGGAGGGCGGCGCGGCCGATCCGGAGCTGTTGGCGCTGGTGCGGGCCTCGCTGGAGCAGGTGGGCCGCGGGCAGGCGCGTCCCGCCCGTACCGGTGGGCGCGCGCACAGCGAGGCGGCGTCCGAGGCGGTGGCGGCCGTGCGCCGGCGCCTGGCGCGCCTCAGGCAGCGGGGGCTCTGGTGAGCCCGACCGACCCGGGCTGCGGACGTTTCCCGCGCGCGTGGACGGGGAGGGCCGGGACGCACGCGTCATGTGCCGGAAACACCGCGGAAACACGACCCCGGGTCGGAGTCCGGGGCGTGCCCCCGCCGGGCACCCCCTGCTGACTGTGTGGACTCCCGAGCTGTGCGGGTGCGGTGCGCTCCCGGGCGCACCGCACCCGCGCGGGGCATGTTCACAACGAGGAAATACACTCCTCACACAGTCATGGTCCGCAGGCGTGGGGAGAGCCCGGCGCCGCGGAACAGCCCATCGTGCGGCGTCAGCGTGCGCCTGTTCGGGGTTCCCGGCACAACGGTGTGTGGGGTGCCCGCTCCACCCCCGCGTCGAAAGGAACGCCCACCCATGCCCTTCTCCTCCGAGGAACGCCGTGACCACCACCCCGGCGTGCGGTCCGCCTACGAGCACGTGGTGCGCCGCAACCCGGATGAGCCGGAGTTCCAGCAGGCGGTGCTGGAGGTGCTGGACGACCTCTCACCGGCGCTGGCCCGGCACCCCGAGTACGCCGAGCAGCGCATCCTGGAGCGCCTGTGCGAGCCCGAGCGCCAGGTGATCTTCCGCGTTCCCTGGCGCGACGACCAGGGGCGGGTGCACGTCAACCGCGGTTTCCGAGTGGAGTTCAACAGCGCGCTGGGCCCCTACAAGGGCGGCCTGCGCTTCCACCCCAGCGTGAACCTGGGCGTGGTCAAGTTCCTGGGCTTCGAGCAGATCTTCAAGAACGCGCTGACCGGTATGAACATCGGCGGCGGCAAGGGCGGCAGCGACTTCGACCCCAAGGGGCGCTCGGACGCCGAGATCGAGCGGTTCTGCCAGTCCTTCATGACCGAGCTGCACCGCCACCTGGGTGAGCACACCGACGTCCCGGCCGGGGACATCGGCGTGGGCGCCCGGGAGATCGGCTACCTGTTCGGGCAGTACCGGCGTCTGGCCAACCGCTGGGAGGCCGGGGTGATCACCGGCAAGGGCCTGGAGTGGGGCGGGTCGCGGGTGCGCACCGAGGCCACCGGGTACGGCAGCGTGCTGTTCACGCAGAGGATGCTGGAGCGCGCGGGCAAGACCCTGGAGGGGCGGCGCGTGGTGGTCTCGGGTTCGGGCAACGTGGCGATCTACTCGGTGGAGAAGGCCCAGCAGTTGGGCGCCACCGTGGTGGCCTGCTCCGACTCGGGCGGCTACGTGGTCGACGACAAGGGCATCGACCTCGACCTGCTCAAGCAGGTGAAGGAGGTCGAGCGGGAGCGGATCAGCGTCTACGCCGAGCGGCGCGGCGGTGGGGCCCGCTACGTGGAGGGCGGCAGCGTGTGGGACGTGCCGTGTGAGGTGGCGCTGCCCTCGGCCACCCAGAACGAGCTGAACGCGGACGCCGCGCGCACGCTGGCCGCCAACGGCGTGCTGGCGGTCGCCGAGGGCGCGAACATGCCCACCACGCCCGAGGCGGTCAGGGTGTTCCGCGAGGCCGGTGTGCTGTTCGCGCCGGGCAAGGCCGCCAACGCCGGGGGGGTGGCCACCAGCGTGCTGGAGATGCGCCAGAACGCGCGCAGGACCTCGTGGTCCTTCGAGCACGCCGAGGCGGAGCTGGCCGAGACGATGGCGGGCATCCACGACCGCTGCGAGGAGGCGGCCGAGCGCTACGGGTCCCCTGGCGACTACGTCCTGGGCGCGAACGTGGCCGGGTTCGAGCGGGTCGCGGGCGCGATGCCCGCCCAGGGGCTCGTCTAGGGCCCCAAGGCGTGGTGGGGAGGGGCTCTCCGGGCCGGAGCAGCCCCTCCCCTCTGGTCTCCGTGGACGGTGTGCGCACCCGGGGCGGCACGCTCAGGTCGCGGGGCCGGTCAGCGCGGCCAGGAACACCGGCCACTGGTCGGCCAGCCACGCCTGGCGGCGGTCACCGTCCCCAGCCGCCGAGCCGCTCCAGAGTGCGGAGGAAGAGCGCGTCCCCGGAGGCGACCCGGGCGGCCACGAAGGCCCGGGCGGTCGCGGGCAGGGCGCGGCGGCCCGGTGGTGGCGGCGCAGGAGTGCGGCGGTCGAGCACAGCGTCTCCTCGGCCAGCGCCCAGGCGGGGAAGGGCGGAAGCGCCACCTCGCCCTCGACGTAGCCCAGCTCCTCACAGCCGTCCCCGCGCAGGCGCCGGGGACGGGGGAACGCCGTCGAACCCCTCGCGGGCCCGTGCCCTGAATCCAGCGCTTGGACGACAGCTACCTGAAGAAGAGTTGGATTTACCTAAAGTCTTTAGGCAAATCTAGGGTTGTCCATAGGAACAGGGAGGAAGTTTATGGTTCGGGCGGGGCTGTCCACCGAACGGGTGGTGCGGGCGGGCGCGGAGCTGGCCGACGAGGTCGGCTTCGACCAGGTGACCGCCTCGGCGCTGGCCCGGCGGCTCGGGGTCACGGTCGCGAGCCTGTACTCGCACGTGCGCAACTCCCAGGACCTGCGGACCCGGATCGCCCTGCTGGCCCTGGAGGAGATGGCCGACCGGGCCTCCGAGGCCCTGGCCGGGCGCGCGGGCAGGGAGGCCCTGGCCGCCCTGGCCAACGTCTACCGCGACTACGCGCGCGAGCACCCCGGCCGCTACGCCGCGGCCCAGCTGCGGCTGGACCCGGCCACGGCGGCCGCCAGCGCCGGGGTCCGGCACGCCCGGATGACCCGGGCGGTCCTGCGCGGCTACGACCTGGCCGAGCCGGAGCAGACCCACGCGGTCCGCCTGCTGGGCAGCGTCTTCCACGGCTACGTGTCCCTGGAGCTGGGCGGCGGGTTCAGCCACAGCGCGCCCGACACCGAGCAGACCTGGTCGCGGACCCTGGACGCCCTGGACGCCCTGCTGCGCCACTGGCCCGCTCCCTGAACCCTGGACACGCCCGCCTCCCGCACTCCGACAGGTCGAGGACGATGCACGACATCTCCGCATGGACCACCACGCCCCTCACCCCCGGGCTGCTGCGCGGCGCCCTGGAGGTGGAGCACACCGAACGGGGCGTGCTGGCGCACCGGCTGCCCGCCCGGGCCCGCGCCCGACCGGGGCCGTGCGGTGTGGCTGCACCACGGCAGTTCGATCAGCCACGGCTCGGACGCGGCCAGCCCGACCACCACCTGGCCCGCGCTGACCGCCTCCCTGGGCGGTGCGGACCTGGTCAACCTGGGGCTGGGCGGCAGCGCGCTGCTGGACCCCTTCACCGCGCGCACCATGCGCGACGCCTCCGCCGACCTGCTCAGCGTCAAGATCGGCATCAACCTGGTCAACAGCGACCCGATGCGCCTGCGCGCCTTCGGGCCCGCGGTGCACGGCTTCCTCGACACCCTGCGCGAGGGGCACACCGACGCTCCGCTGCTGGTGGTCTCGCCGCTGTACTGCCCCCTGCACGAGGACACCCCCGGCCCCGGCGCCTTCGACCTGGGCGCCCTGGGCGAGGGCAGGCTGGGGTTCCGGGCCACCGGGGACCCGGCCCAGGTGGCCGAGGGCAAGCTGACGCTGACCGTCATCCGGCGGGAGCTGGAGCGGATCGTGGGCGAGCGGGCGGGGCGGGACCCGCACCTGTACTACCTCGACGGGCGCGAGCTGTACGGGGAGGCGGACTTCGCCGAGCTGCCGCTGCCCGAAGGGCTGCACCCCGACGCCGCCGCGCACCGCCGCATCGGTGAGCGCTTCGCCGCGCGGGTCTTCGACGGCGGGCCGTTCGCGGCGGGGGCCTGAGCGGCTGGCCTATGCTGTCCAGCACAAGTTACTGGCCAGTAGAAGGAGCCCCCATGCCCGTGCTCGAACACCACGACGAGGTCCTCGTCCTGGACCTGGGCGACGGTGAGAACCGCTTCCACCCCGACTGGATCGCCGCCGTCGACTCCGCCCTGGACGAGGCCGAGCGGGTCACCGGGCCCCGCGCCCTGGTCACCGCCGCCACGGGCAAGTTCTACTCCAACGGCCTGGACCTGGAGTGGCTGGGCGCCAACGCCGACCGCCACCAGGAGTACCTCGCCAGCGTCCAGCACCTGTTCGCGCGCCTGCTGGCCCTGCCCATGCCCACCGTGGCCGCCCTGCAGGGCCACACCTTCGCCGCGGGGGCGATGTTCGCGCTGTGCCAGGACGTGCGGGTGATGCGCGCCGACCGCGGCTTCTGGTGCCTGCCCGAGGCCGACATCAACATCCCCTTCACCCCGGCGATGTCCGCGCTCATCCAGGCGCGGCTGTCCCCCCGGGTGGCCCACGAGGCGATGGTGACCGCCCGCCGCTACGGCGGCCACGACGCCGCGGCCGCGGGCATCGTGGACCAGGCGGTGGAGGAGGCGGCGGTGCGCTCCACCGCCGTGGAGCTGGCCCGCTCCCTGGCCCCCAAGGACGCCGCCACCCTGGGCACGATCAAGGAGCGCATGTACGCGCCCGTGCTGGAGCTGCTGCGCCAGGGGGAACCGGCGGTCTGACGCGTGGGGGCGGGGCGCACGGCCCCGCCCCCACGCGCGGGTCACCACAGGTGGTGGACCTGGGGGCGGATCAGCTCGTCGTAGACCTCGCGGACCCGGGCGCGGGTGGCGGCGTCCAGCGGGGGCAGCTCGGCGGCGGCCGCGTTGCCCCGGGCCTGGGCGGCGTTGCGGGCGCCGGGGATGACGACGCTGACGCCCTCCTGGTCCAGGATCCAGCGCAGTGCGAACTGCGCCATGGTGGCGCCCTCGGGCACCAGGGGGCGCAGACGCTCGACCGCCTTCAGGCCGGTGGCGTAGTCGATACCGGAGAAGGTCTCACCCCGGTCGAAGGCCTGGCCCTCGCGGTTGAAGTTGCGGTGGTCGTCCTCGCTGAAGGCGGTGTCTGCGCTGAACCTGCCCGAGAGCAGGCCGCTGGCCAGGGGGACGCGGGCGATGACGCCCACCCCGGCCTCGCGGGCGGCGGGCAGGACCCGCTCCAGGGGCTTGTGCCGGAAGGCGTTGAGGATGATCTGGACGCTGGCCACGTGCGGGCGCGCTATCGCGGTCAGGGCCTCGTCCACGGTCTCCACCGAGACCCCGTAGGCGCGCATGCGGCCCTCCTCGACCATGGCGTCCAGGTCGTCGAAGACGGCGTCGGTGGCGATGACGCTGGAGGGCGGGCAGTGCAGCTGGACCAGGTCGATGGTGTCCACGCCCAGGTTGGCGCGGGAGCGGTCGTTCCAGGCGCGGAAGTTGTCGGGGTTGTAGTTGGCGGGGACCTGCTCCAGGCGGCGGCCCATCTTGGTGGCCACGGTGAGGCCGGGGCGTTCCCTGAGCAGCCGGCCGACGAGCCGCTCGCTGCGCCCGTCGCCGTAGACGTCGGCGGTGTCGAAGAAGGTGACCCCGGCGTCGGCTGCCGCGTGCAGGGCGTCCATGGCGTCGGTCTCGCTGACCTCGCCCCAGGAGGCCCCGATCTGCCAGGCGCCGAAGCCGATGACGCTGACGTTTGTGCTGGTGCGGCCGAGTACGCGTGTTTCCATGGGGGCGATCCTACGTGTCTGGGAGCGTTCCCAGTCGCGCGGGCCGCCCCTGCGGCTCCTGGACGGGCGACTCCTCCAACTGGAAGGCGTGCCGCAACACCACCTCCTCGCTGTGGAACAACGGCTGCCCCGGCAACCTCGACGACGTGTGGGCCTACTGGGGGCTCAACCACTCCGGGGCCCGCCGGGGCGTACACAACGGCGTGGTCCTCAACGACCTGCGCCAGTGGACCTTCGACCCGGGCACCGGTTCCGGTTCCGGCCAGGCGCTGAACAACAACGTCTCCTCCCACAGGTGGACCAACCTGTGACCTGCGGGCAGGGCCCTCGGCGGCGGAAACCCCCGTCCCGCCGCGCCGAAGGCCCTGCTTCCCGCGCGCTCGCGGCCGGGAGGGGTCCCCGGAACACGGCCGTCGCGTTCACTTGGTTGCTACCGATAGTCACAGGGAGTTCACGGGACGTTGCCCACGGGCGGTTACCTTCGCTGCGTCAGCCTCCCCGTGACAGAAAGGCCCCGTCTTGTCCCCCTTCAGCGCACGACGACCCCTCGCCCTGCTGTGCACGACCCTGCTGGCCCTGACCACCGCGGTGGCCACCGCGCCCACCGCGGCCGCGGCCACCACCCCCGAACGCGTCCTCCTGTCGCCCACCGCCGACCCCGCCACCTCCCAGACCCTCACCTGGCGCTCGGACACCTCCGCCAACCCCACCCTGCAGATCGCCCCGGCCTCGGCCCCCGGCCAGGTCACCACCGTGGCGGGCACCAACACCGCCTCGGTCGGCGGCACCTTCCACAGGGCCACCGCCACCGGGCTGGCCCCCGACACCGCCTACCGCTACCGGGTGGGCGACGGCACCGACTTCAGTCCCTGGCGCACCTTCACCACCGCCGCCTCCGACGCCGACCCCTTCACCTTCCTGTACTTCGGTGACGTCCAGAACGGCATCTCCTCGGGCGCCGCGCCCGTGGTGCGCGCCGCCCTGGCCGCCGAACCCGACGCCGAACTGGCCGTGCACGCCGGCGACCTGGTCGACTCGTCCAACAGCGAGGCGCAGTGGACGGAGTGGTTCGAGGCCTTCGGCCCCGAGGCCACCGGCACCATGAACCACGTCACCACCCCCGGCAACCACGAGTACTCCCTGTTCTCCCTGAGCCGGTACTGGACCCCGCAGTTCCCCGGCGCCGGCAACGGCCCCACCAGCGGCAACCACCTGCCCCAGACCGTCTACCACACCGACTACCAGGGCGTGCGCTTCATCGTCCTCAACTCCAACTACCGCGCCGCGGCCCCGCTGAGCAGCAGCTCCTGGCTGGCCACCCAGCAGCGCTGGCTGGAGCAGGCCCTGGCCGGCAACCCCCACCCCTGGACCGTGGTCACCTTCCACCACCCGGTCTTCTCCAACAGCCCCAGCCGTGACAACGCCGCCCTGCGCCGCGCCTGGCTCGACACCCTGGAGTCCCACGACGTCGACCTCGTCCTGCAGGGCCACGACCACTCCTACGCGCGCGGCAACCTGACCGCCAACCGCACCTCGGACCCGGCCGTGCAGACCGGGCCGGTCTACACCGTCGCGGTCACCGGAACCAAGATGTACGGCGCCTCCACCGCCAACTGGACCGAGAACGGCGCCGAGGCGCGGGTGCAGCTGGCCAACACCCAGACCTTCCAGACCGTGCGGGTGGACGGTGCCCGCCTGCACTACACCGCCCGCACCGCCGACGGCACCGTCGTGGACTCCTTCACCATCGACAAGACCGACGGCAAGCGCGTGACCGACACCCTGTGACACCCCCGCGCCGCCCCCGCCCGCTCGGGGGCGGCGCCCCGGCCGCCCCCGACGCGCTCCCGGCGCGCCGCCGGTCCCAGGCCGGTTCCACCGTCCTCAGGTCCGCGCGCCGATCGCGCCTTGGATGCCGTCGAGCAGCGCCTCCAGCCCGAACCGGAAGGTCTCCCAGGCTTCCTGTTCCAGGTAGGGCTCGTCCTCGTCGTCGTTGAGGAAGGCGCCCTGTTCGGCCATGAGGGTCAGGGTGGGGAAGCGCTCGGCGAAGTCGGGGGCCACCTCCTCCAGCTGCGCCGAGCGCGCGTACCACCACTCGTCCTCAGGCACCCCCGTGACCGCCTCGGCCCGCCGCGCCTCGGCGGCGGTCTGGACGGATCCGCGCACCAGGGTGAACAGGTTGCCGTAGGCGCCGCGGATCCGGACGGGGGCCAGTCCGGCGCGGTACAGGACCCGGGCCAGGGACTCGAAGAGCCGGTACTGGTTGGGCCCCAGCACCGGGCGGGCCTGGGAGACCTCCAGCGTCCAGGGATGGCGCAGGAAGAAGTGCCACAGTCGCACCGCCCAGGAGGTCGTGGCCGCCCGCCAGTCGGGCTCGCCGTCGGCTTCGGCGGCCTCGACCAGTTCGGCGAACACGTGGTCGTACATCAGCTCGACGAGATCGTTCTTACTGGCCACGTAGGTGTACAGGGACATGGCGGTGCGGCCCAGGCGCTCGCCCACCGCACGCATGGACAGCGCCCCCATCCCCTCGTCGTCGGCCACGGCCACGGCGGCCTCCACCACCAGGTCCACGCTGAGCTCGGGCTTGGGGCCCGGCGCGGTGCGCGCGGGCCCCTCGTCGGGGGCCCGCCACAGCAGGGCCATGCAGCGACGGGGGTCGCCCTGTCCGGCGTAGACCACCACTTGCATCTCCTTAGGGCATAAACTAACCTTCGCGGGCCATCAGTTTATCGCATAAGGAATCCTGAGGAGCAGCGTGCCTTCCGAGACCGCCGCCGACGCCCACGACACCATCCAGGTCCGGGGGGCCCGGGAGAACAACCTCGCCGACGTCAGCCTGGACATCCCCAAGCGGAGGTTGAGCGTCTTCACGGGCCTGTCCGGCTCGGGGAAGTCCTCGCTCGTCTTCGGCACTATCGCCGCCGAGTCCCAGCGGCTCATCAACGAGACCTACAGCACCTTCGTCCAGGGCTTCATGCCGAGCCTGGGACGCCCCGACGTGGACAGCCTGCGCAACCTGAGCGCGGCCATCATCGTCGACCAGGAGCGGATGGGCGCCAACTCCCGCTCCACCGTGGGCACCGCCACCGACGCCGCCGCCATGCTGCGGATCGTCTTCAGCCGGGCGGGCACCCCGCGCCTGGAGCCCTCCAGCGCGTTCAGCTTCAACCACGCCGAGGGCATGTGCTCCGAGTGCGAGGGCCTGGGCCGCACCAACCGGATCGACACGGAGGAGCTCTTCGACCGCGACCTGTCCCTGAACGAGGGCGCCATCACCGTCCCCGGCTACGGGGTGGGCGCCTGGTACTGGCAGGTCATGGCCCACTCCGGGCTGTTGGACCCCGATCGCAGGCTGCGCGACTACACCGAGGAGGAGTGGCACACCTTCCTGCACCAGCCCGCCACCCGCGTCAAGGTGGGCACGAACTCCTTCTCCTACGAGGGTTTGCTGGTCAAGCTCAAACGCACCTACCTGGCCAAGGACCGTGAGGCGATGCAGCCGCAGATCCGCGCGTTCGTCGACCGCGCGGTGACCTTCTCCACCTGCCCCGAATGCGAGGGCACCCGCCTCAACGAACGGGCCCGGTCGGTCAGGGTGGCCGGGCGCACCATCACCGAGTGCTCGGCCATGCAGGTCGACGACCTCGCCGCGTTCGTGCGCGGCCTGGACGAACCCTCCGTCAAGCCGCTGCTGGACAACCTCGGCCACACCCTGGAGTCCCTGGTCCAGGTGGGGCTGGGCTACCTGAGCCTGGACCGGGAGTCGGGCACCCTGTCCGGCGGGGAGGCCCAGCGGGTCAAGATGGTCCGCCACCTGGGCTCCAGCCTCAGCGACGTCACCTACGTCTTCGACGAGCCCACCGTGGGACTGCACCCGCACGACATCGAGCGGATGAACACCCTGCTACTGAGCCTGCGCGACAAGGGCAACACGGTCCTGGTGGTCGAGCACAAGCCCGAGACCATCGCCATCGCCGACCACGTGGTGGACCTGGGGCCCGGCGCCGGTCCCGCGGGCGGGCACGTCACCTACTCCGGGGACGTGGCCGGGCTGCGCGCCTCGGGCACGCTCACCGGCGACCACCGGGCCGCGCTGCGCGAGCGGGTGCGCCAGCCCGCCGGCGCCCTGCCCATCAGGGGTGCCACCAGCCACAACCTGAAGAACGTGGACGTGGACATCCCGCTGGGGGTGCTCACCGTGGTCACCGGGGTCGCGGGGTCGGGCAAGAGCTCGCTCGTCCACGGCGCCCTGCCCGGGCGCGAGGGCGTGGTGGTGGTCGACCAGGCCCCGATCCGGGGGTCGCGCCGCTCCAACCCGGCCACCTACACCGGGCTGCTGGATCCGATCCGCACCGCCTTCGCCCGGGCCAACAAGGTCAGGGCATCGCTGTTCAGCGCCAACTCCGAGGGCGCCTGCCCCGAGTGCAAGGGCGCCGGAGTCGTCTACACCGACCTGGCGATGATGGCCGGGGTGGCCTCCACCTGCGAGCGGTGCCGGGGCAGGCGGTTCCGCCCCGAGGTCCTGGTCCACACGCTGCGCGGCAGGAACGTCAGCGAGGTCCTGGAGATGTCCGTGGTCCAGGCGCGGGAGTTCCTCACCTCCGGCCAGGCCCGCACCATCCTGGACCGGCTGCACGACGTGGGACTGGGCTACCTCACCCTGGGGCAGCCGCTGACCACCCTGTCCGGAGGCGAGCGCCAGCGGCTCAAGCTGGCGGTCAGCATGGCCCGGCAGGGGGCGGTGTACGTACTGGACGAGCCCACCTCGGGCCTGCACCTGGCCGACGTGGACCGCCTGCTGGCGCTGCTGGACCGCCTGGTGGACGACGGCAACACGGTGGTGGTCATCGAGCACCACCAGGCGGTGATGGCACACGCCGACCACATCATCGACCTGGGCCCGGGCGCCGGGCACGACGGCGGCCGGGTGGTCTTCGAGGGCAGCCCCGCCGCCCTGGTGGCCGGGGCCGACACCCTCACCGCCCGCCACCTGCGCGCCTACCTGGGCCGCTGAGCCGGGGCCGGGAAAGTGCCTGTCCCCCGCCGTTCGAGGCGGCGGTCCCCGCCCGGGGCGGGACCGCCGCGGACCCCGCTAGTTCGCGGCCAGCACGGTGCAGGTGAACCCGGTGCTCACCGGGCGGCGCAACGGCACGTCGCACTCGACCCGGCGCAGCACCTCGTTCCTGCTGAGGCCGAGCCCCCGCGCGATGAGCCGGTCCGGGCGCACCGGCACCGGATCCGCGAAGACGACCTCCACCCGGGTCGGCCACCCCTCGTCGAGCCACGCCGACGGGGCCTCCAGCCGCCAGGCCCCCTCCAGTCCAGGGCGAAGCGGTTGCGCCGGGCGAGCAGCGGATCCAACAGCCGGGAGGCCACCAGCTCCGGATCGTTGGCGTGGTAACCGTCGAGCTCGGACGGGTCGAGGGACCTGACCGAGGCCCGCTCGTGCACGGTGGGCTTACTCGTGCGACCGCAGGAGACGTAGCGGACCAGCAGCCACACGTCCAGCAGCTTGCCGTTGGCGTTGACGCGGAACCTGCCCTCGCCGGCGGTGGCCGACTCCGACTGGCAGTCCACGCACCGCGGCGACAGCAGCGGCAGCCTGGTCCGACGCACGATCCAGGGCAGCACGGTATGGGGTTGGGAAGACATGATCTCTCTGGACCTGACACGAGGCCGATTGCGCGCGGCATCAAACGCCGTACGACCGGGCGCGCGCGGGCAGCCCGGCAGAGCCGACGGGAGGGTCGGCTTCAGGGTGAGCGGAAGAAGGTGTCAGGTCCGCAGAGCAGGCGGGGTCACGCTGGTTCGTCCCCTGTCCTCACGGCGGCGGGGCCGCGGGCAACCTACAAGGACGCGGAGAGGGGCTCAAGGGGTTTTTCCGGCCGCGACGCCCTTCGGCGCCCCGGCGGCGGTGCCGCGGCCGGAAGGCCGGCCCGGCCTCAGCCCGCGGGGGAGGCGGGGCGGCGCCGCGGCGCTGCCCTCCTCGGCCCTGACCGCCCACCAGTCGCTGTTCGAGCACGCCCGGCTGCGCGCGGGGCAGAGCGTCCTGATCAACGGCGCGGGCGGCGCGGTGGGCGGATACGCCGTCCAGCTCGCCCGGCGGGCCGGGGTCACCGTCACCGCGACCGGCAGCGAACGCAGCCGGGAGCGCCTGCGCGCCTACGGCGCGGACCGGATCATCGACCACACCGCCACCCCGCTTCCGGAAGCGGGGTGGCGGTGAGCGCTTCGACGCGGTGCTCAACCTGGTGACCACCACGCCGGGGGAGACCGCGTCCCTGGTGGACCTGGTCGCCGACGGCGGAGCCCTCGTCAGCACCACCACCCCCGGCCCCGAGGAGGCGGGCCGCGGGGTGCGCACGGTGCGCGTGTTCGCGCGCAGCGACGCCGCCCGGCTCACCGAACTCGTCGCCCGGGTCGACGCGGGTGAGCTGGAGGTCACCGTGGCCCAGCGGCTGCCGCTGGCCGGCCTGGCCGCGGTGCACGACCAGGCCGTCTCCGGGCGCCTGCCGGGCAAGACGGTCCTTCTTCCCTGACCCCGGGCGAGGCGGTTGAGCGGAACGTGCCGCTCGGACGCCTCCAGGGCGTGCCTCACCCGGAGCCGGTCGGCGCGGTCCAACGCGCCCGGTCTAGGCTCGAGGCGCATCCGACTCGAAGGGACCGTGGTGACCAGCCAGAAGGAACGCATGCTCGCCGGTGAGCTCTACCGCGCCGACGATCCCGAACTGCAGGCCGACCTCATCCGCGCCGAGAAGCGCTCCGAGGCGTTCAACGACTCCTCGGTCGACGACCCGGCCCGCCGGGAGCTGCTGGCCGAGCTGGTGGGGGAGCTGGGCGAGGACACCTGGGTCCGCCCGCCCCTGCGCGTGGACTACGGCTACCGGATCAGCATCGGACCGCGCACGTTCGTCAACTGCGGCGCGGTGATGCTGGACGTGGCGCCGATCCGGATCGGCGCGGACGTGCAGATCGGCCCGAACGTGCAGCTGCTCACCCCCACCCACCCCGTGGACCCCGAGCAGCGGCGCGCCAAGTGGGAGGCGGCCGAGCCGATCACCATCGGGGACAACGTGTGGCTGGGCGGCGGGGTGATCGTCTGCCCGGGTGTGAGCATCGGGGAGAACACCGTGGTGGGTGCCGGTGCGGTGGTGGTGCGCGACCTTCCGGCCAACGTCGTGGCGGTCGGCAACCCGGCCCGGGTCATCCGCCGCCTCTGAGGCGACGGGGTCCGTCCCCCGGTGTGGCGCCACCGGAGGACGGGGTTCGGGGCGGGCGGGCTCACCCGGTCGCGGCGGGCGCGGGGTCCCCGGCGGCGAACTGGGTCCGGTACAGCTCGGCGTAGCGCCCGCCCCGAGCGAGCAGCTCCTGGTGGGTGCCGCGCTCCACGATCCGTCCGGCCTCGACCACGAGGATGGCGTCGGCGGCGCGGACCGTGGACAGCCGGTGGGCGATGACCAGGGCGGTGCGCCCCCGCAGGGCCTCGGCGAGGGCGGCCTGCACCGCGGCCTCGGAGGTGGAGTCCAGGGCCGAGGTGGCCTCGTCCAGGATGACCACCTCGGGCTCGGCCAGCAGCAGGCGGGCGATGGTCAGCCGCTGGCGCTCACCGCCGGAGAAGCGGTAGCCCCGCTCGCCGACCACGGTGTCCAGCCCGTCGGGCAGGGCCGCGACGAGCTCCTCCAGGCGGGCGCGGCGCAGCACGTCCCACAGGTCCTCCTCGGTGGCCCCGGGCCGGGCCAGCAGCAGGTTGGCGCGGATGGACTCGTGGAAGAGGTGCCCGTCCTGGGTGACCATGCCCAGGGTGGCGCGCACCGAGTCGAAGGTCAGGTCGCGCACGTCCACCCCGCCCAGGCGCACGGCCCCGGAGTCCACGTCGTACAGGCGCGGGGCCAGCTGGGCGATGGTGGACTTGCCCGCGCCGGAGGAGCCGACCAGGGCGACCGTCTGGCCGGGTTCGACGCGGAAGGACACCCCGTGCAGGACCTCGCGCTGCTCGGTGACGTCGAGGGTGGCGACCTCCTCCAGGGAGGCCAGTGACACCTTCTCCGCCGTGGGGTAGGCGAAGGTGACGTCGTCGAACTCCACCGAGACCGGCCCCGGGGGGACCGTTCGGGCGTCGGGCTTCTCGGCCACCAGGGGCCGCAGGTCCAGGACCTCGAAGACCCGGCTGAAGCTGACCAGGGCGCTCATGACCTCCACGCGGGCGCTGGCCAGGGCGGTGAGCGGGGCGTACAGGCGGGTGAGCAGCATGCCCATGGACACCACGGTGCCCGCGTCGAGCTGACCGCGCAGCGCGTAGAACCCGCCCAGGCCGTAGACCAGGGCCAGGGCCAGGGCGGAGACCAGGGTCAGCGCGGTGAAGAAGACCTCCTGGACCATGGCGGTGCGCACGCCGATGTCGCGGACCCGGCTGGCCCGGCGGGCGAACTCCGCGGACTCCTCCCGGGGGCGGCCGAAGAGTTTGACCAGGGTGGCGCCGGGCGCGGAGAAGCGCTCGGTCATCTGGGTGCCCATGGCCGCGTTGTGCACGGTGCGCTCGCGTTCGATGCGGGCCAGCCGAACGCCCATGCGGCGGGCGGGCACCACGAACAGCGGCAGGAGCAGGAGGGCGAGCAGGGTGATCTGCCAGGACAGGGCGAGCATCACGGCCAGGGTCAGCACCAGGGTGACCAGGTTGCTCACCACCCCGGAGAGCACGTCGCTGAAGGCGCGCTGGGCGCCGATGACGTCGTTGTTGAGGCGGCTGACCAGGGCGCCGGTGCGGGTGCGGGTGAAGAAGGCGACCGGCATGCGCTGGACGTGGTCGTAGACGGTGGTGCGCAGGTCCAGGATGAGGCCCTCACCGACGCGGGCCGAGAGCCAGCGCACGAGGAGTCCCAGGCCCGCCTCCAGCAGGGACACGGCGGCGATGAGGGCGGCCAGGAACAGCACCGTGTCCAGGGCGCCGCCGCCGGTGAGGGTGTTGACGACCCTTCCGGCCAGGAGGGGGGAGGCCACGGTGAGGACCGCGGTGAGCACGCTCAGGGCCACGAACCAGGACAGGTGTCGTGCGTGGGGCCGCGCGAAGGAGGCGATGCGGCGCAGTACGGGCAGGGAGAAGGGGCGCTGGTCCTCACGGGCGTGCATCGCGTGGTAGATCGAGTTCCACGCGGCCATTTCCATACTCATGGTGGTCCACCGGCTCTGTCGGGGCTGTTGCGGTGAACACTAGAACCTCAACAAATGTTGAGGTCAATGTCGCCGCGCCCCCGGCGGACACCCGTGGCGGCTCGGCCCGGGGCATGTTCGACGGCGGGGGGACCGCCGCCGACCGCCCCCGGGCGCGGTCGGCGCCCGTCGGGGAGCGGGGCGCCTCTCCTCCTTCTGACCGGTCCGCGCGGCGGCCCGGCCCCGTACGATGAACGCGTGTACGATCTCCTCCGCTCCGTGTGGGACGAGCCCCGCCCCTGCGACCCCCCTCCCCGGCGGTGGTGGGACTGGGCGCTGGTCGGGGTGTTCGCGGTGGCCGCGGTGGTCGAGGGCGCCCTGCGCCCGGACCTGCCCCTGCGGTTAGCGTCGGTGGCGCTCGTCGTCGCGCTGGTGCCCACGCTGCTGTGGCGCCGCACCCGGCCTCTGCTGGCGCTCGCGCTGGCCTTCGGCGCCTCGGGGCTGTTCCTGCTGGTGCCGGGCGCCGAACCCGTGGAGATGTACACCACGGTGTGCTTCCTGTTCCTGGTCCACGCGCTGTTCCGGTGGGGCTCGGGGCGCGAGGTCGCGACAGGGTCGGCCATCGTGCTCGCCAAGCTCCTCCTCCCGGCCCCCGGACCCGCCGACGCGGTCGGAGGGTTCGCCGTCCTGTTCGCGGTGGCCGCCCTGGGCACGGCCCTGCGGTACCGGGCCAGGGCCAGGCGGCGTGAACTCGACCAGGCCCGGCTGGTCGAACGCGAGCGACTGGCCCGCGACCTGCACGACACCGTCGCCCACCACGTCTCGGCGATGGCCATCCGCGCCCAGGCGGGGCTGGCCACGGCCCCGGCGCGGCCGGAGGCGGCGGTCGAGGCGCTGAGGGTGATCGAGTCCGAGGCCAGGGCCGCCCTCACCGACATGCGTGCCATGCTCCGGGTCCTGCGCCGCGACGAACCCGCGGAGCTGGCCCCCAGCCCGCGCGTCGGCGACCTGCGCCGGCTCGCGGGTCGGTCCGGGCCCGGACCGACCGTGGACGTGGAACTCCTGGGCGACCTCGACGACCTGCCCCCGGCGGTCGCGGCGACCGTCTACCGCCTGGCCCAGGAATCGGTCACCAACGCCCGACGGCACGCCCGCCACGCCACCCGCGTCCGGGTCCGCGTGGTCGCCGACGACACGTCGGTGCGCCTGCGGGTGAGCGACGACGGCGACCTCAGCCCCCTGCGTCCCGCTCCGGAGCCGGGGTACGGGCTCCGCGGCATGATCGAGCGCGCCGACCTGCTCGGCGGCACCTGCCGGGCCGCCCCCAACCCCGACCGCGGCTGGACCGTGACCGCCGTACTGCCCCGCTCCGGAGCGGCCACGTGAGCATCCGGGTGGTCGTCGCCGACGACCAGGAGATCGTCCGCACCGGCCTGAGCATGATCCTCAGCGCCCAACCGGACATCGAGGTGGTCGGGGAGGCCGCAGACGGGCGGGCGGCGATCGACCTGGCGCGGCGCCTGCGCCCCGACGTGTGCCTGTTCGACGTCCGCATGCCCGGGATCGACGGTATCGAGGCCACCCGCTCCCTGGCCGGGCCGACCGTGGAGGACCCGCTCGCCGTCGTCGTGATCACCGTCTTCGACCTGGACGACTACGTCTACGCCGCGCTCCGGGCGGGTGCCCGGGGGTTCCTGCTCAAGGACGCCGGCCCCGACCTGCTCGCCGAGGCCGTGCGCGCGGCCGCCCGGGGGGACGCGCTCATCGCCCCCAGCGTCACCGCCCGGCTGCTCGGCGCGTTCGCCGCCTCCGGCCCCGCGGCCCCGCCCGTGCGGCCCGCCGAGGCCCTGACCGAACGGGAGGAGCAGATCCTCGTGGCCGTGGCGCACGGGCGCACCAACGCCGAGATCGCCGCCGAGTTCTACATCACGCTCAGCACCGTCAAGACCCACGTCGCCAGCCTGATGGCCAAACTCGGTGCCCGCAACCGCGTCGAGATCGCCATGTGGGCCTACGAGACGCACCGGGTCAGGAGCGGTTTCGGGAACGGGGGCTCCCCCCGCGGCTGAGCTCCGCGCGGCGGTGCGCGGCCCGGGTGGGACCCGCTCCTCGTACTATCGGCCGATACGGTTCAGGCCCAAGTTCCGATGAACCCCCGCCCCCGCGACCGCCACGATGCAAGCATGGCAACGAAGGACACATCCTCCCCCCGGCGCACGTGGCTCGTTCCCGCCCTTCTGATCCTGCTCAGCGCGGTCCCGGTGCTCGCGGGCGGCTTCCGCTTGGGCGAACTGGGCGGCGGCGCGCCGGTCACCCCCGACAACGCCCGCTTCTTCGACTCCCCCCTCCCCGTGGTGCTGCACATCGTCAGCGCCAGCCCGTACTGCGTCCTGGGCGCCTTCCAGTTCTCCGCGTCCCTGCGCCGCAGGCGTCCGGGATGGCACCGGGCCTCGGGCCGCCTGCTCGTCCCGCTCGGGCTCCTCGCGGCGCTCACGGGGCTGTGGATGACCTTGTTCTACGCCACCCCCGCGCCGGACGGCGTCCTGCTCATGGTGTTGCGGCTGGTGTTCGGCTCGGCCATGGCCGCGGCCCTGGTACTCGGTTTCGCGGCGGTGCGGCGGCGCGACATCGCCGGGCACCGCGCCTGGATGATCCGCGGCTACGCGATCGGCCAGGGGGCGGGCACCCAGGTCTTCACCCACCTGCCCTGGACGCTGCTGCTGGGCGAGCCCGGCGAACTCAGCAGGGCGGTGCTCATGGGCGCGGGCTGGGTGATCAACGTGGTCGTGGCCGAGTGGGTCATCCGCCGCCTCGCGCGCCGATCCGCACACAGCCCCTCGGCCCCCCGTCCGGAGGTGGCGCGGTGAGCACGGCCGTGATGAGGGCGGTCGTGCAGGACGGGTACGGCCCACCCGACGTTCTGCGCGTGGCACGGGTGCCCGTGCCGGTGCCCGGCGACCACGGGGTGCTGGTGAGGGTCCACGCGGCCTCGGTCAACGCCTACGACTGGCACGTCATGCGGGGCGACCCGTACCTGGCGCGCCTGATGGACCGCTCCGTGTTCGGCCTCCGCGGGCCTCGGGTGCGCGTCCGCGGCCGCGACTTCGCGGGCCGGGTGGAGGCGGTCGGGGCAGGCGTGACCCGGTGGCGTCCCGGCGACGAGGTGTACGGGGAGGCCGACGCCGCGTTCGCCGAGTACGTGTGCGTGGACGAGGGCGCGGCCCTGCCCAAACCCGCGAACCTGACCTTCGAGCAGGCGGCGGCCGTGCCGCTGGCCGGGACGACCGCCCAGGCGGGCCTGGGTCCGGTGGGCCGGGTGGAACCGGGCCACCGGGTCCTGGTCAACGGGGCCTCCGGCGGCGTCGGCACCTTCGCCGTGCAGATCGCACGCGCGCTCGGCGCGCGGGTGACCGCCGTGTGCTCCACGCGCAACGCCGACCTGGTCCGCTCCCTGGGCGCGGAGCGCGTGGTCGACTACACGCGGGAGGACTTCACCCGCGGGGGCCAGCGCCACGACCTCGTCCTGGACCTGGTGGGCAACCGCTCGCTGGGCGCGCTGCGCCGGGCCGTGACCCCCACCGGGACGCTCGTCCTGTCCGGAGGCGGCGTGTCCCGGGGCGGCAGCCCCGTCGGGCCGATGCGGCTCCTGCTCACCGGTCGGGCGCTGGCACCCCTGCTGCGCCAGCGCGTGCTGCTGCTCGGAGAGGAGCCGCGCGCACGGGCGCGCACGGAACTGGAACGGCTCCTGGCCTCCGGCCAGGTGGTCCCCGTCGTGGAGCGCACCTTCCCCCTGGCCCGGACTCCCGAGGCCATCCGCCACCTTGAGGTGGAGCACGCCCGCGCCAAGGTAGTCGTCACCGTGTGAGGGAGGACGGCCCGCCCCGACCCGGACCGGTGCCCTTCCTCGGGCGTCGGCGGGCGTGCGGGAAGCGGTGCGGCGGGCCGCCTCCGGGGCGGGGCGCGCGGGTGGGGGAGCGGCGGTGTACACCCGCACCCGGGGTCCTCGGGGGCCGGCAGCAGCGCGCGCCCCAGCGTTGCCTGGGCGTGGGCGCAGGCGCGCACCACCGGCACCAGGGTGAGCGCGAACAGGGCGCCGCAGGCCATGTGCACCACCGTGGTGGCCAGCACCGGGGACTGCGGGTACAGGTAGGTGCCCACGCCCGTGTAGTCCGGGAGCGTGTACAGCGACCAGCCCCAGAGCGGGTGGAGCAGCCCGCCCAGCGTCCCGGCCCACCAGGCGGCGGTGACGGCGAAGGAGACCACGGGCAGGGCGAGCAGGGTGTAGCGGGTGTCGGCGGCCAGTCGGGCCAGGAGCGAGGGGGAGGTGTCCATGGTGTCGACGCTACGCCCGGCGGAGGCGCCGGCCCGGGGCGTCACAGGGGGATCAGGGAGACGCCGGTTCCCTCCAGGACGCCGGTGAGGGCCACCCCGTGCCGTAGGACGAGGAAGCCCACGATGCCGGTGATCCAGCCCACGGCCTCCCGGGAGCCGGACTCGGCCCTGGCCCGCCAGCGCGCCAGACGGGGGTGCAGCCGCTCACCCAGGGCGCGGTGGCCCAGGTAGAGCAGGGTCGGGGGGAGCACCATGACGGTGGTGTAGGCGGCGAGCAGGGGGAGCCACACCGCGGGGTGGAGTTCGGCGGTGGTGATGACGCCGATCGCGCCGAAGTAGGGCAGGGCCGTGCCCGCCTCCAGCAGTCCGGTGACCAGGCCCAGACCGACCATCGCGGCGGCCCCCAGGGTGGCGGGCCTGCGTCGCCGGCGCGGCTTGTCGGGCATGAACAGGGCGTACAGGAGCATCCCCGCGCCCAGGACCGCCAGCGGCCAGCCGAGCAGGCGGCTGTAGGCCAGACCGCCGAGCAGGTCGAACAGGGCGCCGAAGCCGAGGACGAGCGCGCAGCCCAGGGTGAAGTAGAAGGCGGCCACGGTGGCCAGGTAGGTGAACAGGGGGCGCGCCACCGAGCGCGCCCCGCTGAGCAACACGTACAGCGACACGCCGATGGTGGCGGGGCTGAGCGTGTCGAGCAGGGCCAGGCCGGCGACCGGGAGCAGCACGTCGAGCGGCGGCATGGCCACCCTCCTTTTTCATACGACTGTGCCAAATAAAATAACACGACTGTGCTAGAAAAGGGAGGGTGCCCAAGATCGTCGACCACGAACAGCGCCGCAGGGAACTGGCCGAGGCCCTGTGGCGGGTCATCGCCGAATCCGGACCCGAGGCCGTGTCCATCCGCTCCGTCGCCGCCGAGGCGGGCTGGTCGCCCGGGGCGCTGCGCCACTACTTCGCCACGCGCGAGGACCTGCTGGTCTTCGCCGTGAACCTGTCGGAGGAGCGCGTGACCCGGCGTATCGCGGAGCTGCGGCGCACCCAGTCCCCGCACACGCCCCTGCTGGAACAGGTGGCCGCCTACGCCGAGCAGCTCCTGCCCCTGGACCCGGTCCGGCGCGCCGAGTACCGGGCCTGGGAGTCCGCCGCGCTGCTGGGGGAGTACGACCGTGAGCGCGGGCGCCACTGGAACGCCCAGCGCGGGCTCTACCGCCAACTGGTCGCGGCCCTGGCCGGGGTCCCCGCGCCGGATCCCTCCGGCCCCCACCCCGAAGCGGCGGTGGAGGAGTGGTCCGGCCACCTGCACACCTACGTCGACGGCCTGGCCCTGCAACTGGTGCTCAGCCCGGCGACAACCGGACCGGACCGGGCCCGGCAGTCGTTGCGTGTCTTCCTGGCCCGCGTGCGGGAGGCGCTGCGCGACCACGACGCCTTCTCCTGACAGCCGCGGGAGGAAACCGTCGCGCCCACTGGACACGATGTCCGATACTGGGGGTGCCAGTGGTCAAAAGTGATGGGGAGGCGCGTGTGAGCAGCGGTCAGACCAGGGAGACGGCAGCAGTCCAGCAGAGCGACCTGACCTACAGACAAGCCCGCCCCGACGACGTTCCGGCCCTGGTCGAGCTGGTCAACTCCTGCTACCGGGGTGAGTCCTCCACCCAGGGCTGGACCACCGAAGCCCACCTGCTCGACGGCCAGCGCGTGGACGCCGACGGCATGGCCGAGCTGTTGGAGCGCACCAACACGATGGTCCTGGTCGCCGAGTCCCAGGGGCGCATCGTGGCCTGCTGCGAGCTCCAGCGCGGCGTCAACGGCGCCTACTTCGGCATGTTCTCGGTGCTGCCCGCCATCCAGGGCGGCGGCCTGGGCAAGCGCGTCCTGGCCGAGGCCGAGCGCAGGGCCGCCCAGCAGTGGGGCTGCCGCCTGATGCGGATGAAGGTGCTCAAGCAGCGCCCGGAGCTGATCGCCTGGTACGAGCGGCGCGGCTACACCAGCACCGGCAAGACCGAGCCCTTCCCCTACGGGGACGAGACCTTGGGCCTGCCCCGTCGCGCCGACCTGGCCTTCGTCGAGCTCACCCGGGAACTGCCCGCCTGAGGGGTCAGACCTGTTCGAGGTTGGCCGACATCCGCTCCAGCACGTCGACGGCGGTGCGGTACTCCTCCTCGCTGATCCCGCGCGAGATGCGCTCACGGGCCTCGCGCACCCTGGTGAACAGGGCCTCGTGCCGGGTGCGGCCCTCGGGGGTCAGTCTCAGGGAGCCCTCTCCCTCCACCCAACCGCGCTCACGCAACTGCTCCACCACGGGGGCGACGGTGTCCTCGCCCTCGTCCAGGAAGGGGGTGAGTCTGTCGTCCAGGTCGGCGATGGTCCCGGGGTCGGTGTGCAGGGAGTTGAGCACCTGCCAGTGGCGGCGCCCCAGGTCCTCCGAGGCCAGGACGCGGTCCAGGTCGTTCTCGATGAGCCGGTCCAGGTGTTTGAGCCAGTAACCGATCGGCAGGTCGGACATGACGCCTCCTCCAGACGGACCTCGGTGGACTGCCGTGCCGCGCGAGACCGAAGAATAGGGTGCCGCGCGCTGGACCGCCAGTGCCCCGTGCGGGTGTCGCTCCTGTCATGAGTCTTCCCCGGACGCGCGGCCTCCCCCCCGGGCCCCGGGGATCAGGGGCGGGTCAGACCCGGCACAGGACCGCGCCGCGGGGGATGACGAAGACCCCGTCGGGGTCCTGGCTCCACGCCGTCCACCCCGCCGAGATGCGCTCCAGCTCCTCCCGGGTGGCGTGGCCCTCCGCGACCGCCTGGCGGCCCATGTCCGAGTCCAGGATGCGCCGGGCCCACATGCCGCCCCACCAGGCGCGTCGGTCGGGCGCGGAGTGGCTCCAGACCTCGGCCACGTAGGTGACGTCGGTGAACCCGGCCGCGCGTGCCCAGGCCACCATGCGCCGCCCCGCGTCGGGTTCACCTCCGTTGCGCCGAGCCACGCGCTGGTACAGGTCCATCCACGCGTCCAGCTCGGGCAGGCGCGGGTACCAGTACATGCCCGAGTAGTCGCTGTCGCAGGCGGCCACGACCCCGCCCGGCCTGGCCACCCGGCGCATCTCGCTCAGCGCCCGGACCGGGTCGGCGACGTGCTGCAGCACCTGGTGGGCGTGGACGACGTCGAAGGTGCCGTCGGGCAGGTCCAGCGCGTGCACGTCGCCGACCAGGAACTCGATGTCCTCCGCCCCGGACTCCCGCGCGGTGGCGCGGGCCAGCTCCACGGCCTCGGCCGAGGAGTCCACGGCGGTGACCCGCCCGGGGGCCACCCGGCGGGCCAGGTCGACGGTGATGCTGCCCGGGCCGCAGCCCACGTCCAGCAGGGAGCGGCCGGGGACCACCGCGTCGAGGGCGTAGGCGGCGGAGTTCTCCGCGTCGCGCCAGCGGTAGGAGTTGGTGACCGTGGGGTGCTGGCCGTGGGTGTAGCGCGTCATGGATCGCCCTCTCGTGGGTCGCCGCTGCGTACCGACACCCGGACCCTACACCCATGTCTCTTAATATGAGATACAAATATCATAATTTGAGATACAAGGAGGGATCGGCCCCACGGGGGCCGACGTGGTATCCGCCGAAAAGCGGGCGGATACGGCCGTTGGGCTTCCGGGCTCGGGGTGTGGGTGCTGGGCGAGGGGCGGCGGGTTGAAGACGCGGGCGTTCGCGGCCCGGGCCTCCTCGCACGATCCAGGTCCCAGCGGCGGGCGGACCGCTCGATCAACGACTCCTGCCAGTCCCGCCCCAAGGGAGTGGGGCGAGCTCCCGGCTGAGGAGCAGCTGACGTCGGACCTGTCCGGGGACGAGCCCGAAGCGCTGGCCGAGCAGGTCTAGCTGGCCTCCGGCCTCGGGCCCGAGGAACTCCACCGCTTCGCCCGGGCCTTCCTGGAACGGCTGTGACCCTCCCCCGGCAGGCAGCGGCCGCGTCGGCACCCCCTGTGGCGGGTGTGGGATCGCACGAGAAGACGTGCTGGTTCCACGGGCGCGGCCACGACGGCATCGTGGGCGCCGCGTCGGCGGCGGAGGGGACCTGGCCGCCGTCCAGGATGACCTGGGCCCGCCGGGCCAGGTCCGGGTCAGCGCCGCCTGGAACCAGAGCCTGCGTGTCATCGTGCCCGGCTCACCGTCCTGCCCGGCGTCGTTCACGCCCCACAGGCCGCCGTGGGCGCCGGGTCCGGCCTCGGTGAGCCAGGCCATCGCCGAGGAGCGGGCGGGGGAAGAGGCTGTAGGCGTCGGGGGAGGCGTGCCCGAGCAACGCTTGGACCTGAGCGGGGTCGGGGCCTGACGAGCATCCCGGTGAGACGTCGCGGTAAGGCGCCGTCGGCGTACCGCTTGACGTGACATTTCGTTGCGACGCACGTAGGGGGTGGGGGTTGATCTCGTCGCTGGCCGGGCGGAGTCTGGTGGTGCTGGAGAGGGCCGCGCGATCGAGCACGAGCCCGGCGAAGGGCGAATGATGATGCTGCCTGGCGACGTGCTGGAACTGTCCGACAACGCCGCGACGCGCTCGCGCTGCTGCGCCTTGCGGGCCTCGGGCAAGGCCCCTTCGGACCTGAGATCGACCGCGCCCGGCTCCGGCCACCGGACACCACCGCAGCCAGGATGCTGCAGCGGCTGGTCCGCGGGTGACGGGCTGGTCAGCCGGTGAGGGGTTCCAGTGCGAAGCGGCCTATCGCCACGAAGGTGGTCAGGGTGAGGTAGCCGCCGTCCGCTAGCGCGGCTTTGGTCTCGCCTCGGCGGATCCGCATGATGATGGCGCCGGTCATGACCAGCGTCAGGCCGCTGGCCGCCAGCGGTACCAGGACCGGCGCGATGCCAAGCAAGGCGGGCACGATCAGGCCCACGGCACCGAGGATCTCCAGTGTTCCGATGGCCTTGAGGGTGCCGGGCTTGAAGTCGAGGACCCAGCGCGCGGCCTTGGCCATCGCGGCCATCCTCTCCCGTGAAACGAACAGCTTCCCGAGGCCGGAGACCAGGTAGACGGCGGTCAGCAGGCCGGTGATGATCCACAGTGCGGTGTTCATGAGTCTTACTCCTCGGCGCAATGTCTGGGGGTGGTGTCCGTGGGCGGACCCGGGGTCGTCCCGGGTCCGCTTGAGAGCCTGAGTGGGGATGTCCGCGTCAGCCGAACTGTCCGGGCTGGTACTCGCCGCCGGGTGTGCGGGTGATCACGTTCAGCCGGTTGAAGGCGTTGATCACGCAGATCAGGGCCACCAGGGCCACCAGGGCCATCAGCTGATCCTCGTCGAAGTGCCGGGCCGCGTTCGCCCACGCCTGGTCGGTGACGCCGCTGGAGTCGGCGAGGCGGGTGCCCTGCTCGGTGAGTTCCAGCGCCGCCCGCTCCGCGTCGGTGTAGACGGTCGTCTCCCGCCATGCCCCGACCAGGTTGATCCGCACCATGCTCTCGCCGGCGGCTGCGGCGTCCTTGGTGTGCATGTCGAGGCAGCCGCCGCAGCCGTTGATCTGGCTGGCGCGGATCTTCACCAGTTCCTGCACCGCCTTCGGCAGCGTCGAGTCGGTGATGGCCTTGTTCGACGAGATGACGTACTTGGCCCACTTCGCCCCGAACTCGTTGACCATGGGGTTGATCCGGGTTTCCATCTCGGTCTCCTTCGTCTTGGGATGCTTGCACCACTACGACGGAGCACCCCGCGAAGACGTAACAGCCACCTGCGCTCGACGTGCGCTACTCAGGTGGCGCGGGCAGGGCCATGGTGTCGAGGCGCTTGCGGTCGCTCACGGTCAGCAGCTCGATGATCCGGCCGTCGATCACGGTGCAGGCCACCACGCCGAGCACCTTGCCATTCGCGCCCCAGGCCACGAACCCGGGCTCGCCGTTGACCAGGACCGGGAGTACCGAGGTCATCGACCGAATGCCGCGCAGGGTCGGACCGGCCACCTCGGCCGCCCCGACCGTGGTCATCACGCCCTGCGGGTGGTAGGTGCGCCACGTCACCTTCGGATCCAGCAGCCGTACGAGCCCTTCGAAGTCCCCGTTGCGCGCCGCGGCAAGAAATGCGTCGACCACTGCGCGCTGCCGCCGCGGCTCCTCCTCTGGCGGCGATGTGCCCTGCACCTTGCGGCGGGCCCGGCTGGCGAGCATCTTGGTCGCGTCGGTAGACCGGCCGATGATCTCGGCGATCTCGGCGAAGGGCACCGCGAACATGTCATGCAGTACGAACGCCAGCCGCTCGGTGGGCGTGAGGGTGTCGAGCACCACCAGCAGTGCCAGCCCGACCGATTCGGCGAGTACCGCGTCGTCCTCGGGTGCCGCCCCGCCGTCCACGGTCACCACCAGCTCGGGCAGGACGTCCTCGTACGACCGCTCGGCCCGGGTCTTGCGCGAGCGCAGCACGTCGATGCAGATCCGGCCGACCACGGTGGTCAGCCAGCCGACCAGGTTGTCGATCGCGGCCGTGTCCTGGCGCGCCAGCCGGATCCAGGCCTCCTGCACCGCGTCCTCGGCGTCCACCCGCGATCCGAGCATCCGGTGGGCGACCGCCTCCAGGAGCTCGCGACGCTGTTCGAAGGCTGCCGCCAATGCTTCGTGCGGCCCCGATCCGGTCATGTCGTTACCTTCCCTGCGCGAACTCCGTCACTGTCATGACGCGACCGAAGGTGACGAGGTAACTGGTGTGTCCTGCGTTTTTCGGAGTCGGATTTCCGGATCCTGGGACCACGTGACCTCAAGGAGGCATCGTGGGACGTCGTGGATACCCGGCCGAGTTCCGCCGCAAGGTGCTGGACCTGGTCCAGGCCGGACGCAGGGTCGCCGACGTGGCACGCGATCTGGACATCAGCACCGAGACCGTCTACGCCTGGCGGCGCCCCGGCCGCCGCCCTTGCCGATGTTGTCGATGAACGCCAGATCCGCCCGCGTCAGCGTGAAATGCCGGTACGGCTCCTCCTTCCCGATGCCCGGAAACGACCGCAGCCGCTCCACCCGCTCATCCGAGGGGAACCGAGTCGCCATCCCACCACCCCCGCAGACGCATACAGATCGCAACGAACCGTAGCGGCGGAGATCGGCAACCGTCCAGAGAACTTGAATAGTCGCAGTTCAGAGACAGGTTCGTTGGATCTTCGGCGATTGCTGCGGGGAGCCCGTACAGCGCCGCCAGCATCGTGCCCTCGCGCATGTGCGGTGCCTCCTCCGGGCTCTCAGCGTCGGCAGCGGATGTTGCGGATGGCGGTGGCGAGCCTGGCCGGGTCGCCGATCGTGACGACCGCGTGCGTGGCGTCACAGCCGCCGTTGGCCCATCAGCCGTGCCCCGAGTCCTCGAAGCGCGGGGCCGGGCCCGCTCTGATCCGACGTCGGGCACTTAGCGCCTGGTCTCGTACCTGGTCAGGACCACACCGTCGGGAAACGTCCGGGTCTCCACCAGGGTCAGGTTCACCCAGTTGTCCAGGGCCGCGAAGAACGGCGTGCCGCCGCCCACCAAGACCGGCGCGGTGACCAGCACGTACTCGTCAATCAGCCCGGCCCGCATAGCCGCCGCGGCGAGTGTGGCGCCGCCGATGTCCATGGGGCCGCCGTCCTCGGCCTTGAACCGGGTGATCTCGGTGACCGCGTCGCCGGTGACCAGGCGGGTGTTCCAGTCGACTGTGCTGACCGTCGAGGAGAACACCGCCTTCGGCATGTCCCGCCAGCGGTGGGAGAACTCGGTCTCCGCCGGTGTGGCGCCGGGCCGCTGGTCGGCGGTCGGCCAGTAGGAGCTCATCGTCTCCCACAGCTTGCGCCCGTACAGCGCCAGGCCCGTCGCCCCCACCCGGTCGGACCACCACTGGAACAGTTCGTCGCTCGGCACACTCCAGCCGATGTCGTCGCCGGGTGCGGCGATGTAGCCGTCCAAGCTCAGGTTCATGCCGAAGGTCAGTTTCCGCATGGCGTCAGCCTCCCCGTGAGTCGGTGTTCGACGTACAGACCAGCACGCCGCGGAAAAATCATCGTCCGCGACGGCAGCGGTGAGCAGACGCGGGGCCGGGCGCCCTCCCCGTCCGTAACCCCGCTCCGGTCCGCCGACGCGGGACACGGGAGGGGAGTATGAGGCCATGACGAACGGACTCGACGCGACGACCGCCCAGGCGTGGGAAGCGGTCGGCGGAACCGCGGGGCTGGCCGCGAAGGTCTCCTACCAGAGTGCGGGGGAGGTGCTCCCCGCCGTACTGCCGGTGCGTGAACTCGCGCGCGCGACGGTCGGGGTGTGCTCACTCGCCGCGGCCGAGCTGCTGGCCGCGCGCAACGGGGGGAGCGTCCCCGGGGTGAGGGTGGACGAGGCCGCCGTGGCCACCGCCTTCGTCAGTGAACGGCACCTGCGGGTGAACGGCCGCGAGGCCACCCTCTTCGCACCCCTGTCGGGCTTCTGGAGGACCGCCGACGGGTGGGTGCGCACCCACGCGAACTACCCCCACCACCGCGTCCGGCTGCTGGAGGCCCTGGGGATCGGCCCCGGCGAGGGGCGCGGCGGCGCCGGCCCCGGAACCGGGGACGACCGCGGGGCGGCGCTGGTCGGGCCGCTCACCGAGGCGTTGGCGGAGCTCACCGCTCTGGAGGTCCAGGAGAGGGTCTACGCGGCCGGCGGCCTGGCCGTGGCCGTGGCCCCCGACCGCGACAGGGGCTCCGGCGCGCACCGCCAGCCCCTGGCCGAGATCAGGGAGGAGGAAGAGGCCGGCGGGCGTCGGCTGCCGTCCGCCCCTCTGCCCGCCACCGGAGTGCGGGTCCTCGACCTGACACGGGTCATCGCCGGTCCGGTCGCCACCCGGACCCTCGCCCTGCTCGGAGCGGACGTGCTGCGCGTGGATCCGCCCGGGCTCGCCGAGGACCCCGACAGCCACATCGACACCGGGTGGGGCAAGCGCTCCACCCTGCTGGACCTGGACTCCGCCGAGGGGCGGAGCACCTTCCAGTCGCTGCTCGACTCGGCCGACGCGGTCGTGACCGGGTACCGGCCGGGCTCCCTCGAACGGCGCGGGATGACCGCTGAGGAGCTGATGGCCCGCCGCCCCGGTCTGGTCGTCGCCCAGCTGTGCGCCTGGGGGTGGTCGGGCCCGTGGGCGGACCGGCGGGGGTTCGACAGCCTGGTACAGGCGGCCCGCGGCATCGCGGCGGCTGAGGCCGGCCCCGAGGGCCGCCCGGGCGCGCTGCCCGCCCAGGCGCTGGACCACGGCACCGGTTACCTGCTGGCCGCAGGGGTGCTGCGGGCGCTGGCCGCACGGCAGACCGACGGCCGGGGACGCCGTCTGCGGTTCTCACTGGCGGGAACCGCCGACTGGCTGCTGGGCGGGGTCGTCCCGGAACCCGCCGGGGAGGGCCCCTACGAGGCCGCTGACTGGCTGGCCCGTACCCCGTCCCCCCACGGCCCGCTGCGCCACGCGCTCCCGCCGGTCCGCTACGAGGGGTCCCCCCGGACCTGGGCGAGCCCTCCCTCCCCGTGGGGCACCGACCGCGCCGTCTGGAGGGGGGATGAGGGACACCGTGCGTGAGGGAGGGCGGAAGGCCCCGCACGGCGTCCTTCTCCGGGAGGAGCGCCCGGTGGGCCCATTCGCGGGGGCGCGGATCCCGCACGGCGACGCTCCGGGGGGTCGGAAAAGGCGTGCCGGGGCCGATGAGTTCCGCGTCCCCCGGGTGTCTACCCGGGTAGGGCGCACAGGACGCGTCCGTACCGCACCCCGGAGAGGACGAGGCGATGACCAGGCTGAACAAGATCACCCCCTGCCTGTGGTTCGACACCCAGGCCGAGGAGGCGGCCCACTTCTACGTGGGGGTGTTCGACGACTCGCGCGTCCTGCGGGTCCGCCACTACGGCCCCGAGGGGCCCCGGCCCGCCGGCATGGTGCTCACCGTGGACTTCGAGATCGACGGCCAGCAGATCACCGCCCTCAACGGCGGCCCCGAGTTCTCCTTCTCCGAGGCGTTCTCGCTCCAGGTCGTCTGCGAGGGCCAGGAGGAGTCCGACCACTACTGGAAGGTGCTCAGCGAGGGCGGCCAGCAGGGCCCGTGCGGTTGGATCAAGGACCGGTTCGGTCTGTCCTGGCAGGTCTACCCGGCCGAACTCGACGACCTGATCGAGGACCCGGACCCCGGGAGGGCCGGGCGGGCCATGCGGGCGATGCTCGCCATGGGCCGGATCGACGTCGCCGAGATCCGCCGCGCCATGGACGCGGGCTGAGCGGAGCCCCGGCCCGGGCGTCGGCGCACCCGGGCCGGACGGGTCCCTCGGAGCGGTCGCTTCCCAAGCCGGTCGCGCTCGGGGCGCGCGGCGGCTCGGACCGACCGCAGCCGACGTCGACGATTCTCCCGTCGGGCCCTCAGCCGCCCAGTGCGCAGTCCCCGCAGTACCCGCCGCCGGGCACCCGGTAGTACAGGCAGCACGTGGTGCGCCGGAAGACCGCCAGCCCCTCGTCGTCCGTACCCGCGTACCCGCCGGTCCCGGCCAGCGAGGGGCGCTCCAGCAGGTCGTGGGCGAGCGCGTGGGCCGACCCCGCGCTGTCGGGGCGGTCCGCGGACAGCGCCCGCACGGTCCCGGCCAGGGCGGCGGCCGTGTTGCCCCGCAGCAGCCCCGGCGCCACCCCGCCCACCGCGGCCAGGCCCCGGGCCAGCCGCGCCAGCACCCCCGTGACCACCGTGTGCTCCACCCAGTCGGCCACGGCCTCCCCGCCCCGGGGCGCCGGCCGGGCCCGCCGCTGGGCGGTGCGCAGCACCATCGGGCCCTCCCTGTGCGGATCCCAGTGGAAGCGGGCCGCGTCCACCAGCACCCCGTGGCACAGCGCCGCGGCCACCACCGGGGACAGCACCCGCGTCGCCAGACCCTGCTGGAACACCGACGCCGCCACCCGCCACTCCACCCGCCCGGGCCGTGACCGGGAGGCGCGTGCCAGGTGCGCGCGCACCCGCTCCACCTCGGCGGCCAGCGCGTCCGTGTCCCCGTCGATCCCCTCCAGCGGCAGCCATCCCGTGCCCGCGGGCCCCGCCTCCAGCGCGAACAACGCGTTGATCCGGCCGACGTCGGCCAGCACCGGTCCCAGCGCCCTTTCCCGCACCGCCTGCCCCTTTCCGGCGAGTAGTGCCAACACCACCCGCGTTCCACGTGGTGACGACCTCGTGCCCCGGCGCCGCCGAACCTAGATTGGTGGACGTGAGCGAACAGAGCGCACACCACGGCGCGCGGGGCGCGGACCTGGGTGGCTTCCCCCCGGTCCCGCGCGGGCTGCCCCGCGTCGCCGAAGCCTACGGCGCGCCCTGGCGGGTGCGCCTGGTCGAGGTCCTGCACCTGATGACCTCCCTGGCCCTGGCCCTGTTCTACCTGCTGCCCGCGTGCCTGCTCGTCGTCTCGGCCACCTGGGTCGGTTTCGCGGTCACCGCGCCCTGGCTGCCCGACACTCCCCAGCGCACGGTCGGCCGGCTGGCCACGGACGCGGTCGTCTTCCTCCTGCTCCTCCCGGCCGCCGCCACCCTGCTGGCCCGCCTGGCCTGCCGCATCCAGCGCGACCGGCTGGACAACGTGTTCGGGATCGTGGAGACCCGCCCGCCCGACCCCCTGGCCGACGACGACCGGCTCCTGCGCGCGTGGCGGTTCGTGTTCGGGCGCGACGCCTGGTCCTCGGTGGTCTACGGCACCGTCGCGGCGCTGCACGGCCTACTGGCCGGGGGCGCGGTGGCGCTGCTGGTGGTGTGCGGCGGCGCGGCGGCCCTGGGCGCCCTGGTCGGCCTCGTGTTCGTTCTGGTCCAGGGGACCCCGGCCGACCTGGTCAGCCCCCTGATCCTGGTCGCCCTGGGACCGCTGTGCGTGCTGGTGGGCCTGCGCCTGGCCCCCCATCTGGTCGCCACCGAGGTCCTGCTGCACCGCGTGCTCCTGTTCGAGGCCCCCGAGGTGCGCATCCGCCGCCGACTGGTGCACGTCCAGGACAGCCGTCTGCGCATGGTCGACGCGGCCGAGGCCGAACGGCGCCGCATCGAACGCGACCTGCACGACGGCGCCCAGCAACGCCTGCTGGCGCTGTCCATGACCCTGACCCGGGCGCGTGCGCGTGTGGCCGCCGACCCCGCCGCGGCGCTGGAGCTGATCACCGAGGCCCAGCGCGAGTCGCGCGAGGTCATGGACGAGTTGCGCCAGGTGGCGCGCGGCCTGCACCCCCGGGTGCTCACCGACCACGGGCTGGGCTCGGCCCTGCCGGTGGCCGCCGGGCGCTCCCCGGTGCCCGTTCGGGTCGACGTGGAACTCGACGAACGCCCCTCCCCGCGCGCGGAGGGCGTCGCCTACTACGTGGTGTGCGAGGCGCTGACCAACGTCGCCAAGCACGCCGGAGCCAGCAGGGTCACGGTCGCCGCCCGCCGGGTGGCGCGCCCCGCCCGCCGGGGCGGCGACCTGCTGCGGATCACCGTCACCGACGACGGCGCCGGAGGGGCCGACCCCGAGGCGGGCACCGGCCTGTACGGACTGTGGGACCGCGTGGACGCGGTCGACGGCGTCCTGGCCGTGCACAGCCCGCCCGGGCAGGGCACCGTCCTGACCGCCGACATCCCCTGGGAGGCATGACCGTGCACACCGACACCACCGCGCCCGCGCACGAGAGGGGCCCGCGCGTGGTCATCGCCGAGGACTCGGTGCTGCTGCGCAGCGGCATGGCCAGTCTGCTGCAGGACGCGGGCGTGGAGATCCTCGCGCAGGTCGGGGACGCCGACGCCCTGCTGCGCGCGGTGGAGGAGCACCCCGACGTGGACCTGTGCCTGGTCGACATCCGCATGCCGCCCACCTACTCCGAGGAGGGCATCCAGGCCGGTATCGCCATCCGCCGGAGGTACCCGCGGGTGGCGGTGCTGCTGCTGTCCCAGCACGTGGTCAGCCGCTACGCCGCCGACCTGCTGGGCGGCGGCTCCAGCAGGGTGGGCTACCTGCTCAAGGACCGCGTGGCCGACATCGACGAGTTCCTGGCGGTGCTGCGCCGTGTGGCCGCGGGAGGCGCCGCCATCGACCCGGAGGTGGTCACCCAGCTGCTCAGCCGCCGCCGGGACAGCGCCCTGGACCGCCTCACCCCCCGCGAGGGCGAGGTGCTGGAGGTGATGGCGCAGGGGCTCAACAACGCGGGTATCGCGGCCCGCCTGAGCGTCACCGAACGAGCCGTGGAAAAGCACATCCGTTCGATCTTCACCAAGCTCGACCTGGGCCAGGACGACCACGACCACCGCAGGGTCCAGGCAGTGCTGCACTACCTGCGCGGCGCTGACCGGGACTGAGACACCGACGACCACGGGGGCCGGGGGCCTGCCGGGAAGGAAGAGACGTGACATTCAGGGCACGGGGCCTGTACGCCTCGTCGAGCAAGGAGCCGCGCCGGTTCCGCCTGGGGCCGTGGCTGGTCCTGGGAGCGCTGGTGGTGGCGGGGCTGGTGGTGGCGACCGCCGCGGCGGTCCTGGGCAACGTGAGCGTGGACCGGGGCGAGAGCAGCGACTCCTTCGCCGCGCCCGAGGCCGTGGAGATCGACAACCGTACCGGCGGCGGTGTCTCCCTCACCGGTGGCGGCGAGGAGGTGCTGGTCGAGCGCGTCATGCGCGGCAGCCCCCTGTCCGACCCCGGGGAGCGGGTAAGCGAGGGGGGAGGGGAGCTGAGCCTGGAGGCCTCGTGCTCGGGGGTGCCCCTCGTGGGCCTGTTCGGCCACTGCACGGTCGACTACGTGGTCACCGTCCCGGTGGGGACCGCCGTGAGGGTGGACACCGCCAGCGGCCCGGTCAGCACCGAGAACGTCGACGGCGAACTGCGCCTGTCCACCACCAGCGGACGGGTGGACGTCTCGGGCAACGCCGCGGACGTCACCGTGGAGACCGTCAGCGGACAGGTCGACGTGTCCGGGGTGGAGGGCGCGCTGGTGGCGGAGTCCACCAGCGGCCGGATCACCGCCGAGGGCGAGGGCGAGAGCCTGCGCGTCAGCACGACGTCCGGGACGGTGGAGGCGTCCGAGTTCCGGGCCCGCACGGTCGAGGTCGAGTCCACCAGCGGCGGTGTGCGGGTCGGCGGGGGCTTCACCAGCGCGGAGGTCTCCACGGTCTCCGGGTCGATCTGGGTGGACACGGACACCCCCTTCGACCTTCTGTCGATGGAGAGCACCAGCGGCTCCGTCCAGGCCGTGGTGCCCGAGGGCAGCTACCGGGTCACCGGGGACTCCACGTCCGGCAGCCGCGACCTGGAGGTGGACACCTCACCGGGGGCGAAGTCGCGGATCGACGCCAACACCGTCAGCGGTTCGGTCTCCATCACCTCTTCCTGACCGGGCTCCCGGGCGGGCGAGGACCCCACCGGCCCGGTGCGCCCCTCAGGAGCGCTCGAAGCGCAGCGCCGCCCAGTCCGAGTCGATCGGTACCTGGGCGGCGGAGCGCCATCCGGCCTCCACGAGCAGGTCCCAGCCCTTCTCGGCGGTCAGGTCGGTGATGATGGTGCCGCCGCGCCGGGGGTAGCACACCCACAGCCGGGTCTCCGGGCCCACCAGTGGCAGCGTGCGGGGCACCTCGCGGCCCACGGTCCCCCGGTCCAGGGTGAACAGGTGCACGTGGTCGTACTCGGCGCCCTCGATGGGCCCCAGGTCGACGTGCAGGTCGGGAGGCGGGTCCAGCAGTCGTAGGTAGCGTTCGGGGGCGTTGAGGACGAGCAGCCGGTCGCCCGGACGAACGCCGAGCTTCTGGGACAGGGTGTCCGACATGTCCTCCTCCGTTCCGTGGCCTGACGGGCGGCCTGGCCCGCCTTCCCCGACACCGTACGGGGCCGGGACGGGGAATCCGAGTACCCTCCCCGCCCCGGTTCGCAGATGACCGTGATTTTCCGGCACCGGCACCCCGGGCCCCGGGCGGGGCGGTGGAGCCGCCAGTGTGTGGACGGATCCTCCTCCAGGCTCGGTTCTAGGGTGAAAAACTGCTGAGAGGGTCAGGAGAGTTCGGGCGAAACGAGGAGACCCGGCTCTATGCCGCAGGCGAAAACGCCCGATAACCAGACGCGTGAACCGGTACCGCTGCCCGGACAGGAGGAACGGCGCGTCGAGGCGGTCCGCCGCTACGACATCCTCGACACCCCGCCCGACGGGGCCTTCGACCGGGTCGCGGGGTTGGCCGCCCGCCTGCTGGAGACCCCGACAGCCTCGGTGACGATCGTGGACACCGACCGGATCTGGTTCAAGGCCGCCCGCGGCTTGGAAGGGGTCAGGGAGATCGGCCGTGACCCCGGGCTGTGCGCCTCGGCGATCTGCTCCGACGACGCCCTGGTGATCCCCGGCGCACTGGCCGACCCGGTGGCCTGCGCCAACCCCCTGGTGGCCGGTGAGATGGGGGTGCGCTTCTACGCGGCCGCCCCGATCACCGACGCCGTGAGCCCGGGCCCGGACGTGGCGGGTCCGGAGCTGCGGTAAGGCTCCGGACCAACGGGCCGAGCCGCGAACCCGGGTGGTGGCCGCGGGGAACCGTGTTCCTAGGATGCCTGCATGACACATGACAACGGCGGGCTCCGCTGGGGCGTGATCGGAACCGGCGGTATCGCGCACTCCTTCGTCGAGGCGCTCAGGGCCACCCCCACCGGTCGGGTCACCGCGGTCGGCTCACGCACCCGGGACAGGGCGGACGAGTTCGCCGACGCCTGGGACGTTCCCGAACGCCACGGCAGTTACGCGGAGCTGGCCGCCAGCCCCCACGTGGACGCCGTGTACGTGGCCACCCCCCACCCCTGGCACCACCCCAACGCCCTGACCTGCCTGAACGCGGGCAAGCACGTGCTGGTCGAAAAACCCATGGCCATGAACGCCCTGCAGGTGGCGGAGATGACCGCGGCGGCCCGCGCCAACGACCGCTTCCTGATGGAGGCGATGTGGACCCGCTATCTGCCCGCCTCCCGCCTGGTCCGCGACCTGGTGGCCGACGGCGCGATCGGCGAGGTGCACTGGGTCTCGGCCGAGTTCGGCGTCAACGCCCCCTACGACCCCGACCACCGGCTGTTCAACGCCGACCTGGGCGGCGGCGCCCTGCTGGACCTGGGCGTGTACCCGCTGGCCCTGGCCTCCCGGTACCTGGGCGAGCTGACCGTGGTGGGGGCCACCCGCCAGCTCTCCCCCGACCGGATGGTGGACACCCACACCACCGTGCTCGTACGGGGAGAGAACGGGGGCACGGGCGTGCTGGCGTGCGCCTCACGCACCACGCTGCCCAACCGGGCTGTCCTGGCCGGGACCAGGGGCTGGCTGGAGATCCCGCAGTTCTACGCGGCCACCGACGTGGTACTGCACCGCGACGGCGCCGAACCCGAGGCGTTCCACCGGCCCTTCCGCGCCAACGGCTACGAGTACGAGGCCGAGGAGGTCGCGCGGCGCGTGGCCGCGGGCGAGCGGGAGAGCCCCGACATGCCCTGGGCCGAGAGCCTTCGCCTGGCCCGGCTCACCGACCAGATCCGCGACGTGGGCGGCCTGGTCCACAGCCCGCCCACCGTCAAGGCCGTACCCCTGGCATGAGCCCGGCCGCGCCCGCCGGGCCTGGCCCGGCGCCGGAGACCGGGTCCAGGGGGTCGGCGCCGCGCACGGGTCGGCCCCCCGCCGCCGGAAGGCCCTGGGCGCGGGCCCGCAGGGCACGGGCGGCGCGGATCCGGGCCAGGGCGGGCGCGCTCATGCGGGCCACCACCAGGACCGCGTCCTTGGGACCCACCCGCTGGGCGAAGTACTCGTCCAGCGGGGTGTGGCCGCTGCGGGGCCGGGTGCCGTAGATCTCGCCGTCGAACACCCGGTAGGCGTCGCGGACGAGCAGGGTGTCGGGGTCCAGGCCGGGGCCGTCGCCCAGCCACGCGGCGGCCTCCTGGGCGATGCGCCGGACCCGAGCGGGGAGGGGGCGGCGCTCGTTGGGGAAGACGTGGCCGTGGCCCAGGCCCTTGCGCCAGGCCGCGTAGACGGCGGGGTGGCGGGTGCGCATCACCACGTAGGTGCGCCGCAGGGGGTGGAGGAAGACCTCCCGGGCCAGGAAGTGCGTGGTCAGAGCGGCGGAGAGGCCGAACCTGCGGTGGGCGGGCACCACGCCCGCCGCGTCCAGGTACAGGGCGCGCCGTGCGGCGAAGCGGCGTCGGTGGTAGCCGCCCCAGCCCACCGGGGCGCCGTCGGGGCCCAGGATGAGCGCCAGGGTGGTGATCTGGTCGAAGAACCCGGTGTCCACGCGGGTGCGCCAGTAATCGGAGTGGTCGGCGCCGAAGGCGCGCGCCGCCAGCTCGCGCAGGGTGCGGTGCAGGCGTTCGCGGCACGACGGGGACAGGGCGCCGGGGCAGTCCCAGCGGGCCACGCGGTAGCCGGTGCACAGGTCGCGTACGGTCGGTGGCGCGCTGAGGCCGCGCAGCTCGGAGTTCTGTTGGACGGACACGGGTTGACCCCAACCTTCACTACTCTCAGGATTCAAGTGAATCCCCAAAGTAGTTGTTTGGGTGCTCGTTTGGGCCGACTTCGCCCAATCGGACCGCCCCATCCCCCGGGTCAGGGGGTTCTCAGCCGCCCCGGCGGTGGGGGGAGGGCGTGTGCCGCGCCTTCGCCCGACGGGCTTCGCCGCAGGTCCGCCGGATGGGCGCCGGGCGCGGTGTCCCGGTGCGCCCGGGACCGGGGGCGTGTCACAGGCGGCGGGGCCAGCCCTTCCGAGCGGGTACGACCGCGCTCACCCCGGTTCCGCCGCGCGGCGGAACCGGGCGGACAGGCACCCCATCTGCTCGCGCAGCTCCTCCGGCTCCTCCACCCGCATATCGACGTCGAGCATGCCCAGGTAGCAGGCCATGTGCAGCGACGAGCCCCCCGCCAGCACGAGCACGCACGAACCCTCGTCCACCGGCTCCACCCGGCCGAAGGCCCCCGCCAGGCGGACCCCCTCCTCGGCCGGGACGAGGAGGCGGACCCGGGCGCGCACGGACCCCGCGTGCACCCTCATCCGCTCCTCCAGGTAGGCGGCCACCCCCTGCCCGGGCGGGTCGCGCGGCGGCACCCGCGGACCGGTCGGGGGCAGGGGGCGCATCCGGTCCACCCGGAAGGTCCGCCAGTCGCCGCGCGCGGTGTCCCAGGCCACCAGGTACCAGCGCCGTCCCCGCGCGGCCAGCCGGTGGGGCTCCACGACGCGGCGGGAGGTGTCGCCGTCGTGGCTGCGGTAGTCGAAGCGCAGCCGCTCGCTGTCCCGGCAGGCGGCGGCCACCAGGGCCAGGGTGTCGGCGTCGACCACCGGGCCCGGCGAGGGCACGGGGACCGTGAAGGTGCCCAGCGTGTCCACCCGGCGGCGCAGCCGCGAGGGCAGCACCTGCAGGAGTTTGGCCAGCGCGCGCACGGAGGTCTCCTCGATCCCCGACACCCCGCCCTGGGCGGCGGTGCGCAGACCCACGGCCACCGCCACGGCCTCGTCGTCGTCCAGCAGCAGCGGGGGCAGCGAGGCCCCGGCGCCCAGTTGGTAGCCGCCCCCGGTGCCCATGGTGGCCTGGATGGGGTAGCCCAGCTCGCGGAGCCGGTCCACGTCCCGGCGCACGGTGCGCGGGCTCACCTGGAGCCGGGAGGCGAGTTCGCCGCCGGGCCAGTCCTTGCGGGTCTGCAACAGGGAGAGCAGGCGCAGCAGGCGCGCGGAAGTCGCTTTCATGGGCGCAGTCTCCCAGGAGTCGAGGACGGTTTCCGTCCTGTACTCACAGCCGTCCTCGCACGGAACCGAACACCGGGTACAGCGGCGCGGCCAGGGCCTGCGCCCCGGCAGCGGCGCCCAGGGCCAGGGCGGAGATCTTCAGGCTGGCGCCGGTGGGGAAGACCCGCGCGCGCAGCTCCTCGGGGGCCTCCCGGTGGCGCACCGCGAACAGGGCGGTCAGCTGCGGCCCCTCGGCCGCTCCCACCAGGGCGGCACCCGCCAGGAGCAGGGCGGGTCCGGAGGCCAGGGCCGCCGCGCCCGCGCCCTGCACCAGGACGCACACCGCGATCACCCTGTCCGGACGCGCCGCCACGGGTGCGCGGGCCAGCGCAAGGTTGGCCAGCAGCGAGCACACGGCCATGCCCGACAGCAGCAGCGCGCCGCTCTCCGGGGCGCCCATCAGCCGCAGTCCCGCCACGGGTGCGCACACCACCAGCATGCCC
Source organism: Nocardiopsis sp. FR4 (assembly GCF_009830945.1). Classification (GTDB taxonomy): domain Bacteria; phylum Actinomycetota; class Actinomycetes; order Streptosporangiales; family Streptosporangiaceae; genus Nocardiopsis. Next base: position 70,830 of record NZ_VWVV01000019.1, on the reverse strand, counting down.
GTGCCAGGGCCCGGTTGCCCCACACCGCGCCCGCCCCGGCCAGCGGACCGGCCTCGGCGGGAGTCCCCGCCGGGCGGGGGCCGCGCGCGGGCAGCCGCCACGCGGCGGGCACGGCCAGGGCGACCAGCGCCACGGCGCCCCAGAGTGAGGCGACCACACCCGCCAGCGCCGGTCCGAGCAGACTGGCCGCGCCGAAGGTCATCGCGTCCCAGGCGCTGGCCCGTTCCAGGCGCCCGGGTGCCAGCACCCGGGGCAGCTGTGCCGTCCACCCGCCCGACAGCACGGGCCCGACCAGGCCGACGGCCAGGTCGGGCCCACAAGCAGGGGCAGGGGCAGGCGGCCCACGCTCAGGGCGAGGGCGGCCAACCCCGTCGCGTACAGGGCCAGGGCCGCGGCCAGCAGGGCCGGACCGGACATCTCATCACCCGTGCGCGCGCTGGCCGCGCCCGCCAGGTACCGCCCCCAACCGCCGTGCCGTGACACGCCCGGAACGCTACGGGGTAACGCCTCAACTCAGAAGAGGCGTTACACGGGCTGGTGAAAGCCCCTCCGGCTTTCGGCTCCCCGTTCCGGGCGCGGTGCGCGCCCTCAGCGGAGCCTGGCGCCGTAGACGTGCTCGACCGCCATCGCCATGAGGACCCTGCGGTCGGACACCATCACCGCCCGGTACTCGTCCCAGTCCGGGTGCTCCCCGGCGGCGGCCCGGTAGTAGTCCACCAGCGCCTGGACCTCGGGGCCGTGGGGATCGGCCCCCGGCCCGGTGAGGGTCGCCGTGCCCTCGGCGGTGGCCCACGACCAGCCGTCGGGGCTGGTGACCTCCAGCGCGGCCCGGGGGTCGCGCCGCAGGTTCGCCGTCTTGGCCCGCCCCTCGGTCATCGACACGTAGAGGACGTCGGCCTCACGGTCGTAGAAGGGCATGACCGGGGAGAGCTGGGGCCGTCCGTCGGACTTGATCGTGGCCAGGACACCGAGGCGGCTGTCCGCGAGCAGGGCCCGGGGGTCGAAGGGGGCGCCGTTCACGACCGCACCTCCGAGGGGGCGCGGAAGAGCTCGACCAGCGCCGCGTAGCCGCTGCCGCCGTGCCCGGCGGCCACGGCCCGTTCGGCGAGGCCCTGGACGAACCGGGGGAGCCCGGCGTCCACACCGAGGGACTCGCTCTCGTCGACCAGGTGCTCCATCGCGGCCAGGTGGGTGCCCACGGTGGCGTCGGGGGCGGGGTAGGAGCCGTCGTCGACCTGCCGCGCGAAGTCGGGCAGCCACTCGGCCACGGTCGCGATCCCCCCGCGCACGACCGGGGGGAACGCCGCGGCCTCCACACCCGCCGCGCGCAGCAGCGCGGCGCCGTGCAGGAAGGAGTTGAGCATGCCCCACATCATTCCCATCACGGCCACCTCGTACAACGACGACAGGCCGTGGTCCTCACCGAGGTGGGTCCCCGCGCCGAGGCTTGCCAGGGCCGGTGCGTGCAGGTCGAAGGCCGGGCGCGGTCCGCTGTAGAGGAGGGCGGCCCGCGCCGTTCCCATATCCGCCGGGGCGGCCATGATCGCGCCGTCGAGGAGAACGGTGCCTCGCTCCCGCGCCCACACGGCGTTCGCGCGGGCCTGCGCCGAGGTCCCCGAGGACAGGTTCACCAGGACGCGGTCGCGCAGGGTCCGCGCGTCCAGTGGGTCGAGGATCGCGTGCACGGCGTCGTGGTCCGAGACACAGACGACCACGAGCGGGCTGGCGGCCACGGCCTCCTCGGCCGAGCCGGCGGGTTTCGCGCCCCGGGCGGACAGTTCCTCCGCCCTGGCCGCCGTGCGGTTCCACACGGTCGTGGGGTGGCCCGCGCCGAGGAAGGCCGAGGCCAGTGCCCGGCCCATCAGCCCGAGGCCGATCACCGTCACGGGTGCGGGGCCGGGGGGTCGGTCTGACACCGGAAACTCCGTGGATACGTGGTGGTGGGTCATGGCAGAATCCTCAACCCTCATATCGGTGTGAAGGTCAAGGGGGAGTGCCGTGCGGATCGGGGAACTGTGCCGGCGGACCGGGGTCCGCGCACACCAGTTGCGCTACTACGAGGCCCAGGGGCTGCTCGAACCGCGTCGCGGTGCCAACGGCTACCGCGAGTACGACGAGGACGCGGTCCTGACGGTGGCACAGATCAGGCAACTGCTCGCGGCCGGGCTCTCCACCCAGGAGATCGCGTACCTGCTGCCCTGCGCCACCGGCACGACCCCCGAGCTGGAACCCTGCGACGAGCTCCTGCTCACCCTGCGGGGACGCCTGAGCGGGATCGACGCGCACATCGACACCCTCGTCCGCTCCCGCCAGACCCTGCTCGCCTACATCGACGCCACCGAACGGCGCGCGGGGGAGCGGGGCGGGACCGCCCCGCTGGAGCCGGTGCCGGCCCGACCGTAGGCTGGTCTGCCATGTCGACCTCCCACGCGATCGCCGGGCGCTCGGTGCGCGCCGTGGCCGCGCGCACCACCGACCTGCTCAACGTCCTGGCCGAGGAGGGCACCGGCCCGGCGGACGTGGCCCGGGTGCCGCGCGCCCACGGGGAGAGGGAGCCCGTCACCGGGGCCGACGTCGAGCGGATGCGCGGAGCAGCCCACCGCGTCCGCGCTGTGTTGGCCGCGGAGGACACCGACGGTGCCGCCGAGCTGGTCAACCGCCTGCTGGCCGAGACCCGGCCGCCCCGGCTGACCGACCACGGCGGTACCACCCACTGGCACGTGCACGTGGACTCCCACGACGACGCACCGCTGGACGAGTGGTTCCTGGCCTCCTCGTGCCTGGTGCTGGCGCTGCTGCTCACCGACCGCCAGCGCCCCCCGGGCGGACTGTGCGCGGCGCACGGGTGCGCGCGGGCGTTCGTGGACTGCGGCAGCGGCAGCCCGCGCCGGTACTGTCCGCGCCGCTGCGCCACCCGGGCCCGGGTGGCCGCACACCGCGCCGCGGCGGGGGACGGTCAGACGCCGGAGGTGACGGCGACCGCCTCCACCTCCACCAGTTGGTCCGGGTAGCCGAGCACGGTTACGCCGAGCAGGGTGCTGGGGGCGTCGTGGCCGCCCATGTGGTCGCGGACCACCTTCCACGCCGCCACCAGGTCCTCCTGGCGGGTGGTGGCCACGTACACGGTGGTCTTGACGATGTCGGCCAGTCCGGCGCCGGCCTCGGCCAGGGCGGTACGCAGGTTGCGCATCACCTGCTCGGCCTGGGCGATGAGGTCGCCCGGGGCGACGGTGGCGCCCTCGGCGTCGAGCGGACAGGCTCCCGCGGTCCACACCACGTGCCCCCGGGCCGGGGCGGTCGCGGCGTAGGCGTACTCCACCGTGGGGGCCAGGAACTGGCTGCGCACCAGGGTGACCGCGTTCATCGTCTCTCCTCGGGGGTCGTCGCCGAACGCCCCGGCGGCGGGGCCCACGGCTCTGCGGTTGCGGAGAACACCGTAACAGCGCCCGTCCTCAGGGCGCCGCCGGCGTCGCCCGTGCGGGCGGGGGCAGCAGGTCGTCGCCCAACCAGTCCCGTCCCCCGCCCCGGTGCAGCCTGCGCAGGAAGGCCAGGACCCCGGCCGCGCCGCAGGCCACCCCCTCCGGGCTCACGGGTGTGGTCCAGGTACACGGGCGCCTCGGGGGTCCCGTCCGAGCGCACCAGGAGCATTCCGGCCGCCTCCAGGGCCGCGTCGCGGTAGTCCTCCTGTCCGGTGTACTCGGCCGCGTCCAGCAGGAACTCCCCGATCCCGGCCAGTCCGCCGGTGTGGTCGGTGCCCTCCACCAGCTCCGGGGCCGTGCGCGCCAGGGGGCGGACCGTCTCACCGAGCACCGGTTCGTCCAGCTCCCGGGCGGCCTCGGCCAGGAACAAGGCGGTGCCCGCCTCGCCCATCTGCAAACCGGGCGCGAAGGTGCGCAGGGTGAGGAAGCCGCTGGTCCAGTGTGCGCGAGTCCGGGTCCTGGTGGCGCAGCAGTTCCATGCCCACGCCCGCCGCTCCCCGGTACTGGTTGACGGGGCTGGGCAGGCCGACGGGGGTCAGGCCGCCGTCAGTGGGCAGGGCGCGGGCCACGCCGTGGGTCTGGGCCAGCGCCCCGGCCACCAGGCCGGGCAGGTCGGCGGGGCCGACCGTGTAGCGGGGGTCGGCCCGGCAGCCGGGAGGGGTCAGGCCCTCGCGTAGCTGGCGGGCGGCCTCCCGGCGGTGCGCGGGGCCGGGGGAGAGCAGGCCGGGGACGGCCCGGGCCTCGGGGGTGCCGCCGTGCCCAGCGCCGCCAGGACGGTGCGGGCGCGCCCGTCGTCGGGCACGCCCCGGGTGGAGCGCGCGGGCGGGTCGATGCCGGTGACCGCATACAGCAGGGTGGCGCCCAGCGAGTACAGGTCGTCCTCGGCGCGGGCGGGTTCGCCGCGTTCCTGTTCGGGTGAGGAGTAGCCGGGCGTCCACCCGTGCGGACGGTGCCCGTCCAGGTGGCTGATCTCGAAGTCCACCAGGCAGGGGGTTCCGTCCTCGGCCAGGACGACGTTGCTGGGGCCCAGGTCGCGAACCAGGACCCCGCGTTCGTGGACCGCGTCGAGCACCCGCAGCAGCCCGCGGGCCAGCGCGCCCAGGTCGCGCGGGCCGACCCGGTCGGTGACGAGGAACTCGTCGGACCCGTGCCGGAAGTGGTCCAGGACCCGGGGCACGCCGGGGACGAGGTAGCGCCCGCCCAGCAGCACGGCCGCCGCGGGGTGCGCCGGGGCGTGGCGGACCATCTCTCCGGTGAAGGGGTCGGGGAGCCAGGCGGGGGCGGTGTAGCGTCCGGTGGCCGCGCCCGGGTGCTCACGGCCCCAGGTGTCGCGGACCACCAGGTGGAAGTCGCCCTGGCCGTTGTCGCCGTAGAGCGGGGAGAAGGGGGCGTAGCGGTAGTGGACGGGGGCGTCGGGACGCAGGCGGCGGTCGCTGGGGCTGCGGGGCCCCTCCATGCCCACGAGTTCGGCGGCCAGCTTCTCGGCCAGGGCGGGAAAGTCCCCGGGGCGCGGGTAGACGGTGACGGCCTTGCCCACGCCGCCGGGGCGGTTGGTCGAGGAGTTGAGTTCGCGCATGACCCGCGCGGTCCGCGCGAACTTGAAGCGGCACGGTGTGCGCAGCAGCAGGGGCAGGACGCGTTCGGCCGTGGGCGCCAGCGTCTCGGGGCGGGCGGACACGTGGATCTTCCATCCCTGGGGCGGGAGGTCGAGGTCGGGCGGCAGGACGTCCGTCCAGGGGCCGCGGTCGGCGACGAAGCGCCCCGCCCGGCGGATCCGCTCCCGCTGTTCGGGTGTGCACACTCCCGCGTCGTCCTGGTCGGTCACCCTGTCTCCTTCACCTTCGGGGGACGGCCGGGACGGTCGGCCGTCCCGGGGCGCGGTGCGGTCACACCTGCAGTGTGGACGCGTCGCAGGTCAGGGTCAGAAACCACGTGCACGTCGAGACGCAGGAGGCCCCGTCCGTTCCCGTCTGAGCCGCTTCGCCGTCCAGGTAGGCCAGGGCGGTGGTGTCGAGCGTTCCGGCGTCGCGGGGTGTCTCCGTTGTGGGCATGGCCCTCTCTCCTTATCAACGACTTTTTGTCATTGGAAAGCTACGTAGGGTAGCTTTATTGTGCGCTTGGTCCCCGAAGGCGCGCGAGAGACGGTTTCCTTGGCGGGTGGTTCTACCCTGCCCGTTAGGTTCTGGGCGTTGTGTCGCTATGAGGTGTGCAGTGAAACCAGGAATCCGCGCCGAGACCCCGCTCGGAGCGACGTTCCCCGAAGGCGCCCGGAGCGCACCCCCGCGCCCTCCGGCGATCCGGGCCGAGGGCCTGGTCAAGACCTACCCCGGTGTGGAGGCCGTCCGCGGACTCGACCTGCTGGTACCCCCGGGGGAGCTCTTCGGCCTCCTGGGCCCCAACGGGGCGGGCAAGTCCACCACCGTCGCCATGCTGTGCGCGCTGACCCGGCCCACCTCCGGAAGCCTGTGGGTGGCCGGGCACGACGTCTACACCGCCCCGGCCGCCGTGCGGCGCTCGATCGGCGTGGTGTTCCAGGAGTCCACCCTGGACGGCAAGCTCACCGTCGAGGAGAACCTGCGCGTCCACGCCGCCCTGTACGGCGTGCCGCGCGCACAGGTGCGCCCGCGCGTCGGCGCGATGCTGGACCTGGCCGACCTGGCCGACCGGCGGCGCAGCCTGGTGCGCACCCTCTCGGGGGGCATGCGGCGCCGTCTGGAGATCGCCCGGGGCCTGCTGCACCGGCCCCAGGTGCTGTTCCTGGACGAGCCCACCGCCGGATTGGACCCGCACAGCCGCGTCGAGATGTGGGACCACGTGCACCGCATGCGCCACGAGTGCGGGGCCACGGTGCTGCTGACCACCCACCACCTGGCCGAGGCCGACCACTGCGACCGGCTGGCCATCGTCGACCGCGGCCGGGTAGTGGCCCTGGGCAGCCCCGCAGAACTGCGCTCGCGGGTGGGTGACGACCGCGTCCTACTGGTGACCGACGACCCCGCCCGCGCCGCCGAACGCCTCACCCGCACCCTCGGACTGCATCCGACGGTCCTGGACGGCGCCCTCGTCGTGCGGGCCGCCGACGGCGCCCGCCTGCTGCCCGAGCTCGTGACCGCCCTCGGCGGCGCGGTCAGCTCGGCGACCCTGTCCCAACCGAGTCTGGACGACGTGTTCCTGCACTACACGGGACGGGAACTGCGCACGGAGGCCCGCACGTGAGCACGACCGTGGCAACACGCCTGGACACCGAGGCGCGCGCGGTGGCCGCGGTGTGGCGGCGCGAGACCACCGCCTTCCTGCGCGAGCGCACGCGCCTGGTGCTCGGCCTGCTGCAACCGCTGCTGCTGCTGGCCGCCCTGGGCGTGGGACTGGGCACGGTGGTGCCCGACGACGGGGCGGGCGTGGGCTACGTGACCTTCCTCTTCCCCGGCGTGCTGGTGATGGCGACCCAGGCCCCGGCCTTCGCCTCGGGCGCCTCGATCCTGTGGGACCGCGAGTTCGGCTTCCTGCGCGAGATGCTCGTGGCACCCGTGCGCCGCGAGTCCCTGCTCCTGGGCAAGGTGCTCTCCGGTACCACCATCGCCACCTGCCACGGAGCGGCCCTGCTGGCCTTCTCCGGCGTGGCGGGAGTGCCCTACGACCCCGTGCTGTTCGCCGCGCTCGTGGCGGTGCTGGCCCTGGCCTCGTTCGCGATGACCTGCCTGGGGGCGCTGCTGGCGGTGTTCCTGCCCAGCCTCCAGGCCTTCCAGGCCGCGACCGGCCTGCTCATGGGCCCCCTGGTGTTCCTGTCCGGGGCCTTCTTCCCCCTGGACCGCCTCCCCGCCTGGCTGGCCGGGCCCACGGCGCTCAACCCGCTGACCCACGCGGTGGACGCGGCCCGGCGCATCCTCACCGGGTACCTGCCCGCCGTCCCGGACTCCCTGTTCGGAAGCCTGCGGGTGGCCGGGCTGCGCCCCTCACTGGAGGAGGAGCTGGCGGTCCTGGGCGCCTTCGGCGCGCTGTGCCTGCTGCTGGCGGCGCGGCGCTTCGCCCGGCCCGACTAGTACCCGGCACGGTCGTCGGCGCCCCGCCTCCTGCCGCTCGGTCCCGGGAGCCGCCCGTGCCGGACCCGCTCAGGGCGCGGCGGTGCGGTCCGGGACCAGCACGCTCAGGCAGGTCACGCACGCCTCCAGCCTCTCGAACTCGGAGATGTCCACCGGCAGCACCCGCCAGTCGTCGGCGGTCAGCTGGTGGATGGTCTCGTGCGCCGCCGCGCTGACCAGCACGTCGCGCCCGCCCAGCGGCAGCACGTGCGCCCCCGGCTCCTCCGCCGCGCGCCGCACCGGCGGCAGGACGTCGGCCCCCACCAGGTCGGGCAGGCCCACGAGCGTGCCGTCGGGAAGCGCGGTCACGGCCGACTTCAGGTGCAGCGCCCCCTCCAGGCGCACCCGGACGACCTCGCGGCCCAGCGGTTTGAGCAGCCGTTCGAACTGCGCGGCCCCCTCGGCGTTGGTGCGCCCGCCCACCCCCACGTAGACGGTGGAGCCCACCTGGAGCACGTCGCCGCCGTCCAGGGTCCCGGGGGCCTCCACCCGCGCCACCCGCAGCCCCAGCGCGCGCACCGCCGGCTCGACCCCCGCCACCTCACCGCGGCGCGCCCCGGCGCCGGGGCGGGTCAGCACGGCCAGGTCCGCGCACACCACCACGGTGTCCTCCACGAACACCGCGTCGGGGTGCTCGGGCGCCGCCTCCACCTCACGCACCCGCCACCCGGCCGAGGCCACGGCCTCCTGGTAGATCGTGTACTGGCGCGCGGCCAGGACCGGGTCCACCGCGGTGCGGGGGATGTGGGTGACGATGCCCCGGGCCAGGTCGGGGCCGGGGCGGCGCATCAGGGCGACCCCGCGGTAGGTGTATCCGTCCACGTACGCGTCCTCCAGGTGTGCGGTGCGGGGTGACGACGGCGCACCCATACCCGCTCCCGGACCGCGGCACGCGGACCGTTCGGCTTGTTCGCGAGGAGGGGGACCGGCAGGGTGGTGCCATGGACGTGATCGTTGTCGGCGGCGGAATCGTGGGGACGAGTGCGGCGTTCCACCTGGCCCGCAGGGGCGTGTCCACCGCGCTCGTGGACACCGCGCACACGGGTCAGGCCACGGCCGCGGGGCTGGGGGTGGTCTTCCCGTGGCCGTTTCCGTGGGACGCCCGGCCGGTGTGGGACTTCAAGGCCCGAGCCGCCGAGCACTACCCGCGGCTCATGGCCGAGCTGGCCGAGGACGGCCAGGCCACCGGCTACGAGGTGGTCGGGGGCATGTCCGTGGACCTGGAGGGGGACGACGCCGGGTTCGACCTGGTACGCAACCTCTCCGAGCGCCCGGAGCTCGCCACCATGGGCCGGGTGGAGCGGCTGGCCCCCGGGGAGCCGCGCGAGCGCTTCCCCCTGGTACCCGAGTCCTACGGCGGGGTGTTCGTGGAGGGCATGGCCCGCGTCAACGGCGCGGTGGCGCGGGCAGCGCTGTTCAACGCGGCCGAGGAGCGGGGGCTGCGCTACTTCAAGGGCCGGGCCCACCTGCTGTGGAACGGGCACCGGGTGACGGGCGTGCGGGTGGGCGCCGAGGACCTGGAGGCGCCCGTGGTCGTGGTGGCGGCGGGCGCGTGGTCGGCCGAACTGCTCGCGGTGGCCGGGGTGGACCTGCGCGTGCGCCCCGCACGCGGGCAGACGACCCACTTCGCACTGCCCGGGCAGGACACCCGCTCCTGGCCGGTGGTGCGCTTCGGCGAGCGCGGGTACCACGTGTGCGCCTTCGGCCCGGACCGGGTCGCCACCGGCGGCACCTGGGAGCCCGAGGCCGGGTTCGACCGCCGGGTGACCGCCTCGGGGATGCTGCACAACCTCTCCACCGCGCTGGAGGTGCTGCCCGGACTCGCCGAGGCCACGGTGGTGGAGACGCGGGTGGGCCTGCGGCCGGTCACCCACGACGGGCAGCAGCTGCTGGGGCCCCTGGAACGGCTGCCCGGGGTGGTGGTGGCCACCGGCCTGGGCGGTGAGGGGCTGACCTTCGGCCCCTTCCAGGGCCTGGTCGCGGCCCGCCTGGCGATGGGGGAGGACCCCGGGACGGACCTGGAGCCCTTCCGGCCCGACCGGCCGATGGAGCCCGTCTGACTCCCCGGGCGCCGATGAGTAGCCGTACTCAGGCGCGGCGGCGGGGGAGTCGACACCATGGACCCATGAACACCTACACCCCCCAGCCCCGCTCCACACCCCAGTTCTTCCTGCAGTCCGCCCTGTCCTTCGGAGCGGCCTCGGTCGGGGTGGGCGCCGGCATCGTCTTCCTCCCCGTCGACCTGTGGATCCGAGCCTTCCTCGGCATGGGCCTGCTGTACGTGATCACCTCCACGTTCACCCTCGCCAAGTGCGTGCGCGACCGCCAGGAGGACGCTCTGGCCGCGGAGGCGGCCCAGCACTACCAGCAGGTCCCGATCTGGAGCGGCGGCGAGCAGCCCCGCCCCTGAAGACCGCCGGGCCCTCCCAGGGTCCCCGGAGGGCCCGGCCCCCGGGTCAGGCGTTGGGCGGAAGGGCGGTGCCCGCGCCCCGCTGGCGGGTCCTGAGCAGGTCGTGGCGCTCGCCGGGCAGGGTGGGCTCGCCCGCGCCCTGCACGGTGAACCCGGCGTCGGCGATCATCTCCAGGTCCGCCCGGCCCTCCTGCCCCTCACTGGTGAGGTAGTCCCCCAGGAAGATCGAGTTGGCGATGTGCAGCGCCAGCGGCTGCAGGGAGCGCAGGTGGATCTCCCGTCCGCCCGCCAGGCGCACCTCCACGTCGGGGAAGACGAAGCGGGCGGCGGCCAGGATGCGCAGGCACCGCTGCGGGGTCAGCTCCCAGGTGCCCTCCAGCGGGGTGCCCTCGAAGGGCATGAGGAAGTTGACCGGCACCGAGTCCGGCTCCAGCTCGCGCAGCGCGAACAGGGCGTCGACGAGGTCGTCGTCGCTCTCGCGCATTCCCGCGATCAGCCCCGAGCAGGGCGAGAGCCCGGCGTGCTTGGCCTGCTCCACGGTGCTCACCCGGTCGGCGAACTCGTGCGTGGTGCAGATGTCGGCGTAGCGCTCCTCGGAGGTGTTGAGGTTGTGGTTGTAGGCGTCGGCCCCGGCCTCGCGCAGCCGGTCGGCCTGGCCATCGGAGAGCAGGCCCAGGCACGCGCACACCTCCACACCCGGGTACTCGGCCTTGATGCCCTCGATGGCCGGGGCCAGGCGTGCCACGTCGCGGTCGGTGGGACCGCGCCCGCTGGCCACCAGGCAGACCCGGGTGGCTCCCGCACGGACCCCGTGGGAGGCGGCCTCGCGGGTCTGCTCGGGTTTGAGCCAGGTGTACTTGACGATCTCCGCTTCCGACCCCAGGCGCTGGGAGCAGTAGAAGCAGTCCTCCGGGCACAGACCGCTCTTGACGTTCACCAGGTAGTTGAGCTTGACGCGTCGCTCGAAGTAGCGCAGCCGGACCCGAAAGGCGGCGGCGACCAGGTCCATCAGCTCCTCGTCGGAGCTGCGCAGGACCTGCAGGAGTTCCTCGCGGGTGGGCGTCTCACGGCGAAGGGCCTTCTCGGCCAGGGGAAGGAATGTGGTCACGGTGACGATCCTGAAGCCCCGGCCGGGAAGCGCGCAGCGGTGGAAGCAGCCAAAAACGCGGCCCAAGTCTTGTACGGGGCCGGTGTTTGCGCCGCGGCGTTCGGACGGTACACAAGGTGGTCGGACGCTCACCCCCGGGCGGCGGCGTCCCCGCGCACGAGCTCACGGCGCAGTTCGTCCACACCGGTGAACACGTGGCCGCGCATCCCCACGGACCGGGCGCCCTCGACGTTGCCGGCCCGGTCGTCGACGAAGAGAACGCGGTCGGCCCCCACTCCCAGGGCCTCCCGGCACCAGAGGTAGGCCTCCGGCTCGGGCTTGGCCCGCCGGATGCGGCAGGAGAAGGCCAGGACGTCGAAGCGGTCGAGCCAGGGGTGGTGCGCCTCGTAGTGCGCGGCCAGCTCCTCGGGGATGTTGGAGAGCAGCCCCAGGCGCCGACCGGAGTCCGCGAGCTCCCCGACCAGGGCGACCATGGTCTCGTCCACGGCGCTCCAGCTGGCGACGTCGGCCGCCACGAGCGCGGCGGTCCGCTCCTGGTCGAAGCTCGTGCCCAGGTCGTCGGCCACCTGCGCCCAGTACCGGGCCGCGGTCACGTCCGCGCGGTCGTAGGGGTGGCGCCGGGCCCAGTAGGCCTCCCAGAAGGCGGGGGCGGGCACGCCCGCCGTGCGCACCAGCAGGTCCTTGCCCTCCTCGGACTGGTGGCGGGCGATGACGCCGAACAGGTCGAAGAGCAGAGTCAAGGGTGCACCCTTTCCGTCGTGGACCGTCGCGGGCTCGCCCCGATGGTACGTGTGCGGGCGCGCGGGTCGGGCAGCGGTACGGCGTGGGCACCGGGACGGTTCCCCACGGCGGGGGAGTGCACGTGGTCTACACCAAGCAGTGGACATCTTTTGTCCTTTGGGCGTTTTGTCTGCGAGCATGCCCCTTTGACGTGTTTCACGCTAAGTGAGCGACGACTGTATACGGGGGAAGGAAGCGGATGTGAGCGGAGCCAGACAGTTCGGGGTCGGACAGGCCCCCGAGGGGGAAGCCAACATCGTCCACGTGACCATGATCGCCATGGCCGCGGCGATGGGGGGCTTCCTCTTCGGTTACGACAGCGCCGTCATCAACGGTGCGGTACCGGCCATCCGGGAGCGGTTCGAGGTGGGTCCGGCCACGCTCGGCTTCATCGTCGCCTCCGCGCTCCTGGGCTGCGTGGTGGGTGCCGCGACCGCGGGCACCCTGGCCGACCGGCTCGGCCGCATCCGGGTCATGCAGATCGCCGGTTTCCTCTTCGCCCTCAGCGCCATCGGGTCGGCCCTGCCCTTCTCGGTGTGGGACCTGACCCTGTGGCGGGTCCTGGGCGGTGCGGCCATCGGCCTGGCCTCGGTGATCGCCCCCACCTACATCGCCGAGGTCTCCCCGGCCTCCTACCGGGGCCGCCTGGCCTCGCTGCAACAGCTCGCGATCGTGCTGGGCATCGCCACCTCCCAGCTGGTCAACTACGGCATCGCCCAGATCGCCGACGGCAGCGCCAGCAACCAGCTGGGACCGATCCAGGCCTGGCAGTGGATGCTGGGCGTGGAGGTCCTGCCCGCCCTGCTCTACGTGGGGCTGAGCCTGCTCATCCCCGAGTCCCCCCGCTACCTGGTACGCGTGGGGCAGATGGCCCGGGCCCGCCGCATCCTGGCCGAGGTGGAGGGCGGCAGCACCGAGCGGGTGGACCACCGCATCGGGGAGATCCGTGAGGCGCTGGGCACGGAGATGCGGCCCAAGCTGAGCGACCTGACCGGGCGCTACGGCCTGCTGCCGATCGTGTGGATCGGTATGGCCATCTCGGCGTTCCAGCAGCTGGTCGGGATCAACGTCATCTTCTACTACTCCAGTTCGCTGTGGCAGTCGGTGGGCGTGGCCGAGTCCGACTCGCTGCTGCTGAGCCTGTTCACCTCCATCGTCAACATCGTGGGTACGTTCGTGGCGATCCTGCTGGTGGACCGGGTGGGCCGCAAGCCACTGCTGCTGGTGGGCTCGGCGGGAATGACGGTGGCGCTGGCACTGGCCTCCTATGCCTTCAGCCACGCGGTGGTCCAGGGCGAGGAGGTGTCGCTGCCCTTCGTGTGGGGCGCGGTGGCGCTGACCGCGGCCAGCCTGTTCGTGCTCTTCTTCGCCCTGTCCTGGGGTGTGGTCGTGTGGGTGCTGCTGGGGGAGATGTTCCCGCTGCGCATCCGCGCCGCCGCGATGGCCGTGGCCACCGCGACCCAGTGGCTGACCAACTGGCTGATCACGGTGAGCTTCCCGAGCCTGCGGGACTGGAGCCTGAGCGGCACCTACGTGCTGTACGCGTTCTTCGCGCTACTGTCCTTCTTCTTCGTGTGGCGCTTCGTCAGGGAGACCAAGGGCAAGACCCTGGAGGAGATGCAGGGGTAGCCAGCCCAGCGCCGCTTTCTCACTCCCCAGGGGCCCGCATTGCGAGCTCCTGGGGGCAAATAGGGGGCGCGCTCCGGCGGCCGCACACGGCAGGGGCCGTGTGCGGCCGCCGTCGTTCCCGCGTGCGCCGCCGACCCGGTGGGATCAGACCTTCTCCAGGGGCACGTGCGGCCCTTCCGGCTCGTACACACCGACCGTCATCCCGGGCTCGACGACACCGCCCTCCAGCACGACGCCCATGATCCCGGCCCGCCGCACCAACGCGCCCTCCCCGTCGCGGTACACCGTCTGCTTGAGCAGCCCCGGGGAGAACCCGTCGATCTGCGCGCAGGGATTGCGCAGCCCGGTGACCTCCACGCGTGCCTGGCCGAAACCCAACACGGTGCCACGGGACAACCCCAACAGGTCCAGTCCGCGCGTGGTGATGTTCTCACCCATCTGCCCCGGCCGCACCGAGAACCCGGCCAGCGCCACCTCCTCCAGCAGTTCGGCGTGGATCAGGTGCACCTGGCGCAGGTTGGGCTGGCTGGGATCGACCGCCACGCGCGAGCGGTGCTTGACCGTCCGGCCCTGGTGGGCGTCCCCCTCCACCCCCAGCCCGGCCAACAGGCGGATCCGCGACCGCGCGGGTTTGCTGAAGGTGTGCTCGCCGCTGCTGCTGACCGACTCCACGACCGGGGCCATCGCCACCCGCCTTCTGTTCAGGGCCCGCTGGGGCTCCCACCCTAGGCACCGCGGTGCGGGCCGCCCGTAGGCGCCCCACGCCTTGGGCGTACCCGGGGCGTCAGGCTCTGAGGAGTTCTTCGCTCACTTCCCGGGGCCGCCGGGCGGACCGCGGCGTTGACCTGGTGCTCAGCCGCGGTGGGGACGGCCGGGACCTCAGGGTTCCAGGTCGATCTTGCGCTGGAGGAACTCCTCACGGTCGATCTCGCCGCGCGCGTATCTGATCCGCAGCTCCTCCTGCGCCGCGTCCACGCCCCGCCGCTCGGGGGAGTCGGTGGCGGAGCGCTGGCGCTCGCTGCGGACCGCGCCGCCCACGGACGCGATCGTGACGACGACGAAGACTCCCAGCGACACCATGATGAGGATCATGACCGTGGCCATCACGTAGCCCATTTCGCGCTCCTAGTGGGGGACCGCTCTTCCTACTCCCCTGTGTACCCGCAACGGGAGCCCTTCTCCAGGATTCTTCGCACCTGTGGACGAACACCCCGCCCGGAATCGCCGTAACCTGGAGTGTCGCGATCCGGACGAAAGGGGTGGAATGCGCGTCCTCCTCGTGGACAACCACGATTCGTATACATACAACCTCTTCCAACTCCTGGCGCGCGTCCACGGCCAGCCCCCCGTGGTGCTCACCCACGACGACCCCGACTGGGACACCCTCGACCCCGCCGGGATCGGGGCCGTGGTCGTCTCGCCCGGCCCGGGCCGTCCCCAGAACCCGCGCGACCTGGGCCGCCTCCCCGAACTCCTGGACCGCACCCGCCTGCCCGTCCTGGGGGTGTGCCTGGGACACCAGGCCATCGCCCACCTGGCGGGCGCGGACGTGCTCTCCGCCCCCCAGCCGCGCCACGGCCACCTGACCCGGATCCGGCACACCGGCACGGGCCTGTTCCGGGGCCTGCCCCAGGACTTCACCGCCGTGCGCTACCACTCCCTGGCCGTCCCCGAACCCCTGCCCGCGCCGCTGAGGGCGACCGCCTGGGCCGAGGACGGCGTCGTCATGGGCCTGGAACACCGCGACCTGCCCCGGTGGGGCGTGCAGTTCCACCCCGAGTCGGTGGCCAGCGAGTACGGCGCCGAACTGGTCACCGCCTTCCTGGACCTGGCCCGGGACCGCTCCGGCACGCCGACCGCGACCGCGGGCCCCGTACGCGAGCCCGCCCCGCCCGCCGCGCGCACCCCCCGACCGCGCACCCGCGTCCTACCGGTGGCGGTGGACACCGAGGCCGCCTTCGCCCGTCTGTACGGCGGGGCCGAGTACGCGTTCTGGCTGGACAGCTCCCGCCCCGAGGGGCCCGCCCGCTTCTCCTTCCTCGGCGCCGCCACCGGCGAGATCCTCACCTACCGGGTCGGCGGTGCCGTCCGCGTCCGCGCCGCGGACGGCACCGAGAGCACCGAGCCGGGCAGCGTCTTCGACGCCCTGGACCGCCGGGTCCCCCGCCCCGCGCCCTCCGGACTGCCCTTCGACTTCAACGGCGGCTACGTCGGCTACCTCGGCTACGAGCTCAAGGCCGACTGCGGCGCCGACCGGGCCCACACCTCG
Organism: Nocardiopsis sp. FR4; assembly: GCF_009830945.1. Classification (GTDB taxonomy): domain Bacteria; phylum Actinomycetota; class Actinomycetes; order Streptosporangiales; family Streptosporangiaceae; genus Nocardiopsis. Next base: position 55,076 of record NZ_VWVV01000019.1, on the reverse strand, counting down.
CCCCACCCCGACGCCGTGTGGCTGCGCTGCGACCGCTTCGTGGCCGTGGACCACCACCAGGGGCGCACCTACGCGGTGTGCGCCGACGAGGACTCCGACGGCGACGCCTGGCTGGAGCGCACCGCGGGCGCCCTCGCCGACCTGGCCCCCCTGGACCCGCCCGCCCCCGCCGCGCCCGCCGCCGACCTGGCCCGCGCCCTGGAACGCGGGCACGAGGGCTATGTCGACGACGTCAAGGAGTGCCTGGCCCAGCTCACGGCGGGGGAGAGCTACGAGATCTGCCTGACCAACCGCCTGCGCCTGCCCCACACCGGCTCTGACCTGGACACCTACCGTCGGATGCGCGCCGCCAGCCCCGCGCCCTACGCCGCCCTGCTACGCCTGGGCCCGATGAGCGTGCTCAGCGCCTCACCCGAGCGGTTCCTGCGCGTGGCCGCCGACCGCACGGCCGAGAGCCGCCCCATCAAGGGGACCGCGCCGCGCCGCCCCGACCCGGCCGCCGACGCGCGCGCGGCCGAGGAGCTGCGCACCGGTGCCAAGACCCGCGCAGAGAACCTCATGATCGTGGACCTGCTCCGCAACGACCTGGGCCGGGTGTGCGAGGTCGGCAGCGTCGAGGTGCCCGCGTTCATGTACACCGAGTCCTACGCCACCGTGCACCAGCTGGTCTCCACCGTGCGCGGCCGCCTGCGCCCGGAGGTGTCGGCCCTGGCGGCGGTTCGCGCCTGCTTCCCCGGCGGTTCGATGACCGGCGCCCCCAAGGAGCGCACCATGCGGATCCTGGACCGGCTGGAGTCCTCGGCGCGCGGCGTCTACTCCGGGGCGCTGGGCTATGTGTCCTCCTCCGGCACGGCCGACCTCAACATCGTCATCCGCACGGCCGTGCTGGCCGACGGCGAGCTGACCATCGGCGCGGGCGGCGCCGTCGTCCTGGACTCCGACCCCGAGGAGGAGTACGAGGAGATGCTGCTCAAGGCCGCCGTCCCCGCCCGGGGCCGCTGAGGGCCGACGGCGGGAAAAACCGTTTGCCGTGCCCGGGGCGGGGCCACCACGCTGGGCCCCATGGACCTCCCCCGCCACCAGATCCGCGCGCGCTACACCGACACCGCGGTCACCGTCTACCAGGCCTACGCCCCCGCCCTCGGGCTGCCCGCGGCCCGGGACGGGCGCTTCCCCGACACGTGGATCGTCTCCGTCACCGACGTCACGCCCCTGGCCCGCCGGGTACACGCCCCGGTCCGGGCGGGCGACACCGACGCGGCGGCCCGGCTGCTGCCCGCCGAGCGGCCCTACCCGGTCGCGGAGGGGGACCTGGACCACCTGCGGCCCCCGACGACCCGCTGGGGTGCGCGCCAGCGGGGCCCCGTTCCCGGCACCGGAGGGGCCGGGAACGGGGCCGTCGCACCGCTGGTTCCTACTCGAAGACGGGCTCGCCGCCGCGGACCAGGCGCCAGTTGACGACGTGGAAGTCGGCCGGGTCGATGGTGCCGGTGGCCGTGGCGTGGTTGATCAGCGCCTGGCGGACCTCGACCTGCTCGTTGTAGACCACCGGGGCGCCGGTGATGTGCGGGAACCCGCCGCCGCCCGACTGGCGGTAGTTGTTCACCGCGAGCACGAACCGCTGGTCGTCGGCGACCTCACCGCCCCCGTGGCGCAGCGAGGAGATCCGCTCGCCGACCGGCCGGGACACGTCGATGTCGTACTCCAGGCCCGCGACCTGGTCGAAGTTGTAGTCGGGGGTGCCGTTGGCGTTGGTCAGGTCGGCCGGGGCCACCGCGCCCGTGGCGGGCACCTGGTGGAAGTAGCGCGCGCTGTACTCCAGGTACTCGCGCAGCTGGGCTCCGGTGAGCACGCTGGCCAGCAGCGTGTTGTCGTAGATGTAGAGCCCTGCGATGTCGCGGACCGAGACCTCCCCGGCGGGGAAGACCGCCGAGCGGCTGAACGGAGCCGCGATCGACAGCACCGGCAGGTCCGCCTCGGCGGTGCCCCGCAGCGCCGCCTTGACCGTCTGGATCTGCACGTGCTGGATGTAGTCCAGGATCGCGGTGTCGCGCCAGCAGGCCTCGGCCGCGCTCAGCTCCTCCACCGAGGTCGCCACCACCTGGTTGACGTACTCCACCGTCGTGGCGTGCTGGTCGGCGATGACCTCCACGATCTCGGGGTCCTCCTCCACGGTGTTGCTGTTGAGGGTGACCGCGCTCTTGGAGACGACCCGCCAGCGGCCCCTCTCCCGGCGCAGCGCCAGGTCCATGACCGACAGCCGCCGCCCCCAGTAGGAGGGCATGGTCATCAGGACCTGCTCACCGGTGACCTTGTTGGTGACGAAGCGCTCGGGGACCTCGCGGTGGGAGTGCCCGAACAGGATCGCGTCGATGCCGGGCACCTCCTCGGCGACCGTGGCCGAGGCGTTCTCCACCGGGATGTCGTCGCCGTAGGAGGAGGTGCCGCTGTCGCCGGAGTGGGCGCTGACGATGACCAGGTCGGCGCCCTTGCGGCGCATGATCGGCACCCAGCGGCGTGCGGTCTCCACCAGGTCGCGGAACTCCAGCCTGCCCTCGACGTGGTGGCGGTCCCAGATGATGGACCCGGGGTTGGTCAGCCCCAGCACGCCGACCACCAGGGGCTGGGTGCCGCGCTTGTCACCGCAGTCCACCCGCATGCGCTTGAGCACGTAGGGGCGGTAGGCGGGGTCGTCGGTGCCGTGGTGGACGGCGTTGGCGGCCAGGACGGGGGCGTCCATCTGGTCGATCCAGGTGTCCAGGAGTTCCGTGCCGTAGTTGAACTCGTGGTTGCCCAGGGCCACGGCGTCGTATCCGACGGCGTTCATCGCCCGCGCCATCGGGTGGGTCTGCCCGGTCTCGGTGATGGGCTCGACGGTGTTGTAGTAGGTGGCCAGCGGGGCGCCCTGGATGGTGTCGCCGGAGTCGAAGAGCAGGGTGTTGTTGGCGCCGCGCTCGGCGCGGACCTGCTTGATGAGGCTGGCGGCCTTGGCGATGCCGATGTGGTTGCCCTGGGAGTCCTGGTACTCGGCGTTCTTGAAGTAGTCCCAGTTCAGGCAGTATCCGTGCAGGTCGGACGTGCCCATGACGGTGATGAGGGCGTCGCGGGAGGAAGAGGCGGCGGCCGTGCCGGGCCAGCCCGCCAGGGCGAGGGCGCTCGCGGCGCTCAGCCCGCCGAGGACGCCGCGCCGGGAGAGGCCGTGGTCCTTCGCCATAGGTGTCTCCTAGGGGATGCGGGGGTGGACGAAACCCCCACAGGCTAGTGAGGCACCGGGGGGACCGGAACCGGGCACACGTTAACAATCGGTGCACTCTCTTCGGACGAGACCAGACAGGGAGCAAGGGGATGTCCCAGAACGCGGACGAGGCGGTACGCCAGGCGATCGAGGGGGAGCTGCGGCTGCTGGACCCCCGGGTGCGCGCCTCGCGCCGGCTCGCGGGGGAGCTGTTGGACCCCGAGTTCACCGAGATCGGCAAGTCGGGCCGCCGGTGGGACCGGGAGTCGATCCTGGCCGCGCTGCCGACCATGGACGGGCCCGGGCCGCAGGAGGGCCCCCGCGTGCGGGTCCGCGACATGGTGGGCCGGATGCCGGCCCCGGGGCTGGTGCACCTGGCCTACGCCACCGAGGTGGACGGCGTCCGCGCCCTGCGCAGCTCGCTGTGGCGCCTGGGCGCGGACGGGCGGTGGCGCCTCTACCACCACCAGGGAACACCCGTCGCCTGAGCACCGGACCGGCGGGCGGCCCTCGATCCCACGGGAAGCCTCAGCGGCGACGCGGCGGGGCCCGACGACCCCAGGGGCGGCCTAGTATGGCCGGTATAGTTATTGGCAACCTGAGGAAGGCGCCGCATGATCGAGATCCTGGACGCCGCCACACTGCCCCGCGCCAAGAAGACGGGGGCCCTGGTCGCGCACATCCTGCAGACGCTGAGGGGCCGTGCCGCGGTCGGCACGAACCTCCTGGACATCGACCGGTGGGCCCGGGACATGATCACCGAGGCCGGGGCGCAGTCCTGCTACGTCGACTACGCGCCGCCCTTCGGCCGCGGGCCGTTCGGCCACCACATCTGCACGGCCGTCAACGACGCCGTGCTCCACGGGCGCCCCCACGACCGCACACTCGCCGACGGCGACCTGCTGACGCTCGACCTCGCCGTCTCCCTGGGAGGGGTCGCCGCGGACTCCGCCGTCAGCTTCCTCGTGGGCGGCGCACGGCCCCCGGAGAGCGTGGCGATGATCGACGCGACCGAGCGCGCGCTGAGCGCGGGCATCGCCGCGGCCCGGCCCGGAGCCCGCGTCGGGGACGTCTCCCACGCCATCGGCACGGTCCTCAGCCAGGCGGGGTACCAGATCAACACCGAGTACGGAGGCCACGGCATCGGCTCCACGATGCACCAGGAGCCGCACGTCGCCAACACCGGACGGCCCGGTCGCGGGTACCGACTGCGCCCGGGGATGCTGCTCGCCCTGGAGCCGTGGGTCATGGCGGACACCGCCGAGCTCGTCACCGACGCCGACGGGTGGACGCTCCGCAGCGCGACGGGCTGCCGGACGGCGCACAGCGAGCACACGATCGCCATCACCGACGGCGGAGCCGACGTCCTCACCCCGCCCGGGCAGGCGTGACCCCGGGGCCGGCGCGGGCGTCACCGAGCGCCCCCGCCCCAGGACCCGGCGACCGGTCGCAGCCCGTCGAAGAGGGCGGCCAGCGCGCGACGGCGGTCAGTCCCCGGCGAGCAGCAGGAAGAGCGGCACCCGGCGGCGCCGCTCGTACTCCTCCTCGTCCCCGCCGAACGCCTCGGGGTCGGGAGCGCACTCGCGCAGAGCCGTGAGACGGAACCCGGCGGCGTGCAGCGCCCGGACGTGGTCCTCCACGGTGCGGTGGTGCCACGTCACCGTTTCGCCCATCCACTTCCGCTCGCGGGGCCCGGGAACGAAGTAGGCGTCCACCACCCAGTCCTGCCGGGGACGGCCGGTGGAGGCGTCATGGCAGGTCAGTACCGGGTGCGGGACGGTGAACACCACGCGCCCGCCCGGGCGCAGCCAACGGCGCACCGACCCCAGCAGGGCGGTGAGGTCCTCCACGTAGTGCAGGGCCGTCCGGGACACCTCCAGGTCGAAACGCTCCGGCACGGAGGCGAACTCCTCCATGTACGCGCGCACCACACCGCCGCCGGTGCCGCGCAGCAGGTCGCGGGCCCGCTCCACCATCGCCGCGGAGCCGTCCACTCCCAGGTAGCCGCCGCACCCCGCCCGCAACAGGGTCCGGCCCAGGTCGGCGTCACCGCACCCCAGGTCGAGCACCTCCAGTCCCTGGACCGGCTCCAGCTCGCCCAACAGGGCCGGTTCCTCCATCACGGTGTTGGGGCTGCGCACGCCGCCGTGGCGGCGCCGCGCGTAGCGCTCTCCCACCCGGGGGCGGTCGTAGAAGGAGGATCCGCGCGGGAGGTGCGAGTGGCTCATACCCGCGAACCTAACCCTCCGAGACCGGACGGGGCACCTCTGTTTCCGGGGAGCGGACGGAGCCGTCCAGTTCGGAGCGCAGGGCGCGCACCTGCTCGGTGAGCTCGCGCAGCTGCTCCCGGAGCTCCTCCTCCGCGGCCCGCTCACGGCTCTCGTCCTTCTCCTCCACCCGCTGGACCAACCAGCTCGACAGGGTGCCGGTGATGACGCCGAGCAGGCCGATACCCCCGACGAACAGGCAGGCGGCGATCACCCTGCCCGAACCGGTGACCGGGTACAGGTCCCCGTAGCCGACGGTGGAGACCGTCACCAGCGACCACCAGAACGCGTCGGGGAACGTGGTGATGTTGGCCTCGGGAACGTGCTGTTCCACGCGCAGGATGCTCAGCGAGGCCATGAGCAGCATGACGGACGTGATCACGGCGGTGTACAGCAGCACGTGGCCGCGCAGCGACACGGTCATGTGGCGGTGCAGGAGCGACACGACGGTCAGCAGGCGGACCAGGTGGAGGGGGCGCAGCACGGGCAGCACCACGATCAGCAGGTCCAGGACGTTCTTCCGGACGAACGCCCACCGGTCGGGCGACAGGTACAGGCGTGTGGCGTAGTCCGCGGCGAAGGCCACCCACACGGCGGTGATGACCACCTGGCACAGGTCGCGCCAGTAGGAGGGGATGTCGGGGTCCAGGACCGGCCAGGCGTAGGCGCCGACGAACACCAGCGCCGCCGCGACCAGGGGCAGTTCGGTGACGGAACGCCAGCGGTCCAGGCGGTCGGGGGTACGAGGGGGATGGGGTGTACTGTGCTGTTCCACGCCTCGATTCGACCAGAGGGACCGCCCGACGCCAAACCCGGGGGTCCCGCCGTCCACAGGCGCGCCGCGCGGATGGTGCCTGGTGAGCGGTCCGCGATACGGTTACGGTCATGGACAACGCACCGACACGACCGTCCACGTCGGTTGAGGACTACGTGAAGGTCATCTACGACCTCCAGGAACGCGGCACCGGGCCGGTGACCATCTCCGGGATGGCCGAGCGCCTGTCGGTGTCCAACTCCTCGGTGTCGGGCATGCTCCGCAAACTCAGTGACCTGGGCCTGGTGGAACACCAGCGCTACGGCGCGGTCAACCTCACCGAGCCCGGAACCAGGGCGGCCCTGTCGGTGCTGCGCCGCCACCGGCTGCTGGAGACCTACCTGGTGGCCGAGCTGGGCTACTCCTGGGACGAGGTGCACGACGAGGCCGAAATCCTCGAACACGTGGTTTCGGACAAGTTCGTCGACCGCATCGCCACCCACCTGGGCGACCCCGTCGTCGACCCCCACGGCGACCCCATCCCCACCCGGGAGGGGCACATCGTCCAGCGCGAGACCCTCCTTCTCTCGGAGGCCGACAAGGGCGTCGGCGGGGTGATCGTGCGCGTCAACGACACCGACCCCGACCTGCTGCGCTACCTGGACGACATCGGGATCGGGATCGGGATGCGGGTGGAGGTGGTCGAACGCCAGCCCTTCGCCGGGTCCATGGAGATCACCGTGCGCGCCGACGAGGACTCCCCCGAGCGCTCCCAGTCCCTGGGGCTGGTGGCCGCCGAGGCCCTGTGGATCTCCCCGGACGGTGAGGGGTAGGGAGGTCGGGAAAGCTCCGCCGGAGATGGCGGGAGTCGCTACCGCGGGTGATGAGAACGGTCCAAAGGCCGGAGGCAGCGACATGCCCGCTTTCCCCGTGGCCGGACGCCAGGTCTCCACCGACCCCCGGTACTCCCTGCCGATGCCTCCCCTCGGAGGTTTCACGGCGGACGACCTGGACCGCATCCCGGATCTTCCGCCGCATACGGAACCCATCCACGGAAGCCTGGTGCCCGTGGCACCCCAGAGGTCCTCCCGCACCTTCGTACTGCCCCTCCTGGGCCGAACCCTGTACGAGCGGCACCGGAACACCTCGCGGTCCGCCGGGAGGTGGCCGTCCGCGTCGGACGGCGCCGGCGCCCCGAGCCGGATCTGGTGGTCACGCACCCACAGGCCATAGGCGACCTGGACGGAACGTGGCTTCCACCGGAGGCGGTGGAGCTGGTGGTCGAGTCCCCGGAGTCGGAGCTACGGGACCGTGAGCGCAAGCCACAGATCTACGCTGACGCCGGAATCCCCTACTTCTGGCTGGTACAGCAGGACGGACGGGACGCCGTGGTCTTCGTCCACGAACTCGCCCCCACCGGGGGATATGCCAGGCCAACGGTCTACCGGGAGCACCTCAAGGCGCCCGCGCCCTTCGACATCGATGTGGACCTGAGCACTCTCGGGCGCGGACCCCGCTGACCGGCGCGGTCCGGGGCGGCATGACCGCCCCGGACCGCGTACCGCCGACCTGTGTTCACCCCTCGGCGCGCACGCCCGCCACACCGTCCTCGACCACGAACCGCGCCCGGTCGCGGATGGGCGCGCCCGGCTCGCTCACGTAGTCCACGACCCGGTAGTCGGCCGTCCACTCGGTGGGCGTGACGACGTTGCGCACGTAGCCGCGCCTGCGGTTGATGAACCGGATATGCGGGTTCTCGCTCAGCTGCACCGCGTCGCCCGGGTTCTGCTCCGCCCCGTCACCGCCGCTGCTGAAGGAGGTGCCCACGAGTTCGGTGGCCACCGTCGCCGACGCGGGGTCGTCGAAGTCGGCCTTGACGTCGTTCACGTAGTTGGCGTGTACGTCCCCGGTGATCACCACGCCGTTGCGCACCCGGGCCAGGCGGTCGCGCACCTCGTCGCGCTCCACGACGTAGTTGTCCCAGGAGTCGTCACTGAAGCGCCTGGCCTCGCCGGCGGCGAAGTCGCGCTGGGAGAAGAACACCTGCTGGGCCAGGACGTTCCACCGGGCCCGGGAGGAGGAGAGCCCCTCGAACAGCCACTGCTTCTGCTCGGCGCCCAGCAGGGTGCGGTCGGGGTTCTCCCGCTGCGCCTGGTCCTGCTTGTCGCGGTACTGGCGGGTGTCGAGCAGGTGCATGTCCACCAGGTTCCCGAAGGTCAGCCTGCGGTGGAGGCGCATGTCCGGACCGGTGGGCAGCTGGGAGCGGCGCAGCGGCATGTGCTCGTAGTAGGCCTTGAACGCCTGGGCGCGGCGGCGCAGGAAGTCCTCCGGGGAGATGACCTCCCCGTCGGACTGGTCGTCGGCCCAGTTGTTCTCCAGCTCGTGGTCGTCGAAGACCACCGCCCACGGGAACGCGGCGTGCGCGGCCTGCAGGTCGGTGTCGCTCTTGTACTGGGCGTGCCGGATCCGGTACTCGGCCAGCGAGCGCACCTCCACCCGGGACAGGTGCCCGCGGCCGACGGTGCCCTGTTCGGGGCCCTCGTAGATGTAGTCGCCCAGGAAGGCGACCAGGTCCAGGTCCTCCTGGGCCAGGTGGGCCTGGGCGGTGTAGTGGCCGTGGGTGTAGTTCTGGCAGCTGGCGAACGCGAAGGCGAACCGGTCCAGGCGCTGGCCGGGGGGAGTGGCGGTCCTGGTGCGCCCCACCGGGCTTATCTCGCCGTCCGCGCGGAAGCGGTAGAAGTACTGGGCTCCCGGGCGCAGGCCCCTGGCCTCCACGTGCACGGCGTGGGCGTCCCGCGGGCCGGTCTCCACGGTTCCGGAGGCGGCCAGGCGGGCGAAGTCCTCGTCCTCGGACACCTGCCACTCAACCTCGACCGCGCGGTCGGGCATACCACCGAGCCCGTCCTCGGCCAGCGGGTCGGGGGCCAGTCGGGTCCACAGCACCACGCTGCTGTGGAAGGGCTCGCCGGAGGCGACACCGAGGGTGAAGGGCTCGACGACGCGGCTGGCCCGGGTGGTGGTCTCGGCGCGGGCCTCGGGGCTCCACGCGGTGCCCAGGGCGACGGCGCCCAGGGCGGCCGCACCGCCGGCCAGGACCTGGCGGCGGGTGGTGGCGGGGGTGGCGGGGGGCAGGGGAGCGGGGGCGTCGGGGGTACCCGGCATGGGCGGTCTCCTGACGGTTGCGGGGAGCGCCCGGGCACGGGGCGGCCCGGGCGGGGACCGTGCTCTATCCGGCCACGGAAGCCGGAACGTCCCAACCACCGCGTGGTGAACGTTGGTCCCCTCCGGGTGACCAGTAGGTGACCTTCCGTTGCGGCGCAGGTCAGGTCGGCAACACGCCGGGTAACGGAAAACCCGTTGTCCGTGCCGGGTCGCCCGGGCAGGATCGGAAGGGTCAGGCACCGCGACAGGAAGGGTCAACGGCATGCGGCGGTCCCACGGACATCTCGCGCCCCATATCCGGACACGAATCTCCGAGGACACCTCCACTCTTGTCTCACCCTTCCCGCACGCTCAACATCGGCGTCCTCGCCCACGTCGACGCCGGTAAGACCAGCCTCACCGAGCGCCTGCTCTTCGACGCGGGCGCCATCGACCGGCTCGGCGGCGTCGACTACGGCGACACCCGAACCGACAGCGGGCGCATCGAACGCGCCCGCGGCATCACCGTGCGCACCGCCGTGGCGACGCTGCGCGTGGGCCGCGTCCAGATCAACCTCGTTGACACCCCCGGCCACACCGACTTCGTGGCCGAGGTCGAGCGCGCCCTGTCCGTACTCGACGGGGCGGTCCTGGTGCTGTCCGCGGTCGAGGGCGTGCAGGCCCACACCCGGGTGCTGATGCGCATCCTGGCTGAGGCGGACCTGCCCACCGTCCTGTTCGTCAACAAGACCGACCGCCGCGGCGCCCGTCCGGAGGAGGTGCTGCGCGACATCCGGCGCCTGCTGTCCCCGCACACGGTGGCCCTGAACCGGGTCCGGGGCGCGGGCACGGCCGCCGCGCGCACCCTGCCCCTGGCCCTGGAGGACCCCGGCACCGCACGGCAGGCCGCCGAGGTCCTCGCCGAGCACGACCAGGAGCTGCTCGCGCGCCTGGTGGAGGACCTGCCCCGCCCGGCCCGGAGGACCTGCGCGCCCGGCTGGCGGCGCAGACCGCCCGGGCGCGGGTGTACCCGGTGATGTTCGGGTCCGCCCTGACCGGCCGGGGCACCCGGGAACTGGCCGCCGCGCTGGCCGACCTGGTTCCGGGCAGCGCCCCGGGGCCGCCGACGACGCGCCCCGGGGCACGGTGTTCTCCGTGGAGCGCTCGGCCTCGGGGGAGAAGACCGCCTACCTGCGGTTGCGCTCGGGAAGCCTGGCCGTGCGCGACCGCGTCGTCTTCGAGCGCCCCGGCGCCGAACCCCACCGGGGCCGCCTCACCCACCTGGAGGTGGTGGGCGCCGAGCAGGAGCGGGACCGCGTGCTGCGGGCCGGGGAGATCGGTCGCCTACGCGGGCTGCCCGCGATCAGGGTGGGCGACCGCCTGGGCCCGCCCGGTGGGCGCACCCCGGCCTTCGCGCGCCCCTCCCTGGAGTCGCTGGCGCGCCCGGTCCGCCCGGAGCAGGCCGGGCGTCTGCACGCGGCGCTGAGCGTCCTCGCCGACCAGGAGCTGGGGATGGGAGAGCTCGCCGCCCGGCTGGAGGTGGGCGCCTCCACCGTCAGCGAACTGGTCGGCGACCTGGTCCAGGTGGGCCTGGTGACCCGCCGCAAGGACCCCGTCAACCGGCGGCGCGTCCTGGTCCGCGTGTCCCGGGAGCACCGCGACCTGATGCGCACCTTCATGGCCCGCAGGGCCCGACCCCTGCTGCGGACCTTCGAGCGGCTTCCCCGAGCCAGCGGGAGGGCTTCGCCGCGGGGCTGGAGGCCTGGGCCCGCGAACTGCACGGCGGCTGACCGCCCGGCGCGGCGCCGCCTCCCGGACGCCCGGCCGTGGCATCGTGGCGCTCGTCCGCGGCGGGCCCGCCGCGCGAGCACGCACCGACCCCCCGAGAGGGACCATGGCGACGGGACCCAGGCGAGCGCACCGCGAACACGGCGCACGGTTCGGCCGATCCCTGGCGGCCACGGCCGTGATCGGCGTCGGCCTGATGGCCGCGGTCGACGAGATCGTCTTCCACCAGATCCTGGGCTGGCACCACTTCTACGACCGCTCCACCCCGATGGTGGGGCTGCTCTCCGACGGGCTGCTGCACGCCGGTGAACTCCTCGCGCTGGTCGCGGGCTTCTTCCTCTTCGCCGACCTGCGCCGCCACCAGGCCCTGCACCGAGGGGCCGCCTGGGCGGGTCTGCTGCTGGGACTGGGCGGCTTCCAGCTCTTCGACGGCATCGTCGACCACAAGCTCCTGCGCCTGCACCAGATCCGCTACGGCGTCGACCTGCTGCCCTACGACCTGGCGTGGAACGGCGCGGCACTCCTGCTGCTGGCCGCCGGGACGGTCGTGCTCGTCCGGGCCCGCCGGGCCCCCGACCGCACACGGTGACCGCGGCCTCCGCCGCGCACCAGGGGGCGGGGTGGGGGGTGGTCCCCGTCCTGGTCCTACTCGCCCTGGCCGTGGCCGCCTACGCCCTGGCCGCGCGGCGCGCGCCGCGCGGCTGGAGCCGCGCGCGCACGGCCTCCTTCACGCTCGGGGCGCTGCTGGTGGCCGCCTCCCTCCTACTGCCCCCGCTGCTTGGCCACGACCCCCGCACACACATGGCCCAACACCTGCTCATCGGCATGTACACGCCCCTGGCCCTGGCCATGGCCGCGCCGGTCAGCCTGGCCCTGGCCGCCCTCGGCCCCCGGCGCCGCCGCCCCCTGGCCCGCCTGCTGCGCAGCCGCGCGCTCCACGTCCTGGGACACCCCCTCACGGCGCTGCTGCTCGACACCGGCGGCCTCTACCTGGTCCACCTCACCCCCCTGCACGCGGCGGCCCAGACCCGTCCCGGAGTGCACGCCCTGGTCCTGCTGCACTACCTCGCCGCCGGATACCTCTTCGCCTGGTCGGTCGCGGGCCCCGACCCCGCGCCCCGCCGCCCCGGAACGGCCACCCGCCTCACCGCGCTGTTCCTCGCCGCCGCCGCACACGCCTTCCTGGCCAAGCTCCTGTACGCCCATCCCGGAATCTGGCCGCCAGGGCACGGGCACACCACGGGGGCACGCGAGGCCGCGCAGCTGATGTACTACGGCGGCGACCTGGCCGAACTCCTCCTGGGCGTCGCCCTGTTCACCGCCTGGTACCGGCGCCGGGCCCGCACCGCCCCGCGGTCGGCGGCGAACCCCTGGCCCGCGCGGGGCCCGCGGGTCTAGGCTGGAGACATGTTCCAGCGACATTAAGTCCTCCCCGGGTCCTCGGCCCGAGCGAGGGGCCCACCGGGACGTCCGCGCCCCGGTACCCCTTTCCCGCCCGACCGAAGGACCTTGATGACCACCCTGTCCCCGCGTGCGCCCGCCGCGCGCGTCTCCCGCCTGTCCTGGCCCCTGTACGCCTACGCGGCGCTGGGGGAGTTCGTGCTCCTCTACCCGCTGTACGCGCTGCTGTTCGAGGCCAGCGGCCTGTCCGTGGCCCAGGTCAGCTCGCTGTTCGTGCTCTGGTCGCTGACCTCCGTCGCCGTCTCCGTCCCCGCCGGGGCCTGGGCCGACGTGGTGCCCCGCCGCCACCTGCTGGCCGCCTCCCCGCTACTGGCCGCGGCGGGGTTCTCGCTGTGGCTGCTCTGGCCCGGCTACCCCGCCTTCGCCCTGGGCTTCGTCCTGTGGGGTGCGGGCGGCGCTCTCTCCTCCGGCGCCCTGGAGGCCCTGGTCTACACCGAACTGGCGCACCGGGGCGCCGCCGACCGCTACGCCCGGGTGATGGGCCGGGCCCGCGCACTGGACGTGGCCGCGGTCGGCGCCGCCACCCTGCTGGCGGTCCCCGTCATGGCCCACGGCGGCTACCCGGCCGTCGGCGCGGGCAGCGTGGCCGCGTGCGTGCTGTGCGCCCTGGCCGCGCTGGCCCTGCCCGAGCGGCGCGCCCCGGGCCCGGACGCCGGTGGGGAGGAGCCCTCCGGTTACCGGGAGGCCCTGCGTGAAGGGCTGCGGGAGGCCCGCTCCCACCGCGGGGTGCGCGGTGCGATCCTCCTGGTGGTCGTGGTGGCCTCCTTCTGGCAGATGCTGGAGGAGTACGTGCCCCTGCTGGCCGCCGACGCCGGGGTCCCCACCGCCACCGTGCCCCTGGTGGTGCTGGTGGTGTGGGCGTGCATCACCGCCGGCGGCCTGCTGGCCGGTCCCGCCTCCCGGCTGCCCGTGCGGACCCTGGCCCTGCTGCTGGGTCTGGCCGCCCCCGCCATCGCCCTGGGCGCCCTGTGGGGCGGACCGCCCGGATGGGTGCTGCTCGGCGTCGGCTTCGGCGTGTGCCAGATGGCGGAAGTGGTCGCCGACGCCCGTCTCCAGGACCGCATCACCGGGCCCAGCCGGGCCACGGTCACCTCCCTGGCGGGACTGGGCACCGACGCGTGCACCACCTCCGCCTACCTGCTCTACGCCGGTGTGTTCGCGCTGGTGGGGCACGGCGGCGCCTTCGCGCTGTTCGCCGTGCCCTACCTGGTGGCGGCGCTGTTCCTGGGGCGCGGGGGCGTCCGTTCGGCCCCGGCCACGGGCCTCTGACGGACGGCGGCGCGCGCCCCGTCCCGGCGGGCACGCGACCGGGGGCACCGCGGGAACGCCCGCGGCCCGGCCCCCGGTCGCGCCGCACCTGTCCCCCTCCCGGTGGAAGCGCCCCTTGCGTGCCTGAATAGCATCGTCTTTTGTGGCACACCAGACGACGAACACCGCGAACAGTGACGGCCCGGACATCGCCTCCGTGCGCGGAATCAGCGTCACCTACACCGACCGCGGGGCGGGGTACCCGATTCTCTTCATCCACGGCCACCCCTTCGACCGCACCATGTGGGAACCGCAGGTCCGGGCGCTGGCCGGACGCGGCTACCGGGTGATCGTGCCCGACCTGCGCGGATACGGGGGCAGCACCGTCGTGCCCGGCACCACCAACCTGGACACCTTCGCCCGCGACCTGGCAGCCCTGCTGGACCACCTGCGGCTGAACGTGGTGAGCGTGGTGGGGCTGTCCATGGGCGGCCAGATCGCGCTGGAGCTCTACCGCCTCTTCCCCGACCGGGTCGACTCACTCACCCTGGCCGCCACCAACCCGCGCGCCGAGACCGAACAGGGCAGGGCCGCGCGCGCGGCCCTGGCCCGGCGGCTGCGCGTGGAGGGCATGCGCGGCTACACCGACGAGATGCTCGTGGGCATGATGACCGCCCAGAACGTGCGGGAGCTGCCCGAGGTGGCCGACCACGTGCGGGCCATGATGTACGCGGCCCCGCCCGAGGGCGCCGCCGCGGCGCTGCTGGGCCGCGCCCGCCGCCAGGACTACGTCCCCCTGCTGCGCCGGGTGTCGGCGCCGACCCTGCTCGTGGGCGGTCAGTACGACACGTTCACCCCGCCGGACTTCACCGAGTCCATGCACGTGCTCGTCCCCGACTCGGTCGTGGAGATCATCGAGGGAGCCGGGCACCTGCCCAACCTGGAACGCCCCGAGCGCTTCAACGCGGTGCTGCGCCGCTTCCTGGACCGCTGCCGCACCCGCGTCTAGAAGACCGGCCGGTGCGCGGTCCCGCGTGCGGCAGGGGCCGCACGCGGGACCGCGCACCGTCCTCAGACGCGCTCCACGGGCAGCCACAGCTCACCCTCGGCGGAGGCGTGGTCCTCCCCGTACTCCACCCGCAGTATCTCCGGCCCCGCCGCGGTCCGGTAGGCGGGGTGGGAGGGGAACCACTGCCCGAACGCGTCGGCCCACATCCGCTGCAGCGACTCGGGGAAGTCCCCCGAGGACCCGGCGAAGGGGAAGACCACCCAGGTGCCCGCGGGCACCCGCAGGGTCTCCATCCCCTCCGGGGCGGGGGAGGAGGTGGCCGCGGCCTGGTAGTAGTCCAGTTCGCTGCCCTCCGCCCGGGAGGAGTCCACGTTGTCGGTGACCGACAGGACACCGCGCGGCTCCTGGTCGGACAACTCCGCCAGCCTCCGGTGGACCCCTCGGCCCAGACCCCGCACGAACGCGGTGATGGCCGGGTTCTCCCCCTCGGGCACCAACGGCACCCTGGCCCTGGGCCCCACGAGGGTGAAGGCCTCCTTGTCCACGATGCGGTAACGCATGGGCGTGCTCCCTTCGACGGTCAGACGAAACGTCATCCTCGGCTGGGAGGTGAGCACCGCGCCGGTCCTGCGGGCCTCGCCCGGCCCCACGCCGTGCAGGGCGCGAAAGGCCCGGGCGAAGGCCTCGGCGGACCCGTAGCCGTAGCGGACCGCGACGTCGAGCAGGCTGTCGGTGCCGTGCAGCACCTCGGCGCCCGCCAGGGTGAGCCTGCGCCGCCGCACGTACTCCGACAGGGGCATGCCCGCCAGCGCGGAGAACAGGCGGCGCAGGTGGTGCTCGGAGGTGAGCGCGATCCGCGCCATCTCCGCCGCGTCCACCGGGGCCCCGGTGTCCTCCTCGACCTTCTCCAGCGCCCGGTTGAGCCGGTCCAGCATGGTGTCCTCCTCCTCGTTCACCACCGACGTTAGGAACTCGGGCCCCACCGCACCCGACACCTGCCGACCCGCTGCGGTCGGTCCACCACTGCCGGGCGCCGGACGGGGTAGGGGAGGCCCAAGGCCAGCAAATCCTTGGGCAACGAGCGTGTCTGGGTCGACGTGGCGTACCCGGAGTGAGCAGCATGGGCCCGAGGATGGCCCGCAGACCGACCCCGTGAAGGAGGTGGGCGGGGCGGGGAAACGCGCCCCGCGGATACATGGACCTGGGTTTTCTGCGACCTCTGTACGAGAGCGACGCACCGGTCGCGTCGGTGCACCTGGACACCAGCCGTGACCGGACCGACGCGGGCAAGGAACTGGAGCTGCGCTGGCGCCACCTGCGCGAGGACCTGTCCTCGCTGGGCGCCGACAAGGCCACCCTGGACGTGCTGGAGGAGGCGGTGCGGGAGGGCTCCTCCCGGGCCTTCGGCAACCACGGACACTCCCTGTTCGCCTCCGAGGGACGACTGCTGGGATCGTTCACCCTCTCCGAGGCGCCTCGAAAGAGCTACGCCCGGCTGTTGCCGGTCCCCGATCCCCTGCCCCTGGTCGTGGACCGGGGCCGCTACCTGCCCCACGTGCTGGTGGCGCTGGACCGGGTCAACGCCAAGGTGTTCGCCTACACCGCCCGGCCCGCCGCCGGACCGGTCTCCGAGCAGGAGTTCTCCGGCGCCGACCTGCGCAACATCGACACCATGGGCCGGGGCGGCCCCGGGGTCCTGAGCGGGTACAACGGCCGCTTCGACGGCAAGCACTTCCCGCGCGAGACCTGGCGGGAGAACGCCAGCAGGATCGCCCAGCACGTGCGCGACGCGGTCGCCGAGGTGGACGCCCGCGTCATCTTCGTCGGCGGCGACGAGGAGGCCATCGCCTTCCTGCGCGACAACATCGGCGAGCGCCAGCTGAAGATCCCGATCAAGCTGGTGCCCGGCGGCCGGGGCGGCCCCGACGCCGAGGAGCGCCTGCACGAGGCGGCGGCGGAGGCGCTGCGCGACTTCGTCATCGACGGCCACGACGACGCCCTCGCCGACTTCCACCAGAAGCTCGCCAACGAACAGGCGGTGCGCGGCACCGAGCAGATCCTGCCGATGCTCTCGGAGGCGCGGGTGCGCACCCTGCTGCTGGGCGCGGAGCGCGACGGCGAACCCGACCTGTGGGGCTCGCCCAACGAGCCCGTGCTGGTCGCGGCCAAGGCCTCGGAGCTGGACGACCCGGACGCGGCGTTCCGGGCTCCGGCCAGCGCGCTGATGCTGCGCTCGGCGATGGTCTCCGACGCCGAGTTCACCGAGGTCCTCGACCACGGCCACACCAGCTCCGAGAACGGCGCCGTCCTGCGCTTCCCCAAGTCCCGCGAGGAGGCCTGACCGTCCCGGCGAGCCGCCCGCGTCACACGCGCGGGCGGCTCCCGCGCGTTCAGGAACCGGTGGCCATGCCCAGCAGGGCCAGGAGCTCGGCCTCGGTGACGAAGTCGATGCGTTGGCCGCGCTCACGGTAGGCCTCGGCACGCACGTGCTTGGCGGTACGGCCGGGGCCCTCGTGCCGGCCCAACACGAGCATGTCGGTCTTGCGGGTGACGTTCTTGGCGGGGTGTCCGCCCGCCTCGGCCACGCGCCGCCACACCTCGGGCTTGTCCATGGAGACCAGGTCGCCCGAGACGCACACGGTGCGCCCGTACAGCGGCCCGGAGGGGTCGGCGTCGGGGGAGGGCTCGGGCAGCGGCGCCTGGGCGTCGCGCTGCCAGCGGCCGAACCGGTCCCCGCCCGCGGGGGCCGGCGGCGCCGCGGCCGGGGCGGGCCGGGGCGCGGCGGCCCCCATCCGGCGCAGGTCCAGCCGGGCGGCGCGGGCCAGCTCGGTCAGCGAGGCGGTGCCGTAGCGGTCCATGGCGGCGACCACGATGTGCGCGGCCGCCTCGGCGTCGGCGTCGGCCCGGTGGTGGCGGGTGATCCGGTGGCCGATGTGGGCGCACACGGTCGGCAGCTTGTGGTCGGGCAGCTCGGCCCAGGTGCGCCGCGACAGCGCCAGCGTGCACGCGTACTCCCACGCCGGGTGGGACAGCCCGGTGTGCCCGCAGGCCTGGCGCAGCACCCCCATGTCGAAGGCGGCGTTGTGCGCCACCAGCGGATCCCCGTCGCAGAACTCCACGATGCGCGCGTGCACCCGCGGCCAGTTCGGGGCGTCGGCCACGTCGGCCGCGGTGATGCCGTGCACGGCCGTGTTGTGGCGGGAGAAGAAACCCACCTGCCGCGGCGGCCGGATCAGCGTGCTGTAGCGGTCCACGACCACGCCGTCGCGCACCCGCACGAGCCCGACCGCGCACGCGCTGCCGCGGTCGTGGTTGGCGGTCTCGAAGTCGATCGCGGTCCAGGTCCGGGACACCGCGCACCTCCTGCAACAGGGAACGGGACCGAGGCTATCGGTGCGCGGGCCCCACCCGGGACGAAACGGTTGGACCGGTCAGCGGACCTCCTCGTCCCACAGTTCGGTGCCGTGCGCGCCGACCAGCGCGCCGACGCGGTCCAGGACCTGCCCGGCGGGCAGGGGGTCGAGGCGGCGCCCGTCGCGCAGGCGCAGGGACAGGCGCCCGTCGGCGGCCTCGCGCGGCCCGAGAACCACCTGGTAGGGGACGAGGCGGTTTCGGCGGATCCGGGCGCCACCAGGCCCCAGCCGATACCGGCGGGCACGGTGATCCCGCGTTCGGCCAGGTGCCAGGTCAGGCAGCCCAGGAGAACCAGGGGCACGGAGAAGCTCCCCGGCCCGGCCCAGAAGGCGGACTCGTTCCGGAGGGCCTCCGGCGTCCGGGCACCGCCCCCGTCCGCGATCGGGACGGCCGCCCACACCCCCGCCTCCACCCAGCCGGTGACGTCCTCCCACGTGAGGAACGCCAGCAGGGACAGGTGTCCCGCCCCCAGCACCAGCATGATCGCGCCGGCCCAGCGGAGCAGCCGCCCGGTGGGCCTCATCGTGCGCTCTCCCCTCCGTGCCCGGCGATCACCCCACGGTCGCGCCAGGCCTGTTCCCACTGCCGGGTCAGGGCCGGGTAGACCACGAGGTGGCGGAAGGGCGCGATGCCCGCCATGTAGAGCCGTCCGAGCCATCCGTTGGGCTTGACGAGGACGGTCATCCGCAACTCATGGTCGCCACTGGCCCCGGGTACCCAGCCGAGGTGCATCACGGTGTGCACGGTCCTGTTGGCCAGCTCGCGGGCGGACTCGGTGTGGAGCTCGTAGACGGGAGTGAAGGGCGAGCCCTCCTCGTCCGGCCCGGGGGAAGCGTCACGGAGGTCCTCGGGCAGGCGTTCGCGCAGGGAGGCGACCCGCCCGCCGGTGCCCGCCCCTGGTCCGTCCCAGCCCAGGAGTGCGCCGAGTTTCCACCGCACCGCGAACAGGAAGCGCACGGGCCAGGACTGCTCCTGGGGGCCGTCGGCGGCCCTGATCACCGCGAGCATCCGGGGGAAGTCGTCCGGCCCGGCTCCGGGGGCGCGGAAGGACCACACGTCCTCGACCCGGAAGTCTCTCGTGAACTCGTGGACGCGCCACGGTTGTTCGGTGTGGTCGGCCTGTGCGCGTCTCGGCATGACCGGGCCTCTCATCTGTACGCCTCCGTATATTTGATGTGTACGGTAGCGTATAAAGCCAGGACGAACCAGGGGAGGTGGCACGATTCCCGCTGTGACCCGCACGACACGAGCCCGCTGGATCGAGGCGGGCCTGCAGGCCCTCGCCCGGGGAGGCCCCGAGGCGGTCCGCGTCGAGGCGCTCGCCGCCGGGCTCGGTGTGACCAAGGGCGGGTTCTACGGGTACTTCGCCGGACGCTCCGCCCTGCTCACGGAGATGCTCGACGAGTGGGAGCGGCGCTCCACCAGGCAGGTCATCGCCCAGACCGAGGCCGAGGGCGGCGACGCCGCCGAGAAGTTCCGGCGCGTCGGCCAGCTGACCTTCTCCGAGGACCTGCACCGCATCGACCTGGCGGTCCGGGCCTGGGCACGCCAGGACGCGGCCGTCGCGGCGCGCCTGCGGCGCATCGACAACACGCGCATGGAGTTCCTGCGGAAGGTGTTCGGCGAGCTCGTCGACGACCCCGACGAGGTCGAGGCGCGCAGCACCCTGGCGTTCGCGCTCTCCATCGGCCGCCACTTCATCGTCGCGGACCACACCGGGTACACCACGGAGGAGGTCCTCCGGCTCGCCGGGGAACACCTGCTGCGCCCGTGAGCACGAAGGCTCACCCCGGTGCGCGCCACCCTGCGGAAAACCCCACCCCCCGCCCGGAGGAGCACCGCACCGGCCGCTGCACCGGGGGCCGTGGTGCGCTACCTGGGTTCCTGAGCCCGGCCGGGGTCCTCCCGGCGGGCGGGACCGGAGGCGCCCAGGTCCAGGGGCAGGTCCGGGGGCAGGTCGCCGAGCGCGGCCACCCGGTGCAGGTGGTGCACCCCCGGATCCAGTCCGCCCACCAGCGAGACCGCCCAGGCGGTCAGGGCCGCGGTGGCCAGGGACTGGCCCCGCCCCCGCGCCCAGCGCCGGTGTCCACCCGCCTGGGCGAGCACCACCCAGGCGTCCGAGCCGGGCAGGTGGATTCCGGTGGGCAGGCCGCGGGCGCCCGGAAGACGGCCGAGCAGGGCCAGGGCGGCGGTGAGCGCGCGCGAGTCCACCCCGAAGCGGGTGCGCACCGGCCTGCCCAGGTCGCGGGTGAGCACGTGCTGGTCGCAGAAGTCGGCCCGGTACAGCCGCCGACGTCCCAGCCCCGGCAGGTCGAAGGTCCGGGGCCGGGTGAGGTTGCGCACCGGCTCGCCCGTGGCCGGATCGGCGAACGTGCGCCCCAGCAGACCGTAGGACCAGGCCGTGGCGGCGGCGCCGTGCCGTTCCCCGACGCCCAGCGCCACCGCCAGGTCCATCTCCGTGCCGCCGGGGGCGGCGGCGTGCAGGTCCGCGGCCAGCAGGTTGGTCAGCCCCGGGGCCAGACCGACGCTGAGCAGGACCGGTGCGCGCGGGGCCAGCCGCTCCAGGCTCCGCACGTAGGCGGTGGTGGCGGTGGCGTCGACGAAGGCCGCGCCGTGCTCGGCCGCCGCCCCGGCCAGGGCCGGGTCCTCGGCGCCGGAGGCGTTGACCACCGCGTCCGCCCCGGCCAGGGCCGCGCGGTAGCCGCCCAGGCCGTGCTCGGCCAGGTCCACCGGCCGGTCGGCCCTGGTCCGGTCGCGTCCGGCCGTCCAGCAGGTGTGCCCGGCCCGGCGCAGCAGGGCGGTGGTTGGGGCACCAACGGCCCCGTACCCGCCCAGGATGAGTATCCGCATGCCGTCCTCCTCCGGGGCGCCCTCGCCCTTCCGACCCAGATTTCTGTAGTGGTACTCCATAAAGATATGTGTAGTGCCACTACAGTCAAGTCGTAGAATCGGCCGCATGGACACCGTCGACGGGCGCGCCGCCCGCTCCCGCGCCACCCGCGCCCGGGTCGCCGCCGTGGCCGCCCGCCTCTTCACCGAGCACGGCTACACCGCCACCAGCGTCCAGAGCGTCGCCCGGGAGGCGGGCGTGGCGGCGCAGACCGTGTACAACTCCTTCGGCACCAAGCCCGCCCTGCTCAAGGAGGCGCTCGACCAGGCCGTGGCCGGGGACGCCGAGCCCGTGGCCACCCTGGACCGTCCCTGGGTGCGCCGGGCCCTGGCCGCCGGGGACGCGCGCGAGCAGATCCGCCTGCACGTGGCGGGCACCACGGTGGTCCTGGAGCGGGTGGCCGCCCTGGTGGAGGTGGTGCGCGGCGCGGCCGGCTCCGATCCCGACCTGGCCGCACTGTGGCGTACCAACGTCGACCAGCGCCGCGCGGTGCAGCGCGTGTTCGCCACCGCCCTCGCCGACCGGGGGGCGCTGCGCCCCGGCCTGGACGTGGAGGAGGCGGCCGACACCGCGCTCGCCCTGCTCAGCCCGGAGGTGTACACCCTCCACACCGTGCACCGCGGCTGGACACCGCGGCGGTGGCGGGCCTGGGCCGAGGAGGCGCTGGTGCGCCAACTCACCGACCTGGCCACCACCCCCGGAGGCGGGCGCACCGGCCGACCCCGGTAGGGCGGCTGACCGTGCTCTTGGTCAACCGCAGGCGGCGGGCCAGCTCCAGTTGGCGCAGCTCGCCCTCCAGACCAGCTCACCCGGGGCGCGGGCCTCCGAGGTCGGAACCGGCTGTCCGCCGCGGGCGGACCCGGGCTGGTGCAGCCCGCACGAAACCGCACACCGCCCCCTGCGGGGCGTCCGCCGCGTTCTCGCGACACGGTTCGACGGAGCAACCGTCAGGGGCAGGTGTTCCCCCGGTTCCCGGGGTCGCCCGCCGGGGCCCGGTCAGGCGGGGCGGAAGGAGTCCAGGACGGCGGCGCGCAGCTCCCCCTGGGCGTACCAGTCGGACTCGGCGGAGGCCCAGGCGATCGCGTAGTGCGCTCCCGGCCGCACGGTGACGGTGCGGGTCACCACCCGGCGCCGTCCCCCGTCCCCCTCCCAGGTGAACTCCCACTCGGCGGCCGAGGAGAAGTCGTTGGCCCCGGTGAGGTCGTCCAGGCGCAACCGCTCGTAGCCGGGCAGCCGGGAGGAGTCCCGGGTCTCCCGGTCCAGGGTCAGCACGTGCTGGTACTGGTCGTCGGTGGGGTGCTCGGTCAGGTCGACCTGGAGGTAGCTGACTCCGTCGGGGGCGTCGTAGAAGACGCTGTTCCCCGACTCCCTGCGGACCCACCCCTGGGGGACCCGGATGCCGAACCCCCGGGGATCGTCGTTCCAGTCCGCCTCCTGCGCCAGGCCGCCCTCCTGAGCGCCCCCCTCCACCGGCGCGCCGCTCTCGGCCGCCTCACTGGTCCCGGGGGCCGTGCTCTGCCCGTCCCCGGACCCGACGCCGTCCCCCGACGCGGTTTCCGCTCCCGCCCCGGTCCCGCTCTCCCGGCCGGAGGCGGCGTCGGTGCCCCCGGGTTCGCCCTCCCACGGGTTGAGCACCACCAGCAGCACGGCCGCCGCCACCACGGAGGCCAGCCCCAGGGTGAGGACCACCAGCGGCCAGGACAGTCCGCTCCGCCGCGGCGCGGACGCCACCGTCGCCCCCGCGGCCTGGACCGCGGGTACGGGCGGGCGGGTCGGGACGGTGGCGGCCCCCGCGGCGGGCGCCGCGGGCACGGAACCGGTCGCGGCGGCGGGAGGAGCGAAGGCCGCCGCGGCGGTCGCGCCGCCGGCCTCGGCGGACAGCAGCTCCCGGCACCGGTCGGCGTCGATCCGCCGTTCCGGGTCCTTGATCAGCAACCCGCGCACCGCCTGGCCCAACGACCCCGGGCCCAGGACGTCGGGCGGTTCCTCGGAGGTGATGGCGTGCAGCGTCGCGGGAATGCCCTCGCGGCGGAAGGGGGAGGTCCCGGTGGCCAGGTGGTACAGGGTCGCGCCCAGCGACCACAGGTCGCTGGCCGGGGTCGCCGGACGCGCCGCCAACCGCTCGGGCGCCAGGTAGGCGGGCGAACCCAACACCCCGGCCGTCTGGGTGACGGCGCTGGTGTCGGCGATGGTCGCGATGCCGAAGTCGGTGAGCACCACCCGCCCGGAGTCGGTGACCATGACGTTCTCCGGCTTGACGTCGCGGTGCGTGACGCCCCGCCCGTGCGCCGTGGTGAGCGCGCTGAGCAGGTCCAGCCCCCACGCGGCCGCGACCCGGGGGCCGCGCGGGCCGTCCTGGCCCACCAGCGTCTGCAGGGACCGCCCGGTGAGGAACTCCATGACGATCCACGGGCGCCCGTCGTCCTGCACGATGTCGTGCACCGCCACGATGTTGGGGTGGCCGCCCATCGCGGCGGCCTGCGCCTCACGCCGGGCCCTGGCCGCCATCCGCTCGCGTTCGGCCTCGTCCAGGCCCGGGCCCAGCAGGATCTCCTTGACCGCCACGGTGCGGTTGAGCTCGGTGTCGTGGGCCCGCCAGACCCGGCCCATCCCGCCCCGGCCGATCTCGGCCAGCAGCTGGTAGCGGCCACGCAGTACGCGGTGCGGCTCGGACCCCATGGGACTCCCTTGCGGTACGGGCCGTCACGACCCCGTGGATGACGAAGGCGCACGGGGACAGCGGGCCTTCCGCGCTCGCCGGGCGACCATAGTACTGAGACCCCGACCAGCCCCGAACCGCTCCGCCCCCCGGGCCCCGGCCCCCGGGGGGCGGCCGGGCGGGCGGCACCGCAGGTACCGGGACCGCGGCCCGCCGGAAGGGGAGGGGAGAATTCACCCCCGCCCCGGTCCACCGCCCGGGCCCGCCCAGGCCGCCCCGCACGCCCGCACCACCGTGGGAGCGCGGCCGGGGCCCTACCGGGCCAGCAGGTCGCGCAGCGCCCCGGCCACCTCGGCCGGGGCCTCCTCGGCCATGAAGTGCCCGCACGTGACCGTGCTGTGCTCCAGGTCCGGCGCCCAGGCCCGCCACACCGCGGCCGCGTCGTAGCCCAGGGCCGCACCCCAGTCCTGCTGCAGCACCGACACCGGCATCCGCAGCCGGTTGCCCGCCGCGCGGTCGGCGGCGTCGTGCTCGACGTCGATCCCGGCCGAGGCCCGGTAGTCGGCCACGATGGAGGTCACCGCCTCGCGGGAGGCCCTGAGATAGGCGGCGCGCACCGGCGCCGGGATCGCCCCGGGGTCGCGCGTCCACACGTCCAGGAAATGGCCGAAGAACACGTCCGCGCTGGCACCGATCAGCTGCTCGGGCAGACCGGGCGGCTGCGCCATCAGGTACAGGTGGAAGCCCACCGCCGCCGAGGTCCCCCGCAGCACCTCCCACATGTCCAGGGTCGGCAGCACGTCGAGCGAGGCCAGGTGGGTGACCGCCCCGGGGTGGTCCAGTCCGGCGCGCACGGCCACCAGCGCCCCCCGGTCGTGCCCGGCCAGCGCGAAGCGCCCGAAGCCCAGGGCGTCGGCGAGCGCGACGACGTCCTCGGCCATGGTGCGCTTGGAGTAGGCCCGCCCGTCGGTGTCGGCCGGCTTGTCGCTGTCCCCGTAACCGCGCAGGTCAGGACAGATGACGGTGTGGTCGGCGGCCAGGTCGGCCGCCACGTGCCGCCACATCAGGTGGGTCTGCGGAAAGCCGTGCAGCAGCACGAGCGGGCTGCCCGAGCCGCCGACGGCGGCGTTCAGCGACACCCCTTCGGCGACGGGCACGCGCTGGTAGTCGAAGCCGGGGATCCGGGGTTCCATGGCGGTCTCCTTGGTCGTTCACTCGGTGGGGGCTCGCTTCCGAGCCTGGCGGGCGCCGATGAGCGTTCGATGAGCGACCGATGAGCACGCGCGGGCCGCTACATTGGCTGGCATGACGGGGCAGGTCGGAGGGGGCGCGGCGGTGCGCCTGCGGGTGCTGGGACCGCTGGAGGCCCTCGACGCGCACGGACCCCTGCGCCTGCCCGGACCCCGGCACCGCGCGGTACTGGCCCGCCTGGTGGCGGCCCGGGGGCAGGTCGTCCCCGTGGACCGCCTCGTCGAGGACCTGTGGCCCGAGCCCCCCGAAGGGGCCGTGGCCTCGGTGCGCACCTTCGTCTCCGCCCTGCGCCGCGCCCTGGAACCCGACCGGCCCGCCCGCCGGCCCGCTCGGCTGCTGGTGACCGTGCCACCCGGGTACGCGCTGCACACCGCACCGGAGGACGTCGACGCCCACCGCTTCGAGACCGCCCTGGCCCGCGGCGGCGCGCTCCTGGCCGAGCACCGCCCCGCCGACGCGCTGGCGACCCTGCGCGAGGCACGGCAGCTGTGGCGCGGACCCGCCTACGCCGAGTTCACCGGCTACCCCTGGGCGCGCGCGGAGGCCGACCGCCTGGACGCGCTGCGCCTGCTGGCCGTGGAACGCGACGCCGAGGCCCTGCTGCGCCTGGGCCGGGCCGGGGAGGCCGTCCCCGCCCTGGAGGCCCACGTGCGCGAGCACCCCCTGCGCGAGGAGGCCTGGCACCACCTGGCCCTGGCCCTGTACCGCTCGGACCGCCAGGGCGACGCACTGCTGGCCCTGCGCCGCGCCCGCCAGACCCTGGTACGGGAACTGGGGGTCGACCCCGGCCCGGCGCTGCGCGACCTGGAGGCCGACATCCTGGCCCAGGCGCCCCGCCTTGCTCCCCGCACCCCGCCCGCCCCGGCCCGCACGGCCTCCCCCGACGCACCACCCGTGCTCGTGGGCCGCGACCGGGAGCTGGCCCTGCTGGAGGAGGCCGCCGCCTCCGCCGCCCCGCACGCGGCGGCCCGGGTGGCACTGGTCTCGGGCGACCCCGGCGCCGGCAAGACGGCCCTGGCCGAGGAGCTCACCCGGCGGCTGGGCCGGCAGGGGTGGGCCGCCGCCTGGGGCCGCGGCCCCGAACACGAGGGGGCTCCCGGGGACTGGCCCTGGACGCAGATCGCCACCGCGCTCACCGGCACGGCGCCCGAGGACCCCCCGCACGCCCCCGCGGACGCGCCCCCGGACCCCGCACGGGCCCGCTTCCGGGCCCTGCGCTCGGCCGTGCGCCTGCTGGCAGCGGCGGCCGAACGCGGCCCGGTCCTGCTGGTCTTCGAGGACCTGCACCGGGCGGGGGAGGAGACCCTGGAACTGCTCACCGCCCTGACCGCCGAACCCCTGCCCGGACCGGTACTCGTGGTGGCCACCCACCGGTCCGGTGAGGTCTCCCCGCCCCTGTCCGCCGCCCTGGCCCGCCTGGCCCCGCGCGAACCGGTCCGCCTCTACCTGGGCGGCCTGCCCGCCGAGGCGACGGCCCGCCTGGTCCGCTCCCTGGTCCACGGGGAGGTCGGGGCCCCCGTGCTGGAGGCCCTGCACCGCCGCAGCGGCGGCAACCCCTTCTTCTCCCGCGAACTGGCCCGCCTCCTGGCCGCCGGGGGCGCCGCCGCCCTGGACACGGTCCCCGACGGGGTCCGCGACGTCATCCGGCACCGCACCACCGCGCTGACACCCCCGGCCCGGCGCCTGCTCACCCAGGCGGCCGTCATCGGCCGCGACGTCGACCCCGACCTCCTGGGCGCCCTGGCCCCCGACGCCGAGGAACTGCTCGACGCCCTGGACGAGGTCCTGCGCGCGGGTCTGCTCACCGAACACGGGGGCGCCCTGCGCTTCGCGCACGTCCTGGTGCGCGACACCGTCTACGAGGACCTGTCCGGCCCGCGCCGCGCGCACTGGCACACGGCCGTCGCCGAGGCCCTCCACGGCCTGCGCCCCGACCGCGACGCCCTGCTGGCCCACCACTTCGCCAAGGCCGCCACCCGCGCCACCGCCGACCGGGCCGCGCACCACGCTCGCCTGGCCGCCCTCCGGGCCCAGGAACGGTTCGCCCCCCACGAGGCCGCCCGCCTCTGGCGCCAGGCCCTGGCCGCCCACGACCGGTCCGGGAACCCGGACCCGCGCGGCCGCCTGGAGGCCGTCATGGGCATGGTGCGCGCCCTGGCCGTGACCGGACGGCTGGAGGAGGCCCGCCGCCACCGCTCCTCGGCCGTGACCGCCGCCGAGGAACTGGGGGACACCGCCCTGACCGCGCGGGTCATCACCGCCTTCGACGTCCCCGCCCTGTGGACGCGCACCGACGACGAGGAACTGGCCCGCCGGGTCGCCGAGGCCGCCGAACGCACCCTGGCCGCCCTGCCCCCCGGCGACCGGGAGCAGCGGGCCCGCCTACTGTCCACCCTGGCCCTGGAGCTGCGCGCCGACACCGGGGGCCGCGGCCGCCGCGCCGCCCTCAGGGCGGAGGAGACCGCCCGCGAGCTGGGGGACCCGGCCCTGCTCGCCCTGGCGCTCAACGCCCGCTTCCTGCAGTCCTTCGACACCACCGGGCTGGCACCCCGGCGCGCGGACCTGGGCGCCGAACTGGTCGACCTGGCCGCACGCCACCAGCTGGTGACCTTCGAGGTGCTGGGCCACCTCGTCCTGGTCCAGGCTCGCGCCGCCCTGGCCGACCTGCCCGCCGCCGACGCCCACGCGGCCGCCGCCGGCCGGCTGGGCGCCCGCTACGAGATCCCGCTCGTGGGCGTGTTCACCGCCTGGTACCGGGCGGTGCGCCTCACCGTGGCCGGGCGCACGGCCGAGGCCGAGGCCGCCTACCGGGCCGCGAGCACACGGCTGGCCGGGACCGGGATGCCCGGCCTGGAACAGGGCATCCTGCCCCTGGCGCTGCTGTGCCTGCGCCTGCAGGCGGGCGAACCCGCCCGGGTGGACCCGCGCCAGGACTGGGGCCCCTACGCCCCCTGGGCCCGCGCGCTGGCCGATCCCGGCGAACCCGCCCCCGACGCGCCTCCCGACCTGCTCCAGGAGGCCCTGACCTGCCTGGCCGCCCGCTCCGCCAGGGCCGCCGCGGACCACGGGGCGATGGAGCGCGCCTACCACCAGCTGCTGCCCGCCGCAGGGGAGGTGGCCGGCGCGGGCAGCGGACTGCTGGCGCTGGGCCCGGTGGCCCAGGAGCTGGGCGAGCTGGCCCGTGCGCTCGGCCGCCGCGAACGCGCCGCCGAGCACCACCGCCTCGCCCTGGAGGTGGCCGACCGGGCCGGGGCCGCGCACTGGGCCGCCGCCGCCCGCACGCGCCTGGCGGGCCTGGACTGAACACGTCGGGGACGTGCCGCACACCGCGCACCCGCGTGGTGGTGCGCCCCGCTGTCAGCCGAAGGCCCCCAGGCCCCCGGTGAGGCGCCGCAGCGCGGCCCGGGCGGGCGGCCCCCAGGTGGCCTCGCCGCCCGGCTGGCCGCGGACCGTGCAGCCGGGGCGGTGGGATCCGGCAGCGGCGGCGCGGCCCCGCACGGAAACTCCTCCGCCGCCGGCTAGCCCTGGTCGGACATCCGCTCCCGCACCTGGGACAGGGTCGCGATCAGCTTGTCCAGGTAGGGGCGGTCCCTGCTGTCGTCGTGCAGGTGCAGGGTCACGCCGGGCGCCACGTCGACCAGGGCCAGGGCCAGGAGCTCGGGGTTGTCCTCGCGCCAGAACACCTTGACGTCGTCGGCGTCGGGTTGGCTGATGGAGAGTTGGACGCTGGCGGTGATCGAGGTGGCGCTCACGGAGTTCTCCTCAGGGCCACGGAAGGGCAGGATCGCGGCGTACCGCCACCGGGCCCCGCTGCGGCCGTGCGCGGGGTCCCTCCTGGAGCCTGCCCCGGAAGTGTCCCGACGATGCGGCGCCGGGCCCACCGATCCCGGGGCGGGGCAGCCGCAGGCGTGCCGGGCCCGGAACCGGGTAGCCGCACTGACGGGAGCGGGTCCCCGACCAGGAACAGACCGCGGACGAGATGTGTAGTTTGGCTCAGTTATGGTAAAAAGTTAGGCGTGCCGAACTTCAGAGATAAGGTCTCCTCACACCGCCGGGCGGCGGGACTCCCGGTCGCCCTGACCCTTGCTCTGACCCTGGGCGCCTGCTCCGCCTCCGCCGGACAGGCGCGCGACGACGAACGCCTCCTGGTCCTGACCACCTTCACCGTCCTGGCCGACATGACCCGCAACGTCGCCGACGGACGCGTCGAGGTCGCCTCCCTCACCCGTCCCGGCGCCGAGATCCACGGCTACGAGCCCACCCCCGACGACCTCGTCCGCGGCCAGGAGGCCGACCTCATCCTGGAGAACGGCCTGGGCCTGGAAGCCTGGTTCCAGCAGTTCACCGAACGCGTCCAGGCGCCCACCGCCGTGCTCAGCGACGGCGTGGAGACCATCCCCATCACCTCGGGCGAGTACGAGGGCGCACCCAACCCGCACGCCTGGATGTCCCCCGACAACGCCCACGTCTACGTCGACAACATCCGCGACGCCCTCACCGAACTCGACCCCCCGGGCGAGGCCGCCTACGCCGAGGCCGCCGAGGCCTACAAGGACCGGATCAGCGAGGTCGGCGACTACCTGCGCACCGAACTGGCCGAGGTCCCCGACAGCTCCCGCGCCCTGGTCACCTGCGAGGGCGCCTTCTCCTACCTGGCCCGCGACTCCGACCTGACCGAGATGTACCTGTGGCCGGTCAACGCCGAGTCCCAGGGCACCCCCCAGCAGACCGCCGCCGTAACCGAGTTCGTCCGCGACAACGAGGTCCCCGCCGTCTTCTGCGAGAGCACCGTCAACGACGGCGCCCAGCGCTCGGTGGCCCGCGAGACCGGCGCGCGGATGGGCCCCACCCTGTACGTGGACTCCCTTTCGGAGGAGGACGGACCCGTGCCCACCTACCTGGATTTGCTGCGCCACGACGCCGAGGCCATCGTCACCGGACTCAAGGAGGAGGACAGGTGAGCGCCGCCATCGAGGTCACCGACGCCACCGTCCGCTACGGAGACGTACTGGCCCTGGACGGCGTCACCCTGACCGTGGCCCAGGGCCGCGTCTGCGGCCTGCTCGGCACCAACGGGTCGGGAAAGTCCACCCTGTTCAAGACCGTGCTCGGCCTGGTCCCCACCGACCGCGGCCGCGTACGCGTCCTCGGCCGCACCGGCCCCGTGGCCCGCCGCCGCGGCCTGGTCGGCTACGTCCCCCAGTCCGAACAGGTCGACTGGGCCTTCCCCGTACGCGTACGCGACGTGGTGATGATGGGCCGCTACGGACACATGGGGCGCCGCCGCAAAGCCCGCACCGCCGACCGCGAGGCCGTCGCCCACGCCCTGGAACGCACCCACCTGAGCGAACTGGCCGACCGCCAGATCGGCGCGCTCTCCGGCGGCCAGCGCAAACGCGCCTTCGTCGCCCGCGCCATCGCCCAGGACGCCGCCGTGCTGCTGCTCGACGAGCCCTTCGCCGGGGTCGACAAGCGCTCGGAGGCCCACATCACCGAACTTCTCCTGCGCCTGCGCCAGGAGGGCCGCACCCTGCTGGTGTCCACCCACGACCTGGCCCAGGTGCCCGCCCTGTGCGACGAGGCGGTGCTGCTGCAGCAACGCGTCCTGGCCCACGGGCCACCCGAGGAGGTTCTGCGGCCGGAGACCCTCATGGCGGCCTTCGGAGCCCCCGCCCAGGAGGAGGAACCCGCATGGACGCCCTGACCGCGGTCGCGGCGTGGTTCACGGTGCCCCTGGGCTTCGAGTTCGTCCAGCGCGCCCTGCTGGTCAGCGTGGCCGCCGGGGTGGTGTGCGCCGTGCTCTCCTGCTGGATGACCCTGGTGGGCTGGTCGCTCATGGGCGACGCCGTCTCCCACGCCGTCCTGCCAGGCGTGGTGCTCTCCTACGTGTTCGGCCTGCCCTTCGCTCTGGGCGCCCTGGTCTTCGGCGCCGGCTCGGTCGCCCTGATCGGCGCGGTCAACCGCACCTCCCGGGTCAAGGAGGACGCCGTCATCGGCGTGGTCTTCACCGCCATGTTCGCCCTGGGCCTGGTCCTGGTCTCCCGCGTACCCAGCCAGACCGACCTGGGCCACATCCTCTTCGGCAACGTGCTCGGCGTCTCCGACGCCGACATCTGGCAGGTCCTGCTGCTGGCCGCGGTGGTCCTGGCGGTGGTCTGGTACAAACACCGCGACCTGACCCTGTACGCCTTCGACCCGGTCCACGCCCACGCCCTGGGCATCAACCCGCGCCTGCTGGAGACCCTGCTGCTGGGGCTGCTCGCGGTGACCGTGGTGGTGGCGCTGCAGGCGGTGGGCATCATCCTCGTGGTGGCCATGGTCATCATCCCCGGCGCGACCGCCTACCTGCTCACCGACCGCTTCGAGCGGATGCTGGGCATCTCGGCGGCCGTGGCGGTGGCCGCCGCGGTGGCGGGGGTCTTCACCAGCTTCCACCTGAACGTGTCCACCGGCGGCGCCATCGTGCTCACCCAGGCCGGGGCGTTCGCCCTGGCCTACCTGTTCGCGCCCCGCCACGGCGTGCTCCGGCGCGGCCGCGCCGCCCGCAGGCTCCGGGCGCGCGCCGCCTCCCGCTGAGCCCGCCCGCCCCGCGGAACGTCGCCGCCGCGCCCTACGCTCGGGCCGACGGCACGGAACGGGGAGACTACGGTGGGCGCAGGCACGGGATGGGAAGGCGACCGCGAGCCCGCAGGCGTGGGAGACGAGGGTTCTTTCACCGCGCTGGCCGAACGCCACCGGCACGAACTGCGGGTGCACTGCTACCGGATGACCGGCTCCTTCACCGAGGCCGAGGACCTGGTACAGGAGACCCTGCTCAGGGCGTGGCGCCACCGGGACACCTTCGAGGGGCGCTCCACCGTCCGGGCCTGGCTGTACCGGATCGCGACCAACACCTGCCTGGACGCGCTGGCCTCGCGCCGTGTCCCCTCCCCGCAGGCGCCGGGCGCCTCCGCCTTCGCCGAGGTCCCCTGGCTCCAGCCCTGCCCGGACGAGGTCCTGGACCGGGCGGCCCCGGCCGAGGAGGGCCCGGAGTCGGCGGCCATCGCCCGGGAGACCGTGGAACTGGCCTTCCTGGCCGCCATCCAGCACCTGCCGCCCCGCCAGCGCGCCGCCCTCATCCTGCGCGACGTCCTGGGCTGGCCCGCCCCCGAGGCATCGCGCGCACTGGAGATGTCGGTCCCGGCCCTCAAGAGCGCCCTGCAACGGGCCCGGGGCACGCTGCGCCGCGTCCTGCCCGAACGCCGGGCCGCCTGGGGCGCGGCCACCGCGCCCAGCCGGGAGGAGCGCGCCGTCCTGCGGCGCTACGTCGAGGCCTCCCAGCGCGCCGACCTCGACGCGCTGGCCGCCCTGCTGCGCGAGGACGCGCGCCAGACCATGCCCCCGGCGTCGCTGGTCTACGACGGGCGCTCGGCCATCCTGGACATGTGGCGCCCGGTGCTCTCCGGTGATCAGGCCTGGGGCGACTGGATCACGGCCCCCCTGGACGCCAACCGCCAGCCCGGCGCGGCCAACTACGTACGCGGCCCGGGGGAGGCGGTCCACACGGCGGTCAACATCGACGTGCTGCGCGTCGAGGAGGGGCTGATCGCGGAGATCACCACGTTCGGTCCCGAGCTGCTCCCCGCCTTCGGCCTGGCGCCGACCCTCTGACACGGCGTTCCCCGGCGGCCCGGCTCCGCAACCGGAACTCCCTCCTCCGCCGACCGATTCCTTTTCCGTTCCGCTCCGGTCATAGGGGTGTCAGCGGGTGGCGGCGCCGTGCCGCCGCCCCGGAACCCGAAAGAGGCAGACCGTGACCGAGTACGCGCAGCGCACCGCGCACACCGACGAGGCCCTGAGCGCCCTGGACCGCCTGGTCGGCACCTGGAAGGTCAGCGGCGGTGCCGAGGGCACCGTCGCCTTCCGCTGGATGGAGGGCTCCTTCTTCCTCATCCAGGACGTCCGGCTCCATCAGGACGGCCACGACATCGTGGGGATGGAGGTCATCGGCCGCGAGCGGCCCTTCGGCGCCGAGCGTCCCGGTGAGGACCTGAGGTCGCGCTTCTACGACAACCAGGGCAACACCTTCGACTACGTCTACGAACTGCGGGACCGCACCCTCACCATCTGGGCGGGGGAGAAGGGCTCGCCCGCCTTCTACCGGGGCGAGTTCAGCGCCGACGGCGACAGCGTGACCGGCGCGTGGTCCTACCTGGGCGGAGGCGGCTACGACTCCAGCATGATCCGGGTCGCCTGAGAACCAGCGCGGGTGGGTCCCTCCCCGGCTGGGAGGGACCCACCCGCCGTCTTCGGCCCGCTCCGCGCCCGGCTCCACGGGCCGCTGGCGGCCGTCGTCCCCTCCTGCTCGGCCCCGAAAGCGCGGTTTAGTCTGCGGCTATCCGAGGAGGAGGCGGCGGTCACGGGCCGCCCCGGGGCGGCCCGTGACCGCCGCACGAGGCCCGTGACCGCCGCCGAACGCCTCGGGACCGTGAACACATTCACGACCGCGAAGGACGCCCATGACGCTTCTGCTCGCCCACGTCAGCGACCTGCACCTGGACGGAACGGCGCGCGCCAGCGAGCGCGCGGCGCGCACCCTGGACTACCTGCGCACCCTTCCCCAGGCGCCGGACGCGCTGCTGGTCTCCGGGGACATCGCCGAGCACGCCGCCGACGAGGAGTACCGGGAGGCGGCCCGCCTGCTGGACCTGCCCTTCCCGGTGCTGCTGTGCCCCGGCAACCACGACGACCGCGGGGCGATGCGCGCGCTCCTGTTGGGCGAGCGGCCCGCCAAGGAACCGCTCAACCGGGTGCGCGAGGTGGGCGGCGCGGCCGTGCTGGCCTGCGACTCCACGGTTCCGGGACAGGACGGCGGCCACCTGGACCCGGCCACCCTGGTGTGGATCAACGACACCCTGAGCGACCTGCCCGCCCACATGCCCGCCCTGCTGGCCCTGCACCACCCGCCCGTGCGGGTGCACCACCCGCTGCCCGACTCCATGCGCCTGGACAACGCCGACGACCTGGCCGGGCTGCTGCGGGCCCACCCGCGGGTGGCGGGCATCCTGGTCGGACACGCCCACACCGGCGGCGCCACCACCTTCGCCGGACGGCCCCTGCTGCTGGCCCCCGGGGTCACCTGGACCCTGCGCATGCCCTGGGAGGGCGAGCCGGCCGCCAACCGTGACCAGCCGCCGGGGGTGGCCTTCCACGTGCTGGGGGAGGACCACCGCCTGACCACGCACTTTCGCGCGGTGGTCTGAGCACGCCCCCCGTGCGGGGGCGGGGCCCGCCCCCGCAC
Source organism: Nocardiopsis sp. FR4 (assembly GCF_009830945.1). Lineage (GTDB taxonomy): Bacteria > Actinomycetota > Actinomycetes > Streptosporangiales > Streptosporangiaceae > Nocardiopsis. The sequence continues at coordinate 20,679 of NZ_VWVV01000019.1, read as the reverse complement.
GGGGTGTTCAGAGCAGCATGGCCAGCTGGCGGCACTGGGCCACCAGGGTGCCCGTGGCGTCCCAGATCTCCATGTCCTCCTCGTGCAGGCCACCGGAGACGTGCTTGGTGAACACCCGGCAGGCCAGCCACCCCGGGGCGGGCCGGGCGCGCACGTGCACGCTCAGTTCCACGGTGATGGTGGTGAACTCGCCGATCTCCAGCACCGCCGGGGGAGCGAAGTCCACCATGGAGGCCAGGGAGTGCGTGTCGGCCTCGCGGCCGTCGGCGAAGCGCATCCAGAACTCGGCGTGGGGGCGGCCGTCCTTCTTACCGTCCAGCCAGCCCGGCCGCTGGGGGTAGCGGTACTCGACGCTGTGCGCGATGCCCAGCCCTCGGGGGCTGTCGAACTCGGCCGGAACGGGGCAGTCCTCGGGGGCGGGCAGGCGCGGGGGCTCGTCCAGGACCAGCACGCGCGCCGCCGGGTCGGGGGTCAGGTCGCCGTAGGTGGCGGTGGCCCGCACGATCTCCTTGCCGCCCTGCTCCAGGACGGCCTGCCCGGTGGCGGTGCGCCGCCCCTCGCGGACGACCTCGGTGCGCACGGTGGCCTCACCGGGGGCGGCGGGGCGCAGGAAGAACGCCGAGACGGCCAGCGGATCGGGCTGGCTCAGGTTCTGGCGCAGCGCGTTGAGTGCCGCGCCCAACACGTAGCCGCCGTTGGGGTGGGAGGTGAAGGTGGTCCAGGCGTCGGTGAGGGTGGCTGCGAACTCGCCGTCGGCCCGCTTCTCGACCCGGGTGTCCCGGTCGAACTGGAAGCCCTCGGCGGTGTGGTCAAGACTCATGAGCCGATGTTACCGGCCAGTAAAGCAAATGGGGGAGACCGCGCCCGGCCAGCCGGAAAACACGTTGACCCTGACGCGGCGTCAGCCCCTAGCGTCGTGCGCACGTCACCACCAGTGAGGACACACCGCAGATGGGACACACCGTCGGTGAGGTCGCCCGGCTCAGCGGGCAGACCGTGCGCACCCTGCACCACTACGACCGGATCGGACTGCTCGTTCCGGCCGGGCGCACCCGCGCGGGCTACCGCAGCTACAGCGACGCCGACCTCGAACGGCTCCGCCAGATCCTGACCTACCGGGAACTGGGGTTCGGGCTGGACCAGATCGCCGCGCTGCTCGACGACCCCGCCACCGACACCCGCGCCCACCTGACCCGTCAGCACCGACTGGTGACCGCACGCATCGCACGCCTGCGCGAGATGGCGCAGGCCCTGGAACGGCTGATGGAGGCCGACACCATGCGTCTGAACCTCACCGCCGCCGAACGCCTCGAGCTCTTCGGCGACCACGACCCGGACGAGTACGCCGAGGAGGTCCGCCAGCGCTGGGGCCGCACCGAGGCCTACGCCCCGTCCCAGCGCAGGACGGCCGCCTACACCAAGGCCGACTGGGAGCGGATCAACGCCGAGGCCGAGCAGATCTACCGGGACCTGGCCCGGGCCATGGAGGAGGGGGCGGCTCCCGACAGCACCGCCGCCATGGACCTGGCCGAGCGGCACCGCGCGCACATCACCCGCTGGTTCTACGACTGCGGCACCGACATCCACCGGTGCCTGGGGCGGATGTACGTGGACGACGAGCGCTTCACCGCGACCATCGACGCCCACGCCGAGGGCCTGAGCGTCTTCCTGCGCGAGGCCTTCGCCGCCAACGCCGCCCGCCAGGAGGCGTAGGCGGCCGGGGCGAGCAGCCCGATCCGGGGAGTCAGGACCCGGACGGCGCACGGGTCGCCGGGGGAGCCACTCGTGCGCTACACCGTCCCGCCTCACTCCAGTGCGGCGGCCAACGCGTCCAGGCTGGCTGAACTCGCGTCGAAGGTGTCGGTCCTCTTCGGAGGATCCCCGCCGGGGCGCTCGACGTAGGCGGTGCGCATACCCAGCGCCTGGGCTCCGCGCAGGTCCCAGGCGTGGGCGGCGACCATCAACATGCGCTCGGGTGCGCATCCCGCCGCCTTGACCGCGAGCCGGTAGACCCGCTCCGCGGGTTTGTAGGCCTGGGCTTCCTCGGCCGACAGGGCGTGGTGCCAGCGCAGTCCGGCGTGAGCGCTGAGCCGAACCAGAGCCGTGCGGCTGGCGTTGGAGAGCCCCAGCACGGGAAACCGTTGAGCCAGACGCATGAGTCCGTACTGGGAGTCCGCCCAGGGTTCCAGGCGCTGTCCCGCGGTGGCCAGGCGCTCAACGGCCTCCGGGTCGGTGACCCCGGCACGGTCAGCCACGCGTCGGGCCGCCTCACGGTCAAGGACCTCGCTGTTGGCGTACTCCCGGAGCCCCTCCCCGACACGTCGCTGCTCGTGCTCGACATGCCCCCGCCACACGGTGAGCAGCCGCTCGACAGAGGCCTCGTCACACGCGGGTACCGCCTCGCGTACGGCCTCCCGTAGCCCGCCCGGCTCATCGACCATCGTTCCGAGGACGTCAAGGACCACGGCCTCGATGCCACCCACCCCACTCATCAGCCCTCCCGTCCACGGCGGCCGGTCTCGTCACGACCCGATCGCGTCACCAGTTCAACTGGTGACGATCTTTGCCGAGCCCCGCGTCACCCGTCAAGATGGTGACGTGAGGTTCGCGTTCGTGAGTGGAAACCCAGCCCTGGACCTGGTCGGCACCGTGCAGTCCCGCCGGGACAGGCCCGTCGACCTCCTGGCCGCCCCAGCCGACCTTGAGCGGTGGGTCCTGGAATGCGACGAGCTTCCCGACCAGGTGAGCGCCGACGCCCCGGCCCTCGCCGCCGCGGTGCGGCTGCGCGAGGCGCTCTACCAGCTGGCGCTCGACCGCGTGCGGAACCGTCGCTTCACGCCGACCAGCCTGGACCTCGTCAACCGAGTCGCCGCCGGACCACCGCCCAAGGTCGAGCTCAGCGACACGGGTCTGCGCCGATCGGGAGACCTGCGCTCCGCGCTGGCCCACGTCGCACGCAGCGGCATCGTCGTGCTCGCCGACCGCCACGCGTGTGTGAAGGAGTGCGCTCGTGCGGGCTGTACCCGCCTGTACCTGGACCGCTCCCGCGGCGCACGCCGTACGTGGTGCGGCATGGAGGGGTGCGGCAACCGGGTCAAGGCCGCGGCCTACCGAGCTCGCAGGCAGGCCGCCCGACAGGAGCACGCGCCCGGGAAGACCCCGGCGTAGGCGGCCGGGCCCCTCAGCTGAACCACAGGCCCGACAAGAAGGCGAGGAAACCCTCGGCCGTGAGGTTCGGCCAGGGCCGACCGGCCCACCAGCCCCCAGCGGACGACCGTACGCACGTCCGCCTCCACGGACATGGGGGTGTCCTCCAGCAACTGCCGAATCCGCACGGTCCGCTCCCGTGCCGTGAGGCCGGAGGCGACCAGGTGCCCCAGGCCCGCTCCGTGGCACGGCGCCAACAGCGCCGCGGAGCGGGCCCCGGCCGGTGGGACCGCGCCCAGGTGTTCGACGAGCACCGCGCGCCGCCGCGGGTCGACCGTGTACAGGTCCAGGGTGCCGGGGATGCTGGAGTGCCGCACCGCACCGCGTCCGACCGCCTCCTCGCACACCCGCCGGAGCCTCCGCGGGTCCCGGGAGCGGGCCAGCCACCACGCGGGGCCGCGCCGTCGCGGCTGCTCCCGGATCCCGGCCGCGAACACCTCGTGCGCGGGGGAGGGCGCCGGTGCCGTCCCCGGCAGCACCAGCTTTCCCTCCAAGCGCACGGTTCCGGTGAGGACCATCTCGGTGAGCACCGAGCCGACCAGGGCGGTGTCGTAGCTGAGGGAGGTGGCGACCCGCCCGAAGCGGGGGTGGTGGCCAGGACGAGCAGGTCGTCCACCAGGAGCGTGCCAATGCCTCCATCGGTCATGTCCACTGTGATGCGCCGTGGACGCACGGGGATCCGCGGAACGTGGAAACGATGGGCCGACCGCCGTGGAAGGCTGGTGTCCACGCCCCCTCGACCGGGAAGAAGTCGCCTGTGCGCTGGATGGTCCACTCCGAGAAGTCCCTCTACACCGACCCGTGGATCGACCTGCGGGCCGCCGACGTGGAACTGCCCGACGGCCAGCGGTTCGACCACCGGCTCATCCGGCGCCCGCCCGGCGCCGGAGCGGTGGTGCGCGACGGCTCCGGGCACGTACTGCTGCTGTGGCGGCACCGGTTCATCACCGACACCTGGGGCTATGAGATCCCCATGGGCGGGGTGCAGCCGGGGGAGAGCCCCGAGGCGGCCGCCGCACGGGAGGTACGCGAGGAGACCGGGTGGGAGCCGGGGCCGCTGCGCCCGCTGGTGTACACCCAGCCCTCCAGCGGGCTGACCGACAGCGAGCACCACGTGTTCCTCGCCGAGGAGGCCGAGCGGATCGGGGAGCCCGAGGACACCTGGGAGGCCGAACGGGTGGAGTGGGTTCCGTTGGAGCGGGTCCCCGAGCTGGTGCGCCGGGGCCGCCTGGTCAGCGGCACCTCGATGAGCGCGCTGCTGTACCTGTACGCCGCCGGGCCCCGGTGAGCGCGTTCGCCAGGGGGAGGCCGCGACCCGTCCCCTCCCTACCGGGGCCCGCCGGGCTTCCCCTTGTCCGCGGTGGCGGTGACCTGCCGGGTGGATCCCGCCGCGAGGAAGGTCACCGAAAGCGCCGCGCAGACGATCAGTATCGCCTGCTGGATGCCGTAGAGCCCGCCGAGCAACCCCAGCAGCGGCGGACCGCCCAGGAAGGCCGCATAGCCCAACGAACTGATGACCGACACCCCCGCCGCGGCTCTCGCGGGATCGTCCGCCGCCGCCGCGATGCCGACCGGGAACCCCATGGCGGACCCCAGGCCCCACAGAAGCGCTCCCACGAGAGCCCACGCGACCGCGTCACTGAAGGCCACGACGAGTACGCCGCACAGGGCCAGTCCGGCTGAGGCGCGAAGGACGCCGGCGCGGCCGAAGCGGGCGACGAGAGCACCTCCGGTGAGGCGCCCCGCCGTCATGGCCGCCACGAAGGCGGCGAACGCCAGGGCTCCCATGTGCTCGGCGGCGCCGTAACCGTCGACCAGACATAGGCGATCCATTCGTTGGCCGTGCCTTCGGTGAAGGCGAACCCCAGGACGCATATTCCGATGAGGAGGGTCCGCCGTTCACGCCAGGAGGCCAGCAGCAGGTCTCCGGGCGCGCGTGTGACATGCGTGTCGGGGCCTTGGGCAACCCGCCTGAGCAGAAGAGCCGTCAACACCAGCAGGCCGGCCATTCCCAGGCTCTGGCTCGGCAGAGGCACCGACACGCTCGCCAGGAACGCGGCGAGAAGCGCCCCGACCACGGTTCCCAGACCGAGCGTGGCGTGGAGTCGCGGCAACAGGTGACCGCTGCCGATGAGGTGCGCATGGACGCCAACAACTCCCCCGATCCGGCTCCGGTCCACCAGAGCCCCGAACCCGAGCACCGCCCCCGCGCGTTCCATCCGGACCTGGGGGACGAGGAGGCCGACGAACTGGTGCACGCCTGCTTCGGCGTCTTCCGCCCCACCGGCGGCGGCGTCATCACCTGGCGCTGACACCTCCGCCCGCCCCTCAGCGGCGCGTCATCGCAGGTCATCGCGGCCTCCTGGCACACGATGAGGACATGAGCGACGAACTGACACAGACTCCTGTCACACCCGACGGCCGCCTGGGCCCCGCCGAGGAGCACCCCGGCTTCGCCGATCCGGACTACGTCCGCCGCCGCGACCTTCTGGCCGCACGCGCCGAGGGCCACCGCGTCGGCGCCCCGGCGCCGCACGTGGACTACACCGAGTCCGAGCACGAGACCTGGCGCACCGTGCACCGCGCCCTGCGGCGGGCCCACGAGGGGCGCGTGTGCAGGGCCGTCGAACGCGCCCGCGAGCAGGCGCCCATCCCCGGCGACCGCATCCCCCAGCACGCCGAGGTCGGCGACCGGCTCAGAGCCCTGACCGGGTTCTCCTTCACCCTGGCGGGCGGCATCGTGCCCAACAAACGCTTCCTGGGCGCGATGGCCGACGGCTACTTCCACGCCGTGCAGTACGTACGCCACCCCGCCATGCCCCTGTACACCCCCGAACCCGACGTCATCCACGACGTCTTCGGCCACGGCACCCACCTGACCTCGCTCTTCTTCGCCGACCTGTACCGCACGGTCGGCCGGGCCGCGGCGCGGGTGGACAGCGAGGACGCCCTGGACCTGGTCAGCCGGGTCTACTGGCACAGCCTCGAATACGGGGTGGTCCGCGAAGCCGGGGGAGTGCGGGCCTACGGCGCCGCACTGCTGTCCTCCTTCGGGGAACTGCAACGCCTGGAGCGGGCCGAGGTCCGCCCCTGGGACCTGCGCGAGATCGCCACCCGCCCCTACCAGGTCGCCGGATACCAGCCGGTGCTCTACCTCGTGGAGGACCTGGACCGGCTCGCCGAGATCCTGCACGACTTCCTGGACGGCTTCGACGAGGAGACCGGAGCCCGGCTGGGCCTGCCCCCGCTGCGCGAACGCGGGTTCATGGGCCGCCCCGCCTGCGCCCCCAGCCCCGGGTGAGCGGGGGGTGGGGGCGCAGGCGGCCGCGGTGTCAGTCGTCGACCGCCTGGTAGAGCGTGGTCCAGAAGTCGTGGATGAGCCGCGCCGAGTCCGGGACGGACATCCCGACCTGGGTGAGCAGGATTCCGGTGAGCTGGTGGTGGGGGTCGGCGTAGGCGGTGGTGCCGCTTCCCCCGTCCCAGCCGAACTGGCCCACGGGCGCGTAGTCGCCGCGGTAGGTGCGCACCGCCATCCCCATGCCCCAGCCGCCGTGCTGCCCCTGACCGAAGGACACGTGGACGTGGTCGGCGGCCATGGCGTCGCGCGCGGCCCGCTGCCCGGGCGTGAGGCGGTTGGTGGTCATCAGCTCGACGGCGGGCCGGGACAGGATGCGCTCGCTCCCGTGCCTGCCCTGGTTCAGCAGCATCCGGAAGTAGGCGTGGTAGTCGTCGACGGTGGAGACCAGCCCGCCACCGCCGCCGGGGAACGCCGGAGGCCGGCTGTGGCGTCCCCCCTCGGCCTCGTCCCACACCAGGAACTCCCCGCTTTGGGGGTCGGGGGCGTACAGGGGCGGCAGCCGGTCCATCCGGTCGGCGGGCACGTGGAAACCGGTGTCCCCCATACCCAGGGGCTCGAAGACGCGCTCGCGCAGGAACTCCTCGAACGGTCGGCCCGTGACCCTGGCCACGAGCACGCCGAGCAGGTCGCTGCTGACGTGGTACTGCCAGTGCTCCCCGGGCTGGTGCGTCAGCGGGAGCGCGCTTAGGCGGCGCATCCACTCGTCCGACTCGGGCATCGGCTCCGGCAGGTTGGGAGTGAGCCCCTGCTCGAAGAGCGCGTTCATGATCGGGGTGCCCAGCGAGGTGTGGTCCATGCCGAGCCCGAACGTGGAGGTCAGCACGTCCCGCACGGTGATCGGCCGCCGTGCCGGGACGGTCTCCTCCAGCGGGCCGTCGACCCGCTTCAGCACCCGCCGGTCGGCGAGTTCGGGCAGCCACCGCTCCACCAGGTCGTCCAGCCGCAGGCGGCACTCGTCGAGCAGGACCATCGCCGCCGCGACCGAGACCGGCTTGGACGTGGAGGCCATCCGGAAGAGGGTGTCCCGGCGCATCGGCGGACCGCCGTCGTGGCGCATCGTCCCCATCGCCTCGACGTGCGTCTCCTCGCCCCGGCCGACCAGGGCGACGAGGCCGGGAATCCTCCCGGACCCCACATGCCGTTCCAGTACGTCGCGCATTCTGCGCAGCCCCGCCTTGGAGAGGCCTCGGTTGCCGTGTCCCATGATGAGCCTCCTGTGCGTACGGTGTTCGCTCCGCCGGGCCCGTCCGGGTGGCGGCGGGGAGGGTGCGTCCGGGGCGCCTTGGCGCCCTTCGTTTCCAACGAAAGAAAAGCTACGTTGTGTTCACAGATCGTGCAACGAATATGTTGCACGGAAGTCTTATAAGCACAGCTCATAGCTAATATTTCGTTGCGATGGATTTGATGTAGACGCAACGACGGACGTGCTGTTTGTTGCGTTGGGTTGTGGGGGAACGCTACGCTGGCGCCACCGGGCCACAGGACGCACGAGGGGGACCACGGTGTCGGGACGCAGACTCACCCAGACCGAACGGCAGCAGATCGCGGCGGGGCTGGCCGAGGGGCTGGCCTACGCGGAGATCGCCCGGGGCCTGGGCCGGCCGACCTCCACGGTCACGCGCGAGGTGATGCGCAACGGCGGCCCCACCGGCTACCGGGCCGACCTGGCCCACCGAGCCAGCGAACACCGTGCCCGCCGCCGCAGGCAGACCGCGCCCCGGGGCCCCGGGGCGCCCGTGCGGGCCCACGGGCGCGACCCCGAGGAGGTGCGCGAGTACGAGGAGGCCTTCGCCACCCTGCTGATGCGCCAGGGCCTGACCAAGATGACCGCCCGGGTCCTGACCTGCCTGTTCATCTCCGACACGGGCAGCCTGACCGCCGCTGAACTCGTCCAGCGCCTCCAGGTCAGCCCGGCCTCCGTGTCCAAGGCGATCACGTTCCTGGAGGAGCAGGGCCTGGTCCGCCGCGAGCGCGACCAGGGCCGCCGCGAGCGCTACGTCGCCGACGAGGGCGTGTGGTACCAGTCCACGGTCGCCAGCGCGCGGGGCACCGCCCAGGTCGCCGAGACGGCACGGCAGGGCGTCACTATCCTGGGCCCGGGCACCCCGGCCGCCGTGCGGCTGGAGAACATCGCCCGCTTCAGCGACTTCGTCAGCGAGACCATCCTGCGCGCCGCCGAACAGGCCCGCGACGTCCTCTACACCCGGCCCCCGCAAGCGCCCCCGGACCCCGGGTGACCCGAGCCCCGTCGACGGATGGGGGAGTGGTCTCCGGCCGGCCGTTGTTCCAGCGCTCCCGGGGACGGAGCGAACGGAGGTGCCGCCCCCGGGCGTTCTGGCGCGGCGTCCCTCAGCGCAGGAGCGCGAGCTTGCCGGTGAGCTTGTTGACCTCCTTGCGCGGGCCGGTGACCGCCAGTCCCACGTAGTCCACGTCCCGGGGCTCGGTGACCGCCAGGGCCTCCAGGTACTCCACGTAGTCGCGGGAGCGGCGGGCCACCTCGTTGAAGCCCACCACCGTCACCGCAAGGTCGTCGGCCCCGGCCTTGAGCTCGCGCAGCTGCTCCCCCGAGGCCTGCAGCACCGGGACCGGGTGCGGGTTGATCCCGGCGTGCACCCCGCCGCCCGCGTCCTTGCCGTCCGAGGCCAGGGAGTTCTCCAGCCGCGCCCCCAGCGCCAGCCCGAGCACCACCCCGGCGTTGGCGGCCAGGGCGGGCTCCAGGCCCTGGCGCAGGACGACGACGATCTTGGTGGCCATACGCATGACTTTCCCCGTTCATATGACGTGTGAACGGGAAAGAAATTAGCCATAAGAACAATACGATGGAGAGTCCGGCGAATACTATTCGGCCATGGCCCTAGTGTGGGTCGTATGGACGAACTTGATTCGGCGATCGTCCGCGAACTCCAGCAGGATGCCCGGCAGACCAACCGCGCCCTGGCCCACAAGCTCGGGGTGGCGCCCTCCACCTGCCTGGAGCGCGTGCGCCTGCTGCACCAGCGCGGCGTGATCCGCGGCTACCACGCCGACATCGACCCGGCCGCACTCAACCGGCAGGTGGAGGCCTTCGTCTCGGTGCAGCTGCGCCCGCCCAGCCGCCAGGTGATCGAGGGCTTCAAGGCCGCCATGGTCGCCCTGCCCCAGGTGATGGCGGTCTATGTGGTGGCGGGGGAGCAGGACTTCCTGGTGCACGTGTCCGTGCCCTCGCTGGACGCGCTGCACAGCTTCCTCATCGACCGGCTCACCCAACGCCGCGAGGTGGCCGCCTTCCGCAGCCAGATCATCTACGACAGCGCCCGCAAACACGTCTCCGAATCCCTGGACCCCGCGCCCTGAACGGAACCCGGCCCGGCCGCCCCGCGTCCCAGACGCGGCACCACGAACACGTGAGGAGACACCATGGACAAGAAGAACAGCCTCGGACTCGGCCTCGCCCTGGGGGTGGCCTTCGGCCTGCCCATCGGCATGGCCCTGGACGACCCGGCGGTGGGCGTCGCGGTCGGCCTGGCCCTGGGCGTGGCTTTCGGCCAGGCCACGGGAAGGAAGAAGGAGTAGCCCCAACCCCAACGTGGTGAACACCACACCCTGACCGCCAGCGCACCGCGATGACCAGCGACGACGGGGTTCTCACCGAGGTCACACCCTCCGGGTGAGCCTACTGTTTCCCGTGTGTTACGGCTGGACACCTCCAGGCAACGCGGCCTCCCTACCTTCGGTTTCGTCAGTAGCCCTCAAGCAGGAAGGCACGGACGTGACCCCTGGCCAGCGCGCACCACGTACCGGCAAGAGCTGGATCTCCCGCTGGGACCCCGAGGACGAGGGGTTCTGGAACGACGGCGGACGCCGCGTGGCCCGGCGAAACCTGTGGGCCTCCATCGCCTCCGAGCACATCGGCTTCTCCGTGTGGAGCCTGTGGTCGGTGCTCGTGCTCTTCATGACCCCCGACAACGGCTTCACCACCACCCCCGAGCAGAAGTTCCTGCTCCTGTCGGTGGTCACCCTCGTGGGCGCCATCCTGCGCGTGCCCTACACCCTGGCGGTACCCGCCTTCGGCGGCCGCAACTGGACGATCATCTCCAGCCTCACCCTCATCGTCCCCACCGCCGCGGCCCTCTTCCTCATCAGCAACCCCCAGACCCCCTTCTGGGTGTTCCTGGTACTGGCCGCCACCGCCGGCGTGGGCGGCGGCAACTTCTCCTCCTCCATGGCCAACATCAACTCCTACTTCCCCGAACGGGAGAAGGGGTGGGCGCTGGGTTTGAACGCGGGCGGCGGCAACATCGGGGTGGCCACCGTGCAACTGGTGGGACTGGGCGTCATCGCCCTGTTCACCACCTCCTCCGGCTACCTGGTGCCCCTCTTCTACGCGCCGCTGATCCTGCTCTCGGCCTGGTGGGCCGCGCGCTCCATGAACAACCTGGTCCACGTGCGCAACGACGTCGCCGCCCAGATGTCGGCCGTGCGCGACCGCCATTTCTGGATCATGTCGCTGCTGTACGTGGGCACCTTCGGCTCCTTCATCGGCACCGGCTTCGCCTTCGGCCTGCTGCTGCAGTCCCAGTTCGGCCTGGCCCCCGTACAGGCCGCCGGGATCGCCGTCCTGGGCCCGGTCATCGGCTCCCTCATCCGCCCCGTGGGCGGCCGGATGGCCGACTCCCTGGGCGGGGCCCGCGTCACCCTGTGGGTCTTCCTCGCCATGGCCGCCTGTGCCGCCGTCCTCGTCCTGGCCGTCCAGGCCGCCCAACTGGCCCTGTTCATCGGCGCCTTCGCGGTGATGTTCGTCCTCACCGGACTGGGCAACGGCTCCACCTACAAGATGATCCCCTCCCTCTACGCCGCCCGGGCCGAGGACGCCATCGCCGCCGGGGAACCCCGCGAGCAGGCCCTGGCCCGCACCAAGCGCGTCGCCTCCTCCGTGCTCGGCCTCATCGGCGCCGTCGGCGCCCTGGGCGGGGTCGGGGTCAACGTCGGCTTCCGCGAGTCCTTCGCCGCCACCGGCACCACCGCCCCCGCCTTCGTCGCCTTCGGCCTCTTCTACCTCGTGTGCGCTACCGTCACCTGGACCGTGTACCTGCGCCGCCCCTCCCGCGCCACCACCCCCGCCGCGGCCGCCGCCAGCGTGGAGAGCACCAACCGATGACCACCACCCACTGCCCCTACTGCGCGCTGCAGTGCGCCATGCACCTGGAGCCCGGGCCGGACGGCCGCCTGGCCGCCCGCCCGGCCCCCTTCCCCACCAACCGGGGCGGGCTGTGCCGCAAGGGCTGGACCTCAGCCGAGGTCCTCACCGTCCCCGACCGCCTCACCCGCCCCCTGATCCGCAAGGACCGTATCTCGGAGCTGGAGGAGACCGACTGGGACACCGCCCTGGACCACGTCGCCGAACGCCTCCTGGCGCTGCGCGCCGAGTCCGGCCCCGACAGCGTCGCGGTCTTCGGCAGTGGCAGCCTCACCAACGAGAAGTCCTACACTCTGGGCAAGTTCGCCCGCCTGGCCCTGGCCACCTCCCAGATCGACTACAACGGCCGGTTCTGCATGTCCTCGGCGGCCGCCGGGGGCATGCGGGCCTTCGGCCTGGACCGGGGGATGCCCTTCCCCCTCACCGACGTCGCCGAGGCCGAAGTGGTCCTGCTCGCCGGAGCCAACCCCGCCGAGACCATGCCGCCGATGATGGGCCACCTGTCCGCGCCCACCCTCATCGTCATCGACCCCCGCCGCTCCGCCACCGCACAGGTCGCCCTGGACAACGGGGGAGTGCACCTGGCCCCCCGCCCCGGCACCGACCTGGCCCTGGCCCTGGGCCTGCTGCACGCCGCACGCGTCCAGGGCTGGTGCGACGACACCTTCATCACCGACCGCACCACCGGCTTCGAGGCCGCCTGGGCACACGCCGCCGCCTGGTGGCCCGAACGCACCGAACAGGTCACCGGCGTCCCCGCCGCCCGCATCCGCGCCGCCGCCGACCTGCTGGGCACCGCCGCCCGCAACCGGTCGGCCTACGTCCTGACCGGACGCGGCACCGAACAGCACGCCAAGGGCACCGACACCGTCTCGGCCTGGATCAACCTCGCCCTGGCCCTGGGCCTACCCGGACGCCGAGGCTCCGGCTACGGCTGCATCACCGGCCAGGGCAACGGCCAGGGCGGCCGCGAACACGGCCAGAAAGCCGACCAGCTCCCCGGCTACCGCATGATCGACGACCCCGCCGCCCGCGCCCACGTGGCCGGGGTCTGGGGCGTGGACCCCCACACCCTGCCCGGCCCCGGCCGGTCCGCCTTCGAACTCCTCGACGCCCTGGGCACCGACCACGGCCCGCGCGCCCTGCTGCTCTTCGGCTCCAACCCCGTCGTCTCGGCCCCCGACGCCGAACGCGTCCGCGCCCGCCTGGCCTCCCTGGACCTGCTGGTGGCCGCCGACTTCGTCCTCTCCGAGACCGCCGCCATGGCCGACGTGGTCCTGCCCGTGGCCCAGTGGGCCGAGGAGTCGGGCACCATGACCAACCTGGAGGGGCGCGTCCTGCGCCGCACCCGCGCCACCTCCCCGCCCCCGGGCGTGCGCACCGACCTGGAGGTCCTCTCCGCCCTGGCCGCCCGCCTGGGCCAGCCCGCCCCGCGCTTCCCCACCGACCCCGACACCGTCCTGGCCGAACTCGGCCGCGCCTCCGCCGGAGGCGCCTCCGACTACTCCGGCGTCACCCCCGAACGGCTGGACAGCGGCCAGGCCCTGCACTGGCCGGTACGCGCCGACGGCGAGCCCACACCCCGCCTGTTCCTGGACTCCTTCGCCCACCCCGACGGCCGCGCCCGCTTCATCCCGGTCGCCCACCGGTCCCCCGCCGAGACCACCGACACCGACTACCCGCTCGTCGCCACCACCGGACGGCTCATGGGCCACTACCAGACCGGCGCCCAGACCCGCCGCGTCAGCGAACTCGACCACGCCGAACCCGAGGTCTACGTCGAGGTCCACCCCGACACCGCCGCCCGCGCCGGACTGGCCGCCGGGGACTGGGCCCGCGTCACCTCCCGGCGCGGCCGCACCCGCGCCCGGGTACGCCTGACCCCTACCGCCCGCCTGGACACGGTCTTCCTGCCCTTCCACTTCCCCGGGACCCAGGCCGCCAACAACCTCACCCACCCCGCCCTGGACCCCATTAGCCGCATGCCCGAGTTCAAGGTCAGCGCCGTACGCCTGGAGCCCGAACCCGCCACCGAGTCCTGATGCCGACCGACCCCCACCCGCACCACCCCGGCCGACGCCGCCCGGGAGCGCACACACCCACCCCAGGAGGCCGCAGTTGAGCACCGTGCAGGGCGCGTCCCCGCGTCAGATCGTCGTCGTCGGCAACGGGATGGTCGGCGCCCGCTTCGCCGAGGAGGTCGCCCGCCTGGACCCCGCCGCCGAACGGGTCCGCGTCACCGTCGTGGGCACCGAGCACCACCCCGCCTACAACCGGGTGCTGCTCTCGGGCGTGGTCGCCGGGGACTACACCCCCGACCAGATCCGCCTGCCCGTCCCCGACAGCCCCGGCGTGCGCGTACGAACCGGCATCACCGCCACCGCCCTGGACACCGAACACCGCACCCTCACCCTGGACGACGGCACCACCCTGCCCTACGACGAACTCGTCCTGGCCACCGGCGCACGCGCCTCCTTCCCCCCCATCACCGGCGTGGCCGAGGCCGACGGAACCCCGGGGGAGGGGGTGACCGCCCTGCGCGACCTGGCCGACTGCCAGCGCCTGCTCGCCCTGGCCCGCCCCGGCGCCCCCGTGGTCGTGCTCGGCGGCGGCATCCTCGGCCTGGAGGCCGCCCGCGGCCTGGTCGGCCGCGGCATGCGCGTGTCCGTGGTGGAGTCCTCGCCCTGGATCATGCGCCGCCAGATCGACAAGCCCGCCGCGCGCATCCTCGCCGACCTCTACGCCGCCCTGGGCGTGGAGGTCCACTCCTGGCGGGTGGCCTCCCGGTGGATCCCGGGCACCGGCCTGGAACTCGACGACGGACGCGTCCTGCCCGGCGACGCCCTCGTGGTCACCGCCGGAGTGCGCGGCAACATCGAACTGGCCAAGGACGCCGGAATCGCCACCGAACACGGCGTCCTGGTCAACGACCACCTGGCCACCTCCGACGCGCGCGTCCACGCCATCGGCGACTGCGCCCAACACCCCGGAGGCGGCGCCGGGCTCATCCAGCCCGGCTGGGAACAGGCCGCCGTGCTCGCCCGGCGCCTGACCGGGACCGCCCCGCACGCGGCCTACGCCGGGGCCCGGCCCCTGACCCGCCTCAAGGCCGAGGGCATCGAACTGACCGCGTTCGGCGAGGTCCACGAGGACGACGACGCCGAGGGCCTGGAGACCGTCACCATCAGCGACCCCTACGGCGGACGCTACGCCAAACTGTCGGTGCGCCAGGAGAAGGTCGTCGGCGCGGTCCTGCTCGGCTTCCCCGAGGCCGCCGCCACCCTGGCCCAGCTCTACGACACCGGCACCCCGGTCCCCGCCGACCGGCTGGCCCTGCTCCAGGGACTGCCCACCTCCACCCCCGACGCACCCGGCCGGGACCAGGGGGAGGCGCTGGTGTGCCGGTGCAACGCGGTCAGCCGCACCGACATCGAACAGGCCTGGATGGACGGGGCGCGCACCCGCGAGGCCATCGCCGCCAAGACCCGCGCCACCACCGGCTGCGGCGGGTGCGTGCGCGACGTCCAGGCCCTGCTGTCGGGCATGCAGGGCCTCACCCCACGGCCCTCCTGACCAGGGCGGCGATCGCCTGCTCGGCCTCCTCGCCCAACTCGGTCACCGCATAGGACGTGGGCCACAGGCCGCCGTCCTCGTCCAGAGCGGCCTCGGGGGTGAAGCCGAAGGTCGAGTACCGCTCCTTGTCCGCGTGCCCGCTCCGGAAGAAGCACACGACCCTGCCCCTCCTCGCGTAGGCCGGCTGCCCGTACCACAGCTTGGGCGCCAGCTCCGGGGCGTTGGCGGTGACGATGGCGTGCACGCGCTCGGCCACCGCCCGGCCCGGCGCCTCCATCTCCGCGATCTTGGCCAGCACCTCGAGTTCCGCGGCCGCCGCCTTGGCGCCACGCCCCCCGCCGGCCTCGCGCCGCAGCTCCTCCGCGCGCGCCCTCATGGAGGCGCGTTCCTCCTCCGAGAAACCGCCCGTGCCCCTCGCACCGGTGTCCGTGCCCATCGCTACCGCCCTCCTGGTCTGATCGGTGTGCAACGCCTGTGACGCTAGCCGCGCCCGGGACCCCCGCGCTTCCCGGATCCTGACCGCCTCGAGCACATAAACCCGTGGCACGTCCGGTGGGGGCCTGCCAGACTCCCACCATGGACCACCCCGAGGCCGCGGCCGCCGTGCGGGCGCACGTGGCCGCCTTCAACGCCCGCGACCTCGACGCCCTGATGGCGGGGTTCACCGCCGACGCCTCCTGGGTCACCGGCACCACCACGGCCCGCGGGCGGGAGGAACTCACCGCGCTGTTCGCCGACGCGATGAGGCACCTGCTGCCCACCCTGACCCTCCACGAACTCCTCTGTGCGCACGACCGGGTCGCCTGCCAGATGACGGAGACGCTGACCGTGGAGGGCCGGGAGCGGACCTTCCCCATCGCCGGGTTCTACCGGGTGCGCGACGGACGCATCGCCTCGGCGAAGATCTACCGCGAGGGCAGCGCCGAACTCACCTGAACCGGTGGCCCCACGGGCTCCCGCGACCATCGGACCGGCCGCTCCTCCGCCGACCGCCCGCGCGGGCGGCCCCGAGGGCCGCGGATCTCAGTCCCTCTCAGCCGGCTCCCGGGCCGCCCGGGACCGCCTTCCGCGGCGCCCCGCCCCCACCTCGTAGACCGCCACCGCCACGAGCCACAGTGCGGTGAGCGGAATGACGAACCACAGCATCGCCGCGCTGTAGGGCCGCAGCGCCGCGTGCCCGGTGGCCTCCAGCACCAGGTAGGCGAGGTAGGCGGCGTAGAAGCCGACGAACAGCGCCCCCTCCCAGCGGGCCACGCCCAACCCGGTCAGGGCCACCGGGACCAGCACCAGCGCCACCGCCAGCATGACCGGCAGGTCGAACCGCAGCGCCGCGGGCGCCACCGCGATCCCCTCCGGGGCGACCACGGCGGTCACACCGAGCACCGCCCCGATGTTGAACACGTTGCTGCCCACGATGTTGCCCACCGCCATGTCGCGCTCACCCCGCAGCACCGCCACGACACAGGTCACCAGCTCGGGCAGCGACGTACCGACCGCCACCACGGTCAGCCCGATGAGCAGGTCGCTCACCCCCAACGCGGCCGCGATCGTGCTGGCCGAGTACACCAGCAGCCGCGCACCCGCCACCAGCATGACCGTGCCCAGAACCACCAACCCCAGGTCCCTCAGGACCGACCGGACCCGCCCGTCGGCACCCGCCGGATCCCCACCCAGGGCGTCCTCCGGTGCGGGGGAGGCGGAGGCGAGCACGCGCCTGCGGGAGAGGAGCACCGTGACGGTCACATAGACCACCAGGGCCGCGAACAGTATCGCCCCGTCGAGACGGCTCAGACGGTCGTCCAGCGCCATCAGGAGCACCACACCCGACAGCACCACCATCACCGGGATATCGGCGCGCACCACCTGGGAGCTCACCGCCAACGGCACGAACAGCGCCGCCGCCCCCAGCACGAACAGGATGTTGGCGATGTTGCTGCCCACCACGTTGCCCACGGCCAGCCCCGGATACCCCGAGAGCGCGGCGTCGGTGCTCACCGCCAGCTCCGGCGCCGACGTGGTGAAGGACACCACCGTCAAACCCACGACCAGCGAGGACATGCCCAGCGTCCGGGCAAGCGAACCGGCGCCCCGAACCAGTGACTCCCCTCCGGCGACCAACAGCACGAACCCCGCCACCAGAGCGAGTACCACCACCGCGTCCACTGGAGCCTTCCGGATCGCCCTACCGTGTCGGCTCGACAATACCCACCACCACGGGTTTCCTCCCCTGCGGGAACTCCCGGTGTCACAGGTCGCAGAGCCGACGGCTGTGGCGGGCGCACTCGGCCGCCGGTCAGCGCACCGTCAGGGCCGTCACCGCGCAGACCAGGCCGACCACCGAGAACAGGGTGCGCAGGTGGTTCCAGCGCACCCACACCCCCTCGAAGGCCCCGCGCACCGCGGCCGGGTCGGCGACCCGCTCGGGCGGGCCCACCCGCTCCAGGGCGTTGTTGCGCGGCACGTTCACCCCGAAGGTGATCAGCATGGCGGCCACCAGACAGGCCAGCGCCGCCGCGCTCCACCCCGCCGCGGCCGCCGCGCCGACACTGGCGTGGAGCACCAGGCAGGCCAGCACCGCGACGGGCGCACCGATGAAGACCAGCGCGAAGAACGGGTTGAGGATGGCCACGTTGACGCCCTGCATCGCCTCGATCATCACCCGGTCACCGGCCCGGGCCAGACCGGGCATGACCGCGACCGAGAAGGTGAAGAACAACCCGGCGAACAGGCCGCTCGCCACCGCGGCGAAGACGGGAACCACCACGTGCACGAACTCCGCCATGACCGACCCCGTCTGCTGTTGTGCGCCAACCTTGGCCGGATTCTACGCCCGCACCCGCGCGCCCCCCACCCCCGAGCGCACCCGGGTTCAGCTCCCCGCCGCCTCCGCGTCGGCGAGCCTGCCGCGCAACATCAGATCCATCACCGCCATGAACCGGTCCGTACCCGACCGCCCGAGCACGAAGGGGTTCTCCTCGGGCTGGTCACGCACCTGCTCGGCGCGCTGGAGCCCGTGGTCGATCGGGTGGTTGGACAGCTCCACGTCCACCCCCGCACGGCGCATCCGCTCACGGAAGGAGCGGATGGACGCCAGATAGGTGCGCAGTTCCGCGGGGGTCCCGGGAGGGTTGGTGCCGCCCCACAGCATGGCCGTGTGGCGCCGCGCCCCCCAGCGCACCGGGAAGACCGGCGAGACGGTGCCCGGCGTGTGGCCCGGCGTGTGGTGCAGGCCGACCGTCGTGCCGCCCAGCGTGAGCCGCTGCCCGTCCGCGATCTCCAGGTCCCGCACCGGCGCGTCCTCGGGCCGGGTGCTCTCGACCAGGTCCCAGTCGGCGGGCGACATCAGCACCCGCGCCCCGTACCGGTCGGCGAGGTGGCGGGCACCGCCGAAGTGGTCGTAGTGGCCGTGGGTGACCACGACGTACCGGATATCCCGCGGGTCGGCGCCCAGCTCACGCAGTCCCGGGACGATGACCTCCTCCGCGTCCCGCTCGGAGCGCAGCGCGTCGATCAGCACGATCCCGTCACTGGTCGAAAGCGCCATGGCGTGCACGAAACCCACGCTCAGCATCGCCAGGTCGTCGAACAGCATCACCGGGGCGGGCGCGTCCAGCTCGGGGTAGACGACATCCGGAGACAGCGCCCTGACCAGGGCCGACAGGACCGGGTCCTGTCCGGCGCGCCTGCGGGCGCGGTCGTAGTAGGCCTGTCCGCCGCCTCCGTCGGCCGCGGCCGGGCCGGGCCCCGCGACCGCGCCCACCCCGGCGGCCAACCCCAGGGCCGCGAGTCGGCCGAAGCGACGCCGGGACAGAGAGGTGACCGTGCCGTCGTGGTATGGCCGGAACGTCATCGTGGTTCTCCTGCTCGTGTCGGGACACTCAGGGCACAACCGCCTTGACACCGTACGACGCCCCCCACCGCATCCTGGTTCGGCCCCTCCTCAGCCCAGATCGGCGATCTTGCCCTCCAACACCGCCCGCTCCGCGTCGTTGCCGCACAGCTTCACGGCCCGCTCCAGTTCCACGCGCGCCTCCTCCCTGCGGCCCGCACGCACGAGCAGCTCCCCGCGCACGCTCGGCAGCAGGTGCGAGTGCGCCAGCTCCCGGGCGTCCGCCAGCGCCTCCACCACCGGCAGCGCCGCGGCGGGCCCCCGGGCCATCGAGACCGCCACCGCCCGGTTGAGCTCGACCACCGGCGAGGGCGCCAGACGCCCCAGGGCCTCGTACAGGACCACGATCCGCTCCCAGTCGGTCTCCTCCACCGACGGGGCCAGCGCGTGGCACTCGGCGATGGCGGCCTGCAGGCCGTAGGCGCCCAGGCCCCGACCCGCCCGCTCGGCCCGGGCCAGGGCGGCCCGCCCCCGCACGATCGCCGAACGGTCCCAGCGGCGCCGGTCCTGGTGCTCCAGCAGCACCGGCCGCCCGTCCGCCCCGGTACGCGCCGGAAAACGCGCCGCGGTCAGCTCCAGCAGCGCCAACAAGCCGTGCGTCTCCGGTTCCTCGGGCACCAGACGGCTCAACAGCCTCGCCAGGCGCTGCGCCTCACCCGCCAGGTCCCACCGGAGCAGGTCCTTGCCGAAGCTGGCCGAGGACCCCTCGGTGAAGATCACGTAGACCACGTTGAGCACCGAGCCCAGCCGCGCGATCCGCTCCCGGGCCGCCGGCACCGCGAACGGCACCCGGGCCGCCCCCAGGGTCTTCTTCGCCCGGGTGATCCGGGCCTGCACGGTCGCGGTCGGAACGAGGAACGCCCGCGCGATCTCGTCGCTGGTCAGACCGCCGACCACCCGCAGGGTCAGCGCCACCCGGGCCTCGCGCGAGAGCACCGGGTGGCAGGAGACGAACATCAGCGCGAGCACGTCGTCGTCGATCTGGTCCGGATCCCACAGCACGTCCTCGGCCTCCCGGGCCGGGTCGGCGGGCGCACCCCCCGAGGCCGTGCCGCCCTCGCCCAGGTCACGGGCCAGGACGGCGTAGCGCTCGTCGCGGGCGGCGCGCCGGCGGAAGGTGTCGATCGCGCGCCGCCGCCCCACGGTCAGCAGCCACCCCGCGGGGTTGCGGGGCACGCCCTCACGCGGCCAGGTCACCAGGGCCTCGGCCAGCGCCTCCTGGGCCAGGTCCTCGGCGAGCGCGAAGTCGCCGGTGTAGCGCGCGAGCGCGCCGACGATCCGCGCGGACTCGATCCGCCAGACGGCGGCGACGGCCTCCCGGCCGGTGGGGTCAGCCATGGTCCTCGCCTCTCAGAGCTGGCCGGTGGCCTCGCGCCAGGCCCGTTCCTTGCGGATCCACTCGTTGTCCTGGGGGAACTCGTCGATGGTGGTGACCCGGCGGATCTCGGTCTTGAAGCCGGGTCCGGTGACGGGGGA
>NZ_VWVV01000018.1 GCF_009830945.1 Nocardiopsis sp. FR4 | reverse complement strand
CGAGGCAACTCCCTGAGCTTACATGCTCCGAGCACATGCTCGGACCACGTGGACTCGAGAGGAGGTCTTGTGATGCGGCCCGGTTCCGAGTCGATCCGTCGAAGGATCCTCGCCGTCCCGCAGCGACTCTTTCGAGTATAGGGAGGATGGGGGCAGACGTCAAGTCAGAGCCCGGACGAGGTGTCACACCTCGGACCCGGGACCCGTCGCCCCCTGAGGGCGGCTTGTGAAGGCCCCTGTGACGTGCGCGGTCCTCACACCGGGTCCGCGTGGTTACGTCGGCTTTTGTCTCAGTCAACAGGGGTAGTGCCCGCAACATTCCCGCGTGAAACCTGACCACCGGCCTCCGGAGCCCGCACCACGGTCCCAACCGCAGGCGCAGCCGTGGTCGGCGCCCAGCGGGGGTACGCCGACCACGGTACGGTCACGGGTCAACCGGTGATGATGACACCGCCGATGTTGCGCTTGCCCTTGCGCAGCACCACGAAGCGGTCCTGGAGGACGTCCTCGGTCCCGAGCACGGCCTCCACATCGGTGACCTTGGTGTTGTTCACGTAGGCGCCGCCCTCCTGGATGGCGCGACGGGCGGCGGACTTGCTCGGGGTCAGACCGCTCTGCGCGAACAGGTCGGCCACGGGCAGCTCGTCCACCGGACCGGACACCTCGGCCTTGGGCACCTCAGCCAGGGCGGCCTCCAGGGTGCGGGCGTCCAGCTCGCCCAGGTCCGCCCGGCCGAACAGGGCCAGGCTGGCCGCAACGACCTTGCGGCACTCCTCCTCACCGTGCACCAGCGTGGTCAGCTCCTCGGCCAGCGCGCGCTGGGCGGCGCGGGCCTGCGGACGCTCCAGTGTCTGGCCCTCCAGCTCCTCGATCTCGCTCCGGCTGCGGAAGCTGAAGGTCTTGAGGTAGCGAACCACGTCGCGGTCGTCGGCGTTGAACCAGAACTGGTAGAAGGCGTAGGGCGAGGTCAGCTCGGGGGCGAGCCAGACGGTGCCGCTCTCGGTCTTGCCGAACTTGGTCCCGTCCGCCTTGGTGAGCAGGTTCGTGGTCAGCCCGTGCGCCTGGCCGTGCGGCTCGTTGCCTTCCATCCTGCGCACCAGGTCCAGACCCGCGGTGATGTTGCCCCACTGGTCGGACCCACCGGTCTGCAGCGTGCAGCCGTAGCGCCGGTAGAGCTGGACGTAGTCGTAGGACTGAAGCAGCACGTAGCTGAACTCGGTGTAGCTCATCCCCTCGCCGTCCAGACGGCTCTTGACCGTCTCCCGGGCGAGCATCTGGTTGACACTGAAGTGCTTGCCGACGTCACGCAGCAGCTCGATCGCGTTGATCCCGCCCAGCCAGTCGGCGTTGTTGGCCAGGACCGCGTCGGTCGGCCCGGCCTGCTCGCCCTCGCGTGGGAAGCGCAGGAAGGCCGAGAGCTGCCCGGCCAGGGTGTCCACCCAGCCCCGCACCGTCTCCGGCGAGTTGAGCTGGCGCTCGGCGCTGGGCTTGGGGTCGCCGATGAGACCGGTGCCGCCTCCGACCAGAGCGATCGGACGGTGCCCCGCCCGCTGGAAACGGGCCAGGGTCAGGATCTGGGTGAGGTGACCGACGTGCAGGCTGCCCGCCGTCGGGTCGAATCCGCAATACAGGGTGATCGGACCATCGGCGAGCGCCTTGCGCAGTGCGTCAAGGTCGGTCGTCTGCGCGAGCAGGCCGCGCCACTGGAGTTCGTCGATGATGTCGGTCACTGTGTTGCTTCCTGTTGTGTAGGCGGCCCCGAAGGGCTCGATCTGCCTTGCAGTCTAAGCCGGGCCCCAGCCGGGGAGCACGCGGTTTTGTCGGCTGCGTCCACGCTAGCGGCTGCCCCCGGCCGCTGCTCACACCCCCGGCTCCGGCCTCCCCCGGTTCCGCGGCCCCGGGCGGTACCGCGCCCGCCCCGGAGCATGACCGGACGCGGTCCGCCGGGGAATCCCGTCGCGGCCCCTTGACCCGGAAAGCTAATGCCATTAGCTTCATGGCTATGACAAGAAGCCCGAACGTGGGAAGCTGCACGGTGCACCGCCTCGACCGGCCGCGGGGACGGATCGCCTACGACCTCTACGGCGCCGAGAACACCGGCCCCCTGGTGGTCTGCGTGCCCGGCATGTTCGACCACCGCCACTCCTTCCGGTTCGTCGGCGCCGGCCTGGCCGGGGCCGGGTACCGGGTCGCCGCCATGGACCTGCGCGGCCACGGCGACAGCGACACCACCTTCGACGCCTACACCAACCGGGCGGCGGCCACCGACGCCATCGCGCTCGCCGAGGAGCTGGGCGGGAGGGACGTGGTGATGGTCGGCAACTCCCTGGGCGGGGCCGCCGTGGCCATCGCCGCCAGGGAGCGCCCCGACCTGGTGGCGGGCATCGCCCTGCTGGGCCCGTTCCTCCGTCCTCCCGCGGGCAACGTGTTGACCCGGACCCTCCAGCGGGTGGCCCTCATGCGCCCCTGGGGACCCGCGTTCCTGACCTCCTACTACGACAAGCTGCACACCGGACGCACCCCCGAGGGCCACGAGCGGCAGCTGGAACTGCTGCGGCAGATGCTGCGGCCGACCGACCGCTACCGCGCGGTCCACCGGACCGTCTTCGAACCCGGTGAGACCGTCACCGGTGTCGGCGCCTCCCGGGCCGGGGCCCTCGTCATCATGGGCGAGCAGGACTCGGACTGGAAGGACCCGCGCGCCGAGGCCGAGTGGGCGGCCTCGGTGGTGCGCGGCTCCGTGCTGATGGTTCCCGAGTGCGGCCACTACGCCCAGGCGCAGCGCCCCGACGTGGTCGTGCCCGCGCTGCGGTCCCTGGCCGAGGAGGTCGTGGCGGGTGCCTAGGGCTGGACTGACCCCGGCGCTGGTCGCCGAGGAGGCGGCGCGGCTCAGCGACGAGGAGGGTTTCGACGCCCTGTCGCTGGCCGGGGTGGCCAAACGGCTCGGAGTCGCCACACCCAGCCTGTACAAGCACGTCGACGGGTTGGCCGGGCTGCGCCGGGAGGTGGCCCTGCTGGGGGCGAACGCGCTCGGCGGGGAGCTCCAGAGGGCCGCCGTGGGCCGCAGCGGACCCGACGCGCTGCGCGTGACCGCACAGGCCTACCGCCGCTACGCGCACGCCCACCCGGGGCGCTACACCGCCCTGCAGCAGCTGCCGAGGCTGGCCCGCGCCCGGGTGGAGCTGTCCCCCGACCCCGTACGGGTGCTGGCGGCGGTGCTGCGCGGGTTCGGCATCCCCGAGGAACAGCTGGTGCACGCGATCCGCACGCTGCGCAGCGGACTGCACGGGTTCGTGGACCTGGAGACCAAGGGCGGCTTCGGGCTGCCCGACGACGTGGACGAGACCTTCACGCTGCTTCTGGAGGGCTTCGCCCGGGCCTACGAGCGGTGGCCCTCCGCCGCACCGGCGGGAACACCCCCTCACGATCGGAGACACGACTGATGCTGGCCGGACACTTCGGACTCGCGGGGATCGTCAGGGCCTGGCGTCCGACACTGCCCATGGGGGCGCTCCTGGTGGCGGCCCAGCTACCGGACCTGGTCTTCCTCCCCCTGGCGGTGCTCGGTGTGGAGGGTATGGAACCGGCCGGTCCGGCCCTGGAGGGCTACGGGTCCGCGCTCATCACCGCGGAGTACTCGCACGCGCTCCTCAGCAACCTGCTGCTCGCGCTGGCGGTGGGCGGGCTGGTGCACGTCTTCCTCCGGGACCGGTGGGGACGGGACGCGGGAGTGGTACTGGGCGGGGTGGTGTTCAGCCACTGGCTCCTGGACCTGCTGGTGCACCGACCGGACATGGTGCTCCTGCCCGGAGGCGCCCACGGTCTGCCCCTGCTGGGCCTGGGACTGTGGGAGACGCCCGTGGCGGCCGCCGTCGTGGAGGGAGCCCTGGTCCTGGCGGGCACGGCACTGTACGCATGGCGCACGCTCCGGGACCACCCGGACCGGACCCGGGCGTGGCTGTACAGCGCGGGTGTGGGCCTGCTCCTGGTCGGGAGCTTCGGGTACGACCTCCTCCTGTCCTGACCCCCTCCTCCCGTGCCCCTTCCTTCGGCGGCTCCCCCGCTCCGCCGGCGGCTCCGGCCCCTCCCGACCGGACGCCCTGGCGCTGCCGGGAGGCGGTGGCGCCGAACCGCGGGTGAGGCACTCCTGTCCCCGGGCGGTGTTCCCGCTGGGTGGGGGCATGGGCCAAGCTGGGAACGCGACCGCCGCCGTTCCGGTGCGCGGTACCCGAAGCGTTGTGGAGTTGTGGATGCCCAAGAAGGCCTCGTCGAAGATCGGCGGTGCGGCGGCGGTCGGCGCCCTCGCCGTCGCCGTGCTCGTCCTCTACCAGCTGGGCGTGATCGACCTGGACCCGGAGGGGGCCACCGGGTCGCAGACCGGTGACGCCCCCTCGTCCGGCCTGGCGGTGGAACAGGCCCGGCAGCAGCTGGAGGAACTGCGGGTGGAGGCGGAGGAGGACCCCGGCGGATACGACCGGGCGCTGTTCCCCCACTGGGACTCCGGAGTACAGGACAACTGCACCACACGCCAGGTGGTACTGCTGCGCGACGGTGAGGGCGTGGAGACCGACGAGGACTGCCAGCCGGTGTCGGGGTCCTGGTACAGCGCCTACGACGGTGAGACCCTCACCGACGCGCAGGACATCGACATCGACCACATGGTGGCCCTGAAGGAGGGCTGGCGCTCGGGCGCCCACGCGTGGACGACCGACAAGCGCCAGCTCTTCGCCAACGACCTGGACTCTTCCCAGCTCTGGGCGGTCAGTGCCTCCTCCAACCGGTCCAAGGGCGACTCCGACCCGGCGGAGTGGCTGCCGCCGCTGGAGTCGGTGCACTGCGACTACGTGGTCTCCTGGATCGAGGTCAAGCACGTGTGGGACCTGACCGTCGACCCGGACGAGGAGGCCGCGCTGCGCGAGGTGCTCTCGGGGTGCTGAGTCCGCTCAGGCGGGGTCCTCGGCCCTGATCCCGCGCGCGGTGGTCAGCAACTGCTCCTGCCCGACGAGGCCGAAGGCGTCGCGGACCTCGACCGCCACGCCCTCGGCCGGGGTCCAGAAGGCCTCGGTCTCGCCGTGCAGGGCGGTGTGGCCGTGGAGGTCGAACTCGGTGAGCTCCCAGTCGGGTGCCCGCTCGTGGTACTCGGTGAGGAAGTCGCGGACGGCCCCCAGATCGGTGAGTCTGTCCCCGCGCATGACCAGGACCTGGAGGAGGACCCGGACGCCCTCCGCGGTGTCCTTCTCCCAGACCCGGCTGGAGAAGGACACGTCGCCCCACTCGTAGTGGAAGTCCGAGACCGAGGTCTGGTCGTCGACCTGGTCGGGCAGGTGTTCGATGGTGAATCCGTCCAACTCTCCCCCTTGTGGGCTGGCGGCGGCCGGGGCCGCGGCGAGTACGAGCGCGAGCGCGGCGGCGAGAAGCGCCGCGACCCAACGGACAAGCATGGTCACCTCCGGCGCCGGTCCCGGACCCTCCGGTACCGCCGCCGTTCTCAGGTTGGGGCTCCGCGGGCGCCACCACCAGGGTGACCTCCAGGCTGTGGACAACCCCGTCCGAGACGTTCGGGGCCCGCGTCGGTGCGGTCTACCCGAACGGTCGGGGAACGAACGTGTCGGTGAGGAACTCGGCGATCGCCAGCGAGGACGTGGCCGCGGGAGAGGGGGCGTTGCGCACGCACACGACCCGCCCGTGGGTGTCGACGCGGAAGTCGTCGAGCAGGGCGCCGTCCCGGCCCAGCGCCTGGGCGCGTACCCCGGCCGGGGCCGGACGCAGGTCGGCGGCGGTCAGTTCGGGCAGGAGCCGGCGGGCCTGGGCGGCGAAGGCCGCGCGGGAGGCCGACACGAGGGTCTCCCTGGCCCCCACCGTCCAGTGGCGGCGGGCCAGGCGCCAGAACCCGGGCCAGGCCAGGGTCCGCGCCAGTTCCCGGGCGCGCAGGTCGCGGGCCCGGTAGCCCTCCAGGGCGGTGGCCAGGATCGCGTTGGGCCCGGCCATCACCTCCCCGTGGACGTGCCGGGTCAGGTGCACCCCGAGGAAGGGGTACCGGGGGTCGGGCACGGGGTAGACGAGTCCCCTGACCAGGTGGCGGCGTTCGGGGACGAGTTCGTGGTACTGCCCGCGGAAGGGCACCACCCGGGGGTCGGCGTCGGCACCGGCCATCCGGGCGAGCCGGTCGCTGTGCAGGCCGCCGCACAGCACCAGCCGGTCGAAGCGGTGGACGAACCTGTCGCCGCGGGGGTCCCCGGTGAGGACCCGGACGCCGTCGTGCTCCTGGCGCAGGTCCAGGACGGGGGTGTTGAGCAGGACCCGGCCGCCGGAGCGGCGCACGTCGTCGGCGAGCTGCTCCGCGACGGCGGTGAAGTCGGTGACGGCGGTGGTGGGCGAGTGCAGGGCGCCGGTTCCGGCCGCGTGCGGTTCGATCCCGCGCAGTCCCGCCGGGCCGAGCCGGGTGACCCCGGGGACGCCGTTCTCCCCGGCCCGGCGCTCGATGTCGTCCAGGCGGGCCTCGTCGTCGGCCCCGGTGGCCACCAGCACCTTGCCCACCTCCCGGTAGGGCAGCCCGTGCTCGGCGCAGTAGTCCCGGAGCAGTCCGACTCCGCGCCGGCACAGGGTGGCCTTGAGGGATCCCGGCGCGTAGTAGAGCCCGGCGTGCACGACGCCGCTGTTGTGGCCGCTCTGGTGCGCGGCGACCCGGTCCTCCTTCTCCAGGACGGTGACGCGGGTGCCGGGGCGGTGGAGGGTGAGCCGTCGGGCCAGGGCCAGGCCGACGATTCCGGCCCCGACGACGCCGATGTGTTCGGTGCTGCGCATGGCCGCACGCTAGCAACGCCGTGCGCTCCCGGCGCGGCCGGGGAGCCGTGTGGGCGCGGCTCCCGAGCGGCGGGAGCCGCGCGGGGCGCTCAGAGGGAGCGCAGCCCGACCAGGACGGCGTGGAGGAGGTCCTCCCTGCCGAGAGGGCGCGAGGGGCCGCAGCGCTGGAGCGATCCGTCGGCGATCATGGCGGCGGCGATGGCCCTGACCTGGCCGACCGGCAGGCGCACCCGGGCGGCGAGTTCGACCACGGTGCGGGCTTGCCGGGCGTGGTCGAGGAGGGCCTCGCGTTCGGGTCTCAGCCATTCCCGGTGGCCCGGGGCGCGCGCGGCGACGACCAGGTCGAGCAGGCCGGGGGCAGTGGGTCCCGGAGTCAGCACGGGGGCCTCGGGGTCCCCCGCCGTGACGGCGAAGGGGCGCAGGAAGCGCTCCTGTGCCTGGTCCTCCTCGCCCTCCGGCGGCTCCGGCGCCGGCGGACAGGGATCGGCCGTCCGCCCCTCGGCCTCGGCTGGTTCGAAGCCGCGCGTGCTCTCAGCTCTCATCGTGCCCCCTCGGCGGAGCGGACGGACTGGGGCCGGTCCCGTCGGGGCGGACCCCCCCGCCGGGCACCACGGGCACCTGCGGACCGGTGTGCCCTTCGGGGGTGACGGGCACGGGTCCCGAGGCCGGGTCCGCGGCCGGGGCGCCGCTCCCCGGCGCAGGGAAGGGCGGCGGGCCGCCGGGACCGAAGGGCGGGAGGGTGTTCTGGGCGCCGCTGTGCGGACCGGTCCGGGGCCCGGTGGGGAAGCCGCCGGACTCCGGAGCCTCCGCGGGCGCCCCGCTCGGAACGGCGTGCGCCCCGCCGGAAGGGACGTGTGTCCCGTTCGCGGGAACACCGGGGGCCGGAGCGCCCTGGTCCCGGGCGAAGCCCTCGCCGCCGGGGGGCGCCGGAGCGAACCCGCCCGGGGGGGCCGGAGCGGATCCGCCGGGGGGCGTCGCCGCGTAGGGCCCCCCCGCGCGGGACGCCGGCCCGCTCCCGCCGGTCAGCGCACGGGCGACCGTCACCGGGTTCTCCACCGGTTCCAGCAGTGCGTGCGGGATGAGCGTGGTGGCCCGGGTGCCGCCGTAGGGCGAGGGGCGCAGCCAGACCCGTATCCCGTGCCGCCGGGACAGCCTGGAGACCACGAACAGGCCCAGCCGGGGATCGTCCGGCAGCGCCATCATGTCGAACTCGGGCGCCTGTCCCAGGGTGCGCTCGGCCGCCGCGTAGCCGTGTTCGGACATGCCCAGGCCCCGGTCCTCGACCTCCACCACGAGCCCGTCCGCGGCCGGGGCGCAGCTGACGTCCACGGGGGTGCCCGCCGGGGAGAACTGGGTGGCGTTCTCCACCAGTTCGGCGAGCAGGTGGACCACGTCCGCCACCACCTGGCCGTGCACGAGCACCCGGGGCGCCGAGGTCAGCCGGACGCGTTCGAAGTCCTCGGTCTCGGCGATGGCCGCGCGCAGCACGTCCACGAGCGGACGCGGCTGGCGCCAGCGCCGGGCCGACTGGCCGCCGCCCAGGATGATGAGGTTGTCCGCGTAGCGGCGCGCGCGGGTGGCCAGGTGGTCCAGGCGGAACAGGCGCCGCAGGGCCTCGGGGTCCTGCTCGTGGTACTCGATCTCGTCGAGCAGGCGGAGCTGGCGCTGGACCAGCGTCTGGTTGCGGAAGGCGATCCCCAGGAAGGCCCGGTTGGCCCCCCGGCGGATCTCGGCCTGGCGCACCGCCGCCTCCACGGCGGTGAGCTGGGCGGAGTCGAAGGCCTCGGCGACCTGTCCGATCTCGTCGCCGCCGCACTCGTCCAGCGGCGGCAGTTCCTCCTGGACGTCGACCTTCTCGCCGCGCTGGGCGCGGTCGACGATGTCGGGCAGGTCCTCGTCGCGCTCCAGGATCTGTTCGCGCAGGCCGGTCAGGCGGTCGGTGAGGCGGCGGGAGGAGCGGCCGACGACGGTGATGGCGGCCACCCCGCCCCCCAGGGTGAGCACGGCCGCCGCCGCGGCGAGCGAGACCTGCAGCAGGGCGGCGCTCCAGGCCAGGTCGACGGTGCGGCCGGTCTGCGCGCGGACCAGGTCCTCCAGGTCCGCCACGGCCCGGGCGGAGGAGTCGTCCCACTCGGCCGCCTCGACGTCGACGTCGGTGTTCCACCGGAGAGCGGTCCGCACGCCCCCGGGCAGGGCGGGGTCCTCCGGCGCGGGCTCGACGACCGGGGGCCGGGTGACCACCTGGCGGCTGAGTTCCTCGGCGCGGGTCCAGGAGGGCTGGGATGTCGTCGCGTCGTAGATCGCCCGCACGCTGGGGTGCATGACCGTGTCGGCCGACTCCAGGGTGTGGCGGTAGGAGGCGGTGAGGTAGGTGAAGTGGGCCGTCTCCTCGTAGCTCATCTCGCCGCGGGCAATGGTGCCGGCGAGCAGGGCGTCGGCGGTGGCGTAGGCGGCGCACGCGCTCAGCAGCTCGCTGGTCAGCACGGCGTCGGTGAGGTTCTCCCCGCCGTCGGTGGTGTGGACCAGGGCGGTGGTGGCCTGGGTCGCGGCGTCCAGGATCCCGCTGTAGCGCAGAAGGGTCTCCTCCTGCCCCGCGGTGTGCTCGTCGACGCGCGTGCGTGCCTCCTCCAGGGCACCGGGGCCGTCCAGGAGGGCGGTGACGCTGCGCTGGACCTCGTCGTCGCGTGAGCCGCGCAGGCGCTCGGCGAGGTCGAGGGCCTCGGCCATCGCGCCGTCGGTGGCCTCGCGCTGCTCCTCCAGGGCGGCGCCCGTCTCGGAACCGGACCCGCCGCCCTCGACGCGGCCCAGGTGGATCAGGGACAGGCGGCGTTCGGAGCGCAGCTCCTCGGCCGCCTCGGAGATGACCTGGGTTCCCTCGCGCGCCTGGGTGACGGCGCCCATGAGGTGGACGGCCCGGACTGTGCCGACCGCGGCCACGACGAGCCAGAGCGCGAGGAAACACAGGCTCGGGATCAGCACGATACGGGTGAGCTGTCCGCGGATCGTGGGCGCGTTGTCGCGGGTTGTGCGCATGGCCCCCTCCAGCCTGTGCGGTTGCCGGGCTCCGGGAGGGCGCCTCGGCGGCTTTCGGTCGTGCCGAGGCTATCGAAAATTCTTGCTTTATGTTGTCAAACGATCACTATGGGTTGCCTTTTCTTTGGTGGCGCCTCGACCACGGCTGTGCTGGGGAGCTCCGTGCCGGGCCGTCCGCGCAGCTGGGAGGGCTCACCGGGAGGAGGCACGACGAAGGGCCGCCCGCTGCGCGGACGGCCCTCGGGGGCTGGCAGGTCCCGAGGCACACGGCGTGTCGCGTGCGCGGACCGGCGGTCGCGGCGGCGTTCTCAGGACTCGGGCCGGTGCCGGGAGCCCACCGGGGCGGGCAGCTCCTCGACCGTGGGCGGCTGCTCCACGCCCAGGGAGTTGAGGACCTCGGCGTAGCGCAGGGCGGCGATCTTGCCCAGCAGGCTGTCCGCGCCCAGGGGCGCGCCGAGTCTGGCGCCGAAGCGCCCGGCGAGCGCCTCCAGTTCCGCGCCGGGGAGTTCCGGGCCCAGGGCGCTGGGAGCGATCACGGGGCGCTGGCAGCCGCCCTGGCGCAGCTGGCCCACCATCTGCTCGACCGAGGCCTCGTTCTCCAGGTCGGCGGGCAGGACGGTCAGCCCCAGGCGGGCGGCGAGCAGCACCGCCGTGACACCGGCGGCCCCGACCGCGCCCTCACCGCCGACCGCGCCGACCACGACGCCGTCGGCCATGCTGGTGTCGCGGGCGACGACGCTGATCAGGCGCATGCGGTCGGCGCGCACGTATCCCGCCTCGGCCAGGCGCAGGTGCAGCACCTCGGCCAGCATCGGGTGCGGGCCCAGGCCCTCGGTGACGCGCACGTCGGCGCGGTTGCGGGAGACGGCGGCCTCGATCGCGGCGGAGGCCCCCGTGTGCGGGGCGGTGACCAGCGGCACGACGACACCCGCCAGGGGCCGGTCGTCGGAGCCCTCCAGGCCGCCGAGCGCCTCGTCGAGGGTCTGCTCGTCGCCCTCGGTGTGCCCGTAGCGGATGGTGACCTCGGGGCGGTAGGCGCGCACGAGTTCGGCCATGCGGGCACCGATCGACTCGCCGTCGGCGCCCCTGGCCCGGTCGGCCGTGCCCGGCACCGCCATGATCAGGGCGGGAGTGCCGAACCAGTTGTCGAAGGACAACGGGTTGCGGTGGCGGCCGGAACGGCGCTTGGGCAGTTCGCGTGGGGGAAGTCGATCAGAGTTTCGCATACCAGGATTCAGATGAGAGGCGGATGGGGTGCCCGGTCGGACCGGAGGCCACTGACGCGACATTGTAGCGTTCGGCACCCGGTTTCATGGGCGTGTCTCCTGAACGTATACCGGATCGCGTCCGGGGGAGGTGACCGGGGTGGCGCCCGCCGCGCTCATCCGCTCATGGCGGGGCTGCGTCCCCGGATGACGTGGGTGACCAGCTCGACCAGCACCTTCTTGCAGGACTCGCGCTCGCGGGCGTCGGTCATGACGATGGGCACCCGGGCGGAGACGTCCAGCGCCTCGCGGACCTCCTCCTCGCGGTAGGCCGTGGCCCCATCGAAGCGGTTGACCGCGACGATGAAGGGGACGTCCCGCCGCTCGAAGAAGTCCACGGCGTGGAAGCAGGTGTCCAGGCGCCGGGTGTCGGCGAGCACGACAGCGCCCAGGGCGCCCTCGGCCAGCTCGTCCCACATGAACCAGAAGCGGTCCTGGCCGGGCGTGCCGAACAGGTACAGGACGATGTCGGCGTTGATGGTGATGCGGCCGAAGTCCAGGGCGACGGTGGTGGTGTTCTTGTGCTCCACTCCCCCGAGGTCGTCCACCCCGTAGCTGGCCTCCGTCATCACCTCCTCCGTGCTCAGCGGGGTGATCTCGCTGACGGAGGCGACCAGGGTGGTCTTGCCCGCCCCGAACCCCCCGGCGATGATGATCTTGACCGCCTGCGGGATCGGTTCCTGCGGCCGGGTCTCAGAGTCTGCGGATGCCATCGAGTACCGCCTGAAGTACTTTCTTCTCGGGAAGCTGGGTCGTGGTCGCCCGGGTGCGTACGTCGCCGTCGGCGAGCAGGTCGCCCAGCAGCACCCGGACCACGGTCAGGGGGATGTCGAGCCGGGCGGAGATCTCGGCCACCGATATCGGTCTGCGGCACAGTCGCAGGATGGCCTCGCGCTCGGGCTCCTGGGCGCGGTCGTCGCGGCCGTGCGCGGCGACCACGATGGTGACCAGGTCCAGACGCGGCCCGGTGGAGGGCCGGGTGCGGCCCCGGGTCATGGTGTAGGGCCGCACCAGGGCGCCGGTGGGCGCGTCGCCGGACGTCACCCCGACCGAGGGGCCCTCGGAGGTCGGATGCCCCCGGCCCCGGTGCCACGGTGGCGCCTGACGCCCGGCCACCGGTCCCGCGGCCCCCTCCGCCGCGAGCCGGGACGTGTGCGCTCCGCGCCGTTCCCCCGACGTGCTCATGATCCGCTACCCCCCGTGGCTGTGAGGTACCCCGGCCTGCGGGGCGCGGCGGTCAGGAACTGCCCCACCCGCTTGACCCGCAGGTTCATCTCGTAGGCGACCAGGCCGACGTCGGCGTCCTCGGTGGCCAGCACCGCCAGGCACGCCCCCGTGCCCGCCGCGGTGACGAAGAGGTAGGAGTGCTCCATCTCCACCACGGTCTGGCGCACGTCGCCGCCGCCGAAGTGCCGCCCCGTCCCCCGGGCCAGGCTCTGGAAGGCCGAGGCCAGCGCCGACAGGTGCTCGGCGTCCTCGGAAGCCAGGTCCCGGGAGCGTCCGAGCAACAACCCGTCGGCGGACAGCACGATGGCGTGCTCGGCTCCCACGACGCGGTCGACCAGGTCGTCCAGGAGCCAGTCCAGGTTGTCCGCTGCCCTGCTCTTGCCCACCATGTCAGTCGCTCTTTCCCGTGTGATCGTCGGCGCTGGCGCCGACCTGACCGTCACTGCTGTGTTCACGCCCGTCGTGGTCGACGTCGGCGTCGATGTCCGCGGCCCGGCCGCGCCGGGTCCCGGCACTGAAGGCGTTCATCATCCGCCGGGCCTGTTCGGGACTGCGCCCGGCCGGGTCCGTCCCGGCTGGCTGTGCCCGCTCGGGCACGGGATCGGTCCTGAGCTGGGGGGCGAGGTTGGCCTGGCGCCTGCGCCGGGGCAGGCCGGGGCGGCCGAAGCCGGTGCCGACCCGTCCGTGCGGACCGGTGTCCCCGCCGGAGTCGTCGAGGTCCTCGGCCTCCGGGTCGGATGCGGCGGGTTCGGGAGCGGGCGGGGGGACCCGGCGCAGCAGCGGGGCGCCCCGGGCGGGGAGCTCGGGGCTGGGGCCGTCGTCGTGCCGGGGCACCGGACGCAGGAGGGGGCGGGAGCGGCGGGGCGCCTCGCCCACGGCGAGCAGGTCGGTGCGCTCCTGCTCGGTCCGCCGCGGTGCGTCCTGCGCGCCCTGGCGCAGGGCGACGCGGGGGCGTTCGGGCACGGCGGAGGCGACGAGGGAGGAGGGGATGAGCACCACGGCCCGGGTCCCCCCGTAGGGCGAGTGCCGCAGCTGCACGCGGATGTCGTGCTTGACCGCGAGGCGGGCGACCACGAACAGGCCCAGCCGCGAGTCCGCGCCCGAGGTCATGACGTCGAACTCGGGTGCCTCGCTGAGCGTCTTGTTCGACCCGGCCAGGACCTCCTCGGTCATGCCCAGGCCCCGGTCCTCGATCTCCACCGCCACGCCCTTGGGCACGGACTCGCTGTGGATGGTGACCTCGGTGTGCGGCGGCGAGTAGGCGGTGGCGTTCTCGACGAGTTCGGCCAGCAGGTGGATGACGTCGGCGACCGCGGCTCCGGCCAGGGACAGCTCCGGCACCGAGGTCAGGCGGACCCTGGCGTACTCCTCGGTCTCGGAGATGGCGCCGCGCAGGATGTCCACGAGCGGGACGGGGTGGCGCCAGCGGCGGCCCGGTTGGGCGCCGCCCAGGATGATGAGGTTCTCGGCGTGGCGGCGGCCCCGGGTGGCCAGGTGGTCGAGCTGGAAGAGGCTCTCCAGCAGGTCGGGGTCCTCCTCCTCGCGCTCGACGCGGTCCAGGAGCTGGAGCTGGCGCTGCAGGAGGGACTGGTGCCGGTGGGCGATGCCGAGGAAGACCCGGTTGACGCCCGCGCGCATGTCCGCCTGCTTGACGGCCGCGGCCACGGCCGTGCGCTGGGCGATGTTGAAGGCGTCGGCGACCTGGCCGACCTCGTCGTCTCCGTGGTCGAGCTGTTTCATCTCGGTGTCCAGGTCGACGTGGTCGCCCGCCTCCAGTCGGCGCACGATACGGGGCAGGTCGCTGCGCGCGGTGCCCAGCGTGTCGGCGCGCAGCTGGACGAGCCGGTAGCTGAGCCGTCCGGCGGAGCGTGCCGCCACACCGTAGGCGAGGGTGCCCGCGAACAGGGACAGGATGCTGCCGCCCACCGCGAGGGTGAGCATCCACGAGCTGGCGTCCTCGGTGGCGGTGACCACCGACTCGGCCCGGTCGGCGGCGATCGCGGCCAGGTCGGTGTTGACCTGGTCGGCGGCCTCGCGCCAACCGTCGGTCCCGACGGGCGGCCGGGGGCTGCGGAACTGCTCGGCGGTGAGCGGGTCGACGCTGACCGGCGCCTCGTGCCGGGCGAGGGTGTCGGCGATGGAGAGCGCGTCCTGCCAGGCCCGGCTCCGGGCCAGGGCGGCCAGCGCGGAGGACTGGCCGCCGCCGGTGTCCCCGGGGTGGACGGTGTCGACGCGGCGGTGGGCGTCGGAGGTGAGCGCGGCGACCTCGGTCTGCTGGACCCGGTCCAGGGTGTTCCGAGCGAGCACGGCGCCGATCACCGCGTCGGCGTGGCTGAAGCTCTCCTGCGCCCACATCAGGTCGGTGGCGGCCGCGGCCTCGGCGGAGGCCAGGCCGTCGTCGAGGGAGCGGGCGGTGCCGGAGTACAGGCGGATGCCCTGTTCGATGGCGGTGGTGTAGACGGTGATGGCGGTGTCGGGCTCCGGGCCGGGAGCGGCGAGGCTGTCCTCGCGCAGGTCCTCCACCCCGGCCAGCGAGGAGAAGAAGTCCTCGGTGAGCGAGGCGGTGGCCGGGTCGTCCCGCTCGCCCAGGGTCTCGCGCAGCTCGCGCACGGGCTCCAGCGCCCGGTCGGTGCGTTCGGCCGCCGCGGTGAGGTCCTCCCGCGCCCGGCGGTCGGGGGCGGCGAGGTACTCGGCGTTCAGGCGGCGCTCCTCCTGCAGGAGGGTGAGCGCGTTGGCGAGCCGGATCCCGGCCCTGCCGTCGTCGACCGCGGCCCGCAGCGACACGGCCTGGGCGAGCGTGGCCGTGCTGAGCACGACGAACAGGGCCAGGAAGGTGATGCTGGGAATCAGCACGATCCTGTTGACCTGAGCCCTGATGCCGCCGCGGCCGGTGCCTCCCGGGTTCCCCATTGCGTTCCTCCCACGGACTGGTCGCGGGCGCCTGGCGAGCGTGGGTGCACCGCACCGGTGCGCCGACGGGCCGTGCGCCGAGGGGTTTCGTCACGGTGTGCACAGGGGTTACCACGCGTGGTGCCCGCAGACTCAGGACGCTACCGCACTCTCCCGGCGGTCGCGTGGCGAATTCCAAAATGGGCGCGGGGAGGGCGCGGGGGCCGTGGACCCGGTCGCGGGAGGGCGGCACGGCGAACGCGTCCGGGCGCGCACCCGTGGGGGTGCGCGCCCGGAAGGGTTCGAGGGAACCGCCGGGGTCGGGGCTCAGGCTCCGAAGGCCTTGCGGTGCTCGTCGATGCCCGAGCGCAGCCGCTCCAGCTGCTCGGCGACGCGCACCGGAGCGGTACCGCCCTTGCCCGCGCGCGAGGCCAGCGAACCGGACACGGTGAGGACCTCGCGGACCGCCGGGGTCAGGTGCCCGGAGACGGCGGCGAGGTCGTCGTCGCCCAGGTCGGGCAGGTCGATGCCGCGCTCCTCGCACACGCGCACGCAGGCGCCCGCGATCTCGTGCGCCTCGCGGAAGGGCACCCGCTCGCGCACCAGCCACTCGGCGATGTCGGTGGCCAGGGAGAAGCCCTGCGGCGCCAGCTCGGCCATGCGGTCGGTGTGGAAGGTCAGGGTGGCGACCATGCCGGTCATGGCGGGCAGCAGCAGGTGGAGGGTGTCCACCGCGTCGAAGACCGGTTCCTTGTCCTCCTGCAGGTCGCGGTTGTAGGCCAGCGGCAGGCCCTTGAGGGTGGTCAGCAGGCCGGCCAGGTCGCCCACCAGGCGTCCGGCCTTGCCCCGCGCGAGCTCGGCGACGTCGGGGTTCTTCTTCTGCGGCATGATCGAGGAGCCGGTGGAGAAGGCGTCGTCGAGCGTGACGAAGGAGAACTCCTTGGTCGCCCAGAGGATGACCTCCTCCGACAGGCGGGACAGGTCCACGCCGATCATGGCGGCGACGAAGGAGAACTCGGCGACCACGTCGCGGGCGGCGGTGCCGTCGATGGAGTTGTCCACCGAGTCGGGGAAGCCCAGGTCGGCGGCGACCGCGCGGGGGTCCAGCCCCAGGGAGGAACCGGCCAGGGCGCCGGAGCCGTAGGCCGAGACCGCGGCGCGGCGGTCCCAGTCGCGCAGCCGCTCCACGTCGCGCATCAGCGGCCAGGCGTGCGCCATGAGCTGGTGGCCGAGCAGCACGGGCTGGGCGTGCTGCAGGTGGGTGCGGCCGGGCATGGCGGCGTC
The DNA here is from genome assembly GCF_009830945.1 of Nocardiopsis sp. FR4. Lineage (GTDB taxonomy): Bacteria > Actinomycetota > Actinomycetes > Streptosporangiales > Streptosporangiaceae > Nocardiopsis. The sequence goes on along the minus strand of NZ_VWVV01000018.1, from coordinate 117,391 downwards.
GGGGTGGGCGGCGGCCTGGTCGGCCAGGGCCTGGACCAGGTCCAGGAGCTGGTCGGCGATCTGGCGGGCCTCCTCGCGCAGGTACATGCGCACGAGGGTGGCGATCTGGTCGTTGCGCGAGCGCCCGGCGCGCAGCCGTCCGCCCAGGTCGGGGCCGACCCGCTCGATGAAGCCGCGCTCCAGGGCGGTGTGCACGTCCTCGTCCTCCAGGACGGGGGTGAACGCCCCGGAGGCCACGTCGGCCTCCAACCGGTCCAGGCCCTCGATCGTGCGCTCCAGCTCGTCGTCGGTGAGCAGTCCGGCGCGGTGCAGGGCGCGGGCGTGGGCGCGCGACCCGGCGATGTCGTGGCGGGCCAGGCGCCAGTCGAAGTGGGTGCTCAGCGACAGCCGTGCCAGGGCCTGGTCGGGGCCGCCCGCGAAGCGGCCTCCCCACAGGCGCAGCGCCTCGGGCTGGTCGGCCATGGAAAGTCCCTGCCTTCTGTGTCGTGGGGGTGCGGGGCCGCGCCGGCCCCGCACCGGGGGTGTTACTTGTTGAGGCGCTGGTCGCGCAGGCTGGCGATCTTGGCGGGCATGCTGAAGATGTCGATGAAGCCGCGGGCCAGGCTCTGGTCGTAGGTGTCGCCGGTGTCGTAGGTGGCGAGGTCGTAGTCGTACAGGGACGCCTCGCTGCGGCGGCCGGTGACCACGGCCCTGCCGCCGTGCAGGACCATGCGGATGTCGCCGGTGACGTGCTTGTTGGCCTCGACGATGAAGGTCTGCAGGGCGTCCTTGAGCGGGGAGAACCACAGGCCGTCGTAGACGAGCTCGCCCCAGCGCTGGTCGACGCCGCGCTTGTAGCGGGCCAGCTCGCGCTCGACGGTGACGTTCTCCAGCTCCTGGTGGGCGGCGATGAGGGCGATCGCGCCGGGGGCCTCGTACACCTCGCGGCTCTTGATGCCGACCAGGCGGTCCTCGACCATGTCGATGCGGCCGATGCCCTGGGCGCCCGCGCGGCGGTTCATCTCCTCGATGACCTGGAGCGGACTGAGCTCCTTGCCGTCGATGGCGGTGGGCACGCCGGCGGTGAAGGTGATGACGAGCTCGTCGGGCTCGCGCTGCTGGGCGGGGTCCTGGGTGTAGTCGTAGACGTCCTCGATGGGCCCGTTCCAGATGTCCTCCAGGAAGCCGGTCTCCACCGCGCGGCCGAAGAGGTTCTGGTCGATGGAGTAGGGCGACTTCTTGGTGACGTCGATCGGCAGGCCCTTCTCCGCGGCGAAGGCGATGGCCTTGTCACGGGTCATGCCGGAGTCGCGGACCGGGGCCAGGACCTTGAGCTCGGGGAAGAGGGCGGCGAGCCCGGCCTCGAAGCGGACCTGGTCGTTGCCCTTGCCGGTGCAGCCGTGGGCGACCATGGTGGCGCCGTGGTAGCGGGCGGCGTCGGCCAGGTGCTTGACGATCAGCGGGCGCGACAGGGCCGAGACCAGCGGGTAGCGGTCCATGTAGAGGGCGTTGGCCTGCAGGGCCGGGACGCAGTACTCGGTGGCGAACTCCTCGCGGGCGTCGGCGACGACGGCCTCGACCGCGCCGCAGTCCAGGGCCCGCTGGCGGACGACGTCGAGGTCCTCGCCGCCCTGGCCGCAGTCGATGGCCACGGCGACGACCTCGGCGCCGGTCTCCTCGGCGATCCAGCCGATGGCGACGGAGGTGTCGAGTCCTCCGGAGTAGGCGAGCACGACGCGCTCGGTCATGGGGTCCCCCTCAGGTGTTTCGTTGGGTGCTCTGTGGTGCTGTGGCTGCGCGTACGCGGCTACGGTCTGCGGTCGGCCAGCCGCAGGAGTGCGGCGGCCAGTTCCTCGCCGCCCCGGGGGTCGCGGGAGATCACCAGGATGGTGTCGTCCCCGGCGATGGTGCCCAGGATGGCGTGGAAGTCGGTGTGGTCGATGGCCGAGGCCAGGTACTGGGCCGCGCCGGGCGGGGTGCGGACGATGACCATGTTGGCGGAGGCCTCGGCCGAGACCAGCAGGTCCTCGGCGAGCCGGGTCAGGCGGGCGCCGGAGGCCTGTGCCAGGTCGAGGCTGTCGGGGCGGGTGCGCTGCAGGCGTTCGCCGCCCTCCCCGGGCAGCACGTAGGCCAGGTGGCCGTCGGCGGTGCGCAGTTTGACCGCACCCAGCTCGTCCAGGTCCCGGGACAGGGTGGCCTGGGTGACCTGCACGCCCGCCTCGGCCAGGCGTTTGGCCAGTTCGCCCTGGGACCGCACGTCCTCGCGGGTGAGGACCTCGGTGATCCGGGCGTGCCTGGCCGCCTTGGTCATCGGCGCGCTGCCGCCTTCCGCCATCATCGTCGCTCGGCCCCGGGGTTGTCACTGGCTTCGAGCAGGAAGGCGAGCAGGGCCTTCTGGGCGTGGCGGCGGTTCTCCGCCTCGTCCCAGACCACGCTGCGCGGCCCGTCGAGGACCTCGGCGCTGATCTCCTTGCCGCGGTAGGCGGGCAGGCAGTGCAGGACGACGGCCTCGGGGTGGGCGTGGGCGAGCAGGTCGGCGTCGACGGCGTAGGGGCGGAAGGGCGCCTCGCGCTCCTCGGCCTCGTCCTCCTGGCCCATGGAGACCCAGGTGTCGGTGGCCAGGACGTCGGCGCCGCGGGCCGCCTCGACGGCGTCGGCGGTGACCGTCACCGATCCGCCGGTCCGCTCGGCGATCTCGGCGGCGCGGGCCAGCACGGCCGGGTCGGGCTGGTGGCCCTCGGGGGCGCCCACCCGCACGTGGAGTCCGGCGGTGGCGCCGCCCAGCAGGTAGGAGTGGGCCATGTTGTTGGCGCCGTCGCCGAGGTAGGCCAGGGTGAGCCCGGCCAGGGCGCCCTTGTGCTCGCGCACGGTCTGCAGGTCGGCGAGGATCTGGCAGGGGTGGAACTCGTCGGTGAGGGAGTTGACCACGGGGACGGAGATGTGGGCGGCCAGGGTCTCCAGGTCGCTCTGGGCGAAGGTGCGCCACACGACGGCGGCGACCTGGCGTTCCAGGACCCGGGCGGTGTCCTCCAGGGGTTCGCCGCGGCCCATCTGGGTGCTGGCGCTGTCCAGCACCAGGGCGCTGCCGCCGAGGTCGGCGACGCCGACGGCGAAGGACAGGCGGGTGCGGGTGGAGGGCTTGTCGAAGAGCAGGGCGACGGTGCGCGGACCGGCGAGCGGGCGGTGGCCGAAGCGGTCCTTCTTCATCTCGTCGGCGAGGTCGAGCACCCGGGCCTGCTCGGCCGGGGAGAGGTCGTCGTCGCGCAGGAAGTGGCGGGTCATGGCTGGTGCTGCTCCTTCGTCGCGGCGGCCTCGGCTGCGTCCAGGATGGTGGGCAGCGCCTCGATGAACAGGCCGATCTCTTCGGGGGTGATGACCAGGGGCGGGGCGATCCGGACCGCGTCGGGGGCCACCGCGTTGACCAGGAAGCCGCGCACGGCGGCCTGTTCCTGTACGTGGGCGGCGTGCGGCGCGGTCAGTTCCAGGGCCCGCCACAGGCCGCTGCCGCGCTGTCCGGCCAGCAGGGGGTGGTCGATGGCCTCGATCCGCTCGGCCAGCAGGTCGCCGGTGACCGTGACGTGGGCGAGCAGGTCCTGGTTCTCGATGGTGTCGATGACCGCGAGGGCGGCGGCGCAGGCGACGGGGTTGCCGCCGAAGGTGGAGCCGTGGTCGCCCTTGTGGAAGGCGTCGGCGTAGCGGCCGAAGCCGACGCAGGCGCCGATGGGCAGGCCTCCGCCCAGGCCCTTGGCGAGGGTGAGCACGTCGGGGCGCACGCCCTCGGCCTGGTGGGCGAACCAGCGCCCGGTGCGGCCGACGCCGCTCTGGATCTCGTCGAGCACGAAGGCCGCGCCCGTGTCGTCGCAGATACGGCGGACGCCGGCGAGGTAGCCCTCGGGGGCGGGCACGACCCCGGCCTCGCCCTGGGTGGGTTCGGTGAAGACCGCGACGCAGTGCTCGTCGACGGCCTCGGCCAGGGCGTCCAGGTCGCCGTGGGGGACGAAGCGCACGTCCGTGCCGAAGGGGCCGAAGGGCTCGCGGACGGCGTCCTTGCCGGTCAGGGCCAGGGCGCCGGAGGTGCGGCCGTGGAAGCCTCCGGCGGCGGCAACGAAGTAGTGGCGGCCGGGTCCCGCGGCGCGCTTGACCAGCTTGAGCGCGGCCTCGTTGGCCTCGGTGCCGGAGTTGGCGAGGAAGACCTTGGCGTCGCCGCCGACCAGGCCGACGAGGCGCTCGGCGAGTTCGACCTCGCGTTCGTGGACGAACAGGTTGCTGGTGTGGGCCAGGGTGGCCGTCTGGCGGGCGACCGCCTCGACCAGGGCGGGGTGGCCGTGTCCGAGGGCGGAGACGGCGATCCCGGCGATGAGGTCGAGGTACTGGCGGCCGTCGGCGTCGTAGACCTCGCAGCCGCGCCCGAGGGTGAGGGTCACGGGCGGGACGCCGTAGGTGGGCATGAGCGCGGCGGCGAAACGCTCGCGCAGGTCGGAACCGCTGGTCACTGTACGCCTCCTGCGTTCGTGGCGGTGGTGTCGTGGGGGCGCCAGGGGCGCGGGGTGTGGCCGTTTCCGGCGAGCAGCGCGGCCTCCAGTTCCTCGTCGGCGACCATGGTGCCGACGCCCTGGTCGGTGAAGACCTCCAGGAGCAGGGAGTGGGGGATGCGGCCGTCGATGATGTGGGCCTGGGGGACGCCGCCCTCGACGGCGTGCAGGCAGGCCTCCATCTTGGGGAGCATCCCCGCGGACAGGGAGGGCAGCAGGGCCCGCAGCTCGTCGACGTCCAGGCGGCTGATCAGCTCGGTGTTGTGCGGGTAGTCGGAGAACAGGCCCTCGACGTCGGTGAGCATGATGAGCTTGCTGGCGCCCAGGGCGACCGCCAGGGCGGAGGCCGCGGTGTCGGCGTTGACGTTGTAGACCCCGCCGTCGTCGGCGCGGGCCACGCTGGAGACCACGGGGATGCGGCCGTCGGCCAGGAGCGCGGAGACGGCGCCCGGGTCGACGGCGGTGATCTCGCCGACCCGGCCGATGTCGACGGCCTGTCCGTCCACCTCCACGGACTTGCGCTCGGCGAGCAGGAGGTTGGCGTCCTCGCCGGACATGCCGACGGCGAAGGGGCCGTGCTGGTTGACCAGACCCACGATCTCGCGGTTGACCTGCCCGGTGAGGACCATGCGCACGATGTCCATGGCCTCGTCGGTGGTCACCCGCAGTCCGGCGGTGAAGGTGGACTCCACGCCGGCGCGTTCGAGCTGGGCGCTGATCTGGGGCCCGCCGCCGTGCACGACGACCGGGCGCAGGCCCGCGTAGTGCAGGAAGGCCACGGACTCGGCGAAGCGGACCCGCAGTTCCTCGCTGACCATGGCGTTGCCGCCGTACTTGACCACGACGGTGCGGCCGTGGAAGCGGGAGAGCCAGGGCAGCGCCTCGATGAGGATGGCGGCCTTGTCTATGGCGTCGGCCCGCGCCTGGTCTTCGGTGGCTGGGTTGGAGCGCGCGATCATGAGTTCTGGGCCCGGTCGTGGTCGGGGGTGTCGGCGCTGACCTGTGTGGCCAGCTCGCTGAGCACCTCGGTGAGCAGTGCGGCGAGGTCGTCCTCGTCGGGGGTGGTGCCGGCGGCGCCGCTGGCCAGGAGCAGCACGGTGTCGTTGGCGGCGGTCAGCGGCGCCAGGGCGGCCTCGACGGCTCCGGCCAGCAGGCGCTGGCACTGGTCGGCGGTGAGGTCGGCGTCGGTGGTGAGCACGCACAGCGCCGAGGACACCGACGGATCGGGGCCCTTGGCCATGGCGCCGACGGTGTAGCCGTCGCCGCGCCGGAAGGCGATCTTGACGACGGTGTCGTCGGTGCGGATGGCGTCGGCGGCGGCCAGTCCGCCGCCGCGCGAGGCCTCGGCCAGGGCGGCGCTGACGCCCTTGTTCAGTACGTCCAGGGGCGGTCGGACGTCGAGGGGGCCGCTGGCGCACAGCACGATCTCGGCGGCGGAGTCCTCCAGCAGGTCCGCGGTGTGCTCGGCCTGGGCGTGGACGTCCTGGAAGCCGCGGGGGCCGGTGCCCGCGTTGGCCCCGCCCGAGGCGAGGACGGCGGCGCGCACGCGTCCGCCGGAGACGACCTGGCGCGACCACAGCACGGGGGCGGCCGGGTCCTGGGCGGTGGTGAAGACGGCTCCGGCGGCCCGGGAGGGGCCGTCGTTGACGACCACGGCCACGTCGCGGGCGCCGTCGTCCTTGAGTCCCGCGGCGACTCCGGCGGCGCGGAATCCCTGGGGAGCGGTGACACTCACGGTGCTGCCTTCCTAGGGGGCGACCGCGGCGAGCGGCAGGCCGGTGTCCTCGGGCAGGCCGAGGGCGAGGTTGGTGCTCTGCACGGCGCCGCCCGCGGTGCCCTTGGTGAGGTTGTCCAGGGCGGCGACGGCGACCACGCGGTTGGCGTCGGGGTCGACGGTGACCTGCACGAGGGTGGTGTTGGCGGCCAGCGTCATGGCGGTGCTGGGCCAGGTGCCCTCGGGGAGCAGGTGGACGAAGGGCTCGTCGGCGTAGGCGGTCTGGTATGCGGCGCGGACCTGGTCGGCGGTGATCCCCGGCCGGAGCGGCGCGGTGCAGGTGGCGAGGATGCCGCGGGGCAGCGGGGCCAGGACCGGGGTGAAGGACAGGGTGACCGGCTCGCCGGTGACCGAGGTGAGGTTCTGGACGATCTCGGGGTTGTGCCGGTGGGTGCCGCCGACGCCGTAGGGGCTGAGGGCGCCCATGACCTCGCTGCCGACCAGGTGGGGCTTGGGTGCCTTGCCCGCTCCGGAGGTGCCCGTGACGGCGACGACGGTCAGGTCGGGCTCGACGAGTTGTTCGGCCAGGCCGGGGAAGAGGGCCAGCGTGGCGACGGTGACGTGGCAGCCGGGGACGGCGACGCGGCGGGCCCCGGCGAGTCGTTCGCGCTGGCCGGGCAGTTCGGGCAGACCGTAGGGCCAGGTCCCGGCGTGCGGGGTGCCGTAGAAGCGTTCCCAGGCGGCGGCGTCGTTGAGGCGGAAGTCGGCGCCGCAGTCGACCACGAGGACGTCGTCTCCGAGCTGATGGGCGATGTCGGCGGACTGCCCGTGCGGCAGGGCGAGGTAGACCACGTCGTGCCCGCGCAGCTCCTCCACGGTGGTGGGCGCCAGCGTCCGGTCGGCCAGCGGCAGCAGGTGCGGCTGGTGCTGGACGAGCGGGGTGCCGGCGTTGCCGCCGGCGGTCACCGCGCCGATCGCGATCTCGGGGTGGCCCAGGAGCAGGCGCAGCAGCTCGCCTCCCGCGTAGCCGCTGGCTCCGGCGATGGCCGCTGTGTATCCCATGGTGGTGCCCCCTGATCGAACCGACGGAACTATCATGCACCGCCATGCAAATTTATGCAAACGCAGGAACGGAACGCCCCGGCCGACCCGGCCGGGGGCCCGGCGCTCTCCGGGCCCGGCTCCCCGGTGACCTCCTTCCCACGCCCCCAGGAGTACGGGGACACGGCGGGGAGGCTCGTGCCGCGGGGTCTGCACCCTGGGGCGCGTGTTCTTCGGGGAAGAGGGGAAACCGGTCAGCGGCCCGCGATGCGGCTGGCGAGCCCGGCCAGACGGGAGGTCTGGGCCCGGTCCTCGGTGCGGGACTCGCGGCGGTCGGCGGTGCGGTAGAGGCCGTAGATCATCTGGGTGCCCACCCAGCGCAGCGGCTCGGGCTCCCAGCCGCGGACCCGGTGGCCCACCCAGGGCAGCCGGGTCAGGTCGGTCTCGCGGCCCAGGACGAGGTCGCGCAGCGTGCGCCCGGCCAGGTTGCTGGTGGCCACGCCGCTGCCCGAGTAGCCGCCCGCCCAGCCCAGGCCGGTCTCGGTGTCCAGGTGCACGCTCGGGCACCAGTCGCGGGGCACCCCCAGCACACCGGACCAGGCGTGCTCGACCGGCACCTCGGCCACGTCGGGGAACATCCGGATGAGCGCCTGCCACAGGTCGGCGATGGCCTGCGGCTGGGTGGCGCCGTCGGTGTCCGGGCCGGAGCCGAAGCGGTGGGGCACGCCGCGCCCGCCGATGGCGATGCGGTCGTCGGCGGTGCGCTGGGCGTAGACGTAGGAGTGGGCGGTGTCGCCGAGGACCTCGCGGCCCTCCCAGCCGATCTTCTCCCACAGTTCGGCCGGGATCGGCTCGGTGGCGATCATCGAGGAGCTCATCGGCAGCCACTCCCGGCGCTGGCCGCGCAGCGTGGAGGTGAACCCCTCGGTGGCGCGCACGACGTGGTCGGCGTAGACGGTGCCGTGCTCGGTGACCACCGCGGGGCGGGAGGCGCCGTCGCGGGGACGGATCTCCTCCACGGTGGTGCCCTCGAAGATCGCCACGCCCAGGTCCTCCACCACCTTGGCCAGACCGGTGACCAGCTTGGCGGGCTGCACGCGGGCGGCGTGCGGGGAGTAGGCGGTGGCGACCGCGCCCGCCACCGCCAGCCGGGGTTCGTGCTCCCCCTCGACCAGGTGGATGTCGTCGGGCCAGTAGCCCCACTCCTGGAGGTACTCGATGTCCTCGGCCAGGCGTTCGCGCTGGGCGGCGTTGGTGGCCACCAGGCGCATGCCGCCCCGGACGATGTCGGCGTCGACGCCCTCGGCCTCGGCGACGGAGGCCACCTCGGTGACGGTGTCCATCATCGCGCGCTGCAGGGCGATCATCGCGGCCTTGCCGTGCGACTCGGCGTAGCGCTCGCGCGAACCGGCGAACTCCGCGGACAGCCACCCTCCGTTGCGGCCCGAGGCGCCGAACCCGGCGAACTCGCGCTCGACCACCGCCACCCGCAGGTCCGGCTGCGCCTTCTTCAGGTAGTAGGCGGTCCACAGGCCGGTGTACCCGGCTCCGACCACGCAGACGTCGTAGTCGGCGCTGCCGGGCAGGGGCGCGCGGCGCTCGGGGAGGCCGGTCTCGCGGAACCAGAAGGAGACGCCCCCGTTGGCGAAGCGAGTGGACCGGGGAATAGCCCTCATCTGCGCGGCAGTGGTGAACAGACCCATCTTTCCCCCCGAGACCCGTACGCCCACGGTCCGCACGGCGCGGAACCCACGAACTTCCGCCAACCTACACGGGAACGACGGCTTGTGGGACGCCTTCCGTACCTTTGAGGGCGATACCGCCGCCACGGAGAGCGGATTCGGCTACGGATCGTTGCGGAACGACTGCGCTGTCAGGAGCAGGAACTGTCACGCAGCGTGCGCGCGATGGCGGCGAGCCGGCGCACGCCGTCCTCCCCGAGGGGCCTCAGGACGTGGGCGCGCAGGCGTTCGACGTGCTTGGTCCGGGCCTTGCCGATGAAGTCCAGGCCCTTGTCGGTGAGCACGGCGTAGACGATGCGCCGGTCGGAGGCGCAGTTGGCCCGCTCCAGGTAGCCCTCGCGCTCCAGGCGGTCCGCGAGCTTGGTGAACCCGCCGGTGCTGAGGCTGACCTCCCGGGCCAGGCGGCTCATGGGCAGCCGGTGGCCGGGGGTGCGCTGCAGGCGGATGAGCACCTCGAACCACGGTCCGGCCATGTCCCGGCCGTCGGGGGTGATCCCGCCCAGGAGCTTGGGCTCGACGGCGGTCATCGCCTCGTGGACCAGTCCCCAGGCGGTGATGAGGTCGTCGTCGCCGAGGGCCTGCTCCGGCGCCGCTTGTTCGGACTGTCTGGACATGTCCCGTCCCCTCCGGGCGGACGCCGAACCCGCATCTCACCCATAAGAAATATCTTCCCAGTAAATTTTACCCGAAGGGCGCTGCCCCGCCCAGTGTTTTTCGGGCGGACACGTCACACCCGGCGCGTAGTGCCACGCGCCGGGTCGGTCAACCGGTGGAAAGGGAACAGGAGTGCTCTTCGCGGGGCCCCGTCGGGACGGGGCCCCGCGGTCAGTGCCGGGCCGCCACCGCGTCCAGCGCGGCGGCCAGGGTGGAGACCATGTGGTCGGTCTGCTCGTAGGTGATGACCAGGGGCGGCGAGACCAGCAGGGCCGTGGGCACCGGCCGTACGATCACCCCGCGGGTGCGCGCCTCGGCGAACACCTCAGCCGTGGTGATGCCCCGCTCGGTGAGAGCCTCCTCGGTAAGCTCCACCGCGCCCATCACCCCGACGCCCGAGCGCACCTCGGCCACCAGCGGGTGGTCGGCCAGGCCGCGCAGCGCGCCGTCCAGGTGCCGCTCCACCTCCAGGGCCACCGTGAACAGGTCCTCACGCTCCAGGATGTCCAGGTTGGCCATCGCCGCGGCGCAGGCCGTGGGGTGCCCCGCGTAGGTGGTCCCGTGCAGGAACGGGTTGCCCTCGCCGTTGTAGAAGGGGTCGGCCACGCGGCCGCTGACCACGATGCCGCCCAGCGGCAGGTAGCCGCTGGAGACGCCCTTGGCGAAGACGATCATGTCCGGGTCGACCCCGAAGCGCTCGATGCCGAACCAGTTGCCCAGGCGGGCGAAACCGCAGATGACGCTGTCGACCACGAACAGCACGCCGTACTTGTTGCAGATCCGCGAGACCTCGGCGAAGTAGCCCTCGGGCGGAGCGAACACACCGCCCGCGCCGATCACCGGCTCGGCGAAGAAGGCGGCCACCCGCTCGGGCCCCACCCGCAGGATCTCGGCCTCCAGGGCCGCGGCGGAGTCGTGCGGCACCACGGAGGTGTCCTCCACCAGCCTGCCGTAGCCGCTGCGGAAGCGGTCCATCCCCGAGATGCTCGTGCCGAAGCCGTGCAGGCCGTGGTAGCCGCCGGTCCGGCTGATCAGGTGCGTGCGCCCGGGCTGGCCGGTGACCGCCCAGTAGCGCCGCGCCAGTTTGGCCGCTGTGTCGATGGACTCCCCTCCCCCGCAGGTCAGGATGACCCGGGGATCGGCGACCGGTGCGTGCGCGGCCAGGCGCTCGCTGAGTTCGAGCGCGGGGCGGTTGGCGAAGTCCCCGTAGACGGTGTACGCGTCCAGGGTGGTGATCTGGCGGTGGACGGCGTCCGCGATCTCGGTGCGGCCGTGGCCGACGTTGCAGTACCAGAGACTCGCCGTACCGTCCAGGTAGCGGTCGCCGGCGCTGTCCCAGAGCCACACGCCCTCGGCGCGGGCCACCATGAACTCCGGTCCCCTGTCCACCGCGTTCATGTCGCAGAAGGTGTGCCAGAGGCGACTGGGCTCCCGGTGTTCCCGGTGAGCGAGTGCGGACGAGACAACCGTTTCGGTCATATGGCGACCTCCGAGCCGTGTCATGCGCGAGAGCGCAGCGGAAAACTCAGGTTGATCCGGCCTGCTCCCGGGCGCCCGGTGGTGGCAGGTGCTTGAAGGCTAAATGCGCGACTGGCCTCACAGCAAGAGACAAAACGAAGATTCATGCCCCGAAACCCAAACTTCATTCCGGTTACCCTGCGGTGTCGGCGCCAAAACCCTTGCTGCGCTGGAAAAACGCGCCGAAAAAGAGTCTGGAATCCGGGATTGGAACCGGAGCTTTGGGCGACACGCGGGTGCCGTGGACGCCCTCGCGCGGCGCTCCGCGCACACGAACGGGCGGGGCCGGCCCCATCCCCTTTCCCAGGAACTGACCGGCCCCGCCCGAGCCGAAGCGCCGCGCCGGTCAGCCGCGCAGCACGGCCCCCGTGCGCTCGGCCGCCACGGCCACGGCCGCGTCGCGCGCGGCACTGGCCTCCTCGGCCGTCAGTGTGCGGTCCGCGGCACGGAAGCGCAGGGTGAAGGCCACCGACTTGCGCCCCTCACCCACCTGCTCCCCCGTGTAGACGTCGAACAGGCGCACGCTCTCCAACAGCTCACCCGCCCCGTCGGCCAGGGCCTCGCTGATCCGGCCCACCGGCACCGAGGCGTCCACGACCAGCGCCACGTCCTGGGTGGCGACGGGGTAGGTGGACACCTCGGGGGCGACGACCGGCGTGCGGGCCCGCTCGATCCGGTCGAGCTCGACCTCCACCGCGCAGGCGCGCTCGGGCAGGCCGAAGGCCTTGACCGTGCGCGGGTGCAGCTCACCGGCGTGGCCCACGAGCAGGCGCTCGCCGTCCACGCGCACGTACAGCGCCGCGCAGCGGCCCGGGTGCCAGGGGGCGTGCTGGTCGGCCTCGGCCTCCAGCTCCACCCCCGCCACGCGGGCGATGTCGCGGGCCGCCTGGATCGCGTCGGCCCAGACGGCCTCCCGGCCCGGCCCCCACCATCCGGCGCGCTCGGCGTTGCCGGCGATCACCGCGCCGACCCGGCGCGGCTGCTCCGGCAGGGCCGCGTCGATCCGGGCCAGCTCCTCGGCCGTGGGGCCCCGGTCCACCGGCAGGATCGGGGCGCTGGGCGCGTCGGGCCGGGGACGGTAGACCAGGCCCGTCTCGTACAGCGCGACGTCGGTGAAGCCGCGGCCCACGTTGCGGGCCAGGGCCTTGAACAGGCCGGGCAGCAGCGTGGTGCGCAGCAGGGGCTCTTCGTCGTTGAGCGGGTTGGCCAGGCGCAGCGCCCGCCTGCGGTCGTCGTCGGCCTCCAACTGGAGGCCGTCGAGGTCGCGCTGGCCGACGAACGGGTAGTTCAGCACCTCGTGGAAACCGGTGTCGGCCAGGGCGCGGCCGACCGCGCGGCGCAGGCGCTGGCTCGCGGTCAGCCCCCGGCCCGAGGCCAGCGGACGGATCGAGGGGATGTTCTCGTAGCCCTCGAAGCGGATGACCTCCTCGGCCAGGTCGTTGGGGTCGGTGATGTCGGGCCGCCAGGTGGGCGGGGTGGCCCGCACCAGGTCGCCGTCCCTCTCCACCTCGCAGCCGACGGCGCTCAGCCACTTCTCGGTGGTGCCCTCGGGGTAGTCCACCCCGGCCACCGAGCCGGCGTGCGAGGCGCGCACCGTGATCGGCTCGCGGGGCACGGTGCGGTCCAGGTGGGTGTAGGCGGTCTCGACGGTGGCCCCGCCCAGCTCGGCGAGCAGTTCCACCGCGCGGGTGGCGGCGGCCAGCTGCACCGCGGAGTCCACGCCGCGCTCGAAGCGGCGGGAGGACTCCGAGGAGAGCTGGTGGCGCCGGGAGGCGCGGGCGATGTGCATGGCCTCGAAATGGCCCGCCTCGATCAGCACCTCGGTGCTGGTCAGGGAGATCTCCGTGGTCAGGCCGCCCATGACGCCCGCGATGTTGACCGGTCCGCTGTCGTCGGCGATGACGATGTCGTCGGCGTCCAGGGAGCGCTGGACGTGGTCCAGGGTCTCCAGCTTCTCGCCCTCCTGGGCGGCGCGCACCCGCAGGGCGCCGCGCAGCTGGGCGCGGTCCCAGGCGTGCAGCGGCTGGCCGAGTTCGAGCATGACGTAGTTGGTGACGTCCACCGCCAGGGAGACCGGGCGCACACCGCACTGGTGCAGGCGGCGCTTCATCCACAGCGGGGTGGGCGCGTCGGGGTCGAACCCGGTGGCTCCGCGCAGCACGTAGCGGTCGCACAGCGCCGGGTCGATCTCGGCGGGGTGGCCCTCACCGGTGGGCTCGGCCACGGCCGCGGCGGCCGGGTCGCGCAGCTCCACTCCGTACAGCGCGGCCGCGTCGCGGGCCACGCCGCGCAGGGACAGCGCGTAGCCGCGGTCGGGGGTGACGGCGATGTCGAGGACGTCCTCGCGCAGTCCGAGGGGGCCGATGGCGTCCTCGCCCACCTCGCCGAAGCCCTCGGGCAGGACGACGATGCCGCTGTGGTCCTCCCACAGGCCCAGCTCGGTTGCCGAGCAGATCATGCCCGCCGACATCCTGCCGTAGGTCTTGCGGGCACCGATCCGGAAACCGCCGGGCAGCTCGGCTCCGGGCAGGCTGACCACGACGAGGTCGCCCTCGGAGAAGTTGCGGGCGCCGCAGACGATCTCCTGCGGCTCGCCGGTGCCGTTGGCCCGGCCCACGTCCACCCGGCAGAAGCGGATGGGCTTCTTGAACCCGGTGAGCTCCTCGATGGACAGGACGCGGCCGTAGACGACGGGGCCGCTGAGGTCGGCGCCCAGGGCGTCGACGGTCTCGACCTCCAGGCCCGCCAGGGTCAGGCGGCCGGCGAGCTCGCGCGCGGTCACCTCGGCCGGGAGGTCGACGTACTCACGCAGCCAGGACAGGGGGACGCGCATCAGTTCTCACTCCCGAACGCCGAGGTGAAGCGGATGTCGCCCTCGACCATGTCGTGCATGTCGCGCACCCCGTGCGCGAACATCAGTGTCCGTTCGATTCCCAGGCCGAAGGCCCATCCGCTGTAGACCTCGGGGTCCACGCCCGCGGCGGTGAGCACGCGCGGGTTGACCACGCCGCAGCCGCCGATCTCGATCCAGCCCTCGCTGGAGCAGGTGCGGCAGGCCGCGTCGGAATCGCCCACGGAGGCGCCCCGGCACACGAAGCACTCCATGTCCACCTCGGCGGAGGGCTCGGTGAAGGGGAAGTAGGAGGCGCGGAACCGGGTCCGCAGGCCCTCGCCGAACACGCCCTCCACGTAGGCGTCGATGGCGCCGCGCAGGTGGGCCAGGGTGACTCCCCGGTCCACGACCAGGCCCTCCAGCTGGTGGAAGACCGGGCTGTGGGTGGCGTCCAGCTCGTCGGTGCGGAAGGTCTTGCCGGGTGCGACCACGTACACGGGCAGCTCGCGCGAGAGCAGCGCGCGCACCTGCACCGGGGAGGTGTGGGTGCGCATGACCAGGCCGGACGGCCCGCCGTCGGGGCCCTCCACGAAGAAGGTGTCCTGCATGGTGCGGGCCGGGTGGTCGGGCTGGAAGTTCAGGGCGTCGAAGTTGAACCACTCGGCCTCGACCTCGGGGCCCTCGGCGATCTCGAAGCCCATGCCGACGAAGAGGTCGGCCACGCGCTCGGCGACCGTGGTCAGCGGGTGGCGGGACCCGCGCGGGGCGCGGTCCCAGGGCAGGGTGACGTCGACCCGCTCCTCGATGAGGACGCGCTCGTCGCGCTCGGCCTCCAGCACGGCCTGGCGGGCCTTGAGGGCCTGGCCGACGTCGCGCCGGGCACCGCCCACGCGCTTGCCCGCGTCGGCCTTGGCCGCCGGGGGCAGGGCGCCGATCTCCCGGTTGGCCAGGGCCAGCGGGGAGCGGTCCGAGGCGTGCGCGAGCCGGACCTCCTTGAGTTCGGCGAGGTCGGCGGCGGCCTCGATGGCGGCCAGCGCCTCCTCGCGCATGCGGGCGACCTCGTCGGGGTGCAGGGGGGTCACCTCGACCGGGTCGAAGGAATTGTTCGGTGCAGACATGGTTGGTTGCCTCGCCGCCGGATCCCCGACCAGGACGGGGGAACAGGCGGCAGTCACGGTCCGCGGCGGGGCGGACGAAGCCGACAGGGAAAGCAGGCGGGTTGCGGGCACGCCCGGGACGGGTGTCCGATCGTGGGGCCCGGGGCACGCCGTGGCGCCCACCGGGGAGGCCGGAGGGTCCGAAGGGGTCTTCAGACGAACTCGGGCGCCCCGGCGGGCATGGTAAATCGGAACTCGGCGCCGCCGCTGGGGGCGCGCCCGACGGTGATCGTGCCGCCGTGGGCCTCGACGAGGCCCTTGACGATGAACAGTCCGAGGCCGGTCCCGCTCCGGCGCTTGCTGCGCCAGAACTGGCGGAAGACGCGCGGAATGGTCTCGGGCGCTATGCCCTGGCCTTCGTCGCGCACCGACACCGCTGCTCCTCCCTCACACGGCTCGATCACGATACTGACAGTACCAGCGCCGTGCCGCACCCCGTTTTCCACCAGGTTCAGCAGGATCTGCTCGATCTTGTCGGGGTCCAGCCACATCCGCGGGAGCTCGCCGCGCGTCTCGACGCGGAAGCGCTCCTCGGGCTCGCCGGAGGCCACCCGTCCGGCCACGACCCGGCGCACCGCCTCGGTGAGGTCCACGACCTGGCGGCGCACCTCCAGGCGGCCGGACTCGATGCGCGAGACGTCGAGCAGGTCGTGGATGAGGCGGGTCACGCGGTCGGCGTCGGCGTTGACCGTCTCCAGCATGAACAGCTTCTGCTTGTCGGTGAGCCGTTCCCACTTGGTGAGCAGGGTGGAGGTGAAGCCCTTGACGCTGGTCAGGGGCGAGCGCAGTTCGTGGGCCACCTGGGAGACGAGGTCGGCGCGGCTGCGCTCGGCGCGGGCCGAGGCGTCCCGCAGGGTCACGACCAGGCGTACCAGGGCGCCCCCGGGGCGGGCGCGCACGTAGCGTGCGGCGACGAGGATCTCGCGTTCGTCGGGCAGCAGGAGGGCGCGTTCCGGCTGGCGCACGCGGTCGCGGGCGCCGCCGTAGGGGTCGCTGGCCTCCCACCAGTCGTTGCCGTCCAGGCCCAGGAAGGGCAGGACGGCGCGGTAGTCACGGCCCAGCGCCGACTCGACGGGAACACCGACGAGCTGGGCGGCCTGGGCGTTGAAGAGCACGATCCGGCCGCGCGCGTCGGCCACGGCCACGCCGTCGGGCAGCTCGTCGGGGTGCAGGGGGGTGCCGCCGGGACCGACGGGGGCCTCGGCCACCTCCCACGGGGCGGCGGGTCGCGCGTCGCGCGTACCGGGTGTGTGGGACTCGTCGGTCTCGGGGGGAGCGTCGGCGGCTGGCCCGGTCCCCTGCCCGGGGTCGCGCGAGGGGTCCGCGGCCCCGCGGTCCGCGTCCTCCGCCGGGTGGTCCACCTGCCGGCCGCTGCCCACGCCTCTCCCCGCTCCCCTTGAAGGTCCACGACCACAGGCCTGTGAGCCGAGGACCGTTGACCGGTGGTCTACCCCGTGGGCACCACCGCAGGTTGTCTACCCTGCGCTCGCACCCGGTACGCCTCGCGCCCCGGACCGGGCGCGGGCGGGGGGACGGGCACACCGACCCCTCCCCGGGCGGGCCGCCCCGCCGGTACCGGTGGTCTGCGGTCCGGGCGTACGGCTCGTGCTCACGCGATGTCGTCAAGCCTGCCGGTGGTGTCCGACCGCCGCAGCGCCGCACCCGCGACACGGGTAGGCGCGGCGGAGTCTACGCGCGATGCGCATGGACCCTCCGGGATGCCTGTCTGGACGACCTTATCGGCATCCGGCGCCCGTGCACGTGCATTCCGAGGGGAGGGGGAGGGCTTGGGAAAGGTCCCCTCCCCCGGCGGGCCTGTCACGGGAGGCGGGGAGCCAGCGCTCCCGGCCCCTCACCCGCGGTGACCGCACCGGCGCTGACCTGGAGTCCCACGCGATCGCCCGCGCCGGGTCAGGAGCGCCGCTGCTGCCGCGCCGTGGTGTACAGGCACACGGCCGCGGCGGTGGCCAGATTCAGGCTTTCGGCCCCACCGTAGATCGGGACGCTGACCGCGCCGTCGGTGAGGGCGACGGTCTCCTCTGGCAGCCCCCAGGCCTCGTTGCCGAAGACCCAGCCGACCGGACCGTCCAGATCGCCCGCGTCGGCGGCGGTGTGCAGGTCGCGCGGGCCGCCGCCGTCGGCGGCCCACACCCGGGCGCCCGCCCCGCGCAGGAAGTCGACCGCCCGCGCCACGGGGACGCCCACGATCACGGGCAGGTGGAACAGGCTTCCGGCCGAGGCCCGCACGCACTTGCCGTTGTAGGGGTCGACGGAGGCGTCGGTGAAGACGACCGCGTCCGCGCCCGCGGCGTCGGCGGTGCGCAGGACCGTGCCCGCGTTGCCCGGGTCGCGCACGTGGGAGAGCACCGCCACCATGCGTACGTCGCCCAGGCTCTCCAGCGGGACGTCGACGAACTCGCAGACAGCGATGACGCCCTGCGGGGTGACGGTCTGGGCCAGCTCCGACATCACGTCCAGGCTGACCCGGTGGATGGGTACGCCCGCCTCGCGGGCGGCGTCCGCCAGGTCGAGGTGGCGCTGCATGGCCTCCGTGGTGGCGAAGACCTCCACAACGCCCGGGGCGGCCCCGCGGGGCCGCCCGTCTCCGGCGGCGCTCAGCGCCTCCCGCACGGCCTGGGGGCCCTCGGCGAGGAAGCGCCGCTCGCGCTGGCGGAACGTGCGCTTGGCGAGCCGCCGAACCCCCTTGATCCGGGGTGAGCGGACACTCGTGAACTCGTGGCTCGCCATCGCTGCGCGTCCTAGGCCGCGGCCTCGGTGGGCAGAGCCTTCTTGGCGGTCTCCACCAGGCTCGCGAAGGCGGCCTCGTCGTTGACCGCCAGCTCGGCGAGCATACGGCGGTCGACCTCGATGCCGGCCAGCTTCAGGCCCTGCATGAAGCGGTTGTAGGTGAGGCCGTGGGCTCGGGAGGCGGCGTTGATGCGCTGGATCCACAGACGACGGAACTGGCCCTTGCGGTCCTTGCGGTCCCGGTAGGCGTAGGTCATCGAGTGGAGCATCTGCTCCTTGGCCTTGCGGTACAGGCGCGAACGCTGACCGCGGTAGCCGCTCGCCCGGTCGAGGACGACCTTGCGCTTCTTCTTGGCGTTGAGAGCCCGCTTCACGCGTGCCACTGGAACTCCCTAGTTGTCTCGTGCGGCGCGCACGGCGCGCCGACCGGCCCGGCTCCAAGGAGACCGGCGGCCGTGTTGCTTGGTGTGGTGCCCTCCCGGGTCTGCCGTCACCGCGCCGACTGGGCCCGGCGCGTGGGCGCCCCCGGGGAGGGGAAGGGTTGCCGCGGCTACTTACCGAGCAGCTTGCGGATGCTCTTGGTGTCCGCGGGGGCGAGCTCGGCCTCGTTGCTCAGCTTGCGCTTGCGCTTGGAGGTCTTGTGCTCAAGGATGTGGTTCTTGTTGGCACGGCGGCGCATGATCTTGCCGGAGCCGGTGACCTTGAAGCGGTCCTTGGCCCCACTGTGGGTCTTGTTCTTCGGCATGGTCGCCGTCGTCTCCTACTCCGTCGGCGTGCCACCCGTCAGACGACGGACGGCACGGTTCTTCCGCTGCTCTGGCGGGGGACCCCGCGAGCGCCGTTCACACAGCATCCGGGCCGTGCGCGCACAGCCCACCCCACCACCCGGTGCCTTCCCGGCGACCGGGCGGTGGGGGACTTCCCGTCGCTAGGCGCCCGAACTCTGCTCGCGGCGGGCCTTGTCCCCCGCCGCGGCGCGGGCCTCGGCCTTGTGCTCGGACCGCCGCTTGTGCGGACCGATCACCATGACCATGTTGCGGCCGTCCTGCTTGGGCTGCGACTCCACGGTGCCAAGATCCTGGACGTCCTCGGCAAGCCGCGCCAGAAGTCGGCGGCCCAGCTCGGGCCGGGACTGCTCACGGCCGCGGAACATGATCGTCACCTTGACCTTGTCCCCGCTCTTGAGGAACCGCACCACGTGACCCTTCTTGGTCTCGTAGTCGTGCGGGTCGATCTTCGGGCGGAGCTTGATCTCCTTGATGATCGTGTTCGACTGGTTCTTGCGCGACTCGCGGGCCTTGACCGCGGACTCGTACTTGAACTTGCCGTAGTCCATCAGCTTGGCGACCGGCGGGCGCGCGGTCGGAGCGACCTCGACGAGGTCGAGGTCGGACTCCTGGGCCAGACGCAGGGCGTCCTGCACGGAGACGATTCCGACCTGCTCACCATTGGGTCCGACAAGACGGACCTCGGGCACCCGGATGCGGTCATTGATGCGGGGCTCGGCGCTGATGGGACCCCTCCCTAGCTTTCTCGGATTACTGGGACCGGCCGTCCGCCGGGCGGTGGACGGCCCTTGGGGCCGGGCCGCCCCTGTCCGTCGGGCCGCTCGGCCGTGTCGGGGTCCACGTACAGCGAAAACCCCGCCAGCGTACGCAAACGGGGTGATCCGATCGGTTGTCCCGGCGGAGCCGCCCGCGCACGCCGGGCGCCCCGGACAAGGGCACCCGGCGAACAGGCGCGATGCGCTCGGTCGCCGGACCGGAACCCGCGCGGGCGTCACCCGGCAGGTGGGAGGATCACCTCCGCTTGCGGCTCCGGTATGGGACACACCGGAGCAAGTCGATACCTCATCGTACCAGGGGTCGCGTCCCCCCGCGTCCACCGCGGCGAACGGCCCGCGCCCGGCGGGCCGCCTCCCGGGGGCGGCGGTCCGCGGCTCAGGCGGGTACGGCGCGGCGGGCCAGCTCGGCCTCGCCCGCCTCCCGCATGGCCTCCACCGGCACGTCCTGGATCCCGGTCATCAGGCGCACCTGGGCGACCGCCTGGTGCAACAGCATCGGGAAGCCGCCGACCACCCGGCCGCCGTGCCCGGCCACGACCGCGGCGGCCCGGGTGGGCCAGGGGGCGTAGACCACGTCGAACAGGTCGGCCCCCGAGGCTGCGATCCGCTCGGCGTAGCGGTCGGCCGCGCCCGGGGGCAGGGAGGACACGACCAGGCCCGCGTCCAGGTGGGCGTCCAGGTCCGCGAGCGGGGCCACCCGCAGCGGCTGTCCCAGGCGCTCCGCCGCCGCGGCCAGGTCCGCGGTGCGCCCGGTGTCGCGGGCCAGCACGGTGACCGGTCCGGACAGGCCGAGTTCGCGCAGCGCGGCCAGCGCCGAGGCCGCGGTGGCCCCGGCGCCCAGGATGACCGCGCCGCGCGCGGAGTCCACCCCGGCCTCGTCCAGGGCCTCGGCGATGCCGGCCACGTCGGTGTTGTGGCCCTGCCAGGTGCGGCCCCGGCGCACGAGGGTGTTGACCCCGCCCACCTGGCGGGCCAGGTCGGTGACCGTGTCGGCCAGTTCCAGGGCGCGCCGCTTGAGCGGCATCGTCAGGGACAGCCCGGCCCAGTCGGTGCCGAGCCCGGCCAGGAAGGGCGCCAGGTCCGCCTCGGCGCACTCGTGCATGCCGTAGGACCACTCGTGCAGGCCCATCGCCGTGTAGGCGGCGGTGTGCAGGACCGGTGAGAGCGAGTGGGCCACCGGTGAGCCCAGTACCGCGGCGCGCACTGGCCCCGAGTCCCCTTTCCCTACCATTCGGCCTGGTTCTCGGCCACCATCTGGTTGTGCTCCTCCAGTGTGGTGGAGAAGCCGGTCTCACCGTTCTCCGGGTCGGTGAGCGCGAAGTAGAGGTAGTCCACGTCGGCCGGTTCCAGCGCCGCCTCGATGGCCGCCTCGCCGGGCGCCACGAACGGCCCGGCGGGGAGTCCCACCATGCCGTAGGTGCTGTAGCCGCGCGGGTCGGCCTCGCAGGACGCACGCTGCTCGTTGTTGAGGAACGTGCCCTTCTCGCCCAGGACGTAGAAGCACGTACTGTCCATCTGGAGTTCCATGTTCAGCTCCATGCGGTTGTGCACGACCGCGGAGATGAGGGGCATGTCCTCCTCCGTGCCGGTCTCGGCCTGGACGATGGAGGCGATGGCCATGATCTCGTTGGGGTCGTAGCCCAGCGCGGCGGCCCTCCCCTCCAGGTCGATCTCCTCCGCGACCTGGTGGTGCTGCTGCACCATGATCTTGAGCATCGACAGGGCCTCGGTGCCCGGGTCGAACCGGTAGGTGGCCGGGAACAGGTAGCCCGCGGGCCCCTCGGTGGCGTACTCGGGCAGGCCGAGTTCGTCGGTCCGCGCGTAGGCCTCCTGGAGTTCCTCCAGCGTCACGTCGGTGTTCTCGGCGAGAATCTCCAGGGCCTCCTCGGAGGGCAGCCCCTCCCGAACGGTGATGCGCCCGCCGACCCGGTTGTCGGGGTTGAGCAGGGCGGCCACGGCCGCCTCTCCGCTCATGCCGCTGGCCAGGGCGTAGGTGCCCGGGACCAGGCCGTCTCCGAGTTCCTCGGGTGGCACGGCGTCCAGGGCGTTGGTGAAGGCGCGGCTGCTGGCCACGACGCCGAGGTCGGCGAGCCTGTCGCCGACCGTGGAGCCCGCGTCGCCCTTCTCCACGACGACGATGACCTCACCGCTGCCCTGGCCCTCGAAGTCGGCCGGGAAGACGTAGGCGCGCATCACGGCGTAGCCGCCGCCCGCGACGACGAGGAGGAGGGCCAGGGCCAGCACGACCATGAGGGTCTTGTTGCGGCGGCGGCGGAGCCGGCCCGCCTTGCCCGCGTTGGCGCGGGCGCGCCTGAGCTCCTTGGCCTTCCTGCGGCTGCTGCGGCCCCCGCCGTAGGCCTCGGCGATGTCGGAGAGCTTGGGCTCCTCGTACTCGTACTCCTCCGGGTCCTCCTCGGGCTCCTCGCGCCGACCGCGCCTGCGGCGGCCGCCGCCGCGTCGGCCGCGGGGCTCCTCGTCCTCATCTGCGCGGGCACGGCGGGAGCGGCGCCCGCGGGGCTCGGGATCCTCCGCCGCGTCCTCCTCGGCGAACGCACCCGAGCCGGTGTCCGGTTCGGGGTCCTCCTCCACCGCGAAACCGCCGGTGTCATAGTCCCGTTCGAAGGCCGGAGCGGGCTCCTCCGCGCGAGCGGGCTCCTCCGCGCGAGCGGGCTCCTCCGCCGCGCCACCGCGCCGACGGCGACCACCGCCGCGTCGGCCACGGGGCTCCTCGTCCCCGGCCGACGCACGCGCACGACGCGCACGACGCCCACGCGGCTGGGCGTCCTCGTCGAAACCCCCGGCCGCGAACGCACCCGAGCCGGTGTCCGGTTCGGGGTCCTCGGCGCGGGCCCGGCGGGGGCGGCGGGACGGGGGAACGTCGACCGCGGCGAAGGCGCCGGTGTCGGCGGAGCTGCTCACGCCGGGGAAGCCACCGGAGAAGGGGTCGTCGGACTCGGGGGCGTCGTCCAGGAAGCCGCCGGCGGGCTCGTCGTCGCGCCGCGCGCGCTTACGACGGCCGCGACGGCCCGGGGGCTGTTCCTCGGGGGGCGCCGCCGGAGGGGCGTCGTCGACGGGTCCGCGCCTGCGGCGGCCGCGGCGGGGCGGCTCCTCCTCGGCTGCGGGCGGCTGCTGCCGCGGGGCGGCGGAGCGGGGGGGCGCGGCGGCCTCCCCCAGGTTGGCCAGGGCGGCCAGGGCGTCCTGGGTGGGGTCGCTGGCGGGGGGCTGCTGGGGGGCGGGCCCGCCGGGGCCGGGCTCCTCGGGGGAACGGGTCGCTCCCGAACGCGCGGCCCGGCCCCCGCGCAGGGCGTCGGCGGCGCCGGAGCGCCGGGGCGGGGCGGCGGGGGGTTCGGCGCGGCGGCGCCCTGCGGACGGGGCCGCGGGGCCCTGCTCCGGCCCGGGGGCGTACTCCGGCGTCCGGAACCCGTCCGTGCCGGGACCGTCGTTCCAGGCCTCGGGCTCGGGACGCGCTCTGCGGCCGCGCGGGGGCGGCGGCTGCGCGGGCAGGGGGTCGCTCAGCGGGTCGTAGTCGTAACCGCGCTCGCGGCGGGGGCGCCCACGATAGGGAGTTTCGGGGTAGTCGTCCCTGTCGTTCATTCTTCTCCCTGGCTGGAGCGGACGATCTCGCCCGGGGGGTGGCCTGTTGACCGTTCCTGGTCCAAGGCGCTCTGGAGGAGCACGGTGGCCGCCGCCTGGTCGATGACCGACCGGCGGGCCCGGCCTCCCCTCGCGCCCTTCTTGGCGAAGGAGGCTCCGGAGAGCAGCTGTCCCTGGGCGGTCACCGTGGTGAGGCGTTCGTCGACCAGGCGGACGGGGACGGGGTGCAGGAGCTTCGCGAGCGCGTTCGCGAACTCCCGCGCGGATCGGGCCGCCGGCCCCTCCTCTCCTGACAGTGAGGCAGGGTAGCCCACAACGACCTCTCTCGCCTGCCGTTCCAGGACCAGCAGCGCGATTCGCTGGAGGTCGCCGCGGCCGCGCGGGACCGTCTCGACCGGGCTGGCGAGCATACCGCTCGGGTCGCTGGCGGCGACTCCGATGCGGGCGTTGCCCGGATCGACGGCCAGGCGCACACCGTGCCTCAAGAGGACCTCTCCCCGCGACCGGGGGCAGTGCACGGGCGGGCCGTACCGTTGTCGGCACAGCACCGCGATGGGGAAATCCTCAACACGGTGGTCCTGTTCGTCAGCTGGATCGCGGGAGAGTCCGCACAGACAGCCGTGTGATCGGCTGTGACGCGCCACAGTATGCCCGATTCGATGACGGTACGCAGCCTCGCCGACAACAGTCGCCGTACGGGGACGCAGGTCGCCCTGCCGACCCGGCGGGAGGCTGCCCCGGCGTGGCCGGGGCAGGACGCGTTCCGTCCGAGTGTAAGTCACTTCGGCGCCGTCCCGGCGCGAACGGGCCCTCACGGGGCCGTGGCGCGCGGCGCGGCCGACGGCTCCACCGCGCGCGGCGGCGGGCCGTCTCCCGCCGGGCACCGTGTCCGGGAACGTCGCGATTCTCCGCATCGTCACATGTGGCGACGTTACCGACCCGCTGCGGCTTGTCACGGCATCTCACCGCCGTGTTCCGGATCCGGGCCCGTGGGGTGGCCCGCCCCGGAGCGCGGACACGCGTCGGGCGTGTGCGAGATCGCAGGATCACCGCACACGCCCGCGGACAGGACCGGTGGCCGCCCGACGCGGTCAGGCCCCGGCCACGCGCTCCTCGACCGCGCGCAGGGCCTCGTCGACCTTGGCGGGGTCGCTGCCGCCGCCCTGGGCGATGTCGGGCTTGCCGCCGCCACCGCCGCCGAGGGCGCGGGCCGCGACGCCCACCAGGTCGCCCGCCTTGATCCCGGCCCTCTGCGCGGCCTTGTTCACCGCGATCGCCACGACCGGGCGGTCCTTGGGCACGGCGGTCATCGCCACGACCACGGGCTCGGCCTCGCCGAGGCGACCGCGCACGTCGGTCACGAGCCTGCGCAGGTCGTCGCCGCTGGTGCCCTCCGGAGCCGGGGTGGCGACGACGAGGGCGCCGCCGTGGCGGCGGGCCTTCTCGGCGAGGGAACCGGCCGCCTGGAGCACCTGCTCGGCGCGCATCCTCTCGATCTCCTTCTCCGCCGCGCGCAGCCGGGAGACGAGGGCGTCGATCCGCTCGGGCAGGTCCTCGCGCGGGGCCTTGAGCTGCTCGGAGAGCTGGCCGACCAGAGCCGACTCCTTGGACAGGCGCCGGAAGGCGTCCACGCCCACGGCCGCCTCCACGCGCCGCACGCCCGAGCCCACGGAGGACTCGCCCAGGAGCTTGACGATGCCCAGCCTGGCGGTGGAGGGCACGTGGGTGCCGCCGCACAGCTCGACGGAGTAGTCGCTCATCTCCACGACGCGCACGCGGTCGCCGTACTTCTCGCCGAACATGGCCAGGGCGCCCATCCTCAGCGCCTCGTCCAGGTCCTTCTCCTCGGTCTGCACCGGGATGTCGCCCGCCAGGACGCTGTTGACCTCCTCCTCGACCTCGGCCAGGCGGTCGCCGCCCAGCGCGGCCTCGGCGGTGAAGTCGAACCGCAGCTGGCCGGGGCGGTTCTCCGAACCGGCCTGCCCGGCGGAGGGGCCCAGCGAGTTGCGCAGCGCCGCGTGGATGAGGTGGGTGGCCGAGTGCGAGCGCTCGATGGCGTGCCTGCGGCCGGTGTCGATGGCGGCGTGGACGGTGTCGTCCAGGACCACCTCGCCCGAGCGGACGGTGCCGCGGTGCACGAACAGGCCGGGCAGCGGCTTCTGCACGTCCTCCACGTCCACGACGCCGCGCCCGTCCACGCTCAGGGTGCCGGTGTCGGCGAGCTGGCCGCCGCTCTCGGCGTAGAACGGGGTGCGGTCCAGCACGATCTCGACCTTGTCGCCCGCGCGGGCCGCGGGCGCCGCGGCGCCGTCGACGACGATGCCCTTGACCTGGGCCTCGCTCGCGGCGTCGGTGTAGCCGAGGAAGTCGGTCGCCCCGGCGCCCTCCAGCAGTCTCGCGTACAGGGAGATGTCGGCGTTGCCGAGCTTCTTGGCCTTGGCGTCGGCCTTGGCGGTGTCCTTCTGGCGCTGCATGAGCTCGCGGAAGGTCTTCTCGTCCACCGACAGCCCCTGCTCGGCCGCCATCTCCAGGGTCAGGTCGATGGGGAAGCCGTAGGTGTCGTGCAGCTGGAAGGCGTCCGACCCGGAGAAGACGGTGCCGCCCGCGGCGCGGGTGCGCTCGGCCGCGCGGCCGAACAGCGCCGTGCCCGCGCGCAGGGTGTCGGCGAAGTTGCGCTCCTCGGTGTCGATGACCCCGTGGATGACGTCGGCCCGGTCCAGCAGGTCGGGGTAGATGTCCTTCATGGCGTCGATGCTGACCTCGGTCAGCTCGTGCATGAAGGCGGTGTCCCCACCCGAGAGCAGGCGCAGGTTGCGGATGGAGCGGCGCAGGATGCGGCGCAGGACGTACCCGGCCTTCTCGTTGCCGGGCCGCACGCCGTCGCCGACGAGCATGACGGCGCTGCGCACGTGGTCGGCGACCACGCGGAGCATGACGTCGCGCTCGGCGTCCTCGCCGTAGCGGGTGCCGGTCAGCTCGGCGGCGCGGTGCAGGACGCGGCCGATGATGTCGGTCTCGTAGATGTTGTCGACGCCCTGCAGGACCGCGGCCAGGCGCTCCAGGCCCAGCCCGGTGTCGATGTTCTTCTTGGGCAGTTCGCCGAGGATCGGGAAGCCGCCCTTGTCGCCGCCCTCACCCCGCTCGTACTGCATGAAGACGAGGTTCCAGATCTCGATGTAGCGGTTCTCGTCCGCCTGCGGGCCTCCGTCGGCGCCGTACTCGGGGCCGCGGTCGTAGAAGATCTCCGAGCAGGGGCCGCAGGGGCCGGGCACGCCCATCGACCAGTAGTTCTCCTCCATGCCCATGCGCTGGATGCGCTCGGGCCGCACGCCCACCTTCTCGCGCCAGATGGCCTCCGCCTCGTCGTCGTCGAGGTAGACGGTCACCCAGAGCTTCTCGGGGTCGATGCCGAAGCCGCCCTCGGCCACCGGCGTGGTGACCAGCTCCCAGGCCAGGGGGATGGCCTGCTCCTTGAAGTAGGCGCCGAAGGAGAAGTTGCCCAGCATCTGGAAGAAGGTCGCGTGCCGGGAGGTCTTGCCGACCTCCTCGATGTCCTTGGTCCGGATGCACTTCTGCACACTGGTGGCGGTGTCGTAGGGAGGCGTGCGCTGGCCCAGGAAGTAGGGCTTGAACGGAACCATGCCCGCGGGCACCAGCAGCAGCGTGGGGTCCTCGGCGATGAGGCTTGCCGAGGGCACCACGGTGTGTCCGTTCTTCTCGAAGAAACTGAGGAAGCGGCGCGCGATCTCTGCCGTCTCCATTGATGCCCTCCTGTGCTAGCTCCGCCGCCCGGGGCGACGTGTCTGTCCCGGCGTGGGACCGTCTCACGCGTGGTCGGTAGGGGCCCATCGTAGAGGGGACCTCGACGCCAGCGCGCGTGGTTTGCGGGTGGCCGCCGGAGGTCCGTCCCGGGATGACGACGGCGGCGGCCGGGTCGTTCCCAGGCTATCGCCGCTGGCCACCCCCGGGCCCCGGCGGGGAGAGGCCCGGGCGCGGGGACGCCCCCGGAAACGGGCGGCGGGGGTGCCGTCTTCTCCCTGCGCCGGTGGCGGGCCCGGGCGCGGGCATGACCGGGTGTCCGGCCGGAGCGGCGGACGGGTCTTCCGGGTCCGAGGGGACACGGGGCCGCGAGGGGAGGAGATTTCGGCCTTTCCGTAACCCGCTGTGTGAGGGACGGCTCCGCGGAGGGTCGCGCAGGGGACGCCGGGGAGCCGGGGAGGCGGTCGCGCACACGCGCCGGGGACCGGCCGGCGGCCGGTCCCCGGACGGTGCCCGCGGCGTCCCTAGTAGGCGCCGGGGGCCGGACGCGAGTAGTAGGCGCGCGTGCCCGCCAAGAGCATGAGCACGATCATGGCGATCGTGACGGCCAGCGGGATCAGCGATCCGATACCGCCGGAGAGCACGCCCAGGATCAGGACCAGGGCGGCCAGGGCCTGGAAGACCACCACCGACCACAGGATGACGGGGCTGCGGCGGCCCATGAACGAGGCCAGCGCGACGGAGACGACCCCGTAGACGAACGGAACGAGGCCCACGAGGAAGAACAGGGTTCCGGCCTCTCCGCCGGATATCCGCAGGCCGCTCTCCTCCATCCCCCGCTGGAACTCCTGGCTGAACTCGTTGTCGCCCGAGGCCATGGCGGCGGCGAGCCACATGAGCACACCCAGGAGCAGGCCGCACACACCACCGATGAACATCAGCACCCGCACGGTGACGGCCGTGCCCGGCATCTTGGCCGGGCTCCCCGCCTCCGGGGCGTAGGGGGGCTGCTGGTAGCCGCCCTGGTACGCCGGATCCTGCGGGTACTGGCCGGACGGGTAGGACCCTCCGGGCTGCTGTCCGCCCTGGTTCGGATCGTTCGAAGGTTGCTGCGGATACATGAGACGGTCTCCATCCGATGGGGGAACGCTCCTATGCCCGCCTCCTACCCAGGCGGCACGGAAAACACCTCACGATCCACGGAACCTCCCGCGACGCCCCCGACCTCAGGACGCCTCCGGGTCCTCCCCGGCCCCGGGCAGGGCCCGCCGGCCAGGGGCGTACCGGCGCAGCAACTCCTCCTCCTGTTCGCGTACCGCCCGGGCCAGGTCCTCGTTGAGCTCGCGCAGGGCGCTCCGGTACTCGGTGACCTGGCCCTCGACGCGTTCGGCGATGCCGCCCGGCGTCAGCGCGCGCCGGGCCCGGTTGACCCGGTGGACCGCGTAACCGCCGATCACGGCCCCCGCCGCGAGGTAGAACAGTCTGCCGATCACCGGCTCCCCCTCCTGCGGCGGGCGCGGACCACCGCCAGGGCCCGGCGCTGGCCGAGCACGCGGCGTACGCCGTAGGACAGCGAGGCCACCCTCACCAGCGGTCCGGTGAGCACCGAGCGGGTCAGCGCGGTGACCGTGGAGACGTCCTCGGAGCTGGCCTGGACGTTGGCGGTGATCTCCTCCACGCGTTCGAGGGAGGTGTTGGTGCGCTCCACCGTGGAGGCGACGTCGTCCAGCAGCGGCGGGGTGCGCTCCCCCAGTTCCGAGACGACGCGGGTCGCCTCGTTGATGAGCTTGATCAGTTTGACGATCGCCACGCACAGGAACGTGGCCAGCACCGCCCAGACCACCGCGGCGACGAGCGCGGCGACCTCTCCTCCGGTAAGCATGCGGGCTCCGTGGGCAGATAGAGGGTGGTTTCGAGGGTGTGGGACGGCCGCTCGCGCACGCGCCGGGCCGGGGGGCGTGTACACCCACCGAACACGTCCCGGGGGCGGCCGTGCTTGCCGCGGTACGCGGGCCTGGCCGGTTTCGGCCGACCCTATCGTGTTCCCCAGGGGGTCGGGCGGAGACGCCACGGTCCGGCCTCCGGTGGCGCCGGTCACGTTCGGCCCGCCCGGGCCCCGGTGGCCGGGGCGGGACACGGGGATCGACGCGGGGCCCGCTCTGCAGGAGAATCACTGTATAGCGGGATCTTCACTACGATGTCGGGACACTCAGCCGTCCACCGGCCCATGAAGCATCGACAGGACACCCATGAGCCCTCGTTCTCCCCGAGAGATCTCCGTACTGGTACCGCCGGACCTGGCACCCCTCTATCCGGACGACCCGTCGCGGATCGGCCCCTACCTCGTCCTCGGACGCCTGGGGCAGGGGGCCACCGGCACCGTCTACGCCGCCGTGGACACCGCCTCCCCCAACGCGGGCGACCGCCTGGTCGCCGTGAAGACGCTCGCCTCCCCCGAGCTGGACTCCCCCGACGTCTACCCCGCCCTGGATCAGCGCCTGCGGGCCCTGTCCAACGTCGACCCCCAACGCGTGGTCGTCCCCCTGGCCTTCGACAGCCAGGCCAACCCGCCCTGGCTGGCCATGCCCTACCTGGCGGGCGAGCGGCTCTCGCACTACGTCACCAAACGCGGCGGACTGGGCACCGGCAAGCTGATCGCCCTGGCCACCGGCCTGGCCGAGGGCCTGTCCGCCCTGCACGCCCGGGGGGTCGCGCACGGGTCCCTGCGCCCCGGCGAAATCCTGCTGGAGTCGCACGGCCCGCACATCATGGACTGCGCGGTGGCCGCCTCGGCGGAGCGGATGCACGGGGCGGGCGCCACCTGGTTGAGCCCCGAGCGCTTCCGGGGCGGGGCGGCCACCCCCGCCGCCGACGTGTTCGCCTGGGGCGCCATCGTCGCCTTCGCCGGAACGGGCCGCCTGCCCTTCGGCCCGGGCGAACCCGCGGAGATCGCCGAGCGCGCCGCGCGCGGCGCCTTCGACCTGGACGGCCTCGCCCGGGGGCTGCGGCCGGTGGTCGCGCGCGCCCTGGACCCCGACCCCCACCGCCGCCCCAGCCTGCGCGAGGTGATCGGCGCGGCCATCGCGGTGTGGCAGGCCGAGAACGCCGTCGGCGCCGGGCAGGAGCCCGAGGCCCCGGGGTCCTCCCCCGGCCGCGACGAACTGGCGCTGATCCTGGAGCGCGAGTGGCACGCCGTGGAACCGCCCGCCCGGGTGCCCGAGGTCATCCGGCTGGAGGGGCGGATGTCCAACCGCCGCCCCGCCCGCGCCCTGTTCCTGGCGGGCAGCGCGGCGCTCGCCCTGGGCCTGGCCGGCGCCGGCGTGTGGGGCCTGTCCCAGGTGCTCGGCCCGGACGAGGAGGACGCCCTGGTCTCCGACTCCGCCGAGGAGGAGCCCGTCGAGGAGAGCCCTTCGCCCGAGGCTGGCCCGCTGACCATGGTCGTGCGCTTCGACCCGGCCGAACAGGACTCCCCCGAGACGGGGCCCTGGGTCTACACCCCGGTCGACCGCGAGGACGAGCCGGTCCGCGGCCAGGGGGTGCCCAGCCACAGCGCCTGGGCCGAACAGTGGCAGGAGGCCGGCGAGCCCGGCGAGGCGGTCATCCCCGCCGACGCCGAGGTGCTGTGCGCCAAGTTCTGCGCCGCCCCCGACCACGTCTTCCTCGACGAGGAGGGGCGCGGCACCTGGGAGCTCACCGGAGCCGACTTCGTGGACTACCTCGCGTGGGGCCCGGTGGTGATCGTGGAGGTGACCTTCGCCGAGGAGGAGGCCCCGGAGGGCGAGCCGCGCGAGATCGTGCGGATCGTCGAACTGTTCACCGACTGAGTCGGCCTCAGTCGCCCCGGCCCCCGCGCAGGACGCCCCTGATCCGCTGGAGCACCTCGCCGAAACGGCGCTCGGCCCCGTGCCGGGTGGGCCGGTAGTACTCGCGGTCGGCCAGCCCGTCGGGGGCGTGCTGCTGCGGGGCCACGCCCCCGGGGTAGTCGTGGGCGTAGCGGTAGCCCTTGCCGTGGCCGAGTTCGGCGGCCCCACGGTAGTGGCCGTCGCGCAGGTGCGCGGGCACCGGCCCGGCGCGGCCCGCGCGCACGTCGGCCACCGCGGCGTCGATGGCGCTGATCACGGAGTTGGACTTGGGGGCCAGACTGATGTGGATGACCGCCTGGGCCAGGTTGATCCGTGCCTCGGGCATCCCGATGAGCTCGACGGCCTGCGCGGCGGCCACGGCGGTCTGCAGGGCCGTGGGGTCGGCCATGCCCACGTCCTCGCTGGCGTGCACGACGACGCGGCGGGCGATGAAGCGCGGGTCCTCCCCCGCCTCGATCATGCGCGCGAGGTAGTGCAGCGCCGCGTCAGGGTCCGAACCGCGCATGCTCTTGATGAAGGCGCTGACGACGTCGTAGTGCTGGTCGCCGGAGCGGTCGTAGCGCACGGCGTGCCGGTCCACGGCCCGTTCCACGTGCTCGGCGGTGATGGTCACCGGCTCCGCCGCCGGGGGACCCGCCACGAGGGCGGCGGCCTCCAGGTAGGTCAGCGAGCGGCGCCCGTCGCCGCCCGACAGGCGCACCAGGTGGTCGGCGCCCTCCGGGGAGAGCGCGTAGCGGCCGTCCAGCCCGCGCTCCTCGGTCAGGGCCCGCTCCAGCAGGGCGCGGATGTCGTCGTCGTCCAGGGACTCCAGGGACAGCAGCAGCGAGCGGGACAGCAGCGGGCTGACCACGGAGAAGAAGGGGTTCTCGGTGGTGGCGCCGATGAAGCTGACCCAGCGGTTCTCCACCGCGGGCAGCAGGGCGTCCTGCTGGGTCTTGTTGAAGCGGTGCACCTCGTCGACGAAGAGCAGGGTGCGGGTCCCGTGCATGCCCATCCGGCGGCGCGCCTCGTCGACGACGGCGCGCACGTCCTTGACCCCGGCGTTGACGGCGGACAGCTCCACGAACCGGCGCTTGGTGACCCGGCTGACCACCGTGGCCAGGGTGGTCTTGCCGGTACCGGGCGGACCCCACAGGAAGACCGACATCGGCGCGTCGTCCTCGACCAGGCGCCGCAGTGGGCTTCCCTCCCCCAGCAGGTGGCGTTGGCCCATGACCTCGTCCAGGGTGCGCGGGCGCATGCGCACGGCGAGCGGCTCCTGGCCCCGCGCGGCCTCGGCCCCGGCGTCGTCGAACAGCGTTTCGGTCACCTGCCCAGGGTAGCGGGGCCGGTCAGGTCCCCGAGGCCACCGCGGCCCGGTCCCGGGCGGGCTCGTCGGAGGGGACCATCCGGGTGACCAGCAGGGCGATGTCGTCGCCGCGCCCGGCGGGGGCCATCTCGGCCAGCACGTGCGCGGCCTCCTCAGGGGACTCGTGGTGCTCGGCCAGGGCGGCGCCGACCTGTGCCAGCCCCTCCCCCATGGGAAGGTCCGAACTCTCCACCAGGCCGTCCGAGCACAGCAGCAGCGCGGTGCCGGGCGGCAGCATGCGGGTGCTGACGGGGTAGTCGGCGTCGGGGAGCACGCCCAGCGGCGGGCCGGTCTCGGGCTCCCACAGCTCGTAGCCGCCCCGGGCCGCCAGCACGACCGGCGGCTGCCCCGCCCAGGCGGCCTGCATGACCCCGCTCTCCCGGTCCACGACCAGGTAGCCGCAGGTGGCGAAGACGATCTCGCCGGTCTCGGTGAGCAGGCGGTTGGTCTCGCCCAGCACCACGCCGGGATCGGCCTGGTTGGTGGCGTAGGCGCGGAAGGCCACCCGGATCTGGCCCATGGCCGCGGCGGCCTCCACCCCGTGCCCCTGCACGTCGCCGACCAGGAGGCCGACCTTGTTCTCGGGCAGCTCGATGACGTCGTAGAAGTCGCCGCAGATCCGCCAGTCCGCCCGCGAGGGCAGGTACTTGGTGGCGATGTCCATGTCGGGGAAGCTGGCCACCTGGCGGGGCAGCATCCGGCGCTGCACGGCGTCGGCCAGCTCCAGCTCGGCCTGCTGGGCCTTGATCCGCTGCAGGGCCTGCCCGGCGAGCCCGGCGAAGGTGAGCATCAGGGCGCGCTCGTCCCGGCTGGCGTGGTGGGGGCGGTCCCACACCATCTGCCACACGCCCAGGGCCACCTTGCCGTCACCGAAGATCGGCACGGTGGCCCAGGCCTGGCCGCGCACCTGGCGCATGAGCTCGACGGCGGCGGGGAACCGGCTGATGATCTCGGCCCGGCTCTCGAAGAAGCGGGGCTGGCGGTCCTGGATGACCGCGCCCATGGGGAAGTCGGTGTCGTCGGCGCGGCGCCCGTCGATGCGGTCGAGGTTGCTGCCCGCGGAGCGGGCGTTGGGGGAGCTGCGCAGCACCCCGCCCTCGACGTAGAGGGCGATGGCCTGCACACCGCCGAAGATGGGCAGGAACTCCTCGCTGAGCAGGTCCATGACCTTGTCCACGGTGGTGGCCGAGACCAGCTTGGAGGACAGCTCGGTCACCAGGCGGCCGTGCTCGGCCTCGGTGCGGCGGCGGCGGCGCACCAGCTGGACGTGCTCGGTGACGTCGTCGACGATGCCGACCAGGCGGTCGGGGTCGCCGGGGACGTAGCGGGCGCGCACGTGCAGCGAGCGCTCGTCGCCGAGGCGGTCGAAGACGCGGAAGCGCTGCTCGTAGTCGCGGCCGGAGAAGGAGGCGGACAGGGCGTCGCGCACCCGCGCGATGTCGTCGGGGTGGACCCGCTCCAGGATCCGTTCGAGTTCGCGGTCGTTCCCGGCCAGGAGGGCGCCCAGGGGCGTGGGCCCGAAGAGCTCGCGCAGCCGCCCGGTCTCGAGGTCCAGGCTCCACAGCACCGAGTCGGAGTTGTCGGTGCGCAGCTCGCTGACCACCCGCAGGTCGGCCTCCTCGGTGGAGAGCACGTGCAGCAGCACGACCACGCGCGCACCGTCGTCGGCGGGCACCGGGCGCAGTTCGGCCTCGACCAGGCGGGCGGCCTTGTCGGCCACGCTCAGGCGCAGGCGCGCGCGGCGCCCCCAGGTCCCGCCGAGGGACTCCTCGTGGGCGGTGGCGCCGCGCTGGACGTCGTCACCGTCGAGCAGGTCGTACCAGAGGCGGCCGAGGAGGGCGGACTCCCCCAGGTCGAAGAGTTCGGTGAAGGCCAGGTTGGCGTGGCAGATCGCGCCGTCGGCCAGGGCGAGCGCCATGGGCTCGGGGGCGTGGGAGAACGCCTCCGCGAGAGCGCTCTCGGAACCATCGCCTGCAGCGCGTTTTCCGTTCACGTATGACTCATCCTCATGTCGTCTCGGACGTCACACCCGCGCTCGGGCGCGGCCACCCCTGCCACGTTCCGACCGGCCCATTCTAATGTCCGGGGTCAGACCGATTCTGGTGTCGGACCGGCGGTGCACAGCGGTTCACCACACTCCTGGCGACCGCGTGACCTGGCCGGAGGCGAACCCCGAGGTCCACCGGTAGGGAGAACTGGCGCCGAACTCCACCTCCGCGGCCTCTTACCCCGGGCCACGACGGGTGGATCGTTACGCTCGTGTGACTTCATGGCGCAGAACGCACTCCACCACCACTTCCGACCGCGTACGGGATTTCCTCCCGTGAGGGCACTGTGTTCACTCCACAACACGTGCTCCACCGCGGCGCGGGAGGGGTGATTCGCCCTCAACGGTAGGGGATGACGGCTCTCAGCGCATCCGTACCGGGGCAGCGCGTCCACCTCCGGCCACGACCGCCGCCACAGCCGACGCCCGATAGTCGACGCCGTTCTCCGTGTGACCGAATACGGCGGTTTCCACAAGGGGGATCCGGGCGCCCGGGTGCGGTGCGGATCCCGCCGCCCGCCGAACACGGTGGCCCCGCACCCGGAATCCAGGTGTGCCGAGCCGGGTCCCGCGCCGGCCCGGACACACGCGGGGGCGGCGCGCACCCGGCGCGCCGCCCCCGTGGGCCCGGGGGTCCCGCCGCCTACTTCCTGTCGGCCTTCTCGGGGTCGAAGTCCACCCCGGCCTCGGCCCGCTGGTCCGCCGTGATCGGCGTGGGCGCCCCCGTCAGCGGGTCGCCGCCCGACGCGGTCTTGGGGAAGGCGATGACCTCGCGGATGGTGGGCTGCCCGGCCAGCAGCATGATGATGCGGTCCCACCCCACGGCCAGGCCGCCGTGCGGCGGCGGTCCGAACTTGAACGCCTCCAGCAGGAAGCCGAACTTGGACTCGGCCTCGGCCTTGCTCAGGCCGATGACGTCGAAGATCCGCTGCTGCATCTCGGCGCGGTGGATACGGATGGAGCCCGACACCAGCTCGTAGCCGTTGAGCACCAGGTCGAAGGCCCGGGAGTTGGTCGTGCCGGGGTGGTCCTGGAAGTCGGCCTCGTGCTCCACCGCCGGAGCGGTGAAGGGGTGGTGCACCGGCTTCCAGGTGCCCTCCTCGTCGGCCTCCTCGAACAGGGGCATGTCCGTGATCCACAGGATCTCCCAGCGGGAGGTGTCGATCAGGTCGCAGCGCCTGCCGATCTCCAACCGGGCCGCACCCAGCAGCTCCTGGCTCTCGAAGCGCTTGCCCGCGGCGAAGAACACGGCGTCGCCCGGGGCGGCGCCGACCTTGGCGGCCAGCCCGTCGCGCTCGGCCTCGGAGAGGTTCTTGGCCACCGGGCCGCCCAGGGTGCCGTCCTCCTGCACCAGCACGTAGGCCAGGCCCCTGGCCCCGCGCGAGCGCGCCCACTCCTGCCAGGCGTCCAGCTCCTTGCGGGTCTGGGAGGCGCCGCCCGGCATGACCACCGCACCCACGTAGGGCGCCTTGAACACCCGGAAGGGGGTGTCGGCGAAGTAGTCGGTGACCTCCACCAGCTCCTGGCCGAAGCGCAGGTCCGGCTTGTCGGAGCCGAAGCGGTCCATGGCCTCGGCGAAGCGCATCCGCGGGAAGCTCTCGGGCAGCTCCACCCCGCGCACCTCGCGCAGCAGGCGGGTGAACAGCTGCTCGCCGACGGCGAAGATGTCCTCCTCGTCGACGAAGCTCATCTCCAGGTCGATCTGGGTGAACTCCGGCTGGCGGTCGGCGCGCAGGTCCTCGTCGCGGAAGCAGCGGGTGAGCTGGTAGTAGCGCTCCATGCCGCCGACCATGAGCAGCTGCTTGAACAGCTGGGGGGACTGCGGCAGCGCGTACCAGTGGCCCGGCTGGAGGCGGACCGGGACCAGGAAGTCGCGGGCGCCCTCCGGGGTGGAACGCGTCATGTAGGGCGTCTCGACGTAGGTGAAACCCAGGTCGCGCATGACCTCGTGGGCCACGTAGGTCGCCTTGGAGCGCAGCCGCAGGTTCTCGGCCATCTCCTGGCGGCGGATGTCCAGGTAGCGGTAGCGCAGCCGGGTCTCCTCGGCCACGTCCGCGGCGCTGTCCAGCTGGAAGGGCAGCGGCGCGGCCTCGCTGAGCACCTCGATCTCGTCGGCGACGACCTCGACGGCGCCCGTGGGGATCTCGGTGTTCTCGTTGCCCTCGGGTCGCACCCGTACCGAGCCGGTGACCTTGATGCAGTACTCGGCGCGCAGGTCGTGGGCGAGGTCGTCCTCGCGGACGACGACCTGCACCACCCCGGAGGCCTCGCGCAGGTCGAGGAAGACGACGCCGCCGTGGTCGCGGCGGCGGGCCACCCAACCGGCGAGGACGACAGTGGCGCCGGCGTGCTCGGCGCGCAACGCACCTGCCTCATGCGTGCGTATCAACGGACTTCTCCTTCAGCGTCTTGTTCATGTCAAGTGTGCCCGACCTGCGCTTCGGTACGGGCCAGACCTGTGGACACCGCCCCGCGCGCATCCGTGCGGGGCGGCGGGTAGGAACACCGGCCACCGCGTGCGGGCGGGGCCGGTGCCCGTATCTCGTCCGTCGTGCGGGCGCTGGTGCTGCTGGATGGTCATACGTGGTCCCTGCGGGAGGAGACGGGGCCGGAACTCGCGGGTCAGCCGTTGATATCGCGCAGGTAGGGGTTCTTGGCGCGCTCGCGTCCGACGGTGGTGGCCGGGCCGTGGCCGGGCAGGACCTGGGTGTCGTCGGGGCGGGCCAGCACGGCGCTGGCGAGGCTGCGCAGCATGGCCCCGTGGTCGCCGCCGGGAAAGTCGGTGCGGCCGATGGATCCGGCGAAGACCAGGTCGCCCGCGAACATCACCGGGACGCCGTCCTCGGTGGTCGCGGTGTAGACGACCGAACCGGGGGTGTGGCCGGGGGTGTGCTCGACCCCGAAGTCCAGTCCGGCCAGGGTGAGGGTGTCGCCGCCCGAGACCTCGACCAGCTCCTCGGGTTCGGTGTACGGGCCCGGGCCCAGCAGGGCCGACAGCTGGGCGGCGAAGCCGGGGTCCACGCCCGCGGCGGGGTCGGTGAGCAGTGCGCGGTCGGCGGCGTGCAGGTGGACGGGGACCTTGTGTCGCGCGCACAGGTCGGCGGCCGACCACACGTGGTCGAAGTGGCCGTGGGTGAGCAGGACGGCGACGGGGGTCAGGCCGTGTTCGGTGAGCACCTTGTCGACCTGTTCGGCGGCCTCCTGGCCCGGGTCGACGATGACGCAGTCGCCGCCCGGGGCCGGTGCGAGCACGTAGCAGTTCGCGGCGAGGGGCCCGGTGGGGAGTGCGGCGATGAGCACGGCGGATGTCGTCCTGTTCCTCGGTCGGGTACACGGTCGGGGGCGGCGGGGTTACGGCGGACCCCGGCTCCTGAGCCTACCGACGCCCGGAGGGGGCGGCGACCCGATCGGCTCCCGCTGGAAAGCGTTTGATCACCATTCGATCACCGCGCGCGGCTGGCCTCTTTGCCAAACCGCGTGGTAATGCCATATTGGTCACCGACCTTGGTGCGGTACCGGCGCCCCGAACCACGCCTGAACTGCGCGGAAGGGGCGGGCCGACCCAGCGCGCGAGGGTGCGCGGACACCCGTGATCCGCGCAGACGTGAATCACGGCGCGGCGCCTCCCGCCGAATCGTACGGATATCGTGCTGAGCACGGTGGTTCCCGTCACGAACCGGCGAGGACACGACGCGACGACCCGAACCCGTCCCACGGCCGGGCTCATGACAGCAGGAGGACACGGTGACCACGGACCCTTGGGGCCGCGTAGACGACGACGGCACGGTCTACGTGCGCACGAGCGAAGGCGAGCGGGTCGTCGGATCGTGGCAGGCGGGGGCGCCGGAGGAGGCCCTGACGTTCTTCCGCCGCAAGTACGACGCCCTGGTCACCGAGGTGGAGCTGCTGGAGAAGCGGCTGCGCAGCACCGACCTGTCCGCCTCCGCGGCGATGGCGAACATCGACAAGCTGCGCGACGCGGTCCGCGACGCGCACGCGGTCGGTGACCTGGACTCGCTGATGAAGCGCCTGGACGTGTTGGCCGACCGCGCCGAGGAGCGCAAGGTCGAGCAGAAGCAGGCCCAGGAGCAGGCGCGCGGCCAGGCCCGGGAGATCAAGGAGCGCATCGTCGCCGAGGCCGAGCGGGTCGCGGCGGAGACGACGCACTGGAAGTCCGGCGGCGAGCGCATGCTGCAGCTCATCGAGGAGTGGAAGAAGGCCCCGCGGGCCGACCGTCCCACCGAGCAGGCGCTGTGGAAGCGGATGTCGGCGGCGCGCAACTCCTTCTCCAAGCGGCGCAAGGCCTACTTCGCCAACCTGGACCAGGAGCGCGAGGCGGTACGGGCGGAGAAGGAGCGCATCGTGGAGGAGGCCGAGGCCCTGGCCTCCTCCACGGACTGGGGCCCCACGGCCCGCGCCTACCGCGACCTGATGCAGCGCTGGAAGCGCAGCGGCCGCACGGACAGAGCCAGCGAGGACAAGCTGTGGACGCGCTTCAAGGCGGCCCAGGACACCTTCTTCGACGCGCGCAACGCGACCTTCGCCGAGCGCGACGCCGAACTGCGGGTCAACGCCGAGGCCAAGGAGCGCATCCTGGCCGAGGCCAAGGCGGAGATCCCGGGGATCTCCGACCCGAGGCGGGCGCGCGCCCGGCTGCGTGACTTCCAGGAGGCCTGGGAGGAGGCCGGTGAGCTGCCGCGTGACGTGCGCGACCACCTGGAGGGCGCCTTCCGGCAGATCGAGGACAGCGTGCGCCGGGCCGAGGAGGCCGAGTGGGAGCGCACCAGCCCCGAGGCGCGGGCCCGCGCCGAGGACACGGTCGCCCAGCTGGCCTCGGCGATCGCCGACCTGGAGACCCGGCTGGACAAGGCCCGGGCCAGCGGTGACACGCGCCGGATCCGCGAGTGCGAGGACGCGCTGGAGGCCCGCCGTTCGTGGCTGGCCGAGGCGGAGAAGGCACTCGACGAGCTGAGCTAGGGGCGGTGCCCCGGAACGGGCCGCGGCGGCCGGTGGCCGCCCGCGGCCCGTCGGCGTCCGCGGACCCGTTCCCCCCTCCGCGGCGGGAGGCGTGCGGTTGCGGCCCTCCCGTGTCGCCCGTCCTGTCGGGTTCGTACGTTCAGGGCCGGGGGTCGAGTTCGGCGGCCCTCGTGTCGTCCGCCGGGATGAGGGACGGCCCGATCGCGGGCTCGGCCGGTTTCCCGGCGGCGGGCACGGGCTCCGCGTCGGTACCGGCCGGCTCCCCGGTGGCGGGTTCGGGCGCGGGGCGGGTGCCGGCGGGCGGCGGGCCTCCGGTCGGGTGCGTGTGGCGGTGGCGGACCATGGCGCCGACGCACAGGGCCAGTGCGGCGCCGAAGGCCAGCCCGGTGACCACCCAGACCAGGGGCAGTGCCGCGTGGACGCGGTGTACGGCGGCGTCGCAGGAGACCAGGACCGCGTCGGGAGCCGGGCGCGCGCACACCGTGGTGACCGGATGCTCCCCCCCGTCGCGGACCCCGGTGATCTCGCCGGTGACGCGCATGCGCACCAGTTCGCCCGGGCGCAGCGAGCGCGTCCAGGTCACCCGGCCCTCCCCCGCCCCGGCCCCGCCCGATCCGGAGACGTAGCGCATGGTGGGCGGCAGGAACTGCACGATCTCGGCCTCGCGCAGGGTCTCGGTCCCGGAGTTGCGCACGCGGACCACGTAGTGGATCCGGTCGCCCGGGCCCAGTCGCTCCTCGTCGGCGCTGGCGCTCAGGCGCACGCGCAGTTCGCCCGCGCCGGGGAGGCCCTCCGCAGCGGCGGGCGCCGCCCCGGGAAGGGCGGCCAGCACCGCGAGCCCCACCGCCGCCACCGCCGTCGCCACGGTCATGGTCCCCTCCGGTTCCGCACACGAATGTCACACGTCGTATATACGGAATAACACGGAGTGGCCGAAAGGGGCGTGTGACATGCGGAAGGGGGTGACACGCGTCCGGGGCGGGCGGCCGGTCCGGGCCGCTCGCCCCGGAGGGAGCGCGCTGGAGGAGGTCTCAGGCCCCCACGAAGGAGCGCAGCGCGGCGGCGCGCTCGGTGCTCTCCCAGGTGAACTCGGGCAGCTCACGGCCGAAGTGGCCGTAGGCGGCGGTGCGGGAGTAGATCGGGCGCAGCAGGTCCAGGTCGCGCACGATGGCGGCCGGGCGCAGGTCGAAGACCTCCTTGACGGCCTTCTCGATCAGATCCGGGGCGACCTTCTCGGTGCCGAAGGTCTCGATGAACACACCGACCGGGTGCGCCTTGCCGATGGCGTAGGCGACCTGGACCTCGGCGCGCTCGGCGAGTTCGGCGGCCACGATGTTCTTGGCGACCCAGCGGGTGGCGTAGGCGGCCGAGCGGTCCACCTTCGAGGGGTCCTTGCCGGAGAAGGCGCCGCCGCCGTGGCGGGCGTAGCCGCCGTAGGTGTCGACGATGATCTTGCGGCCGGTCAGGCCCGCGTCGCCCATGGGGCCGCCGATCTCGAAGCGGCCGGTGGGGTTGACCAGGAGGCGGTAGTCGTCGGCCTCCAGGCCGAAGGCGGACACGACCGGTTCGATGACGTGCTCACGGATGTCGGGGGTGAGCATCTCGTCGAGGTTGATGTCGGCGGAGTGCTGGCTGGAGACCACGACGGTGTTCAGGCGGACCGGGGTCTGGCCGTCGTACTCGACGGTGACCTGGGTCTTGCCGTCGGGGCGCAGGTAGGGCACCGTGCCGTTGCGGCGCACGGCCGCCAGGCGCTCGGCCAGGGAGTGGGCCAGCTTGATCGGCAGCGGCATCAGCTCGGGGGTCTCCCGGTTGGCGTAGCCGAACATCAGGCCCTGGTCGCCCGCGCCCTGCTGGTTGAGGGCGTCGTCCTCGTTCTCGACACGCGCCTCGTAGGCGGTGTCGACCCCCTGGGCGATGTCGGGGGACTGGGCGTCGATGGAGACGTTGACCCCGCAGGAGTCACCGTCGAACCCCTTGGCGGAGGAGTCGTAACCGATCTCGAGGATCTTCTCGCGCACGATGGCGGGGATGTCGACGTAGGTCTGGGTGGTGACCTCGCCCGCGATGTGGACCTGACCGGTGGTGATCAGTGTCTCGACCGCGACCCGGCTGCGCGGGTCGCTGGTGAGCATCGCGTCGAGGATCGCGTCACTGATCTGGTCGGCCATCTTGTCGGGATGGCCCTCGGTGACCGACTCGGAGGTGAAAAGGCGGCGGGACACGTTGCGTGACTCCTTGCAGCGGCTGCTGGCTGACAGTGTCGGCGCGGCGGGGGCCGCCCCCGGCTGCCTGCCGGGGCGGTCGTTACCGACCGACGGGGTTGGTTGTTGGTCCACTGTAACGGGACTGGTGGGGAGGGGCACCCGGCGGTCGAACGCGCTGTTCGTCACGGGCACCCGCTCGCAGTGTGGCGTACTCGGCGGTAGGAATCCAGTCCAGCGCGCGGGCGCGTCCGCCCCGGCCGGGGCCCGCCTCAGCCCAGGCGCTGGCGGACCAGGTCCCAGACCCGGTCGGCCAGGTCCTCCTTGGGCCCGGTGGGAACGTCGACCGCGGTGCCGTCCGCGCCGAGGATGACGGCCTGGTTGTCCTCGGTGCCGAAGGCGCGCCCGCCGCCGACCTGGTTGACCACGAGCAGATCGCAGCCCTTGCGCCGCAGTTTGGCGCGGCCGTTGGCGAGCACGTCGTCGGTCTCGGCGGCGAAGCCCACGATGGTCTGCGCCAGGCCTTCGGCGCCGCGGGAGGCGACCAGTCCGGCGAGGATGTCGGGGTTCTCCACGAGTTCGATGGGCGCGGGGGCCGCACCGGACTTCTTGATCTTGGAGGCGGCGCTGGCCGCGGGGCGGAAGTCGGCGACGGCGGCGCTCATGACGAGCACGTCGGCGCCCGCGCGTTCGGCCTCCATCGCCTCGGCCAGTTGCCGGGCCGACTCCACGCGCACGACGCGCGCTCCGGCGGGGTCAGGCAGGGTGACGTTGGCGGCGACCAGGGTCACTTCCGCGCCGCGGGCGGCGGCGGTGCGCGCCAGGGCGTAGCCCTGTTTGCCGGAGGAGTGGTTGCCCAGGAAGCGGACGGGATCCAGGGCCTCGCGGGTGCCGCCCGCGGAGACGACCACGCGCCGGCCGGTGAGGTCGGGGGCGGCGGTGCCGCGGCGCAGGGCCAGGCGGGCGGCCTCGAACAGCTCCGCGGGTTCGGGCAGGCGCCCGCGACCGGTGTCGGCGCCGGTCAGGCGGCCCACGGCGGGGTCCAGCACCAGGGCGCCGCGGGAGCGCAGGGTGGCCACGTTGTCCCGGGTGGCGGGGTGCTCCCACATCTCGGTGTGCATCGCGGGCGCGAACACGACCGGGCAGCGCGCGGTGAGCAGGGTGTTGGTGAGCAGGTCGTCGGCCAGGCCGCTCGCGG
Organism: Nocardiopsis sp. FR4; assembly: GCF_009830945.1. Taxonomy (GTDB): domain Bacteria; phylum Actinomycetota; class Actinomycetes; order Streptosporangiales; family Streptosporangiaceae; genus Nocardiopsis. The sequence continues at coordinate 74,919 of NZ_VWVV01000018.1, read as the reverse complement.
CCTTGGCCAGGATGTTGGCGGTGGCCGGGGCCACGAACACCAGGTCGGCCTCCTGGCCCAGGCGTACGTGCGGGACCTCGTGCACGGAGTCCCACACGCCGGTGGCGACGGGTTGGCCGGACAGGGCGGCCCAGGTGGGCTCACCGACGAAGCGCAGGGCCTCGGCGGTGGGCACGACCCGGACCCGGTGGCCGGACTCGGTCAGTCGGCGCAGGAGCTCGCACGCCTTGTAGGCGGCGATGCCCCCGCCGACGCCGAGGACCACCCGGGGAACGGTTTGTGTGTCACTCACAGACAGGGTTTCTACCAGGCCCCGGGCGCCGCGGGAGCGGCGGGATCAGGAACCCTCGAAGGGTTCGGCGGTGAGCAGGCCCGCCTTGACCTCGCGCAGGGCGATGGACAGGGACTTCTCCTGGACCTGGGTCTCCACCAGCGGGCCGACGTACTCCAGCAGGCCCTCGCCCAGCTGGGCGTAGTAGGCGTTGATCTGGCGGGCGCGCTTGGAGGCCATGGTGACCAGGCTGTACTTGCTGTCCACCAGTTCCAGCAGATCGTCGATCGGCGGGTTGGTGATGCCTTCGGCGACGGGCTCGGTACCAGCCACTTCGAATTACCCCCAGGGATGGTCCGCGGCCGAGGGGCCGCGGTGCGGTGGTCAGAACGTGGGCGCCGCCGGGACGGTGCCCGGCCCGGCGCGGGGCGCGGACCCTCGGGTCCGGCCGCTATCACACCTTGGGCGCGGTCACCAACGCTAGCAGCTCGTCGCACACATCCTGTACGGACGTGTTGACGAGCGTGGTGTCGAACTCCTTCTCGGCGGCCAGCTCGGTCCTGGCCACCTCCAGGCGGCGCTGGATGACCTCCTCGGACTCGGTGCCGCGCCCGGTGAGACGGCGGACCAGCTCCTCCCAGGAGGGCGGGGCGAGGAAGACGTGCAGGGCGTCGGGCATGGACGCGCGGACCTGGCGGGCGCCCTGGAGCTCGATCTCCAGCAGGACGGGCACTCCGGCGGCCAGGCGCTCCTCGACGGGGCGGCGCGGGGTGCCGTACCGGTTGCCCGCGAACTGGGCCCACTCCAGGAGCTGGTCCCCGGCGACGAGGCGGTCGAACTCCTCGTCGGTGACGAAGCGGTACTGGACCCCGTCCTGCTCGCCGGGGCGGGGTGCGCGGGTGGTGACCGAGACCGAGAGCCACACGTCGGGGTTCTGGCGGCGCAGGTGGGCGACCACCGTGCTCTTCCCCACACCCGAGGGTCCGGACAGGACGGTCAGCCGCCTCTGGGCGGGGCTGGGGTGGGATCCGGAGTCGGACATGTGTGTTCCAGGCTTCCCTTCGGGCCTGTCCGCCACGGGCGGGGCCGGGGCCCTCGCGTCGCGCACCGGGGGCCGGGTCCGGCCCGGGCGCCTGGCCGTGCGGGCGGCTGGTGTGCGGTGTGTCCGCGTACGGTCGCGGGAAGTTCCCTTTATACCACCGGGCCGCGGCGCGGCGGACGGCTGTGGCCTGGGGCCACCCGTCCGCCGGCCGCGGCCCGCCGAAGCTCACCGGGGGTCGGCCGCCGTCGCGGCCGGGCCCGCGCCGCGACTGTGGGGGACGCGGCGGGCCGGTGTACTGCGTTCAGGTGCTGCTGGCGCTGCTGGACGCAGCGGGTACTGCGGTACCGCTGGGCGCTACTTGGTGAGGTCGCCGAACTCGGCCTCGAGGGCGGCGCGCTGGTTGGTCCCCAGGCCGCGGACACGGCGCGACTCGGCGATGTTGAGCCGCTCCATGATCTGCTTGGCGCGGACCTTGCCGACGCCGGGAAGGGACTCGAGCAGTGCCGACACCTTCATCTTGCCGATGACGTCGTCCTTGAGTCCGTTGGAGAGGACCTCGGACAGCGAGATGCCGCCGTTCTTCAGCTTGTTCTTGACCTCCGCGCGCTCTTTTCTGGCCTTGGCGGCCTTCTCCAGAGCCGCGGTGCGCTGTTCGGGTGTCAGGGGAGGAAGGGCCACGCCGGGTCACCTCGGATTTCTACTCGTTTGTAGAGGGCGGACGCCTGCGCAAGTTAGTAGGTCTGACCCCTGTTAGGCAACGCAAAGTGCCCTTTCAGCGGCTATTTCGTCGAACCAACTACCCAGAGTTACAAGTCAACTGCTATAAGAGACGAAAATCAGGACTTTGGTCCCGATTGACTAAGGGATGGAGCATGCGACCAGCGGAGGTCACACAGGGGTGACTCAGGTCACTCTGGGCAGTGTTGTTCGAGTTTCGGACACACCCAATTATCAATCTTTTGTGACACATAACCGGGCGCGCCCTCCCCCTCACGAGGGATCGTCTCCCGGTTCCGTCGTTCCCCTCGTGTCACTCCCTTCTCCGCCGTCGAAGAGTGCTCAGCGGCGCCGTCCTCCTCCGCTTGCCTGGACGCCGGCCGCGGCCCGGCGCACCGCCGCGGCGATGGAGGCCGCCGCCGCTCCGGGGTCCGGCGCCCGGGTGATGGGGCGGCCGACGACCAGCAGGTCCGCCCCGGCCGCGATCGCCTCCTCCGGGGTCGCCACCCGCGACTGGTCGCCCGGGTCCGCCCCCGCCGGGCGCACGCCCGGCGTGATGAGGGTGACTCCGGGCCCGACCTCGTCCCGGACCAGGGCCACCTCGCGCGGCGAGCAGACCAGGGCCCCGGCCCCGGCCCCCACCGCCAGCGCCGCCAGGCGCCGCACCGCGTCGCGGGACGGGCCGAGCAGCCCCACCTGCTCCAGGTCCGCCTCGTCCATGGAGGTGAGCACCGTCACGGCGGCGACCGTGGTGTCGGGGGCGGCCTCCACCGCGGCCCGCACCATGTCCGCCCCTCCCCCGGCGTGCACGGTGAGGATGGAGGGGCGCAGGTGGGCGACACTGCGTGCGGCGCCGGCCACCGTGGCCGGGATGTCGTGCAGCTTCAGGTCCAGGAAGACCCCCACCCCGCTGGCCCCGCGCACGGCGCCGACCACGTCGGGCCCGTAGCGCAGGTAGAGCTCCAGCCCCACCTTGACCGTGCTCACGTGCGGCGCGACGGCCGAGGCCCAGGTGGCCGCCGTCTCCAGGTCCCGGGCGTCCAGGGCCACGGCGATGGGCGCGGAAGGCGCGGTCATGTCGGTCGTCTCCTCTGTCGTGTGTGGCCGAGCGGGTCGGCGCGTGCAACGCACGGATGTACTTACGGACGTGCTTACCGAAGCACCGGACGATGCACGTTCACTGTCATGTGCACACCACCAAGGTGTGCGGTTCCCCGGATACGCCGCTTCATGCGCCCCACCCGGGTCACTTCCCCGTAACGGCCGCCAGGCGGCCGCAGGCGCGGTTTCTGCCTGCACCGTACACAGATGGACCGCCTGCGCGCACGCGGTCGCACAGAGCCGTTTCAGGACCTTTCAGGCCGGTCAGAGCCTCTGTGCACCATGTGCCCGGACCGTCACGCCCCCGCCCGGTGGGCGGCCCCCACCACGTCGGCGGCCCTGGCCAGGCCCCGGGCCTCCAGCAGCTCGGTGAACTCGCGCAGCACGCGCGCGCACGCCGAGGGGTCGGAGAAGTTGGTCGTGCCGACCGCCACCGCGCTGGCCCCGGCCGCCATGAACTCCAGGACGTCGGCGCCCGTGCGGACCCCGCCCATGCCGACGATGGGCACCTCCGGCAGCGCCTCGTGCACGCGGTAGACGCAGCCGACCGCGAGCGGGCGGATGGCCGGGCCGGACAGCCCGCCCATGCCCCCGGCCACCGCCGGACGCAGGGTGCGGGTGTCCACGGCCATACCGCGCACGGTGTTGACCATGGACAGCCCGTCCGCGCGCGCCCGCACGCACGCGGTGGCCAGCGCCACCACGTCGGGGACGTCGGCGGCCAGCTTGGCCAGCACCGGCAGCCCGGAGCGCGTGTGGGAGCGCACCGTGCCCACCACGGCGGCGGCCCTCGCCGGGTCGTCGGCGAAGTGGCGCCCCGCGGGGTCGGCGGGGTCGGGGCAGGAGAGGTTCACCTCGATCGCGCTGACCCCCTCCGCCGCCGAGACGCGCCGGGCCAGCTCGCCGAACTCGCCCACACCGGCGCCGGCGATGGACACGATCGCCCGGCCGCCCCGGGAGAGCAGCCAGGGCAGGTCCCGTTGGAGGAACACGTCCACTCCGGGCCCCTGCATACCCGTCGTGCTGAGCATCCCGCTGGGCGTCTCGGCCATGCGGGGGGCGGGCCGTCCGGCGTGCGGCTCCAGCATCACCGACTTGGTGGTGACGGCGCCGATGGAGGCGATGTCGAAGAACTGGGCCAGTTCGCGGCCGGATCCGGCGCACCCGGCGGCGGTCACCACCGGGTTGGGCAGTTCCCAGCCGCCCAGGCGGGTCCTGAGGTCTGCGTTCACTCTTCCTCTGGGGGTTCGTCTTCGGGGTGCGGGGGTCCGTCCCGTGCGGAGTCCGCGGCCCCGCGGGTACGGGTCCCGCGGGTGCCGGCCGGGCGCGCCCGCGGGCGGCGGGGGCGGGCCGCGCTCAGGCGATGTCGCGGGCCGACTCGGCGGCCCGGGCGGCGCTGGAGCCCTTCCAGCCGGGGGCTCCCAGGGCGTCGAAGGGAATGGTGCCCACGTCGTCGAAGCGCACCTGCTCACCGCGGAAGACCGGGCCGTCCACGCACGAGCGCACCATGCGGGTGATGCCGTCCTCGCCCACCACCGGGATGACGCAGGTCATGCAGATCCCGGTGCCGCAGGCCATCGTCTCCTCCACCGCCACCTGGACGGGGATGCCGTGGTTGCCCGCCACGGCGGTGACCGCCCGCAGCATGGGCATCGGACCGCAGGCGTAGACGGCGTCGGAGCGGCACTCCTCGACCACCCGGCCCAGGACGTCGGTGACCCGGCCGCGGGTGCCGAAGGAGCCGTCGTCGGTGGTGAAGGTGGCCGTCTCGGCGATGCGGCGCGCGGTGATGGCGCTGAAGACCCGGTCGGCGGAGGCCGCCCCGAGCACGAAGTCGACACGGCAGCCGCGCCTGCGCAGCGACTGGGCGAGCGGGAACAGCGGGGCGCTGCCCGAGCCGCCGCCCACCAGCACGCAGTTGACCGGGTCGCGCGGCAGCGGGAAGGGGCGGCCCAGGGGACCGACCACGTCCAGCAGGTCGCGCGATCTTCGCTCCGACAACCAGGCGGTGCCGGTGCCGCGCACCGCGAACAGGAACTCCACCGTTCCGCCGTAGTCGGGTTTGACGTCGTGGATGGCGAAGGGGCGGCGCAGCAGGGTGCTGGAGTGGTCGCCGCCCACCGCCACCGACACGAACTGCCCGGAGCGGAAGCGTTCGGCGATGCCCGGGGCGACCACGGTGATGGCGTAGTAGGCGTCCACCCGGCGCACGTTCAGCACCGGACACCTGGCCTGCACCGGTCCGTTGTCGCTCATCAGTGCGTGGCGCCGAAGCCCCGGTGTCACGGACCCGGGCGCCGACGCCGCCCTCCCCCCTCTGGAGTTGCTGCCCTGTGCCGACCACCGTATCGGCGGGAGCGCCGTGGGCGAACCGCCCGCGGCGCCCCCGCACGGGTCAGCGGGTCCGGCTGGCGGTGAGGGTCCGGGCGTGCTCCTGCAGGGAGCGCACCCCGACGTCGCCGCGCACCCGCGCCTCGATCGCCTGCACCGCGGCGGCCAGGCCCTGCACGGTGGTCACGCTGGGCACGCCGCGCAGCACGGCCGCGGTGCGGATCTCGTAGCCGTCCAGGCGCGGACCGGCCTGCCCGGCACTGCCGAAGGGCGTGTTGACGATGAGGTCGACGCCCCCGGCGTGGATGAGCTGGACGATGGTCGGCTCGCCCTCGGGGCCGCTGCCCTCGCTGTGCTTGCGCACCACGGTGGCGTGCACGCCGTTGCGGCGCAGCACCACGGCGGTGCCCTCGGTGGCCAGGATCTCGAAGCCCAGGTCGGCCAGGCGCTTGACCGGGAAGATCATCGAGCGCTTGTCGCGGTTGGCCACCGAGACGAACACCCGGCCCTTCTCGGGCAGGGAGCCGTTGACGGCCAGCTGCGACTTGGCGTAGGCCGCGCCGAACTCGGTGTCCAGGCCCATGACCTCGCCGGTGGAGCGCATCTCCGGGCCGAGGATGGTGTCGACGCCCTCGCCCTTCCTGTCGATGAACCGGTTGAAGGGCAGCACGGCCTCCTTGACCGAGACCGGCGCGTCCGCCGGCAGGTCGCCGCCGTCGCCGGTGGCGGGCAGCATGCCCTCCTCGCGCAGCTCCGCGATGGTGGCCCCGGCCATGACGCGGGCGGCGGCCTTGGCCAGCGGCACCGCGGTGGCCTTGGACACGAACGGCACGGTGCGCGAGGCGCGCGGGTTGGCCTCCAGCACGTTGAGCACGCCGGAGGCGAGCGCGTACTGGACGTTGATCAGGCCGCGCACCCCGGTGCCCCGGGCGATGGCCTCGGTGGAGTAGCGGATCCGCTCGATGTCCTCGCGGCCCAGGGTGATGGAGGGCAGGGTGCACGCCGAGTCGCCGGAGTGGATCCCGGCCTCCTCGATGTGCTCCATGACGCCGCCCAGGTACAGGTCGCGCCCGTCGTAGAGGGCGTCGACGTCGATCTCGATGGCGTCGTCGAGGAAGCGGTCGATGAGCACCGGGTGCTCGGGGCTGACCTCGGCGTTGCGCTCGATGTAGTCGGCGAGCATCGTCTCGCTGTAGACGATCTCCATGCCCCGGCCGCCCAGCACGTAGGAGGGGCGGACCATGACGGGGTAGCCGATCTCGTCCGCGGCGGCCTTGGCCTCGGCGAAGGAGTGGGCGGTGCCGTACTTGGGGGCGGGCAGACCGGCCTGGTCCAGGACCCTGCCGAACGCGCCGCGGTCCTCGGCCAGGTCGATGGCCTCGGGACTGGTGCCGATGATGGGCACCCCGGCGTCCTTGAGGCGGCGGGCCAGGCCCAGCGGGGTCTGGCCACCGAGCTGGACGATGACCCCGACGACCGGTCCGGCGGCCTGCTCGGCGCGCACGACCTCCAGCACGTCCTCCAGGGTGAGCGGCTCGAAGTAGAGCCGGTCGCTGGTGTCGTAGTCGGTGGAGACGGTCTCGGGGTTGCAGTTGACCATCACGGTCTCGTACCCGGCCTCGGACAGCGCGAAGGAGGCGTGGACGCAGGAGTAGTCGAACTCCACGCCCTGGCCGATGCGGTTGGGTCCCGAGCCCAGGATGATGATCTTGGGCCGGTCGCCCGTGGGGACCTCGGTCTCCTCGTCGTAGCTGGAGTACAGGTAGGGCGTCCGGGCCGCGAACTCGGCGGCGCAGGTGTCCACGGTCAGGTAGACGGGGTGGATGCCCAGGGCGTGGCGCAGCTCGCGCACGACCTCCTCGGTGCGGCCGGTGATCTGGCCGATCTGGACGTCGGAGAAGCCCAGCCCCTTGGCCTCGCGCAGCAGGTCGGCGTCGAGCTTGGGCGCCGCGGCCAGGACGCGGGCCATCTCCTCCAGGCGCAGCATCTGGTCCAGGAACCAGGGGTCGATCTTGGTGGCCTCGTGGAGCTCGGCCACGGTGGCCCCGGCGCGCAGGGCCTGCTGGACCTGGCGCAGGCGGTACTCGGTGGGCACGGCGGCGCGGCGCAGCAGGTCGTCCTTGTCGCCGGGCTCACCCTCCCAGGTCAGGCCCACACCCTTCTTCTCCAGGGAGCGCATGGCCTTCTGCAGGGCCTCGGGGAAGGAGCGGCCGATGGCCATGGCCTCGCCCACCGACTTCATGGTGGTGGTCAGGCCGGGGTCGGCACCGGGGAACTTCTCGAAGGCGAACCGGGGCACCTTGACGACCACGTAGTCGAGCGCGGGCTCGAAGCTGGCCGGGGTCTTCTGGGTGATGTCGTTGGGGATCTCGTCCAGGGTGTAGCCGACGGCGAGCTTGGCGGCGATCTTGGCGATCGGGAAGCCGGTGGCCTTGGAGGCCAGCGCCGAGGAGCGCGACACACGCGGGTTCATCTCGATGACGATGATCCGGCCGGTGGTGGGGTGGACGGCGAACTGGATGTTGCAGCCGCCGGTGTCCACGCCGACCTCGCGGATGACCGCGATGCCGATGTCGCGCAACTGCTGGTACTCGCGGTCGGTGAGGGTCATGGCGGGGGCGACGGTGATGGAGTCGCCGGTGTGCACGCCCATGGGGTCGAGGTTCTCGATGGAGCACACGACCACGACGTTGTCGTTGGCGTCGCGCATGAGCTCCAGCTCGTACTCCTTCCAACCGAGGATGGACTCCTCCAGGAGCACCTCGGTGGTCGGGGAGAGCGCCAGGCCCTGTCCCGCGATGCGGCGCAGCTGGGTCTCGTCGTGGGCGAAGCCCGAGCCCGCACCGCCCATGGTGAACGAGGGGCGCACGACCACGGGGTAGTTGAGCTCCTCGGCGGCGGCCAGGCACTCCTCCAGGGTGTGGCAGATGCGCGAGCGGGCGGACTCGCCGCCGACGCGCTCCACGATGCCCTTGAAGCTCTCGCGGTCCTCGGCGGCCTGGATGGCCGCGATGTTGGCGCCGATGAGCTCGACGCCGTACTTGTCCAGGACGCCCGCCTCGTCCAGGGAGATGGCGGCGTTGAGCGCGGTCTGCCCTCCCAGGGTGGGCAGCAGGGCGTCGGGGCGCTCCTTGGCGATGATCTTCTCGATCATCTCGGTGGTGATCGGCTCCACGTAGGTGGCGTCGGCGATCTCGGGGTCGGTCATGATCGTGGCCGGGTTGGAGTTGACCAGGATGACCCGCAGGCCCTCGGCCTTGAGGACACGGCAGGCCTGGGTTCCCGAGTAGTCGAACTCGGCCGCCTGCCCGATCACGATCGGCCCGGAGCCGATCACGAGGACGGATGAAAGGTCACTACGGCGCGGCATGCTCTGCTTCCCTCTTGCTTACTTGGCAGCCGGAGCGGGCTGGGCGGACATCAGGTCGACGAACGCGTCGAAGAGCTCGGCGGCGTCGTGGGGGCCGGCGGCGGCCTCCGGGTGGAACTGGACGCTGAACGCGGGACGGTCCAGCAGCCGCAGGCCCTCGACGACCTGGTCGTTGAGGCCGATGTGGCTCACCTCGGCCCGGCCGTAAGGGGTGTCGAAGGGCGTGTCGAGGGGGGCGTCCACGGCGAATCCGTGGTTCTGGCTGGTGATGGCGACCCGGCCGGAGCGGGTGTCGATCACCGGCTGGTTCACGCCGCGGTGGCCGAAGGTCAGCTTGTAGGTGCCCAGGTCCAGGGCGCGGCCCAGGATCTGGTTGCCGAAGCAGATGCCGAAGAGCGGCCGGCCCGCGTCCAGGACGCCGCGCATGGCGGCGACGGGGCCGTCGGCGGTGGCGGGGTCGCCGGGGCCGTTGCTGAAGAACACCCCGTCCGGGTTCAGGGCGAGGATGTCCTCGGCTGTGGCGGTGGCCGGCAGCACGGTGACCCGGCAGCCGCGCTCGGCCAGGCGCTGGGGGGTCATGGCCTTGATGCCGAGGTCGACGGCGGCCACGTGGAAGCGGGTCGCCACGCCCTCGGGCGGCAGCACCTCGTAGTTCTCGGTGGTGCTGACCTCGGCGGCCAGGTCGGCCCCGGCCATGGGCGGCTGCTGGCGCACGCGCTCCAGCAGGGCCCCGGGGTCGGTCTCGGTGGTGCTGATCGCGGCGCGCATGACGCCCCTGTCACGCAGGTGGCGGGTCAGGGCGCGGGTGCCGGTCAGGGCGATGCCGACCACGCCCTGGCGGCGCAGCTCCTCGTCCAGGGTGCGCTGGGCGCGCCAGTTGGACGGGATGCGGGCGGGCTCGCGCACGACGTACCCGGCGACCCAGATGCGGCCCGACTCGGGGTCGTCGTCGTTGACGCCGGTGTTGCCGATGTGCGGGGCGGTCATGGCCACGATCTGGCGGTGGTAGGAGGGGTCGGTGAGGGTCTCCTGGTAGCCGGTCATGCCGGTGTTGAAGACCGCCTCGCCGAAGGTCTCGCCGGTGGCGCCGAAGGAGCGGCCGTGGAAGACGCGGCCGTCCTCAAGAACCAGGATCGCCGGTCCGCCGGTGGTCTCGGACACGTGTGCCCCCTCCTCTGTGCCCGGGCTGGCCTGGGCGCTTGCTTCTGTCGCTGCTGTGTTCACTGGATCTTCCCCTCCAGCACGGTCGGGGCGCCGCGCAGGAACGTGGCGCGTACCGAACCGGGCAGGGTCATGCCCCGGAAGGGGGTGTTGCCGCTCTTGCTGGCCATGGCCGCCCCGTCGACCTCGACCGGTGCGGCCGGGTCGTACAGGACGACGTTGGCTGGCGCGCCGACCTCCAGGCCGCGGCCGTGGTCGTGGACCCGGCCGATGCGGGCCGGGGCCGCGGACATGCGGTCGGCGACGCCCTCCCAGGTGAGCAGGCCGGTGTCGACCATGGTGCGCTGCACGACGGCCAACGCGGTCTCCAGGCCCACCATTCCCATGGCGGCCGTGGACCACTCGGTCTCCTTGGCCTCCGCCGGGTGGGGGGCGTGGTCGGTGGCGACGATGTCGATCGTGCCGTCGGCCAGGCCCTCGCGCAGCGCCTGGACGTCCTCGGCTGTGCGCAGGGGCGGGTTGACCTTGTAGACGGGGTCGTAGCTCTCCACCAGCTCGTCGGTGAGCAGCAGGTGGTGGGGGGTGACCTCGGCGGTGACGTCGCAGCCGCGGGCCTTGGCCCAGCGGATGATGTCGACCGAGCCCTTGGTGGAGACGTGGCACACGTGCAGGCGCGAGCCCACGTGCTGGGTCAGCAGGCAGTCGCGGGCGATGATCGCCTCCTCGGCGACCGCGGGCCAGCCGGGCAGGCCCAGCCGGTCGGAGACGCAGCCCTCGTTCATCTGGGCGCCCTGGGTCAGGCGGGGCTCCTGGGCGTGCTGTGCGATGACGCCGTCGAAGGCCTTGACGTACTCCAGGGCCCGGCGCATGAGCAGGGCGTCGGAGACGCACAGGCCGTCGTCGGAGAAGACGCGCACCCGGGCGGCGGAGTCGGCCATGGCGCCGATCTCGGAGAGCTGCTGTCCGGCCAGGCCGACGGTGACGGCGCCGACGGGGCGTACGTCGCAGTAGCCCGCCTCCCGGCCCAGGCGCCAGACCTGCTCGACCACACCGGCGGTGTCGGCGACGGGGTCGGTGTTGGCCATGGCGTGGACCGCGGTGTAGCCGCCCATGGCGGCCGAGCGGGAGCCGCTGGCGACGGTCTCGGCGTCCTCGCGGCCGGGTTCGCGCAGGTGGGTGTGCAGGTCCACCAGTCCGGGCAGGGCGACGAGCCCGGCGGCCTCGGTGGTGTGGGCGCCCTCGGGGGCGTCCAGGTCCGGACCGATCGCGGCGATGCGGCCGTCGGCCAGGAGCAGGTCGACGGGATCGCCGCCCGCGGGGCTGGCGCCCCGGATCAGGTGCGGTGCATGGGTGTCGGGCATCGCGGTGTTGGCTTCCTCGTGTTCTGGAGTCGTGGGGGAGCGGGGCCGGGCGGTGGTCGCCGGCCTCCCTCAGGAGCCGCCGAGCAGCAGGTAGAGCACCGCCATGCGCAGGCTGACGCCGTTGGCGACCTGCTCGGTGACGGTGCACCGGGGCGAGTCGGCGACCTCGGCGGAGATCTCCATGCCGCGGACCATGGGCCCGGGGTGCATGACGATGGCGTCCTCGGGCATGTGGGACAGGCGTTCGCCGTCCAGCCCGTAGTTGCGGCTGTACTCGCGCGCGGAGGGGAAGAAGGACTCGCGCATCCGCTCGGCCTGGACCCTCAGCATCATGACCACGTCGGACTTGGGCAGGACGGTGTCGAGGTCGTAGGAGACCTCGCACGGCCAGGTGTGCACCGAGACCGGCAGCAGGGTGGGCGGCGCGACCAGGGTGACGTGGGCGCCCAGGGTGGTGAGCAGCAGCACGTTGGAGCGGGCGACGCGGCTGTGCAGGATGTCGCCGACCACGGCCACGCGCAGCCCCTCCAGGCGGCCCAGGCGGGAGCGCATGGTGAAGGCGTCCAGCAGGGCCTGGGTGGGGTGCTCGTGGGTGCCGTCGCCCGCGTTGAGCACCGAGCCGTCGACCCAGTTGGCCAGGCGGTGGGCGGCCCCGGAGGCGCTGTGGCGGATGACGACTCCGTCAGCGCCCATGGCCTGCAGGGTCAGCGCGGTGTCCTTGAGGCTCTCGCCCTTGGAGACGCTGGAGCCCTTGGCGGAGAAGTTGATGACGTCCGCGGACAGGCGCTTGGCCGCCAGCTCGAAGGAGGTGCGGGTGCGGGTGGAGTCCTCGTAGAAGAGGTTGACCACGGTGCGACCGCGCAGGGTCGGCAGCTTCTTGACGGAGCGGTCGCCGACCTGGGCGAGTTCGGCGGCGGTGTCCAGGATGAGGACGGCCTCGTCGCGGGTCAGGTCGCCGGTGGAGAGCAGGTGGCGCATCAGGCGTTCCCCTCCGTGGTGCCGGGGCGCGGGCGCGCCGGGCCGAGCAGGACCGCGTCGTGGCCGTCGGTCTCCTCCAGGCGCACGGTGACGCTCTCGCGCAGCGAGGTGGGCAGGTTCTTGCCCACGTAGTCGGCGCGGATGGGCAGTTCGCGGTGGCCGCGGTCGACGAGGACGGCGAGCTGGACCGCGCGGGGGCGCCCGAGGTCGCCGAGGGCGTCGAGCGCGGCGCGGACGGTACGGCCGGAGAAGAGGACGTCGTCGACCAGGACGACGACGCGGTCGTCCAGACCGCCCGCGGGGATCTCGGTGCGGCCCAGGGCCCGGACGGGGGCCGAGCGCAGGTCGTCGCGGTACATGGTGATGTCGAGCGAGCCGGCGGGAACGGTGAGGTCCTCCACGCGTTCGATGCGCCGGGCCAGGCGCCGGGCGAGCGGGACGCCGCGGGAGGGGATGCCCAGGAGGGTGACGCCGTGGCCGCCCTTGGTGCGTTCGAGCACCTCGTGGGCGATGCGGGTCAGCGCCCGGTTGATCTCGTTGCCGTCGAGGACGGCGCGGGTGCCCGCGGGGACCTCGGCGGGTGCGCCGCCGGCGTCACCGGCGGTCGGTTTTCGCGCACGCAAAGTAGTGACCCCCTTCCCTGCCTCACGGGACAGGTCGTTAAAGGATGTCGATCGGATCCACGCTACCAGCGACGACGCGAACGCCCGGAGGTCGGTCAACCACCCCCGGCGAAGAATGTGACTCTCGTCACATAAAATTCGCCGCACTCTATCCCGAATGTAGTCATATCGCCACCCAGTGGATTCAGCGATCAAAGGGGCGAAGGACAAAAGTCCCTGGAGGAGCGGGCTTTTCGTGCTATCTAGGCATGCGACTCGTCCCATTCGATCCACACATGAGAGGTGTCTCACTTACGCACGGTTTGGCCACCGATTAGTCGCGTTTCACACCAACGGCTTGACCTGGAAGGCAGACCCCCCTACCGTCACTGTCTGTAACCACTGCCGGGTGGGGTTGCATCCCGTGACCATCCGCTGGACCGCCCAGGCGGCCCGCCGAGTACGAGCGGACGTCTCCCCCACCACGCCAGCCACTGTCACGGCCGGGAGCGCGAGAAGATGCCATCCGAATACGCCAAGTCCCTTGGAGCGCGGCTGCGCGCCATCCGCACCCAGCAGGGCCTGTCCCTGCACGGGGTGGAAGAGAAGTCCCACGGACGCTGGAAGGCCGTCGTGGTGGGCTCCTACGAGCGCGGTGACCGCGCCGTCACCGTCCAGAAGCTCGCCGAACTGGCCGACTTCTACGGGGTGCCCATGTCGGAGCTGCTGCCCGGCGGCGCGGCGCCCACCCCGCTGGGGCCCACACCCAAGCTGGTCATCGACCTGGAGCGCATGCAGCAGCTGCCCCAGGAGAAGGCCGGGCCGCTCTCGCGCTACGTGGCCACGATCCAGAGCCAGCGCGGCGACTACAACGGGCGGGTGCTGTCCATCCGCCAGGAGGACCTGCGCTCACTCGCGGTCATCTACGACAAGTCGCCCGGCGACCTGACCGAGGAGCTCATCAACTGGGGCGTCCTGGACCCCGAGGCGCGTCGCGCGGTCGACGCCTTCTAGGAGAACACCGCTCGACGAGAGCCCGCGGCCGCGGCCGCGGGCTCTCGTCGTGTCCGGGAGGAACGAGGCGGCGCGGCCGGACGTGGGGCTTCCCCTCCCCAGCCCGGCCGCGCCGCCCTCCACCGTATGGGGGGCGGCGGAGATATGTCGAACTCCTGTTCGACGGGATCCAGTTAACAACAGCCCGAGGGAGGCGTCAAGGACCCCGGGCGCGCACACGTGTCCCCGGCGCGGCGGGGCACTACAGTTGGGCCGTGGCAGCCGACACCGAGCTGCGTGAGCTGGCCCCACCCGCCTTCACGCACGCCGTACCCGCGCTGCTCCAGGTGTACGAGGCCGCCATGCGCCCGCCCCCGGAGCAGCTGCCCGGGCGGGCCTCCGTCATGAACAGCCACGCCTACTACCCGGGGTTCCGCGCGGTGGTGGCCCTGCGCGCGGGCCGCCCGGTCGGCTTCGCCTACGGGTTCCACGGCCGCCGCGGCCAGTGGTGGCACGACACGGTCCTGGAGGGGCTGCGCGCCAGCGGGAGGGAGCAGCAGGCGCGCCGCTACCTGGCCGACGCCCTGGAGATCGCCGAGGTGCACGTGCTGCCCGAGGCGCAGAACCAGGGCGTGGGGCGCGCGGTGCTCCACGCCCTGTGCCGGGAGCGGCCGGAGCGCACCGCGGTGCTGTCCACGAGGTCGGGACCGTCCGCGGCGCGCCACCTGTACCGCTCGTGCGGTTTCACCGAGGTGCTGGAGGACTTCTCCTTCCCCGGCAGCCCGGACGCCCCCTTCTCGATCATGGCCGCCCGGCTCCCCCTCACCGGCTCCGGCGGCCGGAGACCTCGCGGTAGATCTGCCTGGTGGCCGTGGACTGGTTCGAGGTGATGAAGTGGATGCCCGGCGCCCCCTCGGCCAGCAGCCGTTCGCACATGCGCTGGGCGTGCTCGATGCCGAACTGGCGCACCGCCTCGGCGTCGTCGCCGAAGGAGGCGAAGCGCTCCGCCAGGTCCCTGGGGAAGGGAGCCCCGGAGAGCTGCTCCGAGCGCGGGATGAACGAGGTGCGGACCACGGGGAACACCTCGGGGATGATGGGGATCTCGCAGCCGCGCGCCGCCACCCGGTCGCGCAGGCGCAGGTAGTCCTCGGGGTCGAAGAACATCTGCGTGATGGCGTAGTCGGCGCCCGCGTCGCACTTGCGCACGAAGTGGTCGGTGTCGGTCTCCACGTCGGCCGAGCGCGGGTGCTTGTAGGGGAAGGCCGCCACGCCCACGCAGAAGTCGCCGCTGTCCTTGATCAGGCGCACCAGTTCCTCGGCGTAGGTCAGCCCCTGGGGGTGGCTGACCCACTCGCCGCTGGGGTCCCCGGGCGGGTCGCCGCGCACGGCGAGCATGTTGGACACGCCCGCGTCGGCGAGGCGTCCCACCAGGTGGCGCAGCTCGGCGACGGAGTGGTCGACCAGGGTCATGTGCGCGACCGGCAGCAGCGTGGTGTCGGTGGCGATGCGCTCGGTGGTCTCCACGGTGAGCCCGCGCGTGCTGCCGCCCGCACCGTAGGTGACCGAGACGAACGAGGGGCCGAGGGCCTCGATCTCCCGGACCGCCCGCCACAGCCGCTCCTGGGCCTGGGGCGTGCGCGGGGGGAAGAACTCGAAGGAGAACAGCGGCTCGCCCGTTTGGAGGAGTTCGCGGATATGACGCGGTCTGGGGGCCGGGGTTCGGAGCGCCACGGGGCGTGTCGGTGCTGACAGCATGCACACCACCTTAGGTCAGGAGGTCCTCCGCGGTGGGATGGCGTCCCACACTCTGAGACCCGTTCACCGCGGTGTTCGCGCTGGTGGCCCGGGAGGGCCTCCCCCGGGGGAAGGAGGACCCGCATGTGCCGCACAGCCACTAATGTGCAGGACATGGCCCCTTCTTCCCCTTCCACCTCATCCGTGTCCGTGATCCGCTCCGCGGTGGACCGTGAACTGGCCGAGTTCTGCGCCGACCACCGCGGGCGGCTGCTGGAGATCGGCGAGGAACTGGCCCCGGCGATGGACGCGCTGGAGGCGATGCTCTCCGGCGGCAAGCGCCTGCGCCCCACCTTCTGCTACTGGGGGTGGCGCGGCGCGGGCGGCGCGGCCGGGGACGCGCGGGTGGTGCGGGCCGCGGCCTCCCTGGAGTTCCTGCAGGCGTGCGCGCTCATCCACGACGACGTGATCGACAACAGCGACACGCGCCGCGGCCTTCCCGCCACCCACCGGCGCCTGGCCAAGCTGCACGCCGAGCACGGGTGGGGCGGTGACAGAGAGGGCTTCGGCCGGGGCGCGGCGATCCTCATCGGCGACCTGTGCCTGGCCTGGTCCGACGAGATGTACCAGGCCAGCGGGTTCGGCGCGCGGGAGCTGGGCGAGGGGCGCGCCCCCTTCGACGCGATGCGCACCGAGGTGATGGCGGGGCAGTACCTGGACACCCTGGAGCAGGTGCGGGGCGCCTCCACCCGCGAGGCGGCGCTGCGGGTGATGCGCTACAAGTCCGCCAAGTACACCGTGGAGCGGCCGCTGCACCTGGGTGCCGCGCTGGCGGGCCGCGCCGAACTGGCGCGGGTGTACACCGACTACGGCCTCCCGCTGGGGATCGCCTTCCAGCTGCGCGACGACGTGCTGGGCGTGTTCGGCGACCCCTCCACCACGGGCAAGCCCGCGGGAGACGACCTGCGCGAGGGCAAGCGGACGCTGATCGTGGCCGAGACGCTGGCCCGCGCGGGCGCGGCCGACGCCGACCGGTTCCGCTCCCTGCTCGGGCGGCCGGAGCTGTCGGTGGAGTCGGTGGAGTGGATGCGCTCGCTGATCGAGGGCTCGGGCGCGCTGGCGGTGTGCGAGGGGATGGTCTCCGAGTACGCCGAGCGGGCCGTGGCGGCCCTGGAGAGCCCGGAGCTGGACGCGAGCGCGCGCGAGCCGCTGCGCCAGCTGGTGGTGGCGGCCACCAGGCGCACCTTCTGAGGCGCCCTTCCCTCCCGGGCCGTCCGGCGGCCGGACCCGGAACAGGCGTCGGCGGGGCCGGAGGTACGCCGTCCCCGGGGATGCCCCTAGGTGGTTTCCCAGGGTTTTGCGCCGCCCGGGAAGCGTTGTGCCCGACCGCGGGCCTCCGCTTGAATCGCTGATACGACATATCGCGAAATAGGGGAGCCTCCCATGTCCGGACACACCGTCGCTCGCGGCCCAGTGGGCGCGAGCGAACGCGCGCTCGCCCCCGACCTGGCGCGCGGGTTCATGCTCTTGTTCATCGCGATCGCGAACACGGTCTGGTACCTGTGGGCGGTCCCCATGAACGGGTCGACAGCCCACCCGGTACCCGAGGGCGCGCTCGACTCGGTCACGCAGTTCCTCATCGTCACGGCGGTGGACTCGCGCAGCTACCCGATGTTCGCGTTCCTGTTCGGGTACGGCATGGTCCAGCTGGCCCGGCGGCAGGAGGCGGCGGGCGCCAGCGCGCGGGAGGCGGACGCGCTGCTGCGCCGCCGCAACCTGTGGCTGCTCGCGTTCGGTTTCGCGCACGCCCTCCTGCTGTGGATGGGCGACGTCCTGGGCGCCTACGGCCTGGCCGGCCTGGTGCTGGGCTGGCTCTTCTTCCGACGCCGCTCCACGACGATCCTGGTGTGGGCCGGGGTGCTGACGTGGCTGATGGTGATGCTGGCGGGTGTCAGCCTGGTGGGGCTGGCCCTGGCTCCCGCCGACAGCGGCGAGGCGGCCGCCTTCAGCATGGACACCCTGGCCGCCAACATCGGCGAGTCCTCGTTGCTGGGCGCCGCGGCGGGCCGCCTGATGGCCTGGCCGTTCGTCGTGGTGATCCAGGGACTGCTGGGGCTGGTCGTGCCGACGGTGATCCTGCTCGCCTACTGGGCGGCGCGCCAGCGGATCCTGGAGGAGCCGGGCCGCCACCTGGTGCTGCTGCGCTGGACCGCGGTCGTCGGCATCGGCCTGGGCTGGCTGGGCGGGATCCCCTCGGCCCTGGCCCAGATCGGGGTCTGGGAGTTGGCCGCCACGCAGAAGGACATGCTCAGCATGCCGCACATGCTGACCGGTATGGCCTGCGGCGTGGGTTACGTGGCGCTGATCGCCCTGGTGGCGCACCGCCTCCAGGAGCGCGGCCGCACGGGCGGCGTGGTGGTGCGGGCGCTGGACGCGACGGGCAGACGCTCCCTTTCGGCCTACCTGGCCCAGTCGGTGCTGTGCGCGCCGGTCCTGGCGGCCTGGGGGCTGGGGCTGGGCGCCGAGCTGACCTCCTGGTCGATGCTGCTGTTCGCGGTCGGCGTGTGGCTCGTGACGGTGGTGGCGGCCCACGCGCTGGAGCGGACGGGCAGGCGCGGCCCGGCCGAGGTGCTGCTGCGCCGCCTGGCCTACCGGCGCCGGGAGGACGCCCCGGAGCGGGTGCGCGCCTCCGGGACGGGCACCCCGCCCGGATCCGGGGCCTCCTGACCCCGGGGAGGCCAACCCGCCCTCCGTGAACCCAAAAAGGGGCGTGCCGGTCAGTGCCCGGCACGCCCTCGTGGCGCAGGATGGGGTGTCATGGGCGACGATCACACGACAAACCACACCATAGGGGTGACCGGGTCGACCGGGGCGCTGGGCGGGCGAGTCGCCGCCCGGATCGCGCGGTTGGGGCTGTCCCAGCGGCTCATCGTACGCGACATCAACCGGGCCCCGGAGTACCCCGGCAGCAGCGCGGCCATGGCCGCCTACGAGGACACCGCGGCCTTCGAACGGGCGTGCCGGGGCGTGGACACGCTGTTCCTGGTCTCGGCGACCGAGTCCGAGGACCGCGTCGACGTCCACCTGAGCGCGGTGGACGGCGCGGTCAAGGCCGGGGTGTCCCGGATCGTGTACCTGTCCTTCCTGCGGGCGGGGCCGGCCTCGACGTTCACGTTCGCGCGCACGCACTTCTTCACCGAGGCGCACATCCGCTCCACCGGGGTGCGCTACACCTTCCTCAGACCCAGCCTGTACCTGGACCTGCTGCCACACTGGGTGGACGGGAGCGGTGCGCTGCGCGGCCCGGCCGGTGAGGGCAGGGTCGCCTGGGTCTCGCGCGACGACGTGGCGGACGTGGCCACCGCCGTGCTGACCGACCCGGGGGTGCGGCTGAACTCCGAGAACGCCACCTACGACGTCACCGGTCCCGAGGCGCTGTCCCTGTCCGCGACGGCGGAGCGGCTGGGCACGCTCACCGGCCGCACGGTCCGCTACGTGCCCCAGAGCCGGGAGGAGGCGCTGGAGGCGCGCCGGGGCGGGGACGCCCCCGAGTGGGCCGTGGAGGGCTGGGTGTCCTCCTACGAGGCGATCGCCGCCGGGGAACTGGACGTGGTCGCGCCCACCGTCGCGGACCTGGCCGGCCACCCGGCCCAGTCCATCGAGGGCTTCCTGCGGCGCCATCCCAGCGCCCTGGCCCACGTGCCGGTCTGAAGCCCCCCTTGACCTCGGCAACGGCTGGGGGCTGGACCGCCTCCCGGCGGCCCCTTTCCGCGTCCCCGGGCCGGGCGTGGCCGGGACGGCCGCCGGGCCGGGCGGGCGCGGTCCCGGGCGGGGCGCCGCCGGTGCCCGGGCCGGGTCAGCCCTGGGCCGCGTCCAGGCGCCGGCGCAGCGCGGCCGCGTCGGCGCGGGGGTCCTCGGCCTCGGTGACCGCGCGCACCACCACGACGCGGCGGGCACCGGCGCGCACCACCTGGTCGATGTTGTCGGCGTCGATCCCGCCGATGGCGAACCAGGGACGGTCGGTTCCCAGCGCGGCGGTGCGCTCCACCAGCTCCAGCCCTGCGGCCGGGCGGCCCGGCTTGGTGGGCGTGGCCCAGGTGGGGCCCACGCAGAAGTAGTCGACGCCGGGCTCCTCCGCGGAGGCCGCCGCCGCGGCGATGTCGTTGTTGGAGCGGCCGATGACGGGATCGGCTCCGACGATGTCGCGGGCCATGGGCACGGGCAGGTCGCGCTGGCCCAGGTGCAGGACGTCGGCGCGTACGGCGCGGGCGATGTCGGCGCGGTCGTTGACCGCCAGCAGGGCGCCGTGCCGCTCGCAGGCCTCCCGGAGCACCTCCAGGGCCGCGATCTCCTCGCGCGCCTCCAGTCCCTTGTCCCGGAGCTGGATGACGTCCACCCCCCCGGCCAGGGCCGCGTCGGCGAACTCGGCCAGGTCGCCCTGACGGCTCCGGGCGTCGGTGCACAGGTACAGAAGGGATGCGTCCAGGCGCTTGCGCAGGCTGGTTCCGTGGCTGGTCCTCACCCCTCCCACCCTAAGGCCCGGGGGCGCGCGGACCCAAGGGCGGGGAGCGCGACGGCGCGCCCCGCCCCCGCGGTCCCACGGCTCAGAAGGCCAGGCTCTGGGCGCGGCGGCGCACCTCGGTGCCCCGGTTCTCCCGCATGGCCTGGATGGGCGTGCCCGGCAGGGAGTCGTCGGGGGTGAACAGCCAGCGCAGGGCCTCCTCGGTGGAGAAGCCCGCGTCGCTGAGCAGCACCAGCGTGCCCGGCAGCCCCTTGACGAGGTCGTCGCCGTCGATGAACGCGGCGGGGATGGACAGCTCGCCCCCGCGGACCATGCCCATCATGCGGTTCTCCCGGATCAGCGTCTTGATCCGGTTCGGGCTCACGCCCAGCGGCGCGGCCGCCTCCTTGAGGGTCAGCCACTCGCCGACCAGCGTGTCGATGTCGATGTCGCTTCGTGTCACGGCACCAATCTGCCACATCCGGACACCCGAGGCGCCTGTCCCGGCGTACGCGTCACCCGCCGCCCGGCCCTGGCGGGCCTCCCGCGGGGCCCTAGAATGGGCGCAGACCTACATCCCGCGGGAGCCGGGTGGGACCCGGCTGAGAGGGAGGCTGTGAGCCTCCGACCGCACGAACCTGATCCGGATCATGCCGGCGAAGGGAGTGGAACGCAGCGCCGTGCCTACCCAGAACGAACCCCGTTCCGCAGCGATTCGTCCTACCAATGCGTCCGACCGCGGCGTCGTCGTGGTCGGCGGCGGCCTCGTCGGCCGGGTCACCGCCTGGCGCGCCGCCCAGCGGGGGCTGCCCGTCACCCTGGTCGAACCCGACCCCGTGACCGACCCGGCCGCCGCCCGGGCCGCCTCCGCCGTCGCGGCGGGGATGCTCACCCCCGCCACCGAGGCGACCTTCGGCGAGGAGCCCCTGATGGAGCTGGGGATCCGGTCCGCGGGCATGTACGCCGACTTCGTGGCCGAACTGGAGGAGGCCAGCGGGATCAGCGTGGGCTACCGCACCACCGGCACCCTCCTGGTCGCCTTCGACCGCGACGACCTGGCCGTGCTGACCGAACTGCACGGGCTCCAGCGGCGCCTGGGCGTGGCCGCCGAACGCCTCACCAGCCGCGAGTGCCGCCGCCTGGAACCCATGCTGGCCCCCTCGGTGCGCGGAGGCGTACTGGCCCCCGACGACCACTCCGTGGACCCGCGGCTGCTGCTGCGCGCACTGGCGGCGGCGGGCGAACGCGCCGGGGCGGCCGAGTACACCGCGGCCGCCGAGGAGGTCCTCTCCCCCGGCCCGGAGGGCGCCCGGCTGGGCGTGCGCCTGAGCGACGGGCACACCCTGCCCGCCGACCAGGTGGTGCTGGCCGCGGGCTGCTGGGGCGAGGGCGTCCGCGTCCCCGGGCCCGTCGTCCCGCCGCTGCGCCCGGTCAAGGGCCAGCTGCTGCGCGCCCGGGTGCCCGACGGCGAGCCGCCGATCGTGCACCGGACGGTACGCGGCCTGGTCCGGGGCTTCGCGACCTACCTGGTGCCGCGCGCCGACGGCGAGGTGGTCATCGGCGCCACCCAGGAGGAACTCGGCCACGACACGGCGCTCACCGTCGGAGGCCTCTGGCAGGTGCTGCGCGACGCCCGCGAACTCGTCCCCGGTGTGAGCGAGCTGGAGGTGACCGAGACCTGCGTGGGCCTGCGCCCGGGCTCCCCGGACAACGAACCCCTGCTGGGCCCCACCCGCGTGCCCGGGCTGCACCTGGCCGCCGGGCACTTCCGGCACGGGGTGCTGCTGGCCCCCGTGACCGGCGAGGCCATGGCCCACGCCCTGACGACCGCAACCCTGCCGGAGTACGCCCGCCGCTTCGCCGCGGACCGGACCGCGGCACGATGACGCGCAAGGAGCTGGAGTGGAACTGATCATCAACGGCGACCGCCGCGAGTTCGCCGACGACACCACCGTGGAGGCGGTCGTGCGCGGACTGACCGCCGCGCGGGACGGGGAGATCCCCGGCGGGATCGCCGTGGCCGTCAACGACGAGGTGGTGCGGCGCACCGCGTGGGCCGACAGCGCGCTGGGCGCGGGCGACCGCGTGGACGTCCTGACCGCCGTGCAGGGAGGCTGAGCATGACCGAGCACACCGCCCACGACCCGCTCGTGATCGCCGGGGTCCCCTTCGGCTCCCGGCTCATCACCGGCACCGGCGGTGCCCCGTCCCTGGAGGTGCTGGAGGAGGCGCTCATCGCCTCCGGCACCGAACTGACCACCGTGGCGATGCGCCGGGTCGCCCCCGGCACCCAGGGGTCGGTGTGGGACGTGCTGTCCCGCAACAAGATCCGGCCCCTGCCCAACACCGCCGGGTGCTTCACCGCCGCCGACGCGGTGCGCACGGCGAAGCTGGGCCGCGAGGCGCTGGAGACCGACTGGGTGAAGCTGGAGGTGGTGGCCGACGAGCACACCCTGCTGCCCGACCCGGTGGAACTGCTGGACGCCGCCGAGCAGCTCGTGGACGAGGGGTTCACCGTGCTGCCCTACACCAACGACGACCCGGTACTGGCCCGGCGGCTGGAACAGCTGGGCTGCGCGGCGGTGATGCCGCTGGCCGCGCCGATCGGCTCGGGCCTGGGCATCCGCAACCCGCACAACCTGGAGCTCATCGTGGAGCAGGCGGGGGTGCCGGTGATCGTGGACGCCGGGATCGGCACCGCCAGCGACGCCGCCCTGGCCATGGAGCTGGGCTGCGACGCGGTGCTGCTGGCCACCGCCGTCACACGCGCCCAGGATCCGGTGCGCATGGCCGCGGCGATGCGCGACGCGGTGCGCGCGGGACGCGGCGCCCGCCTGGCCGGGCGCATCCCGGTGCGCCGCCACGCCCAGGCCTCCTCCCCCGCCGTGGACTAGGCCGTACCGTCCCCGGGCCTCCGCTTCGCCGCGGTCCGTGTTCGGGCGCCTCAGGGCGCGGGCGCCCGAACACCCCCCGCCCACCGGCCCCGGGCGGCTGACGGGTTCGCGGGGCCGTCCGGTGCCGGTGGGGGGAGAGGTCGCTCACGCGGTCTGCGAGGTCTGTGTGGCACAGACGACGTCGGGGCCCCGCGGGGTCCGCTCGGGGGGACCGGTGCGTCCCACCTGGGACGTTTGGTGCCGTCCCCTACCGTGGAGGGGGTGTGCGCCCCGCGAGCGCGGCGGCGCGCGCCCGGAAACGACCCAGGCGCGGACGCACCCCACCTAGGGTGGAGCGGTGCGACGCGACCGCGAACCGCGGGGCAGACCTGGCGCGGGCTTCCGCTATCGTGTCGGTTCGACACCCGGTGTCGGGTACGCGCCACCGGCCGCGACAGCCCGCGCTCCCCGCAGCAAGGACACTACTCCGCCGTGGACATGACGACTTCCGACCCGCTCGTAGGCGCGACCCTGGACCGACGCTACTTCGTCGAGTCGAGGATCGCCGGAGGCGGGATGGCGACCGTCTACGTCGCCCACGACCTGAGGCTGGACCGGCGGCTGGCGTTGAAGGTGATGCACCCCTCGCTGGCGCAGGACCCCACCTTCGTGCAGCGCTTCATCAACGAGGCGCACTCCGTCGCCAAGCTCTCCCACCCCAACGTCGTCCAGGTCTTCGACCAGGGTGAGGACCAGGGGCACGTCTTCCTGGCGATGGAGTACGTACCCGGGCGCACCCTGCGCGACCTGCTCAGGGCCAGGGGCCGCCTGACCCCGCACGAGGCCCTGAACGTGATGGCCCCGGTGCTGGCCGCGCTGGGCGCCGCCCACCAGGCGGGCATGGTGCACCGCGACATCAAGCCGGAGAACGTCCTGCTCACCGAGGACGGCCGGGTCAAGGTGGCCGACTTCGGCCTGGCCCGCGCGGTGGAGCAGTCCAACCAGGGCCTGACCCGCACCGGCACCCTCATGGGCACCGCCGCCTACCTGGCGCCCGAGCAGATCGAGCGGGGCACCGCCGACGCGCGCACCGACGTCTACGCGGCGGGCATCATGTTCTACGAGCTGCTCACCGGCAGCCAGCCGCACACCGGCGAGACGCCCATCGCCATCGCCTACCAGCACGTCAACGAGGACGTGCCGCGCCCCTCGCACTTCCTGCCGGGCCTGCCCGCCGAGGTGGACGCCCTGGTCACCAAGGCCACCGAGCGCGACCCCCGGTACCGCCCCGGCAACGCGGGCCAGTACCTGGCCAAGGTGCTGGAGGTGCTCAACCGCCTGCCCGCCGCCGCTCCGGCCGAGCAGACCCCCCTCGCCCCCGTGGCCCCCGAGGCGGCGGCCACCGCCTCGGTCACCGCGCCCCAGCTCATCGCGGGCGGCGCCGGTCCAGGCACCGAGAACGCCACCATGGTCGTGGACATGCAGTCCGCGGGTCTGGACGGCGGCCGGTACGACGACGACTACGACGACTACGACGATGACGACTACCGGGAGGGCCCCGACCCCCGGCGCCGCCGCAACCTGCTGATCGGGGTCGGGGCCGCGGTCCTGGCCCTGGTCGTGCTCGTGGCGGGCTGGTGGATCGTCGACGGACAGTACGAGAGCGTCCCCGACGTGGTGGGCGCCACCCCCGAGGCGGCGAGCCAGCTGATCCGCGGCGAGGGGCTGCGCTACACCCTCGCCGAGGAGAGCGTCTACAGCGACGTCGAGGTGGGCGCGGTGGCCAGCAGCGACCCGGAGGCCGGGGCGTCCCTGTCCCCCGGCGAGGAGGTCGTCGTCTACCTCTCCAAGGGTCCGCAGACGGTGTCCATGCCCGACCTGGTCGGCGACGACGCCGCCAACGCCCTCAAGGCCCTGGAGGACCTCGGGTTCGCCCCGGAGAGCGTCGTCCAGGAGGACGTGGACGACGAGAACGTCGAGCCGGGCAACGTGGTCTCGACCGATCCCGGGGCCGGCCAGGAGGCCGACCGGGAGGAAGGGGTCACGGTCTTCGTCAGCCGCAGCATCCCGGTCCCCGCGGTGGTGGGAGAGGACGTGGACACCGCCCGCCAGAAGCTGGAGGAGCTCGGCCTGAGCGTCGAGGTGACCGAGGAGGAGAACGCCGACGTCGACGAGGGCAAGGTGATCCGGCAGAGCCCGGACAGCGGCTCCAGCGTCGGCAGCAACAGCACCGTCTCGCTCACCGTCTCCAGTGGACCGCCCGGGGTGGAGATCCCCGACGTGGTCGGCATGTCGGTCAAGGACGCGCGCAAGGCGCTGAAGGAGGCCGGCTTCGAGGTCGAGGTCGAACGGATCTTCGGCGGCCGGACGGTCTCGCACCAGTCGCACACGGGCAGGGCTCCCGAGGGCACCGAGATCACCATCACCGCGACCCCGGCCGGCCTGGACCTGGGCGACTTCGACGACGACTGACGCCCGTCGCCCCTCCCCGGACGGGGGCGCGCGGACCCCGGGGTCCGCGCGCCCCCGCGGCGCGTTCGGGGCCCCTCCCGGGGCTGCCGCGCACCGCCGGACCGGGATAGGCTCACGCGCATGGCGAGCGAGACGGTCCGGGTCCTGGTGGTGGACGACCACCCGATGTGGCGCGACGCGGTGGCCCGCGACCTGGACGAGGCCGGGATCGCGGTCGTGGGGACCGCGGGCGACGGCGCCAAGGCGCTGCGGATCGCCCCCGCGGCGCGCCCCACGCTGGCCGTGGTGGACCTGAACCTGCCGGACATGACCGGGGTGGAGCTGACCGCGGGCCTGGTGGCCCTGCCCGAACCCCCGCGGGTGCTGGTGCTGTCGGCGAGCGGCGCCGGAGACGACGTGCTGGCGGCGGTCAAGGCCGGTGCGACCGGCTACCTGCTCAAGTCCGCGGCCCGGGAGGAACTGCTGGACGCGGTGCGCCGGGTGCACGCGGGCGAGGCCGTGTACACCCCCGGCCTGGCGGGACTGGTGCTGGGCGAGTACCGCAGGCTGTCCTCGGCCCGGCCCTCCCCCTGCACCGGGGCGCCCGCCCTGACCCCGCGTGAGACCGAGGTGCTGCGCCTGGTCGCCAAGGGCCTGGCCTACAAACAGATCGCGCAGCGGCTGACCATCTCCCACCGCACCGTGCAGAACCACGTGCAGAACACCCTCACCAAACTGCACCTGCACAACCGGGTGGAGCTCGTGCGTTACGCCATCGACCGGGGTCTGGACACCTGACCCGGCGCCGGAACGGGTAACGGGCAGCGGCGCGCACGGTTTCCGGTCGCGCTCCTCCCAGGCCCCGGGAGGGGCCCGCCGGGTATTTCCCGCCCCGGGTTGGCCCCGGGGTCCCGCGCGCACTATGGTCTAGACCATATGGCGCCATGCGCCGTCAGGCACACAAACGTCGAGGAGAAGGTCGTATGCGAGTCGGGGTGCTGACCGGTGGCGGGGACTGCCCGGGTCTGAACGCGGTCATCCGCGCCGTGGTCCGCAAGGGCATCAAGGACTACGGCTACGAGTTCGTCGGCTTCCGGGACGGCTGGCGCGGTCCTCTGGAGGGCGACACCATGCCCCTGGACGTGGAGGCCGTGCGCGGCATCCTGCCCCGGGGCGGCACCATCCTGGGCTCCTCGCGGACCAACCTCATGAAGATCGAGGGCGGCGTCGAGCGGGTCAAGGACAACATGGCGGGCCTGGGCGTGGACGCCCTCGTCGCCATCGGCGGCGAGGACACCCTGGGCGTGGCCAGCCAGCTGCACGAGCGCGGCGTCAACGTGGTCGGCGTGCCCAAGACCATCGACAACGACCTCAACGCGACCGACTTCACCTTCGGTTTCGACACGGCCGTCAACATCGCGATGGAGGCGATCGACCGCCTGCACACCACCGCCGAGTCGCACCACCGCGCCCTCGTGGTGGAGGTCATGGGCCGCCACGCCGGGTGGATCGCCCTGCACGCGGGCATGGCCGCGGGCGCCAACGTCATCCTCATCCCCGAGCGCCCCTTCGACATCGACGAGGTCGTCAAGCACGTCGAGAGCCGCTTCCAGACCCAGTACGCGCCGATCATCGTGGTCGCCGAGGGCGCGCACCCCAAGGAGGGGCAGCTGGAGCTGTCCACCGGCGAGAAGGACGCCTTCGGTCACGTGCGCCTGGGCGGCATCGGCCAGACCCTGGCCGGCGAGATCGAGACGCGCACCGGCAAGGAGGCGCGCTCGGTGGTCCTGGGCCACGTCCAGCGCGGCGGCACCCCCAGCGCCTTCGACCGCGTGCTCGCCACCCGGCTGGGCGTCAACGCCATCGAGGCCGTGCACAAGGGCGCGTTCGGCAAGATGGTCGCCCTCCAGGGCACCGACATCGCCCTCGTGGACCTGGCCGAGGCGACCGACACCCTCAAGACGGTCCCCGCCTCCCGGTACGAGGAGGCCGAGGTCTTCTTCGGCTGAGGACACGGAGCCCGGGATCCGGATTGCCCCGGGGCTCCCCCGGAGGTGTCGGCCACCGGCCACGCGCGCCGAACCCCCGGGACACCGCGCGCCCCCCTCCCAGCTCCCAGGGAGGGGGGCGCACCCGTTGCCCGCCCCTGGGCCCCCGCTCCCGCACTGCCCGAGAATGGATGGAGCGGTACGGAGAATGTTCGATACTGGAAGAAGGCGGGGGGCGCTCCCGGTCCCGCCGCCGCCGCACCCACCTCGCACCGGGAACCAAGGCATCCACCGGAGGTAGCACCATGTCCGCGTCGCTTGAGTCCGCGCCGCTCCCCGCAGCACAGGCCGGAGCCGACGCCGGGCTCGGCGAGCTCTGCGTGCTCATGAAGCTCGGCGAGATCGTCCTCAAGGGCTCCAACCGCAAGCTCTTCGAGCGGCGGCTGCACAACAACATCCGCGCCTCGGTACGCGACCTGGGCGACGTCCGCCTGTCCCAGCGCGGCGCGGGCGTGGTCATCGTGCGCAAGCCCGAGGCCTCCGACCTGGAGGTCGCCGAGATCGCCGACCGCATGGCCAACGTCATGGGCGTGGTGTGGGTGCACCTCGTCCGCCGGGTGCCCAAGGACCTGGACGCCATCACCGACGTGGGCGTGCGCTCCCTGGCCGGACGCGAGGGCACCTTCGCGGTGCGCGCCCGCCGACGCGACAAGCGCTTCGAGATGACCTCCTCCGAGTTGGCCGGCTACCTGGGCTCGAAGGTCATCGAGGCGCACGGGTACAAGGTCAACCTCAAGCGGCCCGACAACACCCTGTACGTCGAGGTGGACAAGGACGAGGCGTTCGTGTTCACCGACGGCGTCCCCGGCCAGGGCGGCCTGCCCGCCGGGATGAGCGGTCGCGGCCTGGTCCTGATGTCGGGCGGCATCGACTCCCCCGTGGCCGCGCACCGGATGATCCGGCGCGGCCTGAAGGTCGACTTCCTGCACTTCTCCGGAATGCCCTTCACCGGCCCGGAGTCGATCTACAAGGCCTACAGCCTGGTCCGCCAGCTGGACCGCTACCAGGTGGGCTCGCGCCTGTTCGTGATCCCCTTCGGCAAGGCCCAGCAGCAGCTCAAGAGCTCGGGGATCGAGCGGCTGCAGATCGTCGCCCAGCGCCGCCTGATGCTCAAGACCGCCGAGGCCCTCGCCGACGACCTGGGCGCGGAGTGCCTGATCACCGGGGACGCGCTGGGGCAGGTCTCCAGCCAGACCATGACCAACCTCACCGCCCTGGACGACGCGGTGGACCTGCCGATCCTGCGCCCGCTCATCGGCATGGACAAGACCGAGATCATGGACCAGGCGCGCCGGATCGGCACCCTGGCCATCTCGGAGCTGCCCGACGAGGACTGCTGCACCATGCTGACCCCGCGCCAGGTGGAGACCGCGGCCAAGATCCCGGACCTGCGCCAGATCGAGAAGCGCCTGGACGCCGAGGAGCTGGCCGAGCACCTGGTCTCCACCGCCCAGGTGCACAAGCCCAGCTTCCTGGGCGAGGCGGCGCCCCGGCGCGTGGCGCCCGCCAGCGCCGCCGTGGCCACCAGCGCGTAGGGTTCCGGGGCCCGCGCGGGCCCCGGAAGCCGTCGGCGGCGCCGATCCGGGCCCGCCCCTGGCGGGGCGGGCCCGGATCGGCGCCGTGTCAGCTCACAGGGCGGAGAGCTGCAGCCCCGGGGCCGGGGTGAGGGTGCGTCCGGTCAGGGTGGCCAGGGTGCCCGCCAGATCGCGCAGCTCGGCCAGGTCCTCCTCCACCAGGGCCTGGGGGCCGTCGCACAGGGCCGTCTCGGGGTGGGGGTGCACGTCGACGATGACGCCGTCCGCGCCGACCGCCACGGCCGCGCGCGAGAGCGGCAGGACCAGGTCGCGCTTGCCGCCCGAGTGGGACGGGTCGACGATCACCGGCAGGTGGGACAGGTTCTGCGCGACCGGGACCGCGCTGATGTCCAGGGTGTTGCGCGTGGCCTTCTCGAAGGTGCGGATGCCGCGCTCGCACAGGACGATGTCGAGGTTGCCGCGCTGGGCGACGTACTCGGCGGCCATCAGCCACTCCTCGATGGTGGCACTCATGCCGCGCTTGAGCAGGACGGGCTTGCCCGCGTCGCCCACCGCCTGCAACAGGGCGAAGTTCTGCATGTTGCGGGTGCCGACCTGGAGCATGTCGGCGTAGGAGGCGACGAGTCCGACGTCGGCCGCGTCCACGACCTCGGTGACGATGGGCAGCCCGGTCTCCTCGCGCACCTCGGCGAGGATCCTCAGGCCCTCCTCGCCCAGGCCCTGGAAGGCGTAGGGGGAGGTGCGGGGCTTGTAGGCGCCGCCGCGCAGCAGGGACGCGCCCGCCCGCAGCGCCATCCGGGCCGCATCCAGGGTCTGCTCGGGGGTCTCCACCGCGCAGGGTCCGGCGATGACGGTGACGTTGTCGCCGCCGATCGGCACACCGCGCACGCTGACCACGGTGCGGCTGTCGTGGTTCTCGCGGCTGACGAGTTTGTAGGGGACGGAGATGCGCAGAACGTCGCTGACCCCGGGTTTGGCGGCCAGGCCCAGGTCCTGGAAGCGTTCGATGTCGCCGACCAGGCCGATGATCGTGCGGCTGACGCCGCGTGTCACGTAGGCCTCGCCTCCGGCGGAGGTGACCAGTGCGACGAGATCGTCGATGTTGTCCGCTGTGGCGTCCGGTGCCATCACGATGACCATGTGCGTCTTCCTCGCTGCTTGTCTGTGGGATGAGCGAGCCGCGCGGCGCCCGGAACACGAAGAAGCCCCGGGCTCTACCGGCCCGGGGCTCAAGTCGTCTGTGTCAGCGCAGCGCTTTACAGGCGACCGGGGTGTCGGGCCGGTAGCCATAAAAGCGCCAAAAGTTCCGCTGCATGGCTGCGACTATAGCGCACCGTCAGCGCGCTGTCGCCACACACCCGCACCGTCGGGGTGAGTGATCTGGCTCTCCCCGGCACCTGACAGGATGGCCGGACGCCGTGGTTCGGACCGCGTCCGCTCCGACCGAGCGGGCACGGCCGCGGAGGCCGAGAGACGAACAGGGGGAGGCACGTGTCCGAGGAGACGGACGGGAGCGGGGCGGACGGGAACCGGCCGCGTCTGCCTCCCGGTCAGGCGGTGCGCCACGAGCACAAACCGCTGCACTACGGGCGGGTGCCCGCCTTCCGGCCGGACAGGTGGGACTTTCGGATCCTGGGGGCCACCGCCGACCTGGGCTCCTACCGGTGGACCTGGCCGGAGTTCTCCCGGCTGCCCCGGGTGGAGGCGGTGCACGACTTCCACTGCGTGATGCGGTTCAGCACCCCCGACGTGCCCTGGGGCGGGGTCAGTTCCGCCGCCCTGGTCGCCGAGGCGCCGCCCGCGCCCGAGGTGACGCACGTGATGGCCTGGGGCGAGTACGGCTACAGCGCCAACATGCGCCTGGACGACTTCCTGCGCGAGGGCGTGCTGCTGGCCACCCACCGTTACGGGGAACCGCTCCCCCCCGAGCACGGCGCCCCGCTGCGCCTGGTGGTGCCGCACCTGTACGGGTGGAAGAGCGTGAAGTGGCTGCGCGCCGTGGAGTACATGACCGCCGACCGCCGGGGCTTCTGGGAGGAGCGCGGCTACCACAACCGGGCCGACCCCTGGCGGGAGCAGCGCTTCTCCTACCAGGAGGAGCCCGGCGAGGGCCCGCGGTAGGGGAACCCGCCCCCGCGGACGGCCGCGGCGTCCCAGGCGGGAGGCCGCGGCCGGGCCGGGCCACCGCACGCGTGCGGCCGGGGTCCCGCGCGCCCCGCGTGCGCCACCTCGGCTTCCCCTCCTCTGACCAGCGATTTTCCCGGAGGCAGAAGCTCCAGGAACGGGCTGGGCGCCGCTGGGGGCGCCCTGGGGCGGCGTACCCCGAGGGGCGCTTTCCCCCTTGTCGCCGGCGCGCCTCCGGGGGACGCAGCGGGCGTCTCAGCGCCGCGGAACGCGCATCTCCACCTCGGTCCCCTGCCCGGGGAGCGACACGTACTCCGCGCTCCCGCCCAGATCGCGCACCCGACCCCGCACGGACTGGGCAACCCCGAGGCGGCCGTCGGCCAGGGCCCGCTCCAACCGCCCGGGGTCGACACCGGGCCCCTCGTCGCGCACGGACACGGTCACCGCGTCCTCCTCGTCCTCCACCAGGACCCAGGCGCGGGTACCGGGCGGGCAGTGCCGCTCCACGTTGTCCAGGGCCGCCCGGACCGCGGCGGACAGCTCCGCCGCGACGGGCGCGGGCAGGGTGACGGGCGTGGCGGGCGCGGACAGCGACACGTGGACCGACTCCACGGGGCGCAGCAGCTCACGCAGGTCCACGACGTCCTCCGCCGCCGCGGGCGCGGCCCCTCCGGGGGCCGCCTCCCCGTCCAGCCCGTCGGTGATCAGAGCGCGCAGGCGCACCTCCTGGTCCCCGGCCATCCGGGCCAGCTCCGCGGCCTCGCCCCCGGCCTCGGCGCCGCGCCGCCGCACCAGGGAGAGCACCTGCAGCACCGAGTCGTGGATGGAGCGGGCCAGCCGCTCGCGCTCGCGGATGCGCGCCTCCAGCGCCACCGCCCGGGCGAAGCGCTCCTCGGCCCGCCCGGCGACGCTGGCCATGTACCCCACGGCCAGACCGGCCAGGAGCAGCAGCACCACGCCCCGGGCGGTCGCGGCGGTGACGGCGGCGCCCATGACCGCGCGCAGGGCCAGGTCGGCCGCGCCGTAGAGCACGGCGACCAGGGCGGCTCCGCGCCGCCCCCAGATGACACTGGCGGCCAGGGCCGCGCCCGCGAACCAGTAGCCGCTCAGCGGCGGGGCCTGGGTGAGGTAGAACGGCTCCGCCGCCCACGCGGTGGCGAACAGGCACGCGAAGGCCACCGCCAGGTCGGCGGTGAGCAGGTGCCAGGTGCGGTGCTCGGGGCGCGCGTAGCCGCGCGTGGCGGCCACCGTCCACGCCGCCATGGCCGCCAGCACCACCCAGGCCAGCCAGGGACGGGACAGGTGCTCGTGGTGCTGGAGGAGGAGGACCAGGGAGTAGGCCAGGGCCACCGCGCGGAAGAGGGCGAAGGAGCGCCAGAGGGGGACGTCGAAGCCCAGGGGTCAGACCACCGCCCCGTCGTCGGGCCCGCTGTCGCCGGGCGGACGGGAGTCGGTCATGCGGAAGACCAGGACGACGAAGCTGGTCAGGAAGGCCAGCACCGCCACGAACATCAGCCAGTTGGGCAGGGTGACGCCGAGGAAGGCCGCGCCGAACACCAGCACCGGGGCGCCCAGCAGGCCGAACCAGGCGGCGATGCCCACCCGGTCGCCCTGCAGCAGGGGCGGCGGGGGCGGCGGCTGGTAGTGGCCCTCCAGTTCCGCCTCGGCGCGGCGGCGCTCCCGCTCCTCGGTCTCCTCCCGCTCCTCCGAGCCCCCCGGACCGGAGGCGAGCAGGTCTCCGACCGTCTCCTCCCGGGGGTCGGAGACGCTGAGGTTCTCCGCGTCGGGCCAGGCGGGGCGGCGGCGCTCGGCGGAGGTGTCGGCGTCGTCGTAGAACCGCGCGACCAGGTCGTTCCAGACCTCGTCCTCGTCGGCGGGCTGGACGGGGGCGGCGTCGGGGTCGACGTTGGCGGGCGGGCCGTCCAGCAGGTCGCCGCCGACCGGCGCGTCGTGACCGCTGGGGCCGCCCTCCTCCCCGTCCGTCTCGGGCCGGGGCTCGCGCGGGGCCGGCAGGTCGGGGGCGGCCCCCGCACCCAGGTCGGGCAGCTCGGCGCCCAGCACCCGCTCGGCGGCGGCGCGTTCCTCGGCGTCCACGTACAGGTGGTCGGTGGGCGGGTCGTCGCCGCCCTCCGGGTCCAGCACGTCCTCCTCCAGGGGGACGGCGTAGGCGGCGATGCCGCTGCGGCGCAGCGCCTCCAGCATCCGGTCGGCGTGCGAGGGGGCGAGCAGGACCAGAGGAACGTAGGCGTCGGCGAGCAGGCCGTTGCCCCGACGTTGCGTCATCGGTCGGCTCCTTCCCCGCTTCTGCTGTGCTCTCGCACGAAGGCGAGGCTCCCGTCGAAGATCGCGGCGGCGTCGTGGTCGAGCGTCGCCACGTGGTAGCTGTCGTGGAGCAGGTGGATCGTCAGCCGCGTGTTGACCGCTCTCCTAGCGAGGATACGCAGACTGTCCGGTCCCACGACGTGGTCCTGGGGGCTCCGGAAGGCCAGGATCGGCGCTCGCAAACCGGACATGCCCTCCTGAACCTCGCGCCACAGCTTCGGGAGTGTCGCCGCCGCGGCGGTGGGCACGCGGTCGTAGCCGCCCTCGGTGGTGTCGTCCTTGGAGATGTCGGTGCCCAGGCCCGGTGTGGAGGGCATGAACCGCGAGACGGCGCGGCGGAAGGGCGCGATGAGGGGCAGCCGCCGGTCCTCCACCGCCAGGGAGGGGTTGACGAGCACGGCCCCGCGCACGAGGCCGGGGTGGCGCTGGGCCAGCCGCAGGGTCAGCGCCCCGCCCATGGACAGCCCCATGACGAACACCTCGTCGCAGCGCGCCGACAGCTCCAGCAGGACCCGTTCGGCCTCGGCGAGCCAGTCGTCGCTGGTGGTGAGGTTCATGTGGTGCCAGACCGTGCCGTGCCCGGGCAGCAGGGGGACCTCCACGCTCAGGCCCGCCGCCGCCAGGTACTCGCCCCAGGGGCGCATCGAGTACGGGGAGCCGGTGAACCCGTGGCAGAGCAGGACGCCGACCCCCGACCCGTGGTGGCTGAACGGTTCCGCGCCCGGGATGAGGGGGTGGGCGATGGGCGGTGTCACGGAGCGGCTCCAGGGGATCATGCGGTACGCGGTGGTGGGAAGGGCCGGAGCGCGCTGGTTCGGGGCGTGCGGATGCTGGCTCCAGCCGTGAGGCTAGCCCCTCGGCGGACTGTTTGTCATGGGTGCACACTAACGTCCCCCGGTCCGGTGCCGGGAGGGGAGGCTCCGCCGGGCGGGCCGACTGAGTATCCTCTTTCGCGGCGGGCGGAGGGCCCGTTTGGGGGCGCTTTGGCAGTTGCCCCCGCACGGTGGGAGGATGGCGCACGTCAGGCGGCGGCTCCCCCGGACCCTTCGGGCGTGAGCCTGGCAATGTCGGCCGAGCGGGACAGTGAATCGAGGCAGACCCTGCCCAGTGCTCCCCGCGTGTGCAGGGGTGATCTGAGCGATGTTCTACTGGGTGGTCAAGGCGATCCTGGGGCCGGTTCTGGCCGTGTTGTGGCAACCGCGCGCCGAGGGCGTGGAGAACGTGCCGCGCAGGGGGCCGGCCATCATGGTCAGCAACCACCTGTCCTTCTCCGACCACTTCTTCGGCCCGCTGCCGCTGCCGCGCAAGATCACCTTCCTGGCCAAGGCCGAGTACTTCACCGGTACGGGGGTCAAGGGCCTGATCAGCCGGGCCTTCTTCACCGGCGTGGGCCAGATCCCCATCGACCGCTCGGGAGGCAGGGCCAGCGAGGCGGCGCTGCGCACCGGGCTGAAGGTCCTCAAGCGCGGCGACCTGCTGGGCATCTACCCCGAGGGCACCCGCTCCCCCGACGGCAGGCTCTACCGGGGCCGTACCGGTGTGGCCCGCCTGGCGCTGGAGTCCAGGGCGCCGGTGGTGCCGATGGCGATGATCAACCTGGAGAAGATCATGCCGCCCGGGCGGACACTCCCCCGGTTGGGCGTGCGCCCCAAGGTCAGGTTCGGCAAGCCGCTGGACTTCTCCCGCTACTACGGCATGGAGAAGGATCCGCGCGTGCTGCGCGCCGTGACCGACGAGATCATGTACGCGCTCATGGAGATGTCCGGCCAGGAGTACGTGGACCGCTACGCGCAGTCGGTCAAGGCCGAACTGGAGGCCGAGGCCAAGGAGGCCCGCCGCGAACAGCACGCCAGCGACAAGGACCGCAGGCGCGCCGAGCGCTCCCGGCGCAAGGAGGAGCGCCGCACCCGCCGCGAGGAGAGGAAGCGCTCCCGTCGCGGCTCCGGCCAGGAGTAGGCGCCCCGGACACCACGGGCCCCGGCGAACACCTTCGCCGGGGCCCCTTCGCGTACCGGTCCCCCTGCGCGGGGAGCCGTCAGTGGCGTGCGAGGTCGCCCGCGCCGACGATGCCCGCCTCGCCGCCCAGCTCGGCCAGGCGCACGTCGGCCAGGCGGCGGCCGGGGCGGCCCGAGACGTGGCGGGCGAAGGAGGCGCGGACCGGGTCCAGCAGGATGGACCCGGCGTCGGAGACCCCGCCGCCCAGGACGAAGCACTCGGGGTCGAGGATGGCGGCCAGGTCGGCCAGGCCCAGCCCGGCCCACTCGCCGACGGTGGCGAAGCAGTCCAGGGCGGCGCGGTCGCCCTCCAGCGCGGCCTGCGTGATGACGTGTCCCTGGACCCGCTCCACGGCGCCGTCGGCGAGCTTGAGCATGCGCTCGGCGGCCCGCGGGTCGGTACGTGCCAGGTCCTGGCCCTCGGCGACCAGGGCGCTCCCGCTGGCGTACTGCTCCCAGCAGCCGTGGTTACCGCAGGCGCAGCGCCGCCCGTGCGGGACCATCCGGTAGTGGCCGACCTCGGCCGCCACACCGTAGCGGCCGCGGTGCAGGGCGCCGCCGATGACCAGGCCGCCGCCGATACCGGTGCCCAGGGTGACGCAGACGATGTGGTCGCTGCCGCGCCCGGCGCCGAACCTGGCCTCGGCCCAGGCCGCGGCGTTGGCGTCGTTCTCGATGACCACCGGCAGGTGGACGCGCTCCTGGACCCGCTCCCGCAGCGGCTCCTCGCGCAGCCCGAGGTTGACCGCGACCTGCACGGTGGCGCGGTCCTCGTCCACGAACCCGGCCACGCCCACGCCGACCGCGCCGACCGCGCCGGCGTCCTGCCTGGCGCGCAGCTCGCCGACGGCCTTGGCGACCACGTCGGCCAGGCCGACGGGGTCGTTGCTGGGCGTGGGGTACTTGACCTTGTCCAGGATCTGCCCGTCAGGGTTCACGACACCGGCGGCGACCTTGGTTCCGCCGATGTCTACGCCGATGGTCAGCATGGGGGCAGCTCCTTCGTACTTACGCCCGAACTCTGACATAAGTCTCAAGGTTCATGGCTGAGATTTTTCATATGATGCGAGTCCCTCGATTAAACCAGGTGCCGCGGAGCCGTCGACACCCCCGTCCGGGCACGCGAACGGCCGCGTACCCGGGCCCGGCCCCAGCGGGGACCGGAACCCGGGTACGCGCGGACGGGAACCCGGCCCCGGCCACCGCCGGGGCGCGCGGCGCTCAGGCGCCCGTGGTCAGCCGCCGGTCGCCCTCCCCGCCGCCCTCGGGCCGCGGGGCGGACGTGTGCTCGGAGCCGTCCCGGCGGGCCTGCGCACGCCCCTCCTCCAGGGAACGCTCGACGACGCCCCAGGTGCGGCCCAGCGCGCCGGCCAGGGCCAGGCCGGCCCGGCCCAGGTGTCCGGCGACCTCGGGAGCGGAGGTGCGGACGATGTCGAGGACCTCCTCCAGGGGGTCGCGGCGCCGCCCCGACTCCAGCCGGATGGCCTCCTCCCACACGTCCCCCTTGCCCGGGGGCGGCGAGGTGACGGCCCTGACCCCGCGGCGCACCCCGGCCGACAGCAGGCGGCGCTGGAGGCTGTCGACCAGTCCCAGCGCGTCGTCGATGAGGTCGGGCTCGGCCCTGCCCGAGTCCGGGCCCCTGTTGCGGTCGGCGTTCTCCGCCATGTCAGGCTCCTCCTTCGCAGCGCGTTCCGCTTCACGGTAACCGGCCCGGCAGACCCCGCGGGAGCCTTCTCAGGGCAGGATCAGGGAGGAACCCGGGAAGCCCCCGGGGTCCCGTGACGGCGGGTCGCCGGAAAGCCAAAGCCCCAGAAGGGTCCAAAGGTCGCAGAGAACGCAGAGTTCTCATGATGTGCACAAAAGCTATGCCGGGCGTATAGTCTCGCGTGCGTACGGCGGGTAACCCGGATCACCGCCGTGACCTGCACGCCCCACGAGCGGGAGCGGCGCACGCCGCGGCACCGGACCCGGTCCCGCCCGCCCGCGCCGCCCCGGGGGCGGGCCCCGCCCCGCGCACGGCGGGCACAGCGCGCCCACGGCGCCCTGACCCGCCATACGCCCAGGTCGGGTCACCGTTGGATACCGAACGGCAACCTGTTCTACTCACGAGTAGGCTTCTGTTGTTACCGTCATCACGTCCCCACTGTCAGAACCCGTACACGTCCAGGAGCACCACGTGCGCGAATACAGCTCTCCCGCGAAGGTCGAGATCTCCGAAGACGCGCGACTGACCGACACGCTCTACGCGCGCGCGGCCAGCGAGCCCGACGCCGTCGCCGCCCGTCGACAGGAGTCCGGCCAGTGGCACGACGTCACCGTGGCGGAGCTGCACGGCGACATCGCCGCGTACGCCAAGGCCCTGATCGACGCCGGCATCGAGCACGGCGACCGCGTGGCCCTGATGTCGCGCACCCGCTACGAGTGGACGGTGGTCGACTACGCCATCTGGTCCGTCGGCGGCGTGACCGTCCCCATCTACGAGACCTCCTCCGCCGAACAGGTCGAGTGGATCCTCGCCGACTCCGGCGCCAAGGCCGTCTTCGTCGAGACCGACGCCCATGCCGAGCGCGTGGAGTCGGTCCGCGACAGGACCCCCGACCTGGGCCCGGTCTGGAAGTTCGAGGGCCCCGAGTTCGCCGAGCTGCGCTCCGCGGGCGCCGACGTCTCCGACGACACGCTGAACGAGCGCCGCACCGCCGTCAAGGCCGACGACCTCGCCACCCTCATCTACACCTCGGGCACCACCGGCCGCCCCAAGGGCTGCAAGCTCACCCACCGCAACTTCCTGTTCATCGCCCGCGGCGCGCTCAACGGCCCGGCCAAACAGGTCCTGCAGGGCAAGGAGAACCCCTCCACCCTGCTCTTCCTGCCCCTGGCCCACGTCTTCGCCCGCTTCGTCCAGGTCATGGTCGTGGAGGGCAAGGCCACCCTGGGCCACTTCCCCTCCACCGGCCCGGAGCTGATCGAGCAGTTCTCCGTCTTCCGGCCGACCTTCCTGCTCGCGGTCCCCCGCGTGTTCGAGAAGGTCTACACCAAGGCCGAGCAGAAGGCCACCGCCGAGGGCAAGGGCAAGATCTTCAACGCCGCCGCCGAGACCGCCATCGCCTACAGCAAGGCGCTCGACAGCGGCCGGGTACCCCTGGGCCTCAAGCTCCGCCACGCCCTGTTCGCCAAGCTCGTCTACGGCAAGCTGCTCGCCGCCCTGGGCGGCAACGCCGACTACGCCGTCTCCGGGGGCTCCGCGCTGGGCGCCCGCCTGGGCCACTTCTTCCGCGGCATCGGCTTCACCATCATCGAGGGCTACGGCCTGACCGAGAGCACCGCCCCCACCACGGTCAACAGCCCCGAGTTCAACAAGATCGGCTCCGTGGGCCAGCCGCTGCCCGGCACCACCGTCCGCATCGACGACGACGGCGAGATCCTCCTCAAGGGCGACCACATCATGGTCGGCTACTGGAAGAACGACAAGGCCACCGAGGAGGCCTTCACCGAGGACGGCTTCTACCGCAGCGGCGACCTGGGCGCGCTGGACGAGGACGGCTTCCTCAGCGTCACCGGGCGCAAGAAGGAGATCATCGTGACCGCGGGCGGCAAGAACGTCGCCCCGGCCGTGCTGGAGGACCGCATCCGCGCCCACGCCCTGGTCAGCCAGTGCATGGTGGTCGGCGACAACCGCAAGTTCATCGCCGCGCTGGTCACGATCGACCCCGAGTCGTTCGCGCAGTGGAAGGAGGCCCACGGCAAGACCGGCGAGGTCGCCGACCTGACCGAGGACCCGGACCTGAGGGCCGCCGTCCAGGAGGCGGTGGACAACGCCAACAACGCGGTGTCCAAGGCCGAGGGCATCAAGAAGTTCAAGATCCTGCCCAGCGACTTCAGCGAGGAGAACGGCCAGATGACCGCCTCCCTGAAGGTCAAGCGCCACGTGGTCAGCAAGCAGTGGAGCAAGGAGATCGACGACATCTACGCGGGCTGAGCCGCGTAGTCGCGAACGCCGGAGGCCGGGCTCCCCGCACGAGGCCCGGCCTCCGGCGTTCGCGGGACCGTGCCGCGCGGTTCCCCGCGCCCCCGGACGGCCCGGGGGCGGGAGGGCCCCCTTCCCTCCCCGGGTACGCGCGGCCGTCCCGATCCCCTCCCGGCGTCCCGGCCCGTGCGCCCTCCGCCCGGCCGGACCGCCGGCGCGGTTCCCGGTCACCGCGGAACCCTCCGGGGGCGGACGCGCTCCCGCCGCGGTCCGCTCCGCCGCCGGCGTCCCCTCCGCTCCGGATCCGCGGGGAGCGCGGGCCCCGAGGGCCGCGGAGCCCGTCCCGGAGGCCCCGGACGCGAACGGACCCGGCCGCGTGCGCGGCCGGGTCCGTTCGGACGGCGGGGAAGGACGGCCCTAGTGGGCGACCTCCTCCTTCTCCGCCTCGGCGGAGTCGTGGGCGTGGTGCCCGTTGTGCGCCCGCACACCGTCCAGGGACACGTTGTCCTTGGTGTACCAGTGCGCCAGGGCGCGGCGGAACCTGCCGCGGCCCTTGCGGGCCTCGGGGTTCTCCACACCCTTGTCGTCGACCTCGGGCTCGGTCAGCGCCGTCGAGGTCACCGGGGGCTTGCTCTTGAGGACGTGCTCCGTCTCCTCCGAGCTGGCCTTGTGCACCTCGATGAACTCACCGCTGGGCAGCTGCTGGATGATGCCGCTCTCGTAGCCGTGCTCCAGGGTCTCCTTGTCCCGGCGCTGCAGGCCCAGGCAGATGCGCTTGGCGATGATGAAGCCCAGGATCGGGCCCACGATGAGGAGAGTCCGCAGAATGTACGTCGTCGTGTACAGGCTGATGGAGAAGGTCTCCGACAGGATGTCGTTTGATCCGGCCATCCAGAGCACGCCGTAGAAGACGATTCCGGCGACTCCGAGGCCGGTACGCACCGGGGCGTTACGCGGACGGTCCGCGACGTTGTGAACGCGCTTGTCTCCGGTGATCCACTGTTCGAGGAAGGGCCAGGCGGCCAGAGCCCCGAAGAGCAGACCCATGATCCCCAACCCCGGGATCAGGACGCCGATGATGATCGGATAGCCGCCGATCGAGAAGTCGAACCAGTTCGGGAAGATCCGCAGGGCGCCTTCCATGAAGCCCAGGTACCAGTCGGGCTGGAGCCCGGAGGTGATGGACGTTGGAGTGAACGGGCCGAACAGATGAATCGGGTTGATCTGCACGAACGCACTCAGGAGCGCGATGACGGCGAACGTAAAGAAGAAGAAGCCGCCGGCCTTGACCGCGAACGCGGGGAACATCGGTGTTCCCACGACGGTTTTCTCGGTGCGTCCGGTGCCTGGGTACTGAGTGTGCTTCTGGTGCCACAAGATCATGAAGTGAGCCACGATCAGGCCCAACAACAGAGCCGGCAGAGCCAGGATATGGAGCATGTACAGCCTGGGGATGATGTCCTCACCCGGAAATTCACCACCGAAGAGGAACATCGAGATGTAGGAGCCTACGAGCGGAATCGCCAGCATCACGCCTTGGAGGACGCGGACGCCCATACCCGAGGGCAGATCGTCTGGCAGCGAGTAACCGAACAGGCCCTCGACCACCGCGATCGCGAAGATCGCCACACCGATCAGCCAGTTGATCTCACGCGGCTTGCGGAACGCCCCGGTGAAGAAGACCCGGAGCATGTGCACCACGAGCGCGGCCACGAAGATCAGTGCTGCCCAGTGGTGGATCTGCCGTACCAGGAAGCCGCCGCGCACCTCGAAGTCGATGAAGAGCGTGGAGGCGTAGGCCTCGGACATCGGAACGCCCTGCAGACGTTCGTAGGAGCCGTCATAGATGACCTCCGCCATGCTCGGCTTGAACCAGAGCGTGAGAAAGACACCTGAGATCAGCAGGATGATGAACGAGTACAGGGCGATCTCGCCCAGCATGAAAGACCAGTGGTTCGGGAAGACCTTGCGCAGGTTCTTCTCACCGGCCTTGGCCAGGTGGAAACGGTCGTCGATGTAGTTCCCGACGCCGCGCAGCGCCTTGGGTGCTTTTGTGTTCTTACTCATCGACTAGTCCTTCGCATATTCCCAGAACGTCGGCCCGGGCGGCTCGGTGAAGTCGCCGGTCGCGATGAGGTACCCCTCATCATCGACGCCGATCGGCAGCTGGGGCAAGGGCCGGTGTGCCGGTCCGAAGACCACGTGAGCGGCGTCGGCGGCGTCGAACGTCGATTGGTGGCACGGGCACAGGATGCGGTGCGAGGTGCGCTCGTACAGCGCGGCGGGACACCCCACGTGGGTGCAGATCTTGGAGTAGGCGACGATGCCGTTGTGCGTCCAGTTCAGACGCGTCTGGCCGTCGGTTCCCTCGATCTCCTCGGTCATCCTGGACTTCCAGTCGCCCTCCGGCATCTTGATGAGCAGGATGACGGACTTGGCCTGGTCGTTGAGGCTGATCCCGTGCGGGTAGTGGTCGTCGTCGATGGCGGGCAGGGCGGAGATCATCCCGTACGGGTCGTTCTCCAGGTCCTCCGGGCGCAGGGCGCGGTGGGTGCCCTCGACGTACATGCGGCGGCCGTTCTCCCAGAGGGTTTCCTTGAACTTGTCCCCCGGCAGCGGGCCGGTGTCGCGCAGCAGGACGATCGGCGCCAGGCCCAGCGGCACCATCGCCAGGATCAGGGTGCGGCGCATCAGCGGGCGCTTGGTGAAGCCGCTCTCGTCGGCGCTCTGCATGAAGAAGGTCCCGAAGGAGCTCTTCTCCTCCTCGCTGGAGGGCAGCTCGTCGTAGGGCGAGTGCACCTCGTAGTGGGGCATCACCTGGCGGGCCCACACGGTCATGCCCGCGCCGATACCGAACAGGGCCAGGGTGAGCGTGCCGCCCAGCGCCATGTTCGAGTACTGGGCGATCTGCGGGTCGGCGATCTCCTCCGAGTTGAACACGAAGTAGGAGACCAGGAAGCCGATGCCGCCGAGGAAGGCCAGCAGGAACCACACCGAGGCGATCTTCTCGCCGCGGCGCTGCACCTCCTCAGGACGCGCGTGCGTCTCGAAGGCCCGGTAGGGGCCGTCGTGGTCGTCGTACGGATCTGCGGGGGTCTCGGACACCACGCGCTCCTCGACCTTGGGCGTACCGACCACGCGCTCGGGCGCGGGGCCCTCGGCCTCGTTGTTGTCGTTGGTGTTGTTCTCAGTCATGGGCTCGCTGCTTCGCGGTGATCCAGATCGCGCAGGCAATGATCAGGGCAAGTCCGACGACCCACGAGATGAGTCCCTCGGCGACCTGACCGATCCGGTTGAGGTCGAAGATGCCTCCGGCATTGGGCTCAGCCTGGAGGGTCTTCACGTAGGAGATGAGCTCCTGCTTCTCCTCCGGCTGAATGACGCTGTCGCTGAACATCGGCATGGCGCCGGGACCGGTGACCATGGCCTCGTAGATCTCGCGCGCGGACGCGTCGTGGATCTCGGGTGCCCAGCGGCCGTCGGTGAGCGCGCCGCCGCCGCCGGACCAGCCGTGGCAGTGCGCGCAGTTGGCCAGGTAGAGCCTCATACCCATGTCGGTGTCCTCGGCACCCCCGATGTAGGCCTCGTACTCGGCCTGCCACTCCTCGACCGCGTCCTCGTAGGACTCCTCGTCCTCGAAGTCGGCGCGCTCGGGCGCGGTGTCGGGGACGTCGTAGGGGATGTCGGCGCCACCGGTCCTGATCGACTCGTTGTAATAGGCGATCAGGTCGGCCAGTTCCTCCTCGGACATGGCCATGGGCTTGCGCGGCATCTGGTTGTCCGGGTCCATGGACGGCATGCGCCCGGTGCTGACCTGGAAGTCGATGGCCGCGGCGCCGGCGCCGCGGATGTCCGGACCCCGGGTGAACTCCTCGTCGTCGTCGCCGAAACTGCCGCTGCCGTCGTAGTTGTGGCAGCTGGCGCACGTCTGGTTGAAGATGTCCCGGCCCTTGAGGACGTCAGCGTCATCCGGTGACGGGACGTCAGCGGCGAGGGTCTGCGCCTGGGCCTGGTCGGCGGTGGGGGCCAGGGCGGCGTACCCCACCCCGAACAGGGCTAGCGCGAGGATGACGACGACGTACCCCGCCAGGGGATGCCGTCGCCGCGCGGTGATCCATTTCACGGTTTCCCCGTTTCGGGTTACTGGATGAAGTAGATGGTGCAGAACAAAGCGATCCAGACCACGTCGACGAAGTGCCAGTAGTAGGACACGACGATCGCGCTGGTCGCCTGCTGGTGGGTGAAGCGCTTCGCTGCGTACGTGCGTCCCAGCATGATGAGGAACGCGACCAACCCACCGATGACGTGGAGTCCGTGGAAGCCCGTGGTCAGGTAGAACATCGACCCGTAGGCGCTCGACTGAAGAGTCAGGCCCTCGTGGACGATGAGCTCGTAGTACTCGTAGGCCTGCCCCAGAACGAAGAACAGACCCATGAAGAACGTGATGTAGAACCACATGCGCAGCTTCTTGACGTCGCCGCGCTCGGCGGCCCAGACGCCCGCCTGCGCGGTGAAGCTGGAGGCCACCAGGACCACGGTGATGCCCAACGCCCACGGGACGTTCAGGTGGGTGTCGGGCCACTGCCCCAGTTCGGGGTTGCCGTTGGTCACCGATCGGATGGTGAAGTACATCGCGAACAGCGCAGCGAAGAACATGAGCTCGTTGGCCAACCACACGATGGTGCCAACGCTCACCAGGTCAGGACGCTTTGCCGCACCATGTGCTGGTGTCGGTGCTGTTTTTGGGTTCGCGGTTGCTGTCGCCACGGGAGCATTATTACGGCATCTCACGGAGCCCCGTACCCGACCCCCCGTAACGGGGCGGATCAGCGCGGGGACGAAGCGCCTCCGGAGCCTGGAACGGCCTGTTCGCCGTGACTGGGACGTTACTGTAGCGGGTCGGCCCGCGCCCAGGGGCGTACGGCGCGGAGGAAGGGGCCGAAAATCGCGATCCTGGGCGGCTGAGGCGTTCCGTACCCCCGCCAACCGGACGCGAACCCCCTCGAGTCAACGCCCCGACATCGAAAGCATCACCGTTGTGTAACGCGGGCGCGGGGGCGGGTTAGCGCGGGGCCCCGGCATGGTGGCATCCTGTGGTGTCGAAGGTCTCAGCGCCGACACCGGCCCGGCCGTCCCTCCTGGGCAGCGGGACCGGAAGGC
The DNA here is from genome assembly GCF_009830945.1 of Nocardiopsis sp. FR4. Taxonomy (GTDB): domain Bacteria; phylum Actinomycetota; class Actinomycetes; order Streptosporangiales; family Streptosporangiaceae; genus Nocardiopsis. The sequence goes on along the minus strand of NZ_VWVV01000018.1, from coordinate 30,286 downwards.
AATACAGTCAGAGGCCTACAGCCAACGAACGCCCCGGCCGCACCCCCCACGGCGGCGGCCGCGGACAGACGCGATGGGACGGTTGCGCGATGGTGGTCAGCGGTACGGACACGGATGCCAGGATGCGCGTGCTGGTCTACAGCGACAACGCCGAAACCCGCGAACAGGTACGCCTGGCGATCGGCCGCCGCCCGGCCGCGGACGTGCCCCGGGTGGAGTTCGTCGAGTGCGCCACCGCACCCGTCGTCCTGCGCAGGCTGGAGGCGACCGACCCGGCCGAGCGCATCGACGTGGCCGTTTTCGACGGCGAGGCCTCCCCCGTCGGCGGCATGGGCCTGTGCCGCCAGGTCAAGGACGAGATCTACCGCTGCCCGCCGGTACTCCTGCTGGTGGGACGGCGCGACGACGGCTGGCTGGCCACCTGGTCCCAGGCCGAGCAGGTCGTCAGCCACCCCATCGACCCCGTCGCGTTCGCCGAGGCCCTGGCCGAGCTGATGCGCCAGCGGGTCGCGGCCCTGAGCGGATGACCCCGGTGGGACAGGGCACGCGGGGAACCGACGACGGCGAGCGGGAACTGCGCCGCCGCCGCGTGGTGGGCGCCGCACTCAACCACGGCGCCGACACCGGGCGATGGCGCCGCCACGCCCGCCCCCTCCCCCCGGGCGCCTGAGCGCGGTCCGGCCGCGCGCCGGCCCCGGGCGCCCCCGCCCCTTTCCGACCGTGGAGCCAACAACATGAACGCCGCCGAGTCCTCCGCCGTGACCGAGCGCACCTGGTCCAACCTCATCACCGCCCTGCTGGGCGGCCTCGACCTCAGCGCCGACGACACCGCCTGGGCGATGAACGAGATCATGTCCGGTTCGGCGACCGACGCCCAGATCGCCGGGTTCGCCATCGCCCTGCGCGCCAAGGGCGAGGCCGTCGCCGAGGTCACCGGCCTGGCCCAGGGCATGCTCGACAACGCCGTGCGCATCAGCGTGCCCGGCCCGACCCTGGACATCGTGGGCACCGGCGGCGACCGCGCCCACACCGTCAACGTCTCCACGATGGCCGCGATCGTCTCCTCGGCCGCCGGGGCGCGCGTGGTCAAGCACGGCAACCGGGCCGCCTCCTCCTCCTGCGGCACCGCCGACGTGCTGGAACGCCTGGGCGTGGTCCTGGACCTGCCCCCGGAGCTGACCGCGCGGGTGGCCGAGGAGGCGGGCATCACCTTCTGCTTCGCCCCGCTCTTCCACCCCTCGCTGCGCTTCGCCGCCAAGCCCCGCCGCGAACTGGCCGTGCCCACGGTCTTCAACTTCCTGGGCCCGCTGACCAACCCCGCCCAGCCCACCACCTCGGCCATCGGGGTGTTCGACGAGCGCATGTGCGAGGTCATGGCCGGGGTGTTCGCCCGCCGCGGCTCCTCGGCGCTGGTCTTCCGCGGCGACGACGGACTCGACGAGCTGACCACCACGACCACCTCCACGGTGTGGGTGGTCGGCCGGGGCCAGGCCCGGCGCGAGACCCTCGACCCGGCCGACCTGGGCATCGCCCGCTCCCGCCCCGAGGACCTGCGCGGCGGCGACGTGGAGTTCAACGCCCAGGCCGTACGCGACCTGCTGGCGGGCCGTCCCGGGCCCGTGCGCGAGGCGGTACTGCTCAACGCCGGCGCCGCGCTGGCCGCCGTGGAGGGCGTCCGGGGCCCGCTGCTGGAGGCGGTCCGCGCCGGGTACGAACGGGCCGCCGCCGCCGTGGACAGCGGCGCCGCCGAGCGCGCCCTGGCCCGCTGGGTGGAGACCAGCCAGGCGCACGCCAAGGCGCTCTGAGCGGCCGCGGAACAGAACGCGGGCGGGCGCGTCCCCGGCTCCCCCGGCGGACGCGCCCCGCGCCGGCCTCGCACCGCTCCGGCGGACCTCAGAGCCCCAGCGAGAAGGCCGACTCCAGATCGTGCCGCGAGTAGGTCTGGAAGGAGATGTGGGTGTCGGAGGAGAGCACCCCGGGAACCTTGTTCACCCGCCCCGGGATCACCTCGGCCAGCGCCTCGTGGCGGCGCACCCGCACCACGGCGATGAGGTCCACGCCCCCCGTGACCGAGTAGACCTCGCTCACCCCGTCGATCTCCGCGATCGCCTCGGCGACCTCGGGAATGCGGTGGACGTCTGCCTTGACCATGACGATCGCGGTGATCACTGTGCCTCCAGGGCGGTTCCTCGGATCGGGCGGGACGGGCGCGGACCGACCGCGCGCACGCGCTAGTAGACGTCGGAGAGCCGCGTCCCGGAGCGCCATCGCAGCCGGTAGACCACCAGTCCCACGACCACCCCGGCGATGAACCCGTACACGTGGGCCGCGTAGGCGACCCCGCTGTCGGCACCGGGAGTGTTCGATGTGGTGACGTAGAGAAGATACTGAAACGCGAAGTAACTGCCCACCACGGCCCACCCGGGCAGCCGCATCGGGATCACCACGAACACCAGCATGGTCACCCGGCTGCGGAACTGCACCACCAGGTAGGCGCCCAGCACACCGGAGATGGCGCCCGAGGCGCCCACCATGGGCACGGCCCCGCCGGCGTCGGTCAGCGCGAACCCGTAGACCGCCGCCACCCCCGTCAGCAGGTACAGCACCGCGAAGCGCACCTTGCCGATCCGGTCCTCCACCACCGGGCCGAACACGAACAGGTACACCATGTTCCCGATCAGGTGCACCGCCCCGCTGTGCAGGAACATCGAGCTGAACACCGAGAACCACACCGGTTTGCCGCTGAGCTGACCGCACTCGGGCACCGCGTGCGGCACCTGCTCCACCCGGCCCAGCACCTCCGCGGGCACCGCGCCCCAGTACATGAAGTAGTCCTGGATCGCGCAGTAGCGGCCGATGACGTCGACCGGGTACCACACCGCCGTCGCCGCCTGCGGCGAGGCCAGGTACACCAGCACGTTCGCCGCGATCAGCGTGTACGCGACCACGGGAACGCGGCGGACGGGATAGTCGTCATTGAGCGGAAGCGCGGCCATGGGCCCAGTGTGTCATCCGGGTGTGCGCCTCGGCGCCTCCCAAGGGGCATGTCCACTCACCGTCGATCTCCACCAGCCGCGTGGCGGGGTCGGCCAGCCAGTCCAGGACCAGCTCCGCCTCCCCCGGCAGGGCGCTCGGGAAGGGCCCCTCACCGGGGGGAACATACTCGGCCGTGGCCACCAGGGAGGCCAGGAAGGCCGCCGGATCGGTCCCCGGACGCAACACGGCGCTCCCCGCCAGGCGGCCCCGGCGCACCACGCACGTCTCCCACCCCGCCCCGGTACGGCGGGAGGCCACCAGGTGCGGAACCGCCGCGATCGCGGCCAGGCGCTGCGCCCGCCGGGCACCCCTCAGGAACGCGGTCAACCGGTCGCGCACCCCCGCCGCCTCCTCGTAGCGCAGCTCCGCGGCCAGCTCCGCGATCCGCGCGGTGTGCGCCTCCACCACCGCCGACGGGTCCCCGGTCATCGCCGACCGGGCCGCCCCCGCGTGCACGGCGTAGTCCGCCGCGCTCTCACTGCCGTCACAGGGAGCCCCGCACCGCCCCAACTGGGCCAGCACGCACGCCCCCCGCCAGCGCCCGCCGCCCGGTCCCCGCACCGGCACCCGCGGCCCCAGGTCCACGGCCCCCGCCGCCCGGCCCCCGCCCGCGACCCGCGGCGCGCCCCCGCCCTCCCCCGGCGGAACGAACGTGTGCGTGCACTGGCGCAGCGGAAACGCCAGCAGCAGAGCCTCACGGGCCTGCTCAGCCTCCCGCGCCGAGGAGTAGGGGCCGATATACGGCGCCCCACCGCCCCGGACCACCCGCACCACCGACAACCGCGGATAGGCGTCACTGGTCAGCGTCACCCACCAGACCCGCTCCGGGTTGCGCGACCGCCGGTTGAAGGGCGGCTTGCGCTCGGCGATGATCCGCAGCTCGCGCACCGACGCCTCCAGCTCGCTGGAGCACACGATGGGGGTGACCCCCTCCACCAGCCCCGCCATCTCGCGGATCCGCCTGCGGTTCTCCGCCGCCGTGAAGTACGCGGCCACCCTGCGGCGCAGGTTCTTGCTCTTGCCGACGTAGAGGCTGGCCCCCCGCGCGTCGGTGAACACGTACACCCCCGGCTCCTCCGGCAGCCCCTCCGCCAGGTGGCGGCGGGCCCGCTGCGCCCGGGTCGGCGGCTTGGTGACCGCCCGCAGCTCCTCCACGCTCGACACACCCAACGGCCGCAACCGCTCGATCAGCCCCAGGAGCACCCCCACCGTGGCGCGGGCGTCGTCCAGCGCCCGGTGCGTGGGCGCGGCGGCCACCCCGAAGTAGGCGGCCAGCGTGGCCAACCGGTGGTTGCGCGTCTCCCCCCGGTGCAGCACCGCCCGGGCCAGCCGCAGGGTGTCCAGCACCGGATACCCCGGCCACTCCCGCCCCTGCCGCTCACACGCCGCCTTGAGGAAACCCGTGTCGAAGGCCGCGTTGTGCGCCACCAGCACCGTGCCCGGCTCTGCGTCCAGGAAGGCCAGGACCCGCGGCAGCACCTCCTCCACCGGCGGCGCCGACGCCACCATCGACTGGGTGATCCCGGTCAGCAACGTGATGTTGGCCGGGATGGGGGTGCCGGGATCGACCAGGGTGGAGAACTCCTCCACCACCTCGCCGCCGCGTACCCGGACCGCGCCCACCTCCGTGATCCGCGACCCGCTGGCGCTGGTCCCCGTGGTCTCCAGGTCCAGCACCACGAACGTCGCCGCGGCCAACGGGGTGCCGAGGTCGTCGATGCTGGTCTGTACGCCGTCGGGCGCCACGGGCCGTCGAACCACCCGGTCAGGGTATTCGGAGGCGGGGACAACCCGTCGGGATACGGCGTGACCTGCCCGACATGGAAAGATGTGGGGACATGGCACCGGCGGGACAGCGCCGGGACGAGCAGAGGAGGAACCGTGGGGATCGCGATGCCGGGTGACAGTGAGCGGTGGCGGTGCACCGGATGCGGCAATCTCACACGGTTCGACGTGACCCGCACCCTCCGCTCCCAGGACTACCTCCACTTCGACCTCGCCGGTGACGGCGCGGTCGAGGAGCGCACCGTGCTCTCCGAGACCGTCGAGAGCGTCCGGTGCCGCTGGTGCGGCGCCACCGACAGCGTGGAGGTCATCGCCCGCCCCGACGCCGACCGGTCGGCCCCCGGTTCCCCGGCGGAGAGCACGACGGGTCAGGCATGAGCGCCCGCCCCGAGGCGGGCGGCGAACCGGACGGCACCGGCCCGCTGGACGGCGACGCCCGCGCGGCACCTCCGGGGGACGACACGGCACCCGGGGACGGGGCCCCCGGCCACGACACCGAACACCTGGCCCGCCCCCTGCCCGAACCGGTGCGCGCCAGGGTCGTGGAGTACGGCTCCGACGTGCTCGGCGGCATGCGCGCCAACGACCTGCCGCCGCTGCTGCGCCGGGTGGCCAGGTTCGAGCCCCGGCGCCGGGCCCGCCTGGCCGGACCCCAGATCGCCGCCCAGCTGGAGACCGACGCCTCCTTCCGCGCCACGGTCGCCGCCAGGGTCGAACAGGTCTGGCCCGAACTCGCCGAGGGACTGCGCTCGGGCCTGGTCCCCCCCGCGGCCGACCCCGTCGCCGTGGCGGCCTGCGCCTACCTGCTGCGCCCCCGGGGATGGGCCGACATCATCGAGGGCGTCCACCGCGAACTCGACCGCCAGACCAGCGCCAAGGAGGTCGACGAGGCCGCCGAGGCCCTGGCCGCCGCCCGCCGCCAACTCGACGAGACCCGCCACGACCACCAGGCCGAACTCGACCGCCTGCGCTCCCAGCTCAGATCCCAGCGCACCGAGATCGCCGAACTGCGCCGCAAGGTGCACACCGAACGCCAACGCGCCAAGGAGGCCACCGAACGGGCCTCACGGACCCTGAACGAGACGGCCGACCGCGAGTCGGAGGCGACCGCGCGGATCAGCGCCCTGGAGTCGGAGAACCGGCGGCTGCGCTCACGCCTGGCCGACGCCGAGACCCAGGTGGAGAACGCCCGGCGCGCCGTACGCACCGGACGCAACGCCGACGAGGCCCGCCTGCGCGTCCTGCTGGACGTGCTGGTGGAGGCCTCGCACGGACTGCGCCGGGAGCTGGCCCTGCCCACCGCCCTGGACAACCCCGCCGACCTGGTCACCGGGACCGAACAGCAGCGACGGGTCTCCCTGGGCGGCCTGCCCGACGACGACCCCGGCCTCCTCGACCACCTGCTCACCGCGCCGCGGGTGCACCTGCTGGTCGACGGCTACAACGTCACCAAGACCGGCTACGGCACGCTCCCCCTGGCCGACCAGCGCACCCGCCTGATGAACTCCCTGGAGGGCCTGGCCAGCCGCACCAAGGCCGAGATCACCTGCGTGTTCGACGGCGCGGACGTGGACACCCCGCCGGTGGTGGCCTCCCCCCGCCGGGTCCGGCTGCTGTTCAGCGCCCCCGGGCAGACCGCGGACGAGCTCATCGTGCGGCTGGTGCGCGCCGAACCCCCCGGGCGGCCGATCGCGGTGGTCACCTCCGACCGGGAGATCGTCCGGGAGGTGCGCCGGGCCGGGGCGCGCGCGGTGCCCTCGACCATCTTCCTCCACCGCTTGGAGGCCTACGGCTGAGCGGCCCGGCCCCCTCCCGCCCCGTCCGCGGGAAGGGGGCCCGGGCACGTGACGTGTGCGCCCCCTGGTTGAGCCGTGCGTAGCGGTCCGCTAGGTTTTACCGCAGTGTCGTGTGCACCATCGGATAGAAGGCCGCCCCTGTGCCCGCCGGTGGGCACCGCGCACTGGAATCCTCCCCGTGCCCCCGCACGGATCTCGTGACCGTATCTCCCAGCACCCCTGTGCGGATCTTCCCAACCCCAAGGAGCGTGGACCGCCATGAAGAACACCGGTGGTCGGCGTACGGCTCGCCGAATCGCTGCTACGACCGGACTCAGCGCGGTCGTCGCCAGCACCATGATCGCCCCGGGCACCGCCCACGCGGAGCCGACCAAGGAGGACGTCGAGGCCGAGATCGAGCGGCTCAACGAGGAGTCCTCCTCCGCGGTGGAGGCCTACAACCAGGCCAAGGAGGACCACGAGGTCGCCGAGACCCTCTATGAGGAGCTCGAGGAGCAGGTCGGCGACGAGGAGGAGCGCTACGAGGAGCTGCGCGGCAAGGTCCAGCAGCTGGCCAACGCCACCTACCAGTCCGGTGAGCTGGACTCCACGACCAACATCCTCACCTCCGACGGCCCCGAGGCCCTGCTGGAGCAGAACGCCGACCTGAACTACCTCTCGGAGGCGCAGAAGGCCCAGCTGGAGGAGTTCGGCGAGTCCTCCGAGCGCCTCTTCAGCCTCAAGGACGAGGCCGAGGAGGCCCTGGAGGAGGCGGAGGAGGCCCTGGAGGAGGCCGAGGAGGCCAAGGAGGAGGTCGAGGCCAAGATCGCGGAGCAGCAGGAGCTCCTGGAGCAGTTCCCCGACGCCGACGCCTCCGCCGAGGGCGCCAACGACGAGGCGGGCCAGTCCTACACCGGCGGTGCCTCGGGCAACGCGGGCGCGGCCCTGGACTTCGCCTACGCCCAGGTCGGCAAGCCCTACATCTACGGCGGCACCGGCCCCGCGGGCTACGACTGCTCCGGCCTGGTGCAGGCCTCCTGGCGCAACGCGGGCGTGGACCTGCCCCGCACCACCTACGCGCAGGCCGAGGTGGGCCAGCGCATCTACGACATGGGCGCCCTGCAGCCCGGCGACATCATGTTCTTCTTCGGCGACCTGGGCCACAACGGGCTCTACGCGGGCAACGGCCAGATGGTCCACGCCCCGCGTACCGGCCGCAACATCGAGGTCGTGGGCCTGGCCGCGTACTGGGGCTCCCAGTTCCAGTTCGCCGTACGCCCCTAGGGATGACGCCCGGGGCCGCCACCCGCCGGGTGGCGGCCCCTCTGCGTTCTCCGGGCACCGTTAAAGGACACGGGACCGCTTTTCGGACACAGTGCGCCTACCAGGGGAACATCACGAAAAGGTTGAGAGCGGCCCGAGGCATGCACTAGTGTTCATCGCCGAGTGCGGTTGCCCCTGACTCACCGCCCCCCCGGCGGTGACAACCGCATCCGGGTCCGGCCGCCCCGCCCTCGTGCCCGTCCCCACACGGGCCGCGCGCCGCAGGACCCGCGCCCCACCCGGTGCATCCCTTGTCCCCGCACGTTCCGCGGACGAGGGGAGAAAGGTGCTACACGTGTCCGCATCCCGCCGCCTCGGGCGACGCACGGCGGTCGTCTCCTCCCTCGCCTCCTGCTCCCTGCTGCTGCCCGGCGCCGTGGCCCACGCCGAGCCCACGGTCGAGGAGGTCCGCGCCGAGATCGAGCGCCTCGAAGAGGAGTACATCACCCTCAACGGGGCCTACAACGAGGCCAAGGAGACCCACGAGGCCGCCGAGGAGAAGCTCGAAGAGGTCCTGGAGGAGATCGAGACCACCCGGGAGAAGGTGGAGGAGCTGGGTCTGGGCGCTCGCCAGCTCGCCAGCAGCACCTACTCCGGCACCGACCTCACCTCCTTCCACCAGCTGATCAACTCCACCGGTCCCGAGAACGCCCTGGCCCACCAGGCCGACCTGGACTACCTCTCCGAGCGCAACGACGGCACGCTCGAGCAGTACACGACCGAGCTGGAGAACCTGGAGGTCCTGGAGGCCGAGGCCGTCGCGACCGAGGAGGAGGCCGCCGAGGCCCTGGCCGAGGCCGAGGAGGCCACCGAGGCCTCCGAGGACGCCATCGCCGAGCAGGAGGCCCTGCTGGAGGAGCTGAGCGCCGAGGAGCGGGCGCAGGCCACCGCCAACGTCGGCCAGACCGGGGCCGACACGGGCACGGCCGGCGGCACCAGCGGCGGCGGCACGGGCAGCGGGGGCGGCACGGGCGGCAGCTACACCGGGCCCGCCTCCGGCAACGCCCGGGTCGCCCTGGACTTCGCCTACGCCCAGATCGGCAAGCCCTACGTCTGGGGCGGCACCGGACCCGGCGGCTACGACTGCTCGGGCCTGACCCAGGCCGCCTGGCGGGCCGCGGGCGTGGTCCTGCCGCGCACCACCTACGACCAGGTCAACGCGGGCCAGCGGGTCTCCTGGGAGAACAAGCAGCCCGGCGACCTGCTGTTCTTCTACCCCGGCGGCAGCGGCCCCGGCCACGTGGGCCTGTACGCGGGTGACAACGTCATGGTGCACGCCTCCACCTCCGCGCGCCCCATCGGCACCGTCACCCTGAACGACTACTACCGCGCCAACTTCGTGGCCGCCGTGCGCCCCTGACCCCCGTGCGCCCCGCGACGCCCCGCGTCGCGGGGCGCACCTGCGCAAGGACCCGAGCTGCACCTTAACGTCGTAGATCACGATAATCCCGACACCTCCCCGCGGGAATCCGGGCGTGTCGCACACCCCCGCCCCCGCCCCACCCCGCCCTAGACTGCCCCCTGTGCCGCGAACCCTGATCATCACCAACGACTTCCCGCCCAAGACCGGAGGCATCGAGTCCTTCGTCCACGAGATGGCCCTGCGCCGCCCCGAGGGCTCCGTCGTGGTCTACTGCTCCTCGCCCGCCCCGGCCGACGCCGCAGCCGACCCGCACTTCGACCTGCGCCAGCCCTTCCCCGTCGTACGCGACGCCGCCCGGGTCCTGCTGCCCACACCCCGTGTGGCCGCCCGGGCCCGCGCCATCGCCGACATGGAGGACTGCGACACCGTCCTCTACGGCGCCGCCGCCCCCCTCGGCCTCCTGGCCGCCGGACTGGGCCGCGACACCCCCGTCAAACGCCAGATCGCCCTCAGCCACGGCCACGAGACCTGGTGGGCCGCGCTCCCCGGCTCCCGCGAGGCACTGCGCCGCATCGGCAGCACCACCGACACCCTCACCTACCTCGGCGAGTACACCCGCCGCCGCCTGGCCCGCGCCCTGACCCCCGACGCCGCCGCACGCATGCGCCAGCTCGCGCCCGGCGTCGACGCCCAGCGCTTCCGCCCCGGCTGCGGCGGCGAGGACATCCGCCGACGCCACGGCCTGGGCGACCGGCCCGTGGTGGTCTGCGTCTCCCGGCTCGTCCCCCGCAAGGGACAGGACACCCTCATCCGCGCCTGGCCCCGGATCCGGGCCGACGTCCCCGACGCCGCCCTGCTCATCGTCGGCGACGGCCCCCACCGCGACCGCCTGCGCGCCGCCGCGCGCGGCATGGACTCGGTGGTCTTCACCGGACCGGTCACCGACGAGGAACTGCCGTCCCACTACGACGCCGGAGACGTGTTCGCCATGCCCTGCCGCACCCGGCGCGGCGGCCTGGAGGCCGAGGGCCTGGGCATCGTCTACCTGGAGGCCTCCGCCTGCGGCCTGCCCGTGGTCGCGGGCGACTCCGGCGGCGCACCCGACGCGGTCCTGCCCGAACGCACCGGCCTGGTCGTGGACGGTTCCCTGCCCGGACCCACCGCCCGAGCCGTCATCCGGCTACTCAAGGACCCCGACCGCGCCGCCCAGATGGGCGCACACGGCCGGGAATGGGTGAGCCGGAAGTGGAGCTGGGAGCACACCGCCGCACGCTTGGACGCCCTCCTCAACGGCTCCCAGGACCTGCCGGACTAGAGGCCCTCGCCGTGCACGGAGCCGGGGGTGCCCGACCCGTCGGTCACCTGCGGCTCCCCCGTGGCGCTGCTGGCCAGCCACTCCTCCCAGGAGCGCTGGTAGAAACCCCACCCGTTGTCCCACTCCAGCTGGCGGTCGGTCCCGGTGGTCTCCAGGACGTCGCCCATCAGCGCCTGGCCGTGGAACCACCGGGCGTCCTCCACCGACATGTTCGTGCACCCGTTGGAGACGTCGGCCGAGCCGATCCGGTCGTTCCAGGGCGCCGCGTGGACGAACTCCCCGCTGTTGGAGGTCCGCACCGCCCACTTCACGTCCAGCTTGTAGTAGTCGGGCGAGTCCTCGGGGATACCCACCGTGGCCGCGTCCATCACCAGCGACTCGTACTTCTCCATGGTCAGGTGGATCCCGGAGGTGGTGGTGTTGAAGCGCTTGTCCGCCTTGCCGTTGCTCACCGGGATGGCGCGCACCACCTCACCGTCGACATCCACCCTCATCTCGTGGTCGGGCACGTGCATCGTCGCGATCATCTCCCGGCCCACGTCGAACTCGATGCGGTGGTTGGCGATGCCGTAGACCCCCTCTGAGGCCTCCACCCCGGCCAGGCGCAGGTCCACGCTCACCCGCTGGTAGGGCTCCCAGTACTCGCGCGGCCGAAACACCGCCATCTGGTCGCCGACCCAGTTCCAGGCGCCCTCGACCGCGTGCTCGGAGGTCACCTCCATCGAGTTCTCGACCTGGGCCTTGTTCCGCACGGGCAGGTCGAAGTTGACGATGACGGGCATCCCCACACCCACGGTGTCCCCGGTGGCGGGGAAGTTGGAGACCAGCTCCAGGCGCCGCCCCGGCTCGGCGGCCAGGGTCCGGAACTCCGCGACGGCCTCCGAGGTCAGCCCCTCGGCGTTCTCGGCGGTCGCGCGCACGGTCACCGCCGACCCCGGGTACATGTTGCCCTCGCTGGTCCAGGAGGCGCCGTCCTCGCTCAGGGTCCCCGGGAACTCCTCCGGCGCACCGGCCCGTTCCGCGGCCTCCCCCTCCAGCGGGGTCTGCTCCACCCGCACCTCGGTGAGGGTGCCCTCCTCCGCCGACACCCGCACCGGGGTGTTGGGCGGCACCTGCTCGGCGCCCTGTTCTGGGGTGATCTCCACCCGCGGCCCGCTCGGCTCCGGACTCGGCGAGGGCTCGGGGCCGGGCCCGGTCTCGGGGGTGGTGGTGCAGGCCGCCGCCGCGAGTGCGACGGCGGCGGTGGCCGCCAGGCGGCGCAGTGCCGCCCGGGAGACTCGTGCCTTCAAGTCAGGACCTCCAGCGTCCTTGCGACGGAGCCCCGAAGCGGACGGTCCGCCGCCCGCGGGGCTCCTGGCTGCTCCGTCCTGTCCAGCAGCCTACCTTTCGTCCCCTACCGCGCCGGCGGGCTCGTGGCCTCACCGGTACGGCGAAGCCCCGGTGCCCGGTCGGGAATCCGACCGGCCACCGGGGCCAGGCGCTGGGGGCACCGCGAGCTAGTGCTGGAACTCCTTGCGGTAGTACTCGAAGATCCAGCCGATGGCGGTGAGGATGATGGCGAAGGCGCCGATGATCACCATCCACCAGCCGATGGCCACACCCACCGCGGTGAAGGCCACGGCCAGCGCCACGAACAGCGGCCACCAGCTGTGCGGGCTGAAGAACCCGTACTCGCCGGCGTTCTCCTGGATCTCGCCGTCCAGCCGCTCCTCCGGGGGGAGCCCGTGGAAGTGCTCACTGCGCCGGGCGGCCTGCCAGATCCAGAAGCCGACCATCCAGCCGAAACCGATGGCGACCACCAGGGCGGTGGTACCGGTCCACTCGATGGTGCCCGTGTCCTGGTAGGACCAGAACACGTACAGGGCGGCGGCAAGACCGAAGAAGGTCGAGACGCCCATGAACAGATAGGCCTGCGTCTTCATGCGCCCCTACTCCTTCGTGGCGCCCACCGGGACGGAGCCCGGGGCCGCGGCGTGCGGGTGGTTCAGGTCGAACGCCGGACGCTCGGACCGGATCCGCGGCAGCGACGTGAAGTTGTGCCGCGGCGGCGGGCAGGAGGTCGCCCACTCCAGCGAGTTGCCGTACCCCCACGGGTCGTCCACCGTCACCAGCGGAGCCCGGCGCGCGGTGACGTAGACGTTCCAGAAGAAGATCAGCGTGGAGGCCGCCAGGACGAACGAGGACACCGAGGAGATCTGGTTCAGCTCGGTGAAGCCGTCCGTGGGCAGGTAGTCGGCGTAGCGGCGCGGGAAGCCCGCGGCGCCCAGCCAGTGCTGCACCAGGAAGGTGCCGTGGAAGCCCAGGAACAGCAGCCAGAAGTGGAACTTGCCCAGCGCCTCGTTGAGCATCCGGCCGGTGAACTTGGGCCACCAGTAGTAGAAGCCCGCGAACATCGCGAACACCACGGTGCCGAACACCACGTAGTGGAAGTGCGCCACCACGAAGTAGGAGTCGGTGACGTGGAAGTCGATCGGCGGCGAGGCCAGCAGCACACCCGTCAGACCGCCGAAGAGGAAGGTCACCAGGAAGCCGATCACGAACAGCATCGGCGTCTCGAAGGAGAGCTGCCCCCGCCACATCGTGCCGATCCAGTTGAAGAACTTCACGCCGGTCGGAACCGCGATGAGGAAGCTCATGAACGAGAAGAACGGCAGCAGCACCGCGCCGGTCGGGAACATGTGGTGCGCCCACACGGTCACCGACAGGCCGGTGATCGCGATGGTCGCCGCGACCAGGCTCTTGTAGCCGAAGATCGGCTTGCGGCTGAACACCGGCAGGATCTCCGTCGCGATACCGAAGAACGGCAGCGCGATGATGTACACCTCGGGGTGGCCGAAGAACCAGAACAGGTGCTGCCACAGGATCGCGCCGCCGTGCTCGGCGTTGTAGACCTGCGTGCCCACCATGCGGTCGGCGCCCAGGGCGATCAGCGCCGCGGTCAGGACCGGGAACGCGATCAGGACCAGGACACTGGTCAGCAGCGTGTTCCAGGTGAAGATCGGCATGCGGAACATCGTCATACCGGGCGCGCGCATGCACAGGCCGGTGGTGATGAAGTTGACCGCGCCCAGGATGGTGCCCAGACCCGAGACCGCCAGGCCCAGGATCCACAGGTCACCGCCCAGTCCCGGCGAGCGCACCGCGTCCGACAGCGGGGTGTAGGCGAACCAGCCGAAGCTCGCGGCACCGCCGGGGGTCAGGAACCCGCTGATGGCGATGAGGCTGCCGAACAGGAACAGGTAGTAGCTGAACAGGTTCATGCGCGGGAACGCCACGTCGGGCGACCCGATCTGCAGCGGCATGATCACGTTCGAGAACCCCACGAACAGCGGGGTCGCGAACATCAGCAGCATGATCGTGCCGTGCATGGTGAACATCTGGTTGAACGTCTCGTTGGAGACGACCTGCATCCCCGGCACGAACAGCTCGGCCCTCATCACCAGGGCCATCACTCCGCCCAGCAGGAAGAAGGCGAAGGAGGTGATCAGGTACATGTACCCGATGATCTTGTGGTCGGTCGACGTCATCCATTTGACGATGAGCGACCCCTTGGGCGCCGGCGCCTTGCCGACGCTCGCGAGAGAGGTGTCCGTCGTGGTCATTACTCTTCATTCTCCTCGGTGCCGGAACCACCGAAGCCGGAACCCTCTTCGTCGGTGTCGCCCTCGGCACCGGCGCCTTCGGCGCCCGAGCCCTCGCCGGACTCCGGCTGCTCCTCGGTCTCGGCGGCCTCGGTCTCGGCCTGGGAGGCGGCCTGCTCCTGCTCGGCGGCCCAGGCGTCGTACTCGTCCTGGGGAAGGACCAGGACGTTGAAGAGCATGCGGGCGTGGTCCACACCGCACAGCTCGGCGCAGCGGCCCACGTACTCGCCCGCGGTCCCCTCGTTGACGTCCACCTGGAAGGCGTTGTCCCGGCCGGGGATGACGTCCATCTTGAAACCGAACTCGGGAACCCAGAACGAGTGGATGACGTCCGGCGAGTGCAGGTCGAAGTGGACCGTCGCACCCTCGGGGAGGACCAGGGTGGTCTGGGTCGACGGGTCGGCGGTGCCGTCCGGGTTGGGGATACCCGTCTCGGAGAAGAGCACCTCCCCGCCGTTCTCCTTCTTGTCGTCGAGGTAGTTGAACTGCCAGGCCCATTGGAAGGCCACGACCTCGATGTTGACGTCCGCGGGCTCGTCGGTGTCCAGCAGGATCGCCTGGTCCCGGGCGGTGAAGAAGAACAGCACCGAGATGACGACGATCGGCAGAACGGTGTAGAGCGCTTCGATGGGCAGGTTGTACCGCACCTGGGGCGGCAGCTGCTCAGAGCGCTTGCGGTGGAAGATGATCGACCAGGCGATCAGCCCCCACACGAGGATGCCGACCGCGAAAGCCGCCACCCAGGAGCCCTGCCAGAGCGAGAGAACACGCTCGGCCTGGTTGGTGATCGGCTCCGGCATGCCCAAACGAGTGAGATCGTTCGACGCGCAGCCGGTCGCGGCCAGCCCCAGCACGGCGAGCGCGGCGCCGCGTGGTGCCCATCGGCGCGGATGGGAGCGCCGATTCTCTTGGCGGGTCGGACTCACGGATTGCCTTCCCAGCGGTGTAGCCCGTGGATCCTCCACGGGCGGCCTGTTTCAAAGCTTTGCAGGGGGAAACATTATCGCGAACCGCCCAGCGCCCCCGCCCGGGGCGTGCCTGGTCAGCGTGTTGCCAGACACTCCGGTGAAAGCACACGGCGGCACGCGGAGCCGGGCCCGTTCGCCCGCGGAGGTCACCCTCCCGGCTGGCTACGGAGCGCGGCCCGGCGTTCCCCCGGACCCTCTGGTCGCCGATCCCGTCCCACCACCCGCGGGGGCGGTACGAACGCGTCGACGAGGAGAGACCAAGGCGAGCGTATCGCTGGGTTTACGGCGCCCTTAACCGGGTTCGCCTTACGGGCCCGATCAGGCCAGGATGGTACCCACCGCAGGACGACGCACCAGGGGTCGCACGTGCCCGAGTATCCACCGCCCCAGCCCCCGACGGTGACCGTGGAGGCCGTGGGCCGCAAGTGCCCCATCCCCATCATCATGCTGGCCGCCCGACTGCACGAAGTGCCCATCGGAGCGGTCATCGCGGTCACCGCCGACGACCCGGCCGCCCGCGCCGACATCCCCGCCTGGTGCCGGATGAAGATGCACGAGTTCGTCACCGAGCAACCCCTGGCGCGGGGTAGCGCGTTTCACATCCGCCGCAAGTACTGACCCCCGACGCCCCGCCCCTCCGAGGCCGCCCGGGAGCCGAAAACCCCACCGTCACGGCCATCCCACGAGTTTCGGTTCCGGTTCGATAACGATTGACGACGCACCGGAACACGCGCACGTCACCAGGCACGCCCCCGGGCCCACCACGGCCGGCCCCTCCCCCGCCGCCACGCCCCGGACACGGCGAAGGGCCGCGCGGACACCTCCGCACGGCCCCCACACGCCCAGACGGCCCCGAGGGGACGGGACCACCCGGCACTAGCGAGCGTAGAACTCCACGACGAGCTGCTCGTCGAACGGCACCGGGATCTGCTCACGCTTGGGACGGTCGGTGACCGCCACCCGCAGGTCCTTGTGGCTCACCGCGAGGTAACCGGCGATCTTGTCGTCGGCGTGCACGCCCTCGGCGGCCTCCACGAACGGCACCATGTTCCGGGACTTCTCCCGGACACTGATGATCTGACCCGGCTTGACCTGGTACGACGGAATGTCGACCTTCTTGCCGTCCACGGTGATGTGACCGTGGTTCACGAACTGACGGGCCGCGTAGATCGACGCCGCCAGACCCGCGCGCAGCACGACCGTCGCCAGACGCAGCTCCAGCTCGGCGAGCATCTCCTCACCGGTACGGCCCGGACGCTTCTTGGCGTTCTCGTAGGTCCGCAGCAGCTGCTTCTCGGTCAGGTCGTAGTACCAGCGCACCTTCTGCTTCTCCGCCTGACGCACCGCGAAGTCGCTGCTGTTGCGACGCACACGACGACCGTGCTCACCGGGCGGGTAGGGACGCTTCTCGAAGTAGCTGACCGCCTTACGGGTCAGCGGAGTGCCGGCGCGCCGGGACAACCGCACCTTCGGTCCGGTGTAGCGCATGCAATGTCCTTTCACAATTCACTCAGGGAATCCCAGGTAAGGCTGGCCTAGATCTGGGAGGCGCTCAACGCGCCCGAGCCCGCCACAGGGCACCACAGGCACACGGGCGGAACGGGTTCCCCACCGTCGCGGCGATCCTCGCGAACGGCTCGGGCTGGGTCGCCGGCACGCGTTTCAGCGCACCGGAGGGCACGGGCCCGCACGGCGGCCACCACCAGACGGCCACCCCACGGAACACACCGGCCACCGGGGCCGGGTCGTGCGAATCGCGACTCCCTACTCTACGGGTTCGCGGACACCACCCCGACCAGCCCCGCTACACGAACGGCTCCACCTCGGCCCGCGCCGCGGCCCCGTAGGAGACCTCCATCCGCGCCAACAGCGACTCCGGCGTCAACGTGTACTCCTGCGGCCCGTCCGCCTCCAGGCAGTGCACCGCCGTGGCGTTACCGACCTGCGCCGCCCGCTCCAACGACAGCCCCCACGAGTGCGCCGCCAGGAAACCCGCCCGGAACGCGTCCCCCATACCCGTCGGGTCCACCAGCTCACCCACCGACGCCGCGGGCACGTGCACACTCGGCTCGCCCGCCCGGTCGATCCGCGCCCCCTTGGCGCCCAGCGTCGTCACCCGGGTCCCCACCCGTGCCAGCACCTCCGCGTCCGACCACCCGGTCTTCTGCTCCGCCAACGCCTTCTCGTACTCGTTCGTGAACAGGAACGAGGCGCCCTCGATCAGCGTGCGCACCTGCGGACCCTCCATCCGCGCCAACTGCTGCGAGGGATCCGCCGCGAACGCGATACCGCGCGTACGGCACTCCTCACTGTGCCGCACCATCGCCTCGGGGTCGTCCGCCCCCACCAGCACCAGGTCCAACCCGCCCACGCGCTCGGCGATCGGCTGCAACTCGATGTTGCGCGCCTCCGACATCGCCCCCGCGTAGAACGACGCGATCTGGTTCTGGTCCCGGTCCGTCGTACAGATGAACCGCGCCGTGTGCCGCAACTCCGAGATGTACACCGCCGACGTGTCCACCCCGTGCCGGTCCAACCAGGCGCGGTAGTCCTCGAAGTCCGCCCCGGCCGCACCCACCAGCACCGGGTTCAGACCGAACCGGCCCATCCCGAAACAGATGTTCGCCGCGACACCGCCGCGCCGCACGTCCAGCTCATCGATCAGGAACGACAACGACAACTGCTGGATCTGCTCGGGAATGATCTGCTCCGCGAACCGACCCTCGAAGGACATCAGATGGTCGGTGGCGATGGAACCGGCAACCGCGATACGCACGGGACGAAGACTCCTTGGTCAGCGGGGATCGGTCAGGAACCGCGAGGGGGCACGGGCGCACACGCCCGACGGACTGCCCCAGGGTATCCACAGCCGCCCCGACCACGCCCGCCGACAACCCCACCCGCCACACCGACCCCACACACCAAAGGGAGGGCGCGCACGCCCTCCCCCCGGCCAGCTCCCCTAGTTGAAGGAGTCACCACAGGCGCACGAGCCCGTGGCGTTGGGGTTGTCGATCGTGAACCCCTGCTTCTCGATCGTGTCGACGAAGTCGATCGTGGCACCGACCAGGTAGGGGGCGCTCATCCGGTCGGTCACGACCTCCACACCACCGAAGTCGCTCACCACGTCGCCGTCCAGGTCCCGCTCGTCGAAGTAGAGCTGGTAACGCAGCCCCGAGCAACCACCGGGCTGAACGGCCACACGCAGACGCAGATCGTCCCGGCCCTCCTGCTCCAGGAGCGCCCTGACCTTGGCGGACGCCTCGTCGGTGAGGATGATCCCCTGGGTGGTCTCGCTCTGAACCGTCATGTCGTAAAGCTCCTCTGAAAGGGGTTGCGGCTGACTGGCGACCCCTCGGTCGCATCCGGGACCGGCCCGCTGCACGGGTCCCGTCCTCTCCAACGGATCCCAACACCCGGCCCCGTCCCGGCATTCCTGCACGGAACCGGCACCGGCGCGCCGCCACCGTGACGTTCCCGCCCCCAGGCCCCGCACGAGGACCCGGACGACGCGCGGCATGCCCGCACCACCAGGGTAATTTGTCCGGCCACCCAGCGCCATCTCCGACCGCCACCGCGCCCCTCCCCCGCCCCGGCCGCACCGCACCCGGACCTCAGCCCTTGGCCAACGTCCCCAGGTACAGCTCGATCACGTTCGGATCGTTCAACAGGTCCGCACCCGTACCCGTGTACGCGTTACGCCCCTGGTCCAACACATAACCCCGATCACAGATCTGCAGGCACCGGCGGGCGTTCTGCTCCACCATCACCACCGACACACCCGTACGGTTGACCTCCCGGACCCGCTGGAAGACCTCCTCCTGGTAGATCGGCGACAACCCCGCCGTCGGCTCGTCCAACAACAGCACCGACGGATCCATCATCAGGGCCCGGCCCATCGCCACCATCTGACGCTCACCGCCCGACAGCGACCCCGCCTTGGCCTTACGCCGCTCCCCCAACAACGGGAACAGCTCCGCCACCACCGCGAACCGCTCAGCGAACGACCGCGGCCGCAGGAACGCCCCCATCTGGAGGTTCTCCTCGATCGTCAACGACGGGAACACGTTCTGCGTCTGCGGAACGTACCCCACACCGCGCTCCACCAGACTGTGCGCCGGCAGACCCGCGATGCTGTCCCCCCGCAGCGTCAGACCGCCCTCACGCACCGGGATCAGACCGAAGATCGTCTTGATCAGCGTCGACTTCCCCGCGCCGTTCGGCCCGATGATCGCCACGACCTCGCCCTCGGTCAGCGTCAACGTGCACCCGTTGAGGATGTTCACCCCCGGCACGTACCCCGCCACCAGGTCACGGGCCAACAACAGGTAGTCCCCCGGACCACCCACCTCCACCGACTCCGCACTCGCGTGCTCCAGCACCTCCTCACGGTGCTCCTGCACGACCGCCGCGTCCCCGGCCTCCGCCGACCCGGGACCCAGGTCACCGCTGTCCGTCATCACCACTCCCCGCCGCCTCCGACGACTCCTCCTGGGCACCCAGGTAGGCGTCGATCACCTGCCGGTTGGACCGGATGTCCGAAGGACGACCCTCCGCGATCACCTGACCCTGCGCCAACACCACGATCCAGTCACTGATCCCCATGATCACGTCCATGTCGTGCTCGACGAACAACACCGTCTTGCCGTCATCACGCAACGACGTGATATGACCCAGCAACGACTGCACCAACGCCGGATTCACACCGGCCATCGGCTCGTCCAGCATGATCATCGTCGGATCCGTCATCAGCGAACGCGCCATCTCCAACAGCTTGCGCTGACCACCGGAGAGCGCACCCGCCAGCTCGTGGCGCTTGTCCACCAGCTTGAAACGCTCCAACAGATCCAGCGCCCGCTCGGTGTTCAACCGCTCCTGGCCCTGCCACACCGGCCGCAGGAACGCACCGGCCATCCGCTCACCGAACTGACCCGGAGCGCCCAACAACATGTTGTCCAGCACCGTCATCCGCGTCAGCGCCTTGGTCAGCTGGAAGGTCCGCACCATCCCCGCACGCGCCACCTGGTGGCCGCGCCTGCCGTTGACCGCCCGGCCCTCGAACGTCCACCGGCCGCCGTCCACCCGGTCGAACCCCGTCAACAGGTTGAACAGCGTCGACTTACCCGCACCGTTGGGACCGATCAACGCCGTGATCGTGCCGCGCTGCACCTCCAGGTGCTCCACGTCCACGGCCCGCAGACCGCCGAACGACCGCCGCACACCGTCCGCCACCAGAATCGGATCCGACTTCGCCGAACCGGGCACCGGCTCCGCACCGGCCATCCGGTCCACGCCGGCGTTCGTCTCGTCACTTGACATTGATCAGCATCTCCTTGCGGTCGCCGATGAGCCCCTGCGGCCGGAACACGATCAACAGCACCAGCAGCACACCCACGAAGGCCAACTGGATCGCGCCGAAGTCCGGACCCGACAGGAACGGCAGCCAGCCCAGGGAACCCATCCCCCGCAGCACGCCGTCCGTGAACGTCATCAGGAACCAGAACGCCATCGCACCCAGCACCGGACCGAACACCCGGCCGGCACCACCCAGCAACAGGATCACCCACAGGAAGAACGTCACCTGCGGCCTGAACTGGTCCGGCTGGATCGAGGCCTGGTACACCGCCAGCATGCCGCCCGCCAGCGCACCGATCAGACCACCCAGCACCAGCACCTGCATCTTGTACGCGAACACGTTCTTGCCCAGGCTGCGGACCGCGTCCTCGTCCTCCCGGATCCCCTTGATCACACGCCCCCACGGACTGTGCATCAACATCCAGGTCAGACCCACCATCAGCAGCACCAGCGACCACGTCACCACCAACACCCACAGGTGGTTGCCGTTGTACGCCAACGGACCGAACCCGTACCGCGCACCCGCGTCGAACGGATTGATCTCCCGGAACCCGGCGGACAGGTTCTGCAACCCGTACACACCACCGGTCAGCGGCTCCGCGAACCCCGCCCGGTACACCAGGCGCAACACCTCCGCCGTCGCGATCGTCGTGATCGCCAGATAGTCCGCCCGCAACCGCAGCGTCGGAATACCCAACAGCAACGCCATCACGAAAGCGCACAACAGGCCCACGCCGAAACCGACCAGCAGCGGCAGCTCGAACACCGCCACACTCACGCCCACACCGTAGGCGCCCATCAGCATGAAGCCGACCTGACCGAAGTTCAGCAAGCCCGTGTAACCGAAGTGGAAGTTCAGGCCGATCGCCGCCAGCGCGTAGATCGCCGCGATCGGACCCAACGCCGACCGGGTGGACTCGGCGAGAATCGAAATGATGTCCATCGTTCGTCTCTCCTAGCCGACCCGCTCGCGCCGACCGAGCAGACCCTGGGGCCTGACCAGCAGCATGAGGATCATCAGGGCCAAAGCCCAGGCTTGCATGAGCTGGGACGGGAACCACAGGGTGGACAGCATCGCCACCAGACCGACGGCCAGACCACCGACCATCGCCCCGTACGCCGTACCCAGACCACCCAGGATCACCGCCGCGAACATCAACAGCAGCAGACGGAAGCCCATCTCGTACTCCACCACCTGGTTGAGCCCGTAGAGCACACCGCCCAGAGCGGCCAGACCGCCGCCCAGACCCCACACGTACAGCGTCACCCTGTCCACGTCGATACCCGACGACTCCGCCAGGTCCCGGTTGTCCGAGACCGCACGCATCGCCTTACCGATCCGCGTGAACTGCAACAGACACGCCACACCCACCAGGACCACGACCGCCACGGCCATGATCACCAGGTCGCGCGGCGCCATCGACACCGGCCCGAACCGCACCAGGTCCTGGATCTGGAAACCCGCGTACCGGCTACGACCCGCACCGAAGAGCACCAGCACCACGTGCCGCAGCACCAGGGCCAGACCGATCGAGACGATGAACATCTGGATCAGGGCCACGTTGCGGTGCCGCAGCGGACGCCACACGTACCGCTCCATCGACGCACCCAGGACGGCGCCCATGACCACCGCCAGCGCGGCGGCCACCCACAACGGCACCTGCCAGCCCACCGCCTCGCCCATGAGCCCCAGAACCGTCGCCAGGGCGATACCCCCGACGATCGACGCCCACTGCGCCACGATCAGCACCGGCCGCGACAACCGCGACTCCAGAAGACCGCCGATCAGGACCGCACCCGCCAGACCGGCGAAGATCGCCAGCAGCGAGTTGCCCAGCCCCACCGCACCGCTGCTGAAGACCAGCGCCATCATCGCGCCGAAGGTCACCATGTCACCGTGCGCGAAGTTGATCAGCTTCGTCGTACCGAAGATCAGCGACAACCCGATCGCGGACACCGCGATCACCAGGCCGAAGAGCAGTCCCGCCGCGGACAGCTGCACGAAGCGGTCACCGAAGGAGCTGCCGCCGCCCGTCGTGGGCTGGAAAGCCTCCTCGTCACCGGCACCGGAATCCTGGTCCCGCGTCTCCTCCTCCGAGGGGGAGGCGGTGGTGTCGTCGGACGCGCCCTGGCGCTCCAGGGCCACGATGAGCGGCCGCCTGTCGTCGGCCTCGACCTCCACCTCGGTCTCGCCGTCGACGATGAGGCCCTCTCGTACGACGAACTCGCTGGGGACGGACTCCTGGTCCACCACGACGCGGTAGGTACCCGGTTCGGGCAGCTCCACTTCCCACATTCCATCAGAGTCGGTCTCCGCCGCCCCGATCTCGTCCTCACCGCCGTAGACCGTGATCACGATGCCCTCGACACCCTGATCCCGGTTGTCCGGGTTGAGAATCCGACCGTGCAGCGCCTCACCGCCCTGTTCGTCTGCCGACGCCACTGGCCCGGGGATCACCAGGATCGCGGTGATCAGGGCGAGCAGCACGGTCACGAGACGTGTGCGCACGCGCGCTCCTTGCGCATCTGAGGGTGGCGGCGCCGAATGCGCGCATTCGACACCGCTGTCCATTGCTGTTCGGTGCGGCGAGTTTAGCCCGATTTAGGCAGATCGTTCAGCATGGCTAAAGCCACGTGATCCAACCGTCACCCCATCGTGTGCAAACGAGATCAAACTGGTACCAGAAGCGAGTTGACCATGGACATCCGTCTCGTTTCCACCCTGCCAAGGTCCTGATCTGCACATTCTCTCCGCACTCTCCGTAGCGAAGTGCCCAGAACCGGGACGGGGTCGCGGGCGGGGCCGGAGCCCCGGCAACGCCACAGGGGCCGCACCCCCGTCGGGAGTGCGGCCCCTGCTTCAGTGCGGCGCGGGTGGGAACGTAAGCCGCGCTTACCCCCTGTTCCCGTTCCCCAGCGTCTCCACGACCGTCTCGGCCACCTTGCGCATGGTCAGGCGGCGGTCCATGGAGTTCTTCTGGATCCAGCGGAACGCCTCGGGCTCGCTCATCCCGTGGCGGCTCTGCAACAACCCCTTGGCCTGCTCGACCAGTTTGCGCGTCTCCAGGCGCTCCTGGAGGCTGCTGACCTCCGACTCCAGCGCGGACAGCTCCGCGTAGCGGGAGGTGGCCATCTCGATGGCGGGTACGAGGTCGGCCTTGTTGAAGGGCTTGACCAGGTAGGCCATGGCCCCCGCTTCCCGGGCGCGCTCGACCAGCTCCCGCTGGGAGAAGGCGGTCAGGATCACCACCGGGGCGATGCGCTCGGCGGCGATGCGCTCGGCGGCCGACAGGCCGTCGAGCACCGGCATCTTGATGTCGGTGATCACCAGGTCGGGCTTGAGCTCCTGGGCGAGACGGACCACGGTCTCGCCGTCACCGGCCTCGCCCACGACGGCGTAGCCGTCCTCTTCCAACATCTCCTTGAGGTCCAGGCGGATCAGGGCCTCGTCTTCCGCGATCACCACACGGCTCTGCGTCCTCGTCACGTACATGAGGTTACCGAGATCCGCTAGGATGCTAGGCGTCGGGACCGGCAATGCGCGTCAATCGTGACACCAACGTTGGCGGAGCGGCGACGGCCAGGCGAATAAGAAAATTCCAGAGAAGGCCTTGACAAAACCTTTTCGCCCTGGTACTCCAATCGGCAGAGAGCGCGAGCTCAAACCTCGTACAGTGTGGGTTCGAGTCCCACCCAGGGCACAAGTTCCCAGAGCCACCCAAGCGGGTGGCTTTTTTCATTTCGGACATATACACCCGCTGTAGTTGGCTGCCCGCGGATTGTCACAAGCGTGGGTCGGCATTCTCGCCATGTACTCCTCACACATCCGCCGCTCAGCGGTTTCCATGATCGACTCTGGTATTTCCTACGCCGAGGTCAGCCGTCGTATGGGAATCAACCGCTCCACCCTTCGCGCGTGGGCGCAGGACCGCTCCCTCATCGACAAGTACCGGGACAGCGGTGAGTGCCCCCGGTGTCGGCCCCTCCCCCGGCCCCCGCGCCCGCCGAGATCTACAGCTACCTCCTGGGCCTCTTACCTCGGCGACGGGTCCATCAGCCCCGCCGGAAACAGGGACAAGGGTGTGTGGCGGTTGAGGATCTTCTGCGGGGACTCCTGACCCGGGCTTCTCCGGGAGTGCCAGGCCAGCATGTCGAAGGGGTCGCCCCACCGCTCCGTCGGAGGGATCACCTGTGTCGGTTGCACCGAGGTCTACAGCGACTGGAAGCACTGGCCGTGCCTCTTCCCCCAGCACGGACCCGGCAGGAAACACGACCGGGCCATCGTCCTGGAGCCCTGGCAAGGGGCAATCGTCGAAGGACACCCCGAGGCGTTCATCCGAGGACTGATCCATTCCGACGGGTGCCGCGTCGAGAACCGGGTCCGCAGGCAGGTCGGCGGCGAGTGGAAGTACTACCTCTACCCCCGCTACGAGTTCGTCAACGTCTCCGAGGACATCATCGGACTGCTCACCGGGGCCCTCGACCATCTCGGCATCCCGTGGAAGCGGCAGATCCGCCGCCAGGCCCCGGGCCGGGGGCGGGACCGGATCGTCGTGTCGGTGGCGCGGCGGGGCGCCGTGGCACGCATGGACGCCTTCGTCGGGCCCAAGTACTGAGGGGAGTCGGACAGACGGGCCGGAACCTCCGTAACTACCCGGCCAGTACCACCCCAAATAGGCCCTTTGTCACTTTATGCCGGGGCAAGCGGGCTGAAGCGGTCACATCACGGCCACAACCTGAGTACAACCCGTCGGTTCCGGCGCCCCGGAGGGCCCGCGTCCCCGATCCTTGAAGAGCCGGACGAGCGAGTTCTCAGGAGAGGAGCAGCGGGTGCTGACCGCGGTCGCCGGAGTCATCGGCGCACTGGTGATCGGTGCCTGGGTCGTGGTGGCCTGGGGATCGGGACGCCGCCAGCCCTGGATGCTGGCCCCCGTAGCGCTGCTCATCGTCCTGCTCGTGGCCGTCGACCAACCGGGGTGGGCGTTCCTGCCCGTGGCCGTGCTGGTGGCGGGGTCCTTCGCCGAACTGGTGATCGGCGCGCGCGAGAACCCCGCCGTGCGTACCAAGGACCCCGACGCCCCGCTGAGTACCGAGCGCTGGGCGGCGGCGGTGGCCGCGCCCTTCCGGGTGGCTCTGGCCGAGCCGTGGGACGTGGTGGCCCGGCCCTCGCTGCGGCGCCGTTACCGGCGGATGCTGGAGCGGCAGTGGGGTGTGACCGACCGGGAGTCGTTGCGGGAGGCCGTGGAGGCCCTGTTCGAGGAACTGCACACGGGGCCGTCGCTGGACCTGGTGGTGGATCTGCGGGCGGGGGTGGCGCGGTCGCGTCTTCCGCAGGAGCAGGGCGGGCACGTGACGGGCGCTCAGGTGCGTCTGTCCGAGGAGCAGGTGGCGCGGTTGCGTGCGGTCACCGGGGTGGCCGAGGCGGACGAGACGGTGCTCATCGGTGCGTACCAGTGGTGGAAGTCGGTGCACGTGATCCGGCTGGTGTGCGGTGGGGCGTCGTTGGACTGGTTGAGTCCGGTGGAGACGCAGACGTTGTTGCGGCGGGTGGCGTCGGATCTGCAGCGGCGGTACTCGTCGTGGGCGCAGTTGTCGACGGCGTTCCACGCGGGGTATCTGCTGTGGCCGGAGAAGGGTGTGGAGGGCGACCACGGGGGGACCGACCGGGTGTGGGCGGCGTTGGGGCTGTTGGCGGAGGATCCGCGTAGTCCGTGGAATCTGCTGCCGTGGGACATGCCGTTGGAGCGGGTGCTGCCGGAGGGTGGTGTGGCCTCGCATCCGGAGCCGTAGTCGCGGGGGCGGTGCCGTCCTTGGCCCTGGTCCCGGTTTCGGCCGGGGTGCGGGGCCTTTGGTGTGTCGGGGCCCGTGGCGGGTGGGGTGTGCGGCCCCGGATATGCGTCGGCCGCACCTGGTCCTGTCCCGGGTTGGGCGGCGTGGCTCATACGCCGTGTGTTCCGGGCAGGACCTGATGCGGCACGTCAGCGGGCGCGGTCTGGGTGGCTGCCGTGGCTGTGGTCGCCGTGGCCGCGCCGGGGTGGGTCAGGGTGTGGTGAGGGCCACGGCGTCGCCGAGGCGGTGGACGCGCAGGGAGTTGGTGGATCCGACGGTTCCGGGCGGGCTTCCGGCGACGATGACGATTTTGTCGCCCTTGTGGTAGTCGCCGAGTTGGAGGAGTTCGCTCTCGACCTGGCGGACCATGTCGTCGGTGTTGTCGACCCAGGGGACGATGTGGCTCTCGACGCCCCAGGTGAGGGAGAGTCGGCCGCGGGTGGGCTCTTCGGTGGTGAAGGCCATGAGCGGGATGGGTGAGCGGTAGCGGGCCAGGCGTCGGGCCGTTTCGCCGGACATGGTGAAGGCGACGAGTGCCTTGGCTCCGACGGTGGCGCCGATCTCGGCGGCGGCTCGGGCGATGGCTCCGCCGGTGGTCTCGGGGACCCGGTTGAGGATGTGCGAGGCCCGCAGGGATTCCTGTTCGGCGGCGCTGACGATGCGGGCCATGGTCTCGACGGTTTCGATGGGGTATTTGCCGACGCTGGTCTCTCCGGAGAGCATGACGGCGTCGGCGCCGTCGAGTACGGCGTTGGCGACGTCGGAGGCCTCGGCGCGGGTGGGCCGGGGGGATCCGATCATGGATTCGAGCATCTGGGTGGCGACGATGACCGGTTTGGCCTTGTCGCGGCAGCGTTCGACGGCGCGTTTTTGCACCATGGGGACGTTTTCGAGGGGGAGTTCGACGCCGAGGTCGCCGCGGGCGACCATGACTCCGTCGAAGACCTCGATGATGTCCTGGAGCCGTTCGACGGCCTGGGGTTTCTCGATCTTGGCGATGAGGGGGACGGTGAGGCCCTCCTCGTCCATGATGCGGTGGCACTCCTCGGCGTCGGCGGGGCTGCGGACGAAGGAGAGGGCGACCATGTCGACCTTGTTGCGCAGGGCCCAGCGCAGGTCTTCTTCGTCCTTGTCGGTGAGCGCGGGGACGCTGACGGAGACGCCGGGGAGGTTGAGTCCCTTGTGGTTGGAGACGGTTCCGGCGACGATGACGCGGGTGTGGACGTCGGTGCTGGTGGTTTTGGTGCATTCCAGCGCGATGCGGCCGTCGTCGATGAGGACGCGGTCGCCGGGGCGGACGTCGTTGGGGAGTCCCTTGTAGGTGGTGGAGACGCGGGTGGCGTCGCCGGGGACGTCGTCGGTGGTGATGGTGAATTCGTCGCCGACGTTGAGGTCGACGGGGCCGTCGGGGAAGGTGCCGACGCGGATCTTGGGGCCCTGGAGGTCGGCGAGGACGCCGACGGCTCGTTGGGCGTCCTCAGCGGCCTGCCGGAGGTTGGCGAGGTTGGCGCTGTGGTCGTCGTGGGTTCCGTGGCTGAGGTTGAGTCGGGCGACGTCCAGTCCCGCGTCGACGAGCCTGCGGAGGGTCTCCGGGCTCGAGGTGGCGGGGCCGAGGGTCGCGACGATTTTTGCTCGACGTGTCACGCCTAACACTCTAGAGCGTTTGGGGGGTGGAGTGGTCTAAACCAGGTTGCGAGTGGGTGTGTGTGAGGTGGCGTGGGGGAGAATGCGGTGACCCTGGGTGAGGTTTTTCGGGGGGTGTGTGGTGGGGGTGCCGGGGGTTGTCGGCTGCGGGCGGAGCGTGTCGTGTTTGAGCGTGGTGTGGTGGTTTCCGCTCTTTCGTCCGAGGTGAGGGCGTTGGAGAGGGTGTTGTCGGGGCTGGCGGAGCAGGAGGCGGTGCTGCCGACGCGGTGCGCGCCGTGGGACGTGGCGGCGTTGGCGGTGCACACGGTGGGTGCGGTGGAGCGGGTTTCGGTGATGTTGGACGCCGGTGTGTCGGAGGGGCCGGGGTCGGGGCCGCTGGTGTCGGCCGCGGGGTACTACGCGCCTGACGTGCGGTTCTCGGCGGCGGTGAACGCGGACCGGGTGGGCGGCGCGGTGGGGGCGGCGGCGTGTCGGGCGGACGCGGCGGAGCCGGGCCGGGTGCTGGGGGCGTGCTGGGCGCGGAGCCGGTGGACCGGGTCGTGGTGACCCGGCACGGGGACCGGATGCTGTTGACGGACTTCCTGGTGACGCGGGTGCTGGAGGCGGTGGTGCACGGGTTGGACCTGGCGGACGCGCTGGGCCGGGAGCCGTGGACGCGCCGGGAGGCGTTGGCGGTGGTGCTGGCGTCGTTGTTCGGGGGTGCTGACCGGTCGGTGGTGGAGGGGGCGCTCTCGGAGCGGGAGGCGGGGTTGGCGGCGGCGCGCGCGGTGACGGGCCGGGCCGTCTCGGGCGGGGGGGGCGCGAGGCGTTAGCGACGGCGGGGGTGCGTTTCCTGGCTCTGGGTTAGCGGGGGCGCCGTCGGGCCGCCGGGGCCGGGGTGGCCCGGCCGGGTGGCGGTAGCGATCGTGGTGCGGGCGTTCGCCTGATCTCTCGTGTCCGGGGGTCAGTGGTCGCGGCGGGGCGGTGGGATGAAGGCGCCGACGCGGCCGTAGGCGCGCAGGACGCGCAGGCGTTGGATGGTGCGCATGCCCTCGCGTTCGATGGTGGCGGCGGTGTCCCAGTGGTCCCCGTTGGCGTCCCAGCCGCCGTCGGGGCGTTGGGCGCGTTCGGTGAAGTCCAGGGCACGGTTGAGCTCGGCGTCGGTGAAGAGGCCGCGGGCGAGGTGTCGGGGGTGGGGGGCCAGGTCGAGGGCGTTGTGGCAGTGCCGGCGGGCGCGGGGTTTGGGGTGGGTGTCGATGACCGCGCGGATCATGGGGTGGAGGCGGTTGACGGCGTTGAGGGCGCGTTGGCGGTCGGGGACGTGTTGGAGGAAGGTGCACACGCCGATGGCCTCGTGGGCTTCGGTCCAGCACAGGGCGTCGACGCGCTTCCAGCAGTAGGCGGTGGCGTTGTCGCGCCAGGGGTGCGGGATGTTGTGTTTGTGCAGGTATCCGGTGATGAGTGCGGTGAGGCCGAGGTCGCTGGTGAAGTCGTCGCGGTGGCGCCACCAGGGTGCTGACTCGGTGTGGCGGACGTTGGGGAGGACGGGGGGGACGCCGCCGTCGGGGTTGGTGACGGTGGTGAGGTAGCGGCAGATGCCGGTGCCGAGGTCGGGTGGGATGGGGCCGAGGTCGTCGAGGTAGCGCAGGGCGATGTCGAGGGCGGCGGGTTGGCTGGCGTGCCCGCGCAGGTCGGGGTCGAGTCCGTTGCCGTAGCCGCCGTCGATGTTGCGGTAGGCGTCCAGGGCGGAGCGGACGGGACCGGTTGGGCCGCTCTGGAAGAGGTGGGCGAAGCGGTGCCGGTCGACGAGGCGGGCGCTGCGCATGGTGAAGTGTTCCGCGGCACGGAAGGAGTCCCAGGTCACAACGGTCATTGGTAGTCAGAGGCGCGGTACCCGTTCCCGGGCCCGTCTCCTCATTCCCCTTTCAATCCGTGCGTGCGGTTTTCCCGCACACGGCTTACCGATAATCTTCTTGACAGGGTTACGCAGCACCCGGATAACGGACCGTGCCACGGAGCCTGTACAGGCCCTGCTGGTTGAACCACTCCTCCGTCCAGGCAGCAGCCTGACCCGGCCGGAGATTGCGCCCACGCTTCTTGACCATGAGTCGACGCAGCCTCCAGACCACCCAGTCATCCACCGCTCTAAACTTGGTGGCGGCGTTCCCGGTACGGAAGTAGGCACCCCAGCCCCTCAGGACCGGGTTGATCCGGGCGATCACCACCCGCACATCCCGACCCATCTGGCCACGGCCGGACCGGTCCCGAATCTT
>NZ_VWVV01000017.1 GCF_009830945.1 Nocardiopsis sp. FR4 | reverse complement strand
GCCTTTGACACCCCGCTCGGCCGGACGGGTCTCCCCGCACGGCTGGGGCCTGCTACCGGGCGCTCCGGCGCTTACCCGGACGGGACTTCCACCCGCTGGCCTGACACAGCTTCCAGGACACACCATGTCTTCGACGGTACGTCCGGGCGCGGGACGGGGTCAGGGCTGGCTGTCGAATCCATTCGGGATCTTTACGCGTGGTTCGCGGTCGTGGTGCGCCTGTTTCTGCGGATGCGCAGGAGGA
Organism: Nocardiopsis sp. FR4; assembly: GCF_009830945.1. GTDB lineage: Bacteria > Actinomycetota > Actinomycetes > Streptosporangiales > Streptosporangiaceae > Nocardiopsis. The sequence continues at coordinate 134,578 of NZ_VWVV01000017.1, read as the reverse complement.
GTCCGGTCCAGGAGGCCAGGACGAGGGCGGTGACGGCGAGTTGCACGGTGAGCAGGTGTTCGGCGGGGTAGACGACGCCGGTGAGGTAGTGGTCGATGAAGCCCTCGGGGGGCAGTCCGTCCTGCCCGGCCTGCACGCGGGCCCAGTGTTCGACGTGGGTGAGGGGGCAGGGCCAGCCGATGAGGGTGATGCCGAGGCCGTAGAGGGCGCAGCCGAGGTGGGCCCGGAAGGTGCGGGGCCACTTCCAGGCGAGGAACCCGCCCAGGGCCACGTAGAGGACGAAGGCCAGGTGGATGACCACGGCGGCGTCGGCGATGAGGCGGTACCCCATGGTCGCAGTCTAGGCGGTGGTCGCGGCTAGGTGCTGGGCCCGGCGGGTTCGGCTCCGTGCGCGGGGCGGGTCCGGTCGGGCGGGGTGGGGGGCGTGCGTCGGCGGCGGAGGGTGAGCAGGGCCAGGCCGATCCAGGACAGGACGATGACGGCGCCGACGCCGACCTGGACGGTGACGAGGTGGTCGGCGGGGTAGACGACGCCGGTGAGGTAGTGGTCGATGAAGCCCTCGTCGGGGAGTCCGGCCTGTCCGGCGCGGGTGCGGCCCCAGGTCTCGACGCGGGTGAGGGGGCAGGTCCAGCCGATGACGCTGATGGCCAGGCCGTAGAGGGCGCAGCCGAGGTGGGCCCGGAAGGTGCGGGGCCACTTCCAGGCGAGGAACCCGCCCAGGGCCACGTAGAGGACGAAGGCCAGGTGGATGACCATGGCGGTGTCGCCGATGAGGCGGTAGAGCATGTCGCCTGTCCCGGGGGTCGGTGGTGGGGGTGCGGGGACCCGGGGGCGGGGGGTGGGTCGGCGGAGGCCGCCGTGGGGCGGCCGGTGGTGTTCATTGTGGCGGTGGGAGGTGGAGTGCCCGGCACGGTGGGGTCACGGGAGGGCGACGCCGCGGCCTGTCGGGGTCGGGGTGGTGGGTCTGCCGGGCTCGGTTGCCCGTGGTGGGGCCTGTGGTGGACGGGGCGCGGTGGTGGACATGGTGCGGCGCCGGGCGCGGGGGTGCTCCCCGTGCCCGGCGCCGTGGTGTGCCCGGTGTGCCGCTCCCCTAGACGAGGGGGCGGGCGGTGGGCGGGATGGTGACCGGCAGGGTGGTGTCCTGGGTGAGGTAGCGGTCGACTCCGGCGGCGGCGGAGCGGCCCTCGGCGATGGCCCAGACGATGAGGGACTGGCCGCGTCCCATGTCTCCGGCGCAGAAGACGCCCTCGACGGTGGTCTGGTAGTCGGCGTCGCGGACGACGTTGCCGCGTCCGTCGAGTTCGACGCCGAGCTGCTCGATCATGCCCTCCTTCTGGGGGCCGACGAAGCCCATGGCGAGGGTGACGAGGTCGGCGGGGATCTCGCGTTCGGTGCCCTCGACGGGTTCGAAGCCCTTGTCGGTGCGCTTGACGTCGACGAGCTTGAGGGCGCGGACGTTGCCCTGGCCGTCGTCGAGGAACTCGAGGGTGTTGACGGAGTAGATCCGCTTGCCGCCCTCCTCGTGTGCGCTGGTGACCTTGTAGAGCATGGGCATGGTCGGCCAGGGCTGGCTGTCGGGCCGCTTGGCGGGCGGCTTGGGCATGATCTCCAGCTGGGTGACCGAGGCGGCGCCCTGGCGGTGGGCGGTGCCGACGCAGTCGGCGCCGGTGTCGCCGCCGCCGATGACGACGACGTGCTTGCCCTCGGCGGTGATGGCCGGGGTGTCGTAGTCGCCTTCCTGGACCCGGTTGGCCAGGGGCAGGTACTCCATGGCCTGGTGGATGCCGTTGAGTTCGCGGCCCTTGGCGGGCAGGTCGCGCCAGGCGGTGGCGCCGCCGGTGAGGACGACGGCGTCGTGGTCGGCGCGCAGCTGGTCGACGGTGAGGTCGACGCCGACGTTGACGCCGGTGCGGAAGGTGGTGCCCTCGGCGCTCATCTGGGCGAGGCGGCGGTCGATGTGCCGCTTCTCCATCTTGAACTCGGGGATGCCGTAGCGGAGCAGCCCGCCGATGCGGTCGGCGCGTTCGTAGACGGTGACGTCGTGTCCGGCGCGGGTGAGCTGCTGGGCGGCGGCGAGTCCGGCGGGGCCGGAGCCGACGACGGCGACCTTCTTGCCGGTGCGGGTGGCGGGGGGCAGGGGCTTGACCCAGCCCTCCTCCCACGCGCGGTCGATGATGGAGACCTCGACGTTCTTGATGGTGACGGCGGGCTGGTTGATGCCGAGCACGCACGCGGACTCGCACGGGGCGGGGCAGAGCCGTCCGGTGAACTCCGGGAAGTTGTTGGTGGCGTGCAGGCGTTCGATGGCCTCGGCCCAGTCGTGGCTGTGGACGAGGTGGTTCCACTCGGGGATGAGGTTGCCGAGCGGGCAGCCGTTGTGGCAGAAGGGGATGCCGCAGTCCATGCAGCGCGAGGCCTGCTTGGTGACGGTTCCCCGGTCGAAGTCCTCGTAGACCTCGCGCCAGTCCTGGATGCGTACGTCCACCGGGCGGCGCTGGGGCAGTTCGCGTTCGGTGATCTTCAGGAAACCCTTGGGGTCAGCCATGTGTTCTTCCTCCTTTCGTGTTCGCTGACGCTCAGGACTGCGCGGAGGCCATGACGGCCTCGTTGACGTCGCGGCCCTCGCGCTCGGCTTCGGCCTGGGCGAGCAGGACGCGCTTGTAGTCGCGCGGCATGACCTTGGCGATGCGGTCGAGTCCGCCGTCCTGGGCGAGGAGGCGTTCGGCGACGGCCGATCCGGTCTCGGCGTGGTGGCGGGTGAGGACGTCGGTGAGGAACGCGCGGTCCTCGTCGGTGAGGTCCTCGATGTCGACCATCTCGCCGTTGACGCGGGCGGCGTCCAGGTCCAGGACGTAGGCGATGCCTCCGGACATGCCGGCCGCGAAGTTGCGGCCGGTGCGGCCGAGGATGACGGCGCGGCCGCCGGTCATGTACTCGCAGCCGTGGTCGCCGATGCCCTCGACGACGGCCAGGGCGCCGGAGTTGCGGACGCAGAAGCGTTCGCCTACGACACCGCGGAGGAAGATCTCGCCGGAGGTGGCTCCGTAGCCGATGACGTTGCCGGCGATGATGTGTTCTTCGGCGGTCAGCGTGGAGGCGGTGTCGGGTCGGACGATGACGCGTCCGCCGGACAGGCCCTTGCCGACGTAGTCGTTGGCGTCGCCGGACAGGCGCAGGGTGATGCCCCTGGGGACGAACGCGCCGAAGGACTGGCCGGCGGATCCGGTGAAGGAGACGTCGATGGTGTTGTCGGGCAGTCCGTCGGCGCCGTAGCGCTTGGTGACCTCGTGGCCGAGCATGGTGCCGACGGTGCGGTTGACGTTGCGTACGGGCAGGTCGAGGCGGACGGGCTGGCCGAAGTCCAGGGCTCCCTCGCTGAGCTGGATGAGGGTGTTGTCCAGGGCCTTCTCCAGGCCGTGGTCCTGGGTGCGCTGGCAGGTGCGGTGGTCGCCCGCCCAGGGCTCGACCTCGTGCAGGATCGGCGACAGGTCCAGGCCCTGGGCCTTCCAGTGGTCGACGGCGTCGGTGGTGTCGAGGAGTTCGACGGCGCCGATGGCCTCGTCGAGGCTGCGAAAGCCGAGCTGGGCGAGGTACTCGCGGACCTCCTGGGCGATGAACTCGAAGAAGTTCACGACGTGGTCGGCCTGGCCGGAGAACCGTTCGCGCAGGACGGGATTCTGGGTGGCGACGCCGACGGGGCAGGTGTCGAGGTGGCAGACGCGCATCATGACGCAGCCGGAGACGACGAGGGGTGCGGTGGCGAAGCCGTACTCCTCGGCGCCGAGCAGGGCGGCGATGACGACGTCGCGTCCGGTCTTCATCTGGCCGTCGGCCTGGACGACGATGCGGTCGCGCAGGCCGTTGAGCAGCAGGGTCTGCTGGGTTTCGGCGAGGCCGAGTTCCCAGGGGGTGCCCGCGTGCTTGAGGGAGGTCAGCGGCGAGGCGCCGGTGCCTCCGTCGTGGCCGGAGATGAGGACGACGTCGGCGTGGGCCTTGGAGACGCCGGCGGCGACGGTGCCCACGCCCGCCTCGGAGACCAGCTTGACGTGGACCCGTGCGGACGGGTTGGCGTTCTTGAGGTCGTGGATGAGCTGGGCGAGGTCCTCGATGGAGTAGATGTCGTGGTGGGGCGGCGGGGAGATGAGCCCGACGCCGGGGGTGGAGTGGCGGGTCTGGGCGACCCACGGGTAGACCTTGTGGCCGGGCAGCTGACCGCCCTCGCCGGGCTTGGCGCCCTGGGCCATCTTGATCTGGATGTCGTCGGCGTTGGTGAGGTAGTGCGAGGTGACGCCGAAGCGGCCGGAGGCGACCTGCTTGATGGCGCTGCGCCGCAGGTCCCCGTTGGCGTCGGGGGTGAAGCGGTCGGGGTCCTCACCGCCCTCGCCGGTGTTGGACTTGCCGCCGAGGCGGTTCATCGCGATGGCGAGGGTCTCGTGGGCCTCGGCGGAGATGGAGCCGTAGGACATGGCGCCGGTGGAGAAGCGCTTGACGATCTCCGAGACGGGCTCGACCTCCTCGATCGGGACCGGTTCGCGCACGCCCTCCTTGAGGCGGAACAGGCCGCGCAGGGTCATGAGCTTCTCGGCCTGGTCGTCGACCTTGGAGGTGTACTCCTTGAAGATCTCGTACCTGCGGGTGCGGGTGGAGTGCTGGAGCTTGAAGACGGTCTCGGGGTTGAACAGGTGGGGTTCGCCCTCGCGGCGCCACTGGTACTCGCCGCCGACCTCCAGGCGCCGGTGGGCGTTGGGGTTGTCGGTGTGGGCGCGGCGGTGGCGGATGGCGACCTCTTCGGCGAGGACGTCGAAGCCGACGCCGCCGAGGCGGGAGGTGGTGCCGGTGAAGCAGCGGTCGATGACCTCCTGGCCCAGGCCGAGGGCCTCGAAGATCTGGGCTCCGGTGTAGGAGCTGACCGTGGACACGCCGATCTTGGACATGACCTTGAGGACGCCCTTGCCGAAGGCCTTGACGGTGTTGCGTACGGCCTGGTCGGGGTCGATGCCGCCGATGGTGCCGCGTTCGACGAGGTCGCGTACGGTGGCCAGCGCCAGGTAGGGGTTGACGGCGGAGGCGCCGTACCCCAGGAGCAGGGCGACGTGGTGGCATTCGCGGACGTCGGCGGCCTCGATGAGGAGGCCGACCTCGGTGCGGGTCTTCTCGCGGACGAGGTGGTGGTGGACGGAGCCGGTGAGCAGCAGCGACGGGATGGGTGCCCGGGTCGCGTCGGCGCGGCGGTCGCTGAGGACGAGGATGTGGGCGCCGTCGGCGATGGCGGCGGAGACCTCGGTGTTGATCTGCTCGAGGCGCTCGGACAGGGCGGTGCCGCCGCCGTCGACGGGGTAGGTGCCGTCCACGGTGAAGGTCCTGAGCGCGGGGTTGCCCTGGCCCGCGGCGACGATGGCGGCGAGTTCGGCCTGGTCGACGACCGGGGTGGGCAGGACGAGGCGCTGGGTGTCGCCGGGTGCGGCGTCGAGGATGTTGTGCTCGGCGCCCAGGAGGGTGGCCAGGCTGGTGACCATCTCCTCGCGGATGGCGTCCAGGGGCGGGTTGGTGACCTGGGCGAAGTTCTGCGAGAAGTAGTCGAAGAGCTGCCGGGAGCGGTCGGAGAGCGCGGCCACCGGGGTGTCGGTGCCCATGGAGCCGATGGGTTCGGCGCCGGTGCGGGCCATGGGTGTGAGGATGACGCGCAGCTCCTCCTCGGTGTAGCCGAACACCTGCTGGGTGCGGTGGAGCTCGGTGACCGGGGTGGGCTGGGCCCGGGGCAGGTCGGCCAGGCGCAGGACGCCGGAGTCGATCCACTCCTGGTAGGGGTGTTCGGCGGCGAGTTCGGCCTTGATCTCCTCGTCCTCGATGATCCGCCCCTGGGCGGTGTCGACGACGAAGATGCGGCCGGGCTGCAGGCGGCCCTTGCGCACGATGGTGGCGGGGTCGATGTCCAGGACGCCGGCCTCGCTGGCGAGGACGACGAGGCCGTCCTCGGTGACCCAGTAGCGGCCGGGGCGCAGGCCGTTGCGGTCCAGGACCGCGCCGACGAGGGTGCCGTCGGTGAAGGACACCGAGGCGGGGCCGTCCCAGGGCTCCATGAGGGTGGAGTGGTACTCGTAGAAGGCCCGGACGGCCGGGTCCATCTCGGTGTGGTTCTCCCAGGGCTCGGGGATCATCATGAGCACCGCGTGCGGCAGCGAGCGCCCGCCCAGGTGGAGCAGTTCGAGGGCGTCGTCGAAGGAGGCGGTGTCGGAGTCGTCGGGGTCGACGATGGGGAAGATCCGGTCGAGGTCGCCGGGGATGAGCTCGCTGGCGAGCTTGGCCTCGCGGGCGCGCATCATGTTCCGGTTGCCCTTGACGGTGTTGATCTCACCGTTGTGGGCGACGTAGCGGAACGGGTGGGCCAGGGGCCAGGACGGGAAGGTGTTGGTGGAGAAGCGGGAGTGGACCAGGGCCAGGCCGGAGGTGTAGCGCCGGTCGGACAGGTCGGGGAAGAACGGCTCCAGCTGCGGGGTGGTGAGCATGCCCTTGTAGGCGATGGTGCGCGGGGACAGGCTCGGGAAGTAGACGTCGGTCTCGTGCTCGGCGCGCTTGCGGACGCAGTAGGCGTGGCGTTCGAGCTCGATGCCGGTGAGGCCCTCGGTGGCGGTGCCGGGGGTGCCGGTGATGAAGAGCTGCCCGAAGTAGGGCATGGCCTCGCGGGCGGCGGGGCCGCTGTAGCGGGGCTCGAAGGGCAGGTCGCGCCAGCCGAGGAGGGTCAGGCCCTCGTCGGCGACGATGGCGTTGATGCGCTCGACGGCGGTGGCGCGCTCGGCCGCGTCGGCGGGCAGGAAGGCGATGCCGGTGGCGTAGGCGCCGGCGTCGGGGAGGGTGAAGTCGCAGACCTCGGCGTAGAGCTCGTGCGGGACCTGGGTGAGGATGCCCGCGCCGTCGCCGTCGTCGGGGTCGGCCCCGGAGGCGCCCCGGTGGTCGAGGTTGCGCAGTACGGTGAGCGCCTTCTCGACAATGGAGTGGCTGCGACGTCCAGTGAGGTCGGCGACGAAGCCCACACCGCAGGCGTCGTGCTCGAAAGCGGGGTCGTACAGGCCCTGGGAAGTGGTTTCCGCGTTCGTTCGGACGGACGAACGCCGCACCTGGCCAGCAGGCATCTACCCTCCTGTCGTCTTTGTCGGCTTCGTGAAAAGCGCATGTGGGACGACGTTGGCCCTGCTGCGTGCGGATGGAGTTGTGGTGCCGCGTGTGCGGCGGTACCCGTCAGGGGTGCCCCGGTCCGTTCCCGCGGTGCGGCCACGTCCTCGTGGTCGCCGGTGGCGGATGGGTGCCCGTGACGGGTGGGTTCCCTTATACATGCTGGTCCAGCCGCGACGGTAATCGCAGGTCTAGACCATGTGGCGCCGCGGTGCGCCGTTGGCCTCGGGTGCGCCGCCGGGATGCGGCACGGTCCCTCCCGGGTGTCCCCGATGAGGGCTGGCCTAGCCGGTGTTTCCACGGGGGAGGCCCGCTAAACATCCCGAGGTGGCCGCGGGACCGTTCTCGGGGTCGGGTGTGCCACGTCGGGCATGCGGACGTGACGTACCGCGGCCCACATTACCCCGGTGTTACGCCCGCCCCCAAGGGGGGTGGGAGTCCTCTGCTGAGTGATATGCCCCTCATCGGTCCGCGACCTGCCGTGTGACCGGTCCGCGGCCACCCCCGTGCGCGTGGGACGATCGGTCCATGCATCCGACTTCCGCGGGCCCGAGCGGCCCGCCCCTTCCCGAGCCCGCGTTCCGGTTGTTGCACGAGCACGGCGTGGACGCCCCCCGGTTGCGCCGGGTGCTGGCCCTGCTGTCGGACGGGCGGTGGTGGTCCGCACGCGACCTGGTGCGGGAGAGCGGTGTGGCGCACGCCCTGGTGGGTGAGCTGGTCAGGGCGCTCATCGAGTCCGGTGAGGCGGCTCGGGAGGAGGCGGGCGGGCAGAGCCGGGTGCGGCTGCTGCGGCCCGCGGAGTACGGAGGGGCGGCCGCCGAGGAGCTGGCCGACCCGGTGGCCCACCTGGTGCCCCGGCACGCCCGGGCCATGGCGGAGCTGGTGCGTGCCGTGGCGGAGGGGCCGTCGTCGGACCTGGACCTGGACCACGTGGCGGCGACCGCGGAGACGGCGCTGCGCCGCGCGCTGCTGCTGTCGACCCGGTTCGACCTGCGCGACCGGACGGTGCTGTGCGTGGGCGACCACGACCTGACCTCGGTGGCGCTGACCCTGGTGAGTCCGGGGTCGCGCGCGGAGGTGGTGGACGTGGACGAGCGCGTCCTGGCCCACGTCGACGCCCTCGCCTCCTCGCTGGGGTTGGCGGTGCGCACCCACGCGGCGGACCTGCGCCTGGGGTTGCCGCAGGCGGTGCGCGGCTGCGCGGACGTGGTGTTCACCGACCCGCCGTACACCCCGGAGGGGGTGGAGCTGTTCGTGCGGCGCGGGGTGGAGGGGATGTCCGATCCGCGCCGGGGGCGGGTGCTGGTGGCCTACGGAGCCAGTGAGACCACGCCGCGGTTGGCGGCGGCCACCCAGGCGCGGTTGGTGCGGATGGACCTGCTGGTGGAGGCGGTGTGGCCGGACTTCAACCGCTACCACGGGGCGGAGTCGATCGGCGCGGCCTCGGACCTGTACGTGCTGCGGCCCCTGGCGCGCACGCTGCCCGGCGGCACGGAGGAGGCGGCCCGGGTCTACAGCCAGGGAGCCAACGCCAAGGAGGCCCGGGGCGGGTTGGACGCCGACCGTGCCCGCGCCGCCCTGGAGCGGGTGGCCCGGGACCGGGAGGACCGGGAGCGGGGCGGCGGGGCGGACCTGACCCTGGTGGGCGCCTGGCCCCGGGAGGTGGCGGAGTCGGGCCGGGTGCGCCTGTCGACGTGGATGGGGGCGCCCTCGGGCGGCGGGTGCGCGGTGGTCAACCTCACCGGCGGGTGGGAGCGGTTGGCGGCGCGCGCCGCGCTGGCCGCCCCCGGGGAGGAGGTGTACGTGCTGGTGCCCTCCTCGTCGGCGTGGGTGCGCGACGGGGCGGGCCAGCGGCGGTTGCGGGCTCTGGTGGAGCCGCGGTTCGGGGTGCGGTTCCTGCGCGGGTTCGGTGCGCCCGACCTGACGGCGGTGCGGCTGGCCCGGGGGCCGGAGCCGGACTCGGCGGTGGAGCGGCTGCTGACGCACGTGCAGGAGCGGGCGCACGGAAGGCTCACCGCGACGCTGCGGACCGGTCTGGTGGAGGTCGCGGCGTGGCGGGAGAGCCCGATCAACAAGCGCACCGCGCGCCAGGCGGTGGCGGCGGCGCCGTGGTGGGCGTCCGGGCACACCCTGTTGGACCTGCCCGAGCACCGGTTCGGTGAGCTGCGGGAGGTGGCCGCGGACCTGCTCGCGGCGGCCCAGGCCCCGGTGTAGCGGGCGGCCCGGAAACGTCGGCGGCGGGGGTCAGCCGGTGCCGGTCTCCCCCGCGCCGGTTCCGCCGGTGCCCGCGCCCACGTCACCGGTCTGCCCCGTGCCGGTGGTGTCGGTGCCCGTCTCCCCCGTACCGGTCTCCCCCGTACCGGTCTCCCCCGTGCCCGTCCCGTCGGCCGGGGCCTCGCCGGTGGTCTGCTCGGGTTCGGTGGCGGAGTCGGAGCCGTCGAGCTGGACCATGCGCCGGTAGAGCGGGTCGCGGACGTTGGCCAGGGCCACGAGCGGCCCGGAGAGGCTGACCCGGTCCTCCACCGACTCGGAGTCGGTGGGCTGGACCCACACCACGACCAGGTAGTGGCCGCTGACGATGGCGTCGCTGGCGCTGTAGCCCTGCCCCAGGCGGTCGAAGGGGTCCTCGCCCGAGGGGGCGAGCACGAAGCCGGGGTCGGGCCCGGTGGCCTCGCCCTCCTCGTCCTCCGGTTCGGCCAGGGCCCCGGCCAGGGCCCGGCTGGCCTCGACGTCGGCCAGGTTGAACACGGCCGCGACGCCGAAGTAGTTGTCGGAGACGTAGGTGGCGCGCCCGGCCTGGGTGCAGTCGGCCTCCTCCAGGGCGGTGCGCACGGCCTGCCCCCACACGGCGGCGGCGCAGTCCTCGGTCAGTTCGGAGTCGCGCAGGGTGAAGTCGATGCTCTGGCTGGAGATCTCGGCGTTGCGGGAGCCGAACAGCTCGCCCTCGTTGAGGGGTCGGCTGTCGGCCTCGCGGGTGGCCAGGACCTCGTTCATGCCCCCGGTGTCGATGGTCCGGTAGACGACCGGCCGGGTCTGCTGGGCGGCCTGTCCGCCGCCCTCCTCCTGGCCCAGCTGCGTGTACAGCACCACGCCCAGGACGACCAGGGCGACGGCCAGCGCCCCCGCCAGGATCGCGATCAGGGGGCCGAAGCGCCTGGGCTCCTTCTTCCTGCGCCCGCCGGTCCGGCGGCGCCCGCCCGTCTGGGGGGAGCGCCCCGCGGGGAGGCCGTCGGACTCACTGCTCTTCCTCCGACGTCCCGCGGGTCCGGACGCCGACGGTTCAGAAGGGGACACCGAGTGGACCTTTCCTCGAATGCGGTCCGGCCCACCCCAGGGGTGGGCCGGACCGGTTGCGTTCGCACGGCGGACCGGCTCGGAGCCGCCGGTGGTGCGGCCCTGCGGGCGGGCCGATCTGTCCGAGATCCTATCGGGGCCCGTGACGGGGCCGGACCGGGCTACTGCCCGTTCTGCTCCGCGGCCTGCTCCGCCGCCACGACCTCCTCGTAGACGTAGCGGGAGGCGTTCATGGCGGCCACGCTCAGGGTCGCCATGTCGGTGTTGTCCCCGGGCGGGGAGCCGTCGGTCTCGGCCACCCAGTACACGGCCAGGTAGTGGCCCATGACCTGGGCGTTGGCCTGGCTGTAGCCGTCCTGCAGGCCGGGGACCTCCTCACCGGTCTGGGTGAGCAGGAACCCGGCGCCGTTCTCGGCGTTGGCGGGGTCCAGCGCCCGCTCGACCTCGGCGGCCGCCTCGGCGTTGGCCAGGTCGAACAGGGTGAACTGCGCGACGTACTTCTCGTCGGCGTCGGTGTACAGGCCCGAGGCGGCCTGGACGCAGTTGGCGTCGATGAGGCTCTGGCCCAGGTCCTGGCCCCACACCAGGGAGGTGCAGGAGTCGGTGACCGTGCCCTGGCGCAGTTCCAGCTTCATGTCGTCCAGGCCGATCTCCTCGACCGAGCCGAACACGGTGTCCTCCGACATCGGCTCGGCGTCCGCGGGGCGCTCCCCGATGGGACCGAAGACGTCCTCGCGGTTGGGCTCGGACAGGTACAGCTCCGGGGTGAGGGTGCTGTGCCCCTCGGGCGGTGCCACGACCGCCTCGTCGCCGCCGGCGACGGTGCCGCCGGGTCCGGCGAAGAGCTGGTAGGACAGCAGCCCCAGCAGCACGACCAGGGCGATGCTGAACGCGCCGAGCAGCACGCCCAGCAGGGCGGTTCCGCGCTTGCGCTTGCTCTGCTCGGCGAGGGTGTACACGATCTGGTTGGGGCGGTCGCCCAGGACCGACACCCTCTTGATCGCGGCGGCGGAGAAGGCCGAGACCCTGGTGGCTCCGGCGCGTCTGCTGCCGCCGCGTCGGCGGGAGGAGCCGGATCCGCGTCCGGCGCGCCTGCGGCGCGATCCGCGTCCGCCGGTGTCGGCCCCGGTGTCCTCGGCCCCGTCGGCGGGGTCGTCCCCGGCGCGGTCGTCCGCGTAGTCGTCGTAGTCCGGCTCGGGGTCCCCGACGGGCTCGGTGTGGGTGTGGCCGTACTCCGCGGAGAAGTCCTCCTCGGGGTCGTAGCCGTCCTCGTACTGGTCTCGGCCGTGGTCCTCGGCTCGGTCGTGGGCGTTGTCGGCCCGGCGGGATCCGCCGCGCCGCGCCCTGCGGCCGTAACCGGACTCAGCTGTGCTCACGGTCTTTCTCAATCGTCAACCCGTGGTCTGCTCGGAAGGTACAGGGAGGCCCGGACACGTGGTCCGGGCACGGCCGGACACGTGTCCGGACATGGCCGGTTCACGCGGCTTGCCTGTGTCTACTCGGGCCTCGCCCCGGAGTCGTCACCCTCTCCGGCGTCCCTCGCGGTCGAGCCCTCGGTACTAGATCGCTCAGGGCTGGGATGGTATTCCGTCCCCGCCTCCTCCGAGCTGGGATTCTTCGTCCCGGTACGCACCTCTTCGGCGTCCACGGCGCTGTAGACGGTGCCGTCGTCGGCTGTCTCACCCTCGGTTGTGGGACCGAACACCTGGGTTCCGGCGTCGTGACCGTGCGGGACGACGTTGGTGGAGAAGGAGTCCAGGCGGCGGCCGGCCCACAGGAAGTAGGCCAGCGCGCCGAGGAAGACCAGGACGGAGGTCCAGTTGTTCAGGCGCAGGCCCAGGAAGTCGTTGGCGGGGTCCACGCGCAGGTACTCGATCCAGAAGCGGCCGACGCAGTAGCCCATGACGTAGAGGGCGAAGAGGCGTCCGCCGCCCAGGGCGTGCTCGTAGCGGCGTCCGGCCCAGGCCAGCAGCACCGCCAGCAGCAGGCACCACAGGGACTCGTAGAGGAAGGTGGGGTGGTAGGTGCTCACGCCCAGTTCCATGCCGGGGCGCAGGTGGCCCTCGGGGTAGGGGCTGATCTCCACGGCCCAGGGCAGGTCGGTGGGGCGGCCGAACAGCTCCTGGTTGAAGTAGTTGCCCCAGCGGCCGATGGCCTGGGCGAGGGGGATGGTGGGGGCGATGGCGAAGGAGAGTTTGGACATGGACAGGCCGCGCCTGCGCGCCACCAGCCACACGCCCAGGGCGCCCAGGGGGATGGCGCCCCAGATGCCCAGGCCGCCCTCCCAGACGTACAGGGCGCGGATGGGTTCGCGGCCCTCGGCGAAGTAGAGCTGGGCGTCGCTGATGACGTGGTAGAGGCGACCGCCGATCAGGCCCAGGATCACGGCCCACACGGCCATGTCCATGATGGTGCCCTTCTCACCGCCCATGGCGGCCCAGCGGCGCTCGCTCCACAGGACCGCGACGATGACCCCGGCGAGGATGCACAGCGCGTAGAAGTGGATCTGCAGCGGCCCGACGGGGATGGAGTTGACCTGCGGGCTGGGGATGGCCGCGAGGGCGCGGCCGAACTCGACCGCGCCCTCGGAAGCTGTCGACGATGTCACTGGTCTGCTCTCGGGTTCGCCCCGCGTGCGGGGGGTGTCTTGTCGGTGCTACTCCGCACCACCCCCGTCGCTCACCGGCTCGGTGTCGACCTCACCGGGCTCGGCCGAGGCGATCGCCTCGTTGAGGCCCCGTGCGGTCATGGCGCTGTTGTTGTCGAGCAACTCGCCGTTGATGTAGACGGAAGGCGTGCCGCGGAACGCGTTGTCTCCGCTGTAGCGAGTGTAGGCGTTCCCCGTGGCCTCGATGATCTGGCCCGTGTAGGTGCCCTCCAGGAAGGAGGGGTCGTGGCCGTGGTCGGCGCCCCAGGCGAGCAGGTCGGTGAGGACCATGGTGCCGAGGGTCTCCTGGCCGATCTGCTCCATGGCGTCCTCGGTCAGGGCGGGCAGGTACTCCTCGGTGAACCGGGTGACCACGGCGGCCTCCTGGTCCAGGCGCTGGTCGAACTGTTCCTGCTGGGCCTCGGTGGGGTCGGTGTCGGCGAACCAGTCCTTGAGCTCGTCGGTGGTGAAGCCCTCCTTGCCCTCGGTGGGCTGGTTCTCGAACAGGAGGTCGTTGTACTCGACGAAGCGGTCGTGGTCGGCGGCGGCGCGGGCGGCGGCCCCGGCGCGCAGGGAGTTGCTGCTGACGGGCACCTGCTGTTGGGCGAAGATGCTCACCGGCCGGTAGTGGACGATGGCCCGGCCGTCGGCGGCGTTCTCCTTGAGCACGTCGCCGTTGAGGAGTTCGAACTGGCGGCAGGCGGGGCACTGGTAGTCGGCGTAGACCTCCACCACGGGCGCCTGGGCGTCGGGCTGGGCCATGACGACGCTGCCGTCCTCCTGGAGGGCGCGGGGCGCGAGGGCGCCGTCGTAGGCCGCGCTCTTGCGGTCGGCGCTCAGGGCGAGGTAGCCGATGCCGACGATGGCCACCACGACGAGGGCGGCGGCTGTCAGGACCATGAGGGTCCTGTTGCGTTTGGCGGCCCGCTTCTCCTTCCGCCGCTGTTCCTTGAGGCGTTCCCGGGAGCGCCTGCGCGCTTCACTACCCATGCTTTTCCCTGTTCTGCTGCTGGATACGTTGTCCCTGTCCCGGGGTCACCGGAACAGGCCGAGGGCGCGGTCGAGGGTCAGGGGGGAGCGGGGCCACACCGCGATGAGGGCGCCCATGGCCGCGAAGGCGATGTCGCGGGTGATGGAGAGGCCGTAGGTGGTCTCCCCCGGTTCGACCTGGCCGCCGCCGCCGAAGCAGCCGCAGTCGATGCTCAGGCCGCGGGCCACGGCCGAGGCGATTCCGGCGATGAAGGCGACCATGAGCAGGGCGCTGACGGCGCCGGCGTAGCGGGTGGCGAGCCCGGCCAGGAGCAGGACGGCCAGGGCCAGTTCGAACAGGGGCAGGGTGTAGCCGATGAGCTGGGCGACCTCGGGCGGGAAGAGGTCGTAGGCCTCGACCGCCTGGACGGAGAGGGCGGGGGGGTACTTGGAGACGGCGGCGGTGATGAGCACCGCGGCCAGTCCGACCCGGCAGGCGAGGGTCAGCCAGGGCTGGACGGCGTCCCACCGGGATGCGCGGCCGGTCTCCGGGGCGAGGGTGTCGTCGGGTGTGTCCATCACGTGTGCCTTCGAGGAGGTAGGGGGCGGCGTGTCGCTTTCGGTGCTCGCCTTATGACTCTGCGCGTCGGATCAGATCCTACTGGCTGTGCCTACCGCGTGACGCTGGGTTCGGACAGGAGGGTGAACCGGTTGGTGTCCCGCGGTGGGCGGGCACTTCCATCACACCACCGCGACCGCCTCCGCGGGGGCGTTGGAGGGGTCTCGCGGGGCCGCTCTCACCCGATTCTCACGCTTTTAACCCGGTCCTTGACCGGGGCGAGGGGGTGGGGGGAGGGGGCCGTCGGGCCCGGTTCGGGCGACGGGAGGGCGAACGGGAGGCGGGGGGGGGGGGGGGGGGGGGGGGGGGGGCGGGGGGGGGGGGGGCGCCCCCGGGGGGGGGGGGCCCCCCCCCCCCCCGGCGGGGTTCGGGCGGGGCTCAGCCGCGGCCCGAGCGCACCCCCTCGGCCAGCTCCTGGGCGAAGGAGCGCACCGCGGTCAGGCCGGTCTCCAGGTCGGGTGCGTCCAGGACGCGCTGGCAGAACCCGGCGCCGACGATGACCCCGTCGGCGTAGGCGGCGACCTCGGCGGCCTGGGCGCCGGTGGAGATGCCCAGTCCCACGCAGACGGGCAGCCCGGAGCCGCGGGTCACCTCGCGGGTGCGCCGCACGAGGGTGGCGGCGGTGTCGGCGACCTGGGTGCGGGTGCCGGTGACCCCCATGAGCGAGGCCGCGTACACGAAGCCGCTGCAGGCCCCTGTGGTCAGGGCCAGGCGCCGGTCGGTGGAGGAGGGCGCGACCAGGAAGATCCGGTCCAGCCCGTGGGCGGTGGAGGCGGCCACCCACTCCTCGGCCTCCTCGGGGATGAGGTCGGGGGTGATGGCCCCGGCCCCGCCCGCCTTGGCCAGTCCGGCGGCGAAGCGTTCCACGCCGTAGCGCTCGATGGGGTTCCAGTAGGACATGACCACGGCGGCGGCGCCGGTGGCGGCGGTGGCCTCCACCACGCGGAACACGTCGTCGGTGGTGGTGCCGGACTCCAGGGCCCGGTCGGCGGCGCGCTGGATGGTGGGGCCGTCCATCATGGGGTCGGAGTAGGGCAGGCCGACCTCGATGACGTCGCAGCCCCCCTCCACCATGGCCTCGATGACGCGGATCGAGGACTCCACGTCGGGGAACCCGGCGGGCAGGTAGCCGATGAGGGCGGCCCGGCCGGCGTCGCGGGCGGCGGCCAGCGTGGTCTGCAGTGCGGTGGCGGTCATCAGGCCTGTCCCTCCGGGTCCACGAGGCCGAAGTAGGCGGCCGCGGTGTCTACGTCCTTGTCGCCGCGCCCGGAGAGGTTCACCAGGATGACGGCGTCGGGGCCCAGGCGCTCGCCGAGCTTGCGGGCGCCCGCCAGGGCGTGCGCGCTCTCGATGGCCGGGATGATGCCCTCGGTGCGGCACAGCAGCCGGAAGGCCTCCATGGCCTCGGCGTCGGTGACCGGCTCATAGGTGGCGCGGCCGGTGTCGGCGAGGTGGGCGTGCTCGGGGCCCACCGCGGGGTAGTCGAGCCCGGCCGAGATGGAGTGGCTGGGCAGGGTCTGCCCGTACTCGTCCTGGAGCACGAAGGTGCGCGCCCCGTGGAAGACGCCGGGGCTGCCCGCCGTGATGGAGGCGGCGGTGCGGGTGGTCTGGGCTCCCTCCCCCCCGGCCTCGAAGCCGTACAGGGCCACGTCCTGGTCGGGGATGAAGGCGGCGAAGATCGCCATGGCGTTGGAGCCGCCGCCCACGCAGGCGGCCACCGCGTCGGGGAGGCGGCCGGTGCGCTCCAGGACCTGTTCGCGGGCCTCCTGGCCGACGACGAAGTGCAGGTCGCGCACGAGCTTGGGGAAGGGGTGCGGGCCCGCGACGGTGCCGAACAGGTAGTGGGTGTGGTCGACGTTGGCCACCCAGTCGCGGAAGGCCTCGTTGATGGCGTCCTTGAGGGTGCGGCTGCCGATGGTGACGGGGACGACCTCGGCGCCGAGCATGCGCATGCGGGCGACGTTGAGGGCTTGGCGGCGGGTGTCCTCCTCCCCCATGTAGATGACGCAGTCCAGGCCGAGCAGGGCGCAGGCGGTGGCGGTGGCCACGCCGTGCTGTCCGGCGCCGGTCTCGGCGATGACGCGGGTCTTGCCCATGCGCTTGGTGAGCAGGGCCTGGCCGAGCACGTTGTTGATCTTGTGCGAGCCGGTGTGGTTGAGGTCCTCGCGCTTGAGCAGGACGCGGGCGCCGCCGCAGTGCTCCGAGAAGTTGCGGGCCTCGCTCAGGGGGCTGGGCCGCCCGGTGTAGTCCTTGAGGAGCTCGGCGAGTTCGGTCTGGAAGCGGGGGTCCTGCCGGGCCTTGTCCCACTCGGCGGCGACCTCGTCGAGGGCGGCGATGAGTGCCTCGGGGGCGAACCTGCCGCCGAAGCGGCCGTAGTGCCCGTGGGCGTCGGGCAGTGGTTGGTCGTGGCTCATGGGAAGCTCTCCTGACGGGGCCGACCGCGGGGCTCCCCCGGGCCGGGCGCCGCAGGGGTTCCGCGCGCCGACCGTGGTGTGCGCCGCCGGCCGCGGCGGCGCGTTCTGGCTGTGGGTCAACGCGGCGTCGGGAACCCGCGGCTCAGTCCCGCGGGTTCCCTAGAGCCATCGCCGCCGAGGGTGCGCCGTGGTCTGCCCGGGAGCCGTCATGTCCGTCCCTAGCCGCGGTCGCGCAGGGCGGGGTGGGCTCCGGCGGTCACCAGGTCGGCGACGGCCTCGCGCGGGTTCCGGCCGCGGACGAGGCTCTCGCCGACCAGGACGGCGCCCGCTCCGGCACCGGCGTAGGCCAGCAGGTCGTGCGGGCCTCGCACGCCGGACTCGGCGATCTTGACGACGTCGTTGGGGATGAGCGGGGCGAGCCGGGCGAAGGTGTCCCGGTCCACCTCCAGGGTCTTGAGGTTGCGCGCGTTGACGCCGATGACGGTGGCTCCGGCGTCCAGGGCGCGGGAGACCTCCTCCTCGTCGTGCACCTCCACCAGGGGCATCAGGCCCAGGGAGCGGGCGCGCTCGACCAGGGAGACCAGGGCCTCCTGGGACAGGGCGGCGACGATGAGCAGGACGGCGGAGGCGCCGAAGGCGCGGGCCTCCCACAACTGGTAGGAGCTGACCACGAAGTCCTTGCGCAGCAGCGGGGTGTCGACGGCCTGGTGGACGGCGCGCAGGTCGGCGAGGCTGCCGCTGAAGCGGCGCTCCTCGGTCAGGACGCTGATCAGGGTGGCGCCGCCGGCCTCGTAGTCGCGGGCCAGGGCCGCGGGGTCGGCGATGGCCGCGAGGGGGCCCTTGGAGGGGCTGGCCCGCTTGACCTCGGCGATGACGTGCACGCCGGGGCGGCGCAGGGCGGCTTCGGCGTCCTGCGGAGTGGGCGCCGACCCCGCCTGGTCCTTGAGGCGGTCCAGGGGAAGGGCCTCCTGGCGCTGCGCCAGGTCGGCGCGTACTCCGTCGAGGATCTCGTCGAGCACGCTCACCAGTTACTGCTCCCTCGTGAAGGTGGGCCGGTCGCGGTGGGTGGCCCGGTGGGGCCCGTCGTCGCACGGCGTGACCGGCGAAGGTCGCCGTCGCACGGCCATCGTATCCACCTGTCGGCGCGGTGGGGTCGCCGCCCCCGCGTGTCACCCCGCGTCGTGGGCGCGCCCGCCCCGCCCCGGGCGGGCGCGCCGCGGGTGTACGGGGCGGCGCGCGGGCCCGGCTACATGCTGGCGAACGCCGCTCCGAAGGCGACCACGAAGATCAGCACGTAGATGACGAGGAGGACCGCCGCGAGGATGAAGGAGACCAGCCCGATGATGCCCAGGACCTTGGCGGTCTGGGCCGCGGACTCGGCTCCCGCGTAGTCGCCCGCCTCCCACTTGCTGTTGACCTGGAGGGAGAAGACGAGGCCGATGACACCGATGATGGTGCATCCGAAGATACCGAGGATGTTGTGTACCAGGTAGTTCTTGGGCGGCCCCCCGGCGGGGGGCCCGCCGTAGGGGGCGCCGGGACCGTAACCGCCGGTGTGCGGGGGCTGGTAGCTCATGTGATGCCCTTTCGGGAACGTGGTGGTGGTCGGACGGGCGTGGACGGAGCCCGCTCATCTGCATCAGACCGCTGGGGACGCCGCGTGGTTCCGCCTACCAGCCGGGGAACAGGGGGGTGCCCGGTGCCAGGAAGGAGAACCAGGGCAGGTTGCGCAGGATCCAGTGCGCGGTGATGACGATGACCAGAGCCCACAGGAACCATCCGGGGGTGAGCTTGGGAGGGCTCGTGGGCGGCCGGACGGACTGGTAGAGCCAGCGCGCGTAGGTCCAGGCGATGTAGGGGGCCAGCAGCCACAGCAGGGGGTTCATGCTGATGGAGCCGAGGACGTCGCCGTGGGTGAACAGCGCGATGGCCCGCATGCTGCCGCAGCCGGGGCAGAAGGTGCCGGTGAGCAGCAGCCAGGGGCAGGTGGGGTAGTTGCCGGGTTCGTTGGGGTCGACCACGTGCAGGAGGGCCGCGCCCGCCAGTCCCAGAGCGCCCAGTCCGACGGGCCACACGACCGGGGGCTGGGACTCCGCCCAGCGCCTGGTCCGTTCGACCAGGGAGGGTCTTCGCGGAGCGGGGGCGGCGGGGTCGGCCGGAGGCTCTTCGTGGTGTGGGTGCACGTGACCAGCCTAGGGGTGGGAGGGGCCCGCCCTCGGCGCGGGCGCGCTCGGGGGCGGGCTGCCGTCGAAGGTCGGGGCCTTCTCCGTCAGTAGGAGTAGGTCGACGCCGTGGACGCGGCGATCACGATCATCAGGATGTAGAAACCGATGCTCAGCACGTAACCGATGCTGCCCAGGATGAAGGCGAGCTTGGTCCACTTCTTGGTCTGGGCCTGCGCCTGCATGGCGCCCGCCTGGTCCCCGCGGTTCCAGAGGTCGTGGACCTTGGTGGCGTTGATGATGGCCGGAATGGCGAAGGGCCAGCAGCAGAAGATGGCCACGATAGCCCAGACGAGACCGTTGTCCGGGGGCGGGCCGCCGGGAGACCCGTAGCCACCGCCGGGGGCCGCGTAGCCGCCGCTGGGGGGACCGTAGCCGCCGGGGGGCTGGCCGGGGTTGCCTGGGGGCGGGGGACCGTAACTCATAGTCGGTACAACTTTCCTGAGAAGGACAAGGGGTTTGCGCGGCGCACCGACGGGGGGCGGGCCCCACACGGGGCAGGGTGGGATCACCGGGTCGAACGCACCACGGACAGACAAGCATCATGCCAGATCGGTACGACGTGTCCCGAACTGCACCAACACGCGCGGTCGGGGACGAGGGGGTCCGCCGGGGCGGGGGCGGCCGTCTCCCCGTGCTGGGGCGGGGCGCCCCAGCCTACCGACAGGGGGCGCGCGGGGAGAACACGCGGCTCCGCCCTCCGAGCGTCGGAGGGCGGAGCCGGGGGTGCCGCCGAGGGGCGGGAGACGCGCGGGCGCGGTCCGCCGAGGGGTCCGGGCGCCTCAGGACGTGGCGCTGTGGGCGTCGGGGTCCAGGGCCTCGGCGGGCGGGGCGTCGGCGGGCTCGGCCTGGGTGGCCGCGGCCGCGGTCCCGCGCCCGGCCTCCCACTCCTCGCGCGTGGGCGGGACGGGGCGGGGCTCCTTGCGGCCCAGGCCGGCCTTCTTCATGACACCGGCGATCACGGCGCACACCGCGCTGGCGGCCAGGGCGACGACGGTCCAGGTGACCAGGGCGCCGCCGAGGATGATGGCGGTGGCGGCCACGGTCCACACCACGATCCAGGAGAGGGTGAGGAACCAGGCCGAAAGGGTGTTGCCGTGGTCCTCGTGGTGTTCGTCGGCCATCAGGTTTTCTCCTTCGGTTCGGCCGACCGTGCGGTCGGCGGTGCGTGCGCGGCGCCGTCCCCGTCCGCTCGCGCGGCGCTCTCGGGGGTGGCGCCCTCGGGGGCGTCGAGTGTGGGGTCGTCACCGGCGTCCAGTGATCTCCACAGGTCGGAGGGTGTCTCGGCCCGGGACGCGCGCGGTGCGGCGTCCCGATCGTACCGGGTGCCCATGCCCGGCCAGGCCGGGGCCCGGGCCGTGGACCACAGCCCGGCGGCGACCAGCAGGAGGGCTCCGGCAGCGGCCATGGCGGGGCCGAGGGCGGACAGCTGGGGCTGGGCGGCGACCTGTGCGGCCCCGGCGGCGTCGGAGGTGTTCTCCGCCACGGCGGCCAGCAGGGTGTCGGGACGGGTGGCTGTCCAGGTCGCGGCCAGGGCGGTGGCGCCGCCGAGGGCGAGGAGGAGGCCGATGGCGCGGCGGGCCCAGCCCCGGGCGGCGTACAGGCCCGCGATCGCGGCCAGTCCGGCCCAGCCGATGCCGCTCAGGGCGCCGGTGAGGTCGCCTCCGGTGAGGTCGACTGGCAGGGGGGCGACCGGTCCGGGCGCGGTGAGCCCACCGGTGGCCCAGTGCCGTCCGGAGGCGGCCAGGAGCAGTCCGGCCCCGGCGGCCAGGGCGAGCGTGGCCAGGCCGTACTCGCGGCGCGCGGTGGCGCCGCTCACAGGAGTCTGTCCGCGTCGAAGCAGGTGCGGTCGCCGGTGTGGCAGGCGGCGCCGGTCTGGTCGACACGCAGGAGCAGGGTGTCGCCGTCGCAGTCGAGTGCGACGGAGACCACGCGCTGGGTGTGGCCGGAGGTGGCGCCCTTGACCCAGTACTCGCCGCGGCTGCGGGACCAGTAGGTGGCGGCCCCGGTGGTCAGGGTGCGGTGCAGCGCCTCGTCGTCCATCCAGGCGAGCATGAGGACCTCCCCGGTGTCGTGCTGCTGCACGACGGCGGGGACGAGGCCGTCCTCGGTGCGCTTGAGACGGGCGGCGATGGCCGGGTCGAGGCTGGTGACGCTCATGGTTTCCAGGTTATGGGCGGGTGCGCGCCGCCGTGCACCGGGGAGGCGTGTGGCGGGTGCGGCGGTGTCGCGGGGGGATCGTCCGGGGCGGGGCGGCGGTGGCCGGGGCGGTACTAGAGTGCGTGCGTTGGTACCGCCGCCTCGTCCCCTCCGCCCTGTCCCTTCCACCCTGGGGGTTGTCGTGACCGCCGATTCCCTGTCCGCCGACCTGGCGGGCATGCCCGACGCGCTGTCCCGGTTGGCCGACCGCTTTCCGCGGTGGGACCCCTACGCGGCGCTGCCCGCACTGTTGGACGACGAGCCCGCCTCGGTGCGCTTCGTGGGCTTGGGCGCGGCGCGGCACGCGTGCGCGGTGGCGGCGGCCCGGCTGCGCCGGGCGGGGATCGCGGCGACCGCGGACTTCTCCTCCTCGGCGGAGGCGCCTCCGGCGGGTCCGGAGACGCTGGTGGTGGCGGTGAGTCTGGGCGGCGGGCAGAAGGAGCTGTACACGGTCCTGGACCGGTACGTGGCGCGGTCGCCCGTGGTCGTGCTGGCGCCGTCGGTGGATGCGGTGGTGGGGCGCCAGGCGGATTTGTTGGTGCCGTTGCACGCGGGTGAGGAGGCCAGCGGCCTGGGGTGCCGCGCCTATCAGCACGCGCTGGCCCTGCTCCTGCTGTTGGGGCACCGTCTGGGCGCCCCGGTGTCGGGGGCGAGCGCGAACTTCCCCGGCCTGCTGCGCCGGGTGGCCAACGCCACGTCCTTCCTGCTGGAGGGGGCGCCGAAGTGGGTGCCCCGGGCGGCGCGGGTGCTGGAGGGGCCGGACGGCGTGCACCTGGTGGCCCCGGCCGAGCGGCTGGCATCGGCGTGGCAGGGGGTGCAGGTGTTGCGTAAGGGTCCGGTGAAGGTGGCGCACGCCGCCGAGACCGGGGAGTGGTCGCACACCGACCGTCACCTGGCCGCGGTGACCGACTACCGGGCCCTGTTGTTCGCGGGGTCGGCCTACGACGAGCGGTTCGCCGAGCACCTGGGGCAGTTGCGCGGGGCGTTCGTGGCGGTGGGTCCCACCCCCGGACGCGAGCGGGTGCCGGGGGCGGGGGTGACGGTGCGCTATCCGGGTGACGGCGACCCGGACGTGGGCCTGTTGGCGGAACCGCTGGTGGCGGAGCTGTTGGCGGCGCACTGGTGGGCGGCCTCGGGCCGCTGAGGCGGTCCGGGGACACCGCTCCCGTGGCGGGCCCCGGACCGCGGGCGCGGGTCAGGCCGAGGAGCGCACCCAGGAGGCGTACAGGTCGGCGTACACGCCGGGCCGGCCGACCAGTTCGGTGTGGGAGCCGCTCTGCACGATGCGTCCGTCGTCGAAGACCAGGACCCGGTCGGCGGCCTCGGCGGTGGACAGGCGGTGCGCGATGGCCACGGAGGTACGGCCCCGGGTGAGCCGGTCCAGGGCGCGCTGGATGCGCACCTCGGTGTGCGGGTCCACGGCGGAGGTGGCCTCGTCCAGCACGAGCAGGTCGGGGTCGGCGACGTAGGCGCGGACCAGGGCGACGAGCTGGCGCTCCCCCGCCGAGAGGGACTCGCCGCGCTGGCCCACGGGGGTGTCGAGTCCGTGGGCGAGGCTGTCGAGCCACTCGGCGAGGCCGAGCTCGGTGATGGCCGCCTCCAGTTCGGTGTCGGTGCTCTCGGGGCGGGCGAAGCGGATGTTGTCGCCCAGGGAGCTGTCGAAGAGGAAGCCCTCCTGGGGGACCATCACCACGCGGCTGCGCAGGGAGGAGAAGGCCACCTCGCGCAGGTCGACGCCGTCGAGGCGGACGGTGCCGTGGTCGGGATCCATGAGGCGGGTGAGCAGTTTGACGAAGGTCGTCTTGCCCGAGCCGGTCTCCCCCACCACGGCCACCCGGGTGCCGGGGGTGATCCCGACGCTGACGTCGTCCAGGACGACGGGTCCCCCGGGGTAGGAGTAGGTGACGCGGTCGAAGGCGACCTCGACGGGTCCGCGGGGGAGTTCGCGTCCGGCCTCGCCCGGGTCGGCGATGTCGGGCACGGTGTCGAGTACGCCCAGGACCCGGCGCCATCCCGCGATGGCGTTCTGGGCCTCGTTGAAGATCTCGGTGGCCATCATCATCGGCTGGATGAACAGGGTCATCAGGAACAGGAAGGCGATGAGCTGTCCGGCGGTCAGGTCGCCGCCCAGGCCCAGCCAGACGCCGATGAGGACCACCGCGGTGTTGCCGAGGGCGGAGACGATCTCGGCGAAGGGTGAGACGGCCATGGACAGGCGCTGGGCGCGGACCTGGGCGCGGCGGGTGGCCAGGACGGTGGTGTCGATGCGCTGGGCGGTGCGCCGCTCGGTGCCGTGGGCGCGGATGACGGCGGCGCCCATGACGGTCTCGCCGATGACGCCGAGCATGTCGCCGGTGCGCTCGCGCACCTTCAGGTAGGCCCTGGAGAGCAGTTTCTGCAGCCAGCGCACGCCGAAGAGCAGGGGCAGGAAGCAGATCCACACCACGAGGGTGAGCTGCCAGGAGTAGACCGCCATGAGGGCGGTGGCCACCAGCAGCTGGCCGCTGCTGACGATGAGGAGCATGCCGCCCCACTGCATGAAGGTGCTGATCTGGTCGACGTCGCTGGTGACGCGGGAGACCAGGGCGCCCTTGCGCTCGCTGTTCTGGGTGAGCACGGACAGGTCGTGCACGTGGCGGAAGGCCCTGCGGCGCAGGGTGGCCAGGCCGGACTCGGTGGCCCGGTACAGGCGCACGTTCATCAGGTAGGAGAAGACCATGGTGACCAGGAGCAGGGCGGCGCACACGCTCACCATGCGGGTGACGAAGGCCAGGTCGGGTCCGGCGGGTCCGGACAGGCCGTTGTCGATGATCTGCTGGACGGCGACGGGCA
This sequence comes from Nocardiopsis sp. FR4, assembly GCF_009830945.1. Classification (GTDB taxonomy): domain Bacteria; phylum Actinomycetota; class Actinomycetes; order Streptosporangiales; family Streptosporangiaceae; genus Nocardiopsis. The sequence continues at coordinate 110,212 of NZ_VWVV01000017.1, read as the reverse complement.
CGATGATCTTGCCGGCGGTGGCCGCGACCGCGAGGGCCAGGGTGAGCCACAGGCCGCGGGCGAACTCCGGGGACAGCCGCAGGCCGCGCCTGATGGTCTCGAGCGCGCCGTCGGAGGAGCGGTGCAGGGACACGGCGGTGCCCGTGCCCTCCTCCTGCCGCGCGCCTGGGTCGGGCCGCTGACCGGTGCGGACGGGTGCGCTCATCGGCTGGTCTCCTCGGTGGCGTCGTCGCTGCGGCGGGAGGGTTCGAGCGGCCCGGGTTCCTCTGGGAGGGGGCCGGGCCCGGCCTCGGCGGAGGCGCGCTCGTAGGCGGTGACGAGTTTGGTGTAGCCGGGTGAGGTGGTGAGCAGCTCCTCGTGGGTGCCGCGGGCCAGGACGCGGCCGCGTTCCATGTAGACGACCTCGTCGGCGAGTTCGATGGTGGCGCGCCGGTAGGCGACCACGACCACGGTGGCGGCGGCGTCGCGTTCGCGCAGGCCGGCGAGGATCTGCGCCTCGATCTGCGGGTCGACCGCGGAGGTGGCGTCGTCCATGATGAGCAGGCGCGGGCGGCGGACGACGGCGCGGGCCAGGGCCAGGCGCTGGCGTTGTCCGCCGGAGAGGGTGGTGCCCTTCTCGCCGAGGCGGGCGTCGAGTCCGCCCTCCAGCTCGCGGATGAACCCGTCGGCGCGGGCCAGGCGCAGGGCGGCCCAGACCTCGTCGTCGCCCAGGGGGGCGCCCAGGGTGACGTTGTCGCGGACGGTGTCCTCGAACACGAAGGTGCCCTGGGGGACCAGTGCGGCGTGGCGGGGGATCTGGTCGCGGGCCAGGTCGCGGACGTCGACGCCGTCGAACGTGACGGTGCCGCTGTCGGCGTCGACCAGGCGCATGAGCACGGTGGTGAGGGTGGACTTGCCCGCTCCGGTGGGGCCGACCAGGGCGACGGTGCGCCCGGGGGCGATGTCCAGGTCCACGCCGTTGAGGACGGTGGTGCGGGGTCCGTCGGCGCGGCCGTCCATGAGGTCGCGCCCGCCGCCGTCGGCGTCGTAGGAGTCGGCGTAGGAGAAGGTGACGCCGCGGGCGCTCAGGGCGATTCCGGTGGGGGTGTCCTCCAGGGTGCGGTCGCCGTACTCCATGGCGCCGTCGGCGCGCAGGACGGACTGGACGCGGTCCCAGCCCACGACGCTGCGGGGCAGGTCGCCCAGGATCCAGCCGAAGGAGCGGATGGGCATGGTCAGCAGGGTGAACAGGAAGGCGATCTGGACCAGGTCGCCGGGGTCGATGGCGCCGGTGGACAGTCGCCACATGCCCAGGAGCAGGACGGCCAGGACGCCGAAGTTGGGCAGGGCCTCCATGACGGGGTCGAACATCGAGCGCATGCGGCCGACCTGGATGAGCGCGTCGCGCAGGCGGTGGGCGGCCTCGGTGAAGCGTTCGGTCTCGGTGTCCTCGCGGCCCAGGGTCTTGACGACGAGGGCGCCGTCGAAGGACTCGTGGGCGACGCCGCTGACCTCGGCGCGCAGGGCCTGGGCGCGGGAGGCCATGGGTGAGACCCGGCGCTGGAAGACGACGTTGGCGGCGGCGAGGGTGGGGAAGACGACGAAGGCCACCAGGGCGAGCACCGGGTCGGTGAGGACCATCGCGACGGCGGCGATGGCCAGCATGAAGACGCTTCCGACCGCCATGGGCAGGGGGGCGAGCGGTTGCCAGGTGGCCTCGACGTCGGCGTTGGCGTTGGACAGGAGTTGTCCGGTGGGGTGGCGGTGGTGCCAGGACAGGGGGAGTTCGAGGTACTTGCGGGCCACGGCGCGCCGGTAGCGGGCCTGCATGCGGAACTGCATGAGCGCGGCGAGCATCCGGCGCATGGCGACGCCGACGGCCTTGCCGAGGCCGACCGCCATGAGCAGGGCCGCGGCGGCGGTGAGGGCGGCGGCGGTGGTGCTGCCCTGGGCGAAGGCGGGCAGGATGGTGGCGTCGGTGAGGTGGCCGAGGACGGAGGCGGAGCCGACGTTGACGGCGGCGTGGAGCGCGGCGCCCAGGGCGGCGGCGAGGAAGACCCACGGTTCGGTGCGGGCGGCGACCCCCAGGACCCTCATGCCCCGGGTGAAGACGCCGGTGTGCGCCGGGTCCGGGGGTTGGGAACGGGTGTCCTCGCCCTCGCCCCCGGCGGTCCCCTCGCGCGTTCGCGTGGTGCTGGTTCCCTGCGCCATGCGCTCCCCGTTCTGCTCGCCTGCCGGGCCGGGCCCGGCGCTGCCGACGCGCGCACGGCGGGCTCCGGGCATGCCGAAGGACCGTGGAGTGCGCGTGTGGTGTCAACCTATCCAGCGGTGCGGACAGGTTCCACCGGATTGTTTCAGCGCGGCGCGCCACGGTGCTATTCCGTCCAGCGCGGACCGGGTGGCCGGGCGGGGCGGGCGGGGGCGGGGTGTCCGGGCCCGGCGGGCCGGGCCCGGACGGGTGGGACGCGGGGCCGGGGTCAGCGGTCGTAGTCCTGGTAGCTGATCAGGGCCTGGAAGCTGACCGGGCCGAAGACCCCGTCGACGCCGATGCCGAAGTGGCCCTGGGCGTCGCGGACGGCCTGTTCGGTCCAGTAGCCGTAGACGCCGTCGGTGGCGAGGTGGTAGTTGAACTTGGCGTTGAGCTGGCGCTGGATCATGACCACGACGGGTCCGGTGTCGCCGCGGCGGAACTGGTGCTGGCCGAAGACCAGGTCCCGCATGTGCTCCCAGGTGGCGGTGTCGAGGTCGCCGTAGGCGGGCAGGCCGAAGGCGTCCTGGTAGGACACCAGGGCGTCGTGCAGGTCCTGGTCGAACTCCAGGTCGAGCTCGCCGGGGTAGATCTCTCCCTGGTCGAGCAGCATCTTGGCGGCGTAGACGTCGATGTCGAAGTCGCCGAGGGTGTACTCGGGCCAGCTCTGGGCCTCGATGGCGGCCAGGGTCTCGGCGGAGGTCTGGTCGAGGTCGTCGGCCAGGGCGGGGGGCGCGGCGGCCAGGAGGGTGGCCGCGGCCAGTGCGGTGGCGGCCCCGAGGGCGGCGCCGCGCCGCGTCGCGGTGGACATGGCGGGTGTTCCTTTCCCGGTGTGCGGTGCCCGCGGTGCGGGTGGTTCCTGCACTCCGTGTGATGCGTGAGAGCTGCGCCACGTTCACACAAAGAGCACAAATGCCGCCAGGAGGACATACTTTGCTGTCCTGGCCGGACCTGTTCGGGCACGGGTGTCAACCGAAACACCGCCGGGCGCGTCCCCGGCCCGGGGACGCGCCCGGGAGGGTGCGGTGCGGGCGGTTCAGCGCACGGTGTGGCCCGCCTCGCGCAGGTTCCTCTTGACGTCGGCGATGGTGAACTCCCCGAAGTGGAAGACCGTCGCGGCGAGCACGGCGTCCGCGCCCGCGTCGACGGCGGGGGCGAAGTGCTCCACCGCGCCCGCGCCGCCGGAGGCGATGAGCGGCACCTCCACCCGGGCGCGCACGGCCCGGATCAGCTCCAGGTCGAAGCCCGCCTTGGTACCGTCGGCGTCCATGGAGTTGAGCAGGATCTCCCCCGCGCCCAGCTCGGCGGCGCGCTCGCACCACTCCAGGGCGTCGACGCCGGTGCCGCGTCGGCCGCCGTGGGTGGTGACCTCGAACCCGCTGGGGGTGGGCGGGCCGTCGGCGCGGACCCGGCGCACGTCGGCGGAGAGCACCAGGACCTGGCGGCCGAAGCGCTCGGCGATCTCGCCGATGAGTTCGGGGCGGTTGACCGCGGCGGTGTTGACGCCGACCTTGTCGGCGCCCGCGCGCAGCAGCCGGTCCACGTCCTCGGGGGTGCGCACCCCGCCGCCGACGGTGAGCGGGATGAACACCTGGTCGGCGGTGCGGCGCACCACGTCGTAGGTGGTCTCCCGGTCGCCGCTGGAGGCGGTCACGTCCAGGAAGGTGAGTTCGTCGGCGCGGTCGCCGTCGTAGGTGGCGGCCAGCTCCACCGGGTCGCCCGCGTCGCGCAGGTTCTCGAAGTTGACGCCCTTGACCACCCGCCCGGCGTCCACGTCCAGGCAGGGGATGACGCGTACCGCCACGCTCACTGGCCGGCCCCCTGGGGCCCGCGCACGGCGGCCAGGGCGTCCTGGAGGGTGAAGGCGCCCTCGTACAGGGCGGTACCCATGATGGCGCCCTCCACGCCCAGGGGGGTCAGGGTGGCGATCGCCCGCAGGTCCTCCAGGCTGGAGACGCCGCCGCTGGCCACCACCGGCTTGTCGGTGCGCTCGCACACGGTGCGCAGCAGGTCCAGGTTCGGGCCCTTGAGGGTGCCGTCCTTGTTGACGTCGGTGACGACGTAGCGGGCGCAGCCCTGTTCCTCCAGGCGCTCCAGGGTCTCGAGGAGGTCGCCGCCGTCGCGGGTCCATCCGCGCGCGGCCAGGGTGGTGCCGCGCACGTCCAGGCCGATGGCGATCCGGTCGCCGTGCTCGGCGATGATGCGGGCGCACCAGTCGGGGTTCTCCAGGGCGGCGGTGCCGATGTTGACCCGGGTGCAGCCGGTGGCCAGGGCGGCGGCCAGGGACTCGTCGTCGCGGATACCGCCGGACATCTCCACCCTGACGTCGAGGCGGCCGACGATGTCGCGCAGCAGGTCGCGGTTGTGGCCGCGGCCGAAGGCGGCGTCCAGGTCCACGAGGTGGATCCACTCGGCGCCGGCCTTCTGCCAGGCCATGGCCGCCTCGAAGGGGTCGCCGTACTGTCCGCCCGAGCCCGCCCTGCCCTGGACGAGCTGGACGGCCTGACCGTCCGCCACGTCCACGGCGGGCAGCAGTTCGAGTGCGGGGGTGGTGGTCTCGCCGGTCATGAAGCCTTCTCGTGCTCGTTGGTCGGGTGAAGCGGGTGGGCGGCCCTCAGAGGGTGGCGACCCAGTTGGCCAGGATGTGGGCGCCCGCGTCGCCGGACTTCTCCGGGTGGAACTGGGTGGCCCACAGCGGTCCGTTCTCGACGGCGGCCACGAAGGGTTCGCCGTGTTCGGACCAGGTCACCTTGGGCGCGGGGATGCGCGGGTTGGTGGGGGTGAACTCCCACTCGCGCACGGCGTAGGAGTGCACGAAGTAGAAGCGCTCCTCGGGCCCGATCCCGGCGAAGAGCCGGGTGTCCTCGGGCGGGCGGACGGTGTTCCAGCCCATGTGCGGCAGGACGGGGGCGCGCAGGCGGTCCACGGTGCCGGGCCACTCGCCGCAGCCCTCGGCCACCCCGGCCTCCCCGTCGGCGGGGCCCACGCGCTCCACGCCTCGTTCGAAGAGCACCTGCATGCCCACGCACACGCCCAGGACCGGGCGTCCCCCGGCCACGCGCTTGCCGATGATCCGGTCGCCGCCGGCGGCCCGCAGGCTGCCCATGCACGCGCCGAAGGCGCCCACGCCGGGGACGAGGAGGCCGTCGGCCTCCAGGGCGGCGTGCGGGTCCGAGGTGACGGTGACGTCGGCACCGGTGCGCTCCATGGCGCGCTGCGCCGAGCGCAGGTTGCCCGAACCGTAGTCGAAGACGACCACACGTGACGGCATGACTGCCCTTCCTGTCAGAGGTAACCCAGTCGGAGGACGCCGGCGGCCAGCGCCAGGAAGGTGCAGGCGGCCAGGGCGGCGGCCAGCGCCTTGTTGATCCGCCACATGGCGAAGGCGCCCCCGGCGAGGAAGCCGGCGAGCACGACCAGGGCCAGGGCCCACAGGTCGGTGTCCATCTACAGGGCTCCCTTGGTGGAGGGGATCCCGCTGACGCGCGGGTCGTCCTCGGTGGCGGCGCGCAGGGCGCGGGCCAGCGCCTTGAACTGGCACTCCACGATGTGGTGGGCGTTGCGCCCGTAGGGCACGTGGACGTGCAGGGCCACCCGGGCCTGGGCCACGAAGGACTCCAGGATGTGGCGGGTCATGGTGGTGTCGTAGTCGCGGCCGATCACCGGGGCCATGCCCTCGGGCTCGCTGTGCACGAGGTAGGGGCGGCCGGAGACGTCGACGGTCACCTCGGCCAGCGCCTCGTCCAGGGGGACCCTGGCGTCGGCGAAGCGGCGGATGCCGCGCTTGTCGCCCAGGGCCTCGCGGAAGGCTGCGCCCAGGGCAAGGGCGGTGTCCTCCATGGTGTGGTGGGAGTCGATGTGCAGGTCGCCCTCGGTGCGCACGGTGAGGTCGAACAGGCCGTGCTTGGCGAGCTGGTCGAGCATGTGGTCGAAGAAGCCGACGCCGGTGGAGACGTCGGCGACGCCGGTGCCGTCCAGGTCGATCTCGACCAGGACCTTGGTTTCCTTGGTGGTGCGCTCGACGCGTCCGGTGCGGCTCATGGTGACGGAACTTCCTCGGTGGTGGCGGATGGGTGTCCGGTGGCCCGGAGCAGGGCCCGGCGGAAGGCGTCCATCTCGCCGGGGGTGCCGACGGTGACGCGCAGCCAGCCGGGCGGGCCGGTCTCGCGGATGAGGACCTGCTGGTCGAGCAGGTCGCGCCAGACCCTGGTCCGGTCCTCGAACTCGCCGAACAGGACGAAGTTGGCGTCGGAGTCGGCGACGGAGAAGCCGTGCCCGCGCAGCCAGGCGACCAGGGCGTCGCGTTCGGCGCGCAGGTCGGCCACGGCGCCCAGGAGTTCGTCGGCGTACTCCAGGGCGGTGAGCGCGACCGTCTGGGTGACGGCGGACAGGTGGTAGGGCAGGCGGACCAGCTGCAGGGCCTCGACCACGGCCGGGTGCGCGGCCAGGTAGCCCACGCGCGCCCCGGCCAGGGCGAAGGCCTTGGACATGGTGCGCGAGACGACGAGCCGGGGGTGGTCGGGCAGCAGGCTCAGGGCGCTGGGGGTGCCCTGGCGGCGGAACTCGGCGTAGGCCTCGTCGACGACCACGACCCCGGGGGCGGCCTGGCACACGCGGGCGATGTCGTCGATGTCCAGGGCGGTGCCGGTGGGGTTGTTGGGCGAGGTGAGGAAGATGACGCTGGGCTGGTGCTCGGCGATCGCGGCCAGGGCGGTGTCGGTGTCGACGCGGAACTCGGCGTCGCGGGGCTGGGCGACCCAGGCGGTGCCGGTGGCCCGGGAGATGATCGGGTGCATCGAGTAGGAGGGCTCGAAGCCCATCGCGGTGCGCCCCGGGCCGCCGAAGGCCTGGAGGAGCTGCTGGAGGATCTCGTTGGAGCCGTTGGCCGCCCACACCCGGTCCGCGGTCAGGCCGTGGCCGAGGTAGGCGGCCAGGCCCTCGCGCAGGCGCACCGCGTCCCGGTCGGGGTAGCGGTTCAGGCCCAGGGCGGTGTCGGCGACCGCGTCGGCCAGGGCCTTGGCCAGCCGCGGGGAGGGCGGGTGCGGGTTCTCGTTGGTGTTGAGCACCACGGGGACGTCCAGCTGCGGGGCGCCGTAGGGCGTCTGGCCGCGCAGGTCGTCGCGGAGGGGCAGGTCGTTCAGGGTGAAGCTCACGGGTTCCACGCTCATGGTCGGTTGTGGGCGGGCGCGGTGCGCGCGGCGGTCGCGGCGCGCCGGTCCCGCCGGGCGGGTGGCCGTCGGGCTCAGGCCGGGTCCGTGCGCGCGGCGACGGCCTCGCCGTGCGCGGGCAGGTCCTCGGCGTTGGCCAGGGTGATGACGTGGTGGGCGACCTCGGCCAGCGCGTCGCGGTCGTAGTCGACGATGTGCACGCCGCGCAGGAAGGTCTGCACGCTCAGGCCTCCGGTGTGGCAGGCGCAGCCGCCGGTGGGCAGGACGTGGTTGGATCCGGCGGCGTAGTCGCCGAGGGAGACCGGGGAGTAGTCGCCGACGAAGATCGCGCCCGCGTTGCGCACGCGCGCGGCCCAGGCGGCGGCGTCGGCGGTCATGATCTCCAGGTGTTCGGCGGCGTAGGCGTTGACGACGGCCAGGCCGTGGTCGAGGTCGTCGACGAGGACGATGCCGGACTGGGGCCCGGACAGGGCCTCGCGGACGCGGTCGCCGTGCCGGGTGGCGGCCACGCGGACGGCCAGGCGCCCGGTGACCGCCTCGGCCAGGGCCTCGTCCGGGGTGACCAGGACGGAGGCGGCGACGACGTCGTGCTCGGCCTGGCTGACCAGGTCGGCGGCGACGTAGTCGGGGTTGGCGGTGGCGTCGGCCAGGATCGCGATCTCGGTGGGTCCGGCCTCGGCGTCGATGCCGATGACGCCCTTGAGCAGGCGCTTGGCCGCGGCCACCCAGATGTTGCCGGGGCCGGTGACCATGTCGGCGGGCTCGCAGGGGCCCGCGCCGTAGGCGAACATGGCCACGGCCTGGGCGCCGCCGACGGCGTAGACCTCCTCCACGCCGAGCAGGGCGCAGGCGGCGAGGATGGTCGGGTGCGGCAGTCCGCCGAACTCGCGCTGGGGCGGGGAGGTGACCGCCAGGGAGCGCACGCCCGCCTCCTGGGCGGGAACGACGTTCATGACCACGCTGGAGGGGTAGACGGCCCGGCCGCCGGGGACGTAGAGCCCGACGCGGTCGACGGGGATCCACTTCTCGGTGACGGTGCCGCCGGGCACGACGCGGGTGGTGTGGTCGGTGCGGCGCTGGTCGCGGTGGACCAGTCGGGCGCGGCGGATGGACTCCTCCAGCGCGGCGCGCACGGCCGGGTCCAGGTCGGCCAGGGCCGCCTCGATCCTCTCCTTGGGCACGCGGACGTCGTCCAGGCGCACGCCGTCGAAGCGCTCGCTGAGTTCGACCAGCGCCTCCACCCCGCGATGGCGTACGTCCTCGCAGATGGGGCGTACGCGCTCGACTGCGGCGGCCACGTCCAGTTCCGCTCGCGGAAGGGCCTGGCGGGGGTCGCCCTGGGTGCCTCGGAGGTCGATTCGACTGATCACGGTCCCAGTCTAGGGGGCGTCGCCCATTCCGTGGGTGGCGACGTCCGAATGATGGACACCACACCGCCCCCACCGGCGGGTACGCGCCTTCCCAGCATCGGCGAACAGAGTGCGACAAAGGCCGCCATTAAGCGTCGCCTTACTTTGGAACACCTAACCTTATTAAGCTTCAGAAAGGCTTGCCTAACAAATATGGAGAAGTGCACTCGCGTTTCGCATAAAGCTTTTTCATACGTTATGGTGGGGCCATGACCTCGAACAAGAGCAGCGATATCGGCCTTTCCAAGTTCCACCGACTCCTGGTCGACCAGGTCCGGCACGAGTTCACGGCCTCCCACCAGTACGTGGCCATCGCCGCCTGGTTCGACGATCAGGACCTGCCCCAGTTGGCGCGGGTCTTCTACGAGCAGGCCCTGGAGGAGCGCGACCACGCGATGATGATCGTGCGCTTCCTGCTGGACAACGACGTTCCCTTCGCCCTTCCGGGCGTGGACGAGATCGAGACCGATTTCTCCGTGCCGCGCGACCTGGTCGCGCTGGCCCTGCGCCAGGAGCGCGCGGTGACCGACCAGTTCCACCGTCTGGCCAAGGTGGCCCGCGACGAGGACGACTACACCGGCGAGCAGTTCCTGCAGTGGTTCATCCAGGAGCAGACCGAGGAGGTCGCCAAGATGTCGACCCTCCTCAACGTGCTGGACCGCGCCAACGGCAACCTGTTCGACGTGGAGGCCTTCGTCGCCCGCGACATGCCCAGCGGGGACCACGGCAGCCAGGGCGCGCCCGACACCGCCGGGCCCTCGGTGTCCTGACAGGCCACCGGCCGCTCCGGCGGCCGTTCCCGCGGCCCGGGGCCGCGCCCGTTCCAGAGGGGGGAACACGGGCGCCGGCCCCGGGCCGCACGCGTGCCCCGGCCGCGCCGGGAACCCGCCCGCGCCGCCCGTGTTCCGGGCGCGGGGGGCATACTGGGTTCCATGCCCTTGGCACTGCCGATCTTCCCGCTCAACACCGTGTTGTTCCCCGGTATGACGGTTCCGCTGCACGTCTTCGAGCGGCGCTACCGCCGACTGGTCTCGGAGCTGCTGGGCCCCACTCTCACGCAGGGCGAGGCCCTCACCGAGGGTGAGGCGCGCTCGGCGCCGCGCGGGCCGCGCCGGTTCGGGGTGGTCTGGATCGAACTGGGCCACGAGGTGGCCTCGGAGTCGGGGCAGGGCGCCGGGGAGGCCGACACCGGTGTGCCCGTCGCGGGCGGGCCGGGTGTGGCGCTGCCCCGGGTGAGCGCGACCGGGTGCACCGCGCTGGTACGTGACGTGCGAACCTACGAGGACGGCCGCTTCGACCTGGTCGTGGAGGGCGGGGCGCGCTTCACCGTGACCGACCTGTCGGAGGTGGACGCCTCCTCCCCCGAGGAGTACGCCACGGCCTCGGTGGCCTTCCTGCCCGAGCCCCTGGGCCCGGACGCCGAGGAGCACGCCGAGCGGGTGCGGGACCTGTACGCGGCCTACTGCCAGCGCCTGGCCGGGATCGGGCTGTCGCCGGACGCCTCGCCCGAGCTGCCCAAGGACCCCATCGCGCTGTCCTACAGCGTGGCGGCCTCCGCGGTCCTGGACCAGTGGGAGAAGCAGCGGTTGCTGGAGGCGGAGGACGCCGCGACCCGGCTGGCCGTGGCGGCCCGCTTCCTGCGCCGGGAGAACCGGATCGTGGCCGCTCCCACGCTGCCCAACCTCCCTGCGGGGCCCTTCCTCAATAACGGTGTCTCCTTCAACTGAAGCAACTTCCCCCACCAAGGAACCAAAGACCCCAACAGCGACATCCATCGCAAGAAACACGCCTGCACTCCGCCTGCCAGCGCGCGCTCACGGCACCGGTCGCCTAGCCTGCTGTCCGGAACCGGTGCCGGGCCTCCCGGTCCGGCGCGGTGTCCGCGCGGGAGGCCCGCCCGGGCACCGGTTACCGGACACACACCCGCGTGTGCGCGGCAGGAGAGGAACGCAGGTACCCCATGAGTGCGAAAGCCACACCGGCGACGGTGGCCGCCGGACGAACCAAGACCACCTACACGCTGCACCCCTACGAGGTGGACGGCTCCTCGGACGGGCGCTCCTACGGAACCGACGCCGCGGACGCGCTCGGCGTCCCCCGCGAGCAGGTCTTCAAGACCCTGATCGCCGAGGTGGACGGTCAGCTCACCGTGGGGGTGGTCCCCGTCAGCACCACGCTCGACCTCAAGGCGCTGGCCGCGGCGGTCGGCGGCAAGCGGGCCGTCATGGCCGACCCGGCCCGGGCGGAGAAGGCCACGGGGTACGTGCGCGGCGGCATCAGCCCCCTGGGCCAGCGCAGGCGCCTGCGCACGGTGGTCGACGCGTCGGTGGCCGCGCTGCCCACGGTCTACGTCTCGGCCGGGCGCCGGGGGCTGCAGATGGAACTCAAGCCACAGGACCTCATCGCGCTCACCGAGGCGGTCACCGCGCCCATCGGCGCCCCCTGACCGGGGGTGCGGGGCGGGGCCGCACACGGCCCGTTGCCGGTCCCTCTACCCAGGGGTAGCTTTGTGAGATGGGTAACACCGCATCCCCCTTCTCCTCCGTCCCCGCCATGTTCCTCGCCCGCGTCGCCGAGTCCGGCGACGCCGCGGCCTTCACCCACCCCGTCCCCGACGGCGGTTCCGAGACCTGGGAACAGCTCACCTGGTCCCAGACCCGCGACCGGGTGCGCGACCTCGCGCTGGGCCTGCACGCGCTGGGCGTGACCCCCCAGGCCCGGTGCGCGATCGTCTCCAGCACCCGGATCGAGTGGATCCTCGCCGACATGGCCGTGCTGTGCGCGGGCGGCGCCTCCACCACCGTCTACCCCTCCTCCACCCCGCCCGACTGCGCCTACATCATCTCCGACTCCGGCAGCATGGTGGCCTTCGCCGAGAACGACGAGCAGGTCGCCAAGCTCGTCGGGCAGCGCGCCCAGATGCCCGGCCTGTCCCGGGTGATCGCCTTCGAGGGCGGCGCGGGCCACGACGACTGGGTGATGCCACTGGAGGACCTGGCCGCCCTGGGCGCCTCCCTGCACGCGGAGCGGCCCGGGCTGTTCGAGGAGCTGGTGGACCGGATCCGCCCCGACCACCTGGCCACCCTCATCTACACCTCCGGTACCACCGGACGGCCCAAGGGCGTGCGCCTGGACCACGCCAACTGGCTCTACGAGTCCCAGGCCATGGAGCAGTTGGACGCCGAACTGCGCCAGCGGGACCAGGAGCTGATGACCGTCGACGACGTGCAGTACCTGTGGTTGCCGCTGGCACACGTCTTCGGCAAGGTCATGCAGGTCAGCCAGCTGCGCATCGGCTTCATGACGGCCGTGGACGGCCGGGTGGACCGGATCGTGGACAACCTGTCCGTCGTGCGGCCCACCTTCATGGCCGCCGTCCCGCGCATCTTCGAGAAGGTCTACAACCGGGTGGTCACGCAGGCCCGGCAGGGCGGCCCGGTCAGGTACCGGATCTTCCGGTGGGCCGCGGGGGTCGCCGACCGGGTCGCGCGCCTGAGGGAGGAGGGCCGCGAGCCCACCGGGGCGCTCGCCGCCCAGCACGCGCTCGCCGACCGGCTCGTGTTCGCCAGGATCAGGGAGCGCTTCGGCGGGCGGCTCCGGTACCTCATCTCCGGCAGCGCGCCGCTGGCTCCCGAGATCGGCCGGTTCTTCTACGGCGCCGGGATCGTCATCCTGGAGGGCTACGGGCTCACCGAGACCAGCGCGGGAACGTTCGTCAACCGGCCCGGCGACGTGCGGTTCGGCACGGTCGGGCTGCCCATGCCGGGCACCGAGGTCCGGATCGCCGAGGACGGGGAGGTCCTCATCCGCGGCGGCGGCGTGATGCGCGGCTACCACAACCTGTCCGGCGCCACCGAGGCGGTGCTCACCGAGGACGGCTGGTTCGCCACCGGCGACATCGGCGTGCTGGAGGGCGGGCACCTGCGCATCACCGACCGCAAGAAGGAGCTGATCAAGACATCCGGCGGCAAGTACGTGGCGCCGCAGCGGATCGAGAGCCGCTTCAAGGCGCTGTGCCCCTACGTCGGCAACCTGGTGGTGCACGGAGACCGCAGACCCTACTGCGTGGCGCTGGTGGCCCTGGATCCCGAGGCCGTCCGCGCCTGGGCGGCCGAGAACGGGCTGGACGGCCTGGACTACGCGGAGCTGACCCGGGAGCCGAGGGTGCGGGCGCTGGTCCAGGAGGCCGTGGACGAGCTCAACCGGGACCTGCCCCGCCACGAGACGATCAAGGAGTTCGCGATCCTGCCCCGCGAGCTGACGGTGGAGGAGGGCGAGATCACGCCCAGCCTGAAGATGCGGCGCCGGGCGGTCGAGGAGCGCTACCGGGCGCTGCTCGACGGCATGTACGGGGACACCGTCGAGACGCTGTGATCCCCGCCCGGCGCACGGGCCGCGGGACGCGCGGAGGTCAGGGTGTGTCCCGGGGCCGCGCGTGGTCGCGGTCGGCAGCCGGGGAGGCGTCCGGGCCGGAACCCCCACCGGTCCCGGGCGCGTCGCCGGTTTCCGGCGCTTCCCGCGGGGGCACGCCGGGCTGGTCGTCGCGCAGGAAGCTCACCGCGTCCAGCAACCCGTACTGCAGGACGAACACCAGCGGCCACACGAGCAGGAAGGCGGTCGCGTCGAGCCGCAGCCCGGCCTGGAGGGAGGTACCGGCCTCGGCCGCGGCGACGGCGGCGCGGGCCGGGGCGTCCAGGGCCACGCCCACCCGCCAGGCGAGCACCGCTCCGCCCAGCGCGCCCGCGAAGCCCGAGAGCAGGAACACCATGCGCAGGTCCTGGAAGCGGCGCCGGGCCAGCGGGAACTGGAGCATGTAGGCGGCGTAGCCGGTGACCAGGCCGGTCAGGGCGGTCATGAGGACGAAGTAGCCCTCGGCCGCGAACACGGCCTGGTCGGTGCCGGTGAAGATCTCGCCCCCGCCCAGCGCGGTGCCGCGCGCGCGCGGGGCGATCAGCCACCACACGGTCCCCAGCAGCGCGCCCAGCGCCAGCAGCGCGGTGAGGACGCACGCCCCCGCCGCCAGCGGTCGCGTGCGCGCCCTGTCCTGGTCCGCCATCTCCCCCACTTCCCGCCCCGTCCCGGCTTGCGGAAAACCAGTGGATACGGGGCCAGCCGGAACGGAGAATACCCCGATGAGCAACCATGGCGCCCCCGCTTCCCCGCCCGCCCGTGTGGATCCGCCCCAGGCCGCCGACGAGCGCACCATGCTCACCAGTTGGCTGGACTGGCACCGGGCCACGGTGCACGCCAAGTGCGCCGGGCTGTCCGCCGAGCACGCCGTCGCCACCCCCCTGCCCTCCTCGCCGCTGATGAGCGTGGGCGCGGTGGTCTCGCACCTGCGGTGGGTGGAGCACGCCTGGTTCGAGATGGTCATGATGGGGATGCCCGACGCGGGCTACGCCACCCCCGAGGACCCGGACGCCGAGTGGCGCCGGGGCAACGAGGTTCCGCTGGACAGGCTGCTCGCGGAGTACGAGGAGCAGTGCGCCCGCTCCCGGGAGGTCACCGCAAGGCTGGAGCTGGGCTCGGGTGCGCGGCGCGCGGGCCGCGACGGGCGCCACACCACCCTGCGCTGGGTGCTGGTGCACATGGTCGAGGAGACCGCCCGGCACAACGGGCACCTGGACGTGCTGCGCGAGCTCGCCGACGGCACGACCGGGGAGTAGACCGCCGGCGCCGGGGGCCCGCGGACGGTGTCCGCGGGCCCCCGGTCACGGGGTCAGAGGTCGCTGTCCCCGTCGTCCCCGTCCCGGGCGGCCGGGTCCCGTCCCTCCTCGGCGAGGATCAGGTAGAGGCCCCGCCGGGTCTCGGCCAGCAGGCGCTTGGCGCGCTCCAGCTGGTCGGCGCTGCCCGCCTGGGCGACCTGTGCCGCGGCGGCGCCGACCTGGTAGGCCAGGGCGCCGACCTCCTCGTAGCGGGAGCGGCTGTCGGCGTAGGCCTCGGCGCCGGCCTCCCAGGGCGGGGTGAGGTCCGCGCCGCGCTCCTCCAGGTGGGCGACGCCCTCCTCGGTGAGCCGGTAGGGGCGCCGCCGCCCCTCGCCCGGTTCCTGGGTGACCAGACCCTCGTCCTCCAGCTGCTGGAGCATGGGGTAGACGGAGCCGGGACTGGGCCGCCACATGCCGCCGCTGCGCTCGCGGCCCTCACGGATGATCTCGTACCCGCTGCGCGGCTCCTCGGCGAGCAGCAGCAGGATGCCGGTGCGCACGTCGCCGCGCCGGGCGCGCTGTCCGCCGCCTCGGCGTCCGCCGCCGCGACCGCCCCCCGGGCCGGGGCCGAACCCGCCGAAGGGGTGGCCGGGACCGAACCCGCCGCCCGCCCACGGCGGGACCGCCGGCGGTACCCGGGGGTCGTGCGGGCCGAACCCGGCGCGCTCGGCGCCGCGCCCGGGGAAGGGGCGGCCGCGGCGCGGACCGCGCGCGTTCCAGGACCAGGGACCGGGAAGTGCCATGGCTGTCATGGTGCTCTCCTCCACGTTGATCGATACAGATAGACTGTCATACTCTGTTCTTATAGCTCAAAGATATATCTATAACTTTGCGGAGGCAAGCGCCGAACACACAAAATCCCCGGACGCCCTGGGGCGTCCGGGGATGCGGCAACCGGTCAGTAGTCGACCGAGTAGGCCCCCAGCAGGCTCTTGACCTCACCGTTGAACTCCGGCGAGACGCGCACCGAGTAGCGGTCCACCGCGTAGATGCGCGAGCGCACCGGGTTGTCCACCCGGATCCGCACCGGGGTCTCCCCCTTGTGCGTGCTCAGCACCTGGCGCAGGTCACCGATCAGCTCGGGGGTCAGCCTCTTCTCGTCCACGGTGAGCAGCACCGGCGGTTCGCCCTCGGTGACGTGCGAGATGTCCAGGATCGACATCTCCGAGGCGAACATGGACCAGGTGCCGTCGCGGTCGTTCAGGCGGCCCTTGACGGTGACGGCGGTGTCCTCCAGCAGGGCGTCCACGTACAGCGGGTAGGTCTTGGGGAAGAAGAGGACCTCCATGCTGGCGTCGAGGTCCTCCACCGTGGCGATGGCCCACTGGTTGCCCGCCTTGTTGGTGCGCTTGTCCACCTTGGAGATCAGGCCCGCGATGCGCACCTCGCCCCGCTCGCGGCTGAGCTCGCCGGCCACGACCTGGGCGATGGAGGTGTCGCGCGAGCGGGCCAGCACCCGCTCGGCGCCGGCGAGCGGGTGGCTGGAGACGTACAGGCCCAGCATCTCGCGTTCGAAGGCCAGCTTGGTCTTGCGGTCCCACTCCTCGTCGCCCCAGTTGATGTTGAGGCCGATGGGGGTGGAGTCGCCCTCGTCCCCGCCGCCGAAGAGGTCGAACTGGCCGTGCGCCTCCTGCTTCTTGGAGCTGATCATGCCGTCCACTGCGGTCTCGTGGTGGCGGTACAGCTCCCGGCGCGGCTGGCCCAGGGAGTCGAAGGCGCCCGCCTTGATCAGGGACTCGATGACGCGCTTGTTGCAGGCCGCGAGCTCGATCTTGGACAGGAAGTCGGTGAAGGAGGTGTACTTGCCCTTCTCCGTGCGGGTCTTGATGATCGAGTTGACCACGTTGGCGCCGACGTTGCGGACCGCGCCCATGCCGAAGCGGATGTCCCTGCCGACCGGGGTGAAGCGCAGACCCGACTCGTTGACGTCGGGCGGCAGCACCTTGATCCCCTGGGCGCGGCACTCGGCCAGGTAGACCGCCATCTTGTCCTTGTCGTCGCTGACCGAGGTCAGCAGCGCGGACATGTAGGCGGCGGGGTAGTTGGCCTTGAGGTAGGCGGTCCAGTAGGAGACCAGCGCGTACCCGGCGGCGTGCGACTTGTTGAACGCGTACCCGGCGAAGGGGAGCATGACGTCCCAGAGGGCCTGGACGGCCTCCTTGGAGAAGCCGCGCTCCATGGCGCCGGGGAAGAACTTGGCCTCCTCCTCCTCCAGGGCCTCCTTCTTCTTCTTGCCCATCGCGCGGCGCATCAGGTCGGCGCCGCCCAGGCTGTACCCGGCCAGCTGCTGGGCGATGGCCATGATCTGCTCCTGGTAGACGAGCAGGTGGAAGGTCTCCCCCAGGATCGGCTCCAGCGCGTCCTTGAGCTCGGGGTGGATCGGGGTGATCTCCTGGCGGCCGTTCGAGCGGTCGGCGTAGTCGTTGTGCGCGTTGGCCGCCATCGGTCCCGGCCGGTACAGCGACAGCACGGCCGCGATGTCACCGAACTTCTTGGGCTCCATCCGCTTGAGCAGGTTGCGCATCGCGCCGCCGTCCAGCTGGAACACGCCCAGGGTGTCGCCGCGGGACAGCAGCTCGTAGGTCTTCCTGTCGTCCAGGGGCAGCTGCCCGAGGTCGATGTCGATCCCCTCGGACTCCTTGATGCTCTTGACCGCGTCGTCCATGATCGTCAGGTTGCGCAGGCCCAGGAAGTCCATCTTGAGCAGCCCCATGTCCTCGCACTGCGGGTAGGGGAAGCCGGTGATGATGGCGCCGTCGGTGTCGCGCTTGTGCAGCGGGATGACGTCGAGCAGGGGTTCCTTGGACAGGATGACGCCCGCCGCGTGGACGCCGGTGCCGCGGGTCAGGCCCTCGATACCCCGCGCGGTCTCCATGACCTTGGCGACCTGGGGGTCGTTGTCGATGAGGTTGCGCAGCTCGGTGGTCTCGCTGTAGCGCTCGTGCTCGGGGTTGGTCACCGCCTCGAGCGGGATCTCCTTGCCGCCGACCGCGGCCGGGAAGGCCTTGGTGATCGTGTCGCCCACCGAGTAGGGCATGCCGAGGATGCGGGTGGAGTCCTTGACCGCGGCCTTGGCCTTGATGGTGCCGAAGGTGAGGATCTGGGCGACGCGCTCCTCGCCGTACAGCCGGGTGACGTACTCGATCATCTCCCCGCGCCGGCGCTCGTCGAAGTCCAGGTCGATGTCGGGCATGGTGACGCGCTCGGGGTTGAGGAACCGCTCGAACAGCAGGCCGTGCTCCAACGGGTCCAGGTCGGTGATGCCCAGCACGTAGGCGATCATCGACCCGGCCGCCGAGCCGCGGCCCGGGCCCAGGGCGATCCCGTTCTTGCGCGCGTACTGGCAGATGTCGGAGACCACCAGGAAGTAGGCGGGGAAGCCCATCTCGTTGATGATGCCCAGCTCGAAGTCGACGCGTTTGCGGACCTCGTCGCTGATCCCGTCGGGGTAGCGCTCCCTGAGCAGCCGCTCGACCTCCTTGGCCAGCCAGGAGGACTGGGTCTCGCCCTCGGGCACGGGGAAGGTGGGCATCAGGTCGCGGTGCGCGAACACCGCGTCGTAGGCCCCGGGGTCGATCCGCTCGGCGATGAGCAGGGTGTTCCTGCACCCCTGCTGCCACTCGTCGAAGTTGAGGATGCCGCGCATCTCGTCGGCGGTCTTGAGGTAGTAGCCCGAGCCGTTGAACCGGAACCGGGTGGGGTCGTCCAGGTTCTTGCCCACGCCCACCGCCAGCAGGGCGTCGTGCGCGGCGGCCTGGCTCTCGTAGACGTAGTGGGAGTCGTTGGTGACCAGCGGGGGGATGTCCAGCTCGCGGCCGACCTTGAGCAGGCCGTCGCGGACCTCCTTCTCGATGTCCACGCCGTGGTCCATCAGCTCCAGGAAGACGTTCTCCCGGCCGAAGATGTCCTGGAGTTTGGCCGCGTACTCGATGGCCTCCTTCTCCTGGCCCAGCCGCAGGCGGGTCTGCACGCCGCCCGAGGGGCAGCCGGTGGAGACGACGATGCCCTCGCTGTACTCCGACATCAGCTCCAGGTCCATGCGGGGCTTCATGTAGTAGCCCTCCATGGACGCCAGCGAGGACATCCGGAACAGGTTGCGCAGCCCGGTCTCGTTCTGCGCCAGCATCGTCATGTGCAGGTACCGGCCGCCGCCGGAGATGTCCTTGCCGCCCTCGGCCGCGGCGTCGTCGGACCCGCTGGCCCGGCCCCAGAAGACCCGCTTCTTGTGGAAGCGCGACTCGGGCGCGACGTAGGCCTCGATGCCGATGATGGGGGTGACGCCGGTGCCCTTGGACTGCTGGTAGAACTCGTACGCCCCGAACATGTTGCCGTGGTCGGTCATCGCGACCGCGGGCATGCCCAACCGGGAGGCCTCCTTGAACAGGGGCTTGAGCTTCGCTGCCCCGTCGAGCATGGAGTACTCGGTGTGGACGTGCAGATGGGCGAAGGAGTCGGCCATGACGAGGGTGCCCCCAGCAGGGTCGGTGGACGGGTGGTGACTCCTGAGCCTACGACTTTCCCGGCCGTCTCGCTGCACCCCTGTGGACAACCGTGGACCGGGGTGCGCTCCGCGACCGGCCGGGTTCCGGTCCGGATCGGCCGGTCGGGCGCACGCGCTCCGCGACCGGCCGGGTTCCGGTCCGGGTCAGTCCTGGCCCAGCCACAGGTCGGGGCCGAAGACCTCGTAGCGGACGCGGCGGGCGGGGAGCCCGGCCGCGAGCAGCTGGGCGCGGACGTCGCGCATGAACGGCAGGGGGCCGCACAGGTAGGCCTCGGCGTCCCCGGGGACCTCCACGCCGCCCAGGTCCATGCGTCCCCGTCGACCGCCCGGCCCGTTCTCGTACCAGGTGAGGGCGGTCGCGCCGGGCAGCGCGCCGACCAGGGCGCCGACCTCGTCGCGGTGGGCGTGCTCCTCGGCGGAGCGGTCGGCGTGCAGGACCAGGACCCGGCGGGGGCCGCCCTGTGCGACGAGCCGGCGCAGCATGGCGACCATGGGGGTGCAACCGATCCCGGCCGAGGCCAGTACGAGGGGGTGGTCGCCCCCGCTCAGGGTCACGTCGCCCGCGGGGGTGGAGACCATGAGGGTGTCGCCGGGGGCGGCGGTGCGGTGCAGGAGGGCGGAGACCTCCCCCTCGGGCGAGGAACGCAGGCGCTTGACGGTGATGCGGCGGCGCCTGCCCTCTCCTCCGGTCAGGGAGTACTGACGGGCCTGGCGGACGCCGTCGGGCATGCGGACCCGGACGCTGACGTACTGGCCGGGCTCGTAGGCGGGGGCGGGGGCGTCGTCCTCGGGTTCGAGGATGAGGGAGACGGTGTCGGGGGTCTGGTCGTGGCGTCCGGTGATCCGCCAGGGGCGCCAGACCCGGCCGCCGGTGTGGCCGCGCTCGGCGTACAGGCGGGCCTCCAGGGCGATGAGGGACCCGGCCATGAGCCAGTAGACCTCGTCCCAGGCGCTGACGACGTCGGGGGTGGCGGCCTCGCCCAGGGTGTGGGCGATGGCGCCGAAGAGGTACTTGTGCACGATCACGTACTGGTCCTCGGTGACGCCGAGGGAGACGTGCTTGTGGGCGATGCGGGACAGGAGGGCGTCGGGGCGCTCGTCCGGGTGCTCCAGGAGCATGGTGGCGAAGGCGGCGATGGATCCGGCCAGGGCCCTGCGCTGTTCGCCGGAGGCCTGGTTGCCCCGGTTGAACATGCCGTCGAGGAGTTCGGGGTGTTCGCCGAGCATCGTCGCGTAGAACCTGGCGGTGACGGCGTCCAGGGACTCGGCCACGACGGGAAGGGTGGCCCGGACGGTGGCGGCGGACTCGGTGGAGAGCATGCGTCCTCCTAGCTGGGGAAGGGTCGCCCCAGGCAGATAATTGGCATTTGAGATGCATATTAAAACCGCCGCGGGAGGACCCCCGTCCGGGTCCCGTTTGGCGCCGTCGCGGCTACTCGGGGGCGGAGGGCAGCAGCGTGAGGGCGACGCCGGTCGGCGGCCCGACCAGGGACTCCACGGTGACCCCGTCGAGGGAGGCGTAGAAGGCCTCGCGCGCCCGGCTCAGGGCGCCGCGCAGGCGGCACGCGGCGCGCAGCGGGCAGGGCGGGTCGTCCTCGCACCCGGCGAGGTCGCCCGAGCCCTCCAGTTCACGCACGATCGAGCCGACCGACGCCCGCTTCCCCTCCGGGGTCAGGAGCAGTCCCCCGTTGCGGCCGCGCCGGGCCTCCACCAGGCCCATGTCCGAGAGCCGGGCCACGGCCTTGGCCATGTGCGTGTAGGGCACGCCGAGCATCGCGGCGGCGGTCCGGGTGGTGAGGAGCTCGCCCTCCCCCGCGACCGCGAGCCGCATGACCAGCCGGAGGGAGACGTCGGTGAAAGCGGTCAGACGCATGCCCCCAACGTAGGCGACGGCGCCGCCCCTCACCGCCGCGCGTCGGCGCCGGGGGCCTCCGCCGGCTGGTGCCTCCCCGCCTCGCGCGGCATCCAGACCAGCACCACGGCCAGCCCGAGCAGTCCGAAGCACAGGGACACGACCGCCGCCGTGTGCAGCCCGGACATGAACGCCTCCCGGGCGGGGGCCACCAGGGCCCGGCCCTGTTCGCCCAGGCTCCGGGCCACGGCCAGGGTGGCCTCGATGGACTCCCCGGCCGCGTGCAGCCGCTCCGGGCCCGGACCGTCCTCCCCCGCGGCGGCCCGCTCCAGGACCGGGGTGATCTCGGCCCGGTACCGGAAGGAGATGACCGCGCCCAGGACCGCGACTCCCATCGCCGTGGCCACCTGGCGGACCGTGTTCTGCACGGCGGAGGCGGCCCCGGCCCTCTCCGGCGGCACCGAGGACATGATCGCGTCGGTGGCGGGGGTCAGCACCACAGCCATCGCGGCGGCCTGGAGGAAGAAGAAGCCGATGACGACCGGCAGCGGCGTGTCCGCCTCCAGGCGGGTGAAGAACGTGAAGGTCGCGCACACTCCCAGCACCCCGGCGGCGGCGACCGCGCGCGGCCCCACCCAGCGCACGAGCGTGGGACTCAGCGGCGCCATGATCATCTGCCCCAGCGCGGCGGGCAGCACCAGCAGCCCCGCGACGAACGGGCTGAACCCCCGCACGCTCTGCCAGTAGAAGCTGAGGAAGAAGATGATCCCGGACATGCTGAAGAACAGGACCGTGATCGTGGCGATGGCCACACTGAACCGGGGGTCGCGGAAGAAGCGCACGTCCAGGGAGGGGAAGGGGGTGCGCGACTCGTGCAGCAGGAAGAGCGCGAGCACCGCCGCGCCGCCGACGAGGGCGCCGTACACGTCCCAGTCGGCCAGGGAGGCCCGCTCCCCCGCGGTGATGATGCCGTAGATGAGCAGCACCAGGCCCGGGATGGAGAGCAGCACCCCCGCCACGTCGGGCCGTCCGGGGTTGGCGTCCCGCGACTCCGGCACCAGGAAGAACATCAGCGCCAGGCCCACCAGCACGAAGGGCACGTTGATGAGGAAGATCGACCCCCACCAGAAGTTCTCCAGCAGCAGGCCGCCCGCCCACGGGCCGATGGCCATCGCCATGCCGACCGAGCCCGCCCAGATCCCGATCGCCCGGGGGCGCTGTTCGGGCGGGAACACGTTGGTGATGGTCGACAGGGTCTGCGGCATCACCATCGAGGCGCCCAGCCCCATCACGGCGCGGGCCCAGACGAGCTGTTCGGGGGTCTGTGAGTAGGCCGACAGCGCCGAGGCCGCGCCGAACACCGCGAGCCCCGTCACGAGCAGGCGGCGGCGCCCCCACCGGTCGCCGAGGACGCCGAAGGTGAACAGCAGCCCGGCGAAGACCAGGGTGTAGGAGTTGATCGCCCAGGCCAGCTGGGACTGGCTGGCCCCCAGGCCCAGGTCGGGGTCGGAGAGCACCCGCAGCGCCACGTTGAGGATCGTGTTGTCCGCGACGATCACCAACAGGCACAGGATGAGTACCACCAGCCCGCCCCACCTGCGCCGATAGGCCGTTTCCGCGTCCACGCACACCTCCGTCACCCGGGTACCCGCGCACGGCCCGTGCCCCGCGCGGACGGCTCCGTCGCCGCACCCGTTCCTGGGTTACCCGGAAACATCCGGGGCCGCACTCCGGTTGTATCCCGGGGGCAGACGGTTCGGCGCACCCGTGCGATGATGCTGGCGTGCGGGCGGTCGTTCCCCGGGGTTCGACCCCCGCGCACGTCCGGTCCCCGGGACCGCCGCGGCTCCGGCCGCCCCGCGCGCGAGCGCGATACCACCATTCGTCCACACGTCCGGAGACACCCCCGAGGTGCTTCGAGACAACGGAGGAAACAGCATGACCACCACAGACAAGACCCCCTCGGGCGGCGCCCTGTACGGCGGGGTCGCCAACCGCCGTGTCACGGTCCGCGACCTGGCCGCCGCCAAGGAGCGCGGCGAGCGCTGGCCGATGCTCACCGCCTACGACGCGCTCACCGCGCGGATCTTCGACGAGGCCGGGATCCCGGTCCTGCTGGTCGGGGACTCGGCGGCCAACGTCGTCTACGGCTACGACACCACCCTTCCGGTCACGGTGGACGAGCTGGTCCCGCTGACCGCGGCCGTGTCCCGCTCCACCAGCCGGGCGCTGGTCGTGGCCGACCTGCCGTTCGGCTCCTACCAGGCCTCCCCCCAGCAGGCGCTGGAGACGGCCTCCCGCTTCATGAAGGAGGGGCGGGCGCAGGCGGTCAAGCTGGAGGGCGGCCACGCGGTGGCCCCCCAGGTGGAGCTGCTGGTGTCGGCGGGGGTGCCGGTGATGGCGCACCTGGGCCTGACCCCGCAGTCGGTGAACACCCTGGGCGGGTACCGGGTGCAGGGGCGCGGTGAGGACGCGGCCGGGCTGCTCAAGGACGCCAAGGAGCTGGAGCGCGCGGGCGCCTTCGCCGTGGTGCTGGAATGCGTGCCCGCCGAGCTGGCCGCGCAGGTGACCGAGCAGCTGTCCATCCCGACCGTGGGCATCGGCGCCGGCCCCTCCACCGACGCCCAGGTGCTGGTGTGGCAGGACATGGCCGGGCTGAGCCCGCGGGTGGCCAAGTTCGTCAAGACCTACGCCAACCTGCACGAGACGCTGCGCGAGGCGGCCTCGGCCTACGCCGACGAGGTCGTCCACGGGGCCTTCCCCGAGGAGCGCCACTCCTACGCCAGCTGAGCGGTCCGCCCCGGTGCGGGGCGGACCTCCTCGACCGCCGGCCGGGACCCCTTCCCGGCCGGCGGCGGGCAGGAGTGTGAGCCGCACGGCAGTCCGAACGGTACTCGGGAGTAGAGTCGCACCGAATCCAGAGCCTAGGGGCCGGATCCGCCGGCCCTCCCGGGAGGACAGATGCGCGTCTCGATGCCGCTCCAGTACGCGGGCGACCCCAAGGCCGCCGTGGACCAGGTGGCCGAGCTGGAGAAGGCCGGACTCGACACGGTGTGGGTGGCCGAGGCCTACGGGTTCGACAGCCCCACCCTGATGGGCTACATCGCCGCACGCACCGAGACCGTGGCGATCGGCTCGGCCATCCTGCCGCTGTACAGCCGCACCCCCACCCTCATCGCGATGACCGCCGCCGGGCTGGACGACCTGTCGGGCGGGCGGGCCATCCTGGGTCTGGGCGCCAGCGGGCCGCAGGTCATCGAGGGCTTCCACGGCGTGCCCTACGTCAAGCCGCTCGCCCGCACCCGCGAGACCATCGAGATCTGCCGCAAGGTGTGGGCCCGCGAGGACCGCCTGACCCACGACGGCACCGTGTTCCAGCTGCCCCTGCCGCCCGAGAAGGGCACCGGCCTGGGCAAGCCGCTCAAGATCATCAATCACCCCGTCCGCCCCGACATCCCCGTCTACGTGGCCTCGCTGGGCTTGAAGAACGTGGCGCTGACCGCCGAGGTCGCCAACGGCTGGCTGCCCCACCTGTTCATCCCGGAGAAGGCCGAGTCGGTGTGGGGCGCGTCCCTGGCCGAGGGCAGGGCACGGCGCGACCCGGCCCTGGGCGACCTGGAGATCTCCGCGGGCGGCCTGCTCGCCATCGGCGAGGGCGAGGAGACCAAGAAGCTGCTCGACATGGTCCGGCCGATGATCGCGCTGTACGTGGGCGGCATGGGCGCCAAGGGCAAGAACTTCTACAACACGGTCGCCCGTCGGTACGGCTACGAGGAGGCCGCGGAGCGGATCCAGGACCTGTACCTGGAAGGGAGGAAGGACGAGGCCGCCGCGGCCGTGCCCGAGGAGTTCGTGGAGCTGACCAACCTGGTCGGACCGGAGTCCTACGTGCGCGAGCGGGTGGAGGCCTTCCGCGCCGCCGGGGTCACCCAGCTCAACGTGGTGCCCGTGGGCGAGGATCCGGCCGCGCTGATCGGCAGGGTCAAGGAGTGGGTGTCCTGAGCCACCGGGCCGGGCCCCGCGTCCGCGAGGGCGCGGGGCCCTCGCCTTTCCAGGATGCTCCCGGATTCGAAGCGTGACGGAAAAGCACGCGGACACACACGTGTATCCACGCCAACACACGTGCAGAAGGACGCGTCCCAGGCCAGACGGAGCACCATCCGGATACGGAGTACCAGGCAGAAACATCCTCCGAGCCACCCGAGGCGCGCGCGACCTGAATGTGTTTCCCACAGGACCACCCCACGATGGTTACCCAGAGTGATAATTATCCCCGAGGCTGGCGGGGAGCGCACGCGCGCCAGTGACGCGGGTCACAGCGAAGAATCGCCCGAGAGGACACCACGGGAACACCCGCCGCGCGCGGGGGCGCCGCCGCACACCGCACGAACCGCAGTTCACAGCCGCCGTCCCCGCGCCGTCGCCGCACCCCGGCGCCAAACAACCGATCACCGGACCACGGGAAAGGGAACTGACGCCAACATCCGCCACGAAGGAAGGAAAATTTCTTTTTCGGGAGAAGCACCACCGCATACAACTTCATCACCCAAAGTAGCCGTATGGGAGCTGAAAGTTCGGTTAACCTGCGTTAAGTCATATGCCGCAGCGAACGACACGGAGCATCCCCATGCCCCCAGTCCGTAGACCGCTATGCTCAGCGACCGTCACGGCCGTCAGTGTGATGGCCGTCGCCGCCCTCACCAGCCCGGCCCGGGCCGAGACCGCGCAGCACTGCGTCGCCGACATCGACACCGGCGCCCAGGCGTGCTTCGCCACCTTCGAGGAGGCGATCGCGGAGGCCGAGGAGGAGACCGGCCGGACCCTGGAGCAGCAGCGCCGCTCCCTCGACGGAGGCCCCGCCTCCCTCCTGGCCGCACGCGCCGACGTCATCATCGGCACCTACTTCGAACACGAGAACTACGGCGGCGCGACCTTCACCCTCTACGGCGACGGCCTGTGCCGCGGAGGGGACGGCACCGACTTCTGGTTCACCTTCCCGCCGGAGTGGCGGAACACGATCAGCGCGGCCCAGCCCTGGGCCACCTGCGCGCTGTGGCTGCACTCCGGCCCGGACGGCACCGGTGACCGTGACGGCCCCTACCGCGAGAACACCCCCTACGTGGGCGACCACATGAACGACCGCACCGTCTCCACCACCCTGGGCTGAGGCCCCGTCCCTCGAAGGGAGAAGCACATGAAACGCACGTCCGCCGTGCTGTGCGCCGCCGCCGTCGCCGCGGCGGGCGCGGTCGCGGGGCCCGCGACCGCCGCCCACGCCGACCACGAGAACTCCCCCACCGTGCGCGAACTCCTGGAACTGTGCAACGTGGCCACCGACGTCTGCGTGTTCCACCCCGGCGGGGAGCGGGAGCTGTTCTCCGCTGCGGGCCGCGTCGTGGGCTCGGAGGTGTTCAACTGCACCTCGGGCCGCCAGGACATGGCCGTGGCCTGGTCCGACACCACCTCGCAGAGCAACAGCGTGGGATTGACGCTGAGCACCGAGGCCGGGTTCGGCGAGGCCTTCTCCGTGTCCTACGAGCAGTCCTACCAGCGCACCTGGACGACCTCGCACACCGAGGCGCAGACCACCTTCGTCAACACCGGGCCCGGCGAGGTGGGGTGGGTCGAGCGGCGGCCCCGGATGCAGCGCGTGCACGGCACCTACGAACTGCACTTCCCCGACCGCCGGTGGGGCCACTACGTCTGGTACGCCCCCTTCACCGCCGAGGGGCCCGTGCCCGGCTCGGCCGACGACGCAATCACACAGAACGTGCGGCCCATGACCGACGCCGAGAGGGCCGCGTGCCCCTGATCCGCCGACACAGGAAAGGCAGAGCGATGAGATTCCTCGCGACGGGCGCCGCGGCGGGCCTGGCGGCCGCCCTGGCGCTGTCCCCCGCGCCGGCCTCAGCGGACCACGGGGGCGCCCCGACCGTCCGGGAGCTGCTGGAGAGGTGCGGGAAGGGCACCGACGTGTGCGAGTTCCACCCCTCCGGCTCCCCGGAGTTCTTCCAGAACACCTCCGAGCCGGTCGGCTCCCCCGTCTACAACTGCACCGACCACGAACAGGTCTCCATGGTGGAGTGGTCCAAAACCACGGGCGAGTCCAACAGCGTGAACCTCTCCATGACGGCGACGTTCGGTGTGGTCTTCAAGCAGAGCTTCGCGATCTCCTACGGTCACGAGTGGAGCTCCTCCCACACCCAGACCCAGCGCACACAGGTCACCGCCCAGCCGGGCGAGGTGGCCCGCGTGTACTACGGTCCCCGGATGCAGCGCGTGCACGGCACCTACGAACTGCACTTCCCCGACCGCCAGTGGGGCCACTACGTCTGGTACGCCCCCTTCACCGCCGAGGGGCCCGCGGACGGCCAGGGCAGTACCGTCACCCAGTCCACGAGGCCCATGACGGACGAGGAGCGGGCGGTCTACTGCTGAGCGCGTGCGGCGCCGGTCGCCCGTGGCGACCGGCGCCGGGCGGGCTACAGTCCGGTGATCCGCAGCCCCGCGTGGGTCCTGTAGCGGCGGTTGACCGCGATGAGGTTGGCGGTCAGGGCCTCGACCTGGTGCGCGTTGCGCAGGCGCCCGCCGAAGACGCCGCGTACTCCGGGGATGCGCTCGGCCAGGGCGCGCACCACGTCGGTGGCCGCGCGGTCCTCGCCCAGCACCAGGACGTCCAGGTCCACCTCCGCCACCTCCGGGTCCAGCAGCACGACCGCGGACACGTGGTGGAAGGCGGCCGTGACCCGGCTGTCGGGGAGCACCTCGGCGGCCTGCTGGGCGGCGCTGCCCTCGGCCACGTCGAGCGCGAAGGGGCCCCTCTTGTCGAAGCCGAGCGGGTTGACGCAGTCCACGACGATCTTGCCCGCCAGCGGTCCGGCCAGGCCCTCCAGCAGTTCGCGGTGGCCGTCCCAGGGCACGGCGACGATGACGACGTCGCCCGCCTCGGCCGCTCCGGCGTTGTCCAGGCCGCGCACGTCGACCGCGACGGCCTCGGCCGCCACCAGTTCGCGGGCGGCCTTCTCGGCCCGCTCGGCGCTGCGCGAACCCAGGTACACGGTGTGCCCGGCCAGGGACAGGCGGCGGGCCAGGCCGCGCCCCTGGTCGCCGGTGCCGCCCAGGACGGCGACGGACAGTCCGGAGACGTCCGTGCCCTCGGGTGTGGTGTGTTCAGTCATGGGCCCGATCCTGTCAGAGGCCTCCGCGCCCGGTGCGCCCGGCATGGCCGCCGCGCGTCCGGGTCAGATCTCCTCCTCCTCGTCGGAGACGTCCCACTCCTGGTTGCGCCGCTCGGCGATGGCCAGCGCGCTGGCCGCCGTGGTCTCGTCCGGATAGGGGCCCATGCGCACCTTGTTGGGGCAGCCGGGGCCGTGCTCGACCCGGTTGTGCTTGAGGCAGTACCACCACTTGTCGTCCCGTGGCGTGTCCTCGCTCACCGTCACTCCCTCCGTTGCGAACGCCGCCCGCGATGGGACGCGTACCGTCCCGTGCGACCTACCCACGCCGCGTGCTTCCTCACACCCGGGGCGGGGTCCGGCCCAGGTCGGGTGCCCCTCCCCACGAACTACAATCAGTGTCCATGACTACTCCGCTGGTTCCTGGGCGAATCTCGCCGCAACGTTCGGTTCCCTCCCACATCGTCCGGCCGGAGTACGTCGGACGGAAGCACCCCGTGGAGGGGGTCCTGGGCGACGTGCAGACCCCCGAGACCATCGAGCGGATGCGGGTGGCCGGGCGGATCGCGGCCCAGGCCCTGGAGGAGGTCGGCAGGCACGTCGAGCCGGGGGTGACCACCGACGAGCTGGACCGGATCGGCCACGAGTTCCTGCTGGACCACGGCGCCTACCCCAGCACGCTGGGCTACAAGGGCTACCCCAAGTCGCTGTGCTCCTCGCTCAACGAGGTCATCTGCCACGGCATCCCCGACGACACCGTGGTCTCCGACGGCGACATCGTCAACATCGACATCACCGCCTACAAGGACGGCGTGCACGGCGACACCAACGCCACCTTCCTGGCCGGCGACGTCACCGAGGAGCACCGCCTGCTGGTCGAGCGGACCCGGGAGGCGACGATGCGGGGCATTCGGGCGTGCCGTCCGGGCCGTCAGATCAACGTCATCGGGCGGGTCATCGAGTCCTACGCCAAGCGCTTCGGCTACGGCGTGGTCCGTGACTTCACCGGCCACGGCGTGGGCCCGGAGTTCCACTCGGGCCTGGTGGTGCCGCACTACGACGACCCGCGGGCGGACACCGTCATGGAGCCGGGGATGACCTTCACGATCGAACCGATGATCACGCTCGGCGGCGTGGAGTACGACATGTGGGACGACGGCTGGACCGCCGTGACCGCGGACCGGAGCTGGACCGCCCAGTTCGAACACACCCTGGTCATCACCGACACCGGCGCGGAGATCCTCACCCTGCCCTGACGGTCCGGCCGGAGGCGGGACCGGTGCGACGGCGGGCCCTCCCCCGGCGGCCTCGTACCCGCGGCGCGCCCGGACCGCCGAGACGAGCAGGCACAGGACCGGACCGGGGAAGCGGGGGCACCAGGCGGTGACCGTGGAACGGCGGCGGTCGCGGGCGTAGGGTCGTGCGGGTGAAGATCCTCATCTCCGCCGACATGGAGGGCGCCACCGGCGTCACCTGGCCCGCCGACGTCGAGCCCGGCACCGAGCAGTGGCAGCGCTGCCGGTCCATGTTCACCAGCGACGTCAACGCCGCGATCGAGGGCCTGTTCGAGGGCGGCGCCACCGAGGTCCTGGTCAACGAGGCGCACGCGACCATGCGCAACCTGCTGCTGGAGGAGCTCAACGGCGACGCCACGATGATCACGGGGCGGCACAAGGAGCTGTCCATGGTCGAGGGCGTGCAGTCCGGCGACTGCGACGGCGTGGTGTTCCTGGGCTACCACTGCGGCGCCGGGGACGAGGGCGTGCTCGCGCACACCTACCTGCCCAACGCCGTGACGGGCGTGTGGCTGGACGGCGAGCCCGCCAGCGAGGGACGCCTGAACGCGGCGGTGGTCGCCGAGTACGGCACCCCGGTCATCCTGGTCACGGGGGACGACCGGGCCTGCGAGGACGCGGCCTCCTACGCCCCCTTCGCCCGCACGGTCGCGGTCAAGGAGCACGTCAGCCGGTACGCGGCCCGCTGCCATCCGCCGATCCGGACCGCGCGGGACATCCGCCAGGAGGCGCGGGCCGCCATGCTGCTGGCCGGGCGCCTGGACCCGGCCGAGCCCGCTCCCCGGGCGGTGGAGGTCGAGATGGACTCCGCGCACCTGGCCCAGGCCGCCGCCATCGTGCCGGGTGTGACCCGTACGGGGGTGCGGCGCGTGCGGTACACCTCCCCGGACGCCTACGAGATGATCCGCTGCTTCAAGGCGGTCACCACCCTGGTCTCCAGTGCCATGGAGGAGCGCTACGGCTGAGGGCCGCGACACGCCGGGGGCGCTCGGCGGGGGCACGCGAGGCGGTCCGGCCTCGCCGAATACCCGGGCGGGCGGGCCCGGTGCTGGTAGAACTGTGCCGGGGGCGCCTCCCGGCAACCAGGGCTCCCCGCGTCCCGAATCCCCAGCCGAGAGCGATGCCGTTACACGTGACCGCCACATCCTTTCCCGAGAGAACCGACGGTCTGGCGGCGGCAGGTGAGGACGCCGTCCACCTGACCCGCGAGCTCGTCCGACGCGACTCCACCAACCACGGGGGCGGGCAGGGCGACGAGCGCGCCGCCGCCGAGTACGTCGCCGAGGCGCTCGGTGACGCGGGGCTGTCCCCGAAGGTCCTGGAGCCGGCGCCCCGGCGCGCGAACGTGGTCGCGCGGGTGCCCGGTACCGACCCGACGGCGCCCGCACTGCTGGTGCACGGCCACCTGGACGTGGTCCCCGCCGACGCCGCGGACTGGACCCTGCCGCCCTTCTCCGGGGAGATCGCCGACTGCCCCGTCACGGGCGAGCCCGCCGTGTGGGGGCGCGGCGCGGTGGACATGAAGAACTCCGTGGCCATGGTCACCGCCGTTCTCCGCCACTGGGCCCGGCACGGGCTGCGCCCCCGCCGCGACATCGTCGTGGCCTTCGTCGCCGACGAGGAGGACAGCGCCGCCTACGGCGCCGACTACCTGGTCCGCGAGCACGCCGGGCTGTTCGAGGGGTGCACCACCGCGATCGGCGAGGGCGGCGGGGAGACGGTGCACGCCCGGACCCGTTCCGGCCAACCCGTGCGCCTGTACCCGGTGGGCGCGGCCGAGCGGGGCAGCGCCTGGCTGACCCTGCGCGCCCGGGGCCGGGCCGGGCACGGGTCGCGCCCGCCGGGGGACAACGCCATCGGCGCCCTGGCCGCGGCGGTCGCCCGCCTGGACGGCCACGCGTGGCCGCTGCACCTGACCCCCGTCACCCGCGCGTCGATCGACGCCATCGCGGCCGCCCTGGAGGTGGAGCGCACTCCGGGGGACACCGAGACCGCCGAGGCGGTGGACGCGCTGGTGGCGCGGCTGGGCACGGCCGCGCCGCTGATCGGGCCCACCACCCGCAACAGCGCCGCCCCCACGATGTTCTCGGCGGGGTACAAGGTCAACGTGGTGCCCGGTGAGGCCACCGCGGGGGTGGACGGCCGGGTGCTGCCCGGCGGTGAGGCGCAGTTCGCCGCCACCCTGGACGCGCTCACCGGCGACCGGGTGACCTGGGAGTACGCCCACCGCTCCCCGCCGGTGGCCGCTCCCGTGGACGTGCCCGCCTTCGCTGCGCTGCGCGAGGCCCTGCTGCTGCACGACCCGGGCGCCCACGTGGTGCCGGTCTGCCTGGCCGGGGGCACCGACGCCAAGGTCTTCTCCCGTCTGGGCATCGACTGCTACGGCTTCTCCCCCCTGGCCCAGCCGGAGGGGCTGGACTACACCGAGCTGCTGCACGGGGTGGACGAGAGGGTTCCGGTGGAGGGCCTGCGGTTCGGCGTGCGGGTGCTGGACACGTTCCTGCGCTCCTGACCGCGGGGCCGAGGGAGCAGGGCAGGCGGACGAGTACGGGAGGGCGGACCGTGGGAGAGGCGATGACCGAGGTGGCCGGGGCGGCGGTGCGGGCCCCGGACGGGCGGGGCGTGCGCGAGCTCGTGCGGCCGCCCCGGCTGCGGGAGGGTGACCGGGTCCGGCTGGTCGCGCCGTGCAGCCCCGTTCCGGAGGGGCGGCTGGAGGAGGCGGCGGAGGTGCTGCGCGGCTGGGGGCTGCGGGTGGAGCTGGCCCCGCACGTGCGCGACCGCCACCCCCGGCTGCCCTACCTGGCCGGGGAGGACGCCACCCGGGCCGCGGACCTCCAGGAGGCCTGGTGCGATCCGGACGTGGCCGCGGTGCTGTGCGTGCGCGGCGGCGACGGGGCGCACCGGACCCTGGACCTGGTGGACTTCGGGGCGATGCGGCGGGCCGAGCCCAAGGTGCTGGTGGGGTTCAGCGACATCACGGCGCTGCACGAGGCGTTCGCGGTGGAGCTGGGGGTGGGCACGGTGCACGGCCCGGTGGTCGGAACCCGCTACTTCGTGGGCGATGGCACGGCCCAGGAGGAGCTGCGCACCACCCTGTTCCATCCCGAGCGGCGGACGCTGCTGACCTCGCCGGGCGCGTACGCGCTGGTGCCGGGCCGGGCCGAGGGGGTGACCTTCGGCGGGAACCTGAGCCTGCTCAACGACGGGCTGGCCACCCCGCACAGCCGCCTGTCGGGCGCCGGGGGCGTCCTGCTGCTGGAGGACGTCGGCGAGGACGTGGCCCGGCTGGACCGGATGCTCACCCACCTGCTGCGCACGGGGTGGCTGGAGGGGGTGGCCGGGGTGGCGCTGGGCACGTGGACCGACTGCCCGCCCGGACCGGGTGTGGTGGCCGAGCTGATGCGCGACCGGCTGGAACCCTTGGGAGTGCCGGTGCTGTGGGGGCTGGAGTTCGGGCACTGCGCGGCCCAGCTCACCCTTCCGCTGGGGGTCCCGGCGGTGCTGGACGCCGACGGCGGCACCCTGGAGCTGGCCGTTCCGGGCCTGGCCTGACCCGCGCCGCCCGGCCCTCCACCGGGCCGGGCGGCGGGTGCCGCACAGGAGTCCCCCTCCTCCGGGAGCGCGCGCCCGGTCGCCCGCGGTCCCGTCGAACACCAGGGCGTTGACCGGAACACTCGCGCCGACGATGACCGTCAGCCCGTTCCGCGTGACTCCGCGGGACCTGGGCGCCGCGCGACCGCCCTGTCCCGGTTTCAGCAGGGAACGGCGAGCCCGGTCGGGCGGCCCCCGATGGCGGCCACCGTGCGCCCGCGGTGCGCGGGCCGCCGCCGGGGAGGGGACCCCGCACATCGGAACAAATAAAAATACCGGCATAACCATGGGGGCCATGTGCGGCGCGGTTAGACTTCCCCCATGGTTCGTGAACCGCTGACCGCAGAGCAGATCGAGCGCGGACGCCAGCTGGGCGCCCTGCTCCGTCAGGCCCGGGGGGAGCGCACGATGGTCGACGTCGCGCGCCAGGCCCGGATCTCGGTCGAGACGCTGCGCAAGATCGAGGGCGGGCGCATTCCCACCCCGGCCTTCTTCACGGTCGCCTCGATCGCCGCCGCGCTCGGCCTGTCCCTGGACGGCCTCCTGCGCCGGGTGGACGCCGAGGCCCCCGCCGGGGAACCCGCGCCCACCTCACTGGCGGTCTGACCACGCGGAAGCGGTCGGTGACCGCTCTCAGGCGCGATCGGACCGGTCCTCCCACAGCGCCTCCAGCAACGCGTCGACCGTCGGTGAGCCGAGGCCGCCCGACCGGGACCGGGCGACCCGGCGGCCGGAGTCCAGACACCACTTCCAGAGCCGGTCCAGGCGCCCGGGGTCGAGGGCCTCCCCCGGACGGCGGACCCTCTCCACCGGCCAGTCCCAGACCCTGCCCTGGGCCGCGACCTTGGCACCGCCCACGACCGGGTCCACCGCCACGGCGGGCACCCCGTTGCGCAGGGCGAACACCAGTCCGTGCAGCCGGGTGGTCACCACCAGGTCCATCCGGCGCACCAGGGCGTCGAACTGGTGCGGTTCGGCGCAGTGCAGCCAGTCGGCCGTGTCCAGCCGGGTGTCGATCGGCACGCGCGCGCAGTCCTTGGCCACGAGCCACCTCTCCAGGTCGCGGTGCACCTGCGCATGGGCGGACCGGCCCCGGTACTCGGGCTGTCCGGGCGCGGTGGCCACTCCCACGACGGGCACCGGGAGGCCCGCCGGAGTTCCCGCGGCGAGGTCCCGCCGCGGCTCCTCCCCTCCCCCGTCGCGGGCGAGCACGGTGTGGAAGCCGAGGAGGGCCGGGGCCCGGGAGTCGGTCACCGACACACCGACCGCGATCCGCCGGCAGGACGCGAAGGTCCGGTGGAGCTCCTCGATCCGGTGCCCGCTGACCGGACCGCACACGAAGACCAGATGCGAGTAGGCGGCCGGGTCCACCTCGTCGAGGGACGGCCCCTCAGAGCGGAAGTTGGGGCTCCACGCGGTGTCGTGGTCGACGCCCTCCCCCCGCAGCGCGGCCGAGACCGCCTCCGCGGCCCCGACGTCGCCCGCCGTGGCCTCCCCGTCCACGAACGAGAACCACCCGGCCAGGAGTACCCGTGTGCGAACATGCGGTTCCCCGGTCGTGCCTCGGTCCACGGTTTCCTCCTCGTCCTCGACCACGGCGGTCCCGCCTTCCGTCCGCACGGGACACCCGATGACTGGACTACCTCGGACACGGCCGGACCAACCCCCGGCCTGGCCGGGTGACCGGTCCGCCGCGGGGCTACGGTGGTCAGTAGTGGCGACCGGCACCCGACCGCGCCGTTTCCGCGCCCCGGGGCGGTGGTAGGCACGCAGTCAGGGCCGCGTCAGCCAGGACCGACAGGGGGAGCACATGACCGAACAGGCACTGCGGGTGGACGAGGCCGAACTGCGCGGCCTGCTCGACGGCCGCTGGGCCCACGTGCGAGAACAGGCCCGCGACGTCCTGCAGGGCGAGCTGTTCGCCCCCGTCCACGGACTGTCCACGGAGGAGCACCGGGAGCGCACGCTCACCCAGCTCAGGGCCCTGGCCAAGACGGACCTGCCCGCCTACGGCTTCCCCGAGGCGGTGGGGGGACGCGACGACGTCGGCGCCTCGGTGGTCGGCTTCGAGATGCTGGTCAACGACCTGTCCCTCATGGTGAAGATGGGGGTGCAGTGGGGCCTGTTCGGCGGGGCGATCCGCGCGCTGGGCACCGAGCGCCACCACGCCGAGTACCTGCCCGACGTGATGTCGGTGGAGCTGCCCGGCTGCTTCGCGATGACCGAGACCGGGCACGGCTCGGACGTGCAGAACCTGCGCACCACGGCCACCTACGACCCCGACGCCGAGGAGTTCGTGGTCCACACCCCCGACGAGGCCGCGCGCAAGGACTACATCGGCAACGCCGCCCGCGACGGGCGCATGGCGGTGGTGTTCGCCCAGCTGTACACCGGGGGCGAGTCGCAGGGGGTGCACGCCCTCATGGTCCCGATCCGCGACGGGCGGGACCGTCCCCTGCCGGGCGTGCACATCGGCGACTGCGGTGTCAAGGCCGGACTGCCCGGTGTGGACAACGGTCGCCTGTCGTTCGACCACGTGCGGGTGCCGAGGGCGAACCTGCTCAACCGCTACGGCGACGTGGCCCCGGACGGCACCTACTCCAGCCCGATCGAGAGCAAGAACCGGCGCTTCTTCACCATGCTCGGCACGCTGGTCCGCGGCCGGATCAGCGTGGCGGGCGGCGCGGGCAGCGCCACCAAGGCCGCGCTTGCCATCGCGGTGCGCTACTCCGACACCCGGCGCCAGTTCACCCGGCCCGGGGCCGACGGCGAGCCCGAGCGCGAGGTGCGGGTCCTGGACTACCTCGCCCAGCAGCGCAAGCTCCTGCCCGCCCTGGCCCGCACCTACGGGCTGCACTTCGCGCAGGAGGAGCTGGTGGTGCGGCTGCACGAGCTGTCCCGCTCCGCCGGGCCCGACGAGCACGCCCAGCGGGAGCTGGAGTCGCGGGCGGCCGGACTCAAGGCGGTGGCCACCTGGCACGCCACCCAGACCATCCAGACCTGCCGGGAGGCCTGCGGCGGCGCCGGGTACCTGGCGGAGAACCGCCTGCCCCAGCTCAGGGCCGACTCCGACATCTTCACCACCTTCGAGGGCGACAACACCGTCCTGATGCAGCAGGTGACCAAGGCCCTGCTGACCCACTTCCAGGACTCCTTCGGCGACCTGGACCAGCTGGGGCTGGTGCGGTTCGTGGCGGGCAAGGTCTTCGAGACGGTCATCGAGCGCACCGCCGCCATCCCGCTGATCGACCGGCTCGTGGCGGCGGCCCCGGGGCGCGGCGAGGAGACCAGCCTGTACAACCGCGGCTGGCAGCTGGAGCTGCTGGAGGACCGCGAGAAGCACATCACCGAGGGCCTGGCCGGACGGCTGCGCCGGGCGCGCAAGGACGGCCGCGACGCCTTCGAGGTGTTCAACGGCGCCCAGGACCACGTGCTGCACGCGGCCCGCGCGCACATGGACCGGGTGGTGCTGGAGGCCTTCGTGGCCGGGATCGACCGCTGCGGGGACACCTCGACGGCCAAGCTCCTCAACCGCGTGTGCGACCTGTTCGTGCTGTCGGTGGTGGAGGAGGACCGCGCCTGGTTCCTGGAGCACGAGCGGCTCTCCACCGCGCGGGCCAAGGCGGTCACGCAGGCGGTGAACGACCTGTGCCGGGGGCTGCGCCCCTACGCCGTGCAGCTGGTGAACGCGTTCGGCCTGCGCGACGAGTGGCTGGCCGCGCCGATCGCACTGGGCGCCGAGCACGCCCGCCAGGGCGACCCCGTTCCCGGGCGCGACTGAGCCGGGCGGGATCTATGCTGGTCGAACTCGACTAACCGAAACGGCCGGTGAGGGGTGTACGGATGTCGGCCATACGGCTGCTCGTGCTGGGGGCCGTGCGCCTGCGCGGGCGGGCCCACGGCTACCAGGTACGGGCCGACCTGGAGTTCTGGGGCGCCCACGAGTGGTCCACCGCCAAGCCGGGGTCGATCTACCACGCACTCAAGCAGATGGCCCGGCAGGGGCTGCTGCACGCCCACGAGGTCGCTCCCTCCACGGCGGGCGGGCCGCCCCGGACCGAGTACGAGCTCACCGAGGAGGGGACCCGGGAGTACTTCTCCCTCCTGCGGGAGGCGCTCTCCTCGCACTCCGAGCGGATCGACGTGCTCTCGGCCGGGCTCGGCTTCATCGTCGACCTGCCCCGCGAAGAGGCGCTCGCCCTGCTCAGGAGGCGGGTCGAGGGCCTGGAGGCCTGGCGCGGAGGGGTCGTCGATCACTACGTCACCGAGGACGGCATCGCGGGGATGGGGCACATCGGCGAGATCATGGGCATGTGGGTGCACTCGGCGGAGGCCGACGCGGACTGGACGCGCGGGCTGATCCGCCGGATCGAGGAGGGCGCCCACGTCTTCGCCGGTGAGGAGGGAGAACCCTTCGAGGGCGTCCTCACCCGGGACGCCCCCGTCTGAGCCCCCGGGGCCGCGCCGCCTTCGGGCGGCGCGGCTCGGGTTCAGCGGCCCAGTCGCCGGAACCGGGCCGCGGCCAGGGGGAAGGCCACCGCGAGCAGCAGCAGGGGCCACAGCACGGCCAGCGGCAGGGCGTTCTCCGCGGGCCAGGAGGCACTCACCGCCCCGGGGTTGCCGAACAGCGCGCGCACCGCGCTGGCGGTGGCCGACAGCGGGTTCCACTCGGCCAGCGCCCCCAGCCACCCGGGCATGGACTCGGGCGGGGCGAAGACGCCCGAGGTGAAGGCGAACGGCCACACGAGGATCTGCACCGCCATGACGAGTTCGGGCCTGCCCACGACCAGCCCGAGCCAGATGCCGCACCACAGCATCGCCAGCCGCAGCAGGAGCAGCAGGCCCACCGCGCTCAGGACGGCGGGAAGCGAACCGTGCCAGCGCCAGCCGATCGCGAGACCGGCCAGGAGCATGACCCCCAGACTGACCGCCGACTCCAGCACGTCGGCGACGCCGCGGCCGACCAGGACCGCCGAGGGCGCCATGGGCATGGAGCGGAAGCGGTCGACCACCCCCCGGCCCAGGTCCTGGGTGACCGCGGTCATCGTGGCCTCCAAGCCGAAGGCCATGGTGAGCACGAACATGCCGGGGACCAGGAACTCGGTGTACTCCCCTCCTCCGGCGACGGTCATGGCGCCGCCGAGGAAGAGCGCGAACATCAGCAGCATCACGACCGGGAAGGCCAGGTTGACCGCGACCTGTCCGGGCCGGCGGGCCCAGCGGGCGAGTTCGCGGCGGGTCATGGTCCAGGAGTCTGCGAGCCACCAGCCGAACGCGGAGCCGTGCAGCGGCGCCGTGCCGGCCACCGGGGGAACGTAGGCCGTGTCGCTCACGCGGACACCTCCTCGTGCTCGCCGGGGACCGCGCCGGCGGGGCCTCCGGTCAGGTGCAGGAACACCTCGTCCAGGGTGGGGCGGCGCACGGCGAGGTCCTCGGCGGCGATCCCCGCCGCGTCCAGCGCCCGCACCGCGTGGTGGAGGGCGGCCATCCGGTCGGCGACCGGCGCGCTCACCCTGCGGGTGTCGGCGTCGGTGTCGGCCCGTCCGGTGGCCGAGACCCCGCCGAGCACGGCGGCCGCCTCCGCCAGCCGTCCGGGGTCGCGCAGGACGACGTCGATGCGGTCGCCGCCCACCTCCTCCTTGAGCTGGTCGGCGGTGCCGTCGGCGATCACCCGTCCGCCGTCGACGACGCTGATCCGGTCGGCCAGCTGGTCGGCCTCCTCCAGGTACTGGGTGGTCAGCAGCACGGTGCTGCCGCCGCCGACCAGGGAGCGCACCGCGTTCCACACCTCGCCGCGCCCGCGCGGGTCCAGGCCGGTGGTCGGCTCGTCCAGGAAGAGGACGTCGGGGTCCACCAGGAGCGAGGCGGCCAGGTCCAGGCGCCGCCGCATCCCGCCGCTGTAGGCGCGCACGGGCGTGCGGCCGGTGCCGGCGAGGCCGAACCGCTCCAGCAGCTCCTCGGCCCGCGCGGCGGCCCGGCGCCCGCCCAGGTGGTACAGGCGGCCGAACACCTCCAGGTTCTGGCGCCCGGACAGCTCCTCGTCCACCGCCGCGTGCTGGCCGAGCAGTCCGATGCGGCGGCGCACCAGGCGCGGATGCGCCGCGAGGTCGATCCCGACGACCTCGGCGTACCCCGCCTGGACCCGCAGCAGGGTGGCCAGGGTCCGCACGAGCGTGGTCTTGCCCGCGCCGTTGGGGCCCAGCACCGCGTGCACGGTGCCGCGCCCCACCTCCATGTCCAGGCCGTCCAGGGCCTTCCTGGCGCCGTAGGTTCTGCGCAGCCCCCGTGTACGGACCGCGGGGTCGTTGTCGGCCACAGTTCCCCTCCACTGATCAAATTTGACTACGAGATCATGCGCCACCCGGACCCCGGAGGGCCCGGGCCAGCCCCTCCAGCTCCGGGGAGCCGCCGTACTCCACGTCCGCGGGCTCGTCGCGCCGGATGAAGATCCGGCGCATGGCGCCGGTGAGTGCGGCGTGGCAGGGCGCGGCGTCGTCGGCCGAGACGCAGGGCAGCACGGGGACGACCGCCCCGTTCGCACATTGATCAAGTTTGACTAATACAGGGAGAATAGCCCCCGGGGCGAGGCTAGTCAAACTTGATCAATGGATCTTTCCGGGAAAGAGGCCTTCCCCCGGTCGTCCGCCCTCCCTAACATGAGGGAAATTCACGTTAGGCAGGCCGCACGTGCGCACACCCCCCGCACCGCACTCCCCCTCATCCGCACCGCGCTCCCCCGCCCCCGACGCCGCGCTCGCCGAACCCACCCGTCCCGTCCACGGCCTGTGGGTGGCCGGAATCAGCCTGGCCAACCTGGGCATGTGGATGGCCTTCTTCGGCCCCCTGCAGGTCCTGCTGCCCGAACAGGTCGGCCTGCTCGCCCCCGGCACCAAGGAGACCGCCCTGGCCTGGGTGACCGGCGCGGGCGCGGCCTGCTCCACCCTGGGCACCCCGCTGGCCGGGGCGCTGTCGGACCGCACCACCGGCCGGTTCGGCCGCCGCCGCCCCTGGATCCTGGCCGGGGCCCTCCTCGGCGGCCTGGGCCTGGTGGTCCTGGGTCGGCAGGACGGCGTTCCGGGCGTGCTGCTGGGGTGGTGCTTCGTCCAGGCCGCCCTGTCCTGCCTGAACGCGACACTGCTCGCCGCCGTGCCCGACCGCGTTCCGGTCCGACAGCGCGGCGTGGTCTCGGGGTGGATCGGTATCCCGCAGTCGGCGGGCGTGGTGGTGGCGGTGCTGCTGGTGACCGTGGTGGCCACCGGGATCTCCCCCGGATACACCCTGCTCGGGGTGCTCACCCTGCTGTGCGCGCTGCCGTTCGCACTGCTGGCCCCGGACCCGCCGCTGCCGCGCGAGGCGCGTCCGCCCTGGCGGGGGCTGGCGCGCGGGATGTGGGTGTCCCCGCGCCGCCACCCCGACTTCGGCTGGGCGTGGCTGACCCGTTTCCTCATGCAGACGGGCAACGCCATGTTCACCCTGTACCTGCTGTACTTCCTGGCCGACGGCGTGGGCTACGAGGAACTCTTCCCCGGCTC
This sequence comes from Nocardiopsis sp. FR4, assembly GCF_009830945.1. Classification (GTDB taxonomy): domain Bacteria; phylum Actinomycetota; class Actinomycetes; order Streptosporangiales; family Streptosporangiaceae; genus Nocardiopsis. The sequence goes on along the minus strand of NZ_VWVV01000017.1, from coordinate 69,757 downwards.
ATCGGCCGCGGACGGCCTGCTGGTGCTGATCGTGGTCTACACGGGGGCCGTGGTGGCCACGACCGTGCTCGCCGGGCTGGTCTCGGACCGCCTCGGCCGCCGCAGGGGCATGGTCTGCCTGTCAGGCGTGGTGGCGGCCGTGCCCGCGTTCCTGCTCGCCGCCTTCCCCACGTGGACGATGAGCCTGGTGTGCGCGGTGGTGCTGGGAATCGGCTTCGGCGTCTTCCTGGCGGTGGACAACGCCCTGGTCACCCAGGTGCTGCCGAGCGCCCGGGGACGGGCCAAGGACCTGGGGATCGTCAACATCGCCAGCGCCGGGCCCCAGGTGATCGCCCCCGCGCTGGCCGGACCGATCGTGGTGTACCTGGGCGGATACCCGGTGCTGTACACCGTGTGCGGACTGCTCACCCTGCTCGGCGCCGCCCTCGTGTGGCGGATCCGGGGGGTGGCGTGAACCCCTTCCGACGAAAGGCAGGTACTCCCCGTGTCGACACCGTTCCTGTGGGGGGTGGCATCGGCCGCCTTCCAGGTGGAGGGAGCCCTGGCCGAGGACGGCCGCGCCCCCTCGGTCTGGGACGTCTTCTCCGCGCGCCCGGGCGCGGTCCGCGACGGGCACAGCCCCGCCGTGGCCTGCGACCACTACCACCGCTGGGAGGAGGACGTGGAGTTGCTGGAGCGGCTCGGGGTGAACGCCTACCGGTTCTCGATCGCCTGGCCGCGCGTGGTCCCGACCGGCGACGGCGCGGTGAACCCGGCCGGGTTGGACTTCTACGACCGGCTGGTGGACGCCCTGCTCGCCCGGGAAATCACTCCTCTGCCCACCCTGTTCCACTGGGACCTGCCCCAGGCCCTGGAGGAGGGGGGCGGCTGGAGTGAGCGCGCGACGGCGCACGCGTTCGCCTCCTACGCGGCGAAGGCCGCCGACCGTCTGGGCGACCGGGTGGGGCGCTGGATCACCCTCAACGAACCCCTGGTGCACGCCACCTACGGGCACGCGCTCGGCGTGCACGCCCCCGGCCGCACCCTGGAGGTGCCAGGAGTGCTGGAGGTGGCCCACCACCTGCTGCTCGCGCACGGCCTGGCCGCCGCCGAGCTGCGCTCGCGCGGCCTGGAGGCGGTGCTGACCAACAACTACTCCCCCGTCGAGCCCGCGGGCGGGTCGGGCGCCGGCGGCGGACCCGACGAGGAGGCCGCGCGGGCCTACGACACCCTGCACAACCGGCTGTTCACCGACCCCGTGCTGACGGGCGCCTACCCGGACGTGTCGGCCCTGGGCGCGGACGCGGTGCCCGGGGTGCGCGCGGGGGACCTGGATCTGATCGCGGGCAGCGCCGACGGGATCGGCGTGAACTACTACAACCCCACCCGGGTCACCGCAACGGAGCCGGGGGCGGGCCTACCGTTCGGGTTCGGCGAGATCCCCGGGGTTCCGGTGACGGGCTTCGGTTGGCCGGTGGTACCCGAGGGGCTGGAGCGGATGATTCTCCTGCTGGGTGAGCGCTACGGCTCGGCGCTGCCGCCGCTGTACGTCACCGAGAACGGCTGCTCCTACCCCGATGCCGTCTCCTCCGACGGCCGGGTCCGGGACCGCGACCGGATCGCCTACCTGGAGGGGCACGTGGGCGCGGTGGAGGCCGCCCGGCGGCGCGGCGCCGACGTGCGCGGGTACTTCGTGTGGACGCTCACCGACAACTTCGAGTGGGCCGAGGGCTACCACCAGCGGTTCGGCCTGGTGCACGTGGACCACGCCACCCAGGCGCGCACGCCCAAGGACTCCTTCGCGTGGTACCGGGACCTCGTCGCCGCCCGGCGCTGAGCCGCGTTCTCGGTGCACCTGGCGGAGGCGGTGCAGACCCGGGGGCCGGGTGAGGACCACCTGGTGCTCGACCGCTCCGGGATCCGGGCCGTGCGCTCCCCGTGAGGTCGGGTCAGTCCGCGACCGCGTCCAGGGTGCCGCTGTCGTCGAACTCGGGAACCTCCTCGCCGCGCTGGCGGGCCGGTTCCCACCACCACCAGTGCGACTCCGGGACCCAGTCGGGCACCTCCCCGCCGCCGACCGCCCCGGCCGCTACCTCGGTCAGGGCGGCGTCGGTGCGTTCGATGGCCTCCAGGTCGCCCGGGCGCAGGACCCGCTCCCAGGGCACGAACTCCGTGCCGAGCAGCTCCAGCATGGACCGCCGCCAGCAGGCGGGCCGGTACCCCTCGTGGTGGCCGTTCTCGGCCGCGGTCTGGCCCCGGATGACGTACAGGCTGAGCCGGTCGGGGTTGTTGCCGCCGCCCAGGAGTTCGGCCAGGGTGGCGCTGAAGTCTCGCCCGGCGGGGGAGCGGCGCTCGGCTGGGGAGGTGGCCCGGTACAGCTCGAAGAGGGCGGCGAAGGCCTCGTCCATCAGGGCGTCGCGGTCCCTGCGGCGCGAGGCGCTCTCAGCGAAGGCGTCCAGCGCCCGCCGGGCCAGGCCCGGGATGTCCCTGCCCGCTCGCGCATCCACCGCCGCACCGCCCCGTTCCTGGCTCCGCCGTCCGATTTTTTTCCGATGATAGGGGTCCCGGTCCCCGCCTACGCGGCCGGTTCAGCCGGTGCGCTCCCGCAGCTGCTCATCGAGGGTGCGCGCCCACTGGCGCACGATCCGGCGCCTGCGGGGCCCGTCGTCGGTGAGCAGGTTGGCCAGTCCCAGGCCGCGCGCCAGGTCGAGGGTGGCCTGGACGGTCTCGCGGACCCCGGGCACCGACTCGTCCACGCCCAGCAGCTCCACGGCGGCCCGGTGGATCTCCCGGCCCATCCGCTCCTCCATGGGGATGATCCGCTCGCGCAGGACCGGGTCGCTGGCGGCGGCCGACCACAGTTGCAGGGCGGCCCGGAAGTCGGTGCCGGTGAAGGCGTCCACCACCATCTGCACGACCGCCTCGGTGCGGCCCGGCCCCTCGGGGACGGCTGCGGCGCCGCGCCGCAGCTCGGCGCCGCGGCTGTCGAGCATGTGCCCCAGCGCGGCCAGGAACAGGTCCTCGCGGGTGGGGAAGTGGTGCTGGGCCGCACCCCGGGACACCCCGGCCCGGCGGGCGACCGCGCCCACGCTGGCTCCGGCCGTGCCGCCCTCGGCCAGGCAGGCGACCGCGGCCTCCAGCAGTCGGGCCCGGGTCGCCCGGCTGCGCTCCTGGCGCGGTTCCCGGCACGCCTCGGTGTCCACCTCGTCCTCCCCCACCGCTCCGCCGCGGCCCCGGCGCGGCCCTCCCGTGTGCTCAGTACGACTTGGGCAGGCCGAGGGACTGCTGGGCCACGTAGTTGAGCACCATCTCCCGGCTCACCGGGGCGATGCGCGCCAGGCGGGCGGCGGCGATCGCCGAACCCAGCCCGTACTCGCTGGCCAGACCGTTGCCCCCCAGAGTCTGCACGGCCTGGTCGACCGCGCGCACGCACGCCTCGGCGGCGGCGTACTTGGCCATGTTGGCCGCCTCCCCGGCCCCCGCGTCGTCGCCGGAATCGTAGCGGAGCGCGGCGTGCTGGGTCATCAGACGGGCCTGTTCGAGTTCGATCTTGACCTGGGCCAGCGGGTGGGCCAGGCCCTGGTGGGCGCCGATGGGGGTGTCGCGCCAGACCCTGCGCTCCCGGGCGTAGGCGACGGCCCGGTCCAGGGCGTGGCGGGCGCTGCCGGAGGCCAGGGAGGCGGCCATGATGCGTTCGGGGTTGAGCCCGGCGAAGAGTTGCAGGAGCCCGGCCTCGGGGTCGCCGACCAGGGCGTCGCCGGGCAGGCGCACGTCGTCCAGGAACAACTGGAACTGGTGGTCGGGGCTGACCAGGTCCATCTCGATCTGACGGGCCTCGAACCCGGGGGTGTCGGTGGGGACGGCGAACAGGGCCGCGGACAGGCGCCCGGTGCCCTCGTCCCGGATCCGGCCGACGACGAGGACGGCGTCGGCGACGTCCACGCCGGAGATGTAGGTCTTGCGGCCGTTGAGCACCCAGCCGTCGCCGTCGCGGCGTGCGGTGGTGGTGATGCGGTGGGAGTTGGACCCGGCGTCGGGCTCGGTGATGGCGAAGGCCATGATGGTCTCGCCGGTGGCCAGTCCGGGCAGCCAGCGGTGCCGCTGGGCGGGGGTGCCGAAGCGGGCCAGGACGGTGCCGCAGATGGCCGGGGAGACCACCATCATCAGGGTGGGGCACCCGGCGGCGCCGAACTCCTCCAGGACGGCGGCCAGGTCGCCGATGCCGCCGCCTCCGCCGCCGTACTCCTCGGGGAGGTTGACGCCCAGGTAGCCGAGCTTTCCGGCCTCGCGCCACAGGTCGGTGAGGTAGGCGCCCTCCCGGGCCCTGGCGCGGTAGTACTCCGAGCCGTATCCGGCGGCGAACGCGGACACGGCGGCGCGCAGTTCGCGGCGTTCGGGGGGTTCGTTGAAGGTCATGGCACCGGTCACGGTCAGGCCCCTTCGTAGTCGAGGACGGCGAGGGGCGCCCCGGCGGGCACCCTCTGGCCCGCCGCGACCGGGATCTCCCGGACGGCACCGGCGGCGGGCGCGGTGACGCGGTGCTCCATCTTCATGGCCTCCAGGCGCAGCAGGGTCTGGCCGGGGGCGACGTGTTCGCCCACGGACACGTCCACGGAGGTGACGGTCCCCGGCATGGGCGCGGGCAGCGCGCCGGGGTCGGCCTCGGCCCGGGGTTCGGGGAGCGGGTCCAGCGGGGTGAGGGTGACCGCGCCCAGGGGGGAGTCGACGTGGACGTCGGCGCCGCCCCGGTGGACGCGGAAGGCGTGGCGCAGGCCGTCGGCCTCCAGGACCACGAGGTCGGGCGCGGCCGACAGGACCCGGACCCCCTCCTGTTCGGGCAGGTGGCGGCCCCGGCTGGTCCGGTAGGCGGTGGTGGTCGTGCTCTGCTCGGCGTCCTCCCCGGGCCGGGCCGTCCCGGCGACCGTGTGGCGGCGCACCTGAGGCCCCGAGGCGAGGTTGCGCCAGTTGGCGGGGATCCCCGCGGGGACGGGGGAACCGGCGCGTGCGGCCTCGGCGGCGGCCAGGGAGGCGGCCAGCGCGGACAGGCGCCGGGTGGCGTCGTCGGCCAGGGGCCGGGCGAGGTCGGCGAGGCGGGCGGGGGCCAGGTGGCCGGTGTGCAGGCGGCCGGGCTGCTCTTCGGCCGCTGTGAACGCGGGGTCGCGCAGGACCCGCACGAGCAGGTCGCGGTTGGTGCCCACGCCGTGGATCCGGGCTCCGGCCAGGGCGGCGGACAGGCGGCGCAGCGCGTCGGGGCGGTCGCGGCCCAGGGCGACGACCTTGGCGAGCAGGGGGTCGAAGTCGGCGCCGACGGTCCCGCCCGCCTCGACGCCGCCGTCCAGGCGCACGCCGGGCGCGGTCAGGGGGGTGAAGCGGGCGGTGGCGGCGGGGACCTCGAAGGTGTGCAGGCGGCCGGTGCGGGGCCGCCAGTCGTCGCCGGGGTCCTCCGCGTACAGGCGGGCCTCCACGGCGTGGCCACGCGGGGCGGGCGGTCCGCCGGGGGGCAGGGCCGCGCCCTCGGCGATCCGGATCTGCCACTCGACCAGGTCCAGGCCGGTGACGCACTCGGTGACGGGGTGCTCGACCTGGAGCCGGGTGTTCATCTCCAGGAAGACGGGGGCGCCGAAGCCCTCCCCGGAGACGGGCACGAGGAACTCGGCCGTTCCGGCTCCGGTGTAGCCGATGGCGCGGGCCAGGCGTCGGGCGGCCTCGTGCAGGCTCCGGCGCAGGTGCTCGGGCAGGCCTGGGGCGGGGGTCTCCTCGACGACCTTCTGGTGGCGGCGCTGGACCGAGCAGTCGCGTTCGCCCAGGGCCCAGACGGTGCCGTGGGCGTCGGCCAGTACCTGAACCTCGACGTGGCGGCCGTCGCGCACGTAGGGCTCGCAGAACACGGCCGGGTCGCCGAAGGCCGCGGCGGCCTCGGCGCGGGCGGAGTCGACCCCGGCGGCCAGGTCGGCGAGGCCGGTGACCACGCGCATGCCGCGTCCGCCGCCGCCGGAGACGGCCTTGACCAGGACGGGCAGGTGTTCGGCGCGCACGTCGCGGGGGTCGAGGGCGTCGGCGACGGGGACTCCGGCGGCGCGGGCGATCTCCTTGGCCCGGGTCTTGGCGCCCATGGCCGCGATGGCGTCGGCGGAGGGGCCGATCCAGGTGAGTCCGGCGGCGGTGACGGCGCGGGCCAGGTCGGGGTTCTCGGACAGGAAGCCGTAGCCGGGGTGGACGGCGTCGGCGCCGGCGGCCACGGCGGCGTCGACGACGGCCAGCGGGTCGAGGTAGGCCTCCACCGGGCCGCGGCCCTCGGGTGCGGGCAGGGCCACGGCGGTGTCGGCCTCGGCCGCGTGCGCGGCCGTCTCCTCACCTGGCGCGTGGACGGCGACGGTGGCGATGCCCAGGTCGCGGCAGGTGCGTAGGACGCGGCGGGCGATCTCGCCGCGGTTGGCGACCAGCAGGCGGGTGACGGGACGCGCGGGGACGGCCGGACGGGGGGCGGCGGAGGGCATGGCGCGGGGTTCCTTCCTCACATCCGGAAGACGCCGAAGCGGTCGGTGCCCCGGACGGGGGCGTTGTGGACGAAGGACAGGCACAGGCCCAGGACGGTGCGGGTGTCGCGGGGGTCGAGGACGCCGTCGTCGTAGACCCGTCCGGACAGGAACAGCGGTAGCGACTCGGCCTCGATCTGGTTCTCGACCATCTCCCGCAGCGCGGCGTCGCCCTCCTCGTCGTAGGGTTGGCCCCGGCGTTCGGCGGCCTGGCGGGAGACGGTGGACAGGACCTCGGCCAGCTGGCGGGGGCCCATGACCGCGGAGCGGGCACTGGGCCAGGCGAACAGGAAGCGGGGGTCGTAGGCCCGGCCGCACATCCCGTAGTGGCCCGCGCCGTAGGAGGCGCCGACGAGGACCGACAGGTGGGGCACGGTGCTGTTGGAGACGGCGTTGATCATCATCGATCCGTGCTTGATGATGCCGCCCCGCTCGTACTCGCGGCCGACCATGTACCCGGTGGTGTTGTGCAGGAAGACGAGCGGGGTGTCGGCGCGGTTGGCGAGCTGGACGAACTGGGCGGCCTTCTGCGCCTCGGCGCTGAAGAGCACGCCGTTGGCGTTGGCCAGCACCCCGACGGGGTAGCCGTGCAGGTCCGCCCAGCCGGTGACCAGGCCGCCGCCGTAGGCGGGTTTGAACTCGTCGAACTCCGAGCCGTCCACGAGCCGGGCGATGATCTCGCGGGGGTCCACGGGCGCCCTGAGGTCGGGCGGCATGACGCCGAGCAGGTCCTCGGCCGGGTACAGGGGTTCGGCGGCGGGCCCCCGGGACACCGGTCCGGCCTTGCGGTGCCGGAGGCGGGCCACGATCCTCCTGCCGATGCGCAGGGCGTCGCGCTCGTCCTCGGCCAGGTGGTCGGCCAGGCCGCTGACCTCGGCGTGCATCCGCGCCCCGCCCAGCGACTCGTCGTCGCTCTCCTCCCCGGTGGCCGCCCGGACCAGCGGCGGGCCGCCCAGGAACACCTTGGAGCGGCCGCGGACCATGACCACGTGGTCGCTCATGCCGGGGATGTAGGCGCCTCCGGCGGTGGAGTTGCCGAAGACCAGCGCGACGGTGGGGATCCCGGCGGCGGACAGGCGGGTCAGGTCGCGGAAGGTGCGCCCTCCGGGAACGAAGATCTCCTTCTGGGTGGGCAGGTCGGCCCCACCGGACTCCACCAGGCTGATCAGCGGCATCCGGTTGTGTTCGGCGATCTCGGCGGCCCGGGCGGACTTCCTCAGGGTCCAGGGGTTGCTGGAGCCGCCGCGCACGGTGGGGTCGTTGGCCACCAGCACGCACTCCGCCCCCGAGACCACGCCGACGCCGGTGACGACGCTGGCGCCGACGTGGAAGTCGCTGCCCCAGGCGGCGAGCGGGGACAGTTCCAGGAAGGGGCTGCCCTCGTCCAGGAGCAGTTCGATCCGCTCGCGGGCCAGCAGGCCGCCCCGGGCGCGGTGGCGCTCGACGTAGCGCTGGCCGCCCCCGGCCAGGGCCTTGGCGTGTTCGGCGTCGATCTCGGCGAGGGCGGCGAGCATGCTCCGGCGGGCCTCGGCGAAGTCGGGCGAGGCGGTGTCCAGACGGGTGGGAAGGACGCTCACGACCGCCCCTCCCTTCCCAGGAGCACCTCCGGGATCGCGGTGCGGCGCGCCCGCAGCCACTCCCCCAGCCCCTTGGCCTGCGGGTCGGTTCCCTCCCGGCGGGCGGTGCCGGGGGCGAGCAGGCCCTCGATCCAGAAGTTGGCGGCGCGCAGCCCGGGCAGCAGGTGGCGGGTCACGCGCAGGCCGGCCGTCTCGGGCAGGAGTGCGCGCAGCAGGTCGGGGGTGAGGGTGGGGACCAGCCACCGCCACGCCAGGTCGTCGTCGACCCACACCCCCAGGTTGGCGTCGGCGCCCTTGTCGCCGCTGCGTGCGCCCAGGACCAGGCCGAGGGGTGCCGTCCGGGTGGGGCCCGGCGGCAGGGGGTCGGGCGGCGGGGGTTCGGGGACCTCCTCCAGGGGGCGGGTGCGCGGCGCCGGGGCGATGCCCGTCCGTCGGCCGTCGGGGAGGATCGCGGTGTGCTCCACCCGGTCGGCGGGGACGGGGGCGGCGGTGGCGGCGACTCCGTCGGGACGGGCCTCGCGCGGGGGCGCGGTGAGGTGGAACCCGGCGTAGCTGCCCAGGGCCAGTTCCACGGCCGCGGCGCCGAGGGAGCGGCCGACCACCGCGGGGTCGGGGTCGCGGGCCACCACGCGCAGCCGGGCGGTGGCCGCGTCCTGGGTGGGCCCGTGGGGGTCCTCGGCGGGCACGAACGTGAAGCGCAGCTCCTCGGGCGGCCGGTCGGCCAGGGCGGCACGCAGCTGGCGTTCGGCCAGGTCCGCCTTGGCCCGGGCGTCCAGGCCGGTCACGCACAGCTCGACCTCGTTGCGGAAGCCGGTGAGGCTGGTCAGGCCCACCTTCAGGTCGGCGGGCGGCTCCTCGCCGCGCGTGCCGCTGAGCAGGACGCGGTCGGGGCCCTGTTCGGTGAGCCGGACGGTGTCCAGGCGGGTGGTGACGTCGGGGCCGGGGTAGCGGGGCCCGGCGACCTCGTAGACGAGCTGGGCGGTGACGGTGCCGGGGGTGACCGCGCCGCCGCTGCCGGGGTGCTTGGTGATGACCGCGCTGCCGTCGGCGTGGATCTCGGCGAGGGGGAAGCCGGGGTGCTCCGGTCCGGGGGCGGCTGAGCCGGGCGGGGCGTAGTTGCCGCCGGTGGCCTGGGTGCCGCACTCGATGACGTGCCCGGCGGCGGTGGCCCCGGCCAGGGCGTCCAGGTCCTCGTGGGTCCAGCCGAAGTGGGCGATGGCGGGACCCACGGTCAGGGAGGCGTCGGTGACCCGGCCGGTGACGACGATGTCGGCGCCCGCCCGCAGGCAGGCGGCGATCCCGAAGCCGCCCAGGTAGGCGTTGGCGGTCAGCGGGGAGCCCAGGCCCAGTTCCTCGGCCCGGCCGATGAGGTCGTCGCCGGTGACGCAGCCGATGCGCGGTTCCAGGCCCAGTGCCTCGGCGAGTTCGGTGAGCCGGTCGGCCAGTCCGCGCGGGTTGAGGCCGCCCGCGTTGGTGACCACCCGGATCCGGCGCTCCATGACGAGCTCCAGGCTCTCGCGCATCTGGCGCAGGAACGTGCGGGCGTAGCCGCGGCCGGGGTCGCCCAACTGGTCGCGGCCCAGGATGGCCATGGTCAGCTCCGCCAGGTAGTCGCCGGTGAGGACGTCCAGGGGGCCTTCGGTGAGCGTCTCGTGGACGGCGCGGAAGCGGTCTCCGTAGAAACCGGAGGCGTTGGCCACCACCAGAGGGGGCACCGGTGCAGCGGTCATGGACCGAGCGTGGCACCGGCCGCCCAGAAAAACAAGCAGTGCTGCTTGTTTTTCTGGGAACGGACAGCTGGTCACCATATGGCCGAAACCGGCCACTCAGCGTGCGTTACCGCCCTCCGCCCCCGGGGCACGCGCGCGGTAGTTTGGGCGCCGTGAACACCTCCCCAGAAGACACACAGCCCACGGACGAGTCCACGGCCCCCGAGGACGCCCCGACCGCCCGGGAGGAGGAGGGGGGCACGAGCGGGGCCGGCGACGCGTTCCTCGCCGGTACCCCGACCTCCTCCCCCAGCGGCCTGTTCTCCGCGGAGACCTTCAGCCTCGTCGGCGTCATGATGCTCGCGGTCACCGCGTTGAACACCCGGCTGCTGCAGCTCTTCGGCCTGTTCACCGTGGGCCCCGACGCACGGTTCGGGGCGGCGGAGAACGCGGCCGCGGCGTCCGCGGAGATCGTGGTCGCGGGCGGACTGAGCGCCCTGTCCGTGCTCGCCGCGGCCCTGTCGCTGTTCCTGGGCGGCTACACCACGCGCGCGTGGAGCCGCTGGACCGCCGCCGCGACCGTGATCGTCGGGACCCTGCTGGTCCTGGTCTCGGTGCTGACCTACGTCAGCCTGCCCGCCACCGGCTGAGCCTCCCCGGCGGGGACCGACCGACCGGAGGGGCCGCGGCCCCTCTCCGGACCCGGAGGGCGTGTTCACCGGCCCGTCGGGCAGGCGTTGACCGCACCGCCCCGGTCCCGGCCCCGGTCTCCAGCCGGGTTCCGCGCCGCCGCACGCCAGGTCACCGAAGGGCGGCCCGGACGACACGCCCGGGACCGGGGGCGGGGCCGGCGGGGGCGCGACCGGCCCCCGAACACCGCCGAAGCGCGCCGCGGGGGCGTTTCGCGAGATCCCCGCCGCGTTCTCGCGGGTACGTTGGGCCCGTGAGTACAGCACCAGGCGACAACGAACCGACGGAACGCGCCCCGGGCACCGACCCGGAGACCGACGGTGACCCGGCCGGGGGAGCCGCCGCTCCGCAGCCCGAGGGGAACCGCCCCCGGTTCGCCGCCCACGAGGAGGACACCGGGATCCCCTTCGCGGGGCCGGACGAGGATCCCGCCGCCCCCGGAGAGCCGCAGGCCCCCGCTGAGGACCGGGCGGCCGCGGAGGCGACCGCCCCGCCGGAGCGCGGGAGGCGGCGCGGCCTGAGCGAGGCCCTGTCCGCGGAGACCTTCGCGCTGACCGCGCTGGTCCTGGTCGTGATCCCCCTGATATCGGGCCAGCTGCCCCAACTGCTGGCCACGGTGTTCCTCATCGGCGGGCAGCCGATCGCCGTGGAGCAGGCCCGGCAGCTGTCCATCCAGATCCTGGTCAGCGGCGCGCCCGCCGTGGTCTCGGCCGCCGTCGCCGGGCTCTCCCTGGTCCTGGCCGGGGTCCGCACCCGGCCCTGGGCCCGCTGGGCGGCCGCCGCGTCGCTGATCGTGAGCCTGCTGCTGGTGGTCGTGGCGGTGGTGGCCTACGTGCTGGTGCCCGAGGGCACCCAGCTCCCGCCGCCCCCGTTCGGCGACTGACCCCGGCGGCCCCGGGCTCCTCAGGCGATCCGGTCGATCACCAGCGGCCGGGGCTCGTGGCGGGCGTCGTCCCCGATGTCGAAGGAGCCCTCCAGCGCCTGTGCCGCGCGGTCGAACCGCGCGGCCTCGTCGGCGTGCAGGGTGAACAGCGGCTCGCCCGCGGCGACCCGCTCCCCCGGCTTGGCGTGCAGGGTGACCCCGGCGCCGAAGGACACCGCGTCCTCCTTGCGGGCCCGGCCCGCGCCCAGCCGCCACGCGGCGAGCCCCACCTGGTAGGCGTCCAGACGGGTGAGCGTCCCCGTGGCGGGGGCGAGCACGACCCGGCGCTCGGCGGCCTCGGGCAGGGGCGCCTCGGGGTCGCCGCCCTGCGCGCGGACCAGATCCTTCCACGCGGCCAGCGCGCTGCCGTCCCGCAGCGCCTCGGCGGGGTCCTTGACCCCGCCCCGTCCGGGGGTGAGCCCGGCGGCGGCCAGCATCTCCCGGGCCAGGGCCACGGTCAGCCCGACCACGTCGGCGGGTCCGGCGCCGGAGAGCACCTCCACCGCCTCGGCCACCTCCAGGGCGTTGCCGACCCGGCGCCCCAGGGGCGTGGACATGTCGGTGAGCAGCGCGACCGTACGCACCCCGTGGTCGGTGCCGATGTCGACCATGGTGCGGGCCAGCTCGCGCGCCGAGGCGACGTCCTTCATGAAGGCGCCCGAGCCCACCTTGACGTCCAGGACCAGGGCCCCGGTGCCCTCGGCGAGCTTCTTGCTCATGATGGAGGCCGCGATGAGCGGGATCGACTCGACGGTCCCGGTCACGTCGCGCAGCGCGTACAGCTTGCGGTCGGCCGGAGCCAGTCCGGCTCCGGCGGCGCAGATCACCCCGCCGGTCTCCTCCAGGACCCGGCGCATCTCGGCGGTGGACAGCGAGGCCCGCCATCCGGGGATGGACTCCAGCTTGTCCAGGGTGCCGCCGGTGTGGCCCAGGCCCCGTCCGGACAGCTGCGGGACGGCCCCGCCGCAGGCCGCCACGGTCGGGGTGAGCGGCAGGGTGATCTTGTCGCCCACGCCGCCGGTGGAGTGCTTGTCGGTGGTGGGCCGGTCCAGGCCGGTGAAGTCCAGGCGCTCCCCCGAGGCCAGCATCGCCTCGGTCCAGCGGCTGACCTCGGCGCGGTCCATGCCGCGCAGGAAGATCGCCATGGCCAGGGCCGACATCTGCTCCTCGGCCACCTCGCCCCGGGTGTAGGCGTCGATCACCCAGTCGATCTGCTCGGGGGTCAGCCGGTGCCCGTCGCGCTTGGCGCGGATGACCTCGATGACGTCCATGTCCTGGCCTTCCTGGCGAGAACGCCGCTCCCCGGCCGTCGCCGTGCGGGCGGGGCCGGGGAGCGGCGCGGTTAGGTGAGGTTGTGCGGGCCGAAGGCCTGCGGCAGGACCCGGTCCAGGGTCCACACGCCCTCGGGGGTGTCCACGAGCAGGTGCGGGCCGCCGTGCTCGAACAGGAGCTGTCGGCAGCGCCCGCACGGCATGAGGATCCGCCCCTGGCCGTCCACGCAGCTGAAGGCGGTCAGACGGCCCCCGCCGGAGGCGTGCAGGGCGCTGACCAGGCCGCACTCGGCGCACAGGGCCAGCCCGTAGGAGGCGTTCTCCACGTTGCAGCCGCTGACCACGCGGCCGTCGTCGACCAGCGCCGCGGCGCCCACCGGGTACTGCGAGTAGGGCGCGTAGGCGCGGGTCATCGCCTGGCGGGCGGTGTCCCGCAGCGCCGTCCAGTCCACGGAGGCCGGGTCCGGGGGTGCGGAACTCATGAGCGGCTCGCCCTCCACTGCTTGCCGATGCCCGCGGGCGGGCGCAGCCGCTGGGAGGCCAGCGACAGGACCAGCAGGGTGGTGATGTGCGGGCTGTAGGTGGCCAGCTCGCGCGGGAGCGAGTCGGTGGTCAGGTACCAGGCCAGCAGCAGGACCGCGGCGACGGCCCCGGCCGCGGCCAGGCCCTTGCGGTCCTGGCGCACCTGCCACAGGGCCGCGGCCAGCAGCGCCACCGCCAGGAGCAGCAGCAGGGCGTGGATGGCCTCGCCGCCGCCGCGGATCTGCAGGGCGTCGGTGTAGCCGAACAGGCCCGCGCCCATGGCCAGTCCGCCCGGGCGCCAGTTGCCGAAGATCATCGCGGCCAGGCCGATGAAGCCGCGGCCGCCGGTCTGCCCCTCCTGGTAGATGTGCGAGGCCACCAGGGAAAGGAACGCCCCGCCCATGCCGGCCAGGCCGCCGGAGACGATCACCGCGACGTACTTGAGGGTGTACACCGGCACGCCGAGGGACTCGGCGGCGTCGGGGTTCTCCCCCACCGAGCGCAGGCGCAGGCCGAAGGCGGTCCGCCACAGCACCAGGTAGGTCAGCGGGATCATGAGGATCGCGATGAGGGTCAGGGCCGACATCCGGGTGGTCAGCCCCACCACCAGCGAGGCCAGGTCGCCGACCAGGAAGATCCCGCTGCCCGCGACGGGTCCGAGCAGGTCGGCGACGAGGGGCAGGTCCAGCACCGGGAACGAGGGGGCGGTCGGCGACTGTGCCGCGCCCGCACCGGGGATGTCGGAGTAGACCAGGATGGACAGGTAGCGCATCGCGCCGAGCATGAGGATGTTGATCGCCACGCCGGAGACGATGTGGTCCACCGCGAAGGTCACCGTGGCCACGGCGTGCAGGAGGCCGCCGGCCATTCCGGCGAGCACGCCCGCCAGCAGGCCCGCCCACGGGTTGTCCGTGGACCATGCGAAGTAGGCACCGAACCAGGTGCCCAGGATCATCATGCCTTCCAGGCCGATGTTGATGATGCCCGCGCGCTCGGCCCACAGGCCGCCCAGGGCCGCCAGCCCGATGGGCACGGCGAAGATGAGGGTGGTGCGGATGGTGCCCGTGTCGGTGAGCATGTCGTGGCCGGTGATGACCCGGAGCCCCGCCAGGGCCACCAGCACCGCGCCGAACAGGGTGAGGAGGCGCCAGCGCGCCCATCCCCTGGGGAACAGCGGCGGCTTGTCCGCCGACCGCTTCACTTTGATCTCCTGGCTCACTGCGTCTTCCCTCCGCGCTCGCCGCCGGAGTCGGGGGCGGCCCCGTCCTCACCGTCGGTGGTCCCGCCCTCGGCGGCCGAGGGGACGGGTTCGGTGTCCTGCTCGGCGGTCCCGCCGAGCTGCTTGCCGATCTGCTGCTGCTGGTAGCGGCGGCCCCAGCGGTGCACGACCTCGTAGACGACCACGACGGTGAGCACGATGGTGGCCTGGGAGATGACCGCGATCTCCTGCGGGACGCCGTCGAAGGGCAGGATGCCCGAAGCCTGGTTCAGGAAGGACCAGAACAGGGCGGCGAAGACGATGCCCACCGGATGGTTGCGGCCCAGCAGGGCGATGGCGATGCCGATGAAGCCGATCCCGGTCGGGAAGTCGAGGGCGTAGTAGTGCGAGCTGCCCAGCAGCTGGGGCAGGCCGACCAGCCCGGCGACCATGCCCGAGAAGAGCATGGACAGGAACACCATCTTCTTGACGTTCACACCGCTGGCCTCGGCCGCGGTCTGCGACTGGCCGGTGGCCCGCAGCTCGAAGCCGAAGCGGGTGCGGTTGAGCATCACCCAGTAGCCGACGCCCACGGCCACGGCCAGGAGCACGAGGCCGAAGATCTCGTGGTCGGAGCCGAGGAAGGTGGCGGGGATGCCCGGCACCCAGGACGACTCGGGGATCGGCGGGGTGCCGATGTTGTTGGTGCTGATCTCCACCGCGAGGCGGTTGGTGCTCAGCAGGTAGGCGGTGATGCCGGTGGCCACGGCGTTGAGCATGATCGTGGAGATCACCTCGGACACGCCCCGGGCCACCTTGAGGTACCCGGCGATGCCGGCCCAGACGCCGCCCACGGCCACGGCGGTGACGACGATGACGATCTGGCTGAGCACCGGCGGCAGCACGAGGTAGCCGCCCACGGCCGCGGCCAGCAGCGCGGCGAGGCGGTACTGGCCGTCCACGCCGATGTTGAACAGCTTCATCTTGAAGCCGATCGCCACGGCGACGGCGGCCAGGTAGTAGGTGGTGCCGTCGTTGATGATGCGCACCAGGCTGTCGGGCCTGCTGCCGTATTCCAGCATGCGCTCGAACGTGGCCAGCGGCGGGATGCCGCTGAGGTACAGCACGGCCGCGGTGACCGCGACGGCGATGACCCCGGCGGCCAGGACCGCGGCGAAGGAGAGCGCGAGCATCGCCGAGAGCCGGTGGAAGAGCACGAAGGCCATGGCGGAGCCGACCAGGGCGCCCAGCGCCGCGGCCACCGGTTCGATCAGCGACAGGTCCAGGAACCAGGCGGCCAGCAGCCCCGAGGCCGCCGACAGCACCAGGGCGGTCGGCACGACCAGGGTCTCGTGCAGACCCGTGCCCTCCTCACGGGTGCCGCTGGAGCCGCTGCGCCCGTCGGGTACCAGGGGGCCGGTCCACACCACCGCGGCGAAGGCCGCCGCCACGCCGATGATCAGCGCGACCCACCACAGCAGCGCCGTGTCCAGGGCCAGGGTGACCGCGACGCCCAGGACGATCGCGGCGCCCAGCGCCGCGGGGCCGGGCAGGGTCGTGTTGGGACGGGGGATCCTACTCATGCGCGCCGCCCTCGCCTTCCGTGCTCTGGTCGCCGTCCAGCCCGGCGCCGGTCATGGCCGAGCCCAGCTGTTCGGGGGTGACGGTGGTCGGGTCGGCCTGGGCGACCAGGCGGCCGCGCAGGATCACGTGCAGGGTGTCGGACATGCCGATGAGCTCGTCCAGGTCGGCGGAGACCAGCAGCACCGCCAGGCCGGCGGCGCGGGCGTCGCGCAGCTGCTCCCAGATCGCGGCCTGGGCGCCCACGTCCACACCGCGGGTGGGGTGCGCGGCGACCAGGAAGCGCGGGGATCCGCTCATCTCCCGGCCGATGATGAACTTCTGCTGGTTGCCGCCGGACAGGGCGTCGGCGATCACGTCGATGCCGGGGGTGCGCACGTCGTACTCGGCCACGATGCGCTCGGAGTCGGCACGGGCCCCGGCCCTGTCGATCCACGGGCCGCGCACGCTGGGCTCCTTGGTCTGGTGGCCCAGGATGCGGTTCTCCCACAGCGGGGACTCCAGCAGCACGCCGTGCCGGTGGCGGTCCTCGGGGATGTAGCCCACGCCCGCCTCGCGGATGCGCAGGGTGGGCCAGCCGGTGACGTCCTGGCCCTCCAGGAGGACGCGCCCGGAGGCCAGCGGGCGCATGCCCATGACGGCCTCGATGAGCTCGGACTGGCCGTTGCCCTCCACGCCGGCGATGCCGACGATCTCGCCCCGGCGGATGTCCACGCTGACCCCGTCCACGACGGCCCGGCCGTCGGAGGAGCGCACTGTGACCCCGTCCAGGGAGAGCACGACGTGGTCGGTGACGGTGGACTCGCGCAGCTCGGGCACGGGCAGTTCGCCGCCGACCATCAGCGTGGCCAGTTCCCGGGCGGTGGTGGTGCCCGGGTCGGCGGTGGCCACGGTGGTGCCGCGGCGGATCACGGTGATCTCGTCGGCGACCGAGAGCACCTCGTCCAGCTTGTGGGAGATGAAGATGACGGTCAGGCCCTCGCGCTTGAGCTCGCGCAGGTTGTCGAAGAGCTCGTCGACCTCCTGCGGGACCAGGACGGCGGTGGGCTCGTCGAGGATGATGGTCTGGGCGCCGCGGTAGAGGACCTTGAGGATCTCCACGCGCTGGCGCTCGCCCACGCCGAGGTCCTCCATGAGGCGGTCGGGGTCGACCCCGAGCCCGTACTGGGCGGACAGCTCGCGGATCCTGGCCCTGGCCCGGCCGCCGATGCCGAAGCGGCGCTCGGCCCCCAGGACCACGTTCTCCAGGACGGTGAGGTTGTCGGCGAGCATGAAGTGCTGGTGCACCATGCCGATGCCGTGCCGGATGGCGTCGGAGGGCGAGCCGAAGCGCACCTCCCGGCCCCGGACGCGGATGTGCCCCTCGTCCGGCCGGTGCATGCCGTACAGGGTCTTCATCAGCGTGGACTTGCCCGCACCGTTCTCGCCGACGATGGCGTGCACGGTACCGGGAGCCACGGTGATGTCGATGTCGTGGTTGGCCACGACCCCGGGAAAACGCTTGGTGATCCCGCGCAGCTCAACGGCGGGGGGATCCTGGGCCCCCGCGCCCGATGGCGTGCTGCTCATCTGTCTCCTCGTGAAGTTGCGGCGCGGTGCCCGCCGGAGGGGCCGGATCCCGGCCACCGCCCGGTGTCCCCGCCGCGAAACGGCAACCGGGGCGGCACCGGGCCGGGGTCTCCCGGTCCGGTGCCGCCCGTGGATGCGACCGCCGCGGACCTCTCCCGCGGCGGTGTCCGCGCGTAACGCGGTCTACGGCTCGGTCGGAACCTCGATCTCACCGTCGATGATCTGCTGCTTGATCTCGTCCAGCCGGTCCTGGATCGGGCTGATCGCCTCTTCGTTGGACGTGGTGTAGTCCACGCCGCCGTCGGCCAGGTCGAAGCGCTGGACGCCGCCCTCGACCTCGCCCTCGGTGGCGGACTTGATCAGCTCGAACACGGCCACGTCCACCTGCTTGATGGCGGAGGTGAGCACGTGCGGCTTCTGTTCCTCGCTGGCGTTCTCGTACTGGTCGCTGTCCACGCCGATGAAGGTGAAGTCGTTGGCCACGGCCGCCTCCAGGACGCCGTTGCCCGAGGCTCCGGCGGCGTGGTAGATCACGTCGGCGCCGCGGTCGTGCTGGGCCTGGGCGAGCTCGCGGCCCTTGGCGGGGTCGCTGAAACCGCTGAAGTCCGGCGGCTGGCTGAGATAGTCGACCTCGACGGCGATGTCCTCGTCGATGTGCTCGACGCCCGCCGTGTAGCCGGCCTCGAACTTGTGGATCAGCGGGGTCTCGACGCCCCCGATGAAGCCGACGTGGTCCTCCTCCGTGGTCAGCGCGGCGGCGGCGCCGGCCAGGAAGGAGGCCTGCTCCTCGGCGAAGACCAGGCTGGTGACGTTGTCGATGCCGGTGATCTCGGAGTCGACGATGGCGAATTCGACGTCCGGGTACTGGGGAGCGACCGCCTGGACGGCGCCGTCGTAGGCGAACCCGACGGCGATGACGACGTCGTAGCCCTCCTCGGCCATGGTCGCCAGGCGCTCCTCCTTGGCGGACTCGGCCTCACCGTCGGTGGGCTCGAAGTCGGTGGTCTCCACCCCCAGCTCCTCGGCGGCCCGCTCCAGACCCCGGTAGGCGGAGTCGTTGAAGGAGCGGTCGCCGCGACCGCCGACGTCGTAGGCCAGGCCGACCTGCAACTCGGAGGCGGACTCCTCGCCGCCCTCGTCGCCGCCACCGCTCTCCTCCGCCGCGTTGTCACACGCGGTGAGGGCGAGCACACCGGCCGCCGCGACCGCGGCGAACCTGACTGCGTTGCTGCGCTTCACTTCTCACTCCCTTACGCCCTCTCAGCGGCCAGCATTCGCGTGTGACCGAGCTGAGTTCTGCAGCCGGACGATATCCGGTGGCCGAAAGTACATCTAACCAACGGACGGAGTTGTTATGAAGGCGAGAGCGGAGCGACACGGGGACCCACTCGGAAGTTACCAAGCGCACACCCGGCAGGGACAACCGTCATTGGCCACGGTGTTCCAGGTCTCAGCAAACCCGCTCCGACACGGCGTTACTGCCCTGGGTTTCCCTTCCCGCACCCCGCGTCACCACCGCACGTGGGAGGGGGCCGGTCTAGACCGGACTGACCGCCCCGGAACGGGCCGGTCGGGGCCGGCCCGGCCCGGGGCCCGACGCGGCTCAGGAGTCGAGGAAGGCCAGCACCGCCTGCCGGAAGCCGCGGGCGGAGACGGCGTTGGCGTGGTCGCGGCCCGCGACCTCCACGTGGGAGCCGCCGCACCGCTCGGCGAGTCCGGCCGCGTCCCGGGCCAGCTCGTCCCGGGCCCCCGCGACCAGCAGCAGGGGGATCCCCGCGGGCGCGGGCTCCTCCCGGAAGGGACGGGCGGCCTGGCCCCGGGCACAGGCGGCCAGGGCTTCGGCGTCGTTGCCCGGCAGGGCTGCCACGGTGCGGTAGACCCGGTCGAAGGCGCCCTCCCCCGCACCGGGGTCGGACAGGTCCGTTCCGGCGAAGGCGTCGCGGGGCCCGAACCCGCCCAGGACCAGGCGCCGGATCCGGTCTGGGGCGGCCAGGGCCAGCTCCCAGGCCAGGCGCGAGCCCATGGAGTAGCCGACCAGGTCCACGCGCTCCACCTCCAGGGTGTCGAGCAGGGCCAGCAGGTCGGCGACGAAGCACTCGGGCAGGTACGCGGTGCTCTCGCGGGGTTTGTCGCTGGCGCCGTGGCCGCGCAGGTCGGGTCCGAGCACCCGGCGGCCGGCCGCCTCCAGGGCCCGCTCCCATCCGGCGGCACGCCAGTTCATCGCGAAATCGGTGCCGAAACCGTGCAGCAGGAGCACGGGAACTCCGGCTTCCCCGGCCGACGGGCGCACATCGACATAGTGCATTGTCACGCCGTCGACGAGATTCGCGGACATGAAACCCTCTCTCCCTCTTCCTGTGAAATGTGCGCATGCGCCAAAGGCACCCGGTCAGATTTTTCTCCCAATGACCGGCGCGAATCCGCCCGGCCTTTTGTGTTTTTCTCCGAAAGAGTCCGGGCGGCCCGGTGCCGGTCAGTCCGTCGGGGGTCGCAGGCGCACCCGGCGGGCCGGGCGGGCCTCCTCGGCGGGCACCCGTCCGACGATGCCCGGCGCGTCGGGGGCGCCCTCCACGGCGAAGGTCACCAGGGGCCGGCCCACGGGGACGGCCTGCTCCTCCTCGGCGTGCAGCTCGACGACGCGGCCCGTGTGCGGCGAGGGGATGACCACCGCGGACTTGGTGGTCTCCACCTCCACCAGGGGGGCGTTGCGCTCGACCGTCTCGCCGACGGCCACCTGCCACTCCAGGACGGTCGCCTCGACCAGCCCCTCGCCCAGGTCGGGCAGGGTGAAGGTGATGTTCTCCTGTGCCATGGCGGTTAGTACTCCAGGGTCCGTTGCACCGCGAGCAGGACGCGGTCGATGGTGGGCAGGTACTGCGGCTCCAGGGGACCCGCGGGGTAGGGCACGTCGAACCCGGTCACGCGCTGTACGGGCGCGGACAGGTCCCGGAAGCAGTGCTCGGTGACCAGGGCGGCGACCTCGGCGCCGAGCCCGGCGGTCAGCGGGGCCTCGTGCACGACCACGGCGCGCCGGGTCCGCGAGACCGAGGCGGCCAGACCCTCGGCGTCCAGGGGCTTGAGCCAGCGCAGGTCCAGGACCTCCAGGTCCACGCCGTCCTCGGCGGCGAGTTCGGCCACCTGGACGCAGCGCTGGACCATGGCGCCCCAGGCCACGAGGGTGGCGTGGCGGCCCGGGCGCACGATGCGGCTGGTGCCGATGGGGTCGCTGGGTTCGCGCAGTCGGACGGGTCTGCGGTCCCAGTAGCGCGCCTTGGGCTCCATGTAGACGACGGGGTCGTCGGAGCGCACCGCCTGGAGCATCAGACTGTAGGCGTCGCCGGGGTCGGAGGGCGCCACGACCTTGAGGCCGGGGGTGTGCGCGAAGAGCGCCTCCAGGCTCTCCCCGTGGTGCTCGGGCGCCTGGATCCCGCCGAAGGAGGGCAGGCGCAGGGTGATCGGCATGGGCGCCGCGCCGCGGGTGCGGTAGTTCATGCGCGCCACCTGGTTGACGATCTGGTCGATCGCGGGATAGGCGAAACCGTCGAACTGCAGCTCGGGGACGGGACGCCAGCCGTTCATGGCCAGGCCGACCGCCATGCCCATGATCGCGGACTCGGCCAGCGGGGTGTCGAAGACCCGCTTGTCGCCGAACTCCTCCTGGAGCCCGTCGGTGACGCGGAAGACCCCGCCCAGGGCGCCCACGTCCTCGCCGAAGACCAGCACGTCCGGGTCCTCGGCGAGCAGGACGCGCAGGGCGCGGTTGATGGCCTGCTGCATGGACAGCTCGACCGCGGGGGTGTCGGCGGCGGCGGCGCGTTCGATCAGCTCGGTCACAGCTCGACCTCTTCCTGCCAGGTGCGGCGCTGCCGGGCCAGCTCCTTGGTGTTCTCCCGGAAGACGTGGGTGAACAGCTCCGAGCCGTCGGGCTCGGGCGCGGTGGCCACGCCGTCGCGGACGCGCTCGGCCTCGCGGCGGGCCCGGGCGTCCACCTCGGCGAGGTGGGCCTCGTCGGCGTGCCCGGCGGCGAGCAGGGCGGCGCGCAGCAGGGTGAGGGGGTCGCGTTCGCGCCAGCGCCGGACCTCGGCCTCGTCGCGGTAGCGGCCGGGGTCGTCGGAGGTGGAGTGGGGCTCGACGCGGTAGGTGAGCGCCTCCACCAGCGTGGGGCCCTCGCCCCGGCGGGCGCGGGCGACGGCCTCGGCGGTGGCCTCGTAGACCGCGCCCGCGTCGTTGCCGTCCACCAGGACGCCCGGGAAGCCGTAGCCCGCGGCGCGCGCGGAGACCGAACCGCCCGCGACCTGGCGCTCGTTGGGCACCGACAGCGCCCACTGGTTGTTCTGGCAGAAGAAGACCACGGGGGCACCGAAGACCCCGGCGAAGTTCATCGCCTCGTGCACGTCACCCTCGGAGCTGGCGCCGTCGCCGAAGTAGGCCAGCGCCACGCCGTCGTCACCGCGCAGCCGCTCTCCCACGGCCCACCCGACCGCGTGCGGGACGGGACCGCCGACCACGGCGTTGACGGCGCCGAACCGGGAGGCCGCGACGTCGTAGAGGCCGCCGTGCCACAGGGCGCGGTGGGTGGCCATGTAGCCGACCATCTCCACGCCGTAGGCCAGGGCGGCGGCCATCTCGCGGTAGGTGGGGAAGACGAAGTCGCGCGCCGGGTCCATGGCCGAGGCGCTGGCGACCTGGGCGGCCTCCTGGCCGCGCACGGACACGTAGGCGGGGAAGACGCCCTGGCGCTGCAGGGCGATGGCCTCGGTGTCCAGGTCGCGCGCGGTTCTCATGTGGCGGTAGAGCGCGCGGGTGAGGTCGGGGGACAGGTGGTCCACGGTGATGGACTCCCGGCCCGCTGACGTGTGGGGTGGCATGTCGAGCGGCTCCCAACGTGGCCCGCCGCGCGCGGTGGCGCGGGTCGGGCCCTGGCGGTGACTGTCTAGGACACGATTCTCCGCAAGACTCGACACTTTCGCTAGATAGCAGCGCATACTTGATACATAAGAGCAGAAAATCGCGCTTGTGGTGCTCATACGTCTAGGTTTCACCTTCGGCCGACCGCGAAAACCACACAGGGCCGCCTCCTCCCCGGCCGCCAGCCGCGGCACGGACCGGCGGACGCCGCGCCAGGGGCTTCGACGCCAGGTCCCCGCACGGGAAAAGCCCCGACCATCCCGTCAGGGAAACCCGGCGAACAGACGACACTTGAGACAGGAAACGGTACTTCGGCAAGAATTTCTGCTGTGTTCCGGAAACCCCGGTGTAGTTACCCGCCAGTCAGGGAAACCACCAACCCACCAGCCGCGTCAACCATGGGTACAGTCGGCCACCCCGACGCGCTTCCCGTCCGTCGGACCCCCGGGTCCCCCGCTTCCCCGCCCTCCCCCGGTCCCCCACCCCCGGTGACCGACCGGCGATCTCGCCGGCTGAGATTCCGATGGACGGAAACAACGTTTACCTGGTACTTCGTTAGCCCCGGTCAATGACGACGCCAAGGGGCGCCATCCTGAAACAAGAGCACACGAGGAGCACGCACATGGCCATGGGCGACCAGCGCAGGAACGGCCGGCGGCCGGACACCACCGACCAGACGATCCTGAGCGCCCTCGCCAAGGACGCGCGGACCGGGATCACCGAGATCGCCGCACTGGCCAACGTGTCCCGGGCGACGGCTTACAACAGGATCAAGCGGCTCACCGACGAGGGTGTCATCCGCGGCTACTCCGTGGTGACCGACCACTCCAAGATGGGGCTCGGCGTGACCGCGCTCGTCCTCATCTCGGGCAGCCAGCCGGACTGGCGGGCCAACCGGGAGATCCTGTCCTCCTACCCGGAGATCGAGTACTGCTGGTACGTGGTGGGCTCGGCGGACATCGTCCTGCTCGTCCGCGTCGCCAACACCAACCAGCTGCGCGACCTGATCCTGACCCGGTTGCAGTCCCTTCCCGGTGTGACGTCCACCCAGACGCTCACCGTCATCGACGAGGTCGTACACCGGCCGGTCGTGGAACCCTCCGACAACGGCTGAGGGACCGTCAGCCCCCGACCACCCCGGCGACCGAGGCCATCAGCTCGGCGAGCAGGCCCGAGCCCAGTGCGCGGGTGGCCGCGACGTCGCCCCCGACCTCCAGCACCACCTCGACGTAGGCCTTCAGCTTGGGTTCGGTGCCCGAGGGCCGCAGCGTCACACGCCCCCTGTCCTCCAACCGGAAGCGCAGGGCGTCCGTCGGCGGCAGACCCGCGTGCCCGGCGGCGAAGTCGTCGACCCCGACCACACGCAGGGGTCCGAACGCGGCGGGCGGTTCGGCGCGCAACCGCCGCATCGCCGCGGAGAGCACCGCCGGGTCCGTCACCCGTACCGACAGCTGGTCGGTCAGGTGCAGGCCGTACCGGCGTGCCTGGTCGTCGAGCAGGTCGACCAGGGTCCGCCCGTCCCGTCTGGCCCGGGCCGCGAGCGCCGCCGCCACCAGGGCCGCGCTGATGCCGTCCTTGTCCGCGACCGGGCGGCCGCCGTCACCGCCCACGCAGTAGCCCAGTGCCTCCTCGAAGGCGAAGACCCGCCGCTGGCCCGGGCCGCCCGCGCGGGCCAGCCACTTGAAACCGGTGAGGGTCTCCTCGTAGCGCACCCCCCGCTCGCGCGCGATCCGGCCGAGCAGGCTGGAGGAGACGATCGAGGCGGCCACCACCCGGTCCGGGCCGCTGGTGTGGTCCAGCACGTACTCGGCGAGCAGCCCGCCGACCTCGTTGCCGGTGAGCAGCCCGTGCCCGGGGACCGCCAGGGCGAGCCGGTCGGCGTCGGGGTCGTTGGCCAGGACCAGGTCGGAGCCGTCGGCGGCGCCGGCGGCCAGCGCCAGGTCCATGGCCCCGGGCTCCTCCGGGTTGGGGAAGTCCACGGTCGGGAAGTCGGGGTCGGGGTCGAACTGCGCGGCGACCACGGAGGGGCGGGGGAACCCGGCGCGTTCCATCGCCGCCAGCAGCACCCGGCCGCCCACGCCGTGCATCGCGGTGTAGGTGGTGGCCAGGTCGCGGTCCTTGCCGGGGACCAGCGCGGTGACCGCGTCCAGGTAGCGCTCCACCGCCTCGGGCCCGAGCACCGTCCAGTCCCGCCCCAGGGGCAGGGCGCCCACCGGTCCCGCGGCGTCGATGGCGGCGGAGATCTCGGTGTCGGCCGGGGAGACGATCTGGGTTCCGGCGTCCTCCGGCCCGCCCGCCTTGGCGGCCCCGGCGTAGACCTTGTAGCCGTTGTCCGCCGGCGGGTTGTGGCTGGCCGTGACCATGATCCCGGCGTCGGCGCCCAGGTCGCGCACGGCGAAGGCCAGCACCGGGGTGGGCAGCGGACCGGGCATGAGGGAGACCCGGTGCCCGACACCGGCGAGGACGGCGGCGCTGTCGCGGGCGAAGTCCGCCGAGCGGTGCCGGGCGTCGTAGCCGATGACCACGTGCCCGGATTCCGGTCCGAGCCAGGCGGCGATCCCGGCCGCGGCCCGCATGACCACGACGCGGTTCATCCGGTTGGGCCCGGCGCCCAGGGCGCCGCGCAGTCCGGCGGTGCCGAACTCCAGGCGCGCGCCGAAGCGGTCGGCGAGGTCGGCCAGCGCGGCGTCCTCGCCCCGTTCGGCGCGCTCGACCAGCGCGGCGAGTTCGGCCCGGGTGCGGGGGTCGGGATCCTCGGCGAGCCACTGTCTGGCCTGGTCGAGCACGGTCATCGGCTGTCCCCTCAGAGCTTGGCGACGATGTCGGCGAGCAGGCGGCCGACGGTTCCCGCCGACTCCCGACCGGTGGCCAGCACGTCCTCGTGGTCGAGGTTGGCGCCGGTGAGACCGGCGGCGACGTTGGTGACCAGGGACAGGCCGAGCACGCGGGCGCCCGCCGCGCGGGCGGCGATGGCCTCCAGCACGGTGGACATGCCGACCAGGTCGGCGCCCATCGCGCTGAGCATGCGGATCTCGGCCGGGGTCTCGAAGTGCGGGCCGGGCATGGCCGCGTACACGCCCTCGGGCAGGCCGGGGTCGACCGAGCGGGCCAGCGCGCGCAGGGAGGGGTCGTAGGTCTCGCTGAGGTCGACGAAGTGCGCGCCGCTCAGGGGCGAGAGCGCGGTCATGTTGATGTGGTCGGCGATGAGCACCGGCGAGCCCACGGGGTAGGCGGGGTTGATGCCGCCCGCGGCGTTGGTCAGCACGACGGTGGTGGCCCCGGCGGCCACCGCGGTGCGCACGCCGTGCACGACGGCGTCGGTGCCGTGGCCCTCGTACAGGTGGGTACGGCCCAGGAAGGCCAGCACGTTGCGGCCCTGGCCGGTGACACTGCGCAGGACGGGGCTGTGGCCCTCCACCGCCGGGGGGACGAAGCCGGGCAGCTCCGCCAGGGGCACCTCCCGCCCCGCGCCGTCGAGCAGGTCGGCCGCGGGCGCCCAGCCCGACCCCATGACCAGGGCGACGTCGTAGGAATCCACACCGGTGCGCGAGCGCAGGGCGTCCGCGGCCTCCTCGGCGGCGGCCTGGGGTGTGCCAGTCACAAGTGTCTCCGTTTCCGTTGGTGCGGCGCGGAGGGGGCGTCCCGCGGGCGCGCCCCCTCCTCGCGGGCGGGCCCTACACCCCGACGGGGTGCCAGACGGTCTTGGTCTCCAGGAAGGGGGTCATCCGCGCGGTGCCCGGGTCGGGGTCGAGCCAGGCCTCCTCCCCTCCCCCGGCCTCGGGGCCGGGGCGCAGCACCCGGGTCAGGGTGGCGGCGGCCTCCCGTTCCAGCTCCACCGCCAGGTCGCCCGCGCCGGTCAGGTCCAGGGCGTTGACGTCGGCGTGCGCGGCCAGGTGAGGCGCCAGTTCGGGCACGCGGCCGGTGAGCAGGTTGACCACGCCGCCGGGCAGGTCGGAGGTGGCCAGTACCTCGGCCAGGTCGACGGCGGCCAGCGGGGCCGTCTCGGAGGTGACCGCCACGGCGGTGTTGCCGGTGGCGATCACCGGGGCGAGCACGCTGGTCAGGCCGAGCAGGGGTGCGTCCTGGGGGGCGAGGACGGCGACCACGCCGGTGGGCTCGGGGGCCGAGTGGTTGTAGTAGGGGCCCGCGACCGGGTTGGCGCCGCCGAGCACCTGGGCGACCTTGTCCGTCCAGCCCGCGTAGTACACCCACCGGTCGATGGCGGCCGAGACCACCCGGTCGGCCAGGTCCGGGGACAGCCCCTGGGCCGCGACGGCCTGGGCGGCGAACTGCGCGCGGCGGCCCTCCAGCACCTCGGCGACCCGGTAGAGGACCTGGCCGCGGTTGTAGGCGGTGCGCGCCGACCAGCCGCCGAAGGCCTTACGCGCGGCGACCACCGCGTCGCGGGCGTCCTTGCGGGAGGCGAGCGAGGCGTTGGCCAGGTGCTGGCCGCTGGCGGAGGTCACGGGGTAGCTCCTGCCCGATTCCGAGCGGGGGAAGGCCCCGCCCAGGTAGAGCTTGTAGGTCTTGCGGACCGCCAGGCGGGCGGGGGGCCCGCCCTCCGCGGCCCTGGCCGTCCTGCGGGATGTGCGCCGTTCAGCCAAGGTAGGCCTCCAATCCGTGCCGCCCGCCCTCGCGGCCGTATCCCGACTCCTTGTAGCCGCCGAAGGGGCTGGTCGGGTCGAACTTGTTGAACGTGTTGGACCAGACCACCCCGGCGCGCAGGCGCTCGGCGGTCCAGAGCATCCGCGAGCCCTTCTCGGTCCACACCCCGGCGGAGAGGCCGTAGGGGGTGTTGTTGGCCTTGGCCACGGCCTCCTCGGGGGTGCGGAAGGTCAGCACCGAGAGCACGGGGCCGAAGATCTCCTCGCGGGCCACCCGGTGTGACTGGCTGACCCCGGTCAGGACGGTGGGCGCGAACCAGTAGCCGCTCCCGGGCAGGGCGCACTCGGGCGACCAGCGCTGGACGCCCTCGGCCTCGGCGGTGTCGGTGAGTTCCCGGATCCGCTCCAGCTGGGCGGCGGAGTTGATCGCCCCGATGTCGGTGTTCTTGTCCAGCGGGTCGCCCAGCCGCAGCCGGGAGATCCGGGCCTTCAGCCGGGGCAGCAGTTCCTCCGCGATGGACTCCTGTACCAGGAGCCGGGACCCGGCGCAGCACACGTGGCCCTGGTTGAAGAAGATGCCCGAGACGACGCCCTCGACCGCCTGGTCGAGCGCGGCGTCGTCGTAGACGATGTTGGCGCCCTTGCCGCCCAGTTCCAGGGTCAGGCGCTTGCCGGTGCCCGCGACCGCGCGGGCGATCTGGCGGCCGACCTCGGTGGAGCCGGTGAAGGCCACCTTGTCGGTGCCGGGGTGCTCCACCAGGGCGCGGCCGGTCTCGCCCGCGCCGGTGAGGATGTTGACCACGCCCGGGGGCAGGTCGGCCTCCTGGCAGATCTCGGCGAAGGCCAGCGCGGTGAGCGGGGTGGTCTCGGCGGGCTTGAGGACGACGGTGTTGCCTGTGGCCAGGGCCGGGGCGATCTTCCACGCGAGCATGAGCAGCGGGAAGTTCCACGGGATGACCTGGGCGGCCACGCCCAGGGGGCGCGGGTCGGGGCCCAGCCCGGCGTGGGCGAGCTTGTCGGCCCATCCGGCGTGGTAGAAGAAGTGCGCGGCGACCAGGGGCAGGTCGACGTCGCGGGTCTCCTTGATGGGCTTGCCGTTGTCCATCGACTCCAGCACGGCCAGCTCGCGCGAGCGCTCCTGGAGGATGCGGGCGATGCGGAACAGGTACTTGCCGCGCTCGGCGCCGGGCATCCGGCTCCACACGGTCTCGTAGGCGCGGCGTGCGGCGGCCACGGCCCGGTCCACGTCGGCGGGCCCGGCCACGGCCACCTGGGCGAGCTTGGTCTCGTCGGCGGGATTGACGGTCGTGAGGTACTCACCGCCCTCGGCCGGGGTGAAGGCACCGTCGATGAACAGCTCGTAGGTCTCGCGCAGGGTGACGACGGAGCGGGACTCCGGGGCGGGCGCGTACTCGAAGGTCACGGCGTTCTCAGTCCAGCGTGTAGTAGTCGGGGCCCGGGTAGGTGCCGGTGGACAGCCTCGTGCGCTGCATCAGCAGGTCGTTGAGCAGGCTGGAGGCGCCGATGCGGAACAGGTCGGGGGTCAGCCACTCGGGGCCGGCCACCTCGTTGACCAGGACCAGGTTGCGGATGGCGTCCTTGGTGGTGCGGATGCCGCCCGCGGGCTTGACGCCCACGCGCCTACCGGTGTCGGCGTGGTGGTCGCGGACCGCCTCCAGCATGACCAGGGTGACCGGCAGCGTGGCCGCCGGGGAGACCTTGCCGGTGGAGGTCTTGACGAAGTCGCCCCCGGCCCGGATGGCCAGGTGGGAGGCGCGGCGCACGTTGTCGTAGGTGACGAGCTCACCGGTCTCCAGGATGACCTTCAGGTGCGCGGTGCCGCAGGCCTCCTTGACCGCGGCGATCTCCTCGAAGACCTTGAGGTAGTCGCCGGACAGGAAGGCGCCGCGGTCGATGACCATGTCGATCTCGGTGGCGCCGTCGGCGACGGCGCGGCGGGTGTCGGCGAGCTTGACCTCCATGGGCGCCCGGCCGGAGGGGAAGGCGGTGGCCACCGAGGCCACGCCGATCCCGGTACCGCGCAGCGCCTCCACGGCGGTGGCCACCATGTCGGGGTAGACGCACACGGCGCCCACCCGGGGCACGGTGCGGTCGGTGGGGTCGGGGTGGGCGGCCTTGGCGCACAGGGCGCGGACCTTGCCGGGGGTGTCGGCTCCCTCCAGCGTGGTCAGGTCCACCATGCTGATGGCCAGGTCGATGGCCTCGGCCTTGGCGGTGGTCTTGATGGACCGCGTGGACAGGTCCTGGGCGCGGGCGCGCGCGCCGACCTCGTCCACGCCCGGGAGTCCGTGCAGGAAGGCCCGGAGTTCGCGGTTGGTCGTCGCCTCGGGCGCGAATGCGGTGTGGGGCACGGGCACCTACAGCTCGATCGGTTCAATGGCCGTTCCGTCCGCTGCGACCAGCGGGAACGGTGGGTGTTCGACACGGCCCGCAGGCGGGTGGCCCCGGCCGTCAGGCAGTCACCCTAACGCCGGGCGGGGGCGGCGTCAGCATCCGCGCGGACCGCGCCGTCCAAGGTTGGAGAAGACTCCAAACCGCTCCACCGGCCCGCGTCGTGCTTTGGTCCAATTCCAGCCTCCGGAGGCCGGAAAAGCGGCGTTCGCGACGCCGCGGCGGCCCCGCCGGGCGACCCCGCGGTCTAGACCGGACCACTCCCCTGCCGCCTCCGGCACGGATGTCAGACTGGTCCGCACACGAGAGGGGAAGGCCGCCGATGGAGATCGGACGGAGCGACGCGGAGGGCGACAGACCCGGGGTGCGCCTGGTGCGCCTGGACGGGGACTCCGCCGAGGTGGACCTGCTGCGGCGGACCGTGCTGCGGCACCGCCTGCCGCCGGGCCAGCGGGGGCACGTGGGGCTTCCGGTGACCACCCTGCCCGCCGCCGACGCCGACCCGGCGCGCACACCCTTCGCCGTCGTCGCCGGCCCGCTGGACGCCGGCACCGCGCGGGAGGCCTGCGCGGGCTTCGGCGTCCTGGACCGGGCCGTGCACACCCGCGACCTGGTCCCCGACCCGGCGCGCGCCGTGCTGCTGCGCGCCTTCTACGTCACCACCGCCTGGCAGGGCAGGGGCGTGGGCCGGACCGTGTGCGCGGCACCGCTGCTGGACCGGCTGGCCGCCGAGGTGGCGCCGCACGCCACGACGCTGGTGCTGTGCGTCGACGAGGCCAACCGGGCGGCGGCGCAGGTGTACCGCCGCGCCGGTTTCGCCTTCACCGGGCACCGGCACGTGGACGAGGCGGGGAAGCCGCAGCTGGTGATGGTCCGCCCCCTGGATCCGCGGGGCGACGCCGCACGAACCGACAGAGCCTAGTCTGGTGGCATGGCGGAGTTGCGGATCAGTAGCGATGACGAGCGGATCGACCTGCGCAGGATGGCGACCGCCCTGGCCGAGTCGCAGGGGTGGGCGCGCGAGGACGTCAGCATCTGGGACAACCGCCGCGGCGAGGTGATCGTGACGGTGGACGACGCGCTGCTGCGCCGGCCCGAGGCCGACCCGCTGCACCGCCCCCGGCACACGCCGCGCGCCGTGCACGAGGCCTGCGAGACCCTGCGCCGCGAGGAGGCCTCGCTGCGCCGGGTGGACTTCCGGGTGCTGCGCCAGGAGACCGCGCGGTTCTTCTCGGCCGGGTGGACCGTGGCCGACGTGCTGCACGCCCTGGGTCACCGCCCCGACGGCGTGCCCTGGCCGAGCGGTGAGGGGTACCAGGGCACCGACTGGCTGCGAGCCCGCATGAAGGCCTGGCGCACCCCCGACGGCGACATCCGGCCCTCGCAGTCGCAGGAGGCGGCCCAGCTGCGCGTGATCGGCCGGGCGGGCCTGCCGGTGGACATCGGCCTGCCCGAGGACGCCGAGGTCTCCCAGCGGCCGGTGGCCAGCCCGGCGGTGGCCCGGTCCGCGGCCGACGACGCGCGCCGCCTCATGCGGCAGAGCACCCGGACCACCACCGACTCCCTGGCCCACCGGGACCGCACCTCGGCCAACATCACCCGCCGGAACGACCGCTGACCGCAGCCCTGCGCTCCTCCACCAGGGCGACCGCGCCGTTGGCGGCCTCGGCCAGGACGAGCTCGGCCGGCCCCCGGCCCACGACCAGCCGCCACAGGGTGGCCAGGGCCAGCGAGACGAGGATGAACTGCTCCAGCAGCCAGGGCTGGTGCCAGTCGTAGCCGGTCACGGAGATGACCACCGCCAGGGCCAGGACGTGTCCGGTGTAGACCGACAGCGGCATCCGGCCGACCGAGGTCAGCGGGTACATCAGGATCCGCAGGCGCTCGCACAGGAACACGCACGCCACGAGGACGACGAGCCCCTGGCCGACCGCCTCGGCCATCTCGAAGGTGGTGCCGGTGTGCGGGGTGCCGACCGCCAGCCACCACCAGGAGTCGGTGGGCACCTGGCCGGAGATGGAGTTCATCTCGTCGGTCACCGCGTAGCGCACCTCCTCCAGCACCGCCGGGTCGGTGAAGGTGCCGGGCGGCAGGCCGGTCAGGCCGGGGCCGCTGGCCTCCACCAGCCGGTCCAGGCCGCCCAGCCGGTACAGCAGCAGCCAGGGGCCGACGTGGCCGACCACGGCCAGGGCCGCCCCGGTGGCCAGCAGGCGCAGCCGCACCGCGGTGGCGGTCAGGTCCGTGCGGCCCACGGCCATGCCGGCGAACACGTAGACCATGAAGGTGACCGCCGGGTAGTAGCCGGTCAGGAAGAACTCGGTGAACGAGGTGACCGCCCCGGTGCGCGGCACGGGCGGGAAGAAGGCGTCCCGCAGCAGGAACGAGACGGGCGGGCCGAGGACCGCCAGGACGCCCGCCACCGCCCACAGGGCCCCCGCGCGCAGTCGGACCAGGGGGAGCGCCAGGACGAAGAAGCCCGCGTAGTAGGTGAGGATGATGGCGATCGGGACCGCCATGAGGTCCAGCATGAGGCCGAGCAGGCCGATGAGGAGGGCGCGGGCGAGGATGCGCACGGCGGCCCGGCGCAGCGGGTCGCCGCTGACGGGCGCGGTGCGCCCGGTCATGATGGCCAGGGAGACCCCCGCCAGGAGCGCGAACAGGGCCGAGGAGTTGCCCCGCACGACGCTGTGCACGTCCCAGGCGTAGTCCTCGGGTGAGAGCAGGCCCATGGAGTCCACGCCGAGGTGGACGATGAACATCCCGAAGACCGCGAGGGCGCGCGCGGCGTCGATGCCGTCGATGCGCGCGCCGCCCGGGGGCGCGGCCTGGACCGGGGCGGAGGTGTCGTCTGACTGGTTCTGTGCCACGACCGCCAGGCTATGCCCCCGCGGCCCGGTGGCGACAGCGCTCCTTCCGCCTGTGGATGGCCGGAGGCGGCCACGGGCGGCGGCATCCCCCGGGGACTCCCGGACTTCCACGATGAGGCGCATGCCCTCCTCGCGCTTCCTGCTGGATGTGGCGCCGCTGCGGGAGGTGCCGTGCTTCCGCCGGTTCTGGCTCGGGTCGGCCGCCTCGGCGCTGTGCGGGCAGTTCACGGTGTTCGCCGCGACCTTCGCGGTGTGGGAGCTGCCCCGGTCCACCGTGACGGTCGGCGCGCTGGGCCTGGTGAGCGCGCTGGCGTGGTTCGTCGCCGTGCCCGTCGGGATGGCGTTCATCGACACCGTCGACCGCGCCCGCGCCGCCCGGGCCGTGATCCTCGCCCGGTGCGCGACGGTGGCGGCGCTGGCGGGGGCCGCCGACACGTGGTCGGTGGTGAGCCGGGGCGTCCTGGTGCAGTCCGCCACGCCCGAGGGCGTGCGCGGCCGGGTGAGCGCCCTGGAGCTGGCGGTCGGGATCGCCGGTCCGCACCTGGGCAACATCCGCGCCGGGCTGGTCGCCCCGCCGCTGGGCGCTGGGCCCGCCATGGCCGCCGGTGGGCTGGCGTGCGTGCTCGCGTGCTCGGCGGTGTACGCGCCCACGCCGGGCATGCGCAGGTGACCGGCCCGGACCGGCGGGCGGGGCGGACCGCCGGTTCCGGGTTGCGGGCGGCGGGGAGGGCCCGTACGGGCCCTCCCCGCTCCTAGGCGTCCTTGAGGGCGCTGAAGGCGTCGAGGGCCTCGGGGTTGGCCAGGGAGTCGCGGCTGGCGACGCGCTCGGGGTCCTCGCCCATGAGGATGCGTTTGACCGGTACCTCCAGGACCTTTCCGGACAGGGTGCGGGGCACCGCGGCGATGGCGCGGACCCGGTCGGGCACGTGCCGGGGGGAGCAGTCGGAGCGGATGCGGCGGGCGATCCGCTGGGGCAGGTCGCCCTCCAGGTCGGCGCCCTCGCGCAGGACGGTGAACAGCTCGATCCGGGAGGAGCCGTCGGCTTGGGGCACGTCCACGACCAGGGCGTCGACGACCTCGTCCAGGGCGAGCACGGCGCGGTAGATCTCGCTGGTGCCCATGCGCACGCCGCCGCGGTTGATGGTGGAGTCGGAGCGGCCGTGGATGACGGCGGTGCCGCGGTCGGTGATCGTGATCCAGTCGCCGTGGCGCCACACGCCCGGGTAGACGGAGAAGTAGCTGTCGCGCAGGCGCTCGCCGCTGTCGTCCCCCCACAGGAAGAGGGGCATGGAGGGGGCGGGTTCGGTGACCACGAGTTCGCCGACCTCGTTGACGAGTTCCTTGCCGTCGGGGTCCCAGGAGGCGACGGCCATGCCCAGGGCGCGAGACTGGATCTCGCCCTCGTGGACGGGCAGGGTGGGGGTGCCGCCGACCAGGCAGCTGCACACGTCGGTGCCGCCGGAGGTGGAGAAGAGCCACAGGTCCGAGCCGAACTCCTCGTAGACCCAGGCGAAGGCCTCGGGACTGAGCGGGGATCCGGTGGAGCCGATGGCCTTGAGCGCGGACAGGTCGCGCCCCCGGCGGGGGTGGACGCCCTCCTTCATGGAGGAGGAGAGGAAGCCCGCGCTGGTGCCGAAGACGGTGATCCCGGCGTCGGCGGCCAGGTCCCACAGCGCGTTCATGTCCGGTGCCGCGGGGCTGCCGTCGTACAGGACGATGGAGGCCCTGGTCAGCAGGACGCTGACCAGGAAGTTCCACATCATCCAGCCGGTGGTGGTGAACCAGAAGACGCGGTCGTGCTCCCGGGCGTCCAGGTGCAGGTGCAGGTTCTTGAGCTGTTCGAGGAGGATGCCGCCGTGCCCCTGGACGATGGCCTTGGGCAGGCCGGTGGTGCCCGAGGAGTAGAGCACCCACAGGGGGTGGTCGAAGGGGACGGGGGTGAACTCCAGGTCGGCTCCGGCGCCGGAGTCCTCCAGCCGCTCCCAGGGCAGGGTGCCCTCCAGGGTCCGGCCGGGGCGGAGGTAGTCCAGCAGGACGGTGTGCTGGACGGTGGGCAGGGCCGCGCGCAGCTCCTCCACGACGGGCAGGCGGTCGAAGTCCTTGCCTCCGTAGCGGTAGCCGTCGACGGCGAGCAGGACCGTGGGTTCGATCTGCGCGAAGCGGTCGATGACGCTGCGCACGCCGAAGTCGGGGGAGCAGGAGGACCACACGGCGCCCAGGGAGGCCGTGGCGTAGAACGCGGCGACGGTCTCGGGCAGGTTGGGGAGGTAGGCCACGACGCGGTCGCCGGGTCCCACCCCGAGTTCGCGCAGGCCCGCCGCGATCGCGGCGGTGCGGCGGCGCAGCTCGCCCCAGGTCCACTCCCCCAGGGGGCGCAGCTCGGTGGCGTGCCGGATGGCCACGCGGTCGTCGTCGCGGCCCTCGAAGACGTGCTCGGCGTAGTTGAGTGCGGCGCCGGGGAACCACTCGGCGCCGGGCATGGTCCGCGCGCCCAGGACCCTCTGGTAGGGGGTGTGGGAGCGCACGCCGTAGTACTCCCAGACCGACTCCCAGAACCCGTCGATGTCGGTGACCGACCAGCGCCACAGGGAGTCGTAGTCGAAGGAGCGGGGGTCGGTTCCCCCCTCCCCGAAGGCCCGGACCCCCTTGTTCTCCGCGGCCCACCTGGCGAACGCGACGATGTTGGAGGAGGCGATCCTCTCCTCGTCGGGCTGCCAGAGCACACGGGGCACGCTGCTCTCCGTCATTGGCCCGCCTTCCCATTCACGTGGCTGTGCGTTGGTGTGAGACCCATCTAACAACACACCGCGGAGGCGGGGACGCCCCGGCCCGGGGGTGGAGGGGACCGGGGCGGGCGACGAGTGCGCAGGTCACCCGGGAAGCCGTCCGGACTGTGGGAGGCCCACTCCGAGGGGGCGCCGAAGCGTGGCGGCCCCCCGTTGACACGCCCGGTCCGGGGGTCCGACGACCGGATGTCAGGTTCCGCGCAGCGCGGCGACGGCGGCCACCGGGGAGTCGACCACGGGGGCGCCGGTGGCCGTCAGGCGCTCGCGCGACATCAGGCCGCTGGCCACCAGGATGACGGAGGCCCCGGCCTCGCGGGCGGCGCGGGCGTCGTCGTCGATGTCGCCGATCAGCACGACCCGGGAGGGGTCGATGCCCTGGTGGTCGAGGTGGCGTACCAGGTGCTCGGCCTTGGAGTCGTGCTCGGTCTCGAACTGGCGGCCGTCCACGCGGGTGAAGTGCGGGGTCAGGCCGCGCTCCTCGACGAGCGGGACCAGGTGGCCGTGCGAGGCCATGGACAGCAGGGACTGGGTGCCCCCGCCCCGGGACCACTCGTGCAGCACGTCGGGCACGCCCGGGGTCAGGTCGCAGGAGGGCAGGTGCTCCAGGTAGCTGCTGTCGTAGAGCCTCTCCATCCGCTCCCATTCGCCCTCGGCCAGGGTGCGTCCGAGGAGTTCCTCGTAGCAGGGGAGGAGGGGGCGGCGGAAGAAGGAGCGCCAGTAGTCCATCTCCACCGGATCGCGCCCGAAGAGCTCGCACACGGCGTTCACCGCGGCGAGATTGGCGTGGTTGTCGTTGAGGAGGGTGCCGTTCCAGTCCCAGACGATGTGGGTGATGTCGCGTCGGTCGAAAGTCGTCTCAGCCATTGACCGCACTTTACGGGCACCCGCCCCGGTCAGGGTATGCGTTTTACGCCACCTCGTCCTCTTCCTGTCCTAGGGGGAGGTTCCCTCCGCCGCCGCCTCCCGCCGTCGCGCGCGCAGGCGGCGCCCGCGCCGGGCCGCCCACACCCCGGCCGCCGCCATGAGCGGGAACACCACGATGATGAGGACGGGCAGCAGCAGGGCCAGCAGTGAGGAGACGGCGCTGACCACGTCCTCCAGGAAGGAGACGACGGGGGCGGCGCACCCGCCCGTGACGGTGTTGGCCAGCGGCCGGGCCAGGGACTTGGCCAGGTGGAAGAGCAGGGCCACGACCGCGCCCGCCACCACCGGCCCCCACGAGACGCCGTCCCCCGCGGTGGCTCCGGAGGCCGCGGTGACCTCGTCGAGCCGCACGGAGGAGACCCCGGCGCCGAAGGTGACGCCGCCGGAGGTGGGGCGCACCACCGTCTGCAGGAGGTCGTTGACGCTGTCCAGGGCGGGCACCTTGTCGGCGGTGAACTCCACGGCCAGCAGCACGGTGAGGGTCGCCAGGGTGACGGGGTGCTCCAGCCACTGCCAGGACTCACCGAGCGGGACAAGGTCGGTGAAGCGGGCGAGCAGCCCGACCGCCAGGAGGGGGATGTAGGCGTTGAGCCCGGCCGCGGAGGCCAGGCCCAGGCCGGTGAGTGTGGCGAACATGCGTGTCCTTGTGTGCTCCGAGGGGGCGGGGCCGTGCCGGCCCCGCCCCGGCGCCGGTGTACCCGCTCTGACGCGCGCGGAGCACGCGGGGTTTCGCCCAGGGTCTACTGGCGGTAGTTCTCGACCTCGGAGGCGGGCCGGACCTCGGCCTCGTCGGGGTCCTGACCGAACTCGCTGCGGGCCCGGCGCTGACGGAGCAGGTCCCAGCACTGGTCGAGGGCCTGCTCGACCTCCTTCATGCGAGAGCGCTCGCGCGGGTCCAGGCCGTCGGAGCTGGAACGCAGCGCGTGCTCCTCGTCGATGAGTCCCCGGATGGTGGCCATGATGTCGTTCTCGGCGCTGTCAGTCATACCGCCATGGTCGGTGCGGGACGGGCTCGCGGGCAAGGACCCCCGCCTTCCGGTTGCCCGGAGCGGACGCGGTGTTTACGGATGGTGCCCGGTTTTCCCTTCGTCTGGGAAACTCCTACTACGGTCGTATTGGCGGCGACGCGCGCCCGGGCGGCGCGCACCGGCGGAATGCGTTCCCACCCCCGGCGGTTGGATACCGCGAGGGGGTATGGTAATGGCATCTGAGCAGGAACGACACGGAAGCGGAAGCATGGCTGCGACCCACGGTTACAGTAACGACAAGCAGAGTCACATCAACCGGCTGCGCCGTATCGAGGGGCAGATCCGCGGCCTGCAGCGGATGGTGGAGTCCGACCAGTACTGCATCGACATCCTGACCCAGACCTCGGCGGCCAACAAGGCGCTGCAGTCCTTCGCGCTGTCCATGCTCGACGAGCACCTCAAGCACTGCGTGTCCCACGCCGTGGCCAACGGCGGCACCGAGGCGGACGAGAAGGTGCGCGAGGCCTCCGACGCGATCGCCCGCCTGGTCCGCTCCTGAGGGCCCCCCGTCCGGGGTGTACGGAGGAGCGGCCGCCCGCGCGTGTCGGCCAGCCGCGCGGGACGGCCGGCCGACGGGTACGGGCGGCGCGGGGCCTCACTCCCCGTCGCCGTAGCGCTGGCTCAGGTTGTCCAGCAGGCGCGCCCCCTCGCGGCGCGAGCTCTGCGCGTCCAGGTAGTCGACCGCCTCGTTGGCCACGAACGAGGACGGCCTGCCCTGGTCGGCGAAGCCCAGCCGGGAGATGTCGCCGCCGGTGAACTTGCGGATCGCCCAGTTGGCCAGGATGCGCGCCCGAGCCGTCGCGGAGGGCACCGCGAGCGTGTGGTAGCCGCGCGTCACCCCCAGCGCGGGCAGCCCGCTCAGCTCGATGTTCATGACGCGCGCCAGCGCGTCGTTCCCGCTCAGGTCCACCACCAGGCCCAGGTCCCGGTGCCGGAACTCCTTCAGCGGACGGCCCAGGACGGAGGCGACCACGTTCTCGGCGGCGGTGGCCGCCTGGCGCGTGGCGTACTGCGCCGTCGGCGGGCAGTAGGCGCTCTCCTCGTGCGAGAGGTTGGGCACCGCCGCGGCGTCGCCCAGCGCGAACACGTCGTCCAGGCCGGGTACCCGCAGATCCGACCCCACCTCCAGGCGGCCCTTCTGGGTGGGCTTGTCCAGCGTCTGCATCAGCGGGCTGGGCGAGACCCCGGCCGTCCAGATGAGGGTGCGGCAGGGCAGCGCTCGGCCGTCGGTGAGGACCACCTTGTCCGCGGTCACCTCGCGCACGCTCACCTTGAGCTTGACCTCGATGCCCATGGAGCGCAGCATGTCCAGCGCCTTGCGGCCCAGGCGGTCGCCGAGCTCGGGCAGCACCTTGGGCGCGATGTCGACCAGGTGCCAGCGGATCACCGAACGCAGCTCCGGGTAGCGCCGGGCCGCCTCCTCGCACAGGCGCATGAGCGAGGCGGCGGTCTCCACGCCGGTGTAGCCGCCCCCGACCACGATGAAGCGGCAGCGCTCCTCCCGCTCGGCGGGGTCGCGGCTGTCGTTGGCCAGTTCCAGCTGGGCGAGCACGTGGTCGCGCAGGAGCACCGCCTCGGCCAGGGTCTTGGCCCCGTAGGCGTGCTCGGTCAGGCCGGGGATGTCGAAGGCCCGGGTCACCCCTCCCGGGGCCAGGACCAGGCGGTCGTAGCGGACCGGGGCGAGTTCGCCGGTGGGCCGGCAGACGATGACCACGCGGTCCCGGGTGTCCACGCCGACGGCGTGCCCGGGGACGAGCCGGGTCTGCCTGGTCAGCCGGTGCACCGACATGGCCACCGACTGGGGTGTGAGCAGCCCCGAGGCCACCTGGGGCAGCAGCGGGCTGTAGAGCATGTAGTCGTGCGGCGCCACGAGGGCGATGTCGGCCGCACCCACGGGGATACGGCGTTCGAGTTGGCGCAGGGTGTGCAGTCCACCGAAACCCGCGCCGACCACCACGATCCGAGGCCGGGACATAGACAGCGCTCCTCTCCGTGTCGTGGGGCGGGACGTCTGTGTGCCGTCGTCGCTGCACTACCCACTTCACCGCGGCGAATGTGTGGCGCCCCGGATCCCCCGGAGCGCGGCGCCCGGGGCGCTCCGGGGGCCTCCGCCTCCGCCGAACCCGGTCGGGGCCGCCCGGAAGCCCCCGAAACTCCCGGGAAACGGCTGGTACGTGACGCGTGGACACTTTATGTAACAGAATTATAACTGTACGGCATGGAAGCGACACGAGAGGAGCCGTGAACGCGTATGCGTTCGTTCACCAGAGCCACCACCACCGCTCTGGCCGCCGCGCTGGCCCTGTCCGGCGCGGGGGCCGCCCTCGCCGACGTACCGGAGGCCGCCGGCGGGCAGCAGCGCCCGCTCCAGGGGGTCCTCGGCATGGTCCTCCAGGACCTGCTGGGCCAGGGGGGTTCGGGCGGAGGCACCACCGTTCCGACGTCCGACCCCGAGGACGACGCCGAC
Source organism: Nocardiopsis sp. FR4 (assembly GCF_009830945.1). Lineage (GTDB taxonomy): Bacteria > Actinomycetota > Actinomycetes > Streptosporangiales > Streptosporangiaceae > Nocardiopsis. The sequence goes on along the minus strand of NZ_VWVV01000017.1, from coordinate 30,207 downwards.
CCCGTTCCGGCGGACGTCCCGAACACGCAGGGGGACACCACCGCGCCGGAGGAGGGGGCGCCCGAGGACGCCACCGCCCCGGAGGAGACCCCCGGGCAGTTCCCCGGGGGCCAGGTCCCCGGACAGCAGGGCACCGGGTCGCAGGGCCCGGCGCAGGGGACCCCGGACTTCGGGGGCATGACGCCGTAGCGCACCGCGCCGGCGGGGAGGGCGGGCCGTCCGCGGACGGCCCGCCCTCCGCCGTCTGTCCGGGGTCCGGTACAGCTTCCGGCCAAGAACCGGTCCGCGTCGGGCCGACCAGCGCCGGTTCCGGGGTCCGCGCCCGCTGAGGGGCGGCGGCCCCGGGACGGCGGGGCGCGGGGCGGCGGGGCGCGGGGCGCGCGGGCCCCCGGCGGATACCTCAGCGCGGGAGGGCGGCGGGCACGGTCAGCGCGGCCCGGCCCATGTCCAGCAGCAGCTCCGCCATCTGCTCGCGGGAGAGCTCCCCCCGACTGTGCGGGGTGGAGTTGAGCAGGCCGAAGACGGCGTGCACGGCGGCGCGCAGCACGGCGGGAGGGGCGTCGGGGCGCAGCCGGGCGAGCACCCCCACCCACTGCTCCACGTAGCCGCGCTGCAGGCGGCGCACCCGGCGCCGGTCGGTGTCGGTGAGGTTGCCCAGCTCCCGGTCGTGCACGGTGATGAGGTCGGGTTCGTCCAGCGCGAAGGCGATGTGCCCGCGCAGCAGCGCGTCCAGGGCCTCCTCCGGTCCGGTCGCGCGCGCCACCCGTTCGCGGCCCTGGTGCGCCAGCCGGTCGCTGACGTCCACCAGCACCTCCCCCAGGAGGGCCTGCTTGCCGGCGAAGTGCCGGTACAGGGCGGGGCCGGTGGTGCCGACGGCGCGGCCGAGGTCGTCGATGGACACCCCCCGGTAGCCGCGCTCGGCGAACAGCCGCGCGGCCGCGCCCAGGATCGCGATCCGGCGCCGCCCTCTGACCGACATCGCCCCTCCCCGTGTTCCTCCAGGCCCTGGACACCCATGTTAGTAGTTACTAACATCGCAGATGTTAGTGAGCATTAACACCCTCCACGAGAGGACACCATGAGCAGGGCACCTGTGCTCGGCACGGCGGTGGACACCGCCGGGCCCGCGTTCGCCGCCAACGACGCGGCGAACCGCGCCCTCGCCCTGGAGCTGCGCGAGCGGATCGCCACCGCGGCCCTGGGCGGCCCGGAGAAGACCCGGGCACGGCACGTCGAACGCGGCAAGCTCCTGCCGCGCGACCGCGTCGACCTCCTGCTGGACCCCGGCTCCCCCTTCCTGGAGATCGCCCCCCTGGCCGCCTACGGGCTCTACGGCGCCGACGGCCAGGACGCCCCCGGAGCGGGCATGATCGCGGGCGTGGGGCGGGTCATGGGCCGCCCGACGGTCGTGGTCGCCAACGACGCCACGGTCAAGGGCGGCAGCTACTACCCGATGACCGTCAAGAAGCACCTGCGCGCGCAGGAGGTGGCGCTGCACAACCGCCTGCCGTGCGTCTACCTCGCCGACTCCGGCGGCGCGTTCCTGCCCATGCAGGACGAGGTGTTCCCCGACCGCGAGCACTTCGGCCGGATCTTCTACAACCAGGCCACGATGTCGCGGCTGGGCATCCCGCAGATCGCGGCGGTGCTGGGCTCGTGCACCGCGGGCGGCGCCTACGTCCCGGCGATGAGCGACGAGGCGGTCATCGTCCGCGAACAGGGCACGATCTTCCTGGGCGGCCCTCCCCTGGTCAAGGCGGCCACCGGCGAGGTCGTCACCGCGGAGGAGCTGGGCGGCGGCGACCTGCACTCGCGGGTGTCGGGGGTCACCGACCACCTGGCCGACGACGACGCCCACGCCCTGACGATCGTGCGGCGCATCGCCGACACCCTGGGCCCGCCCGGACCCCCCGCCTGGGAGGTGCGCGAACCCCGTCCTCCCGCGCTGGACCCCTCCGAGCTGTACGGGGTCGTGCCCGCCGACACACGCACCCCCTACGACGTGCGCGAGGTCATCGGCCGCGTGGTGGACGGCAGCGAGTTCACCGAGTTCAAGGCCGAGTACGGCACCACCCTGGTCACCGGCTTCGCCCACATCCACGGCCACCCGGTCGGGATCGTGGCCAACAACGGCATCCTCTTCGCCGAGTCCGCGCTCAAGGGCGCCCACTTCATCGAGCTGTGCGACCGGCGCGGCGTGCCGCTGGTGTTCCTGCAGAACATCTCCGGGTTCATGGTCGGCCGGGACTACGAGGCGGGCGGCATCGCCAAGCACGGCGCCAAGATGGTCACCGCCGTGGCCTGCGCCCGCGTCCCCAAGTTCACCGTGGTCGTCGGCGGGTCCTTCGGCGCGGGCAACTACAGCATGTGCGGCCGGGCCTACTCCCCCCGGTTCCTGTGGATGTGGCCCAACGCGCGGATCTCGGTGATGGGCGGCGAACAGGCCGCCTCGGTGCTGTCCACGGTGCGCCGCGACCAGCTCGCCGCGCGCGGCGAGGAGTGGTCGGCCGAGGACGAGGAGGCCTTCAAGGCGCCGGTCCGCGACCAGTACGAGGAGCAGGGAAGCCCGTACTACTCCACCGCGCGGCTGTGGGACGACGGCGTGATCGACCCCGTCGACACCCGCGACGTGCTCGCCATGGCCCTGTCCGCCGCCCGCCACGCGCCCCTGGACCCGGTGGGCTACGGCGTCTTCCGGATGTGAGGAACCCTTGACCACCACGACACGACCCCTGACCCCCGCGACGGTGCTCGTCGCCAACCGGGGCGAGATCGCGCTGCGGATCCTGCGCACCCTGCGCCGGATGGGCCTCGGCTCGGTGGCGGTGTACACCGACGCCGACGCCGACGCCCCGCACACCCTGGCCGCCGACCGCGCGCTGCGGGTGGAGGGCTACCTGGACGCCTCCTCGATCGTGGCCGCGGCCCTGGAGGGCGGCGCCACCCTGGTGCACCCCGGCTACGGCTTCCTGTCCGAGAACGCCGACTTCGCGCGGGCCTGCGCCGAGGCCGGGCTCGTCTTCGTCGGCCCGCCCGCGGCGGCCATCGAGGCGATGGGCGACAAGATCCGCGCCAAGGACACGGTGGCCGCCGCCGGGGTGCCCGTGCTGGGCGGGTTCACCGAGAAGCCCGGGCAGCCCCTGGACGACGGCGAACTGCTGGAGGCCGCCGCGCGGACCGGCTACCCGCTGCTCATCAAGCCCTCCGCCGGAGGCGGCGGCAAGGGCATGCGGGCCGTGCACTCCCCCGACGACCTGGCCGCCAGCGCCGCCGCCGCGCGCCGGGAGGCCCGGGCCGCCTTCGGCGACTCCACCCTGCTCGTGGAGCGGCTGGTCCAGCGCCCCCGGCACATCGAGGTGCAGGTCCTGGCCGACGGCCACGGCACCGTGCTCCACCTGGGTGAGCGCGAGTGCAGTCTGCAACGGCGCCACCAGAAGGTGGTGGAGGAGGCGCCCTCCCCCCTGCTCACCGAGGAGCAGCGCACCGCCATGGGCGAGGCCGCCGTGGCCGCCGCCCGCTCCTGCGGGTACGTGGGCGCGGGCACGGTGGAGTTCATCGCCGAGGCGGACGCGGACGGCGGGCTGTCCTTCTCGTTCCTGGAGATGAACACCCGCCTCCAGGTGGAGCACCCGGTCACCGAGGAGGTCGTGGCCGTGCGCGGGCGGCGCGGCGTCGACCTGGTGGAGCTCCAGGTGCGGGTGGCGCTGGGCGAGCCCCTGCCCTTCGGCCAGGCGGACGTGTCCTGGCAGGGCCACGCCGTGGAGTCGCGGATCTACGCCGAGGACGCCGACCGGGGCTTCCTGCCCACCGGCGGTCCGGTCCTGGCGCTGGAGGAGCCCGCCGGGGCCCGGGTGGACTCGGGTGTGGCCGTGGGCGGCGAGGTGACCTCCGCCTTCGACCCGATGCTGGCCAAGGTGATCACCTGGGGGCCGGACCGGGCCGAGGCGCTGCGCCGGATGGACGCGGCCCTGGGCGGCTACGTGCTGCTGGGGTGCGTCACCAACACCGCGTTCCTGCGCCGCCTGCTGCGCCACCCGCGGGTGCTGGCCGGGGACCTGAGCACCGACCTGATCGAGACCGACCCGCCCGAGCCCGCGCCGTCGGCCCTGCCGGAGGAGGTGTACGCGGCGGCGGCCCTGGACCACCAGCTGGACCTGGAGGGCGCGGCCTCAGCGGACCGGTTCGCCACCCCCGACGGGTGGCGGATGGGAGCTCCGGCGTGGACGCCCTGGCGGCTGCGGGCGCCCCGGCACGACTCCGCCGTCGTCCGGGTGCGCCGCGACGGCCCGCCCGGCTCCTACCTGGTGCGCGTGGAGGGGGCCGAGGCGTCGGACGGGCCCGTCGCGGCCCGGGCCCGCCGCTCGGCCGACGGCACGCGGCTCACGGTCACCTACGCGGGCCGCACCCGCACCTACACGCGCGCCGACGACCCCGCCACCGCGCACCGGTGGCTGGGGGCCGGGGGCCGGGCGTGGACCCTGCACGAGGAGCCCGTGGCCTCGGCGCTGCGCGCGGACGACGCCGCCGCCGACGGGACCGTGCGCAGCCCCATGCCCGGGACGGTGCTCTCCGTCGCGGTGGAGGTGGGGCAGACGGTGGGCGCGGGTACCCCGCTCGCCGTCGTCGAGGCCATGAAGATGGAGCACTCCGTCACCTCACCCGTCGACGGGACCGTCACCGCCGTGGCGGTACGCCCGGGCGCGTCCGTACCCATGGACGCCCTCCTGGTCACCGTCGAACCCGTCCGGGACGCGTCCGCCCACACCCGGGAAGCGTCCTCCCCCGCCACCAGCGAGGAGCACCAGCCATGAACCGTCACCAGCTCTCCACCGAGCACGCCGACCTGCGGGCCGCCGTGGAGGAGTTCGCCCGCACCGAGGTCGCCCCGGTCATCGGCGACTACTACGAGCGCGAGGCCTTCCCGTACGAGGTCATCGCCAAGATGGGGCGGATGGGCCTGTTCGGGCTGCCCTTCCCCGAGGAGCACGGGGGCATGGGCGGCGACTACTTCGCGCTGTGCCTGGCCCTGGAGGAACTGGCCCGCGTGGACTCCTCTGTGGCCATCACCCTGGAGGCGGGCGTGTCCCTGGGGGCGATGCCCATCTACCGGTTCGGCACCGAGGAGCAGAAGAAGGCCTACCTGCCCCGGCTGTGCTCGGGCGAGGCCCTGGGCGCGTTCGGCCTGACCGAGCCGGACGGGGGCTCCGACGCGGGGGCCACCCGGACCACGGCCCGCCTGGAGGGCGGGGAGTGGGTGATCAACGGGACCAAGTCCTTCATCACCAACTCGGGCACGGACATCACCGCGCTGGTGACCGTGACGGCCGTGACGGGCAGGCGTGGGGACGGGCGCCCGGAGATCTCCTCGATCCTGGTGCCCGCCGGAACGCCGGGCTTCTCGGTGGGCCAGAAGTACTCGAAGGTGGGCTGGAACGCCTCCGACACCAACGAGCTGGTCTTCGAGGACTGCCGGGTGCCCGAGGCCAACCTCGTCGGCGAGCGCGGGCGCGGGTACGCCCAGTTCCTGCGGATCCTGGACGAGGGCCGCATCGCCATCGCGGCGCTGTCGGTGGGCCTGGCCCAGGGCTGCGTGGACGAGAGCGTGCGCTACGCCCACGAGCGCAGCGCCTTTGGCAACCCCATCGGCCACTACCAGGCGATCCAGTTCAAGATCGCCGAGATGGAGGCGCGGGCGCACACCGCGCGGCTGGCCTACTACGACGCGGCCTCGCGGATGCTGGCGGGCGAGCCGTTCAAGAAGGAGGCGGCCATCGCCAAGCTGGTCGCCTCCAACGCGGCCATGGACAACGCGCGCGACGCCACGCAGGTGTTCGGCGGCTACGGGTTCATGAACGACTACGCCGTGGGCCGCTTCTACCGCGACGCCAAGATCCTGGAGGTGGGCGAGGGCACCAGCGAGGTGCAGAAGATGCTCATCGCCCGGGAGCTGGGCCTGCCCGCCTGACCGTTCTCCGGAGGGGCCCGGGCCCGCGGGGCCCGGAGCGCGCCGGAGGTCCGAAGCGGGTTCGGGCTCCCGCGGTGTTCGCGCACCGCGGGCGCCCGGACCCCGCCCCGGAGGGCCCGGGAACGACACGGTTCCGGGGCCCCGGCCGCCGCCCCGCCTCAGGCGAACAGCTCCACGACGTCGTCCATGGCCGTGACGAGGACGCCGGCGACCGCCCCCGCCAGCACGGCGACGGCCACTCCGGCGGGCTCGGGCACGCCCGCGGACGCCGCGCCGAGTACGCCGAGCACGGCCGCCGCGCCCAGTCCCGCGTTCCGGACCACGTGGCGCGGCGCGTACGCGGCACCGGTGCGCCCGAAGCAGTGGCAGCGCGCGGAGGGCCTGCGCCGCAGGGAGAACACGACCACCGCGGTGAACACCCCCAGGAGGGCGAGTGCGCCGGCGAAGGCGAGCCCCGCGGCGCTCTCGACCCCCACCGCGTAACCGCCGAAGGCGGCGACCACGACGGTCTCCGCCGCGGGCACGCCCACGGCCACGGGGAGCAGCAGGCGCCGGGGGACCAGGCGCAGCGGCTCCAGCGCCTCGGCGAAGGCCCGCGGGTCCCGGAACTTGCCGAACGCGGAGACGGCGAAGACGGTCGCGAGCAGGGCCGCCGCCCCCGGAACCACGTACTCCCACGGCAACGCCATCACCCCTCCAGCCGTCGCAGTACGGTCCCCGCGACCCGGACGACCGGCACCGGCCCGAAGTCCCGCGAGTCGCGGCTGCGGCCGAGGTTGTCGCCCATCACCACCAGGTGCCCCTCGGGCACCGTGCCGGTGTCGTGGGCGACGCCTTCGGGCAGGGGCTCACCGGCCACCGCGACCACCCTCTTGACCAGGTAGTTCCTTCTTCGGCGGTTGCGTTCGTCGCGGACCACGGGCGCCTCCGGGTCGCGCAGGACCACCAGCTGGCTCCGGGAGAACACCGTGTCCCGGCCCGCGCGCACGGCGAGCATCCGGTCCCCGTGGGACAGCGTGGGCAGCATGCTCTCCCCCAAGACCTCCGTGACGAAGACCCTGCCGCGTATCCACAGCAGGACCCCCAGCCCCGAAGCCGCGACCGCGACCACGGCCGTCGCGGCGGACACGAGCAGGATCAGCACGGCGCGCCCTCCTCGCGGTACCCCTCGGCCTGCACCGAGAACAGCCGGGCGTACACCCCTTCGGCGGCGATCAGCTCGGCGTGCGTACCGGTCTCGGTGATCCTCCCCCCGTCGAGCACCACGATCCGGTCGGCGTCGCGCAGCGCGCCGAGCCGGTGGGACACGAGCAGGCTGGTGCGGTCCCGGCGGTGCTCGCTGAGCCGCGTGTGCAGTTCGTACTCCGCCTCCGCGTCCAGCCCCGCGCTGGGCTCGTCGAGGATGAGCAGGTCGCGCTTCTCGCGCAGCAGCGCGCGGGCGATCGCGACCCGCTGCTGCTGTCCGCCGGAGAGGGCGACGCCCCCGGCGCCCTCCTCCCCTTGGAAGAAGGTCCGGGTGATGAGCGTGTCGTACCCCCGCGGGAGCGCGGAGATCACGTCGTGGACGCCCGCCCGGCGGGCGGCGGACTCGATGGCCCGCCGGTCCCCGGAGTGGGCGCGGTCCCCCAGGCCGATGTTCTCGGCGGCGGTCATGTCGTAGGTCATGTAGTCCTGGAACACCGCGCCGATCCGCTCGCGCAGGGCCGCCGGGTCCACCTCCCGGATGTCGGTCCCGTCCCAGGTGATGGAACCGCGGTCCGGGTCGTAGAACCGGCACAGCAGCTTGACCAGGGTGCTCTTGCCCGAGCCGTTGCGCCCCACCAGGCCGAGCGCCGTCCCGGCCGGGATGTCCAGGTCCACGCCGCGCAGGACCCAGGGGTGGTCGGGGGTGTAGCGGAACCACACGTCGCGCAGCTCGATCCGGCCGGTCAGGGGGGCGAGCGGTGCCGACTCCGAGGGCAGGTCGGGGCGGACCGCGACCACGGCGCGGTAGTGCGTGAACAGCAGCAGGCGCCCGTGGGCCTGGGCCAGGAGCGAGATCACCCCGGCCATGCCCTGCTGCACCGCTCCCGCGGCGGCGATGTAGAGGGCGACGTCTCCCACGGCGCCCGAACCCGAGCCGGACTGGAAGATCACCCAGACCAGCCCGCCGCCGGAGATCAGCGCGGCCAGCAGCCCGGCCGCGACCTGGACGAGCATGTCCCTGCGGTCCATGCGCCGCAGCTCGGCGTTGGCGGTCCTGCGCTCGGTCAGCATGCGTCCGCGCAGCATGTCACCCAGTCCGAAGAGGCGGATCTCCTTCGCCGCCTCGACACTCGACATCAGGTCCCGGTAGAAGAGCTCGCGGCGCTCGACCGGGCCGAGCCTCCAGACCATGGCGGCCCGTCGGCGCGACAGCTCCAGCTGCGCCCACAGCGCGGGCAGGGTGCCGAGCAGGACGGCTCCGGCCAGCAGGGGGTGGATGACCACGAGGGAGCCGACGAAACCGAGGATGGTCACGAGCCCGCCGAGCAGCCCCAGGACGGCCTGCAGGACCTGCGCGGGCGTCTGCCCGCCGTTGTCGGCGGCCAGCCGCAGGCGGTCCAGGAAGGCGGGGTCCTCGAACCGGCCGAGCCCGGGGAGCCGGTTGACCGCGCTGAACAGGCGGTCGTCGGCGTGCAGGCCGACCCTGCGGCCCAGTTCGTCCTCCGCGTAGATCTGCAGCGCCGTGGTCGTCGCGGTCACCAGTCCGAGCGCCGCCAGCACCACGGCGAGGGTGAGCACGGTCGCCGCCGCGGCGCCGACGGACAGGTCGTTGAGCACGGTGCGCATGAGCCAGGCGGTGGCGACCGGTACCGCGCCCGCCGCGGCGGCGAGTGCCGCCAGTCCGAGCGCCCACCAGCGGCCCGCCCGCCACACGAGCCCCACGGCGGGGCCCAGTCCGGCGACGACCTCGCGCCAGCCGAGCCCCGGCTTGTTCTCCTCGGTGTCCATGCCTCACCCGGCCGCCGTGCTCAGCGCGGCACCGCCGGCCCTGGGCGCGAAGAGGCTGGTCGCCGTCACCACACCGTTCTCCAGCGTGACGAAGGCGGGGGTGCCCTGGATGTCGAAGAGCCTGGGCAGCGGCCCCTCCCAGGGCTGGACCACCACCGGAACGGCCGGTTCCAGCCGGTCGACCATCTCCTCCTCCGTCCCGTCCTCCTCGACCACCACGGCGAGCACGCGCGCGTCCGGGTGCCGCGCGGCGTAGTCCAGGAGGAGGGGCAGCCGCTTGCGGCAGGGCGAGCAGTCCGGGGAGAGGAAGGCCACCACGAGGCGGTCGGTGTCCGCTCCGAAGGACAGTTCCGCGCCCCGGGTGGACGTGGCCCGCAGTTCCCCGACCGGGGTGCCGACGGACACCGCGGAGGCCGGGACGTCCTCCTCCGTCGAGGAGGGGCGTTCTTCCAGGAGTTCGGTGTGCTGCCGCAGCCTGCGGACCACCCCGATGGACAGCAGCAGGTTCACGAGGCCCAGCGCCCCGACCAGTACCACCGCGACGACGACGAAGAACACGACACGCCTTTCTCTCGGAACCGGTTCCGCGGGGGCGGGGCCGCGCGGCCCCGCCCCCGCGATCTCACCGCGAGCGGGTCAGCCCGCTCAGCAGGTGCCGCAGTCCAGCTCGCGGATCTGGGTGCCGGAGCCGGTGCAGTACCGGCTCTGGTACTGGACCTTGTTGGTCCAAAAGAGCCCACAGCGGTTGCAGTGGGAATTGCGCCACGGCCCGCAGGCGGCCGCCTCGGCCCGCACCTGCGGAGCGAACGACCGGAGCATCCGGTCACTCATCGACGTGATCATGCCGATCATGTCTCTTCCTTTCTCGGTAAGCGCCATAGCTGACAATCAACAGACAACCAGCAGCGGGTACACAGGCGGTTCACTGACGGTTCACCGCGTCACGGAAACCGCGACCGGGCCTTCTTCCGGAGTACCGGGAACCACCTCGGCCGGATTCGGCCAGTTCCCTTTCCCGCCCTGAAACCCGTGTTACGCTGCGCAAACTGGTGGACATGGGTTACCGTGCGCCGCCTTGACCGGGGGATACGCCGAGAGGAGCAGAGATTCACCGAGGTTCCCGACTCTCGGCATCGAGCTGGAATAAAGATGATATGAGACATTCATGGAATTCAAATTACTGGGACCGCTCGAAATCCTGGACGACGCCGGAAGCCACGTACCCGTCAACCGGCTGAAACACCGACAACTCCTCGTCGCGCTCCTGTTGAGAGCGAATACCACGGTGTCCTTCGGACAGCTGATCAGCGATATCTGGGGGGCGGGTTCACCGAGGTCGGCGAAGGGGAACATCAAGACCTACGTCTCCCACCTGCGCCAGCTGCTGGACCGGATCGAGACCGTCGGTGACGGCTACCGGATCCGTGTGGAGCCCCGCGAACTGGACTCCGCCGTGTTCGACGCGGCGCTGCGCCGGGGCCTGCGTGCGGCGGAGGGGGGAGGGACCGACGACGCGGAACCGCTCCTGGAGGAGGCGCTGGGGCTGTGGCGCGGCAGCGCCCTGCAGGACACCCCGCTCGACGGCGACCTGGCGCTCACCCACACGCACCTGGACGAGCAGCGGCTCGCCTGCTTCGAGGAGCTCATGAAGGTCCGGCTGTCCCAAGGACGGCACACCGAGGTCCTCCACCGGCTGAACTCGGTGATCGGTGCCCACCACCCCCTGCGCGAGCAGCTGTGGGTCCTGCGGATGACGGCCCTGAGCCGGGAGGGGCGCTGCGCCGAGGCGCTCAACGCCTACCAGGACATCCGCTCCCGCCTGGTCGAGGAGCTGGGGGTGGACCCCAGTCCGGCGCTGCGCAAGCTGCACAGCCGGATCCTGGCCCGCTCCCCCGAACTGTGCCCCGAGTCCGGGGAGTACCCCTCGCTGCGCGGCCACCGGTCCAGCACTCCGCAGCAGCTGCCGATCGACGTCCCGACGCTCTACGGGCGCGAGGAACAGGTGGAGCTGATCAGCGCTCACCTGGCCGCCCCGGGGTCCTCGGCCCCGCCGGTCGTGTCCGTCGAGGGCTGCCCCGGGGTGGGCAAGTCCGCCCTGGCGGTGCACGTGGCCCACCGGGCGGCCGGCGCGTTCCCCGACGGGCGGCTGTACGTCGACCTGCACGGAGCCTTCCCGGGCACCGAGCCGCTGACCGCGCACGCGGTGCTCACCCGCTTCCTGCGGGCGTTCGGCGTGGAGGGGGCGCCGGCCGACGCCGAGGAGGCCGCGTCCCGGCTGCGCACGGCGCTGTCCGGGAAACGGGTGCTGATCGTCCTGGACGACGCCGCCTCGGCCGGCCAGGTCCTCCCCCTCCTGCCGTCGGACCCGGCGTGCGCAGTGCTCGTGACCGCCCGGCGGAACCTGGCGTCGCTGCGCCCCTCCCTCAGGGTCCGCCTGTCCGTCCTCTCACCCGAACCGGCCGTCTCCATGCTCACCCGGACGGTCGGCGAGGACCGCCTGCCGCCCGGCTCCCCCACCGCGCGGGCGCTGGCGCGGCTGGCCGGACACCTGCCGGCCGCCCTGCAGGCCGTGGCCGACCGTCTGCTCCCGCACCCGGCGGGCTACGCCGACCACCTGCTCGCGCGGCTCTCGGACGTGCGATGCCGCCTCGACGTTCTGCGCACCGACGGCCTCGGGATCGCCGACCGGATCGGCGCCAGCCTCACGGCACTGCACCACGGCGGACAGGCCACGGCCGCCGAGGCGTTCCGGCGGCTGGGCGGGGCGCGCGGCGCGGCGTTCACCCTCCAGGAGGCGGCCGAACTGCTCGGGGTCCCGGTGGAGAGCGTGGACCGCACCCTGGAACCGCTGCTCAACGCGAACCTGGTCGACTCCGCGGGCCCCGGGCGGTACGAGATGCACGACCTCGTCCGCCTGTACGCCCGGGAGCAGTACGCGCGGCGGCTCTCCGTCACCGAGGGCCCCGCCCGGAGCGAACGGCCGCTGGTCAGCGGGTTCCCCGCGCCGGGCCACACGCTCCGCGCCGCGGGCCTGCCCCTTCCGACGCACCAGGTCTGCTGAGGGGGGCCGTCCGCCCCTCCGCGCCGGGACGGCCCTGGCCCCGCGTCCCGGACCTCCCGCGCCCCGAGCCCGCGGGAGGCGCCCTCCGCCCCGGGGCCGCCGGGCCCGCCGTGGCCGGTTCCGGACAACCCTCACCCTCCGTGCCAGCGGTGTGACGGCAGGACACCCGCGGCGGCGCCGGAGCGGAAGGCCTCCGCGCCGCGCGCGGGGCACCGCCCACCCGGGGAACGGGGTGTGTTCACGCAGGTGGTGACCGGGTGAGGACGCTTCGTGAGGGTGACTCCGTGTCCGTTTCGGGTAGGTAGGGGCGGAAGCTCGGAACCCCGCGGCCCCTGACCGTTCCCGGAGGACAACAGCAAGGGGTGACAAGACCCCGCAATCCACACAGAATGGATCCGTACGGCCAGTGCGGGTTCCCTTTCGACGGACCCGGCCCGCTCACGGTGGACGGGTCCACGGCCACCCCACATCCCCGCCCGGAGGAGACACCGGATGGAAGGCGCCCTGTCTGTGATCGCGCTGGTCGCCGTCGTCCTGTCGGCTGGCACGATCGCGGTCGCCGCGCACTTCCGCAAGGAACGGGCGGCCGGACTGCGGGACTGGGCGCACGCGCACGGGTGGACCTACACCGAACACCTTCCCGACCCCCTCGGGGAGGCGGTGCTGCCCCGGTCCGCCCTGGGCCCGCACCCGCGGGCCCAGCACGTGCTCACCGGGCGCCGGGGCCCGCACCTGGTGACCGCCTTCGAGCAGACGCACACGACCGGCAGGGGCACCGACAGGGTCCGGCACGTCCACCGGATCGTGGCGGTGCGCACCCCAGGCCCCGGCGCCGAACTGCAGATCGTGCGCAGGCGCGGCTCCGAGACCTCCGACGACACCTTCGGCAGCGCCTTCCAGGCCGTGGGCCGCGACCCCGGTTTCACCGCGGCCGTGCTCGACGGCGTGGTCACCAAGTGGCTGCTGGCCGACCCCCGGTCGCGCTCCCTGCCCGTGCGCTTCAGCGGGGACTACGTCCTGACGTGGGCGGCCATGCGGCTGGACCCCGACCGTGCCCTGACCGCCGCCGACTACCTGATCGACCTCGTGGAGAGAATCCCCGCCGACGCCTGGAAGCGGGGCGCTCCGGGCCGCTGAGCGGCGCCGGGGCCCGCGCGGACGCGCGGGCCCGCGCCCCGGAGGCGGATAGGATCCGCTTGCCCCGTAGCAACAAGGAGTAGCACCCTCATGAGCGACCCCAACGCGACGCACCGCATCTCGCGCGCGGACCTGTTCCGCGACGACGAGGAGGAGACCACCCCGGACCCCAACGCGACCGCGCGCATCTCCCGCGCGGACCTGTTCCGCGACGACGACGAACCCCCCGCCGGGCGGAGCCAGGAGCGCTGAGGCCGCCTGAGACGGCGAAGGCGCCCATCCGGAGAGATGGGCGCCTTCATCGCGTTCGCGGCGCCTACGGCACGGCAGGAGGGCGTCTAGCGGCGCTCACGGACGGCGGCCACGATCTCGGCCACCGCCTCGTCCACGGGGACGCCGTTGTTCTGGGAGCCGTCCCGGTAGCGGAAGGACACCGCGTTCTTGCTGATGTCCTCGTCGCCGGCCAGCAGCATGAAGGGCACCTTCTGCTTCTGGGCGTTGCGGATCTTCTTCTGCATGCGGTCGTCACTGGCGTCCACCTCGACGCGGATGCCCTCGGCCCGCAGCTTCGCGGCCACCTCGCGCAGGTAGGGCACGTGCTCGTCGGCGATCGGGATGCCGACCGCCTGCACCGGGGCCAGCCATGCCGGGAAGGCGCCCGCGTAGTGCTCCAGCAGCACGGCGAAGAAGCGCTCGATGGAGCCGAACAGGGCGCGGTGGATCATCACCGGGCGCTGGCGCGAGCCGTCGGCCGCGGTGTACTCCAGGTCGAACAGCTCGGGCAGGTTGAAGTCGAGCTGGATGGTGGACATCTGCCAGGTGCGGCCGATGGCGTCCCTGGCCTGGACCGAGATCTTGGGGCCGTAGAACGCGGCTCCGCCGGGGTCCAGGACCAGTTCCAGCCCCTGCTTCTGCGCGGCCTCGCGCAGGGTCTCGGTGGCCTCCGCCCAGACCTCGTCCCCGCCGACGTACTTCTCCGGGTCCTTGGTGGACAGCTCCAGGTAGAAGTCCTCCAGGCCGTAGTCGCGCAGCAGGTCGAGCACGAAGGTCAGCAGCGAGTCGAGCTCGTCCGCCATCTGCTCCTTGGTGCAGTAGATGTGCGCGTCGTCCTGGGTGAAGCCGCGGGCCCGGGTCAGGCCGTGCACCACTCCCGACTTCTCGTACCGGTACACGGTGCCGAACTCGAACAGGCGCAGCGGCAGCTCCCGGTAGGAGCGCCCGCGCGCGTCGAAGATCAGGTTGTGCATCGGGCAGTTCATCGGCTTGAGGTAGTAGTCCTGGCCGCCGTCGAGCTGCATGGGGGGGTACATGCCGTCCGCGTACCAGTTCAGGTGCTGGGACTTCTCGAACAGCGTGCTCTTGGTGGCGTGCGGGGTGTAGACGAACTCGTACCCGCCCTCCTCGTGCCGCTTGCGGGAGTAGTCCTCCATCACCCGGCGGACGGTGCCGCCGCGGGGGTGGAAGACCGCCAGGCCCGAGCCGATCTCGTCCGGGATGGAGAACAGGTCGAGCTCGGCGCCGAGCTTGCGGTGGTCGCGCTTCTCGGCCTCCTCCAGGAAGGTCAGGTAGTCCTTGAGGGCCTCCTTGCTCTCCCAGGCGGTGCCGTAGACCCGCTGCAGCTGCGGGTTGGTCTCCTTGCCCCGCCAGTAGGCGGCGGCGGTGCGCATGAGCTTGAAGGCCGGGATGACGCGGGTGGTGGGCAGGTGCGGTCCCCGGCACAGGTCCTTCCAGCACAGCTCCCCGGTGCGCGGGTGGACGTTGTCGTAGACGGTCAGCTCGCCCGCGCCGACCTCCACGCCCGCGCCCTCGGCGGCCTCGGTGGCGCCGCCCTTGAGGCCGATCAGCTCCAGCTTGTAGGGCTCGGTGGCCAGTTCGGCGCGGGCCTGCTCCTCGGAGACGACGCGGCGGTCGAAGCGCTGCCCCTGCTTGATGATCTGCTGCATCTTCTTCTCGATGCTCTTGAGATCGGCGGGGGTGAAGGGCTCGGCGACGTCGAAGTCGTAGTAGAAGCCGTTCTCGACGGGCGGGCCGATGCCCAGCTTGGCCTCGGGGAAGAGCTCCTGGACGGCCTGGGCGAGCACGTGCGCGGTGGAGTGGCGCAGGATGGCCCGCCCCTCCTCGGAGTCGATGGTGATCGGCTCCACGGTGTCGCCGTCGCGCAGCTCGCGGGCCAGGTCGCGCGGCTCCCCGTTGACCAGTGCCGCGATGACGGTCCTGCCGTCGGCCTCCAGCGCCTGCCCCGCCGTCGTGGTGGCCGCCACCGCACGCGGGGTTCCGGCGAGGGTGATGTGCAGCTCAGGCGCGGCGGACACGGTGACTCCTAGGAAGACGTGGACTGGTGTCGAACGCGCGGCGGCCGCCGCGGGAGGGCGGTCGGGCGCGTGCCCCCGATGCTATCGGCTCCCGGAGGGCCCCGCCCCGGCCGTCCACAGGGGTACGCGGGCCCGCACGGGCGCCGCGAACTGGGGATTCGGACCGGGGATTCGGATGCCCCCGACGTACCTGTGTGAAGGCTGGCGGAGCGGGCAGAAGTTCAGCAGGAACACTGTTCTGTCCTGGAATGTTCTTTTTTCGGGGGTTGTCCACAACCGTGGGCGGGACCATTGATCCCGGCACCGGGATCGGTGACAATCAGCAGACATCCGATGACCGCCCCCAGTCGACCCGAATGCACCCACTCGCATCGACCGAATACTGTGAGCGCATGTCACCGAGCCCAGCACACGGCCCGTCTGCCCCGGAGACATCCCCCGGCCGCCACACCCGCGTACGCAGGTGGCGGCGGCTTCGAGCCCGGTTGCGCCTGTTCCGCAGGCGCATGCACGCCCATCCAGCCCTGCGCCTGCCCTGGCGCGTCCTCGTGGGGACCGCCGGGGCCCTGGTGGTCCTCGCGGGGCTCCTCATGATGGTCACTCCGGGCCCCGGCGTGGCCGCCGTGCTCCTGGGCCTGGTCATCATCAGCACGGAGTTCCGCTGGGCCCACCGGCTGCTGCGTCCCGCCCGGGTGTGGTTCCGCCGCGCGGAGCGGTACGGGATGCGCCTGCGGGGCGAACTCCTGCGGCGCCTGCGCCGACGCCGCGCGCTGCCCGGGGGCCCGCCCGCCGAGTAGGCGCGAACGGCCCCGGAAACCGCGAGGCGGCCCCATGCGGAGGTAAAACCTCCAACCGGGACCGCCTCGGATTCGTGTGGGCGATACTGGACTCGAACCAGTGACCTCGTCGGTGTGAACGACGCGCTCTAGCCAACTGAGCTAATCGCCCTGAGCTGCTGCTCCGTCCGCCCTGTCGGCCGGACAACAAAGACTCTAGCGCATGTTCGGGAGTGCTCGGCGCACACGGCCCCTCCGGGCGGCGCGCCGACATGTGACGGAGGTCACATTACTCTTTCGAGGGGTTCGTGGGAGTGTCTGCTCTCAGCCGCGATCCCCGCAGTGATAAGGAGTTCCAGCCCCCATGGACCCGTCGAGGAGCACCCCCGCGTTGCCTCCGCGTGACGTGGGACACCCGACATTGGGAAATCTTTGGTTTCTCCTGGTCATTACAGTGACGAAGGATCGTGGAGCCGCACCGCGGCCCGCCGCGCCCGCTGGGCGGGCGGCGAGACCTCCGGTCCCACCCACCAAGAAAGCCTCCGTACTCACGTCATGTTCCGCGGGAACCCGCGTTGGAGCCAGTGAGACGGCAACCGACCCCGCGCCGCAACAGCAAGGGCGGACGAGAAAAGGTTTGGCGAACATGAACAGTAGCGACACCACTGCCACCGCCGAGCTGGGCCTGCGGCTCGTAGTCCCCGAACGCACGGCGGTTCCCCTCGTCGCACGACTCGACTACAGCGCTGACGACCCGTACGCGATCCGGGTCGCCTTCCACACCGGCGAGGACAACCCCGTCGAGTGGATCTTCGCCCGCGAGCTCCTGACCGTGGGCATCGTGCGCCCGGTCGGCGAGGGCGACGTGCGCGTGTGGCCCTCCAAGGACGAGGGCGGCGAGCGCGGCGTGAGCATCGCGCTCTCCTCCCCCTTCGGCCAGGCCGAGTTCGACACCCAGGTCGCCCCCCTGGCCGAGTTCCTCCACCGGACCTACGAGATCGTTCCCGCGGGCCAGGAGGGCCAGTTCGTGGATCTCGACGCCGAGATCCAGCAGCACCTCCACTCCTGACCACCCGGCCCCCGCGGGGGCCTTCCACGACTGAGGGGGCGGCGCCCGGGCGCCGCCCCCTCAGTCGTGTCCGCCGTCAGGGGTCGATGTCGGCCGCGGAGTGCTCGGCGAACACCGCCATGGCCTTGGCCGTGACCGGTCCGGGCCCGGAGGACACCTCCCGGCCGTCGATGTGCAGGATGGGCTGCACGTCGCGCCCGGTCGAGGTCAGGAAGGCCTCGGTGGCCTCGGGAAGGCGCTCCATCGGGACGTCCTCCTCCTCGCCGCCGAACCACTCCAGGACCAGTTCGCGGGTGATGCCCGCCAGGGGCCCGGCCGACAGCGGAGGGGTGAGCAGGCGGCCGTCCAGCACCACGAAGACGTTGCTGCCGGTGCCCTCGCACAGGTTGCCGCTCACGTTGCGGAACAGGGCCTCACCGGCGCCGCGCTCGCGGGCGTGGGCCAGGGCGCGCACGTTCTCGGCGTAGGAGGTGGTCTTCAGGCCCGCCAGGGCGCCGAACTCGTTGCGCGGCCAGGGCACCGTCACCACGTCGGCGTGCGGGGCGATACCGGGGAAGGGTCCCAGGGCGACGATGGCGGTCTGCTCGCCCGGGGAGCGGTCCGAACCCAGCGGCCCCGTGCCGTCGGTGACCGTGATCCGCACCC
Source organism: Nocardiopsis sp. FR4 (assembly GCF_009830945.1). Lineage (GTDB taxonomy): Bacteria > Actinomycetota > Actinomycetes > Streptosporangiales > Streptosporangiaceae > Nocardiopsis. The sequence continues at coordinate 12,269 of NZ_VWVV01000017.1, read as the reverse complement.
GGGCGTCGTCCAGCCCGGGGTTGGCGGCCAGGGCGCGCTCGACGCCGTCGGCGATCAGGTCCAGGTCGGGCTCGGCCATGCCCAGGCCCTCGGCGGACCGGGCCATCCGCCTCAGGTGGCGGGTGAGCGCGAAGGGGCGGCCACCCCTGGCGCGCACGGTCTCGAACACCCCGTCCCCCACGGTGATCCCGTGGTCCAGCACGGGGATGCGCGCCTCCTCCGCGTCGACGACGGCGCCGCGGCCGTACCCGGCACCCGCGATCCACACCCTCATGTCCAACCCCCAAGTTCTCGATCGCCCAGGTAGGACCGGTGTTCCTCCGATCCTGCCACCTCGGCCGCGCCCCGGAGCCCCCGCGCCCGTACCCGCCACCCCCGGACCTTGGCAAGGGCCTTGACCAGCACCGGCCGTCCGACGGACGCGCCCACCTCGGTCGCGTCACCATAGCGACTGGTCACAAGCCCCGTCCGGGCGGCCGCCCCACCCGGAGTCCACTGTGGCGGCCGGACAGATAAGTTACGAATGACTATCATCTGGGCAACGCTTATGCGGGACCGGTGGCAGCTGATCGAGACCCTCTCACCCACAGACGGTCAGCGGCGACCCGCAGTGCGCGTGTCCCGACCACGCCCAACGGACAGAGCAAAGTAGAGACATGACCCCACCGAGTACCGCCCGTGGAGAGCTCAGCTGGCTGCTGGACGACCTCCTCACCCGGGCCTCCGGTACACAGCACGCCATCGTCCTGTCCACCGACGGCCTCCTCATGGCCACCTCCAGCGGCCTGGACCGTCCCGCCGCCGAGCACCTGTCCGCGATCGCCTCGGGGCTGCACAGCCTCGCCGGCGGCGCGAGCAGGCAGTTCTCCGCGGGCGGCATCCGGCAGAGCATCATCGAGATGGACCGCGCCTTCCTGTTCGTCGCCGCGGCCGGCGAGGGGGCCTGCATGGCCCTGATGTCGGACGCCGACAGCGACGTGGGCCTGATCGCCTACGAGATGAACAAGGTGATCGAGCGGGTCGGCCAGTACCTCTCGGCGCCTCCACGCCCCGACATGCCCTCCACCCCCGCCCACGTGGAGAAGTAGTCCCCCGTCCCTCGGCGGGTCGTCCGCTGGACCTGCCACGGGCGGGGGCGGGTCGGCCGATTTCGCGCTTGGCCGGGAATCCGCTAGAGTTCTTAACGCAGCGAGCGGCGCTGACGGGGCACAACCCCGGGAGCCGCCGGACTCGCCGCGCGGACGTGGCTCAGCTGGTAGAGCATCACCTTGCCAAGGTGAGGGTCGCGGGTTCGAATCCCGTCGTCCGCTCGGAAACGGTTCGACTCCGCCGCCTTCGGGTGGCAGAGTGGTTCCGGCCCCGGGGTTCGCCCCGGGGCGCACGCGGACGTGGCTCAGCTGGTAGAGCATCACCTTGCCAAGGTGAGGGTCGCGGGTTCGAATCCCGTCGTCCGCTCGGAGAGGCCCGCATGGGTGTCACTCGACGGCTTCCCATGTCGTTTCCGGCGGAGTGGCCGAGTGGTTGAGGCAAGGGACTGCAAATCCCTGCACACGGGTTCGATTCCCGTCTCCGCCTCACTTCAGTTTGACCTCATCCCCCGATGAGGGCGGTTAGCTCAGTTGGTTAGAGCGCTACCTTGACACGGTAGAGGTCACAGGTTCGAATCCTGTATCGCCCACCGTATCCTTCCAGGCCAGAGCTTCGGCTCTGGCCTGAGGTGTTTTCCTGGGCCCGCCCTCGCCGCGCCCAGGAGCCGGGCCCGGGACCGTCGGCGGAGGCCACGCGGTTCCGTTCCGCGTTCGTGTCATTACCCTCCGGTGCTGATCGTCCCTGCGAGGATGCTCTGTCGTGGAGGCCGCGCACGGCGCTCGCCTCCGCGTGAATCCGCACGCGAAGGGGCGTCCCTTGAACCTGTCCCGCCCGGGGCCCGCGGGCCCCGTCCGCTCGGCGGCCGTCGCCGTGGTCACCGCCGCGGCCCTCCTCACGCCGCCGCCCCCGGTGACGGCCGACGCCGCCCCGCCGGTGAGCGGGGCCGTGGAGGAGCGGATCGCCCCCGGGGTGGACCTGGCCTCCGGCCCCGCGGGCGCCGGGGAGGGGTTCGCCAGCCTCCTCACCGTCGGCCTCACCGGGGGGACCGGGGTCGAGTACGTCAGCGGAGACAGCCTCACCTCACCCGCGACGGTCGCGGACATGGCGGCCGCCGCACGGCCCCCGGAGGGCTCCACCGTCGTCGCCGCGGTCAACGGCGGCTACTTCGACCTCGGCGCGACCCAGGCCCCCAGGGGCGCCGGGATGAGCGACGGGCGCGTGCTCACCTCACCGGAGGCGGGGTTCGCCCACGCCGTGGTCATCGACGCCGACGGCTCGGGCGGCGTACGGCGGGTGGCCTTCGAGGGGACGGTGTCCCTGCCCTCGGGGACTCTGGACCTGGACGCCCTCAACGCCCCCACCGTCCCCGACGACGGCCTCGGTCTGTACACCTCGGACTGGGGCGGGCACCCACGCGCCCACGTCGTGCACGAACCGGGGGGCGCCACCGCCCCCGTCGCCGAGGCCGTCATCTCCGGGGGCACCGTCGAGCGGGTCGGCGACACCCCCGGCAGCGGCCCGATCGGCGGGGAAGAGCGGGTCCTCGTGGCGCGCGGCTCCGCGGCGGAGCGGATCGCCGCCCTGTCCGAGGGGGACCCGGTCGGCCTGGAGTACGCCCTCACCGCCGAGGGCACCGACCCCCGCGTGGTCCTGGGCGGACGGCACGTCCTGGTCCGCGACGGCGAGCCCGTCCCCGTCGACGACACCTCCCGCGCGCCGCGCACCGCGATCGGGTTCTCCCGGGACGGCGGCACCATGCACGTGGTGGCCACGGACGGGCGCGTCCCCGGCACCGCCGGGTCCACTCTCGCGGAGGTCGCCGCTCTGCTCGCCGCGGCCGGGGCCGCCCAGGCGCTGGAACTGGACGGCGGCGGATCCTCGACCCTGCTCGTCCGCGAGGCGGGGGGCGTGCGCCCCGTACTGCGCAACCGCGCCGGGGACCGGCTCCGGAAGGTCCCCGACGGCCTGGTGGTCACGGCGCCCGAGGGGTCGGCCCGGACCTCGGGCCTGCGGCTGCGGCCCGCGCTGCGGTCCCGGCCCGGGTACGGCTCCCCCGCGCCGCCCCAGGAGGATCCCCGCCGCGTGTTCACCGGCATGCACCGCACCCTCGCCGCCACCGGTCACGACGAGGTCTTCGGTCCCTCCGGCCCCGGTGCGCCCCGCGTCCCCGACGACCGCACCGGCGCGCTCGGACTGTCCGCGCCCACCGGGCACGGTGACGGCCCCCGGTTCGTCGCGGGAGACCCCGGTCCGGTGACCGTCACGGGAAGGGCCGGCGCCGTCCGGGGCACCGTGGACCTGGAGGTGCTGCCCGCCCCGGACACCCTGCGCGCCGCACCGGGGCGCCTGGACCTGGCCTCGTCCGAGGACACCGCCTCCTTCGTGCTCACCGGGGCCGCGGAGGGCGGGGAGCGCGCACCCGTCGAACCGGTCGACGCCGAGGTCCGGGCCGTACCCGAGCTCGAGGTCGTGGCCCACGACGACGGCCGCTTCGAGGTGCGGCCGCGCGTGGAGGAGGGGGCGGGCGCCCTCACGGTGTCCGCCGGCGGGGTGAGCACCGAGGTGCCGTTCTCCGTCGGCACGCGGACGGTTCCCGTGGCGGCCTTCGAGGGCGCCGAGGGGTGGACGGCGCGTTCCGCGCGCGGCGGGGCCGGGGTGCGCCCCGCGGCCGGGCGCGCCGGCCCCGCGCTGGCGTTGGCCTACGACTTCTCCCGCGACATCCGTCCCCGGACCGCCGCCGCCCACCCGCCCGAGCCGCTCGCCCTCGACCGCCGGGCCTTCGCGTTCACCGTGGGCGTGCGCGGTGACGGCAACGGCGCCCGCCTCAGGATCGGCCTCACCGACGCCCACGGCCTCGGCCACTCCCTGGAGGGTCCCGCGGTCGACTGGCGGGGCTGGCGCGACGTGCGCCTGGAGGTGCCCGACGGGGTCGGGCACCCGGTCGCGGTCTCGCGCGTGTACCTGGTGGAGGACGATCCGGGCCGCGTCTACAAGGGTGAGGCGGTATTCGACGGCCTCACCGCCGAGACCGCGGTGGAGCCCCACTCCGCCGGCTGAGCCCCGGCGGCGTTCAGGGCTCCGGCACCGGTGCGCGGAGAGTCCGGCCATTCACGGGCGCGGTCGCCGGACATAAAGACACCGCACGACCTGCCAATTCCTCTCCCGTGGGGGGAGGGAAATGGCGCCTCCCCGGCGGTGGGGCGTTATGCGGCCCACGGGCTCCCGTTCGGATGATCTGACCTCCTCTGATCTTTCTGATCAGATCGGACACCGGGGCCATCCGAATGGGAAACGGCATGGGGAGCACCGGATAAGTGTGATACAGAACTCACTGACAAAGGTTTGCCCGCGGCCGGGCGGGACTACCCGAACGCCCGATCCCCAAACAGGAAAGGATGCCAACGGCGAAGGAAATCTTTCCGACCACCAGCACCCGTCGTGCGGACATCCCACCGAACCCCTCCGCGCCCCCGACGGTTTTCCCAGGCCATGCGGTCCGCCTTCCGTGCACCCCGAGGCCCTGACCACCGGGTCCACCCGACCCTCGCCCCCCTGGCCACAGACGTTGACATACCTCTCAAACCTACTTAAGTACACAGAAAGCCCAAAAAGCCAAATAACTCAATAAGCACCATATAAAGGACCGCACACCATCCTGACCTGCCGCGATGTGCGACGGCGGAAAACCCGCGCATTTCTCGCCACGCGAGACGACGAAAGATGCACGTGCATGCCACCCGAGAGCACCCGCGCCCGAATCCCGGGACAGAGAAGGCGAATAAGCAGGCAAAACACAGAGAAGGCCCCCGGAGCGAACTCACATAAGTTAATCGCGAGTAGTCGATATCCCGAAGAAAATGGGCGCAAAGGTATGGACACGCGGATATCCCCATGCCACCATCTGGAATGTCACTGACCCGGACAACGGCGAGGGAGTTCGTATGATCAAGGGGTACGGTGTATTCTGCGACGCCGACCGCCACTTCTACGACACGCCCCACCGCCTGTGGTCGGGTTCCGAGTCCTCCGGCACGGTCGGCGAACGGGACCGGGTGTTCGAGGCGGCCGAGCGACCGGTGCCCGAGGGGTGGCAGAGCCACCGCTCCGGCGACTGGCTGGCACTGCGCCCCGTCGAGCACCGCCTGCCGGAGCAGGGGTGGAAGATTCACATCTCCGCCTGCCTGGACAACGCGGAGTCGATCCTGTCCCGGGTCTGGGACCACTGCGTGGCGCGGGGTGTCCCCTTCAAGTTCGTCCCCACCCGGTACCTGCTGCACAACCGGAACGCCAAGTACGCCGACCGCGGGAGCAGCGGGAAGTTCATCACCGTCTACCCGGCCGACGAGGAGGAGTGCGCCTCGCTGGCCTCCGGGCTGGACGCGCTCGTGGGCGGCGAACCCGGCCCGTACATCCTCAGCGACGTGCGCTGGAACACGGGCCCGGTCCACCTGCGCTACGGGAGCTTCACCAGGAGGCACTGCTACGACGATCACGGCGAGCCGGTGCCCGCGCTGGAGAACCCCGACGGCGTGCTCGTGCCCGACCAGCGCGGCCCCGTCTTCCGGACTCCGGAGTGGGTGGCCGTCCCCGGGTTCCTCCGTCCGCACCTGGAGGCGCGCGAGGCCGTCAACGTCACCGCTCTGCCGTACGACGTCGAGCGCGCCCTGCACTTCTCCAACGGCGGCGGCGTCTACGCCGGGCGGGACCGGCGCACGGGCGAGCCCGTGGTGCTCAAGGAGGCCCGGCCGCACGCGGGTCTGGCCGCCGACGGCGCCGACGCGGTACGCCGCCTGGAGCAGGAGCGCACCGCCCTGGAGCGCCTCTCCGGACTGGCCTGCACGCCCGAGGTCAGGGACGCCTTCACCCTCGGCGACCACCACTTCCTGGTGATGGAGTACGTCCAGGGCACACCGTTGAACTCCTTCTTCGCCCACCGCCACCCCCTGGTGGACGCCGAACCCGAACCGGAGAGGCTGAGGGAGTACGGCCGGTGGGCGATGCGCCTGCACGGCCTGGTGGAGGAGGCGGTCAAGGCGGTGCACGCGCGCGGCATCGTCTTCAACGACCTGCACCTGTTCAACATCATGGTCTCCGAGGACGAGTCCTCGGTGGTGCTGCTCGACTTCGAGGCCGCCCGGGACGCCGACGAGGACAGCCGCCAGACGGTCGCCAACCCGGGTTTCGTCGCCCCGCGCGGGCGGCGGGGCTTCGACGTGGACCTGTACGCGCTGGCCTGCCTGCGCATCGCGCTCCTCCTGCCGCTGACCAGCGTGCTGGCCGTGGACCGGGGCAAGGCCGTCCACCTGGCCGAGGAGGCCGCGCGCGTCTTCCCCGAGGCCCGGGAGTTCCTGGAACTCGGCGTGGCGGAGATCCTACGCGACCCGGACGGCGGTCCGGGGGCGGGCGCGTCCTCGCCGGGAGCGCTCCCGGCACCCGTCGGCACCCGCGACCCCTACCCGCCGGCCGAGCCTGGGGACTGGCCGCGCAGCCGGGACTCGATGGTCCGCGCCATCCTCGCCTCGGCCACCCCCGACCGGGACGACCGCTACTTTCCCGGCGACATCGCCCAGTTCTCGACGGCGGGCGGCGGGCTCTCCTTCGGCTACGGCGCCGCCGGGGTGCTCTACGCCCTCGCCGAGAGCGGCGCCGCACGGTGCCCCGAGGCCGAGGAATGGCTGCTGCGGCACAGCAAGGAACCCGCTCCCGGGACCCCCCTGGGTTTCTTCGACGGACTCTCGGGCCTGTCCTGGACCCTGCACCGCCTCGGCCACGGGGAGCCCTCCCTGGCGCTGACCGAACTGGTCCTGGCGCAGCCGTGGGAGGGGCTCGGCCCCGGGATGCACGGTGGGACGGCCGGAATCGGCCTGGCCCTCGACTCCCTGGCCGCCGCCACCGGAGAGGCGGAGCTGCGTTCGGGCGCGCTGCGCTGCGCGGAGCTGGCCGCACACGGATTCCTGGGCGCCCCGCCCGAGCGGCGCCGCGCCGGGCTGCTCCACGGGGGCGCGGGCGTGGCCCTGCTCTGCCTGCGCCTGTACGAGCGCACGGGCGACACCGCACTGCTCGACCTGGCCGGGCGAACGCTCCGGGCCGACCTCGACCGCTGCGTCACCAGCGTCTTCGGCACGCTCCAGGTGGACGAGGGATGGCGGACCCTGCCCTATCTCGGCGCGGGCAGCGTCGGGGTGGGAACCGTGCTCGACGACTACCTGGAGCACCGCTCCGACGAGGAGTTCGAGCGGGTCCGGCCGTCGATCGTCAACGCCGCGCGGTCCCGCTTCTACGCTCAGCCCGGCCTCTTCCGCGGACTGGCGGGCATGGTCCTGTACCTGAGCCGGACGACAGCCCCCGGACCCGGCACCGGCCCCGGGGAGGTGCGCCGCCAGGTCGACGCCCTGTCCCGGTACGCCATGCGCTACCGCGGCCACCTGGCCTTCCCCGGAGAACAGTTGATGCGGCTCTCCATGGACCTTTCCACGGGCACCGCGGGATGCCTCCTCGCGCTCGCCGCAGCGCGGGGAGAACAACCCGCCCAGCTGCCCTTCCTCCCTCCGCTGCGGCGGACCCAGAACCGGCCACTGACGTGGTCCGGAACAAATGAATAGAAGAGAAGAAAGTATCGACGAAAGGATGTCAGCCATGTCCCTGCTCGACCTGCAGTCCCTGGAGACCGTCAAGGACGAGGCGCACGGTGAGGCCGCCAGCCCCAGCGCTGCCAGCCTCCTCCTGTGCGGCGACAGCAGCCTGAGCCTCACCACCTGCCGCTAATGAGCGCGGCGTGACCGAGCCGTGGGGCCGGGTTCCGGCCCCACGGCGCCGAGTCCGGTGAACGGACTCCCCCTTCGGTCCGGCGGCGCCCGGGGGCGCCGCCGGGCTCCGCCACGAGCCAGGTAGGAAGGCGACCGGATGGTGTCCACCCGCCCGCGTGACGGCACGGCCGGCACGAACGTCACACGGTCCGCGGACGTCCTGCTCGCCCGCATGACCCGGGCGAGCGCCGGACGCACCGCGGGGATCCTGCTGTGCGCCGCCGGAGCGGCGGCCGCCTCGATCGCCCTGCCCGCCGTGCTCGGCCGCACCCTCGACCTGCTCCTGGAGGGCCACCCGGACGCCGGGCGCGCACTGGCGGTGGCCGTGGCCCTGACCGCCGCCGACGTCGTGCTGGACGCGGCCGTCGCCCTGCTGTCGGGAACGGTCGGCGCGCGGTCCACGGCCTGGCTGAGACGGCGGGCCATCCGTCGCCTGCTGGCCGCCGCGCCCCACGGCGTGAGCCGGTTCTCCCCCGGCGACGTGGCGACCCGTCTCTCGGCGCACGCCACCGAGGCCGGGGCCGCCCCGGCCGGTGCGGCCCAGATCGTCGCGGCGGTCCTCGCACCCGCCGGAGCCCTGGTCGCGCTGTTCGTGATCGACGTGTGGACGGGCCTGGCCTTCGTCCTGGGGCTCCCGCTCCTGCTCCTGGTGCTGCGCTCCTTCGCCCGCCACTCCTCCGACAGCGTCTTTCGGTACCAGCGGGTGCAGGCCCTGATCGCGACGCGGCTGACGGACGCCCTCGGCGGCGCGCGCGCCATCGCCGCCGCCGGGACGGTGGACGAGGAGCGCGCCCGCGTCCTGCTGCCCCTGGGCGAGCTCGGCACCGAGGGGCGGCGCATGTGGTCGGTGCACGGCTCCGCCACGGCGCGCAGCGGAGTACTCATGCCCCTGCTCATCACCGCCGTGCTCGCGGTCGGCGGGCTCGGTCTGGCGGACGGGAGGATCAGCGTCGGCGACCTGCTGGCGGTGTCGCGGTACGCCGCGTTGGCCGCGGGGCTGGGATCGGTGGCCGGTCCGCTCGGAGCGCTGGTCCGCGGCCGGACGGCGGCGCGCCGCGTGAACGCGCTCCTCACGGTCCCCCCGCTGGCCCACGGGCGGGCCCGGCTTCCCTCCGACGGGCCGGGGGCGCTGGAGTTGCGCGGTGTCGGGGTGGAACGCGGCGGCGTGTGGGTGCTGCGCGGCGTCGACCTGCGCGTTCCCGGCGGTCGGACGGTGGCCGTCGTGGGACGCTCCGGCTCCGGCAAGTCGACGCTGGGGGCCGTCGCCGGACGGCTCACCGACCCCGACGAGGGCGAGGTCCGCCTGGACGGCGTACCCCTCGACGCCGTGGCGGCCGACGTGCTCCGCACGGAGGTCGGGTACGCGTTCGAGCGTCCGTCGCTCCAGGGCACCACCGTGGGGGACGCGATCGCGTCGGGGGCCGAGCGCGCTCCGTTCGCACGCGTACGGTCGGCCGCACGGGCGGCCGGAGCCGACGGCTTCGTCCGGGCGCTTCCCCGGGGATACGCCACACCGCTGGAGGAGGCGCCGCTCTCCGGCGGGGAGCTGCAACGGCTGGGGCTGGCGCGGGCGTTCGCCCACGCGGGACGGCTGATGATCCTGGACGACGCCACCTCCAGCCTCGACACGGCGACCGAACGGCAGGTGGAGCGGGCGCTGGCGAGCGAGGTCCGTCCCTGCACCCGGGTCGTCATCGCGCACCGGCTCTCCACGGCGGCGCGCGCGGACCTGGTGGTGTGGCTGGACGGCGGCCGCGTCCGGGCCGTCCGCACACACGCCGAACTGTGGCGGGACCCCGACTACCGCGCGGCCTTCGGCCACACCGACACCTCCGACGAGGGGAACCGGTGAGGCCCGAGGCGGTGGTGGACGGGGCCGGGGCGGCCACCCGGCGCCCCCCGCGGTCCGGGCGCACCCGCCCGCGGCGCCGCGATCCGGACCCGCGGCGGAGGCCGGACCGCCGCCGGGGCGCACTGCGTGGACTGATGCCGCACGCCCGGTCCTTCCTGTGGCGTCACAGGCGTGCGCTGCTGCGCCTGGGCGCCTGGTCTCTGCTGGAGTCCGCGCAGACCTTCCTCCTCGGGATCTGCCTGGCCCGCGCCCTGGACCAGGGGTTCCTGGCGGGGAGGCCCGCCGTCGGCCTGGTGTGGCTCGCCGTCGCCGCGGGCTCGGTCCTCCTCGCCGGCCCCGTACTGCGCGGCGTGTTCGGCCAGCTCTCCGAGCTGGTCGAACCGCTGCGGGACGGGTTGGTGCGGCGCGCGGTCGGACAGGCCCTGCACCGCGCCGTGACCGACCCGGCACAGGCGGCGGTGGCCGAGCGGTCCGCGGTCTCGCGGCTCACCCAGCAGACCGAGATCGCACGTGACAGCTTCGCCGGGCTGGTTTTGACGCTGCGGTCCTTCCTCTTCACCGCGGCGGGGGCGTTCGCGGGGATGCTCACCCTCGCCCCCGAACTGCTGCTGGTCGTGGTACCGCCCATGCTGCTCGGACTGGTGCTCTTCCTCCTCACACTCGCTCCCATGGCCACGGCGCAACGCCGGTTCCTCGACGCCGACGAGGCGTTCACCGACCGTGCGGGAGCCCTGCGGGGCCAGCTGCGCGACCTGGTGGCCTGCGGGACCACGGGCGCGGCGGCCGACCGCGCCGGGGTCCTGGTCGACGAGGCCGCGGCGTCGACGCGGTCCCTGGCCCGGTGGACGGCCGTGAGGACGCTGGCGCTCGGCGTGGCGGGGCAGCTCCCCGTCGTCCTGCTGCTCGTCGCCACGCCGTGGCTGCGCGACCAGGGCGTCACCACGGGAGCGCTCATGGGCGCCCTGGCCTATCTCGTGCAGTCCCTGCTGCCGGCGCTCCAGACGATGATGACCGCCGTGGGCGCCGCGGGCAGCCGCCTGGTGGTGGTCCTCGACCGGTTCGTGTCCGCGGGGGCGGAAGGCGCCGACGGGGGAGGTTCCCGGACCGCGGAGGCCGGTGACCACGGGCCGGACGACCCCCCCGCCGCGGGATCGGCACCGGCGGTGTGGTGCCGCGGGGTGCGGGTGTCCTACGGAGCGGGGGCGCGTCCCCTGGTGGAGGGGCTCGATCTCTCGATCGAGGCCGGGGAGCGCGTCGCGATCGTCGGCCCGAGCGGGATCGGCAAGTCCACGCTGGCACACGTGCTGTCCGGGCTGCACGCCCCCGACGAGGGTTCCGTACGGCTGGCGGGCCAGCCGATCGCCGGGCGTTCCCCCCGGGAGCTGGCCCGGATGCGGGTCCTCCTCCCCCAGCAGGGCTACGTCTTCGCCGGTTCGGTCCGGGAGAACCTCGCCCAGTTGGATCCCGGGGCCGGGGACGACCGCGTCGCCCGGGCGGTGGCGGCGCTGCGCCTCGATTCGCTGGTGGGCCGCCTCGGCGGCCTGGAGGCCGACGTGGACCCCGGAACCCTCTCCGCCGGGGAGCGGCAGGCGCTCTGCCTGGGCCGGGCCTACGTGTCCCCGGCGCCGCTTCTCATCCTGGACGAGTCGACCTGCCACCTGGACCCGGCCGCCGAGGCGCACGCGGAGGACGCGTTGGCGAACCGGCCGGACACGACGCTGATCGTCATCGCGCACCGGTTGTCGTCGGCTCTGCGGGCCGACCGGGTCCTCGTCCTGGACGGCGCGGGCACGGCGTTCGGCACGCACGAGTCCCTGCTGCGCGACTCCCCGCTCTACCGGGACCTGGCGGGGCACTGGAACGCTTCCGGCTGAGGGCCGCGCCCCCGCGGACCGCGCAGGGCGCGGGGAGGCCGCCCACGGGGGCGTCGGACGCGGCGCGGCCCGCCGCCCGAGGAGGAGGGCGGCGGGCCCGAACCGACGGGTCAGGGGATCAGCGGGCGGAGGCGCCGCGCTCGCTGGTGAGCAGGGCGGCCCACTCGGTGGCGGGGAAGGCCAGGGTGGCCGCCTGCCGGTTCTGGGTGTCGCGCACCTGCACGCGTTCGTTCCGGTGGCGCAGTTCCACGCAGTGAGCGGCGTTCTCCGAGTACGAGGACTTGAACCACGCGTTCACAACATTTCCTCCAGCAGTCGGGCCGTGTCGCCCACGGGGAAGCAACGACCGATCACATGCGTCACAATCCCCTCTATCTTGTCCCCCGCCGAAGCGAGTGGAGGCGCGCACGCGGACAGGACCACTGACCCGTCACGGCGACGGACCCCGCCCGGCACACGGCGGAGCCCGCGCACCCGGCCGGACCGCCGGCCCGCCCGCCCCGGGCCGGGAAGGGCGTCCGGTTCCTACCGTGCTCTAACGCGGTCCACAGGAAACGGAAAGGTCCACCTCCTACCGTCGTGACCCATGACGAACAGCACCGAAGAGAGAACCCCGGAGTCCGGGCGGCGCCCGAAACACGGGACCGC